>JAACZU010000004.1 GCA_009996615.1 Rhodanobacteraceae bacterium | reverse complement strand
ACAGCGACAGAGAAACCAGCGGCGGGGCTTGACAAGCCTGAACTCATAGAAGGGTGGGACGCAGCCGCGCAGCGGCGAGTCCCACCAACGCTGCTGGAATTCGTGCAGCCGGCATCGCCCCACGCGCGTGCCCGAGGCGGCTTCGGCCTTGAACCGCCCTGCAACCTTGCAGCAACCCCGTAGGGTGCGACGCAGCCGCGTAGCGGCGAGTCCGCATCCGCGGCGAGGCTCCCTTCAGCCGTGCAACGCCTGCGCATGGTGGACCAGGTGGTCCTCCATGAACGTCGAGATGAAGTAGTAGCTGTGGTCGTAGCCGGCGTGCAGGCGCAGCGTCAGCGCCTGGCCGACCGCGCGGCAGGCACGGTCGAGGCGCTCGGGCTGCAGCTGCGTGTCGAGGAATTTGTCCGCATAACCCTGGTCGACCAGCAGCGGGCCGGGGAAGCGCGCGCCGTCCTCGAGCAGCGCGCAGGTGTCGTACGCGCGCCAGCCCGCGCGGTCCTCGCCGAGGTAGCGCGGCAGCGCCTTCTGCCCCCACGGCACCTCGCGCGGCGCGACGATCGGCGCGAACGCCGACGCCGACTTGTAGCGGGCCGGATTCTTCAGCGCGATCGTCAGCGCGCCGTGGCCGCCCATCGAGTGGCCGAAGATGCCCTCGCGCGCGAGGTCCGCCGCGCCGAAATGCGCGCCGAGCAGCGCCGGCAGCTCGACCGTGACGTAGCTGTACATGCGGAAGCGCTCGGCGAACAGCGGCGTGGTCGCGTCGAGGTAGAAACCGGCGCCTTCGCCGAACTCCCAGTCGCCGCTCGCGCCGTCGATGCCGGTGTCGCGCGGGCTGGTGTCGGGCGACACCAGGATCAGGCCGAGCTCGGCCGCCAGGCGCTGCGCGCCGGCCTTGATCACGAACGTCTCCTCGGTGCAGGTCAGGCCGGCCAGGTAGTACAGCACCGGCGCCTTCTCGCCGCGCGCGAGCGGCGGCACGAACACGCCAAAGCGCATCGCGCCGCCGGTTTCCTTCGAGTCGTGGCGATAGAAGCCCTGCACGCCGCCGAAGCAGCGTTGCTCGGAAATCGTCTCGATGCTCATGTGGGGTTGCTCCTTCGATCGTGCGCGCCGTGGCGCGGCAGGCTCACGATGGTAACCCCGGCGGCTATGATTGCCGACCCATCGCCACCTCGCCGACCATGCCCTACACCCCGATCGTCGCGACCCTCGGCTACGTGCTGTCGCCGGACCACCGCCGCGTCTTGATGATCCACCGCAACGCGCGCGCGCACGACCAGCACCTGGGCAAGTACAACGGCCTCGGCGGCAAGCTCGATCCGGACGAGGACGTGCTCGCCGGCATGCGCCGCGAGATCCACGAGGAGGCCGGCATCGCCTGCACCGAACTGGCGTTGCGCGGCACGATCAGCTGGCCCGGCTTCGGCAAGCACGGCGAGGACTGGCTCGGCTTCGTGTTCCTGATCAGCGCGTTCGAAGGCACGCCGCTCGAGCGCAACCCGGAAGGCACGCTCGAATGGGTCGAACTGGCGCGCCTCGACGAGCTGCCGATGTGGGAAGGCGACCGCCACTTCCTGCCGCTGGTGTTCGACGCCGACCCGCGCCCGTTCCACGGCGTGATGCCGTACCGCGACGGGCGCATGCAGTCGTGGAGCTATTCGCGGGTGTAGCCTGGATTGGGGATTGGGGATTCGCCGGCGAGGCCCGGCCGGCCCGGTTCAGCCCTTTCAATCCTTCGCCTCTGCGGGCTCCATGGCCGGGCGCAGCGCGCGCGAATGCGCCGCGCGCCAGCCGACCCAGCCCGAGGTCGCCGCGGCGAGCACGGTCAGCGCGGCGAAGCCGGGCAGCGTGGTGCCGAGGCCGCGCAGCAGGTTGAAGCTGCTGGTCACGACGAGGTCGCCGAAGCGCCAGACCGAGGTGTCGATGAAGTTCTTGGTCTTGTAGCGCGTCTCGGCATCGACGCGCGTGTAGAGGCTGTCGGCGGCCGGCTTGAACACGCCGTACGCGCTCGCGCGCGTAACCACCGCGACCGCGGCGATCCACGGTCCGGCGAACACCGCCAGCCCGGCCAGCATCAGCGCCTTCAGTGCGCCGTCCAGCGCCAGCGCCGGCGCCGGGCCGAAGCGCACCAGCAGCGTGCGCGTGACGAAGATCTGCAGGAACACCTGCAGCAGATTCGCGCCGAGGTCGATGCCGGCCGCGAAGTTGATGCGCTCGGTGCGCGTGGCATAGGTCGCGCCGCTGTAGTCGGCCAGCAGCGCATAGATCACCGTGCCGACCGCGTCGCCGAGCAGCATCAGCAGCGCCAGGCGCCGCATCAGCGGCGACTTCAGCGTCTCGATCGCGCCGGCGAGGAAGCCGCCGCCGATGATGCGCTCGTCGCGCCGCTCGTCGCCGCGCACCGGATGCCGGCGCGACCAGCGCGACAGCCCGACGATGCAGGCGATCGCGGCGCCGAGCAGCAGCGAGGACACGACCAGCAGGCCGGACACGCCGACCAAGGCATTGAAGCCGCGCGTGATCGCCGGACCGGCGATCGCACCGAGCGTGCCGCCAAGCGCGATCACCGGGAACAGCCGGTGCGCCTGTTCGGCATCGAACAGGTCGGCCATGAAGCTCCAGAACACCGCGACCACGAACAGGTTGAACACGCTGACCCAGACGAAGAACGCCGAGCCGAGCAGGCGCGCGCCGATCGCATCCTGCAGCTGGAACAGCGGGATGAACGCGAGCATGCCGGCGATGAAGAACAGGTACACGACCGGCACGAACGTGCGCCGCGGGAAGCGCGCGACCAGGGCGCCGAACAGCGGCGTCAAGGCCAGCGTGGCGACGAAGGTCGCCGCGTAGAAGATCGGCAGCTGGGTCGAGCCGACCGCGGCGGACAACTGGTCGCGCACCGGCCGGATCACGTAGTACGCGGCCAGCACGCAGAAGAAGTAGGCGAACGCGACCACGACGGCAAACCATTCGTGGCGCTGGATGGCGGGGCGTTTGGGCACGTGCGGGATCCGGGCAGGGGCACGCAGCCTAACATTGCCCGTGCTGCGACGCAGCGTGGCGCGGGCAAATGCGCCGCGCCGTGGCTCCCGGCTCGATCAGCCCGCGCGCTGGGGCGAAGCGGCCGCTGCCGCCGCGCAGCCATCGTGCTCGCAGCGACAGGTCGTTTCCACGCGCGGCACGCCGCTGGTCGCCGTGTGCTTGCAGTAGTCGCTGCAGTAGGCATCCCACGACCTGGGCGCGCACTGGCAGGGCGTGTTGGCGCACTTCTTGTCTTGCTCACCGGACGTGTTCATCGGCACGCCTCGTGGCAGCCAGTGGCGGTTCGTCCAATCTAGCCCGCGCGATTGAACACGCGGTGAACCCCCGCGGCGCCAGCGGCCGCCGCGGGGAATGGTGCCGCTCAGGCGGCCAGGCGCGCCTCGCGCTCGGCGATCGTCGCGTGTGCCGCGGCGAGCGCCTGCTCGCGTTGCTCGGGGCCGATGTTGACGCCTTCGGCGCGGACGAACGTGACCTGGTCGATGCCGAGGAAGCCGAACACCTGGCGCAGGTAGGCCTCCTGGTAATCCGCGGCGGCGCCGGGCGTGCCAGCGCCGTAGTAGCCGCCGCGCGCGGACGCCACGATCACGCGCTTGTCGCCGGCCAGGCCCTCGGGGCCGGTGGCGGTGTAGCGGAACGTCTTGCCGGCGACCGCGATCCGGTCGATCCAGGCCTTCAGCGTGCTCGGGATAGAGAAGTTGTACATTGGTGCGCCGATCACGACCACGTCGGCGGCGAGGAATTCGTCGAGCACCTCGGACGCGAGACGCGCGGCGGGGTCGGCCGCATCGGCGACGGGCGTCCAGTGCGGCAGCGGATTGGCCGCGAGGTCGCGGTAGCTGACGGTCGCGTCAGGCCGCAGGCGGCGCCACGCGGCGACGATCGCCTGGCTCAGTTCGCGGCTGACGGAGCGCGCGCCGAGCGCGCTGGAGTCGAGGTGCAGGATCTTCATGGCGGTCTCCATCGGCGAGATGCCGGATTCGGGAACGGCAGTGAAGATATGGCGTGGACAATGCGGCGATAAGTCCGCAAAATCGCATCAATTAGTTCATCAGGGGAAACAATGATGGGAGGTTACGGCGCGTTGCAGGACCTCAACGACCTGCGCTTCTTCGCGGCCGTGGTCGAACACCACGGATTCTCCGCCGCCGGGCGTGCGCTCGGCGTGCCGAAGTCGCGCCTGAGCAAGCGCGTCGCACAGCTGGAGGAGCGCCTCGGCGTGCGCCTGCTGCAGCGGACCACGCGACGTTTCGCCGTCACCGAGATCGGCGAACGCTTTTACGCGCACTGCCGCGCCGCGCTGGAGGAGGCGCAGGCGGCGCAGGACGCGGTCGACGAGCTGCGCGCCGAGCCGCGCGGCGTCGTGCGCGTCAGTTGCCCGGTGTCGCTGGCGCAGACCGTGATCGCGCATGTGCTGCCGGACTTCCTCGAGCACCACCCGAAGATGCAGGTGCGCGTGCTTGCCACCAACCGCCGCGTCGACCTGATCAACGAAGGCATCGACGTGGCGATCCGCGTACGCAACAAGCTCGATGCGGATGCCAGCCTGATCCTGCGCAGCTTCGGCCAGTCGCGCGTGCTGCTCGCGGCCCAGCCAGCCTTCCTCGCGGCGCATGGCCGGCCGCAGGTGCCGGCCGACCTCGAGCGCCTGCCGCTGCTGTCGTGGTACGAGCACGAGGGCGCGCAGATGCTCGAGCTGATCGGCGCCGACGGCGCCAGCGTCAACGTCGAGATGCGCGCGCGCCTGATCTGTGGCGAGTTCGGCGTGCTGTTCGAGGCAGCCAAGCGCGGCATGGGCGTCGCGGCGCTACCCGAGTTCGTCTGCGCGCCGGCGATCGCGCGCGGCGAGCTGGAGGTCGTGCTGCCGCAGTGGAGCATCCCGCAGGGCATCGCGCACTTCGTCTACGCGAGCCGGCGCGGCCTGCTGCCCGGCGTGCGCGCGTTCGTCGACTTCCTCGCCGAACGCCTGCCGGAGGCGACGCGCCTGACGCATGAGCAGTGCGAGCGACGGGAGAGGGGCGAGGGGCGAGGGGAGGCGGGAGGGGCTTCGTAGGCTGGACGGCCGCAGGCCGGCCGGCGCCATGGAGCCGGCCGCGCCGCGTGCGTGCAGCCTGCGTCCTGGTCGCTATCCGGTCGTCGGCCTCACGTCGTGCGCCTTGCCTTGTTTCGGCGCGCCTCCACGCCAAGCGCGCCGATCAACACCAGGCACAGCGCGACTTCGAGCAGCGCGGGCACGCGCGTGGGCGGATACACCCACGCCGCGACGATGCCGTGGCAGACATAGAACAACGCGACGGTGCCGACCCACAGCAGCGCGCGGCGCGTGCTGGTGCGCAGCGCGAGCAGCGGCAGCAGCAGCGGTGGCAGGGTCAGCGCCAGCGCGAATCCGCTGTTGCCGTTCGCCGGCGGCGCCAGCCACAGGTACCAGGCCAGCTGCAGCAGCACCAGTGCGGCCCACGCCGCCAGGCCCGCGCGCTGCGGCGTCATGGCCGTGCCCCCAGGCGCGCCGCGACTTCGGCGACGCGGCGGCCGAGCGCGCGCGCGAGGATGCGCTCGTCCTCGTCGAGCGGACGGTCGCCGGCGACGCCGCCGACGTGGCTGGCGCCATATGGCGAGCCGCCGCCGCTGGTGCGGTTGAGCGCAGCCTCGGTGTAGGGCAGGCCGACGATCAGCATGCCGTGGTGCAGCAGCGGCAGCATCATCGAGACCAGCGTCGTTTCCTGGCCGCCGTGCATCGTGCTGGTCGACGTGAACACGCCGGCCGGCTTGCCGACCAGCGTGCCGGAGGCCCACTCGGCGCCGGTCGAATCGAGGAAGTGCTTGAGCGGCGCGGCCATGTTGCCGAAGCGCGTCGGGCTGCCGAGCACGAGGCCGCTGCATTCGGCCAGGTCCGCGCGCGTCGCATACGGCGCGCCGTCGTCCGGTTCCGGCGGCGCCGCGACCTCGGTCACCGGCGCGACCGGCGGCACGCTGCGCAGGCGCGCGCGCATGCCTTCGACTTCCTCGACGCCGCGCGCGACCAGCCGCGCGAGCTGCGCGACCTTGCCGGTGCGGCTGTAGTACAGGACCAGGATTTCGCTCATGCGCTGCCGTGCACCGTGCTGTCGCCTCGGCCCTCCTCGTCGATGCGAGGAATGGGCGGATGTGGGGTTGCCCGCAATGCGGAAGGGTTGGGTATGGCCAGCGCGCTGCGCTAGGCTCGCGGCATGAATCCGCGCGCCGTGAAGTTTGCCAGATTGCGCCTCGACCGCGAGCGCATCGTCGCGTTCGTCGAATTCACCTGGTCCCGCTTCCTCGAAGACCACTGCCTGCAGACGGCCGGCGCGCTCGCGTTCACCACGGTGTTCGCGCTGGTGCCGGTGACCGCGGCGGTGCTCGGCATCCTCGCCGCGTTTCCGGGCTTCGCCGGCTGGCGCGAACAGCTGACGCAGTGGGTGTTCGCGAACTTCGTGCCGGCGGCCGGCAGCACGGTGCAGGGCTACATCACGCAGTTCGCCGACAACGCCAGCAAGGCGACCGCGGTCGGCGTGCTGGTGCTGCTGGCCAGCGCGATCTCGCTGATGATGAGCATCGAGGATGCATTCAACCGCATCTGGCGCGTGCAGGTCGCGCGCAGCGCCAGCGCGCGCTTCGTGATCTACTGGACCGCGCTGACGCTCGGGCCGTTGCTGCTGGTCGCCGCGCTCGCGATCAGCTCGTATGCGTTCGCGCTGCCGTTCATCGACGCGGCCGAGGCGCAGTTCTCGCTCAAGGCGCGCGTGCTCGCGGCGCTGCCGTTCCTGCTCGTACTGAGCGCGCTCGTCGCGGCCTACGTCGTGATCCCGCGCCGCGGCGTGCGCCTGCGCCACGCCGCGATCGGCGCGTTCATCGCGAGCGTACTGTTCGAGCTGGCCAAGCGCGGTTTCGCGCTGTACGCGACGCAGTACGCGAGCTACCAGCAGGTCTACGGCGCGCTCGCGATGGTGCCGATCTTCATCTTCTGGATCTACCTGTCGTGGGCGATCGTGCTGCTCGGCGCCTCGCTCGCCGCCTCGCTGAGCGCATTCGACTACCGCCCGGCGGCGCTGCGCCTGCCGCGCGGGCAGGAGTTCGCCGGGCTGCTGCGCGTGCTGGCGCAGTTCGCCGCCGCGCAACGCGCCGGCCGCGGCCTGCACAGCCGCGACCTGCTCGCCGCCGCGCCGTTCCTGACCGACGACCTGCTGCAGCGCTACCTCGGCGACCTCGACCGCGTCGGCCTGATCCGCCGCGGCGAGCTCGGCGAATGGCTGGTCGTGCGCGACCTCGCCAGCGTGCGCCTGCTCGAGATCTACGAGGCCGGTACCTGGCGCCTGCCGCCGGCCGCCGACGGCGCCGGCCTGCCCGTGCCGGCCGCCACGCTGCTCGACGCGCTCGGCCGGCAGGTGCGCGATGCGCTCGACGTGCCGTTGGCCGAGCTGTTCGCGGCGGATGTACCATCCTCGCCCCCGCCGGCGCCTGCGCCGGCCGGCCGCCCGCCGGAGCCTGCATGAAACCGATCCGATTCCTCGCCCTGACGCTCGCGCTCGCGTGCGCCGCGCCGTTGTCCGCCGCCACTGCCGAACGCCCGACGCTGCAGGTCGCCACGCTCGACGGCGGCCACTTCGACCTCGCCCAGCAGCGCGGCAAATGGGTCATCGTCAACTTCTGGGCGACCTGGTGCTCGCCGTGCATCAAGGAGATGCCCGACATCTCCGCATTCGTCGCCGCGCACAAGGACGTCGCCGCGATCGGTCTCGCCTACGAGGACACCGACAAGGCCGAGATCGTGGCGTTCATGAAGGCGCATCCGGTCAAGTACCCGCTGGCGCAGATCGACGTGTTCGACCCGCCGGCCGATTTCGAGGCGCCGCGCGGCCTGCCGACCACCTACCTGATCGCGCCCGACGGCCGCGTCGCGCAGAAGTTCACCGGGCCGATCACCGACGCCGACCTCGACAAGGCGATCGCCGCCGGCGCCGCGGCGAAGTAGGCGAGCGCCATGGCCAGCGCGCGCTTCCTCGTCTCCGGCCTCGTGCAGGGCGTGTTCTTCCGCGCCTCGACCACCGTGCGCGCGCGCGAACTCGGCCTGAGCGGCTACGCGCGGAACCTCGCCGATGGCCGCGTCGAGGTCGTCGCCTGCGGCACGCCCGACGCGCTGGCCGTGCTCGAGGCCTGGCTGCACGAAGGTCCGCCGGCCGCGCGCGTCGAGGCGGTCGGGCGCGAGGAGCTCGACGAGCAGTCCCACGTCGGTTTCAGCAAGCGCTGAGCCACCGCTTCCATGCGTGCGCCGCGACGACCGTTTCCACCCCCAGGACCGTCGCGCAGCGCACCCGCCCGGCGTGCTCCGCGCCACGGCCTCGCCCGCGTGCTCTCCAAGCTCGGCCTCGCCTCGCGCACGCAGGCGGCGGCGTGGATCGCCGCCGGCCGCGTCGCGCTGAACGGCCGCATCGCGCGCGATCCGGAAACGCCGGTCGACCTCGCGCGCGACCGCGTCACGCTCGACGGCGCGCCGGTCGGCGCGGCCGAGCGCGTCTACCTGATGCTGAACAAGCCGCGCGGCTACGTGACCACGGCGGCCGACGAGCGCGGCCGCGACACCGTGTATGTGCTGCTCGGCGGCAGCGGGCTGCCGTGGGTCGCGCCGGTCGGCCGGCTCGACCAGGCCAGCGAAGGCCTGCTGCTGTTCAGCAACGACAGCGCCTGGGCGGCGGCGATCACCGCGCCGGAGTCGCACGTGGACAAGACCTACCACGTGCAGATCGACCGCCTGCCTGGCGCGGCCCTGCTCGAGGCGCTGCGCGCCGGCGTCGTCGCGGACGGCGAGCACCTCGCGCTCAAGGCCGTGCGCGAGCTGCGCCGCGGCGACAAGACCGCGTGGCTGGAGATCGTGCTCGACGAGGGCCGCAACCGCCAGATCCGCCGCGTGCTCGCCGCGTTCGGCATAGGCGTGCTGCGGCTCGTGCGCGTGGCGATCGGCGAGCTCGAGCTCGGCCCGCTGGCCAAGGGCGCGTGGCGCCGGCTCTCGCCCGACGAGGTGGCACGGCTCGGGCGGCGCAGCCGCGCGTCGTGATGCGCGGTTCGTCGCGCAGCCCGTAGGGTGGGCCGCAGCGCCGAAGGCGCGAGTCCCGCCAGGCATTCGTGCCTCGACCCTCGCTGCCTTGCGCAGGCTGGACGCGCGTAGCGCGGCCGGCACGAGGCGCCGGCCGGCCTGCGGCCGTCCAGCCTACGAAAAGCGGATTTACCCGCCGATCACGCCGAGCTTGCGCCCGACCTTGATGAACGCATCGACCGCGCGGTCGATCTGCTCGCGCGTGTGCGCTGCGCTCATCTGCGTGCGGATGCGCGCCTGGCCCTGCGGCACGACCGGGTAGAAGAAGCCGATCACGTAGATGCCCTCGTCGAGCAGTTCCTTGGCGAACGCTTGCGCCAGCTTGGCGTCGTGCAGCATGACCGGCACGATCGGATGCGTGCCGGGCTTGAGCTCGAAGCCGGCCGCGCCCATGCGCTCGCGGAAATGGCGCGCGTTGGCGTTGACGCGCTCGCGCAGTTCGGCGCCGTCGGACAGCATCTCGAACACCTTGATCGAGGCGGCGACCAGCGGCGGCGGCAGCGTGTTGGAGAACAGGTACGGACGCGAGCGCTGGCGCAGCAGGTCGACGATCGCCTGGCGTCCGGTCGTGAAGCCGCCCGAGCCGCCGCCGAGCGCCTTGCCGAGCGTGGACGTAAAGACGTCTACCTCGTCCATCACGCCGTGCAGCTCGGCCGAGCCGCGCCCGGTCGGGCCGACGAAGCCGGTCGCGTGCGAATCATCGACCATCAGCAGCGCGTTGTACTTCTTCTTCAGCGCGACGATCTCGTCGAGCTTGGCGATGTAGCCGTCCATCGAGAACACGCCGTCGGTCGCGATCAGGCGCGTGCGCTTGTGCTGCGTCTCGGCCAGGTGCTTCTCCAGCTCGGCCATGTCGCCGTTGGCGTAGCGGCGGCGCTCGGCCTTGCACAGGCGGATGCCGTCGATGATCGAGGCGTGGTTGAGTGCATCGGAGATCACCACGTCCTCGTCGGACAGGATCGTCTCGAACAGGCCGCCGTTGGCGTCGAAGCAGCTGGTGTAGAGGATCGCGTCGTCGGTGCCGAAGTAGGTCGCGATCGCCTTCTCCAGCTGCTTGTGCAGGTCCTGCGTGCCGCAGATGAAGCGCACCGAGGCGAGGCCGAAGCCGTGCGTGTCGAGCGCATGCTTGGCCGCGGCGATGATGTCCGGATGGTCGGCCAGGCCAAGGTAGTTGTTGGCGCAGAAGTTCAGCACTTCGTGCCCGTTGGTGCGGATCGCGGCCGACTGCGGCGTGGTGATGATGCGCTCGGTCTTGTACAGGCCCTGCTCGCGGATCGAGTCGAGCTCGTGTTCGAAGCGGGGGCGGGCGGGGTAGTCCATGGGGGGGGCGGCTGCTGGAAGACTTAGGGGGCGCAATTGTCGGTGATAGCGGCGGTTCGAAACAGGGGCGGGGCGTGCTGGCTAGTGCCGCCACGATCTTGCGCGCATTGAATGTGATGTCGCTCGCACGTTCCCGTACCGTATGGCGTTGACCACGTGCATACTGGGTAGCGGTGATCGCGCGTTGGGGCGCCGGAGTGTGAGCTGTGCACACTCGCCTAGCCAAAGGGCGGCTTAAGGTTCGTGGAGTCGCGATGGGCATTGAGCCGCCGCCGCCAATGCCCAGTAGAGCTCACGGGGAGTCTCGACTTTCGGCAAAGTTGCTTGAGGCAAAGAACGAAAAGTGGCCGGCGAAATCGCCGGCCACAAAATGACCGTCAAGTGCCGTTAAGCTGCAACGCAGGCCGTATGAATTACCTTGGCGCAGCCATAGCTCGCCAGCGCCAAGGAGACACCGGTCCAGGTGTACTCCGCGAATGCTCCGGTATTCGGGTTATAAACTACGTACGTATCACCTGGCTGCGCACCCCCCGTGCCAGGACTAAATCCTGAAATCACGTCAAATGTTGCCGGGTCGCCGGGGTCGGCCGGATCGTGACTGCCATAAACATATCCTTCACCAAGTTGTCTGGCAATCGCAATTGCGCTCACGAGGGCAAACGCGACGGCAGCAACAGATACTTTAAGAAATGCCTTCTTATTCACAAGCCTTCCTCCCTAAGTGTGAAAGAACTAACCCCCACCACAGCAGCTGGCAATCCGTGCCGCTTCCCTCCTGTGCTCCTCAATTTCTTCGGGCGACAATTTATTTTCTAGTCCAGCGAGAATTGATTCGATGTGCCGAGGTATATTTTTTTCGGGCGATGCTAGTCCAAATGCGTAGTAGTACGTATACGCCTTCCCTGAGTCGACTGTAAACGGAGTGATCATCCCTTCGACTGGGGGGGGCATGTAAGCCTGAGCCATTACGTTCAGCGCTGCGCTATTTCCAGCTGATATCTCATTGGCAAGGTATTTCTTCGCGTCGCTGATAAATTCGGATCTTCTCTCATCAAAATCTGGTGAGCCGTCATTCTCAGGTTGTCCGAGCATAGGGTATTTTAGTCGAGCATCCGAATCCCCAGATTCGGCTAATTGCTTGGTTACGAATCGGAGGGCGCTCTTTCGATCAGTTCCTCCAGATCCCTCTCCACAATAGGATAGAATATTCTGGTGAAATCTGATCTGGTCCGCCAGGGCGCCTCTTTCTTGAGTATTTGTTTCCTTCTCTAGCCGATCTCTTGCAATGGTTAAGCTGCGTTGAGATATGTCGGCGTTTTTACATTTGACCAAGGCGTCAAGGAGTGCTCTGGAGGCTTGGATATCTCCAGCCTTGCTCATTGCAAGAAAGCGATTGAAATCTTTACTTAAATTGTCAACGACGTATCCGCGATCCCTTATGATTGTGGGCTGCTGCGGCCTCACTGACGGTTTTTCTTCTGGGGAGGGGGCGGGCGCGGCTCCTTCCCGTTTATCAATCGATATTGGGATGGGGGAGGGCTTTGCTGCGGCGTGCGAATAACTTGTCGGCCTGAAATATAAAAAGCATGCGGCTGATGAAATAACAACCGCCGATAAAAGAATGCTTCTTTTATGCCGTCGCAGGAGGTTCGAGAGATTTTTTTTAAATGACATGGCGCGCAAGTGATGGCGGATGTGTCACGTAAGTAGCTGATGCTTCGATCAGTTTCTTCTGCTTACGTTGAGTCAAGTCCCTGATTCATATTGCCTCCTTGTGAACGCCAAAGCGCCAATCTCGGTGATAGTGCAGCGACCCGTTACGGTCACGCGTCGAGTGTTGGAGACAAATATCAGGTTAGTGGATTGTTGTCAACCACTCTTGTCGAATTTCCCTCTCTTCGAGCTTCACTCAAAAATTGAGGTGGGCTAGTCGACGAGGAGGGCAGTTATTCAGCCACTCCTCGTACGTCCAAGAGTGGTGAGAAAGAGGGCCAAGATTGGCGGACTTGTCGAAAATCGGGTCTGTAAACGTGATGTGGTTCACATTTATTCGTTTGAGCCCAAGGGTCTGGAGTCACGCAAGGGGAGGACTTAGCTATTCGCTCCTGTTTTTCCAGTCTGACTGGTCAGGGCGGCGGCCTGGGGCACCGCCCATGCCTTTCGTCATGGGTCCCATCGGGCGCGTTTTGGTAGTCTCGGGAGTTCCTTACCACCCGGGTACCGACCGATGAAGCATCCCCTCGCGCTGGCGCTGACCGCGGCGCTGTCCACCCTGGCGCTTAGCGCCTGCAACGCGCCGGCGCCGAGCGATGCCGGCATGGCGAAGGCGCCGGCCGAGGCCGCCAGCAGCGAGGCCGCCAATCCGCTGTTCACGGCCAGCACGCTGCCGCTGCAGTACCCGCCGTTCGACAAGATCAAGGACAGCGACTTCGGTCCCGCGTTCGACCGCGGCATGGCCGAGCAGCTCAAGGAAGTCGACACGATCGCGAACAATGCCGAGCCGGCGACGTTCGACAACACGATCGTCGCGATGGAGAAGGGCGGCCAGATCCTCGAGCGCGCGACCACGATCTTCTTCAGCCTGGTCGGCGCCGACACCAACGACGCGCGCAAGAAGATCCAGGCCGACTACTCGGCCAGGTTCGCCGCGCACCGCGACGCGATCTACCTCAATCCGAAGCTGTTCGAGCGCGTGCAGGCGCTGTATGACAAGCGCGCGGACCTTGGCCTCGACGCCGAGGGCGTGCGCCTGGTCGAGCGCTACTACGACGACTTCGTCCGCGCTGGCGCCAAGCTGTCGGAGGCCGACAAGGCGCGCCTGAAGGAAATCAACGGCGAACTCGCCACGCTCGGCACCAGCTTCAGCCAGAACGTGCTGGCCGAGGTGAACGACTCGGCGATCGTGGTCGACACGAAGGAGGAGCTCGACGGCCTGTCCGACGAGGCGATCGCGGCGGCGGCCGAGGCGGCCAAGACGCGCGGCCTCGAAGGCAAGTACGTGCTTGCGCTGCAGAACACGACCGGCCAGCCGCCGGAGACGTTCCTGACCAACCGCGCGCTGCGCCAGCGCCTGCACGAGGCGTCGGTCGCGCGCGGCAGCCGCGGCAACCAGTACGACAACACCGCGCTGGTGTCGAAGATCATGAAGCTGCGCGTCGAGCGCGCGCAGATGCTCGGCTACCCGAACTACGCCGCCTACAGCCTCGGCAACCAGACCGCGAAGACGCCCGAGGCGGTCAACGCGATGCTCGGCCAGCTCGCGCCGGCTGCGGTCGCCAACGCCAAGCGCGAGGCGGCCGAGCTGCAGGCGGTGATCGACAAGGAGCAGAAGGCCAAGGGCCAGCCGAGCTTCAAGCTCGAGCCGTGGGACTGGGCGTTCTATTCGGAGAAGGTGCGTCAGGCCAAGTACGCGTTCGACGAGTCGCAGATCAAGCCGTACCTCGAGATGAAGAACGTGCTCGAGAACGGCGTGTTCTACGCGGCCGGCCAGCTGTACGGCCTGAAGTTCAAGCAGCGCACCGACCTGCCGGTGTACCAGCCGGACGTGCTGGTCTACGACGTGTTCAACGAAGACGGCTCGCAGCTGGCGATCTTCATCGCCGACATGTACGCGCGCCCGTCCAAGCGCGGCGGCGCGTGGATGAACGCCTACGTGCAGCAGAACAAGCTGTTCGGCACGCTGCCGGTGGTCGCCAACCACCTGAACATCCCCAAGCCGCCGGAAGGCAAGCCGACGCTGATGACGTGGGACGAGACGCGCACGATGTTCCACGAGTTCGGCCATGCGCTGCACGGCATGTTCTCGAACGTGACCTACCCGTACTTCGCCGGCACCAGCGTGCCGCGCGACTTCGTCGAGTTCCCCTCGCAGGTCAACGAGATGTGGGCCGACTGGCCGAGCGTGCTGGCCAACTACGCCAAGCACTACCAGACCGGCGAGGCGATGCCGAAGGAACTGCTCGACAAGGTCATGGCGGCGGCGCAGTTCAACGAGGGCTTCCGCACCACGGAATACCTCGGTGCGGCGATGCTCGACCAGAACTGGCACCAGCTCGGCAGCGCCGAGGCGGTGCCGGGCGCCGACGGCGTGATGGCGTTCGAGGCGGCCGCGCTGAAGAAGGACGGCATCGACTACACGCCGGTGCCGCCGCGCTACCGCACGCCGTACTTCAGCCACATCATGAGCGGCTACGCGGCCGGCTACTACGCCTACATCTGGTCGGAAGTGCTCGACGCGAACACGGTCGAGTGGATCAAGCAGAACGGCGGCCTGACGCGTGTGAACGGCGACCGCTTCCGTGACACGCTGCTGTCGCGCGGCGGCAGCAAGGACGCCTCGCAGCTGTTCCGCGACTTCACCGGCCACGATCCGAAGATCGAGCCGCTGCTCGAGCGCCGCGGCCTGACGGCGAAGTAACACTGCCGCCGGCGTCACCCAGAGAACCGCCCGGAACGATCCGGGCGGTTTTTTGTTGTCCGCACGCCGGCGCGCTCAGCCACCCCACTCGTCCGAAACGCCGAGCCGGTGCACGCGGTGCAGCCGCTGCGGATGCACCAGCCGCTCGAACTCGGCGAACGGCATGCGCACCAGTTCGGTGTGCGTGCCGGCGTTGAACGCGATCAGGCGGTCGTCGGCGAGGCTGTCGTCGATGTAGACGTCCAGGCCGTACAGGTTGCCGAACGGCGGCATCGCGCCGGGTTCGCAATCCGGGAACAGGTCGCGGAACTCGAGCTCCTCGGCGAGGCCGGCGCTGCTCGCGCCGGTGGCCTTGCGCAGGCGGCCGAAGTGCAGCCGCATCGAGGCGGGCAGCACGACCATCGCGAGCCTACCGTCGAGCTTGACCATCACGGTCTTGGCCAGTTCATGGCCGCGGATGTGCGCGCTCGCGGCGGTTTCCTGCGCGGTCAGCGTGCGCGCATGCTGGATCGTCTCGAACGCGATGTGGTTCTGGTGAAGGTAGTGCTGAAGGCGAGGTTCGGGCATGGCCGGATCCTCCGCAGCCGCGTCCGGTTCCACAGGGGCGGGCCGCTCCGGATGGCAGGCGCGGCGCACTCCTCGACCGCGACCGGCGCCACCGCGTGCGGCGGTGGCATGGGGGCCAGCTTACTCCCGCTGCTGCGTGCTGGCACCAGAGGATGTCTACGAAATGGATTCGCCGGCAGTGGCGCTTTTTAGCCCTCCCCTTCAAGGGGAGGGTTGGGTGGGGATGGTGTTCGGTTTTCGCGTTACCGTTTCCGCAAAAACCGACCCGCATCCCTGCGAGCGGGTTACTTTCTCTTGCTCGTCCAACGCACGGCCGATTGGTCGGCACAGCCATCCATCCTTGGGGCGCCTGCGCTCGACATCGCTGTCTCGCCCTCAGCCGCCTGAGGGCGGCTTCGGCCCCAACTGCGGCGCCGCGCGCGCCCCTGTGGGCTGATCCGTCGGGCGCCCACCGCCGCTGTATGAGGCCCCCGGAAAAGCAGCGCGCTCCTGCGTGCAAGAGCTCAAGGCGAAGCCAAAGCTGCGGGCGGTGGGACTCGCCGCTGCGCGGCTGCGGCCCACCCTACGAGGCACGATGGATTACGGGTCGAGATGGATTCAGCCCCTCAGCTCTCCACGTCGACCGCGGCCGGTTCGCCGCCGAGCGCGTACGGCGGCGCGCCCGGCCACGGTGCGCGCACGTGGATGCTCCAGCCGCGCTCGGTCAGGCCGCGGCGCGCGTTGAGGCTCGCCTCGCCGCCGACCAGCACGGTCTTGTGCGTGACGCGGAATTCGGCGCGGTCGAGGAACTGGCGCACCTCGCCGGTCCAGCTCAGGCGATCGACCGGCAGCGGCAGCACCAGTTCGCCGTCGCGCGTGACGTAGGCCAGGCCGGCGCCGACCGGCTTCAGTTCGCCGCCGTGCGCGCGCGCGCCCAGGTGCGCGGCGACCAGGCGCAGGCCGTTGACGATGAAGCGCGCCTCCAGCTCGGAGTTCGCGGTCATGCCGAGCTCGAGCAGCGCGTCGCCGCCGCCGGCCGGCTTGAGCGCATCGAGCACGTCGGCCAGCTCGGTCTGCCGCGTCGGCGAGAACGCGCCGCGGCGCAGGAACTGGCGCATCAGCAGCTCGTCGCGGCAGTACGCGCCGAGGCGCTCGCGGTTGCGCTCGCGCAGGTCGTCGGGCGCCATCGACCAGACGATGTCGCTGACCTGCGTGCCGTTGGCCAGCACCGTCGCGCCGACGCCGCCGATCGTGCCGAGCGCGGTGCCGGCGCTGAAATTGCCGCCGCTGCCGATCCAGGCCAGCGAGGACAGGCGCTCCTGCACGTACGGGTTGGACGTGTACGGGTCGATGCCGAGCCGTTTGGCGAGGTCGCGCTTGACCTGGTTGTACTTGAGCTGGCGCTTGACCTCGCGCCCGGCCTCCTTGCCGATGCTGGTGTACCAATGCTTTTCCGGCTTGGGCGGCGCGTCGGACGGATCGGGCCGCGCGTCGGTCATCGGGCCGGCATCGACCGGATACGGGTTGCCGCTGGTGCCGAGCGTGCGCGCGGTGCGGTCGGACAGGCTTTGCGCCTGGTTGCCGATCTTCGCCACGCGCGCGGCGAAATAGCGCGCCACGCCGCTCGGGATGCCGAGCAGCGTGTCGACCGGGTGCAGCGCGACCTGCGCCAGCGCCTTGCCGGTCGCGGCGAACTTGTCGCCGGCCGCGCGCAGGAACGCTTCGGAGCGGGTCACGCGCTCGAGTGCCTCGACCGCCGGCAGCTCGGCCTCGCGTTCGGCGAGGATCTCCACGCTCTCGGCGACCAGCGGTCCGACCGGCGTGTCGAGCGTGAAGCGGGCCATGTAGCCGCGCAGCTCGACGCGCGTATCGACGCTGAAGCCGGGGCCGGACAGCAACGCCGGCTGCACCAGCGAGGTGGCGTCGACGACCGGCTCGTCCTCGAGCTCGAGCTCGACCGCGCCGACGCGGGTCGTCAGCGCGAGGGCGGCGAGCAGGGCGAACGGGAGGTGGCACATGCGGTCGATGGACAGGATGGGCTCCGGGCGCGAGCGGTCGCGGCTACGGCGTTCCTGCAAATTGCAGGAGCGCCGCGGGCGCGACCCTGAGGTCACGGCGATGAGACAGGCTTCGTTGGACGCCGTTCCGGCGCTGGCGTTCCCGCGCGCCGGCCACCCGGCCGGCGCACGTTCAGGCGAACGCGCCGTAGCGGCGCAAGCGCTGGTAGCGGCGTTCGAGCAGCGCCTTCGCGTCGTAGCGTTCGAGCTCGTCGAGCTGGTTCAGCAGCACCGCCTTCAGGCGCACCGCCATCGAGCGCGGGTTGCGGTGCGCGCCGCCGAGCGGCTCGCGCACGACCTTGTCGACCAGGCCGAGTTCCTTGAGGCGCGGCGCGGTCATGCCGAGTGCCTCGGCCGCGTCCCTGGCGCGCTCGGCGGTCTTCCACAGGATCGACGCGCAGCCTTCCGGCGTGATGACCGAGTAGGTGCTGTATTCGAGCATGTTGGTCACGTCGCCGACACCGATCGCGAGCGCGCCGCCGGAGCCGCCCTCGCCGATCACCGTGCACACGATCGGCACGCGCAGGTGCGCCATCTCCAGCAGGTTGCGCGCGATCGCCTCGCTCTGGCCGCGCTCCTCGGCGCCGACGCCCGGGTATGCGCCGGGCGTGTCGATGAAGGTCAGGATCGGCAGCTTGAAGCGCTCGGCCATCTGCATCAGGCGCAGCGCCTTGCGGTAGCCCTCCGGGCGCGGCATGCCGAAGTTGCGGCGGATCTTGCTCTTGGTGTCGCGGCCCTTCTGGTGGCCGATCACCATCACGCTGCGGCCGTTGATGCGCGCCAGGCCGCCGACGATCGCCGCGTCGTCCGCATAGGCGCGGTCGCCGGCGAGCTCGTGGAACTCCTCGCAGATCACGCCGAGGTAGTCGAGCGTGTACGGCCGCGCCGGATGGCGCGACAGCTGTGCGACCTGCCACGAGGACAGGTTGCGGAAGATTTCCGCGGTCTTGGCCTTCAGCTTGTCCTGCAGCGTCGCGATCTCGTCCTCGATGTTGAACGCCTGGCCACGGCTGGCATGGCGCAGCTCCTGGATCTTGGCGTCCAGCTCGGCGATCGGTTGTTCGAAATCGAGGAAGTTCGGGTTCATTCGCGGCTGTTCGAGCCCCCGGAGGAGGGCAAAGACAGGGAGTATAGCGGCTCGGCCCGGTATGGTCAGGGGCTGGCATGGGCCGCGAGGCCTCGTGCGTGCGTGATCGTCGCGGCGCGGGCGACGAGTGCGGCCACGCGGGTGGATGCCGGATCGGCGCCGGCGCGCCGCCCAGGCCGTATCCTTCGCCTCCAGACCCGATTCGACGAGGAACCGATGGACACGGCCGAACGCGCGGCACTCGCCAAGGTGCCCCAGGTCACGCTGGGGTTCTGGCTGATCAAGATCGCCGCGACCACGCTCGGCGAGACCGCCGGCGACGCGGTGTCGATGTCGATGGAACTGGGCTACCTGGTCGGCAGCGCGCTGTTCGCGCTCGTGTTCGCCGCCGCGGTCGGCGCGCAGATCGCCGCGCGGCGCTTCAATCCGCCGCTGTACTGGGCCACGATCATCGCCACGACCACGGTCGGCACGACGCTGGCGGATTTCGTCGACCGCTCGCTCGGCGTCGGCTACGCCGGCGGCTCGTCGATCCTGTTGGGCCTGCTGCTGGCCTCGCTGCTCGCCTGGCGCCGCGTGCTCGGCTCGATTGCGGTCGAGACCGTCGCCGATACGCGTTCGGAGGTGTTCTACTGGCTGACGATCCTGTTCTCGCAGACGCTCGGCACCGCACTCGGCGACTGGGTCGCCGATTCGGCCGGGATCGGCTACGGCGGTGCGGCGCTCGTGTTCGGCGCGCTGTTGCTGCTGGTGGCGCTGCTGTACCGCTGGACGTCGATCTCGCGCACGCTGCTGTTCTGGGCTGCCTTCGTGCTGACGCGGCCGCTCGGCGCGGTCGTCGGCGACTTTCTCGACAAGCCGCTCGCCGAGGGCGGACTGGCGCTCAGCCGCTACGCCGCCTCGCTGGTGCTGCTCGCGTTCATCGTGGCCTGCGTCGCCGTGCTGCCGCAGCGGGCCGCGCGGCGCGTGCACTGAGGGTGCCGTCAGCCGCGCCGGCTGGCTCCACGTGTGGGTCAGGCGGAAACGCGCCGGCCGCGCTGCGCGCGTCCAGCCTACAGGGCGCTGCCGGCATCGGGCAGCACGTCTGCCCAGCATTGCGGCGCGAGGATCGCGAACAGCCCCGCGCGCTGCACGCGCCGCGCCAGCGCCAGCAGCGCGGCGTCGCGCGTGAGCAGTGCGGCCGCGCGCGCCTGCAGCGCCAGTTCGAGGAACTTCTGGTCGTCCGCATCGGCGCAGCGCGGCAGGCGCGCGTCGGGTGCGGCGACGAGTTCCTGCGGCGGCAGGCACGCGATGCGCGCGTCGAACGCGGCGGCGTGGCGCGCGCAGGCGGCCGCGTCGAAGCCGAACTGCGGATAGCGCAGCACGCGCAGCCATTCCGCGCGGCAGTCCGCGCGCGTGACCGCGACCGCCTCGCCCGCGCGCAGCGCCGCATCGAGCGCGGCGACGCGCGGATCGGCGAACACGAGCAGGTCGAGGCAGACGTTGGTGTCGAGGACGAGGCGCGGGGCGGGCATCGGAGCGGGAACGGCGGACGTGCGCGGGACGGCACTTTGCCACGCGGCCGCCCGGCGCGCGAAGAACCGGCAGGGTCCGGATCGGCCATCGCCCGCGAGGGCGCGTGAGCGCTCGTGGCATGTTCGTTCGGCTCCAGATGGCGCGCGGATCCGTAAGTGTCGAACCATTGCCGCTCCGTCCACCATGTCCGCCCCGTCGCCGCGCTACCGCAAGAGCCAGTTGCCGCAAAAGCCGTGCGCCTGCTGCGGCCGTCCGTTCGCGTGGCGGCGCAAGTGGGCGCACTGCTGGGAGGCGGTGAAGTACTGCTCGGCGCGCTGCCGCGGCGCGGCGGGGCGGCAGCCGTGAGCGTGCTGCGGCTGATCCTCGGCGACCAGCTCGATCCGCGCCATCCGTGGTTCGAGCGGGTCGACCCGGCCGTGTTCTACGTGATGATGGAGGTGCGCCAGGAAACCGACTACGTGCTGCACCACGCGCAGAAGATCCTCGCTGTGTTCGCGGCGATGCGCGACTTCGCCGCGCAGTTGCGCGCGGGCGGCCACCGGGTCGACTACCTGTGCATCGGCGAGGCACGCAACACGCCCTCGCTGACCGCCAACCTCGACCGCCTGCTGGCGCAGCATCGCGCCACGCGGCTGCAGTACCAGGCACCGGACGAGTGGCGGCTGGACGCGCAACTGGCCGCCTACGCGCGCCAGGCGCCGATACCGGTGGAGATGGTCGACAGCGCGCATTTCCTGACCACGCGCGACGAGGCCGGGCGCCTGTTCGGCACGCGCGCGCACTGGCTGATGGAAACCTTCTATCGCCACATGCGCGTGCGCCATCGCGTGCTGATGGACGGTGCGCGACCGACCGGTGGTCGCTGGAACTACGACCACGACAACCGCAAGCCGTGGCGCGGCACGCCGGCCGAGCCGGCCGACACGCGTCCGGTGCACGACCACCGCGCGCTGTGGGACGAGATCGTCGCCGCCGGCGTGCGCAGCTTCGGCGAGCCGGCGGCCGCACGCCTGCGCTGGCCGCTCAACCGCGCCGAGGCGCTGGCCCAGCTCGACCACTTCGTGGCGTATGGCCTGCCGCACTTCGGCGCCTACCAGGACGCCATGCACAGCGGCGCGTCGCGGCTGTTCCACTCGCTGCTGTCGTTCGCGCTGAACACCAAGATGCTCGCGCCGCGCGAGGTGATCGCGCGCGCCGAGGCGGCCTGGCGCGACGGGCGCGTGCCGCTGGCCGCGGCGGAAGGCTTCATCCGCCAGATCCTCGGCTGGCGCGAGTACGTGCGCGGCGTGTACTGGGCCCGGATGCCCGCCTACGCCGGGCACAACGCGCTCGGCCACCGGCGCCCGCTGCCCGGCTGGTTCTGGCACGGCCGCGTGCGCATGCGCTGCCTCGCGCTCGCGCTCGGCCAGTCGCTTGGGCAGGCCCATGCGCACCACATCCAGCGCCTGATGGTGATCGGCAACTTCGCGCTGCTGGCCGGGCTGGATCCGGCCGAGGTGCACCGCTGGTATCTCGGCGTGTATGTCGACGCGTTCGAGTGGGTGGAACTGCCCAACACGCTCGGCATGAGCCAGTTCGCCGACGGCGGCCTGCTCGCGACCAAGCCGTACGTGTCCAGCGGCGCCTACCTGCAGCGCATGAGCGACTACTGCCGCGGCTGCCCGTACGACCCGGCGCGGCGCACCGGTCCGCGCGCGTGCCCGTTCAACGCGCTGTACTGGCAGTTCCTGCTGCGCCACCGCGAGCGGCTCGGCGGCAACCCGCGGCTGGCGATGCCCTACCGCCAGCTCGAGCGGATGGACGCGGCGACCCGCGCCGCGCTGGTCGCGCAGGCGCAGGCATCGCTGGACACGCTCGAGACGCTGTAGCGCCGCCGCTCACAGGCCCGGGAACAGCTGCCAGTACCAAGC
This sequence comes from Rhodanobacteraceae bacterium, assembly GCA_009996615.1. Classification (GTDB taxonomy): domain Bacteria; phylum Pseudomonadota; class Gammaproteobacteria; order Xanthomonadales; family Rhodanobacteraceae; genus Dokdonella_A. The sequence continues at coordinate 281,387 of JAACZU010000004.1, read as the reverse complement.
CCAGCGGATGAAGACGAGGCCGGCGAACACGGCGGCCGCGTAGCCGAGGCGCGTGAACGCCTGCGCGCGCCGCAAGCCGGCGACGACCACGCCGAGGCCGGCGAACGCGAGCGCCGCGCCGACCGCGGCGACGCGGGCCACGACCAGGCTAAGCGGATGGCCGGCGAGAAACGGATCGCCGCCTTCGAGCAGCGTCGGCACCAGCGTGGCGCCCCAGCCGGCCAGTGCGACCAGGCCCAGCGCGGCAGCGCTGCCGGCGAGCAGGCGCGCGCGGCACAGCGACGGCGACGGGGCGTGCGGGCGGCTGCGCCAGCGGCGGATCAATCGGGCGATCGGTACGCCGACCGCGAGCCACACGAACAGCAGCACGAAGCCGAGCAGCAGCGGCAGCTGCACGATCGCCTGGCCGAACCATGGCGTCGGCTCGCGCGCGCTGCCGTGCCAGGCCAGGCGCGTCGGCGTGGCGGTCGCGGGGAGGATCACCTGCCGGCCGTCGGCGCCGTGCGGCAGGCCGCTTATCCACTGCGCCATCGCCTCGCGGTAGCCGTCCACGTAGGCGACGCGCGGCCGCTGCTCGTTCTGGAAACCTTCCACGGCCTGCAGCAGCCCATGGTCGGCCGCGCCGAACACGCGCAGCGTGTAATGCGCGTTGCCGCCGCGGTCGAGCGCCGTCTTGACGACCTCGACGCTCTCCGGCGTCGGCACCAGCCCGTCGGTCTCGCCCCAGATCGCGAGCACCGGCTGCCGCACGCGCTGCCAGATCGCCGACGGATCCAGCCACAGGTCGAGCGCGCGGAACCACAACGTCGGCGGCAGGCTGATCCAGCCGCGCTGCGCCAGCGGCTTGAGGCTGTAGAGCATCTGGTTGCCCTTCAGCCCGATTGCGATCGCAGCCGGCGACAGCTCGCGGTAGCGCAGGTTGTTGCCGATGCGCCACAACTCCTGCCGGGCCGGGCTGACGCCGGAGCCGGAGACCGGGATGATGAACGCGATGTCGGCCGAGCGCGCGGCCGCGATCGGCGTGATCCATCCGCCCTGGCTGATGCCCCACAGCCCGACCCTGGCCGGATCGATCTTCGGTTGAGTGCGCAGCAGCTGTGCCGCCGCGATCGCATCGTCGGCGAGGTCCTCGAAGCTGGCCAGCTGCCAGTCGCCGGCGGAGTCAGCGACGCCGCGCTTGTCGTAGATCAGTGCCGCGATGCCGTGGCGGGCGAAGAAGTCGGCAAGGCTGCGGTACGGCTCGCGGCCATCCGCGCCGGCGCCGTGCACGAGCACCACGGCCGGGTGCGGCCCCGCTCCGGGCGGCAACAACAGGGTTCCAGCGAGCGTGATGCCGTGGCTCGTGAACGCGACGTCCTGCTCGCTGTAGAGCGCCAGCCGTTCGGCCAAGCCGTTCGCCGCGCCATCCGCGCCGGTCAGCTCCAGGCCGCGCACGCCGTCGGCGTCCCGCACCACGCGCAACGTGTCGCCGTCGGCGGTGACGAAGCGGTCCGAAGCGACCGCGCGCAGCGGCCGCCGCACGCCATCGACTTCGAGGAACAGCCGCTGCGTCCAGCGGCCATGCGCGGGCCAGCCGCCGAGCAGCGCCAGTTCGCCGCTCGGCAGGCGGTAGTCGCCGCGCAGGCCGGCAAAATCCGCCGCTTCGAGGGTGTGCTGTGGCGGCTGCGTGGGCGCCGCCCAGGCCGCGACGTTGCCGAAGAACGCAGACAGGAGCAGCGCAGCGGTCACGAGGCCGTGCAGCCGGGGAGGAATCAGGCGCATGATCGATCGGGAGCGGACGGTAGCCGCCGAGTATCAGCCGAACACCAAGTCCGCCGCCAGCACGCCGTCGAGCTCGCGCAGCGCATCGCGCAGCGCCGGCGTCGCGCGCACGCGCCACTCGGAGCCGAGTTCCAGATCGGCCTCGGCATGGGCGGTGCGACAGGTCAGGCGTACCGGCGTGGCGCCGCCGCGGTGCGCGGCGAGGGCGTGCTGCAGGCGCGCGGGGAAGTCGCCGCGCACACCGTTCAGGCGCAGCCGCAGCAGGCGCGCGCGTTTCTCGCACGCCGCTTCCAGCGTCAGCACGCCGTTCACGCGCAACTGGTAGCCGCCGGAGAAGTCGTCGACGCTGAGGCCGCCGTCGAACACCAGCAGCGCGTCGCGCGTCAGCAGCGGGCCGTATTCGATCCAGCTTTCGCGGTACAGCACCGCCTCGAACTTGCCGGAGAAGTCTTCCACCGTCACGAACGCGCGGTTGTCGCCCTGCTTGCGCAGGCCGACCACGGAGCCGGCCAGCGTGAACGGCTGCAGGTCGGCGAAGCGGCGACCTTCGCGTGCCGGCGCCGGCCGGTAGTGCTTGTCGATCTCGCCGATCGGGCACGAGGTGACGCCGGCGAGTACGTCGCGCCAGGCATCGGTCGGGTGGCCGGACAGGTAGTGGCCGAGCGTGTCGCGCTCGCCGGACAGGCGCTGCGCGATCGGCCATTCGTCGACCTCGGGCAGCACCAGCACCGGCGCGGCCGGGCTGGCGGCGCCGAACATGTCGTTCTGGCCGGCCAGCGCGTCGCGCGCCTGCTGCTCGGCCGCGCGCATCGCCTCGGGCAACTGCGCGGCGAGGCTGGCGCGGTTCTTCGCCAGCGCATCCATCGAGCCGGACAGGATCAGCGCCTCGAACACGCGCTTGTTGAGCTTGCCCGCGTCGACGCGGCGGCACAGGTCGACCAGGTCGGTGAACGCGCCGCCGCGCGCGCGCGCCTCGACGAGGCTCTCGACCGCGCCGCGGCCGACGCCCTTCACCGCGCCCAGGCCATAGCGGATCGTGGCCGGATCGGTCGCCTCGAACATCCAGCCCGAGGCGTTGATGTCCGGCGGCAGCACGGTCAGGCCGAGCGCGCGCGCCTCGGCGAGGAAGTTGACGACCTTGTCGGTGCCGTCCATGTCCGAGGACAGCACCGCGGCCATGAACTCGGCCGGGTAGTGCGCCTTCAGCCACGCGGTCTGGTACGACACCAGCGCGTAGGCGGCCGCGTGCGACTTGTTGAAGCCGTAGCCGGCGAACTTCTCCATCAGGTCGAAGATCGCGTCGGCCTTGGCCTCCGACAGGCCGTCCCTGGCGGCACCTTCGCGGAAGATCGCGCGGTGCTTGAGCATCTCCTCGGGCTTCTTCTTGCCCATCGCGCGGCGCAGCAGGTCGGCGCCGCCGAGCGAGTAGCCGCCGACGATCTGCGCCATCTGCATGACCTGCTCCTGATAGACCATGATGCCGTAGGTCTCTTTCAGGATCGCCTCGGTGCGCGGATCGGGATACTCGATCGCCTCGCGGCCGTGCTTGCGCGCGCAGAAGCTCGGGATCAGCTCCATCGGGCCCGGGCGGTACAGCGACACCAGCGCGATGATGTCCTCGAAGCAGTCGGGCCTGGCGTCCTTGAGCAGGCCCTGCATGCCGCGCGACTCGAGCTGGAACACCGCGACCGTGCGCGCCTTCTGCAGCAGGTCGAACACGGCCGGGTCGTCGAGCGGGATCGACATGATGTCGAGCGCGGGCTCGTTGCCCCGTGCGCGGCGCGCGTTGATCGCCTTCACCGCCCAGTCGATGATCGTCAGCGTGCGCAGGCCGAGGAAGTCGAACTTGACCAGGCCGACCGCCTCGACGTCGTCCTTGTCGTACTGCGTTACCACGCCCTCGCCGCCTTCCGAGTACAGCGGCGCGTACTCGTGCAGCGGGCCCGGCGCGATCACCACGCCGCCGGCGTGCTTGCCGGCGTTGCGCGTGAGGTCCTCGAGCTTCAGCGCGAGGTCGACCAGCTCGCGCGCCTCCTCGTCGGTCTCGTACAGCGTCTTGAACTCGCTGACGACGCGGTCGGGTTCCTTGCGCGACTTCTCCGAGCGGCCGAGCGCGTCCTCCAGCGACAGGTCCAGCGGCATCTTCGGCAGCAGCTTGGCGATGCGGTCGACCTGGCCGTACGGCATGCCGAGCACGCGGCCGGTGTCGCGCAGCACCGCCTTGGCCGCCATCGTGCCGTAGGTGATGATCTGGCTGACGCGGTCGCGGCCGTACTTGCGGCCGACGTAGTCGATCACCTCGTCGCGCCGGTCCATGCAGAAGTCGATGTCGAAGTCCGGCATCGACACGCGTTCGGGGTTCAGGAAGCGCTCGAACAGCAGGCCGTAGCGCAGCGGGTCGAGGTCGGTGATGCCGAGCGCGTAGGCGACCAGCGAGCCGGCGCCCGAGCCGCGGCCCGGGCCGACCGGGATGCCGTTCTGCTTGCCCCAGTTGATGAAGTCCGCAACGATCAGGAAGTAGCCGGGAAAGCCCATCTGCACGATCACGTCGAGTTCGCGATCGAGCCGCTGCGTGTAGTCCTCGCGCGTGAAGCTGGCGGCCGGCGCGTGCGCGGCCAGGCGCTGCTCGAGGCCCGCGTGCGCCTGCGCGCGGATGTAGCTGTCGAGCGTGTGCTCGGCCGGCACCGGGAACGCCGGCAGGTAGTAGGTGCCGAACTTCAGTTCGAGGTTGCAGCGCTTGGCCAGCTCGACCGTGTTGTCGAGCAGCTCGGGCAGGTCGGAAAAGACCTGGGCCATCTCGCGCGGCGACTTCAGGTACTGCTCGGGCGTGTACTCGCGCGGGCGCTTCGGGTCGGCCAGCACGCGGCCGGCGTGGATGCACACGCGCGCCTCGTGCGCGTCGAAGTCGTCGCGCGCGAGGAAGCGCACGTCGTTGCTGGCGAGCATCGGCAGGTCGAGCCGCGCGGCGAGGTCGAGCGCGCCGGCAAGGAAGAGCTCCTCGCCCGGCCGCTGCAGTCGCGTCGCCTCGAGGTAGAGCCGGTCCGCGAAGCGCGCGCGCCACCACTGCGCGCGCGCGTGCGCGGCGTCGTCGCGGCCGGCCAGCAGCAGCCGGCCGATGTCGCTGGACTGGCCGGCCAGCGCGATCAGGCCGCCGCTGCCCTCGTCGAACCAGCCGGCTTCGACCAGCGCATGGTCGCCGTGGCGGTTCTCGGCATAGGCGCGCGAGACCAGCCGCGACAGGTTCAGGTAGCCGGTGCGGTCCTGGCACAGCACGGTCAGCCGCTGCAGCTGGCTGCGGTCCTCCGGATCGGCGATCCACAGGTCGGCGCCGGCGATCGGCTTGAGGCCGGCCGCCTCGGCCGCCTTGTAGAACTTGACCAGCGCGAACAGGTTGGACTGGTCGGTCAGCGCGACCGCCGGCATGTCCGCGCGCGCGCACGCGCCGACCAGCTCCGCGATGCGGATCGTCGAGTCGGTCAGCGAATACTCGCTGTGCGTATGCAGGTGGATGAAGCCGGTGCGCATGGCGGGGTGGTGCGTGGCGGCCCAGCGTAGTGGCTGGGGGCGGGGGCGGCAAGATTGACAAGACCCCGCGCGGCTACGGGCGCCGCCATGCCCTCGACGCGGGCTCGCCGCGTGGCGGGCGATCAGGGCGAACGGAGAATCAGGCAGGCCCCGACCGGTCGGCCGCGCGCCCGCGCCGAGCACGGCGCGGATCGCGGCTTCCTCGACGTCCGGCACGATCTCGGCCCGGCCGACGCCGCGTCGCAGGATCAGGCGCAGGCGGCCGGCGAGGGCCTTCCTGTCCAGCCGCATCTGTGCGAGCAGGGCGGCGGCGTGACCGGCAGGCCGGGCCTGGCCCTGTTGGCCCTCGTGCTGGCCGCGCTCGCCGTGTGGGCCGTGCGCACGCCGCCGCCAGTCCGCTGCTCGCAGCGTTGACTGGCCGTTCCCCGACGCCCGCCTGCGGGCGCACCGACCGCAATCGCACGAATACTTGGCGATGATCGCCGCCGGAGCGGCAGGTCATTCCGACTTGTCTTTGTATACTCCGGTGCTATGCGGGCTTCGCAAGAAGAAGGGAAGGGACATGCTCAAGCATCGTGTTGCGCTCATGGTGGCGCTGGTGTGCCTGCTGTTTGCGCAGGTCGCGCAGGCGTTCTTTGATCCACCGTACCTGACGCCGGCGCAGCCGCTGGCCGGGCAGACCGTATCGGTCAGCATCTATGGCGGGGAGTGTGACTCCATCCTTGGTTTCCCAGGCTATCCGCAGATTACTCAGCAAGGAAACGCGATCACGATTCTTTTCTTTGGTGTTCGTTATACGAATCCAATACTCTGCAACATCGACGTGGGCACGGCGACGTTTACTGTCGGTGCCTATCCTCCGGGTTCGTACACCTTGAAGGTGGCACTGAGGTATCCCGGGCCACTCGGATCATTCGTGGTCGACACGCTGGGCACGATCCCGTTCACCGTCGCGCCGGTCGCTGGGCCACCGATAGCGGCACCGGCGCTTGGCAAGCCAGGCCTGTACCTGCTGGCCCTCGCGCTGGCCGCACTCGCCGCGTGGGCCGTGCGCACGCGCCGGCCAGTCCGCTGCCCGCGGCGTTGACCAGCGCTCCCGCACGCCCGCTTCCGGGAGCACCCTCCCTGGTTGCACGAGCACTCGGCGGCAATCGCCTGCCGCAGCGACAGGTCATGCCGACATGACTTTGTATACTCCGGCAGTGTGGTGCTCACAGGAGGTAGGAATGGACATGCTCAAGCATCGTGTTGCGCTCATGATGGCGCTGGTGTGCTTGTTCTTTGCACAGGCCGCGCAGGCGTTCTTCGATACGCCGTACTTGGCGCCGGCGCAGCCGGTCGCTGGGCAGACCGTATCGATCGTTATTCGCGGCGGGGAATGCGACGCCATCGTTTCGTTCCCGGGTTACCCGAAGATCACCCAGGAAGGGAATGCGATCACGATCCTGTTCAATGGCGTTCGCTACACGAACCCGATCCTTTGCAACATCGACGTGGGCACGGCGAGTTTCCCCGTTGGGTCCTTTCCCCCCGGCTCATACACTTTGCGGGTGGCGCTGCGGTATCCCGGCCCACTCGGATCATTCGTCGTCGACACGCTGGGGACGATTCCGTTCACTGTCTCGCCGGCCGTCACACCGCCCGTGCCGGCGCCGGCGCTTGGTGGGCTGGGCTTGTACTTGCTGGCTTTCGCGCTGGCCGCGCTTGCCGCGTGGGTCCTGCGCGCTCGACGATCGGCGTTGTGGCTGGTCGCACTTGCTTCGCTGCCGCTCGGCGCGCGGGCGCAGGATGCGCCACCCAACCGCGTCATCCAGGTGCTTCTGAGCACCGCGGCCGGTGCGCCGACGCCGGACGAACTGGTGAACTATTACCGCGCGATTCCGCGCCGGGCGGGGCCGCCACCGCTGCAGGCGCTGACCGTCGGCGATCCGCAGCAGGCCGCCTGGCTGCTGCCGGTGCGCGCGAGCGGGGATTTCCTTGCGCACCTGCAGGCGAATCCGGACTCCACGCGCGCGATGCTGGAACGCTACGTCGTCGTGCTTTATCCAGAGGGCACCGATCTCAAGCCCGCGCTGGCCGCGTTGCAAGCCGATCCGTACGTTGCGGCGGCCTATGAGCCGTTGCCGATGCGCTTCTCCTCGGTGTCGCTGACGAGCTTCGACGTCATCGGCAGCGGGCCGTCGTCGACCATCGACCAGTACGGAAGGAACGGCCTCAACATCGACGCCGCCTGGCAACTCGCTGGCGGCCATGCGCTGGTCTCGGTCATCGATACCGGGCTGCATGTCGACCATCCCGCCCTGCGGCAGTTTTCCAGCACCGGCCAGTATGTGGGCGGCAATTTCATCCCGGTCGCCTCGCTGGACGTCAGCCTGGCCGGATTGGTCGATCCGCCGCAGCACAGCCCCAACGTCGACGAGCGTCGGCCGATGCCGGTGCCGGACGCCGCGTGCAATCCCGATCCGGCGAACCACCCTGACCTGCCGCCGGCGATCGCGGGACACGGCACCCATGCGGCCGGCCTGGTCGCCGCGAATGGCGATGCCGGCCTCGGCGTGCAAGGGACCTGCAAGCATTGCGGCGTTTCGATGTGGAAGACCGCTTTCGCGGCCTGCGTCCCTCAGTCCGGAAAAATCACACTTTCGACCAACAATATCGCGCAGGCCAGCGCCCTGACGTTGGCGGGCGACGTTGGCGCTCAGGTCGCCAGCATGAGCTTCGGCGTCTCGATCGATAGCTACCGCGATGTCTGCGCCAGCTTCTCGACAGAGCCGCTCTGCCTGGCGATCGAGCACGCGTCCCTGCGCGACGTCGCGATGGTCGCGGCATCGGGCAACGACAGAAAGCAACTCGACTTTCCGGCGAAGGATTCGCGTGTCATTGCGGCCGGCGGCTTCCAGGAGAACCTGGCGTTGTGGGACCTGTCGCCGGGTGGCTATGCGAGCTGTCCGACCGGCTATGGCGGCTCCGAATGCGGATCCAACTTCACGCAGGATGTGGCATACGGCCCAAAGCAGGAATTGATCGGCGCGGCGCAATCGATATGGTCGACGACCTATCCGGGCTACAACTGGAATGCCAACCTGAAGTGCGGCGACCAGATGCCCGGACCGGGATTCGGCAATGGCGTGGGTCTGTGCACCGGCACCTCGATGTCGGCGCCACAGATCGCGGGTGTTGTCGGCATTCTGCGCTCGATCAATCCACTGGTACCGACTGGCGCCCAGCCGACCACGCCGGCCTCCAGCGTGCGCCACGTACTGGCTTCGACGACCGCCGAGGCGCGGTTGGGCCATGCCTGGAGCCCGTACACCGGCTACGGCCGCCCCGATGCTGCCGCCGCGGTGCGCAAGATGCTAGGTACGGTGGCCGGGGTCACGGTGCGGAATCGAGCGACGCCGCTGTTTCGCCTCTACAGCGCCACATCGCGCGACTACGCGGACACCACGTCGCCGCAGACGGCGGTGGCGCTCATGATCAATGAGGCGGATTCGTGGCAGCCCAAGGGCAATGAGGTGCCGGGTTATCCGACGTTTCCGCACGATCCCACTGATCAGGGGGTAGCGATGCCGCGCGCGCCGGTCTATGTGCTGACGACCGAGGTCCGGCCGCGCAATGAATGGCCCGGCCTGGTGCCGCTCTATCAGATGGACAAGACCTACGCGTCCGGCAGGGATTTCATGCTTGTAACGACCGCGGCCGACATCCAGTACGCGCACAATGATGGCTACAACCTGCGCACGATACAGGGGTATGTCTACCAGCCCTGTACGCCGGAGCCCGGCTGCATTCCGCCCGGCGCGCAGAAGTTCTACCGCGCGTGCAAGGTTGCCGACAACGACTGCGCGACGTTCCTTGAAAGCGAGATCGGCGACTTTCCCGGCCATACCTCGACCTACCCGCCGATTGGGGGCGCGAGGACCTTGCTCGGTTATGCCTACGCGGCCACTGATACGGATGGCGATGGCTTGCCGGACGGCTTCGAGTACGTCGTTGGCACCAACCCGAACTCCAGATGGTCCAACGGTGACATGTCAAAGACCGATTCGGAAAGGTTTCCGATGGTGGGCGTGCCGGTCAGCGACCCGTGTGCGGGAGGGGCGTACGGGGCGTTTTATTGTGGGGCCAACGTCATTTTCAGAAACGGGTTCGACCAGCCGTAGCACTCCGTCAGGACTGCTCCGCCGATTGGGGAGATAGCGTCAGATCACTGTCAGCACGGCCCGGATCGCGCCCTCGTCGACGTCGGGCACGATCTCGGCGCGGCCGAGGCCACGCCACAGGATCAGGCGCAGGCGGCCGGCGAGGTTCTTCTTGTCCAGCCGCATCAGCGCGAGCAGTTGCGCCGGATCGCAGGGCGGCAGCGTGACCGGCAGGCCGAGTGCGGCGAGCAGCGCGGCGAGGCGCTCGGCGTCGGCGTGCGGCGCGCGGCCGAGCTCGGCCGACAGCTTGGCGGCCAGCACCATGCCGATCGCGACCGCCTCGCCGTGCAGCAGCGTGCCGTAGCCGGTGCCTGCCTCCAGCGCGTGGCCGAAGGTGTGGCCGAAGTTCAGCAGCGCGCGCTCGCTCTGCTCGTGCTCGTCGCGTGCGACCACGCCGGCCTTGTGCCGGCAGCTCGCCGCGATCGCCGCGGCCAGCGCGGACGGATCGCGCGCGTTCAGCGCGTCGGCGTGCGCCTCCAGCCAGGCGAACAGCGCCGCGTCGCCGATCGCGCCGTACTTGACCACTTCGGCCAGGCCCGCGCGGTACTCGCGCGCCGGCAGCGTCGCCAGCGTCGCGGTGTCGGCGACGACCGCGCGCGGCTGGTGGAACGCGCCGACCAGGTTCTTGCCGGCCGGCAGGTTCACGCCGGTCTTGCCGCCGACCGAGGAGTCGACCATCGCCAGCAGCGTGGTCGGCATCTGCACGAAGTCGATGCCGCGCATCCAGCACGCCGCGGCGAAGCCGGCGAGGTCGCCGATCACGCCGCCGCCGAGCGCGACGATCGTCGCGTCGCGCGTCGCGCCGAGCGCGGCCAGCGCGTCGAACACGCGCGCGGCCTGTTCCAGCGTCTTGTGCGCCTCGCCGTCCGGCAGCACCAGCGTGGCGTGGCGCAGGCCGTCGAGGCCGGCCTGGACGCGCGCCAGGTACAGCGGCGCGACCGTCTCGTTGGTCACGACCAGCACGTGGCGGCCGCCGATCGCGCCGCGCCAACGCGCGGCGTCGTCGAGCAGGCCGTGGCCGATCCACACCGGGTAGCTGCGCGCGCCGAGCGCGACCTCGACCGTGACCGGCGCGCTCATGCGGCGATGCCGCGCTGCCAGCGCGCCTCGAGCAGGTCGAGCAGGTCGTGGGTGACGCGCGTGCAGTTGCCGACGCCGTTCGAATGCAGCGTGAGGTCGGCGATCTCGGCATACAGCGGATTGCGCTCGGCGGCGAGCCGGTCGAGCCGCTCGCGGCGGTCGGGCGTTTGCAGCAGAGGGCGCTGGCGGTCGCGGCCGAGCCGCGCGAGCTGCGCCTCGACCGGCGTGTCGAGCCAGATCACGAAACCGCGTTCGCGCAGCAGGCGGCGGTTGTCGGCACTCAGCACCGCGCCGCCGCCGGTGGCGAGCACCAGGCCGTTGCGCGCGACGAGTTCGGCCAGCATCTGGCTCTCGCGTCGGCGGAAACCGGGCTCGCCTTCGAGCTCGAAGATCAGGCTGACCTGCGCGCCGGTATGCGCCTCGATCTCGTGGTCGAGGTCGAGGAACGGCATGCGGAACAGCTCGGCGATCTGGCGCCCGATGGTCGTCTTGCCGGCGCCCATCGGGCCGACCAGGAACAGGTTGGGCGCGGGATTCATGGCCGGATGCTAGCAAAGGCCGAGGAACGAGGAACGAGGAACGAGGAAACAGGAGTGAGGAGCGAGCGCGGCGCATGGTGGGATCGGCGGAAGCCGCGATGCCTCGCGGCACGAGAGCATCGCGCCTGCCGGCGCTCCCACAAGAGCGGCCCGTGACGACGATGTCGGCGGCTTCAGCCGCGATGCCCTTGCCGCGGGCGAGGCGCGGCGTCGGTATGCGAGAATCGGCCCGCCCCCCAAGCCCTCAGCCTCCTGCCCATGCTGCGCTTCCTGCTGCTGTTCCTGTTCCTGCTTACCGCGCTGTTCCTGGCCGAGTTGTGGCAGCCGGTCGAGCAGCACGTGATCGTGCCGTTCACCAGCGCGATCGCGCAGGTGTGCGTGTTCATCGTCGACCTGTTCGATGCGAACGCGATTGCTCACGGCAAGATCCTGCAGAGCACGCGCAACGATTTCGCGATCTCGATCGAGCGTGGCTGCAACGGCATCGAGGCGGTCATCATCCTCGTTTCGGCGATGCTGGCGTTTCCGGCGCCGTGGAAGCACAAGCTGTCCGGCATCGCGGTCGGTTTCGTCGCGATCCAGGCGGTGAACCTCGTGCGCATCATCAGCCTGTTCTACCTCGGCCAGTGGAACCGCCTGTGGTTCGACTGGTTCCACCTGTACCTGTGGCAGGCGCTGATCGTGCTCGATGCGCTGGTCGTGTTCCTGCTCTGGCTGCGCTGGCTGCCGCGCCGCGCGCCGGCCTCGTCGGCCGTGGCCTGATCCGGCGGGCCTTCCGCGCTATAGTGCCTTGGCTTCCCCCAACCCGGAGCCAGGCCATGTCCGTCGCCAAGGTCATCGAAGTCAGCAGCTCGTCGCCGAAGGGCATCGAGGATGCGGTGCAGCAGGGGCTGAAGAAGGTCGCCCAGACCGTCAAGAACATCAAGGGCGCGTGGGTCAGCGACATCAAGGTCGTGACGCGCGACGACGGCACGGTCACCGAATGGCGCGTCAACATGCGCATCGACTTCGTCGTCGAGTAGCCGCCGCTGGCTGCTCCGACGGAGCGGCTTAGGCGCGATGCTCCGGCGTGCGCGGCCTTGTCGGCCGCGCCACCGAGCGATCCCCGCGCAGGCGCAGCAGCACGTCCGCGTGCCGCGGCAATGCGCGCAGCGCGTGGCGGCTGAGCCGCTCGTAGTGCTGCAGGAAGCGCGCGAGCGCGGCCGCGTCCATCGCACGCGGCGCGTGGCGCGCACGCAGCGTGCGTTCCTGCTCGTCGCGCCAGCGTTGCACGACCGCGAAGTCGGGCGCCTGCAGCACGACGAGCAGGTTCAGGCGCCGCCATAGCCGCGCATAGGCGCCGGCGAGCTGCGCATTGACCCAGCCGCGCCAGCGCCGGTCGCGGTCCTCGTTGCGCTCGAGCGCGTTCAGCGGCCGCACGAGCGCCGCGGCGGCTTGCGCTGGCACGCCGACGCACCAGCCTTCGAGCAGGACCAGCCGCGGCGGCGCCGTCACGCGTCGCCAGCGCGACGGCGGCAGGCGCGTGTCGCGGCCCTTGTCGAAGCGCGGCAGCCACGCGGGTTGCCGTCTGCTGGCCGTGGCGAGCGCGGCCAGCGTATGCGTGAGCAGCGGGATGTCGTGCGTACCGGGCACGCCGCGCGTCGCCAGCAGCGGGTGCACCGTGCGCGCGAGGCGCGCGCGTTCGCGCCGGCCGAGATAGAAATCGTCGAGCGACAGCACCACCGTCGCCACGCCGTGCGCATTCGCGGCTGCGGCGAACTGTCGCGCGAGCGTGCTCTTGCCGCTGCCCTGCAGGCCGGACAGGCCGACCAGCCATGGCGCGTGGCGCCGGCGCAGCCGGTCCAACACGTCGTCGAGCAGCGCGTCGACGACGTCCGCGGCAAAGCCGGCCTGCGCCTTGGACGGCATCTCAATCCGCGCCGCAGCGCGACGCGCAGCGGACCACTGGGCTACCATCGCGCGCCATGAAGAACCCATCCGCTGCCAACGAATCCGACGCACTCTATCAGGAGGCGCTGGCGACCTTCCGCGAGCTGCTCGATGCGGCCCGCGCGGCCGCCGACCCGGAACCGACCGCGATGACGCTGGCGACGCTCGGCGAGGACGGCCGCGTCTCGGCGCGCATCGTCCTGCTCAAGGGCGTCGACGAGGCCGGCTTCCGCTTCTTCACGAACTACGAAAGCCGCAAGGGCGCGCAGCTCGCCGCGCATGCGCAGGCGGCGCTGTGCTTCCACTGGAAGACCCTGCGCGAAGGCGTGCAGGTGCGCGTCGAGGGCGTGGTCGAAAAGCTCTCGGCGGCCGAGTCCGATGCCTATTTCGCCACGCGCCCGCGCGGCAGCCAGATCGGCGCGTGGGCCTCGCGGCAGTCGCAGCCGCTGGCCGACCGCGCCGAGTTCGAGGCGCGCATCGCCGAGATCGAACGCCGCTTCGACGGCGTGCCGGTACCGCGCCCGCCGCACTGGGGCGGCTTCGTGGTCGCGCCGCGCTGCATCGAGTTCTGGTACGGCGCGACGTACCGCCTGCACGAGCGGCATGTGTATGTGCGCGAGGGCGGCGTGTGGCGCAGGGAAATGCTGTACCCGTGACGTGAGGCGCGCGCGGGCGGGAGCGCCCGCTCTTGCAGGCCGGACGGTCGCAGGGCGCCGGCGCGCGTCCAGTCCACGTCTCATTTCTCACTTCTCATTTCTCTCCACTCGCCCGATGGGTCCGCAACGCATCGTCTGCCTGACCGAGGAACCGACCGAGGTGCTGTACGCGCTCGGCGAGGACCACCGCATCGTCGGCATCTCCGGCTTCACGGTGCGGCCGCCGCGTGCGCGCAAGGAGAAGCCGAAGGTCTCCGCGTTCACCAGCGCGAAGATCGACGAGATCCTCGCGCTGCGGCCGGACTTCGTGGTCGGCTTCTCCGACATCCAGGCCGACATCGCCGCCGCGCTGATCCGCGCCGGCGTGGAGGTGTGGATCAGCAACCACCGCAGCGTCGACGGCATCCTCGACTACGTCGGCCGGCTCGGCGCGCTGGTCGGCGTGGCCGAACGCGCGCAGGCGTATGCGGACGAGTTGCAGCGCGGCCTCGACGCGATCGCGCAACAGGCCGCGGCGCTGCCGCGGCGGCCGAAGGTCTATTTCGAGGAGTGGGACGAACCGCCGATCACTGGCATCCGCTGGGTTGCCGAGCTGATCCGCCTCGCCGGCGGCGACGACGTGTTTCCCGAGCGCGCCGCGGCGTCGCTGGCGCGCGACCGCATCCTCGCCGATCCGCAGGAGGTCGTGCGGCGCGCGCCGGACCTGATCCTCGGCTCGTGGTGCGGCAAGAAGTTCCGCCCCGACAAGGTCGCCGCGCGCCCGGGCTGGCACGCGATCCGGGCCGTGCGCGAGGGCGAGCTACACGAGATCAAGTCGCCGCTGATCCTGCAACCGGGGCCTGCCGCGCTGACCGACGGCGTCGCCGCGATCGCCGCGATCATCCAGCGCTGGGCCTCGAAGCATTCGTAGGCTGGACGGCCGCAGGCCGGCCGGCACCATCGAGCCGGCCGCGCTGCGCGCGTCCAGCCTATATGTTGCAGGAGCGCACCCTGTGCGCGACCGGCGACATCGCACTGTCCTGGCCTTGGGGTCGCCCACAGGGTGGGCTCCTGCAAGAAACCTCGTGCGTCGTCGTGTTGCGTGACTACGCGCCGAGCGCGAGGTGCAGGCCGAGGTCGAGCACCGGCCGGATCACCAGCGTGTGCAGCAGCATGACCGCCAGCCAAGCCGCCATCGGCGACAGGTCGAGGCCGCCGAGCGCCGGCAGCACGCGCCGGATCGGCAGCAGCACCGGCTCGGTCAGCTGGTACACCAGCGGCACGATCGGGTTCGAGCGCTCCACGCTGATGAACGACAGCAGCACGCGCACGAGGATCAGGCCGAGGTAGAGCATCAGCACGAAGTCGAGCAGGTCGGCCACTGCCATCACGGCCAGGCCGAGCAGCCCGAGCCCGCGGCCGGCCAGCGCATACAGCAGCGCCAGCTTGATCGCGCTGAGCAGCCAGGCGAGCAGCAGCGCGGCGACGTCGATATTGCGCCAGGCCGGGATCACGCGGCGCAGCGGCATCAGTACCGGATTGGTCGCCTTGTACAGGAACTGGCAGACCGGGTTGTAGAAGTTCGCGCGCACCCACTGCAGCAGTACGCGCAGCATGACCAGTGCGATCAGCGCGCCGAAGGCGAAGTTGATCAGGATCTGGCCGGCGTCGGCGAGGTAGCCCATCGGTTCGGTGTCTTCGTCTTGAGCCCTCCCCTTCAAAGGGAGGGCTGGGTGGGGATGGTGTTGCCGTGGCGTCGCCCCGACTCGGCAATGGCGACATCTTTCGGTGTCAGGAATACTGCTCGGACAGCTCGCGCCCGCGCCGCGTCGCCGCCTCGACCGCGCTCGCGACGAGATCGCGCAGGTGGCCGTCGATGAACGTCTGCAGCGCCGCCGCAGTGGTGCCGCCGGGCGAGGTCACGCGCTCGCGCAGCACGGTCGGCGGCTCGCCGTTCTCGACCAGCATGCGCCCCGCGCCGAGGCAGGTCTGCGTCGCCAGCGCGCGCGCGGTCTCGCGTGGCAGGCCCTGCGCGACCGCGGCGTCCTCGAGCGCCTCGACCAGCAGGAAGAAATACGCCGGCCCGGAACCGGACAGTGCCGTCACCGTGTCCATCAGGTCCTCGCGCTCGAGCCAGGCGGTCATGCCCGCCGCGCCGAGGATCGCCTCGGCCTGCGCGCGCTGCTCGGGGCTGGTCGTGTCGTTCGCGATCAGGCCGGTCGCGCCGGCGCCGACCAGCGCCGGCGTGTTCGGCATCGAACGCACGATCGGCAGGTCCGCGCCGAGCCAGTCGCGCAGTTGCGCGATGCGGATGCCGGCGGCGATCGAGATCACCAGCGGCCGGCGGCTGGCGAGGCCGGCGGCGAGTTCGGCGCAGACCGTTTTCATGATCTGCGGCTTGACCGCGAGCACCAGCACGTCGGCGCCCGCCGCTGCGGCGGCCGGGCCGTCGTGCACGGCGACGCCGAAATCACGCGCCAGCGCGGCGCGCAGCTCCGGATGCGGCTCGGCCACCGCAATCGCGGCGGGCGGCGTGCCGCCATGGACCAGTGCGCCGATCAGGCAGCGCGCCATGTTGCCGCCGCCGATGAAGGCGATGTGTGAAGCTCGTGGTTCGGATGGGGTCATGGCGCGACGATAGCAGCAGACGACGCGGGCCGGGAGCGGGTAGAGCGCACCAATGGCTTGGTAGGAGCGCACCCTGTGCGCGACCGGACTTCGGGCGCAAATGCGGTCGCCCACAGGGTGGGCTCCTGCAGACTCACCTGCGCGCCCCGAACAGGGCGGTCCCCACGCGCACCATCGTCGCGCCCTCGGCGACCGCGAGCTCGAGGTCGTCGGACATGCCCATCGACAGCGTGTCGACGTCCGCGTGCGCGGTGCGCAGCGCCTCGTACAGCGCGCGCATGCGCCGGAACGCGTCACGCCGTTGCCCAAGGTCGGGCGCCGGCGCCGGGATCGCCATCAGTCCGCGCAGGCGCAGGCCCGGTGCCGCGGCGACCGCGGCCGCGAGCGCGTCGACCTCGTCTGGCGCGCAGCCGGACTTGCTCGCCTCGTCGTCGATGTTGACCTGCACGAGCACGTTCAGCGGCGGGTGGCCGGCCGGCCGCTCGCGCGACAGCGGCGCGATCAGCTTGGCGCGGTCCAGGCTCTGCAGCCAATCGAAATGGCGCGCGACTTCGCGGCACTTGTTCGACTGCAGCGGCCCGATCAGGTGCCACTCCAGCGTCGCCGCGAGCGCGCCGAGTTCGCGCTGCTTGGCCAGCGCCTCCTGCACGTAGTTCTCGCCGAACGCGCGCTGGCCGAGCGCGGCCAATGCGGCGACCGCTTCGGCCGGCTGGGTCTTGGACACCGCCAGCAGGTGCACCGGGTCGGCGCCGCCGGCGGCCGCACGGGCGGCGGCGATGCGGTCGAGCACGGAACGGTAGGCGGTTTCGCGGAAATTCATGGCGTGTGTCGCGTGTGGTCGGGTGCGGCGCGGCTATACTGCCGCAATCGGCCGCCGCGCGGCGGTGCGCGTTCAGGGGAGTGAGCATGGATATCGCCGAGCTGCTGGCGTTTTCGGTCAAGAACAAGGCGTCGGACCTGCACCTGTCGGCCGGCCTGCCGCCGATGATCCGCGTCGACGGCGACGTGCGCCGCATCAACATCCCGGCGCTCGACCACAAGCAGATCCACTCGCTGATCTACGACATCATGTCGGACAAGCAGCGCCGCGACTACGAGGAATTCCTCGAGGTCGACTTCTCGTTCGAGATCCCGTCGCTCGCGCGCTTCCGCGTCAACGCGTTCAACCAGAACCGCGGCGCCGGCGCGGTGTTCCGCACGATTCCGTCCGAGGTACTCACGCTCGAGGACCTCGGCTGCCCGCGCATCTTCAAGGAACTGATCGAGCAGCCGCAGGGCCTGATCCTCGTCACCGGCCCGACCGGCTCGGGCAAGTCGACCACGCTCGCGGCGATGATCGACCACATCAACAAGAACGAGTACGGCCACATCCTCTCGGTCGAGGATCCGATCGAGTTCGTGCACACCTCGCAGAAGTGCCTGATCAACCAGCGCGAGGTGCACCGCGACACGCACGGCTTCAACGAGGCGCTGCGCTCGGCGCTGCGCGAGGACCCCGACTACATCCTGGTCGGCGAGTTGCGCGACCTCGAGACGATCCGCCTCGCGCTGACCGCCGCCGAAACCGGCCACCTCGTCTTCGCGACGCTGCACACCAGCTCCGCCGCGAAGACGATCGACCGCATCATCGACGTGTTCCCGGCGGGCGAGAAGCCGATGGTGCGCTCGATGCTGTCCGAATCGCTGCGCGCGGTGATCTCGCAGAGCCTGCTCAAGAAGGTCGGCGGCGGCCGCATCGCCGCGCACGAGATCATGGTCGGCATCCCGGCCATCCGCAACCTGATCCGCGAGGACAAGGTCGCGCAGATGTACTCGGCGATCCAGACCGGCAGCCAGCACGGCATGCAGACCCTCGACCAGTGCCTGCAGGACCTGGTCAAGCGCGGCCTGGTCTCGCGCCAGCAGGCGCTCACCTACGCGAAGGCCAAGGAAATCTTCAAGTAGGAGCGCGCCATGCGCGCGATGCTTGGCTCGTGCGCGCGCGCCGATTCATGCGTTGGAGCAATACGTGCTTTTGCCGTGATTCCCGCGAAAGTGGGAATCACAGATCATGCTGCAATGCTGGACCTGCCCCCTTTCTGATTGCTGGGAATATCGCGAAGCCTCATGTTCAACTAGCCGAGCGGTGGGGGAAGCCGCCTTGGACGTAGGTCATCAGCGCCACGTGGTGGTAGATGCCAAGCGTTGAAAAAGGGGAGGAGCATGGACGAGCTTCGGGAGGCGGTTCGGCGCGTCTGGCGCAGTAAGGCCTCGTCTGCCGGTCTGATTGCGTTGCTCGCATTGAGCATCGGCATCGGCATGTCGGTATTCGCCGTCGCTTGGAGCGTACTGTGGAAACCTCTCCCGTACCCCGAGTCGGATCGGCTGGTCAATCTGACATTGCGGTCCAGCAAGATGGGCATGGACCTAGGTTGGTCCGCGCCTTATCTGGATCACATAGTTCGTAACAGCCAGAGCCTCAGAACGGTGGCTGCGTACCGGAGCCGCGAGATGCTCTCGGCTGATGAGGAAGGACGCTCGCTCGGAACTGCGAAGACCGTCCTGGCACAGCCCAGCCTGTTCGAATTGCTTGGTGCGCGACCGCTCCATGGGAGACTCGTCGTCGATCTCGATGCCGAGACAGGGGCGGAGCGCGTCGCATTAGTCAGTGAGCGCTATTGGCATCGTCGCCTCAACTCAGTCGACGACGTGGCACGGGAACGTCTCGTCCTGGATGGGCAGGCTTACCGAGTGGTCGGTGTCCTCCCCCAGGAGTTCATGTTCCCGGCTCCTGATGTAGATATCTGGCTTCCCTTCGAGTTCACACCATCAGACGTCCACATGAGTCGAGCTGGTTCTTTCGGGAACTTGCGAGCCATAGGCCAGCTGTCGGTCGGCGCCGGGACATCAGCTGCAACGATGGAGATGTCGAACCTGGTGCGAGCTGAGCAGTGGCTTCTGCCGATTGCCGATCAGATTGGCCTGCAGTTCGAAGCCAAGCCGATCCGTAGCATCTGGGTCGAGGATCGACGAGCGTCGCTTTTGGCGCTTCTAGTCGCCGTGACGCTTCTGCTCGGTGTGACACTTGTAAACGCTTACAGCCTCTTCCTCGTTCGCCAGCTCCGGCGGAGGCAGGAGTTTGCGGTGCTGGAGGCAGTTGGCGAGACCGCAAGCCGGCGCACCCGTCGCGTGACGCTCGAGGCGGCACTGATGGTCGCACTTGCGCTCGCCATTGCAGCTTTGCTCGTACCGGCCGGGCTAGAAGGGCTGGCGCGCTTGGGCGTCCTGCCCGAAGCTGTTCCACAGGCTGTGCGATTGGACGCTGCGACTCTGCTTGCCTTGCTGCTCACTGGAACGATTGCAGCTGCCGTCCTCGGGTCGTCTGCCTGGATCTTCCGTCGGCAGAAAGTTCATGAGGTTTTGCGACAGACCGGAAATGGGCAAAGCATGCCCGGTCGCGTGATGCTGCTGAAGAAGGCGCTCGTCGTCGGCCAAATAGCCGTCGTCTTCGTACTACTCTTCATAACGTTGCTGCTGATGAAGAGTTCTCAGCGACTGCTGTCGGAGGACGTTGGGTTTGACCGCCACGGCAGCGTCGTCGGAGCGCTCCGGCCTGCAGTAAGCGGACCTCAGACTACTCCGGAGTTGATGCGGGCCCGGCTCGCCGAATGGATAGGGCAGGTGGAGCATCTTCCGGGCGTGACGCATGTTGGCTTCAGCAGCTCTGCACCCTATGGCGAGAACATCAGCCTTGAGTCCTACCGGACGCTGACAGGCACGTCTCAGGTCGCGGGTGCTGAAGACCGAGCCTATCTGTCCTACGTAAGCGGCGGCTACGCACAAGCACTGGGGCTCAAGCTGCACTCAGGCCGGTACCTGACTCAGCACGATGCCGAGGCACAGGCGCCCGTAGCCTTGGTGGACCAGAGCCTGGCGGCCAGGCATTTCGCAGGCACGGATCCCGTCGGTGAAGTCCTTACTGTATCTGGCGGTGAAGGCGGATCACAGCAAGTCACAATTGTCGGGGTGGTCGGTACAGTCCGTCAGCGAGATCTGGCCGCTCCGGACGAGTACCCCTCGATCTACCTCCCAGCCGCGGTGCCATACGCGTTGCCTGGAATGGGTGTGAACTCGGTTGAGTTCGTCATCCGCGGTCGCAATCCGGGCGGCCTTGTGGCGCTGATCGCAGACCACACAGAGAGCAACTCGCCGTCCATACGCATCACCGATATAGTGACGATGGAAAAGCGAATCAGCAATACGGTGGCGGAAAGGATCCGACTAAACGGCTTGTTGCAGGTCCTCAGCCTGGCCGCACTGATTCTTGGATCAGCCGGACTCTACGCGCTGCTGTCCCACGTCGTAATCAGCCGAGCGCGGGAGATGGCGGTGCGCAAGGCGCTCGGCGCGACGTCACGACATCTACTCAACGCCACGCTCGGAAGTGGGCTGTTGCTCGTTCTCATTGGGGTCGTATCAGGTCTTCCATCTGCGATGCTCGGCGCGGCCATTTTGAAGCCCATGCTCTACGAGGTCGCGCCGTGGGATCCCATCACCCTGATAGTGGTGTGCACCCTGCTCATCATCGTTGGCGTATTGGCGAACGTCGTGCCTGCCAGCCGGGCGGCCATCGTGAACCCAAATCAGGTGTTGCGCTCAGGTTGAATTCGCCCCCTGCCTGGATGGCCTGCTCAAGCCAGCAGCACGCCCTGCTGCTCCTCGACGATCACATGCGGCACGAACCGCGCGCTGTCGCGGGTAATCAGCGAATCATCCTCGCGGATGCCGAGGCCGCAGGCGCGGTCGCCGATGACCCAGCTGCCGAGCAGCGCGCTGCGGCCGTCGAAGCGGGCGAGGGGATGGAAGGCCTGGCGGATGCAGGGGCCGCGATACGGACCGTCCGATTGCACGCGCGCGCCGTCGGGCAGGCGCAGGTCGATGTTGGCGCCCTCGCGCGAATGCAGCGGCTTGGAGACCCAGCCCGGCGGCAGCTCGCTGCCGTCGTCGAAGAACGCCGGCAGCAGGTTCGGGTGGCCTTCGTGCTTCTGCCACAGCATCGGCAGGATGCCCTTGTTACTGAGCACGGCCTTCCACGGCGGTTCGATCAGCAGCAGGCCGGAGTCGGGCAGGTAGCGGCCGAATTCCTCGGCGAACAGGTCCTCGAGCGGGTACAGCTTGAACAGCGTGCCGATCACGCGGTCGTCGAGATCGGTGTAGCGGCCGTCGGCGCTCACGCCGATGTCCTCGATCGCGAGCTTGCCGCAGTCGATGCCGGCTTGCAGCGCGCAGTCGCGCAGGTAGTCGATCGTGCCCTGGTCCTCGACCGAGTCGCGCACCGCGGCGAAATGGAACGGCCGCGGCAGGCGCCGCGCGATCGTCGCGAACGCCTCGACCAGCGCTTCGTGGATCGAGTTGTACTGGTCGGCCGTGCGCGGCAAGACGCCGGCGCGCTGCTGGTCGTCCAGCCATTGCCACTGGAAGAACGCGGCCTCGTACAGCGAGGTCGGCGTGTCGTAGTTCAGCTCGTACAGCTTGGCCGGGCCACTGCCGTCGTAGGCGAGGTCCATGCGTCCGTACAGGTGCGGCTCGCGCTCGCGCCAGCTGCGCGCGATCAGGTCCCAGAACGCCTGCGGGATCGCGAGCTGGCGCAGGCGTTCCTCGTTGCCGACGATGTCGTCGACGAGGTCGAGCGCCATCGCGTGCAGTTCCTCGGTCGGCGCCTCGATGTCGTCCTCGATCTGGCGCAGCGTGAACGTGTAGTACGCGGTCTCGTCCCAGTACGCGCTGCCGTCGATCGTGTGGAACGCGAAGCCGGCTTCCTGCGCGCGCTCGCGCCAGTTCGCGCGCGCGGGCGTGGCAATGCGCTTCATCAGCCGCCGCTGCTGCGCGAGGAGCTCGACGCGCCGAAGCCGCCGCGCGTGACGGTCGGCGCGGCGTTCGGCTGCGCGTTGACCGGCGCCATCGCGGTCGAGCCCATGCCGTTGCGGTACACGCCGCCGGTGGCGGCACCGGCCGGGCGCTGCCAGTTGCCGGCGCGGTCGCGGTAGGCCGGCGCACCGGCCAGGCCGGCCGGCTGGCCGCCGCGCAGCATCTGCGACATCAGGAAGCCGGTCATGAACGGCATGAAGAACGAATGGCCGTTGCCGTCGCTGCGCTGCTCGCACTGCTCGGCGCCGTGCGCAGCGATGCATTCCTCGCGCGAGGCGTAGCGCGGGCTGCTGGTCTCCGCCTGCTTGCGCGCCTCGTCGAACGCCTGCTGGCAGGTGTAGCGGTCGTTGGTCTGCGCGACGCAGGCCTCGACCGACGTGTACAGCCCTTCGCGCGTCGACTCGTTGTTGCAGGCGGTCAGCAGCAGCGGCGCGGTACTCATCATCACCAGCGCGGCGGTTCTCGATCGCTTCATCGATACGGACTCAACAAGACAAACCCGGAGAGTGCCCGGTTTGGCGCGCGAAGGGAAATCGAGGCGCGCGGTTGCGCGGTGTGACTTCGGAACTTGCGCGCCACGCTTCGCCCGAACCCTCTCCCCAGCCCCTCTCCCGATGGGAGAGGGGCTTCAAGCGGGCCAGGCGCTCGGCCGTGTCACAGGTCGCCGTGAATCGCCTGCAGCGCGGCGAGCGCGGCGAGGCCGGCCGTTTCGGTGCGCAGGATGCGCGGGCCGAGGCGCAGGCCACGGAAGCCGGCTTGGGCGAGCGTGGCGAGGTCGTGTTCGGACAGGCCGCCCTCGGGGCCGACCACCAGAGTTGCGTGCGCGCCGGGCGCCAGATCGCGCACGCCGGCGTCGCCCTTCGGATCGAGCGCGAGACGCACGCCAGCGTCGTCGCCGAGCGCGGCGGCCCAGTCGGCCAGACGGACTGGCGCGAGGATCTCGGGCAGGCGGTTGCGGCCGCACTGCTCGCAGGCCGAGGCGACGACCGCTTCCCAGTGCGCGAGGCGGCGCCCGGAGCGCTCGGCGTCGAGCTTGACCTCGGTGCGGTCGGTGATCAGCGGCACGATGCGCGCGACGCCGAGCTCGGTCGCCTTCTGCAGGATCCAGTCCATCTTCTCGCCGCGCGCGACGCCCTGGCCAAGCGTGATGCGCAGCGGGCTCTCGCGGTCGGTCTCGCGCATGGCTTCGAGCACGCGCGCGCTGACCGAGCGCTTGGCCAGCGTGGCGATCTCGCCGGCGTACTCGCCGCCGTCGCCATTGAACAGGCGCAGCGGATGGCCGCGCTCGAGCCGCAGCACGCGCGCAAGATGTTCGCCGGCCTGCACCGGCAGCTCGATCTCGCTACCCGGCTGCAGCGGCTGCGGCACGTAGATGCGGGGAATGCGCATGGGCGTCTCCGTGGCGCGGTGGGCCCGCCATTGTGCGCAGGGGCGCTGCGCGTGCCAAGGCAGGCGCGGCCGGCGGCTTTGCCGGTGGGGTGACGCCGGCCGGCCTGCGGCCGTCCAGCCTACGCAACCGCGTGCTCGATGCCTTCGCGCGCGACCTCGACCATGAAATCGATCTCGTCCGGCGTGATGCAGTAGGGCGGCATGAAGTAGACGATGTTGCCGAGCGGGCGCAGCACCGCGCCGCGTTCGAGGCCGTGGCGGTAGACGCGCAGGCCGCGCCGTTCGGCGGGCGGGAACGGCGTGCGCGTGGCCTTGTCCTTGACCAGCTCGATCGCCGCGATCATGCCGGTCTGGCGCACGTCGGCGACGTGCGGATGGTCGGCGAGCGGCGCGAGCCGCGATGCGAGGTGCGCGGCGAGCGCGCGGTTGCGCTCGAGCACGGGTTCCTCACGCAGCACCGACAGCGTCGCCAGCGCGGCGCGGCAGGCGATCGGGTTGCCGGTGTAGCTGTGCGAGTGCAGGAACGCCTTGCCGGCCGCGTAGTCGGCGTAGAACGCGGCATAGACGGCTTGCGTCGTCAGTACGGCCGACAGCGCCAGCGTGCCGCCAGTCAGGCCCTTGGACAGGCACAGGAAATCCGGCGCGATGCCGCCCTGTTCGCAGGCGAACAAGGTGCCGGTGCGGCCGAAGCCGACCGCGATCTCGTCGGCGATCAGGTGCACGTCGAACTCGTCGCACAGTGCGCGCAGGCCGGTCAGGTACGAAGGATCGTGCATGCGCATGCCGCCGGCGCATTGCACCAGCGGTTCCAGGATCACCGCGCAGACCTCGTGCGCATGGCGTTCGAGCAGCACGCGCATCTCGCCGAGGCGGCGTCGCGCGCACTCGGCCGCGCTCTCGCCCGGCGCGGCCTCGTAGGCATCGGGCGAGGGCGCGAAGATCGGTTGCAGCAGCAGCGGCGCGTAGGTCTCGCGGTACAGCGCGACGTCGGTGACCGACAGCGCGCCGAGCGTTTCGCCGTGGTAGCCGCCGGTCAGCGCGATGAAGCGCGTGCGTGCGCCGCGGCCGAGGTTGCGCCAATAGTGGAACGACAGCTTCAGCGCGACCTCGATCGCGGACGAGCCGTTGTCGGCGTAGAAGACTCGGGTGAGGGTCGGGCCGCCATCATGGAAAGCGTCCCCCCTCTGCCCTCCGGGCATCTCCCCCCGCTGCGCGGGGGGAGAGATGGTTTTTCTTGGGCTTATCCGCACCAGCTCCTCGGCCAGCTCGATCGCCGGTTCGTGCGTGAAGCCGGCCAGCATCAGGTGGTCGAGGCGGTCGAGCTGGTCCTTCAGCGCTTCGACGATGCGCGGGTGGCGGTGGCCGAGCAGGCAGGTCCACCACGAGCTCACCGCGTCGAGGTAGCGCTTGCCGTCGTGGCCGGTCAGCCACGCGCCGTCGGCGCGCGCGATCGGCAGCATCGGCAGGAAGGTGTGGTCGTGCATCTGCGTGCACGGATGCCACACGACGGCAAGGTCGCGCGCCGCGAGCTGGGCAGCAAAAG
The DNA here is from genome assembly GCA_009996615.1 of Rhodanobacteraceae bacterium. Lineage (GTDB taxonomy): Bacteria > Pseudomonadota > Gammaproteobacteria > Xanthomonadales > Rhodanobacteraceae > Dokdonella_A. The sequence goes on along the minus strand of JAACZU010000004.1, from coordinate 256,249 downwards.
TGGGTTCCATGGCCCTGATATGATCCGGCCCGCCCTCGCCTCCGCACAAGTCTTGCCATGCGCCGCTCCTTCCGATCCCCAATCTCCAATCTCCCATCCCGGCTCTCAAGCGGCTTCACGCTGATCGAGATCCTCGTCGTCGTCGTGATCCTCGGCATCCTCGCCGCGATCGTGGTGCCGCGCGTGATGGAGCGCCCGGGCGAGGCGCGCGCGGTGCGCGCGAAGCAGGACATCGCCGGCATCGTCACCGCGCTGAACCTCTACAAGCTCGACAACTTCAGCTATCCGAGCAGCGAGCAGGGCCTCGACGCGCTGGTCGCCAAACCGTCCGGCCAGCCCGACGCGCCGGCCTGGAAGGGTCCGTACCTCGACCGCGTGCCGAAGGACCCATGGGGCCGCCCGTACCAGTACCAGCGCCCCGGCCAGCACGGCGAGATCGACGTCTACAGCTTCGGCGCCGACGGCAAGCCCGGCGGCGAGGGCGAGGCGGCGGACGTCGGGAATTGGGAGTAGAGCCGGGAATGGGGAATCGGGAATCGGGAATCGGAAGAAAGATGGCGCGACCCGCGCGCGTGCCGCTTTTCCACCATTCCCGATTCCCGATTCTCGATTCCCGGGGTTTCACCCTCATCGAACTGCTGGTCGTCGTCGTCATCGTCGGCATCCTCGCCGCCGCGCTGGCGTTGTCGCTCGGCGGCAGCAGCGAGCGTGAGCTGGCGAACACGGCCGAGCGCTTCCAGGCGCTGCTCGGCCATGCCTGCAGCGAGGCCGAGCTGAGCGGGCGCGAGATCGGCGTCGCGGTCGGCACGGACGGCTATGCGTTCAGCCGCCTCGACGGCGACGCCTGGCGCGCGTTCGGCAAGGACGACGAGCTGCGTGCGCGGCGCTGGCCGGCCGGGCTGCGCCTCGAGTTCACGCGCGGCGGCCGCCCGCTGGAGCTCGCCACGCCCGAGCAGGCGCAGCCGCAACTGGTCTGCTTCTCGTCGGGCGAACTGACCCCGTTCGCGCTGGTGCTCGCACTCGGCGACGCGCCGGCGCGCTACCGCATCAGCGGCGGCGAGGACGGCAGCCTGAAGATGGACAAGTTATGAGAAGGCTGGGAATTGGGAATCGGGAATCGGGAATGGTGGAAAAGCGGCGCGCGCCCCATGGGACGCGGCATCGCTCTTCCGATTCCCCATTCCCCATTCCCGATTCCCGGCTCTCCAGCGGCTTCAGCCTGATCGAAGTGCTGATAGCGCTCGCCGTGGTCGCGCTGGCGCTGCTCGCGCTGACGCGCGCGGCGAGCGTGCAGGTGCAGGCGTTCGACGGCCTGCGCGAGCGCACGCTGGCCGGCTGGGTCGCCGCCAACGTGCTGACCGAGACGCGCCTGGCGACGCCATTTCCGCCGACCGGCCGCAGCGACGGACAGATGCGCCTGGCCGGCCGCGACTGGCGCTGGAGCCGCGAGGTGCAGGCGACGCCGAACGCGGAGATCCGCCGCATCGACATCCGCGTGTTCGCCGGCGCCGCGCGCGAGCCATCGGCGAGCCTGACCGGGTTCGCGGGGACGGCGCTGTGAAGCCGGGAATCGGACTGCGAAGGCAGGATGCCGGAGCGAACGGCGAAGCCGGCCCGAAGGGCGAGCCGCAGAAGCGGCGAGTCATTCGGGAATCGGGAATCGTGGAAGAGCGAACAGCCTGCCGCGCGGGAGCCGCGCCCAAGGTGCAGCGCCCGATCTTCGCTGTGCCGCTCGAAATTGCGCGTGCCCGCTTTGCCGATTCCCGATTCCCGATTCCCCATTCCCGGCTTCAAACCGGCTTCACCCTAGTCGAACTGCTCGTCGCCGTGGCGGTGTTCGCCGCGCTTGCCGCGGCGGCGTGGGGCGGGCTCGACCGGCTCGCGCAGACACGTGCGGCGCTGGCGGCGCAGCAGGACCGCTTCGCCGCGGTCACGCGCGCGGTCGCGGCGCTCGAACGCGACCTGCGCCAGGCGGTCGCGCGGCCGGTGCTCGGCAACGCCGGCGAGACGCTGCCGGCGCTGAGCGGGCGCGGCGATGCGCTCGAGCTGACCCGGCTCGGCTTCGCCAACCCGCGCGCCGAGCCGCGCAGCCATCTCGAACGCCTCGGCTATGCGCTCGACCGGCGCGACCTGCGCCGCGCGCGCTACGCGGTACTCGACCGCGCGCCGGGCTCGCTGCCGGCGACGACGGTGCTGCTCGAAGACGCCGGCGAGCTGCGCCTGCGCTACCTCGGCTGCGACGGCAGCTGGCGCGACGCCTGGCCGCCGGCGCAGGCGCTGCCGTGCGAGCTCGGCGGCGTCGAACCGGCCGGCGCGTTGCCGCGCGCGGTCGAGTTTCGCCTCGCGCCGGCCGGGCTCGGCGAGATCCGCCGCGTGGTCGAGCTGCCGGCCGCGCTGCCACCGCGCGCAAGCGAGCGCGGAGGGCCGCCATGACCGCGCTGCCGCATCGCCAGCGCGGCGTCGCGCTGCTGGTCGCGCTGCTGGTCGTCGCGCTGGCGGTGATCCTGGTCGCGGCGCTGCTCGACCGCGGCGAACTGGCGCTCGCGCGCACGCGCAACACGCTGCGTGCCGAACAGGCGCAGGCCTATGCGCAGGGCCTGGAGCTCTACGCCGCGCAGGCGCTGCTGACGACCACGCTGCGCGACGGCCCGGACACGAACGCCAGCCCGTGGGCGCTGCCGCTGCCGCCGCAGCCGGTGCCGGGCGGGCTGATCAGCGGCGCGCTGCGCGAGCGCAACGGTTGCTTCAACCTCAACAACCTGCAGCCGGGCGAGGCGGCCAGCGCGGAATGGCGGGGCGTGTTCGAGCGCCTGCTCGGCCACCTCGGCCTCGATCCCAGCCTCGCCACGGCGGTGCAGGGCTGGCTCGGCGCCGACGCGAACGGCGCCGAGGCGAACTGGTACCTCGCGCAGCCGGTGCCGTACCGGCCGCGTCGCGGCGCGTTCGCGCACGTGTCCGAACTGCGCCTCGTGCGTGGCATGACCGGCGCGACGTATGCGCGGCTGGCGCCGCACGTGTGCGCGCTGCCGGCCGGCACGCGCCTGAACGTCAACACCGCCAGCGTACCGCTGTTGCAGAGCCTGGGCACGTTCACGCAGGCGCAGGCGCAGGCGCTGTGGAACGACGGCCAGGCGCGCTACGCCGACACCGCCGCGTTCGCGCAAGCCGCCGGCGCCGGCCTGACCGTGCCGCTGGCGCTGCTCGACGTCTACAGCCACTACTTCCTCGCCCGCGGTGACATCGTGCTCGACGGCGTGCCGTTCACGTTCCACAGCCTGATCGAGAAGGTGCCGGGGCGGCCGCTGCGCGTGATCGAGCGCAGTCGTGGCGCGGACGAAGGGGCGACGGATTAGGGGCGAGGGGCGAGGGCGCAAAAATCCGTGCGCCGCCTCCAGTGACTCGCCTGCACAGCGCCACAAACTCGGGCCGACGTCACGTTTGTCGACCCCTCGCCCCTGATCCCTCCCCCCTGGCCTCTGTACAATCGCCCGCTCGCCCCTTCCGATTCCCTCGCCGATGCCCGATCGCCTGCTGCTGCGCCTTGCGCCTGATGGCGGCCTGACCTGGTTGCGCCGGGCCGGCGACGGCCGCGCGTCGGCCGCCACGCAGGCCGGCGCGCCGCCCGCGGCGGTGCTGGCCTGCGCGGCCGAGGTCGTCGTGCTGGTGCCGGCCGAGGACGTGCTGCTGACCGCCGCCACGCTGAAGGCGCGTTCGCGCGCGCAGTTGCTGCAGGCGTTGCCGTACGCGGTCGAGGACCGATTGCTGAGTCCGCTCGAGGAGCTGCATTTCGCCGCCGCGCGCACGGCCGGCGACGAGGTCGGCGTGGCGGTGGTGGCCAAGGCCACGCTGCGCGGCTGGCTCGAGCGCCTCGCCGCGGCTGGCATCCGGCCGGATGTAGTGATCCCCGAATCGCTCGCGCTCGCCGCCGATGCCGCGACCACGCCGGTGCTGCTCGAGGACGCGCGCGCGCTGGTGCGGCTGGCGCCGTGGTCGGCGTTCGCCTGCAGCCTGGCCGAGCTGCCGAACTGGCTCGCGCAGGCAGCCGGCGCGCTGGCGCCGCTGGCCGTGCACGACGTGCGCGCCGCCGCGTCGACGCTGGCGTTGCCGCCGCCGGTCGCGAGCCAGCGCCGGCACGCGCCGGATGCGCTCGCTTTTTTCGCCGCGTCGCTCGACGGCGCGCCGGGCAAAGAATCCCTCAACCTGCTCGACGGCGAGTTCGCGCCGCGCCATCGGCGCGCGCGCGGCCTGCGCAGTGGGCGTCTCGCCGCGGCGCTGGCCGCCGCGGTGGTCGTGCTCGCCGTTGCCGGCCTCGGCGCCGACGTGCTGCGCCTGACGCGCACCTCGGCGCGGCTCGATGCGCTCGCGCAGGACGCCGTGCGCGGCGCATTCCCGGACCTCGATCCGGCGCAGTTCGCGCGGCTGACGCCGGAACAGCTGATGCAGGGCCGCCTCGACCGCCTGCGTGGCGGCAGCGAATCGGCCGGCCTGCTGCGCGTGCTCGGCCAGGTCGGGCCAGTGCTCGCAAGCACCACGCGCATGCAGACGCGCGGCCTCGAGTACCGCAACGGCACGCTCGAACTGAGCTTGCGCGTGGCCGACGTCGCCGCGCTCGACAGCGTGCGCGAGCGCCTGGCCACGGTGCCCGGTGTCACGGCCGAGGTCACCGCCGCCAACCCCGGCGCGGACGGCGTCGACGGCCGCATCCGCGTCGGCGGAGGTGCGCGGTGATCGCCGCGTGGTGGCAGGGCCTGGCTGTCCGCGAGCGCCGCCTGCTCGCCGCCGGCGGCGCGCTGGCCGCGCTGCTGCTCGGCTGGGCACTGCTGTGGCATCCGCTGGCGCGCCAGCGTGCCGAACTCGAACAGCGCATCGAGGCGCAGCGCCGCGAGCTGGCCTACGTGCGCCGCGGTGCGGCCGAGGTCGAACGCCTGCGCGCGGCCGGCACGCGCTCGCGCGGCGAGCGCGAAGGCCGCTCGCTGCTCGCGCTGGCCGACGCGACCGCGCGCGGCGCCGGCCTCGAAGGCGCGCTGAAGCGCGTCGAGCCGGTCTCGGCGCGCAGCGTGCGTGTCAGCTTCGAGAATGCCGACTTCGACGCGCTGGCCGGCTGGCTGGAGGAACTCGCGCACGGCTACGGCGTCGAGGCCAGCGACCTGTCGGCCGAGCGCGCCGACGGCATCGGCCTGGTGCACGCGCGCGTCACGCTGCAGGACGCACCGTGAGCCTGAGGCTTGCGCCGGTGCGCGTTCACCTCTTCGACATGGAACCGACGCCGCGTTCATGCGCCTGCTGAAACCGATCCTGATCGTCGTCGTGCTCGCGCTCGTCGCGGCCGGCCTGTTCGCGTGGACGCTGCCGGCCGAGATCGGCTACCGCTACGCCGCGCCGCGGCTTGCGCCGCTGGTGCTGAGCGGCCTGCGCGGCACGGTCTGGAACGGCCATGCCGACGGCGTCGGCATGCTCGGCCACGATTTCGGCACGCTCGACTGGACCGCGCCGAAGGGGCCGCTGCTGCGCGGCGAATTCGTCGCCGACGTGCGCCTGCGCGGCAGCGACGGCGAGCTCGCCGGCACGCTGACGCGCGGCCGCGGCTGGCTCGCGGCCGACCATGTGCGCTTCAGCCTGCCGGCGGCCGCGCTGGCGCCGGCGCTCGAGCTCGGCGCGGCGCATCCGCGCGGCACGCTCAGCGGCGAACTCGAGCACGCGACGCTGGCCAAGGTGGCGCTGCGCGATGCGCGCGGCAGCGTGCGCTGGAGCGGTGCCGGCGTGAGCGGCGCGGCCGAGGTGTCCTTGCCGGACGTGCTGGCCGAGTTCGCCTCGCAGCCGGACGGCAGCGTCGCCGGCCGCGTGCATGACGACGGCAGCGGCAACCTGGCGATCGAAGGCACGTTCACGCTGCGCATCGGCGGTGCCGACGCACTCGTGCACCTGCGCGCGCGCAACGACGATGCGCAGGTCGCCGAGCTGCTGCGCCGCGTCGGCGAGCCGCAGCCGGACGGCTCTTCGATCCTGCACATCCGCAGCCGCGCGCCGAGGCTGTTCTGAACGCGCCGCCGTCCGCCGATTTCCTCCAGCGCGCGCTCGCGGTCGCGCAGCGCGCGGCCGACGCCGCCGAGGCGGTGATCGGCGCGCACTACCGCGCGCGCGACTTCGCGGTCGAAACCAAGGCCGACGCGACGCCGGTCACGCTGGCCGACCGCGCCGCCGAGGCCGCGATCAAGCGCGTGCTGCGCGAGGCGTTTCCCGACCACGCGTTCTATGGCGAGGAAGAGGGGCGTGAAGGCGACGGCGACTTCCTGTGGCTGATCGACCCGATCGACGGCACCAAGGCGTTCGTGCGTGGCTATCCGATGTTCTCGACGCAGATCGCGCTGATGTACGCGGGCGAACTTGTGCTCGGCGTGTCGGCCGCCGGCGAGTACGGCGAGCGCGCCTGGGCCATGCGCGGCGGCGGTGCGTGGCTGGCGCGCGGTGGTGGCGAGGCGGTGCGGCTGCAGGTCGCCGCAACCTCGGCGTTCGACGCGAATGCGGCGATCTCGACCGGCAACCTGAAGTCGCTGGCCGCGTCGCCCGCGCGCTGGGCCGCGCTCGCCGGCCTCGTGCGCCGCGTCGGCCGTATCCGCGGCTACGGCGACTTCCTGCACTACCACCTGCTCGCGCGCGGCGCGATCGACCTCGTGATCGAGTCCGACCTCAACATCCTCGACATCGCGCCGCTGGTCGTGATCGTGCGCGAGGCCGGCGGCGTGTTCACCGACCTCGACGGCCGCGCGATCGGCCTCGACACGGCGAGCGCGCTGGCCGGGCCGCCGCGGTTGCATGCGTTGGCGCTTGAAGCGCTCAGGGACTAGGGACTTGGGGCGAGGGCGCAAAAATCGAGCGGTATTTCGATCGGCGCGCATGTACGGCGGCGGCTTCGATGTCGCGCCGATTCAATCTTGTACCGGTGGTGGGTTGTCGCGCCCTCGCCCCTAGCCCCTAGTCCCTCGCCCCTAATCCCTCGCCCCTCGCCGTACAATCCCCCCATGCGCCCCCTGCCGCTCATCCACGCGACGCACGCGATCGAGACCAGCCGTTTCCTGCGCGCCGAGCAGGTCGATCTGGAGTTTTCCAACGGCGAACGGCGCACGTTCGAACGCCTGAAGGGCTCCGGCCTCGGCGCGGTCGCGATCGTGCCGATGCAGGACGAGGACACCGTGCTGCTTGTGCGCGAGTACGCGGTCGGCGTCGAGCGCTACGAGATCGGCCTGCCGAAGGGGCGCCTGGATCGCGATGAAACCGCCGAGCAGGGCGCCAACCGCGAGCTGAAGGAGGAGATCGGCTTCGGCGCGCGCGAGCTGCACATCATCGCCACGCTGTCGGTGTCGCCGGCGTACATGACCGCGATGACGCACGTCGTGCTCGCGCGCGAGCTGTATCCGGAGCGGCTGGAAGGCGACGAGCCGGAACCGCTGCAGGTCGTGCCGTGGAAATTGTCCGAGCTGCACACGCTGATCGGCCATCCGGAAGTCACCGACGGCCGCTCGATCGCGGCGCTGTTCATCGCGCGCGAATACCTCGCCGGGCGCTACCGGCCGCAGCCATGACGCTCGCGCTCGAACACCTCGCGCGGGCCGCCTGCGCGATCGCCGAGCGCGCCGCGGCGGCGATCCTGGAGGTCTACGAATCGGACTTCGGCGTCTGCCAGAAGGACGACCGCTCGCCGTTGACCGCGGCCGACCTCGCCGCGCACCGGCTGATCGTCGCCGGCCTGCGCGAGCTGACGCCGGATCTGCCGGTGCTGTCGGAGGAGGCGGCCGACATCGCCTGGAACGAGCGCGCGCGCTGGTCGCGCTACTGGCTGGTCGATCCGCTCGACGGCACGCGCGAGTTCGTCAAGCGCAACGGCGAGTTCACGGTCAACATCGCGCTGATCGACGGCCACCGGCCAGTCATCGGCGTGGTGCAGACGCCGGTCAGCGGTGAGCTCGCCGTCGCTTGGGACGGCGGCGGCACCTGGCTCGCGCGCGGCGGCGCCAAGGCGCAGCGCGTCGAGACGCGCCCGCGCGGCTCGCCGCTGGTCGTCGCCGGCAGCCGTTCGCACTCGTCCGAACATGAAAACGATCTGCTCGCGCGGCTCGGCCATTGCGCCAGGCTGCCGCTCGGTTCGTCGCTGAAGTTCGTGCGCATCGCCGCCGCCGAGGCGGACCTGTACCTGCGCCTGGGCCCGACCTCGGAATGGGACACCGCCGCCGGCCAGTGCGTGCTCGAACAAGCCGGCGGCGCCGTGCTCGATTTCGCCGGCCAGCCGCTGCGCTACAACACGCGCGAATCGCTGCTCAACCCGGACTTCTTCGCGGTCGGCGACCGCGCGGCCGACTGGTCGGCGCTGCTGGCCAAGCCGTGAGACGTGACCGCAGGAGCGGTTTCAGCCGCAATGCCTTCACCTTCAAGGGGAGGGGGGGATGGTGTTCGACCGGGTACCGAAACACATCGCGGCTGAAGCCGCTCCTGCACCGCTCCATTCCCGAATGAGCCACGCCGCATGACGCCCAGCCCCGACCACGCCTCCATCGCCGACCTGCTCGCGATCATGGCCCGCCTGCGCGACCGCGAGCGCGGTTGTCCGTGGGACCTCGAACAGACCTTCGACACGATCGCGCCGTACACGATCGAGGAAGCCTACGAGGTCGCCGACGCGATCGATCGCCGCGACTTCGCGCACCTGCGCGACGAGCTCGGCGACCTGCTCCTGCAGGTAGTGTTCCACGCGCGCATGGCCGAGGAGCTCGGCGAATTCTCGTTCGCCGACGTGGTCGCGGCGATCTGCGACAAGATGGTGCGCCGCCACCCGCACGTGTTCGGCGACGCCGCATTCGACTCGGTCGAGGCGCAGAGCGCGAACTGGGAGCAACAGAAGGCGGCCGAGCGCGCGGCGCAGGGCGGCACCGACGCCAGCGCGCTGGCCGGCATCTCGCGCGGCCTGCCCGAATGGCAGCGCGCGCTGAAGCTGCAGCAGAAGGCCGCGCGCGTTGGCTTCGACTGGCCCGACGTGCAGCCGGTGTTCGCCAAGCTGCACGAGGAACTCGACGAGGTCCGTGCCGAGTTCGCCAGCGGCGACGACGAGCGCCTGACCGACGAGATCGGCGACCTGCTGTTCGTCTGCGTCAATCTGGCCCGCCACGCCAAGGTCGACGTGTCGCAGGCGCTGCGCCACGCCAACGCGAAGTTCGAGCGCCGCTTCCGCCGCATGGAGGCGCTCGCGGCGGAGGCGGGCGGGGCGCTGGACGGCAAGTCGCTGGCCGAGCAGGATGCCTTGTGGGAGCGCGCCAAGGCGGAGGAACGCGGGCTGGCGTGACCGCGCCGCGGGTGCGGGAGTGGCGGACGCCGCGATGCTCGCGTCACGTGAGAGTAGCCCGGACAAGCGAAGCGCATCCGGGGCGTTCGCTTCCGCTGTGACGCGATCCCTCGGGTGCGGCCTTCGGCCTTGCGCGGGCTACCTATCCATGCGGGTGTGGGAGTGGCGGAAGCCGCGATGCTCCTGCCGGGCGGCAGAAACGGCATCGCGGCTGCCGGCGCTCCCGCGGCGTCAATTGCCGCTCCGGTGGTTCAGTCGGTACAGCGCTTGCCATGCGCGGCGTGGTTGCCCTTGGCGATTGCGTCGGCTTCGGACATGTACTCGCCGTGCTTGGTCTTGCCGTAGTAGCGGTCGTTCGGGCAGTGGTAGACCTTGGTCTCGGAATTGACCCAGACCTTGCCGGCGCCGCCGCCGGGGGCGGCCTCGTGCGTGGCCATGTGCGGACTCGCCGCGGCGGCCGGCGCGGCCGCGGGGGCCGGCATGGCGGCCGGAGCCGGTGCGGGCTTCGGCGCTTCCGCCGGCGCCGCTGCCGCGGCCGGCGCGGCGTCCTTCGCGGGGTGCTTGCCCTTCTTCTCGGCCGGCGCGGTGGCGCCCTCGGCGGGGGCGGCCGCGTACCACTCCTTCACGCCCTTGTGGCCGCGGCAGGCGCCCTTCTTCGTCGCGTTCGAGGTGTAGCTGCCGTCCTTGCACAGGCCGGTGGTGCCGGCTGGCGCGTCTGCCGGTGCCTGCGCCCAAGCCGCAGTGGTGGTGAGGCCGAACAACAGGCCGGTGGCGATCAGTAGCGCTTTCATCGTCTGTTCTCCTCGAAGGTGGAAAACGCAAACGCACGCTGCATCCCGCTCGTCCCGACAGCGCGAAGTGGACGCGAGCGTGACGTGCCGCAGGCTACGCCATTCGCGGTCCGCGCGCATGCGGCGGTGCGCTACTCGTGGAAGATGAAGAACGCCGATGCGACCAGCAGCGCGAAGCCGACCAGGTGGTTCCAGCGGATCGCCGCGCCGAGATACAGCACGGAGAACGCGGCGAACACGCACAAGGTGACGATCTCCTGGATCGCCTTCAGCTGGGCCGGGTTGTAGACCGCGTAGCCGTAGCGGTTGGCTGGCACCTGCAGGCAGTACTCGAAGAACGCGATGCCCCAGCTCGCGACGATCACCAGCCACAGCGGCCGGTCGGTGAACTTCAGATGGCCGTACCAGGCGAACGTCATGAACACGTTCGAGCCGACCAGCAGCAGGATCGGCAGCAGATGGTTCCACATGGGCGCGACTCGCAGGGAGAAGCGCCCATGGTAACGGTCAGCCGCGCCGCAGCACCGCCAGCGGCGCGGCGCGCGCGATGCGCAGCGTGCCGATCCAGCCGGCCAGCGCGACCACCAGCGCGGCGCCGAGCACGATCGCGGCCAGCGGCAGCAGCGGCGGCGCATAGCCGTCGAGGCGGAACACCTGGCGTGCCAGCACGCTGCCGAGCGTGGCCGCGCCGGCCACCGCGATCGCGCCGGCGACCAGGCCCAGCGCGGCGAACTCGGCCAGCACCGCGACCGACAGCTGGCGCCGCAGCGCGCCGAGCGTGCGCAGCAGGGCCGCCTCGATGCGGCGCTCGTCGGCGGTCGCCGCGAGCGCGGCCAGCAGCACCAGCACGCCGGCGAGCAGGCTGAAGCCGAGCACCCAGGTCACCGCCTGGGTGACGCGGCCGACGATGTCGCGCACGCGGTCGAGCACCGCGTTGAGGTCGATCAGCGAGACGTTCGGAAAGTCGCGCGACAGCGCGGCCAGCGCGTCGCCGGCGGCGGCGAGGTGGAAGCTCGCGACGTAGCTGTGCGGCAGCCCGGCGCCGCTGGCCGGGTCAAGCATCAGGAAGAAGTTCGGATGGAACGAGGTCCAGTCGACTTCGCGCAGGCTCGTCACCGTGGCGACGATCTCGCGCTCGCCGACGCTCAGGCTGACGCGGTCGCCGGGCTTGAGGCCGAAAAGGCGCGCCCAGCCGCGCTCGACCGACAGCTCCGGCTGCGCCGGTTGCAGCGCCGGCCAGTGGCCTTCGAGCAGGCGGTTGGCCGGCGGCAGCGCCTCGCTCCAGCTCAGCCGGATCTCGCCGTTGACCGCGCTCTCACCGCGCCGGTCGTCCGCTTCGGCCAGCTTCGGCGCCTGGCCGTTGATCGCGACGAGCTTGCCGACCGCCAGCGGCAGCATCTTGACGTTGCCGGCGCCGAGCTCGTGCAGGCGCGCCTGCAGCGGCGCGCGTTGCTCGGGCTGCAGGTTGATCAGGAACCAGTTCGGCCTGTCGGGCGGCAGGTCCGCGCGCCAGCGTTCGAGCAGCGACGGGCCGACCACGCCGAGCACGGCCAGCGCGGTCAGGCTCAGCGCCAGCGCGCCGGCTTGCAGCAGGCTCAGCGCGCGCCGCCGCGCGAGGTTGGCCAGGCCAAAGCGCAGCGCGCCATGCAGGCGCGCCGCGATCACGCGCACCAGGCGCAGCAGGCCGAGGCCGAGCACGAACGTGACCACACCGATGCCGGCGAAACCGGCGCCGAGCGTCAGGGCCAGGCGCGCGTTGCCGGCGCCGAGCGCGACCAGCAGCGCGCCGACGCCGACGGGCAGCAGGTACAACACGTCGAAGCGGCGCACGCGCGTGCCGGTATCGCGGCGGAACACGCGCAGCGGCGCGACGTCGCGCAGGCGCAGCAGCGGCGGCAGCGCGAAGCCGAACAGCACCGCCACGCCGACCGCGAACGCGGCCAGCGGCGGCGCCCACGGCAGCGGCGGCGGTGCGCCCGGCAGCAGGCCACCGGCCAGGCGCAGCACCAGTTCCTGCAGGCCGAGGCCGAGTGCGAGGCCCGCAAGGCAGGCTGGCAGCGCGAGCAGGGCCAGTTCCAGCAGCAGCGCGGCGAGGATCTCGCCGCGGCCGGCGCCGAGGCAGCGCAGCAGTGCGACCTCGTCGGTCTTGCGCCGCGCGAAGCGCTGCGCGGCCAGCGCGACCGCGACACCGGACAGCAGCGCGGCGAGCAGCGCGGCCAGGCGCAGGAAGCTCTCGCCGCGCTCGAATGCGCCCTGCAGGTTCTGCTGCGCGTCGGCCAGCGTGGTGATGCGTCCGCCGGCCGGCAGGCGCGGCTTCGCCCAGGCCGCGAACGCGGCCACCGCGCGCTCGTCGCCGGCGACCAGCAGGCGCTGGCGCGTGCGGCTGCCGGGGCCGAGCAGGCCGGCGGCCTCGGCGTCGGCGAGATTCATCACGACGCGCGGGGCGATGCGGAATGGATCGCCGTTGTCGGGCGCGCTCGCGATCTCGCCGCCGATCACGAACGCGCGGTCGCCGAGCTGCACCGAGCCGCCGACGCCGAGGCCGAGCGCGACCAGCACGGCGTGGTCGGCGTAGAGCGTGCCGGACGGCGGCGTCTGCGCGGCGTGCTCGACGCCGTGCGCGTCGCGCACGCTGAAGCGGCCGCGCAGCGGGAACGGCGCGGCGGTCGCGCGCACGTCGGCGAGCTTGCTGTGCTCGCCGGCGAATAGCACGCTCGGAAACTCGACCAGGCGATGGCTGGCCAGGCCCAGGCGCTGCGCTTCGGCGGCGAATTCCGGCGGCAGCGGCTGGCTCGCGCCGAGCGCGAGGTCGCCGCCGAGCAGCTCGGCGGCCGAGGCAAGCAGCGCGTGCTCGACGCGGCTGGCGAGCGTGGCGACCGCCGCCAGCGCGGCGACCGCGAGCACCAGCGCCGCCGCCAGCGTGGCCAGTTCGGCATGGCGGAACTCGCGCCGCAGGCTGCGTGCGGCGAACACGAGCGGCCTCATGCCCCGCTCCCGTCGATGCGGCCCGCGCGCAGCGTCAGCCGGTGCGCGCAGCGTGCGGCCAGTGCGCCGTCGTGCGTGACCAGCACCAGCGTCGTCGCATGTTCGCGGTTCAGCGCGAACAGCAGGTCGCCGATGCCGGCGCCGGTGCGCTGGTCGAGGTTGCCGGTCGGTTCGTCGGCGAACAGGATCTGCGGCGCGTGCACAAAGGCGCGAGCGAGAGCAACGCGCTGCTGCTCGCCGCCGGAGAGCTGGTGCGGATAGTGGTGCCGGCGGCGCTCGAGGCCGACGCGCGCCAGTGCCTCGCCGGCGCGTTCGCGCGCGTCGGCGCGGCCGTCGAGCTCGAGCGGCAGCATCACGTTTTCCTCGGCGCTGAGCGCCGGCAGCAGGTGGAAGCTCTGGAACACGAAGCCGACCAGGCGCCGGCGCAGGCGCGCGCGCGCCTCCTCGTCGAGCGCATCGAGGCAGGCGCCGGCGAGCGTGATCGAGCCGCTGCTCGGCCGGTCCAGACCGGCGAGCAGGCCGAGCAGGGTGGTCTTGCCGGAGCCGGACGCGCCGACGATGGCGAGGCTGTCGCCGCGCGCGACCGCGAGCGTGACGTCGTCGAGTATGGTCAGGCGGCCGTCAGGCCCGTCGACGATTTTGCTAACCTGCGTCGCAGTCAGGACGGTTTCGGTGCGCTCGCTCATGCTTGGTCGTGTCCTTCTCGTAATGCTGTTGGCCTGGTGCGCGGCGGCGTCCGCCGCGTCATCGGCGCCGATCCTCGTGCTCGGCGATTCGCTCTCGGCCGCCTATCGCCTGCCGACGAGCGAGGGCTGGGTGGCCCTGCTCGAACGGCGCCTGGCCGACAATAACCTGCAACGTCCGGTCGTGAACGCCAGCATCAGCGGCGAGACCACCGCCGGCGGGCTGGCGCGCCTGCCGGCGCTGCTGGCCGAGCACAAGCCGGCGCTGGTGGTCGTCGAGCTCGGCGCCAACGATGCCTTGCGCGGGCTGCCACTGGCGCAGGTCCGCGCCAACCTCACGCAGACGCTGACCGCGATCCGCGCCGCCGGCGCGCGCGCCGTGCTGCTTGGCATCGAGATGCCGCCCAACTACGGCACGCCGTACCGCGACGGCCTGCGTGCGATGTATCGGGACCTCGCCGCCGAATTCAATGCGCCGTTGTTGCCGTTCCTGCTCGACGGTGTTGCGCAGGATCCGGCGTTGATGCAGGGCGACGGCCTGCACCCGACCGCCGCCGGCCAGCCGAAGGTGCTCGACAACGTCTGGCCGGTGCTCGCGCCGGCGCTGAAGGCGTTGCCGGCGCGCGCGCCGGCGCCGGCGCATTGACTCGGAATCTTCGCGGCTCTGCTTTTTCTGCTTTTGGCTCCTGCTTCTGCGCGCAGGAGCGCGCTGCTCTTCCGGGTCCCCGTTCAGCGGCGGTGGGCGCCGGACGACAAGGCCCGTAGGGGCGCGCGCACGATGCGCGCGAGTTCGCCGTCGGCACATGGAGGTGCCGTCGGCGAACCCCGGCCGGCGACCACGCATCCGCAGGGCAGGATGCCCGGAGGGCGCCGCTGTTGGGGTGCCCTTCTCTTTGGTTACTTTCTCTTGGGCACGCAAGAGAAAGTAACCCGTTCGCAGGGATGCGAGCGGAAAACGCAGGGACGCGGGTCGGTTTTCGTGGATACGGTGACGCGACCAGCAACACCATCCCCACCCAACCCTCCCCTTGAAGGGGAGGGCTTGAAGGCGCGCGTATCGCGCTCCCTGCCGCCGGCAGGCCAACCGGCATATGCGAACCCCCCGTGCCGCGGTTACGCTGCCGGGCCATGCGTCGCGCCCGGGGCCGGGCCTGGCGCGCTTTCCCTCCACGAGGATGATCCGGATGCTGCGAACACGAGTACTGGCGACGACGATGAACCTGATCCTGCTCGGCGGCTTCGGCTCGCTGTCGGCCGCACAGGCGGCCGGGCTGCCGGCGAGCAATCCGTTCGCGGCGGCGAGCACGCTGCCGTTCCAGGCGCCGCCGTTCGACAAGATCAAGGACCGCGACTACCAGCCCGCGCTCGAGGCCGGCATGAAGGAGCACCTGGCCGAGGTGCGCCGCATCGCCTCGAACAAGGAGGCGCCGACCTTCGCCAACACGATCGAGGCGATGGAGCGCTCCGGCCGGCTGCTGAACCGCGTCGCGATGGTGTTCTTCGCGCTGACCGCGGCCGACACGAACAAGACGCTGCAGAAGGTGCAGACGGCCGTCGCGCCGAAGCTCGCCGAGCACCAGGACGCGATCTACCTCGATCCGCAGCTGTTCCAGCGCGTCAAGACGATCCACGATGCGCGCGCCACGCTCGGCCTCGATCCGGAGCAGACCGAGCTGGTCGAGCGCTACTACCGCGATTTCGTGCGCGCCGGCGCGCAGCTCGGCAAGGCCGAGCAGGCGAAGCTGCGCGCGCTGAACAAGGAAGAATCGCAGCTGACCACCGCGTTCGACGAGAAGCTGCTCGCGGCGACCAACGCCGGCGCGCTGGTGGTCGACGACAAGGCCGCGCTGGCCGGGCTGTCCGACGCCGATCTCGCCGCCGCCGCGGACGCGGCGAAGGAGCGCAAGCTCGCCGGCAAGTATGTGATCACGCTGCAGAACACGACGCAGCAGCCCGACCAGGCATCGCTGCAGGACCGCGCCACGCGCGAGCGCCTGTTCAAGGCCTCGACCGAGCGCGCCGAGCACAATGATGCGAATGACACGCGCGCGCTGATCGAGCGCCTCGCCGCGCTGCGCGCCGAGCGCGCCAAGCTGCTCGGCTTCGAGAACTTCGCCGCCTACACGCTGGCCGACCAGATGGCCAAGACGCCGGACGCCGCGATCAAGCTGATGACCGACATGGTGCCGGCGGCGACCGCGAAGGCGGCCGGCGAGGCGGGCAAGATGCAGGCGCTGGTCGACGCGCGCCAGGGCGGCTTCAAGCTCGCGCCGTGGGACTGGCAGTTCTACGCCGAGCAGGTGCGCAAGGCCGAGTACGACCTCGACGAGGCGCAGATCAAGCCGTACCTGGAGATCGACCGCGTGCTGCACGACGGCGTGTTCTACGCCGCCAACCAGCTGTACGGCCTGACCTTCAAGGAGCGCAAGGACATCCCGGTCTACCACCCGGACGTGCGCGTGTTCGAGGTGTTCGACAAGGACGGCAGCTCGCTGGCGCTGTTCTACGCCGACTACTGGAAGCGCGACAGCAAGCGCGGCGGCGCCTGGATGGACAACTTCGTCGGCCAGTCCGGCCTCTTCGGCACCAGGCCGGTCGTGTTCAACGTGTGCAACTTCACCAAGCCGTCCGCCGGCCAGCCGGCGCTGATCAGCTGGGACGACGCGACCACGATGTTCCACGAGTTCGGCCACGCGCTGCACGGCATGTTCTCGCACGTGCAGTACCCGACGCTGTCGGGCACCAACGTGCCGCGCGACTTCGTCGAGTTCCCGTCGCAGTTCAACGAACACTGGGCGTCCGACCCGAAGGTGTTCGCGAATTTCGCCAGGCACTACCAGACCGGCGCGCCGATGCCGGCCGAGCTGGTCGAGAAGATCAAGAAGACGCACACGTTCAACCAGGGCTTCGCGACCACCGAGTACCTCGCCGCCGCGCTGCTCGACATGGCCTGGCACACGCTGCCGGCGGATGCGCCCAAGCAGGAGGCCGGTGCGTTCGAGCGCAAGGCGCTGCAGCAGTTCAACGTCGACGTGGCGCTGGTGCCGCCGCGCTACCGCAGCCCGTACTTCGCGCACATCTGGGGCGGCGGCTACGCGGCCGGCTACTACGCCTACCTGTGGAGCGAGGTGCTCGACCATGACGCGTTCTACTGGTTCCGCGAGCACGGCGGCATGACGCGCGAGAACGGCCAACGCTTCCGCGACATGCTGCTGTCGCGCGGCAGCACCAGGGACATGGCGACGATGTACCGCGACTTCCGCGGCCGCGACCCGCGCGTCGAGCCGCTGCTCGAGCAGCGCGGCCTGACGACCGAGGCCGGCGACAAATAGCGCCCCGCGCAGGAGCGCAGCCTGTGCGCGAGCGTCCCTCGGTCGCGCACAGGGTCGCGGGCATGGCCCGCTCCTACTCACGCGATCCCCGCGTCTATACTCGACGCATGTCCTCTGCAGGAAATTCCCGATGCTGCTTCGCTGTCTTGCTGTCGCTTCGCTGTGCCTGTCCGCCACGTTCGTGGAGGCCGCCGTGCCCGTGCTCGTGATCCATGGCGGCGCGGGCGTGATCAAGTCCGAGATGACGCCGGACAAGGAAAAGCAGGTCCGCGCCGACCTGGAGGCCGCGCTCAAGGCCGGCAACGACGTGCTCAAGAGCGGCGGCAGCAGCCTCGACGCGGTGACCAAGGCGATCCTCGTGCTCGAGGATTCGCCGCAGTTCAACGCCGGCCGCGGCGCGGTGTTCACGCACGAGGGCAAGAACGAGCTCGACTCGGCGATCATGGACGGTGCGACCCTGCGCGCCGGCGCGATCGCCGGCGTGCACCGCGTGAAGAACCCGGTGTTGCTCGCGCGCGCGGTGATGGAGAAGTCGCCGCACGTGTTCCTGGTCGGTGACGGCGCCGAGGCGTTCGCCAAGACCGTCGGCATCGAGCTGGTGGAGCCGAAGTACTTCCGCACCGAGCAGCGCTGGCAGCAGTTGCAGGAGGCGTTGAAGGCCGAGCGGAAGCAGCAGGCCTCCGCGCTCGGCCGCATGATCCACTACGGCACGGTCGGCGCGGTCGCGCTCGACCAGGCCGGCCACCTCGCTGCGGCGACCTCGACCGGCGGCATGACCAACAAGCGCTGGAACCGCGTCGGCGACTCGCCGGTGATCGGCGCCGGCACCTACGCGAACACGCGCTGTGCGGTCTCCGCGACCGGCTGGGGCGAGTACTACATCCGCGCGGTCGCCGCACACGACATCTGCGCGCGCGTCGAGTACGCCAACAAGCCGATTGCGCAGGCGGCCAAGGACGTCGTGATGGACGTGGTGCCCAAGCTCGGCGGCGACGGCGGCGTGATCGCGCTCGACAGCGACGGCAACTTCGCCACGCCGTTCAACACCGACGGCATGTACCGCGGCTGGATCGACCGCGACGGCAAGATGCATGTGGCGATCCTCGGTGACGAGGGCCGTCCTTGACAGGGCGTCCCGTCGGCGCACAATGCCCTCCAACTAACAGTTAGTTGGAGGCGGCCATGCCGACCAGTGTCGCTCTGGGCGAGCATTTCGAGGCTTTCGTGAAGCGCCAGCTCGCGGAAGGCCGCTACAACAACGCCAGCGAGGTCGTCCGCGCGGGGCTGCGCCTGCTCGAGGACGCCGAGCGCGAGAAGGCGCTCGAACTCAAGGCGCTGCGCGCCGCACTCAAGGCCGGCATCGACAGCGGCGTCGGGCATGACGCCGACGCCGTGTTCGACCGGCTGGAGGCGAAGTACCGGGCGAGGTCGGTGCGCACCTGATGCGCATCGTCTTTTCCGCGCTGGCCGAGCGCGATCTGGAAGAGATCGCCGATTACATTGCCGAGGACAATCCGCAACGTGCGGCGACGTTCATTGCCGAACTGCGCGTGCATGGCCGGACGATCGCAGCCGCGCCGTTGGCGTGGCCGGCGCGACCGGAGCTCGGCGCCGGCATCCGCGCGTCCCTGCATGGACGCTACGTGATCTTCTTCCGTGAAGACGCCGGCCATCTCCTGATCGTGCGCATCCTGCACGGCGCACGCGACCTGTCGGCCCAGTTCGGAGGCACTCCCGAGTGAGAACCGTCGCCGCGACCCGCTACGTCACGCCGCTGCGCGAAGGCGGTTCGCTGCCGGCGATCGTCGAGGCCGATGACGACGGCCTGTACGTGCTGAAGTTCCGCGGCGCGGGGCAGGGGCCGAAGGCACTGATCGCGGAACTGGTCGCCGGCGAGCTGGCGCGCGCGCTCGGCCTGCCGGTGCCGGAGATCGTGTTCGTCGAGCTCGACGGCGATCTCGCGCGCACCGAGCCGGACCCGGAGATCCAGCACCTGATCCGCGCCAGCGCCGGGCTCAACCTCGCGCTCGACTACCTGCCCGGTTCGGTCACGTTCGATCCGGTCGTCGAGCAGCCGGAGGCCGAACTCGCCTCGGCGATCGTCTGGTTCGACGCGTTCGTCAGCAACGTCGACCGTACCGCGCGCAACACGAACCTGCTGGTCTGGCACCGCCAGCTGTGGCTGATCGACCACGGCGCGGCGCTGTATTTCCACCACGACTGGGACCGTTTCCTCGAGCGCGCGGTGCAGCCGTTCGCGCGCATCAAGGACCACGTGCTGCTGCCGTTCGCCAGCGCGCTGCGCGAGGCCGACGGGCGCCTCGGCGCACTGGTCACGCGCGCGCTGATCGAGCGCGTCGTGGCGCTGGTGCCGGACACATGGCTGTGCGGCGATACGCCGTTCGCCGACGCAGCCGCGCATCGCGACGCCTACGTGCAATATCTGTGGCGACGCATCGAGGCGCCGCATGCGTTCGTCGAGGAGGCGATCCGTGCACGCGTATGACTACGCGCTGATCCGCGTCGTGCCGCGGGTCGAGCGCGGCGAGTTCGTCAACGCCGGCGTGGTGCTGTCGTGCAAGGCTGGCGGCTTTCTCCAGGCGCGCGTCGAACTCGACGAGGCGCGCCTGCGTGCGCTCGATCCGGGCGTCGACCTCGAGGCGGTGCGCGGCCACCTGCGCGCGTTCTGCGCGATCGCCGCCGGCGGTGCCGAGGCCGGCCCGATCGGCCGCCTGGCCGCGCGCGAACGCTTCCACTGGCTGACCGCCACGCGCAGCACGATGATCCAGACCTCGCCGGTGCACAGCGGCCGCTGCACGGACCATGCGGCGATGCTCGAGCGTCTCCTCGACACGATGGTGCGGCTGCCGCGGCCGACCGCCGGCTGATCCGCCCGGACGATCCAGCTCGGCGGCGCGGCGTCATCGGCGCGTCCCGCCTCACGGGTGGTCGGTGGGACTCGCCGCTGCGCGGCTGCGTCCCATCCTCCGACAAGCTCGCGGCCGCCGGCTTCAGCTCCCGCCGCCGCTCTCGCGCACCGGCCGCTTGGCCAGCTTGCGCTGCAGCGTGCGGCGGTGCAGGCCAAGCCGGCGCGCGGCCTCGGAGATGTTGTTGTCGCATTCGGCCAGCACGCGCTGGATGTGCTCCCACTCCAGGCGCTTGAGCGGCGGCGTGTGCACCTCGAGCGGCGCCTCGTCGTCCTCGCCGCCGCCCTCGCCGAGCAGCGCGGCGACGACCTGGTCGGCGTCGACCGGCTTGGCCAGGTAGTCGTGCGCGCCGCGTTTGATCGCCTCGACCGCGGTCGCGATCGAGGCATAGCCGGTCAGCAGCAGGATGCGCAGGCTGGGGCGCGCGGCGAGCAGCTCCGGGATCAGCGCCAGGCCGCTCTCGGCGCCGAGCTTGAGGTCGAGCACGGCATAGTCGGGCGCGTGCTCGCGCACGAGCGACACCGCGCGGGCGCCGTCGGCGGCGGTCTCCACCGTGAAACCGCGGGCGCCCAGCGCGCGCGCGAGGACGCTGCTGAAGACGGTGTCGTCATCGATCAGGACGACGCGATGTAGAGACGGGTTGTTCATGGCCGCGATTGTCCGTCGAGGCGAGCGGCACGCGCAATCGCTGCAGCAGGCCGCCCTCGTCGAGCTTGCGCGCGGTCAGCGTGCCGCCGAGGCGTTCGGTGGTCGCGTGCGCGAGCGCGAGGCCAAGGCCGAGGCCGTCGGCCTTGCTGGTCTGGAACGCGACGCCGGCGCCCGGGGCGATGCCGCTGCCGTGGTCGCGGATGCCGAACTCGACGTGATCGGCGCCCGCGGCCACGGTCAGGTCGATCTCGTTGCGGCCGGCCGTGAGCGAGGCGTCGGCTGCGTTGCTGAGCAGGTTGATCAGTGCGTGGCGCAGGCTCGGCTCGACCTCGATCATGCGTGCGCGTGCCTCGCCATCGAGCGCCACGCGCAGTTCGACCTCCGGGCGCAGCAGGCGGAACTGGTTCTCGCAGTCCTGCACGAACACGCCCAGCGCCAGCCGTTGCGGCGTGCCCGCGAGCTGGCGCGTGCCGACCGCGACCAGCTCGCGCAGGATGTCGCGGCAGCGTTCGGCCTGCCCGGCCAGCAGGGCGAGGTCGGCGGCGAGCGCGCCGTCGCCGGCATGCTCGCGCTGCAGCTCGGCCAGCAGCGTGCGGATCGTCGACAACGGCGTGTTGAGTTCGTGCGCGGTGCCGGCGGCCTGCGTCGCGATGGCGAGGATGCCCTCGTCGCGCAGCGCGCGTTCGCGCTCACGCTGCACTTCCAGCTCGCGGTCGCGCAGCCGCCGCGCGAGGCGCGCGATGAAGAAGCCGAGCACGATCGCGATCACCGCGAAGTTGATGGCCGAGCCGGCGACGTGCAGGTTGAAGCCACCGGGGCCGTCGAGCAGCGGCGGCAGGTCCACGTGCCAGGCGATCAGCAGCAGGTAGGCGGTGCTGGCGAGCAATGCGACCGCGACGACGTAGCCGAGCGGCAGGGCCGCCGCTGCCAGCGCGATCGGCATCACCAGCAGCGGCACGAACGGATTGTTCACGCCGCCGGTCCAGTACAGCAGCCAGCCCAGCACGACGATGTCGACCGCGATGTGGTCGAACGCCTCGATCGGCGCCACCGGCGACGGCTGGCGCAGGCGCCAGAACGCGAACAGCGCGAAGGCGGCCAGCGCGCCGATGCCGAGCATGAGCGGGCCGAGCGGGATCGCGATGCCGAGCACGCCGGCGACGACCGCGACGGTCAGCGTCTGTCCGCCCACCGCGCACAGTCGCAGCCAGGCGAGCGTCTCGGCCAGTCGTCGGGCGCGGTCGGCGTAGCCGCGGCGGGTCGCAAGCGTGGCGTTCGTCGTCGGCATCGGCATGTTCCGGTTGCAGGTTCAGGGGGAGCGGTTGCCGCCACGGACGGCGCCGGGCAGCGGCAGGCGGATCGCGACCTCCAGGCCGCGGTCGAGGTTGCGTGCGCTGATGCTGCCGCCGTGGCGCTCGATCGCGCGGCGTGCGATCGCCAGGCCCAGGCCGGTGCCGCCGCTGGAGCGCGTGCGCGCGCTGTCGGTGCGGTAGAACGGCTCGAAGATGCGCTCGAGTTCGGCCTCCGGCACGCCCGGGCCGTGGTCGCGCACGGTGATCAGGGCGCGTTCGGCGTGGCCGGGATCGTGGCCGAGGCGCACGCTGACCGTGCTGCCGTCGGCGGTGTAGGCGAGCGCATTGCGGATCACGTTCTCGAACGCGCTGTGCAGCGCCGAGTACGAGCCGCGCAGGTGCAGCCGCTCACATTCGGCCAGCACGACCTTGCGCCCGCGCGGCGCTCCCTCGTAGTCGGCATTGGTGATGACGTCCTCGAGCAGGCCGTCGAGCGCGATGTCGTCGCGCGGCGCGTCGGTGGCGGTCTCCAGCCGCGAGAGCTGCAGCGACTGGGCCAGCATCGCCTCGAGGCGGTCGGCCTCGCATTCGATGCGGTCGAGCGAGGCGTTGACCTGGCGCGCGTCGCCGTCGCGTGCGAGCTCGACCGCCACGCGCAGGCGCGCCAGCGGCGAACGCAGTTCGTGCGAAACGTCGCGCACCAGTCGGCGATGACTGTCGACCAGCGCCTTGATGCGCTCGGCCATGCCGTCGAATTCGCTCGCGAGCGCGGTCACCTCGGCGCTGCGGCCGAAACGCAGGCGGCCGACGCGCGCGTCGAAGTCGCCCTCGGCGAAGCGGCGCGTGCTGGCGCGGATGCGCGTCAGCGGCGCGGTGACGTAGCCGGCCAGCAGCAGCGCGAACGCCGCGCTGACGGCCATCGCGATACCGATGTTGAGCCAGAACGCGCGCGGCCGGCGCGAGACCAGGCGCGTCAGGAAGGCGCCCTCGCGCGCGGCGACCGCCGCGTACAGGCGGCCGTCGCGCGTGCGGATCGCGCGCGCGCGCAGCCGTTCGGTGCCGTGCGCCGCGCCGGCCGCCTCGATGCCGGCCTTGGCGTCGGCCAGCGTGGCGAGCGCGGCCTCGCGCACGTTGTCGCTGACCGGACGGCCGAGCAGCTCGCCGGCGTCGGCATCGAACACGTACACCGTGGTCGGGCCGAAGCCCTCCGCCGAGCGCAGCCACTGCCGCGTGGCGTCCTCGCCCTCGCGGCGCAGCTCGCGCGCGGTGCGCGCGAGCAGGTCGTCCATCGCGGCCTGCAGGCGCGTGATGTCCAGGCCGGGAATCTTGTCGGTCTCGAACATGCTGGTGCTGACCCACGCGAACGCGACCAGCATGAACACGGTGGCGACCCAGAACGCCGCGAACAGGCGCCAGAACAGGCGCTGCATCATGGCCGGCCCCTGCCGGCGCGCGGCGACATGCTCACGCCTCATCCCCCAGCTTGCGCATCAGGTAGCCGCTGCGGTGGATCGTGGTGATCGGCGAGCTGCCGTCGGGGGCGTCGCCGAGCTTGCGGCGCAGGTTCGACACGTGCACGTCGATCGAGCGGTCGAACGGGCCGAGCGCGCGACCGAGCACGCTCTGCGAGATGCGCTCCTTGCTGACCACGCGGCCGGCCTCGCGCAGCAGCAGCACGAGCAGGTCGAACTCGGTCGCGGTCAGCGCGATCGCGCGGCCGTCGACGCTGACGCTGCGCGAAGCGGCGCGCAGGCAGATCGGGCCGTTGCGCAGGTCGGTCAGCACCTCGGCGCCCTCGCCGCGCGCGCGGCGCAGCACGGCGCGCAGCCGCGCGGCGAGCTCGCGCGGGTTGCATGGTTTGGGGATGTAGTCGTCGGCGCCGAGCTCGAGGCCGAGGATGCGGTCGATGTCCTCGCCGAGCGCGGTCAGCATCAGCACCGGCACGGCCGATTCGCGGCGCAGCTCGCGCAGCGCGTCGAGGCCGGAGCGGCCCGGCATCATCACGTCCAGCACGAGCGCATCGAACGTGTCGGCGCGCGCGGCGGCCAGCGCTTCGTCGGCGCTGTGCGCGAGCGTGACCTCGAAGCCCTCGCGCGCGAGGAAGTCGCGCAGCAATTGCGCGAGTTCGACGTCGTCGTCGGCGAGCAGGATACGGTTGCGGCTCATGCGGCCAGCATAGCGCCGGCCGGCTGCGGACGGGCGCGGCTTTTCAGCCGCTTGCGCGGCTTTGCAACGCTTTACGAAGCGACCGCCGCGGCCTGCGGCGGAGAGCCAACCAGCGGGACGGCGGCGGCGCCTCGCGGCTTCGCCATCGTACCTGCAGGCGCCCCTCGTGCGAGCCGCATCGCCGCGGCCGCGCTACTCCTCGCTGCTGACTGTGCGCAGGCCGGCGGCGCCGGACCGCGCGATCTTCTCCTGCGCGCCGTGCGCGGCCGACAGCTTCTTCATCAGCGGCAGCAGCACGATCGCGAGCACGGTGCCGGCGACCGCGAGCAGGCCGAGGTTGTTGAACAGCCGGGTGTAGATCGCCAGGCTCTCCATCGGGTCGGCGATGTTCTCGGGGATCGACGCGTAGTTGGCGACCACGCTGCCCAGGTACTGCGAGATGCCGGTGGCGACGAAGTACGCGCCCATCATGAAGCCGCCCATGCGCACCGGCACGTAGCGCGCGATCATCGCCAGGCCGAGGCCGCTGACCAGCAGCTCGCCGAGCGAGTAGAAGCCGTAGCCCCAGATCATGAACCACGACGACACCTTGCCGTCGACCGCGGTCGCGCCGCTGATGCCGAAGATGAAGAAGCCGACCGCGACGACGACGAATCCGAGCGCGAACTTGGCCGCGATCGGCAGGTCGCGGCCGGTCTTGCCCAGGTGCGTGTAAGTCCACGCCAGCACGGGCGACAGCAGCATGATCCAGATCGGGTTCAGCGCCTGGTACTGCGCCGGCGACCACGTGAACAGCTGCAGGCCGAACAGGGTCTGGTTCCAGTCGACGTTGCGCAGCGCGAACAACGTCAGCGAGGTCGACATCTGCTGGTAGAAGATGAAGAACAGCAGGATTTCGGCGACCAGGATCAGCGCCGCGATCAGGCCGGCGCGCTCGCTGCGCGCGCCGGTCGCGATCATCCAGCCGAAAATGCCCAGGATCGCCAGGCCGGCGAGGTAGACGCAGGCGACCGCGATCTCGCGGTGCTGGATCACGAACGCGACCGCGAACACCAGCGCGAAGCCGACGCCGAGCACGGCGGCCAGGCGGCCCCAACGCACCGGCTGCTCGTCCGGTGCCGAGCCGATGCCGATGAGCGTGCGCACCATCAGCACGTAGTTGACCAGGCCGAGGACCATGCCGGCGCAGCAGACCGCGAACGCGGCGTGCCAGCCCCACTGGTCCTTGATCCACGGCGTCAGCAGCATCGACGCGGTCGAGCCGACGTTGACCGCCATGTAGTACAGCGTGAACGCGCTGTCGATCTTGGCGTCGTCGCCCTCGTAGATGCGGCGCACCATGTTCGCGGCGTTCGCCTTGAACAGGCCGTTGCCGACCACGATGACGCCCATCGAGACATACAGGAAGTACAGGTTGTCGCTCGGCACCGCCAGCAGCAGGTAGCCGAGCGCCAGGATCGCCGCGCCGATCGGCATCGTGCGGCGCGTGCCGAGCACGTTGTCGCCGATCCAGCCGCCGATCGCCGGCGCCGCGTAGACCAGCGCGGTGAACGCGCCCCAGACCAGGTTCGCCTGCGCATCGGCGAAGCCGACCTTCTGCACCATGAACAGCACCAGCAGCGCGGCCATGCCGTAGTAGCCGAAGCGCTCCCACAACTCGATCAGGAAGATCGTCGAGAACGAGCGGGTCTGGCTGGCGCGGCGTGGGCTGGGGGCGTTCATTGCGGGGTCCGGCGGGAAGGAAAACCGGACGAGGTTAGCGCAAGCCGGAACGTGGTGCGTGTGCGAACGCACATGGAAGGCGCGTGGCCCACCCTACGGTCATCGGTTCGTGGAATCGCGCGCAGGAGGCGGCGCGATGGCCGCGGCCGGCGCGGGATCCGGCAGCCAGCGCCGCGCCAGCGTCGCCAGCAGCAGCGCGTACAGCGCCGCGATCAGCGCGGCGGCGGCCACGTCGGACAGGAAATGCCGCGCCAGGTCGATGCGCGCGAGCGCGACGTAGACCGGGATCGCGAGCAGCAGCGCGCGCAGCCAGCGGATCGGGCAGGCCGCGGCGAGTGGCAGCAGCAGGCCGAAGTAGAACGAGGTGTGCCCGGACGGGAACGAGCCGCCGCCGACGAACCACAGCGGCTGCGTCCAGTCGCCGGCATCGAGCACCTGCTGCGGGCGCAGGCGGCCGAACGTGTCCTTGCCGAAGATCATCGTCGCCAGCGTCGCGACCTGCACGGCCCAGGCGGCGAGGAACACGCGTGGCCAGCGCGCACGCCGCTGCATGGCCAGGCCGAGGCAGCCGACGGCGAACACGGTCCAGCCGGCCAGCCAGTACCAGACGTCGATGCCGACCACCACGTCGAGCGCGCCGAGCCCGCCCGCGAACAGCGGCAGGCGCTCCAGGTCGCTGGCGTGCAGCCATTGCGCGAGCGGGTGATCGAGTACGAGTAGGCCCAGCAGCATCAATACGGCGCTGGCCAGCGCGGTCCAGCCGAGCAGGCGTCGGTTCATCGGCACATCCGGAGTGGGAGACAGGCGGGGGAAAGCGGGCTTTATGGCATCATACCGGGCACTTTTTTGCCAGTTTCCACGCCTGCCATGCCGACGCCCGTGCCGTTCCACCGCGATCCCTTCCGCACGCCGCGCACAGCCGTCGCGGCACGCGCGGCGGCCTGAGCGCCGGCGCCGCACATGGCAAGCACCGAACCGCGCGGTCCGCGCCAGATCCTGCGCGCCTGGCAATGGTCGATCGCCGGCCTGCGCGCGGCCTGGCGGCACGAGGCCTCGTTCCGCCTGGAAGGCTACCTGCTGGCGGTGCTGTTCCCGCTCGGTTTGTGGCTCGGCGATGGCGCGGTCCAGAAGGCGCTGCTGTGCGGCAGCCTGCTGCTGGTACTGGCGATGGAGCTGATCAACTCGGCGGTCGAGGCGGTGGTCGACAAGGTCAGCCCGGAATTCCACGAACTCGCCGGCCGCGCCAAGGACATGGGCTCGGCCGCCGTGCTGATGCTGATGTTCAACGTCGTGCTGTGCTGGGCTTTGGTACTCTGGGAGCGCTTCCTGTAGGAGCGGCGCAGCCGCGACGGTCGTATCGCTCCCGCAGCCCTTGAAGCGCACCGGATGCACGACTGGCCTTGCGCCGAAGGAGCCGTTCGCGCTTGGAACTTCTCGCCGATCCGCAGGCCTGGATTGCCCTGCTGACCCTGTCCACGCTGGAGATCGTGCTCGGCGTCGACAACCTCGTCTTCATCTCGATCGCAGTCGGGCGGCTGCCGGCCCGGCGCCGCTCCAGCGCGCGGCGCATCGGCCTGGCGTTCGCCTGCGCCACGCGCATCCTGCTGCTGCTGTCGCTGGCGCACCTGGCGCACATGGACGACCGCATCTCGCACCTGTTTCGCCTGTTCGGCGAGACCATTTCGGTGCGCGACCTGCTGCTGATCGGCGGTGGCGTGTTCCTCGTGGTCAAGGGCGTCATGGAAATCCTCGACGCGTTCCGCCCCGCACCGCCGGGCGGTGCGACGGGGCGCGCCTCCTCCCGCTTCGTGCTGGTGATCGCGCAGATCGCGCTGATCGACATCGTGTTCTCGCTCGACTCGGTCATTACCGCGGTCGGCATGAGCAACGTGGTGCCGGTGATGATCGGCGCGATCGTCTTCGCGGTACTGGCAATGATCTTCATCGCCGATCCGGTCGGCGAGTTCATCGACGGCAACCCGACCATCCGCATGCTCGCGCTGGCCTTCATCATCATGGTCGGCATCGTGCTGTTCTTCGACGGCTTCGACGTGCACATTCCGCGCGGCTACCTGTACTTCGCGATGGCGTTCTCGGCCACGGTGGAGTCGCTGAACCTGCTGGCGCGGCGCCACCAGCAGCAGCGCGAGGCGGCCGCGGGCCGCCTGCCGCCGGGCGGCGCCTGAGCTTGCGTGGGCCGGGAGTCCGCGCGACAGTACCGGCCGGCCGCGCCCTGCGGCGCGAGCGTCATCAACGGAGGATGTATGCGCGTGATCCGACTGCTGTCCCTGCTGTTGCTGGTCGCGACCCTGAACGGCTGCGGCTACAACGCGATCCAGTCCAAGGACGAGGCCGTCAAGGCCGCCTGGTCCGAGGTCGTCAACCAGTACCAGCGCCGCGCCGACCTCGTGCCGAACCTGGTCAACACGGTCAAGGGTTACGCGCAGCACGAGGAAGCGGTGTTCACGCAGGTCGCGCAGGCGCGCGCGCAGGTCGGCAAGATCACGCTGACCGCCGACGACCTGTCCGACGAGGCGAAGCTGAAGCAGTTCCAGGCGGCGCAGGGTGAGCTGTCGAGCGCGCTGTCGCGCCTGATGGCGGTCAGCGAGAACTACCCGCAGCTCAAGGCCGATGGCCTGTTCCAGAACCTGCAGGCGCAACTGGAAGGCACCGAGAACCGCGTCACCGTCGCGCGCAACCGCTACATCCAGGCGGTGCAGGACTACAACGTGTTCGTGCGCCAGTTCCCGAACAATCTCACCGCGATGCTGTTCGGCTACAAGCCCAAGGCCAACTTCACGGTCGAGAACGAAAAGCAGATCTCGACCGCACCGACCGTCGATTTCAGCAAGCCGGCGCCGCCGAAGCCGGCGGAACCGCAGCCGGCGCACTAGGCATGGCCTTCCCCGGAGGCGGTGCGCCTGCTTTCCTTCTCCCTCCGGGAGAAGGTGGCCCGCAGGGCCGGATGAGGGTGAGGTCGAAGCGGGGCATCACCGGCATGCCGGGAATTGCGCGTCGTGCTTCGTCCGAACCCTCTCCCCAACCCCTCTCCCGGTGGGAGAGGGGTTTCAGGCACCACGCGCTCGCCCGCCTGCTGCTCGTGCT
The DNA here is from genome assembly GCA_009996615.1 of Rhodanobacteraceae bacterium. GTDB lineage: Bacteria > Pseudomonadota > Gammaproteobacteria > Xanthomonadales > Rhodanobacteraceae > Dokdonella_A. The sequence continues at coordinate 227,267 of JAACZU010000004.1, read as the reverse complement.
GCTGCTCGCCGGTGTCGGCACGCTCGCGCACGCCGACGACCTGCAGCCGATCCCGCCGCTGACCGCGCACGTCACCGACCTCACCGGCACGCTCGACGCGCAGCAGAAGCAGGCGCTGGAAGGCGAACTCACCGCTCTCGAAAAGAGCAAGGGCGCGCAGATCGGCGTGCTGGTCGTCCCGACCACGCAGCCCGAGGACATCGCCCAATACGGCATCCGCGTCGCCGATGCGTGGAAGCTCGGCCGCAAGGGCACCGACGACGGCGTGATCCTGATCGTGGCGAAGGACGACCGGCGCGTGCGCATCGAGGTCGGCCGCGGCCTGGAAGGCGCGATCCCGGACGCCGCGGCCGCGCGCGTGATCCGCGAATACATCGCGCCACGCTTCCGCGCCGGCGACTGGTACGGCGGCATCCATGACGCGACCGGCGCGCTGACCAAGCTGATCAACGACGAGCCGCTGCCGCCGCCGCTGGCCGACGAGCACGAGGACCACGGCGATCGCATCGTGCCGGCGGTCATCGCCGGCTGGTTCGTCGCGCTGTTCCTGCGGGGGCTGTTCGGTCGCGTGTCCTCGGTACCACGCGCCGGCCTCGTCGGCCTCGGCAGCGGCGTGATCGGCTGGCTGTTCAGCGGCCTGCTGCCACTCGGCATCGGCATCGGCCTGGTCGGCGGCTTCCTCGGCCTGCTCGGCGGCGGAGGAGGTGGCGGCTTCGCCAGCCGTGGCGGTTCGGGCGGCTTCGGCAGTGGTGGCTGGGGTGGCGGACTCGGCGGAGGCGGCTTCGGCGGCGGAAGCTGGAGCAGCGGCGGAGGCGGCGGCTTCAGTGGCGGTGGCGGCGGTTTTTCCGGCGGCGGCGCCTCGGGGAGCTGGTGACATGCGCTGGACCCGACACCTGTTCGACTTTTCCGCCGCGAAGCGGCATTTCCCGCCGGCCACGCTGGACGCGATCCAGCACGCGATCGCCGCCAGCGAGCACCGCCATCGCGGCGAGATCGTGTTCGCGGTCGAAGGCAGCCTGCCGCTGGCCGAGGCATTCACTCGCCGCACGCCGCGCGAGCGCGCGCACGAGGTGTTCGCGCGCCTGCGTGTGTGGAACACCGAGCAGAACACCGGCGTGCTGGTCTATCTGCTGCTGGCCGAGCACGCGATCGAAATCGTCGCCGACCGCGGCATCGCCGCGAAGGTGGCCGAAGACGAATGGCGCCAGGTCTGCGCACTGATGCAGGCGCGCTTCGCGCACGGCGACTACCAAGGCGGCGCGCTCGCCGGCGTCGAGGCGATCACCGCGATCCTCGTGCGGCATTTCCCGGCCGATGGCGGACCGAACCGCGACGAATTGCCGGATCGGCCGGTGTTGCTGTAGAAGCTCAATGACCGCCTTGCCTGCGACGGTTGGGCTGGGGAGCGGTCGTCCGGGCGGACTTTTGTCGGGGCAAGGGGCGTGCGCAGCAGAGCACAGGTCCTACAAGGAGGGGTGCAGTGGGTTCATTCAGTATCTGGCATTGGCTCGTCGTCCTCTTCCTGCTGGGCGGCGTTTTCATCGTTCCCGCCTGGCGCATCGTCGCCAAGGCCGGCTTCCCCGGCGCGTTGTCGCTGTTGCTGCTCGTACCCTACGTCAACCTCGCGGCGATCTGGCTCTTCGCATTCGTGAAGTGGCCCATTGAAGAGCGGTGCGGCTGACGCTCCGCATCCACGTTCACTGCTGTTCCAGCGCGATTCAATCCAGGTTGCAGGGGAAGGTACGCATGCCGGCGATGAAGAAGATCTCGAGCAATAGCTTGGTCTTCACGAAGAAGGTGTTCCCGATCCTCTGGTTCGGCTTTCTCGCGGTCTTTCTCGGCGTAGCCATCGCGGGTGGGGCGTACCAGGAAGACATCGTGTTCCTGCTCGGTCCATGTGCAATGGCCGTTTTCGGGTTCTTCCTCATGAAGAAGCTCATCTGGGAGCTCGTCGACGAAGTCCATGACTGCGGCGACACGCTGCTGGTGCGCAACCGTGGCGAGGAAGAGCGCGTCGCGCTGTCAAACATCATGAACGTCAGCGCGTCGATGAACATGCGGCCTCCGCGGATCACGCTACGCCTGGCGAAGCCAGGAAAGTTCGGCTCGGAGATTTCATTTTCTCCCGTCACTCCATTCACGTTGAATCCGTTCGCGAGGAATCCGGTTGTCGACGACCTGATCGTTCGTGTCGATGAGGCGAGGGTGAGGCGTGCGCGTTGATCCACGTCACAGGAGTTAGGTAACGGATGAAAATCGCCTTCGTCTTCATCCTTCTTGTCGCCGCGATGGCTTCATTCCGGGAGGCTTCAGCTGGTCAGGGGGATCCGCTGTGTCGGCCACTGCGAGGCTTCGTTGCCTCGGTTCAGCCAGGCGAGGCTCGGGAGTTCGTATTCCATACACGGTGGGGCGGCGACTTCAATGATTCGTCGGGGGAGCCGACTATCTACGCGAAACGCTGCATCCACAGCGGCTACGCACCTGCAAAGGCCGTCTGCGCGTATCTGATGGATCATGGGACGGTCGAATTCTCGGGAAACAATGTCAAGCGCGCTCTGGCCTGTCTTTCCTCCGGCACGCACTTAGCCAATCAGGTGGGGGTGAACCAAGGCTCCTTTTCGCTCAGCTATGGCACCCAGAAGCGTGGCAGTCTCCTAACGGTGGAAATGAAGGAGGACATGGATATCGGCGGCATGGCGATGTCAGTAAAGGCAGAAGGGTACTGACGGGGTACGGATTAGGGGCTACATGATGTTTCGCCGTAAGGTCATCTATATCCAAGTGCATGCTGGCCACATCGTTGCTAGTGTGGTGGGTGATGGACGAAGGGTTCATCGCTCCTGCGCGGCCCTGTCCCATCCACGCACGCTGGCGGGGAACTTCCATGAGATCGTCGAGTGCCTGCGAAGCGCCGTACGGGAGCTTTCAAGTCCACAAATGCGGGTCGTGAAACCGCATGTCTTGGTGCACCTCGTTCCGAAGATGGAGGGGGGCTACACCAACATCGAGCTTCGGGCGTTCAAGGAAGCGGCGGTAGTGGCAGGGGCGCACATGGGTTGGCTGTGCGATGACAAGTACGGCCCGCTTTCCGATGTTCAGGTAGAAGAGGTCTTCGCCGCAACTCGCTAAGGGCTACGGGTGTTCAGGCGCGTAGAGCGGTTCAAGGCCGCAGGCCGGAATCGCCGCCGCCCGTTCACTGATTGGCGGCTCCGGCGCTGCGCGCCGTGAGCCGCCCTACTGTGTGCTTACTACCTAGGATGCAAGTGACGCCGGTTCGGTAACCGGCGGCAAGCACTCGAGGCCGCGGCAGACGTAGGCGACGCCGCCCTCGCGCGGCGCCTGCGCGGCCAGCGTGGCGGGCAGGTCGATCGCCGTCGGCGGGATGCGATAGACGTCGGTGCGCGCGTCGCGCAGGTGCGCCAGCGCGTCGTGCCAGCGCGCGGCGTCGTGCGCGTCCGCGCGCAGCACCACGTGCGTGCGCGGGTGCAGGAATTCGTCCAGCGCGAGCAGCAACGTGCAGCAGGCGTCGGGGTATTGCGACAGCGTGGGCCAGGCGGCGCGCAGCGTGCGTTCGGCGGCGTCGAGGTAGCGCGGGTCGCCGAGCAGGTGGCCGAGCCGGAGCAGCGCGCGCGCGGCGACGCCGTTGCCGGAGGGCAGCGATTCGTCCATCCACGGCTTGGGCCGCTGCGGCAGGGGTTCGGCGTCGTGCGCGGTGAAGAAGAAGCCGCCGTGTTCGTGGTCCTCGAAGCGTTCGAGCAGCGCATCGGCGAGCGCGATCGCCCAGTCGAGGTCGCGCCGCTGCCAGCGGACCTGCAGCAGCGCCAGCAGCGCGTCGAGCAGGAACGCGTGGTCGTCGAGATAGGCCGGAATCTTCGTCTCGCCGCGCGCATGGCTGGCGTAGAGGCGACCGTGCTGCCAGAGCTGCGCGTGCAGCAGGTCGAGCGCGCGTTCGGCCTGCGTCTGGAGTTCGTGCAGGTCGGGCTGGACGAGCAGCGCGCGCGCGGCGCCGCCGATCATCAGTGCGTTCCACGCGGTCAGGATCTTGTCGTCGAGGCCTGGCCGCACGCGCAGGCTGCGCGCGGCGAGCAGCAGTGCGCGCGCCGACGCCCAGCGCGCCTGCACCGTGGCGGGCGTCAGGCCGAGCGCCGCGGCGACCTCATCGAAGCCGGCGACGGCGCGCAGGTGCCAGGCATGGCCCTCGAAGTTCGGCGGCCGATCGAGGCCGAAGCGGCGTTCGACGATCGCGTATTCGTCCTCGTCGAGCAGCGCGCGGATGTCGTCGCGCTGCCAGACGTAATAGCGGCCTTCCTCGCCTTCGGAGTCGGCATCGAGCGAGCTCCAGAAGCCGCCTTCCGGCGCGCTCATCTCGCGCACGAGCCAGTCGGCGGTGTCGCGCGTGGCTTCGGCGAACTGCGCATCGCCGAAGCGCGCGCCGGCCACGGCGTAAAGCGGCAGCAGCTGCGCGTTGTCGTAGAGCATCTTCTCGAAGTGCGGGATGTCCCACTCCGCATCGACGCAGTAGCGGAAGAAGCCGCCGCCGAGGTGGTCGGCGAGGCCGCGTTCGGCCATGCGGGCGAGGGTGAGGCGGGCCATCGCCACGGGATCACCCACTGCTCGTCGTCCCGGCGCAGGCCGGGACCCAGCGTCTGCGGCCACCGATGACGGCACTGGGCCCCGGACTGCGCCGATGCGACGAGCGGGGAGCTCCGCGGCCGGCTCGGACTGCGCCAGCAGCAGCTCGATCTCGCCCGCATGCGGAAACTTCGGGCCGCCGAGGCGGCCGCCGTTGTCGGCGTCGAAGCCGGCGGCGAGGCGCTCGAGCGCGAGCCGGATCGGGCGTTCGTCGACCACGTCGGTGTGCGCGGTATCGCGGCCGTAGTCGGCGAGGAAGCGCGCCAGCGCGCCGTTCTGTGCGCGCACCTCGTCGGGCTTTTCGTCGAACCAGCGGCGTACGCCGTGCAGCACCTGCACGAACGACGGCATGCCGTAGCGCGGGGTCTTCGGAAAATACGTGCCGGCGAAGAACGGCAGCAGGTCGTCCGGGGTCAGGATCACGGTCAGCGGCCAGCCGCCGCCGCGGCGCGCCAGCGCCTGGTGCGCGAGCTGGTAGACCTTGTCGAGATCGGGCCGCTCCTCGCGGTCGACCTTGATGTTCACGTACAGCGCGTTCATGACCGCCGCGGTCGCTTCGTCCTCGAAGCTCTCGTGTGCCATCACGTGGCACCAGTGGCAGGCGGCGTAGCCGATCGACAGCAGGATCGGTTTGTTCGCCGCGCGCGCCGCGGCGAGCGCGGCCTCGCCCCACGGCCACCAGTCGACCGGATTGTCGGCGTGCTGGCGCAGGTAGGGGCTGGTTTCGGCGGCGAGGCGGTTGGGCATGGGATGAGTGTAGACCTGTGGGAGCGGCGGAAGCCGCGATGCTTTTGAGGGCCGAGGGCTGTGGGCCGAAGAGCATCGCGGCTGAAGCCGCTCTCACAAACCTTGGCGGCGTTGCAGGATCCGCGGGAGGGACTTTGGTCCCGATGTCTTTGGGCGCGTGACGAACACCATCCCCACCCAACCCCTCGCGCATCCCTGCGCTCGCAAACCCGGTCCGCACATCCCTGTGCGGCCGTTCGCCGGCGATCGCTGCCGGAGGGCAGCGATCGAAAGCCCGCCTCACCCCTTCGAAGGGGAGGGCCACGAGTCGGTTGTCGCCGGCCGGCGAAGGGGCTACCGTGCGCCGCCGTCGCCCAATCAGGCCGCCACCGTGTCCGAATCGATCGAATATCCCGCCCTCTACCTCAAGCGCGGCGAGGACGCGCGCCTGCGCGCCGGCCACCTGTGGGTGTTCTCGAACGAGGTCGATGTCGCGCGTTCGCCGCTGTCCGGTTTCGAGCCGGGCGAGGCCTGCGTGATCGTCGATCACCGCGACAAGCCGATCGGCGTCGGCTACGTGAACCCGAATTCGCTGATCGCGGCGCGGCTGGTCGCGCGCGGGCTCGAGCATCCGCTCGACCGCTCGCTCATCGTGCACCGCCTCAACGTCGCGCTGGCGCTGCGCGAGCGGCTGTATGCCGAGCCGTACTACCGGCTCGTGTTCGGCGAGTCCGACGGCCTGCCGGGCCTGACTCTCGACCGCTTCGGCGACGTGCTGGTCGGCCAGATCACGACCGCCGGCATGGAGCGGCTGAAGGACGAGCTGACCGAGGCGATCGTCAAGGTGCTCAAGCCGCGCCAGCTCTGGTGGAAGAACGATGCCTCGATCCGCGCGATGGAGCAGCTGCCCGAGTACGCCGACCTCGGCCATGGCGAGTATGGCGGCGAGGTGATCGCGCGCGAGGGCGGCCTGACCTTCGGCATCGATCCGGTCGGCGGCCAGAAGACCGGCTGGTTCTACGACCAGCGCGAGAACCGCGACCAGCTCGCGCGTTTCGTGCAGGGCAAGCGCGTGCTCGACATGTTCAGCTACCTCGGCGGCTGGGGCCTGCGCGCGGCGGCGTACGGCGCCAGCGAAGTGACCTGCGTCGACGCCTCGGCCAGCGCGGTCGAGGCGATCGCGCGCAACATCGAGCGCAACGATCTGGCCGATCGCGTCAGCGCGGTCCGCGCCGATGCGTTCGACCATCTGAAGGCGCTCCGCGAGGCGCGCGAGCGCTATGACGTCGTGATCCTCGACCCGCCCGCGTTCATCAAGCGCAAGAAGGATTTCAAGGAAGGCAGCCTCGCCTACCGCCGCCTCAACGAGCTCGGCATGCAGGTGCTGGCCAAGGACGGGTTGCTCATCACCTGTTCCTGCTCGCACCACATGCCGCGCACCGCGCTGCTCGACGCCGTGCAGCAGGGCGCGCGCCATCTGGATCGGCAGGTGCAGTCGCTGATCGCGCTGCAGCAGGGCCCGGACCATCCGGTGCACCCGGCGATCCCGGAGACGGATTACCTCAAGGGCTTCGTTTGCCGGGTGTTGCCGGCGTGAAGGCCGGATTCACGGTTCGAAGCCGTTGCGGAAAACCGACTCGCTGTCGAGCGAGAAGTTGATCGCCTCTCGAATCTCGCCGGCTTGCAGCGCGATCGGGGTCGGTGCGACCGAACTGATCGGCTGGCCGTTCGAAGGACAAGGGCGGTCCAGATAGGCGACGCACGCGAACGGCCAGGCGTGAGTCTGGCCGGTCGCATATACGGTGCCGGCTGGCAACGCATCGGTTCGGTAGGTGCCGTCCTCGCGCGTCGCGCCGCTCCACAGATGGCGATCGTCCCGATCGAAAATCGTGACCATGCCAGGTATTGGCGAGCCGACGCGGGCATCGGCGATCTTGCCGGCGACCACGGCGCCGAGCGGCGAGGCAATGTCGATGCCCTCCACGGTGTCACCCGAGTGGAGCAGGACGCGCGTGCCTTGAACCAGGCACTGCTGGTCGACGTTCGGGCACACGATGTCCGGATGGACCGCGTTGATGTGTGGAGCCGCTCGCTCACTTGTCACGTAGTACCTCGCGCCCTGATCGGCACCCCGCAGATAGAGTTCGTACGTGCCGTCGGTCTGCGACAGGGTCGACCACGCGATGGAGTACGTCGTACCAAATGGCCCCGTTTGGGGCGCGTAGCCGTTCACGGTGGCGCTACCGATGCCGACCCCGCTTTGTGCATCGGCGACCTTGCCGCGGACGATCGCGTCCGGATGGAACGCGAAGTCGATCTGGGTGAGTTCGCCGGAGACCGGAGTCGTGAGGCGTTGGCCCTGCGTGGGATCGCAGTTCCACCCGGGGCAGGGCAGGTCCGGATAGACCAGGCGGGCCTCGCGGAAGGGGCCATTGAATTCCACCGCCAGGTGGAACGCGCCCGCGGGAAGTCCGCGTACTCGGTAGGACCCGTCGGCATCCGTCGTCACGTCCGCACGGTCGAGCTGGCGGCCTTCCACGTCGAAGAAGACCAGTCGAGCGGCGCGGCCACCGAACGGACGGCCCGTGCGCGCATCCAGCAGGCGGCCGGAGACGCCACTCCCATGCGCGAGATCGAAGTCGACTCCGGTCCGCTCGTCGCCGACGCCGACATCAACCGGGGTGAAGGCGGGGTCGCTGGAAAACGCGGCCTGATCCTCGTGGTCGAAGCACTGCAGCAACGTACCGGTGCCGATTCCGCCGGCGCAGACGCGGTAACTGCCAGGAGCGAGGTCGTCGATCGCGTAGCGGCCGTCCTCCTGCGTCAGCGCGTAGTCTGAAAACCAGGCATCGGCGACGAAGCGCGACGCGACGACCTGCATGCCTGCGGCTGCGCTGCCATCCGGCAGGCGGACGCGTCCCGAGATCGACGGCGCACGCGCGACGATCGCGGTTTCACCGAGTACGCTCACGGACACCAGAAGAGCGCCCAGCACAACGAGTGCGCGCGCCGGACGTAGACGGATGATGCGGTTCATGGGGTCCTTCCAGAGTCCTGCATTCCTTGGGCGGGCGCCCGGGCGAAGCGGGAATCTATCGGCCAGGGCTGCTGATCACAAGTTGCGGCCTGCCCACAACGGCTGTCGAGGATGGCCGTTCCAGTATCATCGCGCGCACGGCCCACGACCCTGCCTGTCCCGATGCCCTACTTCGTCGACATCAACCCGATCGCGCTCTCGCTCGGACCGGTCCAGATCCACTGGTACGGCCTGATGTATCTGCTCGGCTTCGGCGCGGCCTGGTGGCTCGGCCAGCGCCGGCGCGCGGCGGGGCGGCTGCCGGTCACGGCGGACCAGTTCTCCGACCTCGCGTTCTACCTGATGCTCGGCGTCATCCTCGGCGGGCGCATCGGCTACATGGTGTTCTACGACACGGCCGAGCTGATCCATCATCCGCTCAGCCTGATCCGCGTCTGGGAAGGCGGCATGTCGTTCCACGGCGGCCTGCTCGGCGTGCTGTTCGCCGGCTGGCTGTGGACGCGCCGGCATGGCATCCAGTTCTTCGACGCGATCGACTTCGTCGCGCCGCTGGTGCCGATCGGCCTCGGCCTCGGGCGCCTGGGCAACTTCATCGGCGGCGAGTTGTGGGGGCGGCACACCGACCTGCCGTGGGGCATGATCTTTCCGCGTGCGCTCGATGCGCTCGGCAAGACGCGCGACGAGCTGTACCAGATGTACCTGGCCGGCCAGTTGAACGGCGAGGCGCGCCATCCGTCGCAGCTGTACGAGTTCTTCCTCGAAGGCGTCGTACTGTTCACGGTTCTGTGGATCTACTCGCGCAAGCCGCGCCCGCGCTATGCGGTGTCCGGCCTGTTCGCGCTGCTGTACGGCGTGTTCCGCTTCGGTGTCGAGTTCGTGCGCGAGCCGGACGTGCAGCTCGGCTACATCGCGCTGAACTGGCTGACGATGGGCCAGATCCTGTCGATCCCGCTGATCGTGGTCGGCCTCGTGCTGCTGTGGCTGTCACGGCGTGCGCCGACGTTGGCGCCAGCGGTGCAGGAACCGGCCAGCACAACCCCATCCCCACCCAAACCCTCCCCTTGAAGGGGAGGGCTTCAAAGCCGTCGCCATGCGTCCCTACCTCGACCTGCTGCGCCACGTCCTCGAACACGGCACGGAGAAATCCGACCGCACCGGCACCGGCACGCGCAGCGTGTTCGGCTGGCAGATGCGCTTCGACCTTAGCGAAGGTTTTCCGCTGGTCACGACCAAGAAGCTGCACCTGAAGTCGATCGTGCACGAGCTGATCTGGTTCCTGCGCGGCGAGACCAATACGCGCTACCTGCGAGAGCACGGCGTGACGATTTGGGACGAGTGGGCCGATGCCGAGGGCGAGCTCGGCCCGGTCTACGGCAAGCAGTGGCGCAGTTGGGCCGCGCCGGACGGGCACACGATCGACCAGATGGCCTGGGTCGTCGACGAGATCCGCCGCAACCCCGATTCGCGCCGGCTCGTCGTCAGCGCGTGGAACGTCGCCGACCTGCCGGCGATGGCGCTGCAGCCGTGCCACACGCTGTTCCAGTTCTACGTCGCCAACGGCCGGCTGTCATGCCAGCTGTACCAGCGCTCGGGCGACATCTTCCTCGGCGTGCCGTTCAACATCGCCAGCTACGCGCTGCTGACGCACATGGTCGCGCAGGTGACTGGATTGCAGCCGGGTGATTTCGTTCACACGCTCGGCGATGCGCACCTGTATTCGAACCACTTCGGGCAGGCGCGCGAGCAGCTCGCGCGCGAACCGCGGCCGTTGCCGCGGCTGCTGCTGAACCCCGCGGTGCGCTCGCTGTTCGACTTCCGCTACGAGGACGTCGCGATCGAGGGCTACACGCCGCATCCGGCGATCAAGGCGCCGGTCGCGGTTTGACCGCACAGTCGGCGCGGCAGCGGAACCACGCCGCCGCGCCGGGGTAGTCGACCGTCATCACGAAGTGGCGCAGCGCGTTGCCGCCGAGCGCGCCTTCGATCCGGCCGTCCATCATGCCGGACATGAATTCGTGGAAATTGCGGTCCGGGCGCCATGTGAACCAGACCGGTCCGACCGCGTGGCCGGCGATTTCCACGCTCGGCACCTCGATCATCGCAGCGTGCGACTGCTCCTGCGCGTCCTCGATCACGCGCCAGTCCGGATGCGCGCTGCGCCATGCCTTGAACTGCGTGTCGGCGATCATGCTCGTCGCGCGCACGGCCGGCAGTGCATCGCCGAGCGCGTTCATCGCCGCGGGCGTCAGGCGCGTCATCGCGCCGGTGTCGAGCAGCAGGTCGATCGGCTGGCCGTCGATGCGCACGGTGATGCGCGGGAAGTTCGTCGCGCGCGCGCCGGCGGCGTCGGCCTTGAAGCCGAGCGCGACGCGCGTGGCGTCCGGCGCCGGTTTCCAGTTCGCGCCCTCGAGGGCGAAGCGCCGGGCCGGGTAGTCCCACGTCCACACGCGGCCGCCGAACCAGGCTTGGCCCAGCATGCCGTCCGAATCCGTCGGTGCGCGCGATGCGACCTGCGCCGGCATGACCGGAACGAGGTCGCCGGGCGGCGGCGGAATGGCGTCGCGGAACGCGGGCCAGCGCACTGCGCGTGCGCCGGGTGGCGCGTCGCTGCCCGGCGGCAACTCCTCGGTCGCCAGGCCGAGCCGTTTGACCGCGGCCTCGCCGAGGAACAGGCCGCCGCCGGTGTCGGTGTAGAGCGTGAGCGTGCCGTTCTTCGCCAGCGGCGCGACCAGGTGCACGAGGTCGGCATCGAAGCGCGCCGGCAAAGCGACGGGAGCCGCATTGCTGGTGCTCGCGGCCACGGCAAGGGTCGGCAGCAGGATCAGCAGGGTCGACATCGGCGATTTCCCTCTGCATCGGTTCGCGCGCAGTCTAACGGTGGTCAGCCGGCTGCGCTGCAGTGTCGGAAGTCATCCCCGCTGACTTCCGCGGGCGTCGCCGTCACACTAGGGACATGGAGATTTCCCTGATTGCCGCGCTCGACCGCCACCACGCGATCGGCCGCGACGGCGCGATGCCGTGGCACCTTCCCGACGACCTCAAGCGCTTCAAGGCGCTCACGCTGGGCAAGCCGGTGCTGATGGGGCGCAAGACCGCGCTCGCGATCGGCCGCGCGCTGCCGGGGCGCACGAACCTCGTGCTGACGCGCAACGGCCAGGCGCCGTACGCGGGGCAGGTCGTGGTGCATTCGCTCGACGAGGCGATCGCGTACGCCGGCGCGGCCGAGCTCGCGGTGATCGGCGGCGGCGAGGTCTACGCGCTCGCGCTGCCGCGCGCGACGAAGCTGCACCTGACCTGGATCGACGCCGAAGTCGCCGACGCCGACACGCATTTCCCGCGTTTCGACGCGCGCGAGTGGGTCGAGACCGCACGCGAGGCGCACCCGGCCGACGCGCGGCATGCGCATGCGATGACGTTCGTCGACTACGTGCGCCGCTCGTAGGCTGGACGACCGCAGGTCGGCCGGCCGCTCTTGCGACCTCAAACCACTTCGAGCGGGTTCGCGAGCAGCCCGCGCGCGCGCCGCGGCTGGTGCCGAATCCGGGCGCATGCTCGCTGTTCGACTTCCGCTACGAGGACGTCGATCGAAGGCTATACGTCGTACCCGGCGATCAGGCCACCGGTGGCGGTTTGACGCCGCAGGTGGCGCTGCAGCGAAATCGTGCCGGCTCAAAGTGATTGTCTCGCCAGCCTAGATTGAGGGCACTGTTCGCATCAGAGTTCATCTCGGTAGAGCTATTAAGACGCTCAAACGACCTCAGGCTAACGCACGGCGCAGTGTTCTTCCTCATTGGCCAATGCGTCCTCTCCGAGATTTATGATAACCGTCTGAGTGCTAGGTAGGTTGATCGTCACGCTTTCGACCGCGCTGAAATCTTCATTCAGTCGAGCGCGGAAGATTACTTCCACAGTCGCCTTTCTTTGAATATTTTGTCGAACTTGGCGGAGGTAAAGATAGTTCCCTGTTTCAGTGTCGTACACGGATGATCCGTAGTCGGCGTACTCGGCGAGTGCGTTGAACGAGACTTCGGAAGTGCCACGAGCTGTCAGTTCGCGATCTTTACGGACTAGGATTTCAAGTTCGCTCGGTTCTAGGGCCTCCGTGGGCTCAACATCCTCGACTTCACCGTCCCACGGTTCGAGCACAAATCCAAGACTCTCAAATTCTTCTTGAATTCGCGCCTCAAGCGAGGCATTCCAATGCTCACGTAGGTATGTTTCCAGGACTGCTTTTAGTCCATTCTCGCCGGTGGCATAGCCAAGAACGGTTTCGAGGTTGTCGACAGGCAGGAGGCAGGCCAGCTGACTGCATGCTTCGCGCAGGCGTCCATCTCGACTGACAAGGTAGGCCTTACTCTTGTTCTTTTCTAGCCACGGAATGAGCGTCAACAATGCGATTGCGTCGGGAAATTCATGGCGCTTCCCTTTTTCTGCAGCGAACGGGGGTTTTCCTTCAAAGTATTGATCGAGTAGTTGCTCGCCATTCAGGTAATCGGCGACTAGCAAGGCTCCATCGAGCTCGTCTCGAAGGAATCGATCGGCAGCGGCGATGGCAGTTGTGACCATCTCGTCAGCAGTAGGAAGTTTGCGTAGCATCTCATTCAGGCCGTTAACGGCTGCAAGATGTGGTGAGATGCGGCGCATGTCTTGAAGCTTGGCGTGTGCTTCTCGCGCCAAGGTCGCAATTTGCGAACGAATTTCCCGGAAGAACACACTGGGAATCAGAATCCGCAAGGTTCGCTGGTCAACATGGTCACGCAATGCACGCAACGTGGGGTGTGACCAGTCGAAGTGAAGCCGCCTGAGCTCCGATGTGTCGATCACAACCAGTGGGGTCTCTAGCATGAGGGCGCGCTTGCACGAATAGTGATCAGCCGAAGTGTACGGGAGAGCATGCCGCAAGTAGCCTGGGTAAAGCTGCAGGCGCACGCAGGAACCACGCCAAAGCGTCGTGAAAAGCCCCGGGTGCGCTTCGCTTACCCGGGCCACGCCGGACTTTAGTCGATGTCCTTGCCCGGCGCCGGCTTGCGCTCGGACTTGATCGTGACGAACTGCGGCTCCTCGCTGTCCACGCGCATCGCGGTCAGCGCGCCGCCCCAGACGCAGCCGGTGTCGATCGCGTGGATGCCCAGGCCGATGAAGCGGCCGAGCGTGGACCAGTGGCCGCAGATCACGCGCAGGTCGCGCTCGAGCCGGCCCGGCACTTCGTACCACGGGTACAGGCCCGGCCGCTGCGTGCCGGGCGCGCCCTTGTCGGCGAAGCTGATGCGGCCGCGCACGTCGCAGTAGCGCATGCGCGTGAGCACGTTGATGCCGGCGCGCCAGCGGTCGATGCCGCGCAGCTTCGGCGTCCACAGGTCCGGCTTGTTGCCGAACATCTGCCGCAGCAGGCGGCGGTAGCCGTCGCTGTGCAGCTTGTCCTCGATCTCGCGCGCGATCTCCTCGGCCTGCGCGGTGGTCCAGCGCGGGAACAGGCCGGCGTGGACCATCAGGAAGCCGAGCGGGCGGTCGACGTGCAGCAGCTTCTGCCGCCGCAGCCAGCCGAGCAGCTCGTCGCGGTCCGGCGCGAACAGCACCTCGCGCAGTTCCGGATTGACGCGTGCCTGGTCCTCGCGCTTGCGCTCGGCGATCGCGAGCAGCGACAGGTCGTGGTTGCCGAGCGTGACGACCGCGCGCTCGCCGAGCGCCTTGATCGTGCGCAGCACGGCCAGCGACTGCCCGCCGCGGTTGACGAGGTCGCCGCAGAACCACAGCGTGTCGCGCGCCGGATCGAAGCCGAGCTTGTCGATCAGGCGGACGAGTTCGTCGTGGCAGCCCTGCAGGTCGCCGATGGCCCAGATTGCCATCAGTGCAGGATCCGCGGAGTCGACAGCACGAACGCCGGGATCGGCGCGTCGAAGCGGGTGCCGTCGTCGGCGACCATCTGGTAGCTGCCGTGCATCGTGCCGAACGCGGTCTCGAGCACGGCGCCGGAGGTGTATTCGTAGTCCTCGCCCGGGCGCAGCCACGGCTGCTCGCCGACCACGCCCTCGCCATGCACCTCGCGCACGTTGCCGTTGTCGTCGGTGATGACCCAGTGGCGCGACAGCAGGCGCGCGCCGACCGTGCCGGTGTTGGCGATCGTGATCGTGTAGGCGAATGCGTAGCGGTTGTCCGCCGGTGCCGACTGGTCGTCGAGGAACCGCGTGTTGACCGAGATCGCGATGTCGTAAGGCTTCTTGCCGCTCATCGGTCAATTTTCCGGGACACTCGCGGCGGCGGCAAGCGCGACGAACGCGGCCGGCGCGAGTTGCTCGGCGCGCGCACGCGGATCGACGCCGGCGGCGACGATGCGCTCGACCGGCATGACCTCGTGCAGCGCGTTCGCGAGCGTCTTGCGGCGCTGGCCGAACGCGGCCTTGACCACGCGCGCGATCATCGCCGCGTCGGCCTGCGGCCGTTCCGCCGGCGGGCGAGGGCGCAGGCGCACCACGGCCGAGTCGACCTTCGGCGGCGGCTTGAACGCGCCCGGCGGCACGTCGAGCAGCGGTTCGACGCGGCAGGCGAGCTGCAGCATCACCGACAGCCGTCCGTAGACCTTGCTGCCGGGCGCCGCGGCCATGCGGTCGACGACTTCCTTCTGCAGCATGAAGTGCATGTCGCGGATCGCGTCGAGGTGTTCGATGCAGTGGAACAGGATCGGCGAGGAGATGTTGTAGGGCAGGTTGCCGACCACGCGCAGCGGCGTGCCGTGCGCGAGCGCGCCGAAATCGACGGTGAGCACGTCGGCATTGACGATCTCCAGCTCGCCGACGCCTTCAGCCGCCGCGCGCAGGCGCGGGATCAGGTCGCGGTCGAGCTCGATCACGGTCAGGCGGCCGAGTGCGCGCAGCAGCGGCAGCGTCAGCGCGCCCTCGCCCGGACCGATCTCGACCACGCGCTCGCCCGGCTGCGGCGCGATCGCCTGCACGATCCTGCGCAGGATGCCGGCGTCGTGCAGGAAGTGCTGGCCGAAGCGTTTCTTGTGGACGTGGCGGTCGTCGAGGATATGCATCCACGTATGGTAGTGGATGCCGGGATTGGAGATTCGGGATTGGGGATTGGAAAGTGCGGGGCGCAGCAAGAGCCCGGCAGCCTCGCTTTATCGAATCCCCAATCCCCAATCCCGAATCCCGGCTCCTAAACCATCCAGCGCGTCAGCCAGTACCCGCCGACGCTGAGCCAGCCGAACAGACACAGCGCGAGCAGCAGCGGCTTGGGGCCGAGCGCGCGCAGGCGCGCGAAGCGCGTCTCCAGACCGAGCGCGCCCATCGCGGTGGCGAGCAGCAGGGTGTCGAGGTCGAGCAGCCAGCCGCGCAGCGCCGGCGGCAGCGTGACCAGCGAGTTCAGCGCGCACACGCCGACGAACGCGAGCGCGAACCACGGCACGCTGACCGCGCCGCGCGCGCCGCCGTCGCGGCGCGCCTGCCAGCCGCCGAGCAGGAACAGGAACGGCACCAGCAGCAGCACACGCGTCAGCTTGACGATCACCGCGGTGTCGGTCGCCTCCGGCCCGATCGCGTTGCCGACCGCGACGACTTGCGCGACCTCGTGCACGGTCGCGCCGGCGTACACGCCGAAGTCGACCGGAGCAAGGCCGAGGTGCGGATACAGCTGCGGGTACAGGAAGATGTTCAGCGTGCCGAACAGCACCACGCTGGCGACCGCGATTGCGACCTTGCTCGGTTCGGGCTTGAGCAGGCGCTCGGTCGCGAGCACCGCGGCGGCGCCGCAGATCGCGCTGCCGCAGGCGGTCAGGAGCGCGGTGTCGCGATCCAGGCCGAGCCAGCGGCGGCCGATCCACACGCCCAAGGCCAGCGTGCTGGCGACGATCAGGACGTCCAGCAGCAGCGCGCCGGGGCCGATCGCGGCGATCTGCTGGAAGCTGATGCGCAGGCCGTACAGCACGACGCCGGCGCGCAGCAGCGTGCGCTGCGAGAACGCGATGCCGGGCGCGACCTGCGCCGGCAGGCGCGCGCCGACGAGGTTGCCGAGCAGCATGCCGAGCACGATCGCGATCGTCAGCGCAGACAGTTGCAGGTGTTCGAACGCCGGCAGCTTGGCGAGGCCGAGGCCGGCGAGGCCGAGCAGCAGCGCGAACAGGAGACCGGGCAGGCGGGCGGCGAACGTGGACATGGCGGCGTGTCGGCAGGGTGGGATGCCGAGCCATCCTCGGCCATGTCGCTACATAAAGATAATCGAATCTTCAGATATCGGTGATAAGCTCGACTGATGATTGCGGTCAGCCCGCGCCAGCTCGAGGTGTTCTGCGCGATCGCCGCGGCCGGCAGCGTGCGTGCGGCGGCCGACCAGCTCGGCCTGACCCAGCCGGCGGCGAGCATGGCGCTGGCCGAGCTGGAGCGCCTGCTCGGCGCACCGCTGTTCGACCGCCACCAGCGCCGCCTGCGCCTGAACGAACACGGCCGCGGCGTGCTGCCGCGCGCGAGAGAGATCGTCGAGCGCCTGCGCGAACTCGGCGCTGACCTGCAGCCGCGCGGCACGCTGACGATCGGCGCGAGCAATACGATCGGCAACTACCTGGTCGGCGACCTGCTCGGCGGCTTCGTCGCCGGGCACCCGGACGTCAAGCTCAGCCTGCGCGTGGCCAACAGCGCCGAGATCGTGCAGGGCGTGCTCGACTTCGAGCTCGACGTCGGCTGCATCGAGGCGCCGGCCGCGCATGCGGACCTCGAACTGCTGCCGTGGCGGCGCGACGAACTGAAGGTCTGCGTGCGCGCCGACCACCCGCTCGCCGCGCGCAAGCGCCTGCGCGCCGACGACCTGCGCGGGCAGCGCTGGATCCTGCGCGAGAGTGGCTCGGGCACGCGCTCGATCTTCGAGGACGCCAGCCGCGACGTGCTCGGGCCGCTCGAGGTCGCGCTCGAGCTCGGCCAGAGCGAGGCGATCAAGCAGGCGGTGATCGCCGGTCTCGGCATCGCCTGCCTGCCGCGCGCGGCGATCGCCGACGCGCTCGCGAGCGGGCAACTGGTCGCGCTGCCGACGCCGTTCCTTGCGCTCGAGCGCACGCTGTCGCTGGTGCTGCACCGCGCGCGCTGGCGCGGCGCGACGCTGCAGGCATTCCTGCGGCGCGTGCGGGCGTGACGGCGAAGCGCTGAAAAGCCTGAAACACGAAGGAGACGCCGCAAAGAAGCCGCGGGTGCGCTTCGCTTACCCGGGCTACCTGCCGCATTTCCCGGGGCATTCCTCCGTGTGAGCCGTGTTTCAGGCTTCTGCGCTGCGCCGGGCAAGGTCGAGCGCCAGCCGCGCGGCGGCGAACAGGCTGCCGGGGTCGGCCTTGCCGCTGCCGGCGAGGTCGAGCGCGGTGCCGTGATCGACCGAGGTGCGGATGTAGGGCAGGCCGAGCGTGACGTTGACGGCGTGGCCGAAGCCGGCGTGCTTGAGCACCGGCAGGCCCTGATCGTGGTACATCGCCAGTACGGCGTCGTAGCGGGCGAGCTGCGCCGGCACGAACGCGGTGTCGGCCGGGATCGGGCCCTGCACGTCGAAGCCGGCCGTGCGCAGCTGCGTGATCGCCGGCGCGATCTGGTCGATTTCCTCGCGGCCGAAGTGGCCGCCCTCGCCGGCGTGCGGGTTGAGCCCGAGCACGGCGATGCGCGGCGCGCTGATGCGAAAGCGCGCGATCAGGTCGTCGCAGAGGATGCGCAGCGTGCGCACGAGGCCGGCGCGCGTGATCGCGGCCGGCACCTGGGACAGCGCCAGGTGCGTGGTCGCCAGCGCGACGCGCAGGTCGCCGCCGTGGCGCATCGGACCGCCGGCGTGCGCGGCCAGCATCATCACGACCTCGCGGCCGGCGCGCTGGGCGAAGAATTCGGTGTGGCCGCTGAACGGGATGCCGGCGTCGTTGATGACGCCCTTGTGCACCGGCGCGGTCACGATCGCGTCGAACTCGCCGCTGCTGGCGCCATCGGCCGCGCGCGCGAGCGTGGCGAGCACGTAGGGCGCGTTGCGCGGCTCGAGCGTGCCGGGCGTGGCCGGCGCCTGCAGCGACAGCGCGGCGACGCGCAACTGGCCCGGCGTGCGTGCGGTCGGCGCGATGGCTGGATCGTAGGCGATCAGTTCGAGTGCGATGCCGGCCTGCCGTGCGGCGGCCGCGAGCAGGGCCGGATCGGCGATCGCGACGAGGTCGGCGGCGAGGTCGCTCGCCGCCAGTTTGGCGACCAGCTCGGGGCCGATGCCGGCCGGTTCGCCGGCGGTCAGCGCAAGGCGCGGGAGGGGACGTTCAGCGGTCAAGGTGAGCGCGCTCGCGCGTGGGCCGGCATAGGTTCGGTGGTGGGAATCACTGCAAGGGCATCGCGGCTGCTCTGCAACACCATCCCCACCCAACCCTCCCCTTGAAGGGGAGGGCTCGAAAGCGGAAGCTTCGCGGCTGAAGCTGCTCCCACAGGCCTTGGCGGACGCCGGGCCGATTGTGGGAGGGGCTTCAGTCCCGATGCCGTCATCCGGACGTTTGGTGGGACTCGCGCCTTCGGCGCTGCACGACCCGCGCGCTTACGGCGCGCCGGGCTTGCCCGCGCCCGTCGTCGCGCCGGGCAGGCGGATCTCGACGTAGGCCTCGCTGCGCATCTGGCGCAGGAAGCTTTCGTACTCGTCCTCGGCCTTGCGCTGGAACAGGATGTTCTTGGCCTCGTCGCGCTGCATCTCGCCGGCCTTGTCGGTCTGGCGCGTGTCGACGAGCTGCACGATGTGCCAGCCGACATTGGTCTGGAACGGCTGCGAGATCTCGCCGGGCTTGAGCGACTGCAGTTCCTGCTGGATCTTCGGGCCATAGGCGTCGCCCGAGAACCAGCCGAGGTCGCCGCCGAGCTGCGCGGTCGGTTCGTCCTGCGAGGACTCCTTGGCCGCCTTGGCGAAGTCCTCGCCGTCGACGATCTTCTGGCGGATCGCGGCGACCTTGGCCTCGGCCTGTTCGCTCGACACCAGCTCGCTGGTCTTGATCAGGATGTGGCGCGCCTCGTATTCGGTGACCACGTGCTCGCCGGCGCCTTCGCGCTGGCCGAAGCGCTTGACCAGGTAGAAGCCATTCGGGCCGCGCAGCGGCGTGGAAATGGCGCCGTCCTGCAGGTGCTCGGCCGCGTCGACGAAGGCCGGCGGCAGCTCGTTGCGGCCGCGCCAGCCGAGATCGCCGCCCTGCAGCGCGTTCTCGGCGTTGGAGTAGCGGATCGCCGCGGCGCCGAAGTCCATGCCGCCCTCGACCTGCTGGCGCGCCTCGTCGGCCTTGGCATGCGCGGCGTCGATCTGCTCGGGCGTGGCGCCGTCCGGCACGCCGATCATGATGTAGCCCAGGTGCAGCTGGCCGCCGAGCTTGCCGTTGCGCAGCAGGCTGTCGACCTCGGCATCGCTGATCTGCACGCGGCTCTGCGCCACGCGCTGGCGCAGGCGCTGCACGACCAGCTGGTCGTGCACGCTGCGGCGGAACTGGTCGTAGTTCATGCCCTGCTGCTGGATCGCGCCGCGCAGCTGGCTGACGTCCATGTTGTTGTTGCGCGCGATCGAGGTCAGCGCCTGGTCGACCTCGGCGTCGGACACCTTCACGCCGGTGGAGTCGGCGCGCGCGACCTGCAGCTTCTGCAGGATCAGGCGGTCGAGGAGCTGGCGCTCAAGCACGTCGCGCGGCGGCAGCTGCTGCGGGTTGTTCGCGTACTGCGTCGTGAGCGCGCGGGCTTGGCGATCGAGTTCGCTCTGCAGCACGACGTCGTCGTCGACGACCGCGACGATGCGGTCCAGCGGCTCGGTCGACTGCGCGACGGCGCGCGGCGCGAGCACGGGCAGGGACAGCGCGAGGGCGAGGGCGGCGAGGATGGCTTTCATGCGGTTTCCGAAGGGTCCGGTGTGCCCGGCAGGTCGGGACGGGATGGGACGGCGCGGTGCGGGGCCGCGTGCAATGCGGGCTTGGACCCGCCGCGCGGGCGCGCGGTTCCGCGCCAGATCATTGATAGCCAAGAATACCACGGCGCAGGAAGCCGTCCGTCTTCTGGCCGACCGAGCCGACGCCCTTGAACTCGATCTCGAAATACAGCGCGTTGTCGGCCTGGCCCTGCGCGTTGCGGATCCAGTGCCGCGCTATCACGCGCCAGGCGAGGCAGCAGGTGTCGTGCTCGACGCCGACGAAGCGCTCGAGCGTGCGGCCGCGGGTGCCGTGTGGATCGAGCGGGCTGGCCAGCGGGTTGTTCAGCGCGTAGTTCTCGCGCGCGATCAGGCGCCAGGCTGGCGTCAGCGGAATCGCCGCGGAGACGTCGACCTGCTCGAGGAAATCGCGCCGGTAGCGGTAGGAGACGTTGACGATGCCATCGCTGCCGAAGCGGTTCTGCACGCTCACGGTCGACAGGTCGGTGCGGTGCGTGTTCGGGTTCCACTGCTGGTCGAGCACGATGCGCCAGCGGTCGGACAGGCGCAGGTCGATCTCGCCGGCATACGTCGAGCCGCCGAAGTCGGTCGGCGGCACGTTCGGCAGTTGCACGCGCTGGTCTTCGAAGTAGCGGATCTGGCCGATGCTGGCCGACAGGCGCTCGGTGCCGCTGGCGCTTTCGAGCAGGCGCGAGGTGAGTGCCAGCGACAGGTTGTTCGCGTCCATCTGGCGGTCGGCGCCGACGAAGCGGTTGCTGCGGAACAGCTCGCCGAAGCTGAACGGGATCTCCTGCGTGTCGAACAGCGGCAGCTCGGACTGGTCGCGGTACGGCACGCGCAGGTAGTACGCGCGCGGCTCCAGCGTCTGCGTCCACGCCTCGCCGCCGAGGGTCAGGCTGCGCTCGAACACCAGGCCGGCGTCGAGGCTGAAGATCGGCACGCCGCGGCTCGGCCGGCGCTGCGTCAGCAGCGGGTTGTCGGCCGGGTCGAGGTGGTCGAGGCTGTAGGCGGTGTAGCGGTAGCCGAGCTGCGGACGCACGAAGTACGCCGCGGTCTCGATCGGGTAGGCCAGGTACGGGAACAGGTCCAGGCGCTGGCCGTCGATCGCGTGGTTCTTCGAGAACGCGACGAATTCCGAGTCGACGCCGCCGGCGAGGCCGCCGAGCAGCGCGTGCTCGGCGGTGAAGGTCGCGCGCGGCACGCGCCGGTACGGTTCGCTCACGCTGGTCAGGGTCGGGTCGGTGATCTGGTATTCGTCGCCGCCGATCGAGGCGTTCCACCAGCTGCCACGCCCGCGCAGGTAGGCGCTGGACGGCAGGAAGCTGATCACCGAGCTGTACAGGCCGCGGCCGAAGTCCTCGAAATAGCGGTTGTCGGAGACGCGGTTGAGGTCGACGCCGGCGCTCCAGTTGGCACCGAGCGAGGTCGTGTTGCGCCACTGGTACCACCAGCGCTGGCTCGGCAGCGAGATGCCATACTGGCGCTCCTCGTCGGCGGCGCCGCGGTCGTGCGGCATGAACTCGGCGTTGACGGTGCCGCTGCTGCTGTCGGTCAGGTAGCGGAATTCGCCGCCGAGCATCAGGCCGCGATCGGTCATCACGCGCGGCAGCAGCGTCGCGTCGTAGTTCGGCGCGAGGTTCAGGTAGTACGGCAGGGTCAGGTCGAGGCCGCGCCGGTTGCTGTAGCCGATGCTCGGGTACAGAAAGCCGCTGCTGCGGCGGTCGTCGATCGGGAAGCGCGCGTACGGCAGCCAGAACACCGGCACGTTGTGGATGCGGAAGGTCAGGTCGCGGCCGCGCGCGACGCCCTCGGCGCGGTCCAGGTCGAGCTCGCGCGCGCTGAACGCCCACGCCTGGCTGCCGAGGTCGCAGGTCGAGTAGGTCGCGCCGCGCAGGCGCGCGTGGTCCGGATCGTCCATCACCGCGACCTGCGCGACGCCGTTGCCACGCGCCGACAGCAGCTGGTAGCGCACGCCGTCGAGCGTGCACTGGTCGAGGTCGGCATTGCCCTTGGCGCCCTGCGCCGACAGCAGCAGGCCGCGGTCCTGGTAGTGCACCGGGCCGCTCGCGCTGTAGTCGGTCGTCTCGCTGTCGTAGGTCAGTTTCGGCGCGCGCAGCAGCAGGTCGAGCTGCCTGATCTGCGCGTCGCCCTCGAGCATGTAATGCGTCTTGTCCGGGGCGGACACCTTGCGCGCGCTGGCGTCCCGCGGCACCGCGCTGCGGTCGCCCTCGGTCGGCAGGCCCGGGACGTAGAAGTCGAGCAGGTCGTTCTTGTGGCACATCGCCCAGCTGGTCGGCTTGGGCGGGCATTGCAGGATGCCGACCGGGCAGTTTGGCGCGCCATCGGCCGCCGGCGCGGTCGCCGGCAGCGCGAGGAGGATGGCGAGCGCGAGCCGGCGTCGCGCGTGTGCGGGAGCGGGATTGGGCAGCACGAGCGACGTTTCATCCTGGAACGGGGGCGCTAGCTTGCCGAAACTGCCGCCGCGCGGCAACGCGGGGCGGGGGCGTGCGGCGCGGTTGGTTGCCATAGGAGCGGCTTCAGCCGCGATGCCGTCGGCCTGCGACCCGCAAGGGCATCGGGACCGAAGCCCCTCCCACAACCGCGCTTACGTCATCAACGCGCCGACATGCGCCGCCGTCGCCTCGCGCAGCGCGCGCAGGCTGTAGCCGCCTTCCAGGCACGACACGAGGCGGCCGTGCGCATGGCGCTCGGCCAGGCCGACCAGCTGCGCG
The DNA here is from genome assembly GCA_009996615.1 of Rhodanobacteraceae bacterium. Taxonomy (GTDB): domain Bacteria; phylum Pseudomonadota; class Gammaproteobacteria; order Xanthomonadales; family Rhodanobacteraceae; genus Dokdonella_A. The sequence goes on along the minus strand of JAACZU010000004.1, from coordinate 204,257 downwards.
GTGAGCCAGGCGTAGTCCTCGCGCTCGAGTTCGAGGTCGGCCAGCGGATCGAGCCGGTGCGCGTCGAAGCCGGCCGAGACCAGCACCAGCTCGGGCGCGAACGCGTCCAGCGCCGGCAGCAGGCGCCCGCTCCAGGCCGCGCGGAACGCGGCCGAGCCGGCGCCTGGCGGCAGTGGCGCGTTGACGATGTTGCCGACGCCGGTTTCCTCGTGCGCGCCGCTGTCAGGGTACAGCGGCCACTGGTGCGACGAGGCGTACTGCACGCGTGGCTCGTTCCAGAAGATGTCCTGCGTGCCGTTGCCGTGGTGCACGTCGAAATCGACGATCGCGATGCGCGCGAGGCCGTGCACGGCCAGCGCATGCGCGGCGGCGACCGCGACATTGTTGAACAGGCAGAAGCCCATCGCCTGCGTCGGCGTGGCGTGGTGGCCGGGTGGACGTACCGCGCAGAACGCGCGGTGGCCGCTACCGCCCAGCACGTGGTCGACCGCCGCGCAGGCCGCCCCGGCCGCGCGCAGCGCAGCCTCGACCGAGCCGGGCGACATGACCGTGTCCGGATCGAGGGCGCGCCAGTTGTCCGCCGGCACCGGGGCGAGCACCGCGTCGATCAGCGCATCGGCGTGCACGCGCGCCAGCTGCTCGCGCGTCGCCAGCGGCGCGTCGAGACGCACGAGCGGATCGAAGGCGGGCGCATCGAGCGCTGCCAGCACCGCCGCCAGCCGCGACGGCGACTCCGGATGGCCGGGGCCGGGATCGTGCGCGAGGCAGGCGCGGTGCGTGTACAGCGCGACGCTCATGGCGCGGCCATCCGGTCCGATGGCGGGCCGTCGAGCAACGCCAGCGCCTGCGCCGGGGTCATGTCGCGCCGGTGCGCTTGCGCCGCTCGTGTTGCCAGAGCACTTCGCCGTGCCCGGAGGCGCGCGCCAGCACGCGCGCGATCACGAACAGCAGGTCCGACAGCCGGTTCAGGTAGCGCACCGCCTCGGCGCGCACCGTTTCCTGGCGCGCCAGCGTGACCGCCTCGCGCTCGGCGCGGCGGCAGATCGTGCGCGCGAGATGGCACTGCGCCGCGGCCATGCCGCCGCCGGGCAGGATGAATTCCTTCAGCGGCGGCAGTTCCTCGTTGAACGCGTCGAGCGCCCGTTCGAGGGCGTCGATGTCGGCCGCGTGCACCATCGTCATGCCGGGGATGCACAGCTCGCCGCCGAGGTCGAACAGGTCGTGCTGCACCTGGGTCAGCACCTCGCGCACGCGCGCCGGCACCTCGCAGGCGAGCACGATGCCGATCGCGCTGTTCAGTTCGTCGACGGTGCCGTAGGCGATGACCCGCGCCGAATCCTTTGGCACGCGCGTGCCGTCGCCGAGGCCGGTCGTGCCGTCGTCGCCGGTGCGGGTGTAGATCTTGGAAAGGCGGTTGCCCATGGCTCTGTCGCGTGCGCCGGACTGCTTCCAGACCCTCCCCTTCAAGGGGAGGGTTGGGTGGGGATGGTGTTCGGTTTTGCTTACCGATGCGCGAAATCGCCCGCGCTCTTGGCCAGTTGGCGCGCCGCCAGCGTCGTCGCCACATGCAGCGCCGCGGCCACGCCGACATAGGTCAGCGTCGTGCGCAGGTAGGGCAGGTACCAGTCGCCGAGGTTGACCATCCAGCCGCCGAAGCTGCGCGCCGGCACGCTCGCGCTGATCCAGTAGAAGCTGCCGTTCGACAGCAGGTAGCACACGCTCGCCGCGACCAGCACGCTGGCGAGCAGCAGGCCGGCCTCGCGCGCATGCAGGCCGGTGTAGCGCGTGCGCAGCCAGGCGCCGCCGAGCCACAGCGCGGCGTAGCTCGGCAGCAGGAACCAGTACGCCGGCGACACGCAGTAGTGGCTCCAGAAGGACAGGCCCTGCGCGCTGATCACGGCGTAGTCGATCAGCACCGCCAGCGCCATCAGCACCGCGAACGCACCGCGCGCGAACCTGGCCGAAGCGCCGGACGACAGGTAGAACCCGCCGACGAAGAACACCGCCCACGACGCATCCGGCAGCGCGCCGAAATGGTTGATGCGGGTCGCCAGCATGACCAGCGCGAGGAGCAGGAAAATGCCGGCGCGCGCGCCGCTGGAAAGGGAAAGGTTCGCAGTGTTCATGGTCGCTGGGTCCCGAAGGTGCAGGTCGCCAGTTTAGCCCAAGCGCGCCTGCGACGCGGCGTCGCGAACCGCCTGCAAGGGCCGCCGGGTATGATGCGCGCGTGAACGAATCCCTCGACGTCCTCATCATCGGCGGCGGCCTGGTCGGCGCCAGTCTCGCCATCGCGCTGGACGACGCCGGCCTGCGCGTCGCGCTGGCGGAAGCCGCGCCGCCGCGCGTCGACCTGCAGCCGAGCTACGACGAGCGCAACCTCGTGCTGGCGCGCGTCAGCGTCAACGCGCTCGAGGCGCTCGGCGTGTTCGACGCGACGACGCCCGCGATCCCGCTGCGGCGCATCCACGTCAGCCGGCGTGGCGACTTCGGCGCGGTGCGCCTCGATGCCGAAGCACTAGGCCTGCCGCCGTTCGGCGCCGTACTGCCGGCGCGCGAGCTCGGCAACGCGCTGCTGCGCCGGCTGGATACCTGCGCGCAGCTCGTGCGCATCGCGCCGGCGCAGGCGGTCGCGATCGAGCCGGTGGCCGATGCGGTCGAGGTCGAGCTGCGCAGCGGCGACACGCGGCGCCGCGTGCGCGCGCGCCTGCTGGTCGGCGCCGACGGCACCGAATCGTTCGTGCGCAACGCGTTCGGCATCGAGGCCGAACGGCGCGACTACGCGCAGAGCGCGATCGTGACCACGCTGACGACCGAGCGCCCGCTCGACGGCCACGCCTACGAGCGCTTCACCGACTCCGGCCCGGTCGCGCTGCTGCCGCTCGGCGACCGCCGCGCCGGCCTCGTGCTGACCGTGCCGGCGGCCGATGCCGAGGTGGTCGCCGCGCTCGATGACGCGGCCTTCCTCGCCGTCGTGCACGAGCGCTTCGGCTGGCGCGCTGGCCGCTTCGCACGCCCCGGCCGGCGCAAGCCGTACCCGCTCGCGTGCATGCTCGCCGAGCGCACGAGTGCGCCGCGCATGGTGCTGGTCGGCAACGCCGCGCAGACCGTGCACCCGATCGGCGCGCAGGGCTTCAACCTCGGCCTGCGCGATGCGTTGACGCTGGCCGAACTGCTGCGCGAGGCGGCTGCGTGCGAGGGCGATCCGGGCGACGCCGCGCTGCTCGCGCGCCACGTCGAACGCCGCGCACCGGACCGCGAAGCCACCACGTCCTTCAGCGACGACCTCGTGCGCCTGATGGGCAACGATTTCCTGCCGCTGCGCGCCCTGCGCACGCTCGGCTTCCACGCGCTCGACCGCATCGGCCCGCTCAAGCGCCGCTTCGCGCTGCGCGGCATGGGCTACCGCGGCGACGTACCGGCACTGGGATTGATGCGATGAGCCGCCGCAACGAACTCGACGCGATCATCGTCGGCGCCGGCGCCGCCGGCGGCGCGCTGGCGCTGGCACTGGCGCGCGACGGCTTCGACGTCGCCGTGGTCGAGACACGCGAGCCGAAACCGTGGCACGTCGAGGACGAGATCGATTTGCGCGTGGTCGCGCTCGCGCCCGACGCACGCGAGCTGCTCGCCGACCTCGGCGTGTGGCCGACGATCGCCGCGCGCACCGGTCCGTACCGGCACATGCGCGTATGGGACGCGCTCGCCCCCGGCGAACTGCATTTCGACGCGGCCGACCGCGGCGAGGCCACGCTCGGCTGGATCGTCGAGAACAAGCTGATCCAGCACGGCTTGTGGCAGGCGCTGCAGGCCTTTTCGGACTCGGCACCGACGCTGCCGGAGCCAAGGACCCGCAGCCGCGGCAGCCGGCTGGCGGACGACGCCGCCGGCCGCGTGCGCCTGTATTGCCCGGCCGAAATCGTCGAACTCGACAACGGCGCCGATGCGGTCACCGCCACGCTCGCCGACGGCACGCGCCTGCGCGCGAAGCTGCTGGTCGCCGCCGAAGGCGCCGAGTCGGCCGTGCGCAAGCAGCTCGGCATCGGCTTCGACGGCCGCGACTACGGCCAGCGCGCGGTGGTCGCGCACGTGCGCACCGAGCGCCCGCATGAAGGCACCGCCTGGCAGCGCTTCCAGCCCGGCGGCCCGCTCGCGTTCCTGCCGCTCGGCGACGGCCGCTGTTCGGTCGTCTGGTCGCTGCCGGACGCCGAAGCCTCACGCATCCTCGCGCTCGACGAGGCGGCGTTCCGCGCCGAGCTCGGCTGTGCGTTCGACTTCCGACTTGGCGCGATCACCACGACCACGCCGCGCACCGCGTTCCCGCTGCGCCTGCGCCTGGCCGAGCGCTTCCTCGCCGGCCGCTGCCTGCTCGCCGGCGACGCCGCCCACGTCGTGCACCCGCTCGCCGGACAGGGCATGAACATCGGCCTGCGCGACGTCACCACCCTGCGCCGCGTGCTGCGCGACGCGCGCGCGCGCGGCAGCGACCTCGGCGCCGCGCACGTGCTGCGCCGCTACGAACGCGAACGGCGCAGCGAGAGCACGCTCGCCGCGCGCAGTTTCGATCTCATCGAGCGCGCGTTCGGCAGCGCATTCCAGCCGCTCGCGGCGCTGCGCGGCGCCGGCCTCGCCGTCGCGAACGCGGTCGCGCCGCTGCGCCAGGCGCTGGCCGATGCGGCGGCCGGGCGGCAGTAGGGATTTTCGCCTGCGCGATTGCGCATCCGATTCACCCTGTTGTTGCGGGAGTGGCGCCGAGAGCTCTGGCCGTGATTTCCATGGGCCTCCCACGTCCTCGCGCTTGCGCTGGGTGTGTTTCGTGCTTCAATCGCGACGGGGCGGACTTGGGGATTCTGTAAAGATGAAATGGTCAGTCGCGAAGTTTGCGCGCGTGTTCCACTTTTTGTTTTTTTCTTTGTGCGCGGTGGTGGCTGGTGCCTACTCGCCATGTTTGCGGGCGGTTGGTTTTCTCCCGATGCCGTCGCTCGCGACCCCGCGTAGCAATCACACGGCAACACCACTGGCGGATGGACGCGTGCTTGTGGCCGGGGGCTGGAATTCGAGCAGCGGCTACCTCAGTGCCACCGAACTGTACGACCCGACGACGAACACCTGGCTTGCAGGCGCACCGCTCAGTCCTGCGCGCTATGGCCAGAGCGCGGTCGTGCTCCGATCAGGCAAGGTGCTCGTCACGGGCGGGCGCACCGCCAACGGAATAGTCGCGACTACCGAGCTCTACGATCCGGTAACCGATACCTGGAGCTTGATGCGCTCGATGAGCAAGCCGCGCGCATCGCATACGGCAACGCTGCTTGCCGATGGTCGGGTTCTGGCGTGCGGGGGAGACAGCGGTCTTGGCTATCTGGCCAGTTGCGAGCGGTACGATCCGACCATCAACATCTGGATGCCGACGGCGGTAATGAGTACTGCGCGGATGTGGCATAGCGCGACCCTACTGCCGTCTGGGTCGGTACTTGTCGTTGGAGGCAAGGATGCGGTCTATTTGAACAGCGCGGAGATCTACGATCCCGTGGCTGATACGTTTCGTCCGACGGCATCGCTCGAGACGCCGCGCAACGGCCATACGGATACGCTGCTGCCATCCGGTCGAGTGCTGGTCACTGGCGGGGGCAACGCGGGTGGCTACGTTGACAGCGTCGAGATTTACGATCCGTTCGTTGGTGCCTGGCTCACCGCGCCGCGGTTGAGCACGCCTCGCATCCAGCACACCGCAACCCTGCTTTCATCCGGAAAGGTTCTGATCGTGGGTGGCGCGTTTGGCGTCGATTTGAACAGCGCGGAACTGTACGACCCTGCCCGCAATGCATGGATGCAGGCCGGCACCCTGAACCAGGGACGCTATGCGCATTCGGCGACGTTGCTCGGCGGCGATCGGGTTTTGATGATTGGCGGCACTGCCCGCAATGGTTATGTCTCCTCGGTGGAGCTTTATGCGCCTGCAACCCAAGCGTCGATTGAGTTCGTGACGCCGAATGCGACAGTCGTAGGACAGGGTTACATGGTCGGATTCAAGGTGACGAGTCCGACTGGGGCCCCAACGGGCCAAGCAATGGTCGACGACGGCCAAGGCTCGAGCTGCGGCCCGGTCGTCCTGACCAACGGCACCGGTTCCTGCTCGCTGCCGTCGACCGAGGCCGGCGGGTTCGTGCTGACCGCGACCTACACGCCCGACAGCGGCGCGTTTGCGCCAAGCAGCGCGACCGCGCACCACGCGGTCAATCGTGCCGCGACGACGCTCGCGATCGTCGGCCATGCGCCGGAGCGTACGACGCCGGCGCAGCCGGTCACGGTCGCGGCGGCGCTGGCCGTGGTCAGCCCGGGGGCAGGAACGCCGAGCGGCCCGATCACGGTCGGCGATGGCGTCGACAGCTGCACGATCGCGGACGGTGCCACGCAGTGCGCACTCGTGTTGGCGACGCGCGGCCCGCGCACACTGACGGCGCACTATGTCGGCGACGGCAATTTCATCGACAGCTCGGCGCAGGTCGAGCACCACGTGAACCGGCTGCCGGTCGCCGGCGCCGCGAGCTACGCGACGAGCGAGGACAGCGCGCTGTCCGTGCCGGCGACGCTGGGCGTGCTCGCGCATGCGAGCGATCCCGACGGCGATGCGCTGACGGTCGCGAATGCCGGCACGCTCACCGCCTCCGGCATCGGCGGTACGGTCGTGTTGCAGGCCGACGGCGGCTTCGCCTACACGCCGCCGCCGTATGCGCACGGCACTGCCACGTTCGATTACACGGTCAGCGACGGCTTCGAAACGATCAGCGCGACCGCGACGATCACGGTGAGCTTCGTCAACCAAGCGCCCCATTTCGCGCTGGAGCCGCTGCCGAAGTGGCCGGCCGGTGCCAGCGGCGCGCGGACGCAGGCGGGCTTCGCGACGGTCACCGATTTCGGCGCGCCGAACGAGGCGGACCAGCACGTGCTGGCCTGGCACCTGCGGCCGCTCGGCGATCCGAACGGCATCGTCTCGAACGTCGCGCTCGCGCTCGACGGCACGCTGAGCTACACGTTGAGCGGCCGCGCCGGCAGTGCGACGTTCGGCGTCAGGCTGCAGGACGACGGCGGTACCGCCAACGGCGGCCACGACACTTCGGACGAGCAGACCTTCACGATCAGCGTCGCGGCCGGCGTGGATCTTTCGATCAGCATCGGCAACGACAGCGAGTTCGTCGCCGGCGGCTCGCCGGTCGAGTACACGATCCTCGTGCACAACGCGGGGCCGAACGATGCGGTGGGCGCGAAGGTCAGGGATCTGTTGCCGTCGAATCTCGTCGACGCGGCGTGGTCGTGCAGCGCCACCGCCGGTGCGGCATGTATGCCGGCCGGAATCGGCGACATCGACGACACGGTGACGATCCCCGCCGGCGCGAGCCTGACCTACCGTCTGATCGCGACCGTCGTTGCCGATCCGGAAGCGACGGTCGAGCAGACCGTGTCGGTGAGCGCGCCCGAGGGCGTGCCGGACCTCGATCCGACCAACAACACGGCGACCCGCCGCAATGCGGTCGGCGTGTTCTTCGACGGCTTCGACCGGCAGTTCACGCCGACTGCAATGGACGCGTAGGCACGGCAGGCGCCGGCACGGCGTGGAACCTTGCGGCTGCCGGCGCGACGCTCGCCAAGCTCACGCAAGGGAGCAGTGCCGCACGCACATGGAGCGTGATGATTCCGTGGTGCGGGCAGCCGTGAGCGGCCGCCCGCAGGCTCACAGGATCGCCCAGGTCACCACGCTGCAGGTGACCGTCATCAGCATCAGGCCGACCAGGAAGATCGCGTCGGCGATGCGCTCGAGGCGGTGCATGCGGCGCACGTTGCGCGCGCGCAGCGCCCAGTAGGCGAGCAGGCAGGCCACCATGAACAGCGTCGCGTCGCCGGCGAGTAGGTCGTCGGCGACGGTGCCGACCTTGGTCGTCGCGATCACCACGCGGATCAGGCCGATCACGGTCAGGCAGACGCCGACCAGCGCGGCGGACGCGGTGAAGATGTGCAGGCACAGGTCTGCCTCCAGCGTGCGGCCCTGCGCTCGCTCGGTCTCGGTCAGGGGGCGGTCGTACGGCATGGCCATCGGTCCTGCGTGTGACCGGGATGGTGCCGCCGAGTTCACGCTGGTGTCGAGTGCCTCGCCGGCAGCGTTGCCGCAAGCAGCAGCGACAGAGGCTTGCCCGAATCGGCCGCGACCGGTTCGATCACGTCCCTGATCTCGAAGCCGCCCGCGCGGATAGCGGCGAGCCACGAGGCCAGGGTGCGGAAATACCACGGCATCGGTTCGTGGAAGCCGTCGCCGAATGCGGTGAACGTCTCGACGCGCCAGCCGTCCGCGTACGCCATCTCGCCGCACGCGGCCCACGGGTGTACGGTCTGCACGAGCAGTGCGCCGCCGGAGCGCAGCAGGCTCCGCGCCGCGTCGAGCGGCGCGCGCAGGTCCTCGCCGAGCAGCGCGAAGTTGCACACGACGGCGTCGAAGCGGCCAAGGTCGAGCGCGCCGGACGCGAGCTGCGCATAGGTGGCGACCTCGAAGCGCGCACCGCCGAGCGCGCGCGCGGCCACGATCAGTTCCGCGCTGCCGTCGACGCCGACCACGTCGCAGCCGCGCGCGGCCAATTCGCGCGCGAGCCAGCCCTCGCCGCAGCCGAGGTCGAGCACGCGCCGCGCGCCGGTCTGCGTGACCGCTTCGAAGATCGCGGCGTCGGTGCCGGCGCGGCGGCTGGCGATGCGCTGGCCACGCACGGCGTCGGTCCAGGCGCCGGCGTTGGCACGCCAGCTGCGTGCGAGCTGCGACTCGTGCGTCTGCGCGTCGGTGCTCGCCGGAAAATCCGTCATCGCTCGTAGCGGTAGTTGATGCCGGCGCGGTTGCCGGTGGTCGCGTTCTGCGCCTCGAAGTTCCAGCGCGGGTTGAACAGGTATTTCAGCGTGACGACCTCGCCCGGCGTGAACAGGCCGACGCCGTAGCTGAGGTACAGCTTGGGCGAGAGGTACTTGCCGACCGTGAATGCGGCGCCGCCGAGCGCGGCGCTGTCGGACACGCCGGCCTCCACGCCCATGCGCGCGCCGATGTCCTTGGCGAGCAGGTTGCCGGTGGCGCTGCCGAGCGCGCGCGCGGCGCTGCCGAGCATGTCGCCTTCGCCGCTCTTCAGGCTCGACAGCGGCTTGCCGGTGATCAGGTAGGACAGCGCCTCGGACTGCTCCATCGACGGTTGCGAGAACACCGTCAACACCGGCACGAGCGCGGTGCCGCGCACCTGCAGGCCGGCGGTCACGCCGGCTTCGCCCTGGCCGCCCGGCGCGCCGGGGATCTTGCGCACCGCGCGCACGTCGAGGCCGGGGTTGTCGAGTTCGCTGCCGGCGAACAGCAGGCGACCGCTCTCGATGCTGAGGTCCTGGCCGTAGGCCTTGTAGGTGCCGGTCACGTTCAGCGTGCCGGTGCCGGTGGCGGTGCGGCCGAGGCGCTGGTCGATCTGCAGCTGGCCGCCGATGCCGCCGTCGAGGCCGAAGCCGGCCAGCTTGACCTCGTCGCCGAGCTTGACCAGCACCGCGACCACGACCGGCAGCGGCTTGCCCGGCGCGGGCTGCTCGGCGTCGGTGACGACGACGTCGGGCGAGTGCGTGCTGGCGCCGCCGCCGGGCAGCTTGGCGAGGTCGAGGTTGGCCTTCGGGATGGTCAGGCTGCCGCCGATGCGCAGGTTCTCCTCGCCGCGCTCGAGCGTGAGGTCGGGTGAGATCAGCACGCGCGCGGCCGGGATGTCGGCGGCGAGGAAGTTGTCGCCCTTGACGCTCGCCTTGAACGGCGCGTCCGCGCCAACGCCGCCGCTGCCGGACAGGGCCAGCGTGCCGTCGCCGGACTTGAGCGTGCCGTCGAGTGCGAAGTGTCCGGCGTCGAGCGCACGCAGGTTGATGTCGCCGTCGTGCAGCTTCAGGCCGGCCGCCGGCACTTCGGTGGCGAACTCCTTCAGCGTCAGCGCGCCGCTCAGCGCGGGCGCGGCGGTGGTGCCGCCGAGCGTGTAGTCGGCGACGAGGCGGCCCTTCGTGTTGGCGACTTCCGGCGTCAGCAGCTCGACGAAGGCGAGGCTGTTCAGCGCGAGCTCGACGCGGCCGGACAGCGCCTGCGCCGAGCCGGGCGTGCCGCCCAGCGTGAGCGTGCCGTCGAGCCTGCCGTCGTGGTCGAGCGCGGCGCGCACGCTCGCGTGCGTCGCCTGCGGCGACAGCTGCGCGTCGAGCGCGAGGCCGGTCCAGGCCAGCAGCGGCTGCTCGGCGTTGTCCGGGTAGCCGATGCTGCCCTGCGCGGAGGCGAGCGTCGCCTGGCCGTCCAGCGCGCCGTTCGCGGCGCGCGTGAACGTGCCGCTGCCGCCGAGCGTGCCGACGACCTTCAGCGGCGCATCGGGCGCGGCCAGGCGCACCAGCAGCGCGAGCGGCAGTTGCTCGATGCGATAGCGCGCGCTGGCGCTGCCGTCGGTGCCGCCGCTGCCGGCCAGGCACAGCGTCGGCCCGCCGCCGGCGAGGCACAGCTCGTTGGCGTTGAACCGCTTGCCGTCCCAGGCCAGCGCCACGGGTTGTTCGAGCGCGAGCGGCGGCGCGTCCTTGACGGCGAGGTCGAGCGCCTTCAGCGTGCCGCTCCAGCGGCCGTCGGCGCCGGCGCTGCCGGCCAGCGCGAGCTTCGCGCCGAGCGGTGTGCCGCGCGCATCGAGCGTGAGCTGGTGCGCCTGCTGCGTGCCGCTGCCTTCGATCTCGAGTGCGTCGAAGGCGAGGCCGGCGCCGGCCAGCGTGCGCGCCTTCAGGCTCAGCGTGCCCTGCGGCGCCTGCAGGTCGCTGACATTCGCCACGAGGTCGAGCGCGTCGATGTGCGTGCCGCCGGCGGCGAGCGCGCTGCCGTGCGCGCTGCCGGCGACGGCGAGTTGCGGCCAGCGGCCCTGCACGCGGAACTCGCCGTCGAGGCGGCCGGCGGCCTCGGGCAGCCAGTCGGCAAGCGAGGCGAGCGCGAGCTTGAGCGTCGCGTCGGTGCGCTCGCCGCCGCCGCGGCCGGTCACGTCGATGCGGCTCTTGCCGGAGGCGAGCGTGAGCGTGCCGTCGACGACGTAGCCGGGCTTGAGCGTCAGGTCCGCGCGGCCGGACAGCGGGCGCTGGCGCAGGCTGCCGCCGAGGCGGTCGAGCTTGAGCGTCGCTTCCGGACCGCGGTCGGTCAGCGAGCCGTCGCTGGCGAGGTCGAAGTCGAGCGCGCCGGGCCAGCTGGCGACGAACGCGCCGGGGTCGAGCCGCGTCGCCTGCGCGCTCAGCTGCCAGCCGAGCGCCGGTTGCAGCGTCACCGTGCCGTGCGTGTCGAGGCCGCCGCCGGCCTGCTTCAGCGTGAAGTGCTTGAGCGTGATCGCCCGCGGCGTGCCGTCGAGGTCGAGCGCGAGGTCGGCGAGCTGGCCGGGCGGACCGAGCGAGAGCGCGCCGTGCGCGCGGTACGCCTCGGCGCTGCCGGACAGGTCGAGCTGGCCGTGCGTGACGAGCGCCTGGCCGACGAGGTCGGCCGGCAGTTCGACGCCGTTCCAGTCCAGCGCGAGCGTCGCGCTCGGCGGCTGCGCGTCGAGCTGCACGTGGCCGTGCGCGTTCAGCGCGCCGGCCGCTTCGGGACTCTTCAGCGTCAGCGCCTCGATCGACAGCGTCTGCCCGGCCAGCGCGTAACGCAGCGGCTCGAGCCGCACGCGGTGGCCGTTCAGCTCGAGGTCGGCGCCGAGCGCGCCGTGCGCCTTGTCGCCGCTGCCGGTCAGCGCGAGCGCGAGCGCGTCCACGCCGGCGTCCTTGCGGATCCGCTTCGGATCGAAGAGCGGCACGTCGAGCGCTGCCGTCCACGGGAACTCGGCGGTCTGCGTCAGCGTCGCCTGCAGCGTGGCCGCGGTCGGCGCGCTCAGCGCGAGCTCGAGCCGCGCCTGGCGGCCATCGCCGTGCGCCTTCAGCGTGCCGGCGTAGTCGATGTCGGCGACTTTCCAGCGGAACGTCGTCGCGCCGTCGCCGGGGTAGCCGGCCAGCGCCGAGATCGTGCCGTTGAGGTCGAGCTGCCCGTCCGGCGCGCGCAGCGCAAGGCGCTTCACGACCGCGCCGTCGCGCGTCCAGGCGCCGGCAAGGTCGAGGTGGTCGAGCGCGAACAGCGGCTGGCCGTCCTGCGTGAGCGTGGCGCCGTCCAGCGCGAGGCGGTCGAGCACGAGGTCGATCGGCGCGGCGAGCGAGAACGGCGCCGACGGTTGCGCCGACTGCGGCGGCACCGTGGTCAGCGCGACGTTTATCCCGGCGAGGTCGAGGCCGGTCACGCGCACGCGCCGGCCGAGCAGCGCGAGCGGCGCGAGGTCGACGCGCAGATGGCCGATGCGGGCGTCGACGCCGGCGCCCGCGTCGTGCCAGCGCAGGCCGTCGAGCGTCAGCGGGCCGCCGAGCCGGCCACCGACGCGGTCGACCGTGAGCTTGCCGGCGGTCGCGCCGGCCGCGCGCGCGAGTGCGAAGCGCGCGCCGGATTCGGTGCCGAGCAGCCAGGCCAGCGCGATGGCGACGAGCAGCACGAGCGCGGCCAGCGTCAGGCCGAGCCAGGCCAGCAGGCGCGGCAGGGCGAAGCCAAGCGCGGGGCTCGGTTTTTTGTTGAGAAGTGCGGCCATGGATGGCCGCCTTCTGATTCTCGCGAGCATGGACGATCGCATTTACAAATCCGGCCCGATCACGATGTGCAGCTCGACGCTGCTCGGCGCCTTGTTGTCGCGCACCGGGAAGCCGAGGTCGACGCGGATCATGCCGACCGGCGAGCGCCAGCGCGCGCCGAAGCCGACGCCGATCTTCTGGCGGTAGTCGTGGATGGACGAGAACGCATCGCCGGTGTCGACGAAGGTCGCGATGCCCCAGTTCGGCTTGAAGTAGTACTCGTACTCGGCGCTGGCGACGACCAGGTGCTTGCCGCCGATGATCAGGTCCTGGCAGCCCGAGCCCTTCATCGCGCAGCGCGCCTGCGCCTGCGGCACCAGCGCGGCCGGCAGCGGCGTGCCGATGGTCTGGAACGGATAGCCGCGGATCGAACGGTCGCCGCCGGCGAAGAAGCGCAGCTCCGGCGGCAGCAGGTCGAAGCTGTCGGTCTTGGTCAGGCCGAGCGAGCCGCGCGCGATGAAGCGGCCGTTCTCGCCCAGGCCGCGGATCCATTTCGCGTCACCGCTGAGCTGCACGAAGCTCGCGTCGGACAGCAGGCCCTTCTGCGCGGCGCGCGCGGCCATCGTCAGCGACCAGCCGCGGCGCACGAACATCGGCTCGTCCGCCTGCTTGCGCGTCAGCGCGGCCTCCGGATAGAGCAGGGTGGTGCTGCCGGTGATGTTGGCGACCTCGAAGTTGCCGGTCAGGAATTTCAGGCCGAGCGTGCGCGTCCAGCCGTGCCACAGGCGCGAGTCGGTCGCGGCGAGGCCGAACGTGCGCGAGGTGCTGGTGTCGGTGTTCTCGTTGCGGAAGGTCGCGCCGAAGTTCAGCGTGTGGTTGTCCGGCCCGGCCAGCGGGATCTGGTACTGCGCCAGCGCGGTCGACAGCCGCTGCGCGATGAGCGTCTCCAGCCTGAGCTTGTGGCCGTTGGCGTTGAGCCAGCGCCGCTCGATGCCGCCGCGCACGCCGGGGCCGGTGTCGGTGCCGAGGAACACGCCGCCGGTGTAGATCGTGCGCTTGGCCGGCGCCAGCATGACCGTGATCGGCACGCTGCCGTCGTGTGCGTGCTCGATGTCCGGCTGCACCTGCGCGATCGCGAAGTAGTCGGCGTCGATCAGGCGCTGCTGGAACGCGAGCAACTGGTCCTGCGTGTAGAAATCGCCCTCGCGCCACGGCACGTAGCGGTCCATGAACGCGTCCGGGAACTGGCCGCCGTCGAAGCGCGTCGCGCCGAAGCGGTAGCGCGCGCCGACCTGCCAGGCCAGGTGGATGTCGGCGCGGTTGGTCGCGCGCGTGACCTCGACCTGGTGCGTGACGAGCTGCGCGTCGAGGTAGCCGCTGCCGAACAGCGCGCCCTGCACGGCGGCCTTGCTCTTCTCGTAGGCGGCTTGGTCGAGCACCGCGCCCTTCGCCGGCGCGAACGCGGCCAGCGCCTTCTGCACCGCGCGCTGGCCGTCGGCGTCGCCGTCGAGCTGGATGTCGAGCGTGGCGACGCGCACCGGCTCGCCGGCCTTGACGTGCAGCACCGCGACGTAGTCGGCGCCTTGCTCGCGCAGTTCGCCGCTCACCGAGGCGGTGTAGTAGCCGTACGGCTCCAGCGCCGCGCGCGCCTGGCCTTCGGCGCGCTCGTACAGCCGCCGCACTTGCGCGGCGGTGACGTCGCGCTTGGCGTACTGGTTGATTTCCAGCCCGGCCAGCACCGCCTCGCGCAGCGCGCCGTCGACGCCGTCGAGCTGCAGCGTGACACGCGCCGCGGCGGCGCTGCCGGCGTGCAGCAGCAGGGCCAGCAGCCAGGCGATGGCGAGGGGGAGGCGACGCAAGCGAGCGAACCGGCGCATTGTCAATTTATAGCATCGTGCGATGGCGCGGACGCGCGTGCCGCCCTTCTGCCGGAGCGCCGCGGTCGCGACTCAACGCAGCATCGGCAGCAGGCCGATCAGGCCGACGATGATCAGGTACAGCGCGACCACGAACGGCAGCAGCTTCGGCCGGACCAGGATCAGGATGCCGGCGACGAGCGCGAGCAGCGGCAGCGCGGCGGAGTGGATGCGCATCGGGAACTCCTTGCGGTCGGGCGCCGCAAGGTAGCAGGTTCGGTGCGGGGAAGGGTGGCTGCTACAGCCAGTTCGCGCGGCGCAGGCCGACGTATAGCGCGGTGCAGACGCCGGCGGTGATGCCGATCATGGTCGGGTAGGCCCACGGGCTGGCGAGCTCGGGCATGTCGTGGAAGTTCATGCCGTACCAGCTCGCGATCAGCGTCGGCGCGGCGAGCAGCGCGGCCCAGCCGGCCAGGCGCTTGACCACCTCGTTCTGCGCCACGCCGACCAGCGCGAGGTTGACGCTGATCGCCGCGGTCAGCATCTCGCGCATCGTGTCGGTCGATTCGTTGATGCGCGCGGCGTGGTCGTAGACGTCGCGGAAGTACGGCCGCACCTCGTCGCGGATCAGGCCGGGAAACTGGCGCGTGAGCTGGTTGACGATGTCCTGCAGCGGCGCGATCGCCAGGCGCAGCGTGACCAGTTCCTTCTTCAGGTCGTACAGGCGGCGGATCGTGGCGCGCTTGAACGTGTCCTGGAAGACCTCTTCCTCCAGTTCCTGCAGCTCCTGCTGGAACTCGCGCACGATCGGGAAGAAGTTGTCGACGATGAAGTCGAGCACCGCGTACAGGCCGTAGCTCGGACCGTGCGCGAGCATCTCCGGCGCCTGCTCGCAGCCACGCCGCGCCGCCGCGTAGCTGAGCGAGGCGCCATGGCGGATCGTGACGAGGTAGTTGCGCCCGATGAACGCGTGCGTCTCGCCGAACAGGATCTTGCCGTTCACGACCTGCGCGGTGTGCGCGGCGATGAACAGCGAGTCGCCGTAGACCTCGATCTTGGCGCGCTGGTGCGCGTTGTGCGCGTCCTCGACCGCGAGCGGATGCAGGTCGAACTCCTCGCGCAGTTGCTCGAGCAACGCCTCGTCCGGCTCGTGCAGGCCGACCCAGACCCATTGGTCCGGCGTCGCCAGCACGTCGCTGATTTCCTCGACGGTGATCGCGCGCAGGCGGCGTCCGTCCGCCGTATAGGCGACGCAGTTGACGACCATCGGGCCGGTGCAGGCCGGATCCATCGGCAGCGGGTTCGGGGCGATCATGCCCCGATCATGCCGTGCGCGCCGGTGGCCGGCAATCGCGCGGGGCGAGGCCCGCGGGCTGGACGCGCGCAGCGCGGCCGGCGCCGGCCGACCTGCGGTCGTCCGGCCTGCGCCGCGGCGCAAGCCGCGGCTATGGCGATGGGGCCGTGGCTTGGCGCTGCAGCGTCAGCGCGAGCGCCAGATGGATCGGCAGCAGCAGCACGATCCAGTGCAGGTTCGCCTGCACGAACCACGGCAGGATCTTCGAGAACAGCGCGAACGCGGCGGCCAGCACGACCAGCCAGGCCAGCACGCGCGTCGCGCGGCGCACGCGCCAGCGGGCGCGCGCCGCGCCGAGCCAGGCCGGCACCAGCGCCAGGCACAGGGGATTCAGCAGCAGCAGGTTCTCGTTGCGCCAGGCCGCGCGGTGCTCGCTGCCGAACCACAGGAACAGCAGCACCAGTCCGGCGAGGCCGCAGGCCAGCGCGAACAGGCTGGCGAATGCGGCCAGCGGCACGCGCGCGGCCGGATGCGTGCGGCGGCCGAGCCAGGCCAGCAGCGCGCCGAGCGCAAGGCCGAGGCCGAGGAACGGCCCGCGCAGGTCCGGCGGCAGCAGGGGCGGTTCCGCGACCACGCCGGCCGACAGCTCGACGCGCGCGTCGACCAGTGGCCGCGCGTCGCCATCGGTGCCGCGTAGGCTGGCCTGGCCGACCACGTCGCTGAGCGTCTCCGGCACGAAGCTCTCCTGCCAGAAGTCGATGCGCTGGTCGGCGAACGGGCCGAGGCCGAGGTCGATCAGCAGCATCAGCCACGGCTCCGGCGCCATCAGCCGCAGCGCGTCCAAGCGCCAGGTGTAGCCGCGCGAGCGGCCCTCGCTCTGCGCCTTGAGCGCGCCGCCGAGCGCGCGGTCGAGTGCGTCGCGCACGCGCGTGGAGCAGTTGGCGAGGAAGTAGTCGTAGCGGTAGAGCGCATTTTCCGGTTGCGCGTTCCATTCGAGGAACGCGGCCAGCGCGTGCGCCTGTTCGGGCGTGACGTCCAGCCGCTGCTCGACGATCGAACGGCCCTCGGCGCGGTACATCGCCAGGTCGTCGGCCAGCTCGTCGGCGGCGATGCGGTAGCGCATGCGGCCGCGCGCGAAGTTGATCAGGAAGTCGTCTTCGGCGAAGTCGAAGATGCCGTAGTTGTACGCGAGCGCCTCGCCGCTGGCCGGATCGCGCACGACGATCGCGTTGTGGCCGAAGCGCTCGAAGAAGATCTCGCCGGGGCCGATGGTCAGCAGGCTGACCATAGGCCGGGAATCGGGAATCGGGAATGGGGAATCGTCGGAAGCCGGTTCGGCAGGTGCTTGGGCGCGTGCGTTACCGACCAGCGTCAACGCGACGAGCAGCAACAAGCCGGCAAGGAGGACAACGGGATGAAAGCGCCGCTTTCCCCATTCCCGATTCCCGATTCCCGATTCCCGGATTTCAGGCCTCATGCACGCGCATCGCGAATTGCTGCACGCGGCGTGCGTCGGCCTTGGTCACGTGGAAGTGGAAGCCGCCGAGCGTGGCCTCCTCGCCGACCTCGGGCAGGTGGCCGATCTCGGCCGTGATCATGCCGCCGACCGTGTCGTACTCCTCGTCGCTGAAGTCGCAGCCGAAGCGCTCGTTGAACTCGGCGATCGGGGTCAGCGCGTTGACCAGGAAGTCGCCGTTCGCGGCGGACTGGATCATCGTGTGCTTGTCGTCGTCGTCGTCGTGCTCGTCGCCGATGTCGCCGACGATCTGCTCGAGCACGTCCTCGATCGTGACGAGGCCGGCGACGCCGCCGTACTCGTCGACGACGATCGCCATGTGGTTGCGCGACAGGCGGAACTCCTTGAGCAGGATGTTCAGGCGCTTGGACTCGGGGATCATCGTGACCGGACGCAGCAGGCCGCGGATGTCGCGGTCGGCGCCCTCGACGAAGCAGCGCAGCAGGTCCTTGGCGAGCAGGATGCCGAGGATCTCGTCCTTGTCGCCGGCGTGCACCGGGAAGCGCGAATGGCCGGATTCGACCACGGCCTGGAGCAGTTGCGACGGCGCCGCGTCGATCGGCAGCGACACCATCTGCGCACGCGGCACCATCACGTCGGCGACGGTCAGGTCGGCGACCTCGATCGCGCCCTCGACCATCGACAGCGTGTCGTTGGACATCAGGCCGTTGGCCTGGGCGTGGCGCAGCTCTTCGATGAGTTCTTCGCGGCTCTGCGGTTCGCCGGAGAGCGCCTGCGTGATTCGTTCGAACCACGTTCGCGGGGGAGTACTGGGAGGATCCTCGCTCATTTGCAACGCGTACAGGCCCTTGGGGGCGGGTCTTGCAGTGTATCAAAGGCTTGTTGCGGATGATCGAAGCCGTCCCCGGGGTGGCCACGGCGCACCGATGCGCGGCGCGCGGGCTTGCGGAAGCGGAAGGGGCCAGCCTTGGCCGGGCGCGGAACCGTTGCCGGTTCCGCGCGAGCGGCAGGGCGCGCCGCGTCAGTCGGAGTGCTGGCCGCCGAAGGCGTCGGCGAAAAGACTGTCGGTAGCCATCAGGTGGCTCATCGTCGCGTCGAAATCGTTGCCCGACCACTGGCGCGTGCCGACGACCGCGATGACTTCCTCGCCGAGCCCGCCGTCGGCGGTCTGCAGACCGGTGCCGCCCATCCACAGGTCGAACGGGCGCGACCACAGGACGTTGGTGGCGCCCGGATGGTCGACAGTGAGGTTTGCATGGATGCGGTTGCCGCTGGCGCCGAACTGCTGCACCAGCGTACGCACGTGTTTGTCGTCGGGAAAAAGGATGCTGCCGCCGTTGTTCTGGAACCGCTGCGCGACCACGAGGTCGCGGCTCTGCCGCCGCTCGACCAGGGCGACCGGCCACGAGAACGGCTTGTAGCTGACGAAAAACGGCGATCCGGTGCTGAAGGGCGGATCGACCAGGCAAGCGTTGAGGCCGGAGTTCGCGTTGCCCGCGCAGAAGCCTGCGTCCTTGCTGCCGTTCGCGTCGAGGCGCCCCATCATCATCGGCCGCACGTCGGCGGCGTCGGTTTCGGACCAGCCGGCAAAGGCGATCTTGCCATTGCGCAGTACCGTCAGCGCGGTGATCGCGTCCTTCTTGTAGCCGGTGTTATCGGATTCGTAATAGTAGGAGCGGTCGTTCCAGTTCCAGTTGGCGGCGGTGGCGCCGTTCGTCGGCCCGAGGCCGAGGATGAAGCCGTCGTGGTCGTCGGCATCGCGCTTCATCTGTCCGGCGACGTAGAGGCGCGTGCCGCCGGGATAGCCCGCGGGAGTGACAACCAGCGCGTTCACCGAGACTTCTGCCTGTGTCGGATGCGCCCAGGTCGGCTGGCCGATGCTGTAGCCGGCGTCGCGGAATTCGGCGACGAGCGAGCCGTCGTCGGCGCTGATGAGTGCGATGCCGACTTCCTGGCCGCGGTTGTTGTTCATGACGCGTGCGGCGACGAACAGGCCGTAGCGGCTGTCGTAGGCCAGGCGCTGGCCATAGGCGGCGGTGCGCGGGCCGGCCGGGGCGGCTCCGAAAGTCAGGATGCCGGCGCCCGAGGGAAGGCAGTAGCCGCCATTCGGATCGCTGCCGGGATCAGTCAGGTCCTTGCACTGGACCTTGGCCGCCGGGATGGCCTGCGCGGTGGTGCGTATGTTGCTGAGGATGTAGGCGTTGTTGCCGACAATCACGGCATCGACGATGTCGTCCATGGTGATGGTGTAGATCCAGCCGTTGGTGCCGAACGAGGTGTCGAGGGTGCCGCCGACGTTCACGCGCGCGATCCAGCCGCGCCAGCCATCGCCTGCGGCATTCTTCTGCTTGCCGACGAGGTAATAGCCCTTGTGCATGTTCGGCAGGGTGACCGGTGGCGGCCCGGGCAGCGTCACCGAGCCGATCCACGGGAACACGCGCAGGCCGTCCTCGGTGTCAGACCAACCCGCTGGGGCGGGGGGCCAGATCGATTTCAAGCCGCTGTTGCCGAAGCCGGGATCCAGCGTGAGGTCGCTCGGCACGACCGTGCCGTCCGGGGCGAGGTCGATCTGCACGGGGCGCGTGGCGTCGATGGATTGCTTGACGAAGTCGTCGTCGGTGGCGGCGTGGGCCGCGCCGATCGCGAGCGCGGCGAATGCCGCGAAAACCAGTCGACCGTTCATGTTTTCTCTCCGTTCCGGTTCCATGGGTGCGGCATGCTCGGCGCCGCGGTCGGGAGGAAAAGCGCAGGTTCGCGCGCAGACCTGACATCGCCGTCGAACGCCGCCCGGTCGTCGCCGCCGTCGGCGAGGGTCGGGTCGTCCCGGATCGGGCGTACGCGGAGAGGTCGAAGTCGTCAAGGCTCACCATCACGGCATCGGTGGTGGCCGGCAGCCCGCTCGGAAGGCGCCACTGCGATTCCGCGCGGGAAGCAATTTGCGGATAGGGGGCGTCCGCGTGGACGCGCGGGACTCAACGTGCCGGCATGTTGGCGGGGGCGGCGCGCAGCGCGCGCGCCTTGTCGCACAGTTCCTCGTTGCCATCGTCGCCGCAGGCGGCGGTTTCGGCGGCGGCGATGCGTGTGGCGGCGTCGTCCGCATGGCGCTCGCGCGCGATCGCCGCGGCCAGTACTTCGGTGCGGATGCGGCGGTAGGCGGCGGCGCCGTCGGGCGGCAGGGCGAGGATCGCGTCGGCGACGGCCTGCGCCTCGTCGAGGCGGTCGAGCGCGTGCAGCGTTTCGGCGTGGCGGAAGCGCCAGTAGCGGGTCATCGCGTTGTCGATGCCGTACTGCGCGGCGAATTGGCTGATCGCGTCGCGGATCAGCGGTTCGGCCTCGGCATGGCGGCCGAGCGCCTGCAGCCCGCGTATGCGCGCACCGCGCGCATTCACGAGCAGGGCGGGCGGCGCGTCCTTGCCTTGCAGCAGCGGGTCGGCGAGCGCGCGTTCGGCGCGCTCGATCGCGGCCTGTCCGTGGCCGAGCGCGGCTTCGAGGTCGGCCTGGCTGACTTCGGCCAGGAGGTATTCGGCCGGATACGCATCGCGCACCGTGCCCCAGGCGGTGGCCGCGGCCTGGCCGGCCTCGCGTGCCTCGTCCTTGCGGCCGATCGCGTACAGCACGCTGCGCTTGAGTTCGTGCATCTTGCCCAGTTGGGCGACGAGTTCCGGACTTGCATCGCCGCTGCCGCGCAGGCGCGCAATGATCGCATCGAACTGCGCCAGCGCTTTCGCCGAATCGCCGTCCTCGAAGGCGTAGAAGGCGAGACGTCCGCCGGCGGACGCGGCGATGGCCAGCGATGGCTGCTTCGCGCGCTCGTTGAAGGCGAGTGCTTCCCGCAACACCACGCGCGCAAGGTCCGCGTTGCCCAGCGAGACGTAGGTGTTGCCGATCTGGTCGAGCAGTTCGGCGGCGACCTCCGGTTCGTCGGCCAGCTCCTGCGCGACGCGCGTGTGCGCGGCGGCGAGCAGTTCGCCGGCGGTGGTGTCGGCGCCCTTGGCCTTGGTCGGGTCGGCGCTGAGGAACACCGAGGAGATGAAGCCGCGCACCGATTCGGACTGCTTGAGCGCGATGCGCGCGCGCTCGGCCTCGGCGGATTTCTGCGTCGCCTGCCAGAACGCGAGCGCGGCACCGGCGAGCAGCGTGACGAGGCCGAACGTGCCGGCGGCGACCACGGCGCGGTTGCGCCGCACGAACTTGGCAGCGCGGTAGCGGACGCTGTCCGGCCGCGCCTCGACCGGCTTGCCGTCGAGATGGCGCTGCACGTCGTCGGCGAGTTGCTGCGCGTCGGCGTAGCGGCGCGCCGGTTCGGCGGCGAGCGCGCGCAGCGTGATCGCGTCGAGGTCGCCGCGCAGTTGCATGCGCGAGATGCCGGTCGTGGCGCTCGTGCCCGCATCGAGCGCTGCGCTCGGGCGCAAGGTCGTCTCGCCGTCCTCGTGCAGCTTGCGGTAGCGCTGGCCGGTGAGCAGCTCGAACAGGATCAGGCCGAGCGCGTAGACGTCGGCGGAGGTGCCGACCGCTTCGCCGCGCAGTTGCTCCGGTGCGGCGAAGTCGCGCGTGAGGAAGCGCTGCATCGTCGCGGTCTGTTCGGTGTCGTCGCGTTCGACCAGGCGCGCGATGCCGAAGTCGAGCAGGCGTGGCTCGCCGTCGGCCTGCACCAGCACGTTCGACGGTTTGAGGTCGCGGTGCACGACCAGTTGGCGGTGTGCGTGCGCGACCGCGCGGCAGAGCTTGGCGAACAGTTCCAGCCGCGTGCGCAGGCCGGGTTGTTCGCGCTCGATCCAGTCGTTGAGGCCGATGCCCTCGATGCGTTCCATCGCGAACCAGGGCCGGCCGCGCTCGTCCAGGCCGCCGTCGATGAGCTGGGCGATGTTGGGATGTTGCAGCCGCGCCAGCAGCGCGCGCTCGCGGCGGAACTGGCGCTGCACGTGCTCGCTGTCCATGCCGAGTCGGATCAGCTTGAGCGCGACCTGCTGCTGGAACTGGCCGTCGTCGCGCTCGGCCAGCCACACCGCGCCCATGCCGCCGCGGCCGAGTTCGCGCACGAGGCGATACGGGCCGATGCGCGCGCCGGCATCGTGTTCGTCGGCCATCATCTGCGCGGCGTGCGCCTCGGCGGGCCGGTCGAGCGGCAATGCGGTTTCGGCGTCGAGCGCGAGCAGCGTGCGCAGGCGCGCAAGCAGCGCGGCGTCGTCGCCGCATTCGCGCATCACGTAGTCGTCGCGCTCGACGGTGGGCAGGTCGAGTGCGGCGCGCAGGATGCGTGCATGGCGTGGATCGGCCTCAGCCATCGTGATGCTCCGGTGCTTCGGCGAGCGACAGGTGCAGCAGCGCGCGCGCGGCACGCCAGTCGCGGGCGATGGTGCGCTCGGACAATTCCATGAGCTGCGCGATCTCGGCGAATTCCAGGCCGGCGTAGAAATGCAGTTCCACGACTTGCGCCAGGCGCGGCTCGCTGGCGGCGAGGCGTTCGAGCGCCTGGTCGAGCGCGACGAGGTCGAGGTCGCGGCCGGGAGCGACGAGCGAGGTTTCGAGCGTGAGGCCCCGCTGCCCGTCCCCGCGCTTGCGCGCGTCGCGGCGGCGGCTGGCGTCGATCAGCACGCGGCGCATCGCGCGCGCGGCGAGGCGGAAGAAATGCGCCTTGTCGTTCAGCGCGAGGCGCGCGCCGGCGAGGCTGAGGAAGGTTTCGTGCACGAGCGCCGTGGTCGAGAGCGTCGCGCCGGCGCCGCTGGTCCAGCGTCGCGCGCGGCGATGCAGGTCGGCATAGACCAGCTCGAACAACTCGCCGTAGGCGCCCTCGTCTCCGTGCGAACAGCGGCGCAACAGCGCCGCGGTGTCTTCACCGCCTGCGTTCATGCCCCAATCTGCCGGCGTTGCCGCTGAACGGCGCCGACGATGCCCCAGAAGCGGGCAGCGTAGGCAGAAAGCGTGGCCGGCGCAAACCGGACATCGCCGTTCGTGCGCGGCACGTGGAAACCAGCCCACATCCGCGCGTCTTGCACGTGTATCCCTGCGAGCGGACGCGTCGCCTTTCAGTCGTGCGCGGCGTACGGGTCGGCGATGCCGAGCGTGGCGAGCACCTGCCGCTCCAGCGCCTCCATGCGCTCGGCGTCGTCCTCGGTCTCATGGTCGTAGCCGAGCAGGTGCAGCACGCCGTGCACGGTCAGGTGCGCGTAGTGCGCGCGTGGGTCCTTGCGCTGCTCGCGCGCCTCGCGCGCGACCACTGGCGCGCAGATCACGATGTCGCCGAGCAGGCCGCTGTGCTCGCCGGGCAGCGGGTCGTACGGGAAGCTCAGCACGTTGGTGGCGTAGTCGCGGCCGCGGAACTCGCGGTTGTAGCGGCGGCCGGCGGCACGGCCGACGATCAGGATGTTGACTTCGGTCCAGTCCGCGCGCGCGGCGATCTCCGGGATCGCGCCGATCCAGCGCTCGAACGAGCGCCGCACTGGCACGCCGCGGCGGCCGGCCTCGTTCTTCAGCCACAGGCACAGCTTGCCGTCGTCGTCGGCGCGCGTACGGCGGCGCGGAGTCGGCTCAGCTTTCATGGCGGCCGGCCGCTTCGGGTACCGCCGGGGCCTCGACGGCGGCCTCGCGCTGCTCGTATGCGCGCACGATGCGCTGCACCAGCGGATGGCGCACGACGTCCCTGGCGGTGAAGAACGTGAAGCTGACGCCCTCGACCTCGCGCAACACCTCGATCGCGTCGCGCAGGCCGGAGCGGATGTGGCGCGGCAGGTCGGTCTGCGTCATGTCGCCGGTGACCACCGCGATCGAGCCGAAGCCGATGCGGGTCAGGAACATCTTCATCTGCTCGATCGTGGTGTTCTGCGCCTCGTCGAGGATCACGAACGCGTCGTTGAGCGTGCGTCCGCGCATGTAGGCGAGCGGCGCGATCTCGATCACGTTGCGCTCGATCAGCTTCATGACCTTCTCGATGCCGAGCATCTCGTACAGCGCGTCGTACAGCGGGCGCAGGTACGGGTCGACCTTCTGCGTCAGGTCGCCGGGCAGGAAGCCGAGCTTCTCGCCGGCCTCGACCGCCGGACGCACCAGGATCAGGCGCTGCACGCGGCTGTCGTTGAGTGCATCGACCGCCATCGCGACGGCGAGGTAGGTCTTGCCGGTGCCGGCCGGGCCGACGCCGAAGTTGATGTCGTGCGTGGCGATCGCGTGCAGGTAGCGCTGCTGGTTCGCGCCGCGGCCGCGGATCGTGCCGCGCTTGGTCTTGACCGCGACGTCCTGCGCGCCCTCGGTGGCGCGCGCCTCGAGCGTATCGGCGCCGGCCTCGGACAGGTGCAGGTTGACCTGCGCGCCGGTCAGCGTCTCGGTCCCGGTCGCCGCGTACAGCTCGCGCAGCACGCGCTCGGCGGCCTTGACCGACGGCTCGGCGCCGGTGACGCGGAAGATGTCCCCGCGGTTGGCGATCTCCACGCCCAGGCGCAGCTCGATCTGGCGCAGGTGCTCGTCGAACGGGCCGCACAGGTTGGCCAGGCGTTCGCCGTCGTCGGACTCCAGACTGAAATCGGTGGTGGTGAGTTCGTTCATAGGCGCGCGAGCGTAGCGCTCGCGCCGCGGCGAAGCCAGCGTCAGGCCGCGCTGCGCTGGAAACGCCGGATCCAGTCGTCGAAGGTATCGTTGCTCGCACTGGGCGGCGATCCCCCCGGTTGCGTGGCGGCGGCGCACTCGCGCGCGCGCAGGTCGCCCGGCGTCAGTCCGTAGCGCTGGCGGAACGCGCGGCAGAAGTGCGCTTCGCTGGCGAAACCGTGCGCATACGCGATTTCCGAGATCAGGCGGCGATCGCGCGGGTTTTCCAGCGCCTGACGGCAGCGCTCCAGCCGGCGCGTCAGCACGTAGTGCGCCACGCCGCCGGCCGACTCGAACAGGCGGTACAGGCTGGCGCGCGATACCGCCGCGGCGGCGCGGATGTCCTCCGGCGCGAGCCGCGAGCGGTGCAGGTGGGCTTCGATGTAGCGCCGCGCGCGGTCGAGCGCGAGTTCCTGTTGCGCGGTATGCGTCGCGTCGCCGTGCAGGTCGGGCCGGACCAGCCCGGCGAGCAGTTCGACCATCGCGCGCACGGCGATCGGCGCGTCGCAGGCCGGCAGCGTCGGCAGGCGGCGCTGCAGCGCGAGCAGGTGGTCGCAATAAAGCGCCGCCGCCGTGCCGCGCAGCACGTGGCCATGCAGGTCGTCGGTCGGCAGCAGCGGTTCGAGCAGGTGGCGCGGGATCAGCAGCGCCAGCGTGTCCGAGGTATGTGCCTGCGTGACGAGCGGCTTGGCCAGATCCAGCAGGCTGATTTCGCCGGCAGCCAGTTCGAGCGAGCGGGCGCCGGCTTCGCCGCGATAGCCGCCGCTGCGGTAGAGGTGGATCACGAAATGGTCCATGCCGTCGCGCCGGGCCATGTGCGGCGTGCGCGCGAAGCGCTGCGCGCCGAAGGCGAAGCGGCTGAACAGCAGCTCGCCGAGGTCGAACGCATCCACTTCCGCTTGGAACGCGTCGTCGGCGGCAGCCTCGCGCGAGGCGTCGAACACTACCGAGATCGCGTCGTGCCAGATGTCGAACGCATCCGCCGAAGGCAGGCCGGCCGTGGAGAAACGCGTGTGGGGCAGGGTGCCGTGCGTCCGGACGGGCTTCGGATCCGTCATGCGGGCGATTCCTCGACGGCCAGCGGCCAAGGATGCGCCGCGATGCCATCGCGGGCACGCGCGCACGCATGCCTGGCATGAGCGCGACGTGATGCGCGGTTCATGGTCTGGATCCTCTTCCGTTTCCCCTGAGACGGCTGGTCAACGACCTGAGACGGCCGGTCAATCGGGTCCGCCAGCGCGCCAACCATAATACGCGCCGCAGCCGCATCGGCGCAGCGTGCTTCGCGTGCGCCGCCGTCGCAGGGGAACCCGGGATGGATCAAGGCCGCGCCTTTGGCGCGGCGATGGGCGCGCGCGTCGCGCGATCCGTGGTTTTCGCCTGCAGCGGCACGGCTGCGCCGTGCTGTTCCACGACAGGCATCCACGAGAAACCCGCCATGCGACATTCTCTCTCCAGACGCCTGCGCGGCGTCCTTGCCGCGGCCGCGCTGCTCGCGTCGTTCGCCGTTCATGCCGCCAGCGTGCCGGTCTGGCAGAACGTCACGCCGGCATCGCCGCCGACCTATGCGCAGCAATCCTCGATGACGTACGACAGCCAGCGCCAACGCGCCGTGCTGTTCGATCCCGCGACGGGCGGCCTGCGAAGCTGGAATGGCAGCGCATGGACGTCGTACGCGCTGCCCTCCGTCGGCCCACGCACGGCGCCGATCGCCTACGACGCCGGTCGCGATCGCATCGTGCTGTTCGGTGGAATCACCAGCGGGAGCCAGCGCACGAACGATACCTTCGAGTGGGATGGTGTCCTCCACGACTGGACGGCGATTCCGACCGGAGCCTCGCCGATGTTCCGCAATGGCCATGCCCTGGCCTATGCCGCCAACCGCCAGCGCGTGGTGGTGACCGGCGGCCTGTACTGTGAGTTCTCGCCGCTGTCGGAATGCTCCGACACATGGGAATACGACGGCACGACCTGGACGCAGAAGCTCGCGCAAGGCGCGGGCTACACGCCGGCGCGCTGGCAGCACGCGATGGCCTACGACGCCGCGCGTGGCGTCGTCGTGCTGTTCGGCGGTGCTTCCTACAGCTACGGCGTGCGCTACGACGACACCTGGGAATACGACGGCAATGCGTGGACGCAGAAGACGTCCGCCAACGGCCTGAAGCCCTCCCCGCGCTACGCGCACGCCATGGCCTACGATGCCACGCGGCAGAAGGTCGTGCTGTACGGCGGCGCGGGCGTCGGCGGCGACGAGCTTGTCTGGGAATGGGACGGCACGTCCTGGACGAAGGTCGCGCAAGACCTGAACAACAGTCCGCGCGCGCGGCAGACGCATGCGATGACCTACGACAGCGCACGCCAGCGCCTGGTGCTGGTCGGCGACTACAGCGGGTCGGCAGGCGCCGATGAAGTCTGGGAACTGGGCTACCAAACGCTCTACACCGTCACGCCGAGTGTAGGCAGCGGCGCGGGCAGCGTCTCGCCGGCCGTCCCTGTGCAGGTGGCGGCGGGGGCGCAGTTGGGCCTCATGTTCACGCCAGATCCGGGCAATGTGCTGGACAGCGTCGACGGCACCTGCAACGGCACGCGCATCGACAACACGTACACGACCCATCCCGTCAACGCCGACTGCACCGTCGTCGCCCATTTCACGGCGGCGACCTACACGGTGACGCCGAGCGCAGGCGCGAACGGTTCGATTTCGCCGAGCACGCCGCAATCGCTCGCCTACGGCGCCAGGGCGACGTTCACGGTGGTGCCGAATAGCGGCTATACCGCGACGGTTGGCGGCACGTGCGGCGGTGTGTTGAGCGGAACACTCTACATGACCGACGCCATCGTGGCCGATTGCACGGTGGAAGCGACGTTCGCGCGCACCACCTACACCGTCACGCCGAGTGCCGGGCCGAACGGCACGATCTCGCCGGCGACGGCGCAGACCATCGCGCATGGTGATGTAGCGACGTTCACGCTGACGCCTGACACCGGCTACAGCGCCAGCGTCGGCGGTACCTGCGGCGGCAGCCTGGTGGGCAACACGTACACGACGAACCCGGTCACCGCGGCCTGCACCGTGACGGCGACGTTCGCGCGCAACACCTACACCGTCACGCCGAGCGCCGGGCCGAACGGCACGATCTCGCCGGCGGCGGCGCAGACCGTCGCGCACGGCGACACCGCGACGTTCACGCTGACGCCTGACACCGGCTACAGCGCCAGCGTCGGCGGTACCTGCGGCGGCAACCTGGTCGGCAACACGTACACGACGAATCCGATTACGGCGGCGTGCACCGTGACGGCCAGCTTCGCGCGCAACACCTACACCGTCACCCCGAGTGCCGGGCCGAACGGCACGATCTCGCCGGCGACGGCGCAGACCATCGCGCATGGTGACGTGGCGACGTTCACGCTGACCCCTGACACCGGCTACAGCGCCAGCGTCGGTGGCACCTGCGGCGGCTCGCTGAGCGGCAACACCTACACGACGAACCCGATCACGGCGGTGTGCACCGTGACGGCCAGCTTCGCGCGCAACACCTACACCGTCACGCCGAGCGCCGGGCCGAACGGCACGATCTCGCCGGCGGCGGCGCAGACCGTCGCGCACGGCGACACCGCGACGTTCACGCTGACGCCTGACACCGGCTACAGCGCCAGCGTCGGCGGTACCTGCGGCGGCAGCCTGGTGGGCAACACGTACACGACGAACCCGGTCACCGCGGCCTGCACCGTGACGGCGACGTTCGCGCGCAACACCTACACCGTCACGCCGAGCGCGGGCGCGAACGGCACGATCTCGCCGGCGACGGCGCAGACCGTCGCGCATGGTGATGTAGCGACGTTCACGCTGACGCCTGACACCGGCTACAGCGCCAGCGTCGGCGGTACCTGCGGCGGCAGNTGGTGATGTAGCGACGTTCACGCTGACGCCTGACACCGGCTACAGCGCCAGCGTCGGCGGTACCTGCGGCGGCAGCCTGGTGGGCAACACGTACACGACGAACCCGGTCACCGCGGCCTGCACCGTGACGGCGACGTTCGCGCGCAACACCTACACCGTCACGCCGAGCGCGGGCGCGAACGGCACGATCTCGCCGATCACTCCGCAGACCGTCGCGCACGGCGACACCGCGACGTTCACCGTGACGCCGGATGCCGGCTACACGGCGGCCGTTGGCGGCACTTGCGGCGGCAGCCTGGTCGGCAACACGTACACGACGAACCCGATCACGGCGGCGTGCACGGTGACGGCGACGTTCGCACGCAACACCTACACCGTCACGCCAAGCGCGGGCGCGAACGGCACGATCTCGCCGAACTCGCCTCAGACCGTATCGCATGGCTCGACCACCAGCTTCACCGTGACACCGGCGAATGGCTACAGCGCCAGCGTCGGCGGTACCTGCGGCGGCACGCTGGTCGGCACGACCTACACGACCCATGCGGTTACGGCCGACTGCACGGTCGCCGCCACGTTCACGCTGAACACCTACACGGTCACGCCGAGCGCCGGCGCCAACGGCGTGATCTCGCCAGCGACGGCGCAGACGGTCGCGCATGGCGACACGGCGACATTCACGCTGACGCCGGATGTGGGTTACAGCGCCAGTGTTGGTGGCACCTGTGGCGGCAGCCTGGTCGGCAACACCTACACCACGGCCCCGATCACCGCGGCCTGCACCGTGACGGCCAGCTTCGCGCGCAACACCTACACGGTGACGCCGAGCGCGGGTGCCAACGGCACGATCTCGCCGGCGTCGGCGCAGACGGTCGCGCACGGCGACACCGCGTCGTTCACGCTGACGCCGGATGCCGGCTACCACGCCCGCGTCGACGGCAACTGCGGCGGCGCGCTGGCCGGCACGACGTACACGACCGCGCCGGTCACGGCTGACTGCGAGGTGGCGGCCAGCTTCGAGCGCAATCGCGCCGTGCTGCTGGTGCTGGTGGGCGGCAGCGAGCAGAGCACCCAGGTCGGCCAGCCGTTCGCGCAGCCGCTCGCGGTGCGCGCGACCGATGTCGACGGCGTGCCGGTGCCGGGAACCGTGGTGACGTTCAGCGTCGCCTCCGGCGGAGCGGGCGCCGTCCTGTCGTCCACCACGGCGACGACGGACCGTGACGGCATCGCCGCCGTGACCGCCAGTGCGAACGGCGTGAGCGGCCGTCATGTGGTGACGGCACGCGCCGACGGCGTCGAGATGCCGGTGCGCTTCAGCCTGTCCAATTTGCCGGCGGCGGTCGCGGACGCGGCGCCGGTGCCGACCCTCGGCGAGGCCATGCGCGCGCTGCTGGCGATGCTGCTGGTTGCGGCGGCCGTGCTGGCGATGCCGCGCCGCTGAGCCGACCCGGCCGGCGTAGGCAAGCGCGATCGACGGAGGCGGAGGATTTTTCCTCCGCCCCCTTCATGAAAGAAAGCGGCGTGGCCGCGCAGGAGGCGCGGCATGGCGTAAGTGCCGAAGCGCGCGTGCACCCGATCGTGCCGAGCGGCGCTGGATTGCCGCTCGCATTGCCCTGAACCCGGCCGCGTTCGCGCGGGAAGCGGACGCGGCCGGTTTCGTTCGTCGCCGCCGTCGTCGCGGCCGACTTCTTTTCCCGACACCACCGACCGGAGATTTCCATGCGCCACCTGATCCTCGCCGGCGTGGTCCTGCTGGCCTCCATCGGCACCGCCCGGGCCCATGAGCTGGACGTCGTCAACAAGTCCAGGACCTCGATCCATCACCTGTACCTGTCGCCGGTCAAGGCCGACGAGTGGGGCCCGGACCAGTTCGGCGATCGCCGCGGCGACACCGTCGATCCCGGCGAAACCTTCACGCTGACCGGCATCGAGCGCGGCCGCTACGACGTCAAGCTGATCGCCGAGGACGACACCGAGTGCGTCGTGGAGAGCGTGAGCTTCAACGAGAGCAAGGAGTGGGTCATCACCGAGCGCATGCTCGACGACTGCGCGTCCTGATCCTCCCCGTGCCGGGGCCGCGCCTGCCGCCGTGGCAGGCGCGGTTCCACACCGCGCCGTCGACGGTGGCCACGTGCCGTGCCGCGGGTTGATCGGCCCCGGTGGCGAGGCGAACGGGCCGGCCGGTGCGGGCGGCCGCTAGCGCCGCCGTGCGCGCTGCGCGGGCGGCAGCCGCTGGAAGCCGCGGATCCAGCCGTCGATGCCGGCGTCGTCGGCGCGGTCGGCGGCGATCGCCGCATGGCGGCCTTCGGTACGCGCCTCGCTCGGCGACTGGCCGTAGCGGCGGCGGAACGCGCGGCTGAAATGCGCCTCGCTGACGAAGCCGTGCGCGTAGGCGATGTCGGCGATGCGGCGGCGCTCGGCCGGATCGAGCAAGGCCTCGCGGCAGCGCGCCAGGCGGCGCGCCAGCACGTAATGCGCGACGCCGCCGAGCGGCTCGAACAGGCGGTACAGCGTGCCGCGCGAGATGCCGGCGGCCGCGCCGATGGCCGCCGGCGACAGCGTCGGCGAGGCGAGCTGCCGTTCGATGTGGCGTTTCGCGCGCGCCAGCGCGAACTCCTGCTGCTCGCTGCGCGACGGCGTCAGCGGCAGGCGCGCGGCGGCCATGCCGGCGAACAGCTCGAGCAGCGGCCGCACCACGAACGGCGCATCGGCGCGCGACAGCGCGGGCAGGCGCCGGTGCAGCGCCTGCGCGTAGTCGATGAATACGCCGGCGAGCTCGCCGCCGAACGCCGCGCCGTGCAGGGCGTCGGTCGGCAGCAGCGCATCGAGCAGCGGGCGCGGCACCAGCAGCGACAGCGTTTCCGATTCGCACGCGTCCGTCGTCATCGGCTTGGCCAGGTCCAGTACGCTGACCTGGCCCGCCGCGAGCCGGATCGCGCGCTCGCCGGCCATGCCGGTGTAGCCGCCGCTGCGGTAGACCTGGATCAGGAAATGGTCGAGGCCATCGCGCCGGATCATCGCCGGCGTGCGCACGAAGCGCTGCGCGCTCAGCGCGGTGCGGCTGAACAGCAGGTCGCCCAGGTGATGGGCGCTGAGGTCGGCATGGAAGGTCGCTTCGTCCCGGCCGTCGCGCTCGGCGGCAAAGATCACGGAAATCGATTCGCGCCAGGCCGCATAGGCATCGCGCGTGGACAGCCCCAGGGTCGAGAAATGCAGGAACGGCAGCGGGTCGCGCGGCTCGGGCGAAGCGGCGCGCGTAGGCGTCGGTGGCGTCATGCGGCGTGCGTCGGTGTCGGTGTCGGTGTCGGGGCGTCGAAGCGTGGTGGCGCGGTGGCGCGCAGGCGGCACCCACGGCGACGTTCGGGGCCGGGCGGCCAGCGCGGTACGCAGGGTCAACGAGGCGCGACGGACAGTCAACTGCTGCGCTGCCGGCGTCGCCATACTCTGCGCGGCGTGCGGGCACCGGCCCGGTCCATGGCACGGCCGTGGTCGAACGGCATCGCGCCGGCATCGCGACAACGGCCGACCGGCCCCGTCCGCACGGCGGCCGGGCCAACTCGCCGGGCCAGCCCGGCACGCCGCCATCGGCGCGGCGAACCTTGGAATGTTCATCGACGACGGCGCGGCCTCGGGCGGCGCCGTCCGGGGGATTTTCATGCATCACTACGACGACCACCAACGCCTCCCATCCGGCCACCACCTGCCCACGACCGCGGCGCATGCGGGCGCCGCCGCCTGCCACCGGCGCGGGGCGGCGACGCGATGGCTGGCCCTCGCCTGGCTGCTGCTGGCGCTGTGCGCCGCGCCGGTGTTCGCGCAATCGGCCGCCGATGGCTTCGACCCGGTCGCCGACGACGCCGTGACGACGCTGGCCGTGCAGGCCGACGGCAAGGTGCTGGTCGGTGGCGTGTTCACGCGGATCGGCGGGCAGGTGCGCCAGCGCATCGCGCGGCTGCAGGCCGACGGTTCGCTCGACGGCAGCTTCGATCCGGCAGCGAACGACTCGGTCGATGCCTTGGCGGTGCAGGCGGATGGCAAGGTGCTGCTCGGCGGGTTGTTCACGCAGGTCGGCGGGCAGGCACGCCGGCACATCGCGCGGCTGCATGCCGACGGCACGCTCGATGCCGGCTTCGATCCCGTCGCCAACGGCTGGGTCCTCGGCGTGGCCGTGCAGGCGGATGGCAAGGTGCTGATCGGCGGTGACTTCACCCAGGTCGGCGGGCAGCCGCGCAACCGCATCGCGCGGCTGAATGCCGACGGCACGCTCGATGCCGACTTCGATCCCGGCGCCAACGGCGCGGTCACGCGCTTCGCCGTGCTGCCGGGCGGCAAGCTGCTCGTCGGCGGCATGTTCACGCAGATCGGCGGGCAGGCGCGCCAGCGCCTCGCGCGGCTCAACCCGGACGGCACGCTCGATGCCGGCTTCAGTGCCGACGCCGATGACCAGGTCCGCAGCCTGGCCGTGCAGGTGGATGGCAAGGTGCTGGTCGGCGGCGACTTCACTCAGCTCGGCGGGCAGGCGCGCAACCGCATCGCGCGGCTGAATGCCGACGGCACGCTCGATGCCGGCTTCGACCCCGGCGCCGGCAACAAGGTCTACGGCCTGGCCGTGCAGGCGGACGGCAAGGTGCTGGTCGGCGGTACGTTCACGCAACTCGGCGGGCAGCCGCGCAGCCGCCTCGCGCGACTGGATGCCGATGGCACGCTCGATGCCGGTTTCGATCCCGGTGCCGACGCGAGCGTGTTCGGTGTGGCCGTGCAGCCGGACGGCAAGGTGTTGGCCGGCGGCTTGTTCCGGCAGCTCGGCGGCAGGGCGCGCCACCACCTCGCGCGGGTCGAGGTGGGCGGCACGCTCGATGCCGACTTCGATCCCGGTGCCAATGCCAGCGTGTTCGGCATGGCCGTGCAGCCGGATGGCAAGGTGCTGCTCGGCGGCGACTTCACGCAGATCGGCGGGCAGGCGCGCCAGCGCTTGGCGCGACTCAACGCGGACGGCACGCCCGATGCCGGCTTCGATCCTGGCGCCAACGCCGCCATCCTGAGCCTGGCCGTGCAGCCGGACGGCAAGGTGCTGGCCGGCGGGACGTTCACGCAGATCGCCGGCCAGCCGCGCGGTCGCCTGGCGCGACTGCACGCGGATGGAACGCTCGATGGTTTCGATCCGGGCGTCGATGACCGGGTCGAGACCCTGGTCGTGCAGCCGGACGGCAAGGTGCTGATCGGCGGACGCTTCACGCGGGTCGCCGGGCAGGCGCGCAACCGCATCGCGCGGCTGAACGCGGACGGCACGCTCGACGCCGGCTTCAGGCCCCTGGTCGACTATGGGGTTGCCAGCCTGGCCGTGCAGCCGGACGGCAAGGTGCTCCTGGTAGGGCAGTTCACGCGGGTCGGCGGGCAGGTGCGCCCGTACATCGCGCGGCTCGACGCGGATGGCACGCTCGATGCCGGCTTCAATCCCGGCGCCAACGACTGGGTCTATGCGGTGGCCGTGCAGCCGGACGGCAAGATCGTGGTCGCTGGCGAATTCACGCGGATCGGCGGCCAGGCGCGCAGCCGCATCGCGCGGCTCAACGCGGACGGTACGGTCGACGCCGACTTCGATGGCGGCGGGGCCGACGACGCGATCCACGGCCTGGCCCTGCAAGTGGACGGCAAGCTGATGATCGGCGGGATGTTCACGCAGGTGGCCGGGCAGGCGCGCCTGCGCATCGCGCGGCTGAAGGCGGACGGCACGCTCGACGCCGGTTTCGATGCGGGTGCCAACGGCGCTGTCTACGGCCTGACCGTGCAGCCGGACGGCAAGGTGCTGGCCGGTGGCGCCTTCACGCAGGTCGGCGGACGGGCGCGCGCCAACCTCGCGCGACTGGCCTCGCCCGAAGCCGCGCTGCAGAGCGTGGCCGTCGATCGCGCCAGCGTGCGATGGCTGCGCAGCGGCGGCGGGCCGCAGTTGCACGACGTCTGGTTCGAGCGTTCCGCCGGCGACGGCACCTGGAGCGCGCTCGGCCGGGCGACGCGCATCGCCGATGGCTGGTTGCTCGACGGCGTCAGCCTGCCGCGCAACCAGGCCTTCTGGCTGCGCGCGCGTGGCGTGGCGGCGAGCGGCTACATCAACGGCTCCGCGTCGCTGATCGAAGCGGTGCGCATGGCGCATCTGGCGAGTCCCGTCGTCACCGCCACCGTGTACGCCGGACAGGGCAGCGTGACGCCGGCGCAGCAGGACGTCGAGCCCGGCGCGGATGCGCGGTTCACGGTGACGCCGGCGGCCGGCTGGTACGTGGCCGCGGTGAATGGCGACACCTGCACGCCGGTCGACGAGGGCGACGGTAGCTGGCGTGCGACGGACATCCAGGCCAGCTGCGCGGTGCGCGTGACGTTCGCGCAGAACGCGCTGCCGGTCGCGCTGCCGCAAAGCGTGAGCGTGCCGTTCAATACGGCGCAGCCGATCGCGCTGGCCGGCAACGATCCGAACCCGGGCGGTCCGTTTGCGCTCACCTACGCGATCGCGATGTCGCCGGGCCACGGCACGGTCAGCGGGTTCGATCCGCGCACCGGCACGCTGACCTACACGCCGGTGCTCGGCTACTCCGGCGCCGACAGCTTCACGTTCACGGTGACGAGCGCGAACGGCACCTCGGCGCCGGCGACCGTGAGCCTGACGATCGCGGCGAGCCAGGCGGTCGAAGCGACGCCGCAAAGCGTGAGCGTGCCGTTCAACACGGCGCAGCCGATCGTGCTGGCCGGCCACGATCCGAACCCGGGCGGCCCGTTTGCGCTGACCTATGCGATCGCGACGTCGCCGGTGCACGGCACGGTCAGCGGCTTGGATGCGAGCACCGGCACACTGACCTACACGCCAGTGCTCGGCTACTCCGGCGCCGACAGCTTCGCCTTCACGGTGACGAGCGCGAACGGCACTTCGGCGCCGGCGACCGTGAGCCTGACGATCGCGGCCGGTCTGCCGATCGAGGTGACGCCACAAGGCGTGAGCGTGCCGTTCAACACGGCCACGGCGATCACGCTGGCCGGCCACGATCCGAACCCGGGCGGTCCGTTCGCGTTCACCTACGCGATCGCGACGCCGCCGACACATGGCACGGTCAGCAGCTTTGATGCGAGCACCGGCACACTGACCTACACGCCGGCGCCTGGCTATTCGGGCACGGACGGCTTCACGTTCACGGCGACGACGGTGAACGGCACGTCGCAGCCGGGACGTGTGGATGTGATCGTGACGAAACCGCAGCTCGTGCTAGCGATCGCCGATGGCCGTGACCACGCGCGCTACGGCCAGATCGTCGACTACGTCGTGACCCTGACCAATGCCGGCGGCCCGGCAAGCGCAGTGCCGGTCGTGTTTACGCTGTCGAGCGGTTTCGACGGCGACTATGCGCGGCTGGCCTGTTTCGGTGCCGGGGTCGGTGCGACTTGCGTGCAGGATGCCGCCGATCCGCTGCGCTTCACCGCCACGTTGCCGGCGGATCGCAGCCTGACCTGGCTGGTCAGCGTGCCGGTGCGCCACGACGCGGACGAGGCGAGCGTGGAGTTCGGCGTCAGCGCGACCGGCGCCGCGCCGGTCGTCGACTCCAACACGCTGGTGGTGTTCCGTGACGGCTTCGACGTGCCGTACGGCGACGGCACGCAGCGCGTGGTCGAAGGAGCGCAGGCGAAGGCAATCCTCGAAGGCGATGCGCTGCGCGCGATCGAGGTGCCGGCGTCGTTGCCGGCGACGACGACGCCACTGCTGCGCGTGCGCGAGGGCCTGCGCGAGGTGCGCGTGGAGGGCCGCCATGTCGCCGGCATCGATCTCGTGCGCCTGCTCGAACGCGCGCTCGACGGCCGCGAGCGTGCCAGCGTGTGGAGCGCGACGCAGGCCGGCGCCGTGCTCGTGCTCGGCAGCGTGGCCACGCCGGTCGCACCCGGCGCCAGCGCCGAAGCGCGGCCGCGCGCGCTCGTGCTGGACGGTGCGCAGGCGCCGCTCGTGTTGCACTGATCCATTCCGGTCCTCACGCCGGCGGCGAGAGGGAGAAAAGCGCACGCTGCCTGGCGCTTCCAGCCCTCCCCTTCAAGGGGGTGAGCCGGGCTTTCGATCGCTGCCGTCGGGCAGCGATCGCCGGCGAACGGCCGCACAGGGATGTGCGGACCGGGTTTGCGAGCGCAGGGATGCGCGAGGGGTTGGGTGGGGATGGTGTGATGCGCATCCCTCTCCGCGAAAACCGATCCGCGTCGGCGTGTTGTCCGCCGGGCGGCCAGCGCGTCGTTACGCGGCGCAGTCGACGGCCGCGACGCGCCCGCGCAGCGAATTGGTCAGCGCCTCGGTGATGACGACGTCGACGAACTGGCCGACCAGGCGCGGCGGCGCGGGGAAATTGACCGAGCGCATGTTCTCGGTCTTGCCGGTCAGTTCGTTCGGGTTCTTGCGGCTGGGGCCTTCGACGAGGATGCGCTGGGTCGTGCCGACCATCGCCGCGCTGATCTTCGCCGCGTTCACGTTGATCGCGGCCTGCAGGCGCTCGAGGCGCTGGTGCTTGACCGCGTCGGGCGTGTCGTCCTCGAGGTTCGATGCCGGCGTGCCGGGGCGCTTGGAGTAGATGAACGAGAAGCTCTGGTCGAAGCCGACGTCCTCGATCAGCTTCATGGTCTTCTCGAAATCGGCGTCGGTCTCGCCGGGGAAGCCGACGATGAAGTCCGACGAGATGCAGATGTCCGGGCGCACGGCGCGGAGCTTGCGGATCTTCTGCTTGAACTCGAGCGCGGTGTAGCCGCGCTTCATCGCGGCGAGGATGCGGTCGGAGCCGGACTGCACCGGCAGGTGCAGGAAGTTCGCCAGCTTGCCCACGTTCGCGTAGGCCTCGACCAGCGAGTCGGAGAACTCGAGCGGGTGCGAGGTGGTGAAGCGGATGCGGCCGATGCCGTCGATCTCGGCGATCGCGTGGATCAGCAGGCCGAGGTCCGCGATGCCGCCGTCATGCATCGGCCCGCGGTAGGCGTTGACGTTCTGGCCGAGCAGGTTGACCTCGCGCACGCCCTGTTCGGCGAGCAGGGCGATCTCGGCGACGACGTCGTCGAACGGCCGGCTGATCTCCTCGCCGCGCGTGTACGGCACGACGCAGAACGAGCAGTACTTCGAGCAGCCTTCCATGATCGAGACGAACGCGCTCGGGCCCTCCGCGCGCGGCTCGGGCAGCTTGTCGAACTTCTCGATCTCCGGGAACGAGATGTCGACCTGCGGCTTGCCGCTCTCGCGGCGCGCCTCGATCAGCTGCGGCAGGCGGTGCAGCGTCTGCGGGCCGAACACGAGGTCGACGAACGGCGCGCGCTTGACGATCGCCTCGCCCTCCTGGCTCGCGACGCAACCGCCGACGCCGATCAGCACCGGCTTGCCGCCCTGCTTGTGCTCCTTCCAGCGGCCGAGCTGGCTGAACACCTTCTCCTGCGCCTTCTCGCGGATCGAGCAGGTGTTGACCAGGATGACGTCGGCCTCGGATTCGTCCTGGGTCAGTTCCAGGCCATGCGACGCCTTCAGCACGTCGGCCATCTTGGCCGAGTCGTACTCGTTCATCTGGCAACCGTGGGTCTTGATGTAGAGCTTGCCGGTCATGGCACGGGGCGGGCGGGGCGGTGTGGACCGCGCATTGTAACAGCGAGGGGCGAGGGGGTAGGGGCGAGGGCGCCGAAACCGACGGCAGAACCCGGATCGCGGTGGTGCTGCAAGATGCAGTCGCACCATCTGTCCGTTCGAGAACGAGCGCGGTTGTCGCGCCCTAGTCCCTAGCCCCTAGTCCCTGCTCCTCGCCCCGGGCGCTTGGCATTCGCGCCCGATCCGGCGGAAACTTTGCGTCCGGGAGGGGTTCCATAGCGTCCATGCCTTCATCACGCCAATTCGCTGTCGCCGTCATGCTCGGTGCCGGACTGCTGTCGGGCGCCGCGCTAGCGCGTGCCGGCTCGCTGTACAAGTGCGATGCCCGCGACGGCAGCATCGCCTACACCAGCACGAGCAAGGGCTACGCGAACTGCAAGGCGATCTCGGTGTCGCCCGATCCGCCCAAGCCGGCCGTTGCGTCCAGGCCCGTGCGTGCGCCGGTCAGCGCGCCGAAGCGCGGTTGGGTCTACCAGGAAAACGCCAGGGAGCCGGCCAAGGCCGACTTTTCCGGCGTCGTGGCCGCCGTGGCGAGCGCGCCGGCGTCGATCGTGCGCGCGAATTTCGCGGCCGTGACGGGCGCCACCAGCAGCGCGCCGGCTGCCGCATCGCATGATTTCTCGACCGTGCAGGCCGACGTCGCGAGCAGCGCGCCGACGCTCGGCACACCGCTGTTCATCGCCGCGCCGTATCGGCCGCCGGCGCGCCCGGCGGCGGAGCCGGCCCCCGCCGCGCCTCCGCTCGTCGCCGCCGCTGCGCCGCCGGCCACGCCGGCACCGCGCGTGCTGCGCGGCGCGGTCTACAAGGTGCAGCGCAGGGACGGCATCACCGAGTACACCAACGTCAGGCCGGCCACCGGCGCGTTCGCGGTGCTGTTCACCTACATCGCGACTTGCGTCGCCTGCGACGTGCATTCGAAGATCGACTTCGCGCGCACGGCGTTGAACCTCGACGCCTACCGGAACGAGATCGCCGCCGCCGCGGCCGATTTCGGCCTCGACGGCGCGCTGCTGCGCGCGGTGATCCACGCCGAGTCGGCGTTCAATCCGATGGCTCTGTCGAACAAGGGCGCGCAGGGCCTGATGCAGCTGATGCCGGGCACCGCCAGCGACCTCGGCGTCACCGACGCGTTCGACGTCGGCCAGAACATCCGCGGCGGCGCGCGCTACCTCGCGCAATTGCTCAAGGCGTTCAATGGCGACATCCGCCTCGCCACCGCCGCCTACAACGCCGGCCCCGGCGCGGTGCAGAAGTACGGCGGCGTGCCGCCGTACGACGAGACACAGGTGTATGTGCAGCGTGTGGCCACGCTGCGCGAGCGGTATTCGAGAGCAGGGGGATAGAGGCTAGGGATTGGGTGCGAGGGCGCGACAACCGTATGCCGGCATACGTGGGAAAGCTGGTACGGCTGCTTCTTGTTGCGCCATCGCCGGCTTGGCCCGGCGCCGATTTTTGCGCCGTCGCCCCTAATCCCTTGCCCCTAATCCATGCTCCTCACGCCCCAGTCGTGCCCGGCGCCGGTCTCTGCACGAGGATCACGTCGAGCGCAAACGGCTGGTTGCCGCGCAGGCCCTCGATGCGGACCTTGGTGCCGGGCGCGAGCGCGGCTTCGCGGTTGCGCAGGTCGAACTGGTCGAGGATCGGCGTGCCGTCGAGCTTGAGCAGCAGGTCGCCGGGTTGCAGGCCGGCCTGTGCGGCCGGGCTTTCCGGCACGGTGCGCAGGACCAGCACGCCCTGCTGGCGCGAGGTCGCGCCGTTCGGCGGCGGGATGTCGGTGTAGTCGGCGCCGATCCAGCCGCGGATCACGTGGCCGTGCTGGATGATCTGCTCGAGCACGGCCTTGGCGGTGGCGACCGGGATCGCGAAGCCGATGCCTTCGGCGCCCTGGGTGTAGCTGCCGCGGCCGTCCGAGGTCGGCGTGCGCGGGTAGATCGCCGTATTGATGCCGATCAGCTCGCCGATCGCGTTGACCAGCGCGCCGCCTGAGTTGCCGGCGTTGATCGCGGCGTCGGTCTGGATGAAGTCCTCGTAGGCCGACATGCGCAACTGGCGCCCGGTCGCGCTGACGATGCCCATCGTGACGGTCTTGCCGAGGCCGACCGGGTTGCCGATCGCCAGCACGACGTCGCCGACTTCGGCGGTGGCCTTGTCCGGCAGCGCGATCGACGGCAGGTTGGCGGCGTTGATCTTCAGCACGGCGAGGTCGGTCTCGACGTCGGTGCCGATCACCTGTGCCTGCGCCACGCTGCCATCGTCGAGTAGCACCTGGATGTCGTCGGCGCCGCTGATGACGTGGTTGTTGGTCAGCACGTAGCCGTCGGAGCTGAACACGACGCCGGAACCCAGGCTCTGGTCGCGCCGCTTCATGACCGGGCCGGCGACGTAGCCGAGCAGGCGCTGGGTCAGCGGGTCGGGGATCGGGTACAGGCTGCGCCCGGTCGTGACCTTGTTCGCGTAGATGTTGACCACGGCCGGCGCCGCCCGCGCGACCGCTTCGGCATACGAGACCGGGCCACGGCGCCCGCCCTGCGGCGCATCGACGCGCATGGCGGGCGCGGACGTGCCGCGCAGGCGCTCGACCAGGCGCGGGGCGAACACGCTCAGCACGAACGCGGCGGCAAGGCCGAGCACGACGCAGCGGGCGAGGAAGGCGAGGAGCTGGCGGGGGCGGGTGGGCATGGTCGGGGTCGCGCGGGCAGCCCGCCATCGACCGTCCACGGAGCATGCAGCGTGCGGACGGTATTGATTGTGTGGTGCGGGGGCGTTCGCTAAACTAACACGATTTTGGGGGTCGTGCCCTTGCGGGCGCGCTGTGGCGCGGTTTCGCGGTGCACCGGCATTCGAGGCGGATCCCGGGCGCGGTTGCGGTCCCATGGTCCTGTGGTTTTCTCTTGAAGTTTGCGGCGGAGTGCTGGATGGCAAACGATGCTGTGGTGGACAAGGGACGCCGTCGATTCCTGACCGCGACGACCTCGGTCGTCGGCGGGGCGGGTGTCGTGCTGGCGGCGATTCCCTTCGTCAAGTCGTGGGAGCCGAGTGCGGCGGCCAAGTCGGCCGGCGCTCCGGTGTTGGCCGATATTTCCAAGATCGAGGCCGGCCAAAAGGTCACGTTCGCGTGGCGCGGCCTGCCGGTGTTCGTGGTGAACCGGACCAAGGCGCAGCTCGACACGCTGCCGTCGGTGGATTCCCACCTGAAGGACCCCAAGTCCGACAACACCGACCAGCAGCCGGACTACGCGAAGAACGAGTACCGCTCGATCAAGCCCGAGTGGCTGGTCGTGACCGGCATCTGCACGCACCTGGGCTGCGTGCCGGACTTCTTCCCCGAGCTCAAGCCCGAGCCGTTCGACCCGCAGTGGAAGGGCGGCTTCTACTGCCCCTGCCACAAGTCGCGCTACGACATGGCCGGCCGCGTGTATGACGGCGTACCGGCGCCGGCCAACCTGGCCGTGCCGCCATACCAGTTCGTTGACGACACGCACATCCTGATCGGCGTCAACCCCGGGGAGAACGCGTAATGGGCACCACGACGACGCGCATCCACCCGAACAACCGCGTGCTGGCCTGGATCGAGGACCGCCTGCCGGTACTCTCGTTCCTGTCCTCGCACACCAGCGGCTACTACGCACCGAAGAACTTCAACCTCTGGTACTACTTCGGTTCGCTCGCGGGGCTCGTGCTGGTCAACCAGATCCTGACCGGCATCTTCCTGACGATGAACTACAAGCCGAGCGCGGCGGAAGCGTTCGCCTCGGTCGAGTACATCATGCGCGACGTCAGCTGGGGTTGGCTGATCCGCTACATGCATTCGACCGGCGCCTCGCTGTTCTTCATCGTCGTCTACCTGCACATGTTCCGCGGCCTGATGTACGGCTCGTACAAGAAGCCGCGCGAGTTGGTGTGGATCCTCGGCATGCTGATCTTCCTCGCGCTGATGGCCGAGGCGTTCATGGGCTACGTGCTGCCGTGGGGCAACATGTCGTTCTGGGGCGCCAAGGTGATCATTTCGCTGTTCGGCGCGGTGCCGGTGGTCGGCGACGCGCTGGTCGAGTGGATCATGGGCGACTACCTGCCGGCCGACGCGACGCTGAACCGCTTCTTCGCGCTGCACGTGATCGCGCTGCCGCTGGTCCTGCTGCTGCTGGTCGTGCTGCACCTGGGGGCGTTGCACGAGGTCGGTTCGAACAACCCCGACGGCGTCGAGATCAAGGCGAAGAAAAAGCCCGACGGCACGCCGCTGGACGGCATCGCGTTCCATCCGTACTACACGGTCAAGGACCTGTTCGGCGTCGGCGCGTTCCTGATGATCGCCGCGTTCATCATCTTCTACGCACCGACGTTCGGCGGCTGGTTCCTCGAGCACGACAACTTCATCCCGGCCAACAACCTGGCTACGCCTGCGCACATCAAGCCGGTGTGGTACTTCACGCCGTTCTACGCGATGCTGCGCATGATTCCGGCCAAGCTGCCGGGCGTGATCGTGATGTTCCTCGGCATCCTGGTGCTGTTCTTCGTGCCGTGGCTGGATCGTGGCAAGGTCAAGTCGATCCGCTACCGCGGCCTCGGCTACAAGGTCGCGCTCGGCCTGTTCGCCGCCTCGTTCGTCATGCTCGGCGCGGTCGGTGCCGGCGTCACCGCCGACACGATTCCGAAGTGGTTCGGCGCCGAGGCCGACGTGACGACGATCGAGAACCTGTTCGGCCGCTTCTGGCTGCTGGTCTACTTCGGGTTCTTCGGCTTCCTCTGGGCGTACACGCATTTCGGCTTCGAGAAGACCAAGCCGGTGCCGGACCGGGTGACGATGCATGACTAAGGCCATGACCCCCAAGAGCGTGAAGACCCCGATGTTCGCGAAGATTGCCGCCGTGCTGGTCGCCGGCCTGATGGCCACGGGCGTTGCCGTCGCTTCGGGCGGCGGTGGCCTGCACGAAGCGAACGTGCGCCTCGACGATACCGCCTCGCTGCAGCGCGGCGCCAAGCTGTTCTTCAACTACTGCTCGGGCTGCCACTCGCTGCAGTACCTGCGTTACCAGCGGATGGCCGAGGACCTCGGACTCGATCCGAAGGACGTCGAGCAGAACCTGATGTTCGCCGGCGGCAAGATCGGCGAGCGGGCGATCAACCACATGCCGGCCGACGAGGCGGCGGCGTGGTTTGGCAAGGCGCCGCCGGACCTGTCGCTGGAGGCGCGCGCGAAGGGTTCGGACTGGGTCTACAGCTACCTGAAGTCGTTCTACCTCGACCCGTCGCGGCCGCTGGGCTGGAACAACACCGTGTTCGCGAACGCGTCGATGCCGAACGTGCTGTGGGAACTGCAGGGCATTCAGACGGCGGTGATGAAGCCGGCCGCGGCCGGCCAGGAGCCGGTCATCGAGAAGCTCGAGATCCACACGCCGGGCCGCCAGACGCCGGCGCAGTTCGACCAGACCGTGCGCGACATCACCGCGTTCCTGCAGTACGCCGGCGAGCCGGCGGCGCTCCAGCGCGAGGCGATGGGGGTGTGGGTGCTGCTCTACCTCGCCTTCTTCACGCTGATCGCCTACCTGCTCAAGCGCGAGTACTGGAAGGACGTGCACTGAAACCTTGGGCCTCATTCCGGCGGATGTCGGAATGACGGCCCGCGGAGCGGCTCCGGAGCCGCGAAGGCCTCGCCAAGTCGCCCGCTGGCCTCGGCGGTGCCATGGCTGGCGGAATCTCGGCCTTTCCCTCCTGCCCGGCGCCACCTAGGCGCCGGACCGGGCCGCGTAGTACATTGCCGCGCAAGGGGATTGTTCCGGACGGGAGGGGACTTCGAGCATGGCCTTGAACCAGCGTTCGCGTACCGTGTTGACCTTGTATTCGGCTCCGGACTGCGTGCACTGCCATCGGGTGCGCATGACCCTGGCGGCGAAGGGCGTGACCTATGACCATATCCTGGTCGATCTGGACAATCCGCCCGAGGACCTGCTCGACCTCAATCCCTACAACTCGGTGCCGACTCTGGTCGACCGTGACCTGGTCCTGTACGACACCGGCGTCATCTGCGAGTACCTCGACGAGCGCTATCCGCATCCGCCGCTGATGCCGGTCGACCCGCTGTCTCGCGCGCGCCTGCGGCTGGCGATCGTGCGGATCGAGAACGACTGGCTGACCCTGGTCGACGAGATCGAGGCCGGCGGCAAGGGCGCCGACGCGGCACGCAAGGCCTTGCGCGACGACCTCGTCAAGAACGCGCCCGCGTTCAAGGCCTCGCGCTTCTTCCTCAGTCCCGAGATCAGCCTGGCCGACTGCGCGCTGGCGCC
This sequence comes from Rhodanobacteraceae bacterium, assembly GCA_009996615.1. Classification (GTDB taxonomy): domain Bacteria; phylum Pseudomonadota; class Gammaproteobacteria; order Xanthomonadales; family Rhodanobacteraceae; genus Dokdonella_A. Next base: position 159,612 of record JAACZU010000004.1, on the reverse strand, counting down.
GTTGATCTGGCGACTCGACGCGCTTGGCGTGCACCTGCCGCGCGACGCGCAGGCGATCATCGACTACGGCGAGCGGATCTTCCGCAGCCAGGGCTTTGCGCGCAGCCTCACCCCCGACGAGAAACTGCTGCATACATGAACATCCCGCTGCCAGTCCGGTCCCGCCGTCCTGACAGCGCTGCGAGGACGATGTGACCGAGGTAGCCATGACATCCAACCGCCCGTACCTGGTGCGGGCGCTGTACGAGTGGATCAGCGACAACGGCCTGACGCCGTACCTGGTTGTCGACGCCGGCGTCGACGGCGTGCGTGTCCCGCCATCGGCGGTCAAGGATGGGCGGGTCGTGCTCAACATCGCTGCGCGCGCGGTCGCACAGCTGGAGATCAGCAACGACTACGTGCAGTTCCTCGCGCGGTTCGGCGGCGTCAGCCAGTCCGTGCAGGTCCCGCTGGCGGCCGTGCTGGCGATCTACGCGCAGGAAAACGGCCAGGGCATGATGTTCGCGCCCGACGGCGCCCCGACCGAGCCGCCGCCGGCCGCACCGCAGCCGGATGAGGCGCCCAAGCGCTCGCATTTGCGCGTGGTGAAGTGAGGCAGGGATCAGGGCCGAGGGGCGAGGGGCGAGGGCGCCGGAATCGGCGACCGGACCAAGCGGCGATCGCGCTGCAAAGGCGGCCGTACCAGCCGGCACGGTTGGGGCAGGGATCGGTTGTCGCGCCCTCGCCCCTAACCCCTAATCCCTAATCCCTAATCCCTGTCTCGTTATTCCACCAGCCGCAGATGGCTTGGCCGGGCCGGTTTGGCCGCATTGTCGGCCAGCGGCAGGCTCCAGGCTTCAAGGCGATGGCCGCCGAGGTCGAGGTGGCCGCGGTGGCGGTCGCTGCCGTCGAGGCTCACCTCGAATGCGTAGCGGCGCAGCAACGTCGGCAGGCCATCGCGGCGGCCGATGCGCAGGCGCTTGAGCGACACGGTCTGGTCGAGCAACTGCACGCCGGCCTCGCGGCACAGTGCCTGCCCGTGGCGGATTGCATGCTCGCGTGCGTTCAGCGCGTCCATCCATGCCCACACCAGCACGCCTATCGAGAGCAGGAAAATCCAGGTTCCGATCATCCGGCGAGTGTGGCGGTGCGGTGCCACGGAGGCAAGCCTGCTTTGTGGCGCGCCGCGCTGATCGACGACGCCCGCATGGGTACAATTGAACAACTCCGGCTGGGTGGCCGGCACTTCAGGGGGCGTTGATGAGACTGGTTTTCCCAGGCGGTGAACATGCGCCGGTCGAGCTGGACGACGGGACGACGTCAATCGGCAGCGGTGCGGCCTGCACGATCATGCTGGACGGCGCCGGCATTCGCGCGCGCCATTGCGAGATCGTCGTCGACGACACCGGCGCGCGCGTGCGGCCGCTCGATGCGGCGGCAACGGTGCTCAATGGCCGCCAGGTCGATGGTGAAACCGTGATCGGACCGGGCGATCTGCTGCTGTTCGGTCGCGTTGGCTGCTCGGTGGGTGCGAGTGAGCGCAAGGCGACCGATGCCGCGCCGAAGGCGCCGCCAGCCGCGGACGACGGCCGCACGCGCGTGCGAGCTGTGCTGCCGCGCTTCCTGTTGCGTGGCGTGTCCGGCGCGACGCTCGGCAAGACGTTCGCGGTGACCGACGGCGCGGTGATCGGGCGCCAACCCGATTGCGACATTCCGATCGCGGCCGAGGAGATCTCGCGCCACCATGCACGCCTGAAGGTCACCGCCGACGGCATCCACGTCGAGGATCTCGGCTCGGCCAACGGCACCTTCATCGGTGGCAAGCGCGTGCAGAGCGCCCTGCTGAAGCCGGGCGAGGAACTGCGCCTGGACACCGTGCGCTTCCTGCTGGTCACGCCCGGCATGGACGCGCGCCAGCAGTCGGCCGGTGCGCGCGCCGAGGCGGTGCCGCCGGCCGCCGGCAGCAGCGGCAAGTCGATGCCGTGGATCGTGGTCGGCGTGATCGCGCTGGCGGCGATCGCGTTCGCGCTACTGCGCCTGTAGCGGTAACCCTGCCTGGCGTAGGAGCAGGCCCTGCCCGCGACCGGCCGGAGGCTTCCGGGTCGCGGGCGCTCCTGCGCGTCGACGAGTTCGATCCGCATCGATGGTCGACCGCGCGCACGTGCTTGGTCAACGCGCCGATCTGGATGAAGTCGATGCCGGTTCCGCCGATCGTGCGGCCGGCCCGAGGTCCGGGTCGCGGGCGTCGTCCGCTCCTACACGCCGACGAGTTCGATCCGCATCGACAGATCGACCGCACGCACGTGCTTGGTCAGCGCGCCGATCGAGATGAAGTCGACGCCGGTCTCGGCGATCGCGCGCACGCGCTCGAGCGCCACCGCGCCGGACACCTCCAGCGGCACGCGGCCGCCGACCTCGGCGACCGCCTGCGCCAGCTCGTGCAGCTCGAATTCGTCCAGCATGATGCGGTCGGCGCCGGCCGCGAGCGCCTCGCGCAGTTCGGCGAACGTCTCCACCTCGGTCTCGACCAGCAGGCCCGGGTGCAGCGCGCGCGCGCGCGCGATCGCGGCGCTGATCGAACCGGCCGCGGCGACGTGGTTCTCCTTGATCAGCACGGCGTCGTACAGGCCGAGGCGGTGGTTGCTGCCGCCGCCGACGCGCACCGCGTACTTCTGCGCCAGGCGCAGGCCAGGCAGGGTCTTGCGCGTGTCGAGGATCGTTGCCGGCGTGCCGCGCGCGGCCTCGACGTAGGTCGCCGTCGCGGTCGCGGTGCCGGACAGCGTCTGCAAAAAGTTCAGCGCGGTGCGCTCGGCCGTGACCAGTGAGCGCGCCGCGCCGGCGACATGGCAAAGCACCGTGCCGGCGGCGACGCGATCGCCGTCGGCTGCGCGCCAGTCGATCTGTGTCGCCGGGTCGAGCTGGTGGAAGCATTCGTCGAACCAGGCCCGGCCGCACAGCACCGCGGCATCGCGCGTGATCACGCGCGCGCGCGCGGTGGCCTCGGCGGGGAGCAGGTCGGCGGTGACGTCACCGCTGCCGATGTCCTCGGCCAGGGCCATGCGGACGTCATGAACGATGGTGTCGTGCGGGGGCAGAACCACGGCGCAGCTCACGGGCGGCGTCCTCTCGGATGACACGGGGCCGCGCAGGATAGCAGCCCCGGCCGCAGCGCCGACATCAGGCGGAGGTCGGCGTCTCCGTCGCGGCGGCGGACGCTTCCGGCGTCGGCGCATCGGCGGCGTCGCCGGTGTGGCGCAGGCGCGCGACGATCGCATCGAGCGCACGATCGAACAACGGCACCTCCTCGAGCACGATTGCCTTGCCCTCGCGCAACTCGGCCGCCAGCGTGGCGACGGTCTTGTCGCAGACCTTGAGGCCGCGCCGGTTCACGAACAGGTACTTGGAGCTGATCGGGCTGATCCACGACAGCTTGACGCGTTCGCTCTGGTTGTCATCGACGACCAGCTCGAGCCAGGTGCCGACCTTCAGCTCGCGCACCGTGCGGACATGTTCGTCGTCTTCGACCACCGGCTCGGCCACCTCCGCCTCGAGCGAACCCGGGCCGAGCACGACCTCCTCCACTGGACTCTGCGCCGCGGGGGGCGCCGGCGTGGCTTCCGCCGACGCCGCGTCCGTGACCGGCGCGTCGTTGACGAGCGGGCTGGCGTTGGCAGCGATGACTTCCTTGGCCGTCGTGGTCTCGATCTTCTGGCCATCGAGCACGCGCTTGTAGAACTGCGACAGCTCCTGCATCAGCGTGCGGACGTCGCTCTCGTGGAAGGCGACGGTCGCCAGGCCGTGGCGGAGCGCCTTCTCCAGTTGCGGCAGCAACGCACGCAGGCGCGTGATCTCCGCCTCGCTGGTCTTGGGCTGCGCGCTCCAGACGAATTCGTCGGCGAAGCGCAGCGCATTGCGCCATTCGTCCGATTGCTCGCCCTGGCGCAGCAGCGTCAGCACGAGATAGTTGGCCCATGGCCGCGACAGCACGCCGTGCACGACCGCGGGCAGGTCGCGCTCCTCGATGCGCTTGAGGATCTCGCGTGCGGCGGTGCGGCGGGCCTGCTGCAGTCTCTCGCGGCCGCGCGCAGCCTCGGCGGCGCGTTGCTCGGCGAGCTCCGCGCGCTTGCGGTGCTGCTCGACGAAATCAGTGAAGGCGGCCAGCTCGCTCTGGAACACACCGACGTCGTCGTCGAAGTCGCGCAGCACGGTTTCGACCGTGGCCTTGATGCGGTCGTGCAGGCGCAGGTCGCGGTCCGTTTCGGCGGTCCAGCTCTTGCCCGCCTCGGCGAGCGCGTCGAGCAGCCGGCGCGCCGGGTGGGATTTCTGCGCGAACAGGTGCTTGTCGAGGATCGCGACCTTCAGGTACGGGATCTGCAGGCGCCCCAGCAGTGCCTGGATCTGTGCCGGCAGGTTGTGGTCCTGCAGCAGGTATTCGAACAGCATGCCGACGAGGTCGATGGTGTCCTCGTCGGCGGCCGAGACGCGCCGTTCCTTGGCGTCGGCGGACAGCCGGCCGACCTGGTCGAGCAGCTCGCGCTTGATCTGCTGCACCGCCTCGGCGGCGTCGGCGACGCTGTCGGCGCGCGCCTGTGCGGCGGCGGACTGGGTCTGCAGGATCGTCAGCGCACTGAGCAGGTCGGTCGCGCTGAAGCCGGGCGCGCCGCCGCCGCCACGCTCGCCGACGCCCTGGCCCGCGCCGCCGCCATGGCGGCTGGCCAGCAGCGAGCGCAGCGTGTTGTAGAGCTCGCCCTGCAACTCGTTCGGCGCCGCCTCGGACCAGCCGCCGTCGGCCGCGGCGCCGCCCGCGGCGACGGGTGCCTGCGGCATGGCGCCGGTTCCCGCTGCGCGCTGGCCCTGCGCCGGCACATGGCGCAGCTGCGGCAGCACGCCGGCGCGGATCAGCTCGACGTTGACCTCGTCGTAGACCGGTTCGAGTCCGGCCATCACGTAGCGGTCGAACAGCTTGTAGACGATCAGCTTGACCTGGACGTTGACTTCGAACTCGCGGATCGCGGCACGGAACGCGGCGCCGAGTACGGCCGGGCCGATCGGGTTGGTCGCGTCCTCGACCTTGCCGCCGCCGATGATCACGGCCAGGCGCTGGTTGACCTGGTACAGCGGACGCTGCAGGCGGTTCTCGGCCTTGGCGACCATGCTGGTCACCGCCAGCGATTCCTCCAGCTCCGCGTCGTCGACCAGCGACAGCCCGCTGGCCGCCGCCTGTGGCGCGACCTCGGGCTTGGCCGGTTTCAGCTTGCCGTCGGCGAACTCGGTGAACGCCTTGGTGGCCTGGTCGTGGAACAGGCGTTCGACCAGCTGGCGCTTCTTGCGCACCTCGCGCATGCCGTCGAAGTACTCGGTCTGGCTCGCGTTGCTGCCGGCGCGCTCGGCCAGGTCGAACAGCGCGTCATCGACGTTCTCGAACAGCGTGCCGACCAGCGCGTTGATGCGCTTGAGCGAAATCCCGCGGACCAGCTTGAGCAGGTCGCCAAGGCGATCGGCGCCTGCGCCCGACTGGCGCGGTTGCAGGTCAACGACGTTGGGCGTGTCTTTGGCGGCGGTCATTGCGCGGTCCCTTTGGGCACCCGGCTACGGCATTGCTGCCGCGATGATTAGGTGTGTGATGGCAGTTGCGTGTGACGGCAGTCACAAATCCGGGCGATGGCATTCACGCACCGGGGAAATCCGCCAATTGCGCGGTCGCAATCGCCTCACCGGAGAGCATCACCGGAATGCCGTCGTCGACGCGGTAGATGGTGCGGCCGTCGCGCGTGATCAGGCCTTCGGCGAGCGCCGCGGCGACCGGTGCGCCGGCGCTGGTCAGCACCGGGCCAGCCGCGATCGCCCGGTTCAGGGCCGCCAGTTCGCCCTCGCCGAGCGGGCGCAGCGGGGTCTTGGTGACCGGGCAGACGAGGATGTCGAGCAGACGCTTGTCCATGGAGGCAAAGGCGGAGGCCGCGACGCGGCCGATGCGCGTACAATAACGATTTGCGCGCACGACGGCCATGACAGAGAGCACGTACGCACATCCCCTTGTCGGTGTGGTCATGGGGTCCCGGTCCGATTGGGACACCATGCGGCACGCGGTGGACACGCTCGAGCGCCTCGGCGTTTCGCACGAGGTACGCGTCGTGTCCGCGCATCGCACGCCGGATCTGCTGTTCGGCTACGCGGCCAGCGCGGTCGAGCGCGGCTTGGCGGTGATCATCGCCGGTGCCGGTGGCGCCGCGCACCTGCCCGGCATGCTGGCGTCCAAGACGCGCCTGCCGGTGCTTGGGGTGCCGGTGCAGTCGCATGCGCTCAATGGACTCGATTCGCTGCTGTCGATCGTGCAGATGCCGGCCGGCATCCCGGTCGCGACGCTGGCGATCGGCCGCGCCGGGGCGGTCAACGCCGCGTTGCTCGCGGCGGCGATGCTGGCGACGAGCGACGTGGCGCTGGCCGAGCGCCTCGACGCGTTCCGCCGCGAGCAGACCGAGACCGTGCTTGCCCATCCCGATCCGCGCGAGCCGGCATGACCGCGCGGATTCCGCGACGTATCGGACCAGTGCACATATGCAGACGATAGGTATCCTTGGTGGCGGCCAGCTCGCCCGCATGCTCGCGCTCGCCGGCGCGCCGCTCGGCCTGCGCTTCCTCGTCGTCGACAGCGCGGCCGACGCCTGCGCTGGCCAGGTCGCGCCGCTGCTGCGCGCCGACTGGCGCGACTTCGACAAGCTGGAAGAGTTCGCACGCCACATCGACGTGGCCACGTTCGACTTCGAGAACGTTCCGGCCGACACCGCGCACTGGCTGACCGAACACACGCGCGTGTTCCCGAACCCGCGCGCGCTGGCGACCTCGCAGGACCGCCTCGCCGAGAAGACGCTGTTCCAGCGGATCGGCCTCGAAACGCCGGCGTTCGCCGCGGTCGACAGTCGCGACGAGCTCGCGCACGCGGTCGAGCGCATCGGCACGCCGGCGATCCTGAAGACGCGCCGGCTCGGCTACGACGGCAAGGGCCAGTTCCGCCTGAAGTCGCCGGCCGACGTCGACGCCGCGTGGGCTGCGCTCGGCGGCGCACCGTCGATCCTGGAGGCGTTCGTGCCGTTCGAGCGCGAGCTGTCGGTGATCGCCGTCCGCTCGCGCGAGGGCGAGTTCCGCGCCTACCCGCTGACGCAGAACTGGCACGCCGACGGCATCCTGTCGGCCAGCTTGGCGCCGGCGCCGGAAAGCGATGCGCTCGCGCCGCTCGCCTACGCGCACGCGCGGCGCATCGCCGAGGAGCTTGACTACGTCGGCACGTTCGCGCTCGAGCTGTTCGTGCAGGACGGCCGCCTGCTCGGCAACGAGATGGCGCCGCGCGTGCACAATTCCGGCCACTGGACGATCGAGGGCGTGGCCTGCAGCCAGTTCGAGAACCACCTGCGTGCGGTGCTCGGCCTGCCGCTCGGCGACACCACGCCGCGCGGCCTGAGCGTGATGCTGAACTGGATCGGCGAGCTGCCCGCCGCCGGGCCAGTGCTGCGCGAGGCCGATGCGCACTGGCACGACTACGGCAAGGAACCGCGTGCCGGCCGCAAGGTCGGCCACGCGACGGTCTGTGCGGCCGATGCGGCGGAGTTGGCGGAGCGCCTCGACCGGATCGGCGGCGCGCTCGGCCGCGAGGCGCAGGTCGCGCCGGTGCTGGCGGCGCTGGGCGCGTAGGTTGCCTTGGTGGGAGCGGCGGGGAAGCCGCGATGCTCTTCATCAAAGGCATCGCGGCTTCCGCCGCTCCCACAAAAAGCAAGGCCGCCCGGAGGCGGCCTTGCGTTGTCATGCTGCGGGTTGCGGCGTCACGCCATCTGGCTGGCGACGAAGTCCCAGTTGACCAGGTTCCAGAACGCCTCGACGTACTTCGGCCGCGCGTTGCGGTAGTCGATGTAGTAGGCGTGCTCCCACACGTCGCAGGTCAGCAGCGCGCGGTCGGTGCCGGTCAGCGGCGTGCCGGCGTTGGAGGTGCTGGCCAGCGCGAGGCTGCCGTCCGGACGCTGCACCAGCCAGCCCCAGCCGGAGCCGAACGTGCCGACGCAGGTCTTGCTGAACTCGTCCTTGAACTGCGCGAAGCTGCCGAACGCCTTGTTGATCGCGTCGGCCACGCGGCCGGTCGGCTCGCCGCCGCCGTTGGGCGACAGGCAGTTCCAGTAGAAGGTGTGGTTCCAGACCTGCGCGGCGTTGTTGAACATGCCGCCGGAGGACTTGCGGATGATCTCCTCGAGCGACAGGTTTTCGAACTCGGTGCCGGCGATCTGGTTGTTGAGGTTGGTGACGTAGGCCTGATGGTGCTTGCCGTAGTGGTAGTCGATGGTTTCCGCGGAAATGTGCGGGGCCAGCGCGTCGCGCGCCCACGGAAGCGGGGGAAGTTCGATTGCCATCGTCAATCTCCTTTGCCGGATGCAACAGGGAAGGGGGCGAGAGTCTATCAGGCCGGCGTGCGCGCACCGCAGGATCCGCCCGCACAGCGCGTGCGCCGGGCCAGCTGCGGCGGCGAACTGGTACGATGGCGTGATCCGCGCCGCATGCGCGTTCCCATGTTTTCGCGAGTCAAGCAATGGACGTCAACGAACGCATCAAGGCCACCCTCGATTCCCATCCGATCGTGCTGTTCATGAAGGGCACGCCGCAGTTCCCGATGTGTGGCTTCTCCAGCCGCACTGCGCAGGCGCTCAAGGCGGTCGGCGCCGAGTTCCATTCGGTCAACGTGCTGGAGGATCCGGAGGTGCGCGCCAGCCTGCCGCGTTATTCGAACTGGCCGACCTTCCCACAGCTGTTCATCCATGGCGAGCTGATCGGCGGCTGCGACATCACGCTCGAGCTGTACGAGTCCGGCCAGCTCGAGCAGCTGGTGCAGGACGCGCAGAAGGCCTGACGATGCTCTCGTCCCTGCGTCCGGCGGTGCCGCCCGTGCCCGCCGCGGAATCGCTGCGCGGGCGCGTCGTGCTGGTCACCGGCGCGACCGGTGGCCTCGGCCGCGCGACCGCGCTGGCCGCGGCCGGCGCCGGCGCGACCGTCGTGCTGCTCGGCCGCAAGGTGCGCGCGCTCGAGGCGGTCTACGATGCGATCGAGCAGGCCGGCGCGCCGACGCCGGCGCTGTATCCGATGGACCTGGCCGGCGCGACGCCGAAGGACTACGCCGACCTCGCCGCCGCGATCGGGCGCGAATGCGGCCGCCTCGACGGCCTCGTGCACGCGGCCGCGCACTTCGACACCCTGCAGCCGTTCGAGCAGCAGACGCCGGAAGAGTGGAACCGCACGCAGCAGGTCAACCTGACCGCGCCGTTCCTGCTCACGCAGGCCTGCCTGCCGCTGCTGCGCCGCGCGCCCGATGCGGCGATCGTGTTCGTGCTCGACGACCCGGCGCGCGTCGGCAATGCGTTCTGGGGCGGCTACGGCGTCGCCAAGCACGCGCTGCAGGGCCTCGCCTCGATCGTGCACGAGGAAACCGAGAACTCGCCGGTGCGCACGCACGCGCTGCTGCCCGGACCGATGCGCACGACGCTGCGCCGCGCTGCCTATTACGGCGAGGACACGCTGATGCATCCCGAACCGGCCCATGCGGCCGCCGCGGTCGCGTGGTTGCTCGGCGCCGACGCGCGCGCGGCGCGCGGCACGGTGCTGGATTTGAGGGATTAGGGGCGAGGGCTTAGGGGCGAGGGCGCCAAAACCGCGCGTCGCGCCAGCCGGCGAGCCTTCCAGCGCTTCACCGCAACCTTGTTCCGGTCCACGATTTCCGCGCCCTCGCCCCTGATCCCTAACCCCTGGCACCCTGGCATTTCCATGGAAGCTTCGATGAGCACGCTGTCGGCCGGCATCCTGCTGTTCCTGATCATGGATCCGCTCGGCAACATCCCGCTGTTCCTCAGTCTGCTGCGCAACGTCAAGCCGGAGCGGCGGCGGCTGGTGCTGGTGCGCGAGCTGGTCATCGCGCTGGTCGTGCTGTTCGCGTTCCTTTTCGGCGGGCAGTACCTGCTGACGCTGCTGCAGCTCAAGCAGGAGTCGGTCAGCATCGCCGGCGGCATCGTGCTGTTCCTGATCGGCGTGCGCATGATCTTCCCGCCGCAGGAAGGCATCTTCGGCGACGCCGAGGGCGAGCCGTTCATCGTGCCGATGGCGATCCCGGCAGTGGCCGGGCCGTCGACGATGGCGGCGGTGATGCTGCTGGCCAACAGCCATCCGGGCCGCACGGTCGACTGGAGCGTGGCGCTGTTCCTGGCCTGGCTGGCGGCCTCGGCGATCCTGCTGTCGTCGACCTGGCTGTTCCGCTGGCTCGGCACCAGCGTGCTGACCGCGCTCGAGCGCCTGATGGGCATGCTGCTGGTCGCGCTGTCGGTGCAGATGTTCCTCGACGGCGTGGTCGCCTACGTCAAGCACGCCGGCGTGGGTTGAGGAGGCGGAGCGCGCTTTGTCAGCCTTCGGTCCCGGGTCCAGGCTGTAAATCCTTCCGTAACACGCGCCCGCTAGCGTGGCCACCCGAATCCCCGGGGCCACGCCATGATCAGCGTCGAACGCAGCTTCTACGAGAAATTCCCGCGCCTGTCGGAGGGCCGCGCGCGCAGTTTCGCGCAACCGGTGGTCGGCCTGCTGCGCCGGATCGCCTGCGAGGAACGCATCAACACGACGCTGGCCACGCTTGCACCGCTGGCCGGCTTCGACTTCGTCGAGCGCGCGCTCGACCATCTCCAGGTCAGCTACAGCGTGGCCAACACCGACCGCGAGAACATCCCGGTCGAGGGGCGCGTGGTGATCGTCGCCAACCATCCGCTCGGCGCGCTCGATGCGCTGGCGCTGATCCACCTGGTCGGTTCGGTCCGGCGTGACGTCAAGGTGCTGGCCAACGACGTGTTGCTGCAGTTCCAGCAACTCGCGCCGCTGCTGCTGCCGCTGCCTGTGTTCGGTCACGGCAGCGCGCTCGGCGGCGCGCGCGAGGCGTACCGCGCGCTCGAGCGCGAGGCCGCGCTGATCGTGTTTCCGTCCGGCGAGGTCTCGCGCATCCGCGCGCAGGGCGTGCGCGACCGCCGCTGGTCGGCCGGCTTCGCGCGGCTGGCGCTGAAGACCGCTGCGCCGGTGCTGCCGGTGCACATCGCCGCGCAGAACTCGCCGATGTTCTATGGCGTGTCGATGCTGGCCAAGCCGTTGGCTTCGCTGCTGCTCGCGCGCGAAATGTTCGGAGCGGCGCAGGCGCGTATCGGCTTCCAGGTCGGCCAGATCGTGCCGCCGTCGGCGCTGACCGCCGCGGCACGCCAGCCGGAGCAGATCGCGCAGCACATGCGCCGGCACGTCTACCGGCTGCCGCGCCGCCGCCCGACCGTGTTCCCGACCTCGGCCGCGGTCGCGCATCCGGAGTCGCCGCTGGCCGTGCGGCGTGCGTTGCGCGCGGCCGAGCGGCTGGGCGAAACCCGCGACGGGCGCCAGATCCTGCTGCTCGAGGCGCAGGCCGACTGTCCGGCGTTGCGCGAGATCGGCCGCCTGCGCGAAATCGCATTCCGCCGGGTCGGCGAGGGCACCGGCGCGCGCCGCGACCTCGACCGCTACGACGCGCACTACCGCCACCTCGTGCTGTGGGACGAGCTGGAGATGACCATCGTCGGTGCCTACCGGCTCGGCGAGGCGGGTGCGATCCTGCGCGAGCGCGGCCTCGACGGCCTCTACTCGGCCAGCCTGTTCGACTATTCGGAACGTGCGCAGGCATTCCTGCCCGAGGCGGTCGAGCTGGGTCGCAGCTTCGTGCAGCCGGCCTACTGGGGCTCGCGCAGCCTCGATTACCTGTGGCAGGGCATCGGCGCCTACCTGCGCGCGCGGCCACAGCTGCGCTACCTGTTCGGGCCGGTCAGCCTGAGCGCGGCCCTGCCGCTCGAGGCACGCGAGTGGATCGTGCACTACCACCGCCACTATTTCGGCGACACCGAGCGGCTGGCGCGCGCCCGCAATCCGTTCGTCATCTCGGCCGCGGTCGCGGCGGCGGCTGAGGCCGCCTGGGCCGACCGCTCGCCGGCCGAGGGTCTGGCCATGCTGCGCCAGCGCCTGGACGCGCTGCAGGCGCAGCTGCCGACGCTGTATCGCCAGTACGCGGACCTGTGCGAGCCCGCCGGCGTGCGCTTCCTCGACTTCGGCGTCGATCCGGCCTTCGGCGGCTGCGTCGACGGCCTGGTGCGGCTGGATCTGGGGCAATTGCGTCCAACCAAGCGCGTGCGCTACCTCGGATGAAGTGATGCGCCGCAGCATCATCGGGCGGGTTGTTACAAATACGTCACGAAACCCTGTTAAACTGTAGTTAACGGGAAGGCTTTCTGGCAACGGCCTGCCGTGGTGGTCCCTCGGACTGCCTCAAGAACCCATCCGTCCACGATTGCGGCCGCTTCGGCGATGCCGGAGCGGTCGAGGGCGGTTTTCGTGTCTCGATTCCAACGATGTGACGAGGAACAGGTGGCAATGAACAAACAACTCCGCATGCGGCTTCTGCCGTTCATGATCGGTTCGCTCTTCGCGGTTTCGTCGGCGTTCGCGCAGAACACGTCGTCCGCGATCGGCGGGCGCGTGGTCGACGCCACGGGTGCCGCGGTCGGCGGCGCCGAAGTGGAAATCGTTCATATCCCGTCCGGCACGGTGTCGCGCACGACGACCGACGCGGACGGCCGCTATACCGCGCAGGGCCTGCGCGTGGGTGGTCCGTACCGCGTGACCGTCAACAAGACGGGCCTGGCGCCGTCCGAGAAGGACGACGTCTACCTGCGCCTGGCCGAGACGACCACGGTCAACATGGTCGAGGCCGCCGAGACGCAGCACCTGGAAGCGGTCACCGTGACCGCGGTGGCGCCGGGCGGCAAGTTCGATGCCGAGAACCGCGGCCTGGGCACCAACGTGTCCGCGCGCGCGCTGAAGGATGCGCCGATGCCGGGTCGTTCGATCCAGGACGTCGCCCGCCTCGATCCGCGCGTGGTCATCACCGACCGCGCCCGTGGCGAGATCTCCGCGCTGGGCCAGAACAGCCGCTTCAACAGCATCAGCGTCGACGCCGTCAATGCCGGCGACCCGTTCGGCCTGTCGGCCAACGGCCTGCCGTACGTCGGCACGCCGATCTCGGTCGACACGATCGAGGAATACAACATCTCCACCGCGAACTATGAAGTCACCAACCGTCGCTCGGTCGGTGCCAACATCAACGCGGTGACCAAGAGCGGCACCAACGACCTGCACGGCTCGGTGTACTACGCGTACCAGAACGCCAACAGCATGGTCGGCGACGAGCCGAGCAAGTACACCGGCTTCAAGAAGAACTGGACCGGCGGCTTCACGCTCGGCGGCCCGATCATCAAGGACACGCTGTTCTTCTTCCTCAGCTACGAGAAGAGCAAGATCGACGCCCCGGGGCCGGACTTCGGTCCGGAAGGTTCGGGCGCGTCGAACATCGTGCGCGGCGTGACCCAGGCCGACATCGACCGCATCATCGCGGCAGCCAACAACCTCGGCCTCACGCCGGGCGTGCTCGGCGCCACCAACGTGAACCTTGACGACAAGCGCCTGCTGGCCAAGGTCGACTGGAACATCAACGACTCGCATCGCCTCAGCTTCCGCTACAACCGCACCAAGGAAGTCGAGCCGGTCATCCAGACGTTCAACTCGACCAACCTGTCGCTGTCGAGCTACTTCTACAACCAGAACCGCGACAAGAAGGACTACGTCCTCAACCTGTACAGCGACTGGGCCGACAATTTCTCGACCGAGGCATCCTGGTCGTACGCCGACTTCAGCCAGGAGCGTTCGGCGCTGGCGCAGCAGCCGTCGATCTCGATCTCGCTCGGCCGCGATGCGCAGGGCAACTTCAACGGCTCGGGCCCGTTCGTGAACCTGGGTGAAGACCAGTTCACGCACTACAACGTGCTCGGCGTGAAGACGTGGAACGGCTTCCTCGCCGGCACGCTCAAGCTCGGCGACCATGCCATCAAGGGCGGCATGGACTACCAGTACGACGAGTTCTACAACCTGTTCGGCCGCACGCAGTTCGGCGCCTACACGTTCCGCGGCATCGACGCGTTCGAGAACGGCCAGTACTACCAGTACGACCTGTACCAGCCGGCGCCGGGCTACACGCTGGCCGACGTCGCGGCGGACTGGTCGCTTAAGCAGACCGGCGTATTCCTGCAGGACACCTGGCAGGTCAACGACAACCTGAACGTGCAGTTCGGCCTGCGCTACGACCTGCCGCACACGCAGCAGAAGCCGGTCTACAACGCCAAGTTCGAGCAGGTGTTCGGCTTCCGCAACGACAACACGATCAGCGGCAACGGCGTGATCCAGCCGCGCGCGTCGTTCAACTACACGTTCGACACCGAGCGCAAGATGCAGCTGCGCGGCGGTCTCGGCCTGTTCCAGGGCAACTCGCTCGGCGTGTGGCTGACCAACCCGTACCAGAACAACGGCATCACGGTCGCCACGTTCCAGTGCCAGCCGTTCGCGTCGAACACGCGTTGCGCCACGCCGCCGGACTTCAGCGCCGATCCGTTCCACCAGAACGTCCCGCCGCCGTCGAACTCGCAGATGGCGGTCGACACGCTCGATCCGGACTTCAAGCAGCCGACCGTGTGGAAGGGCAGCCTGGCGTTCGACTACGAGCTGCCGTGGTGGGGCACCGTGTTCACGGCCGAGTACCAGGGCCTGAAGGTCAGGGACGGCATCTACTACAAGAACCTCAACATCGGCGCGCCGACCGGCACGCTGCCGGACGGCCGTTTCACCTACTACCGCAACCCGACCGGCGGCCCGAGCGGCAACGGCACGCGCAACAACGCGAACTCCGCGTTTGCGCAGGGCGTGACGCTGCTGACCAACACCAGCAAGGGCCGTTCGGACAACCTGTCGCTGAGCCTGACCAAGCCGTTCGCCGACAACTGGGTCGCGTCGATCGGCACCACGTTCGGCAAGGCGACCGAGGTCAACCCGGGCACGTCCAGCCAGGCCACGTCGAACTTCTCGAACAACTGGTGGGTGAACCCGAACGAGGACGTCGCGTCGGAGTCGAACTACAGCATCCGCTACCGCCTCAACGCGTCGTTGACCTGGCAGCACAAGTTCTTCGGCGACTACACGACCGCGATCTCGGCGTTCTATGACGGCCACAGCGGCGTGCCGTACAGCTGGGCGTTCGGCAACGACTCCAACGGCGACTCCTACTCGCGCGACCTGGTCTACATCCCGACGCGCGACACGGTCACGTTCCAGCAGGGCACCTCGCAGGCCGCCATCGACCAGTTCTGGGCCTTCATCCAGAACGACAGCTACCTGCGCGACCACCAGGGCCAGATCGCCAAGCGCAACGCCGTGCGTTCGCCGTGGGTCAACCTGCTCGACCTGAGCTTCCGTCAGGAAATCCCGGGCCTGTGGGAAGGCCACCGCGGCGAGATCAAGCTCGACCTCGCCAACGTGCTGAACCTGCTCAACAGCGACTGGGGCCGCGAGCGTCGCATCGGCTTCCCGTACGGCCGCACGCTGGCGAACTACCAGGGCGTCGGTGCGGACGGCAAGTACATCTACTCGCTGCCGACCGACAGCGCCGGCAACTACCTGCCGGGCCAGCTGATCACGTACGACGACAAGGCCGTCTCGCGCTGGAGCGTGATGGTCACGCTGCGCTACACGTTCTGATCGGCGGAACGCCAACGCAGTAGGAAACCTGGCCGGCACCCGCGAGGGTGCCGGCTTTTTTGTACCCGGTTGACCGCAGCCGGCCGCCTCCCCGATGCTAGACGGCTGCAAGAAGGAAACAGGAAGCACCCCACGCATGAACGACGCCCCGCACGGCGACAACAACCGCCACGCCACGGTCACCGCCCGCATCTCGCCGGCCGCCGGCCTTGACATCCTGTCCCGCCACGAGGTCGCGCGGCTGCGCGACGCCGGCGCCGGCGGCCTGCATGACCTGCTGCGCCGCTGCGCACTGGCCGTGCTGACGCAGGGCAGCCTCACCGACGACGCGCGCGCGTTGCTCGACCGCTACCCCGATTTCGACATCCAGATCCTGCAGCAGGATCGCGGCGTCAAGCTGGAGCTGGTCAACGCGCCGGCCGGCGCGTTCGTCGACGGCCAGATCATCCGCGGCGTCAACGAGCTGCTGTTCGCGGTCGTGCGAGACATCATCTACGTGTCGACGCAGATCGAGGCGGGCCGCTTCGACCTGTCCGACTCGGCCGGCCTGACCAACGCGGTGTTCGAGATCCTGCGCAACGCGCGCGTGCTCAAGCCGAACGTCGACCCGAACATGGTCGTGTGCTGGGGCGGCCACTCGATCGGGCGCGTCGAGTACGACTACACCAAGCGCGTCGGCTACGAGCTGGGCCTGCGTGCGCTGGACATCTGCACCGGCTGCGGCCCGGGTGCGATGAAGGGCCCGATGAAGGGCGCCACGATCGCGCATGCCAAGCAGCGCCGGCACACCAACCGCTACATCGGCATCACCGAGCCGGGCATCATCGCGGCCGAATCGCCGAACCCGATCGTCAACCACCTGGTCATCATGCCGGACATCGAGAAGCGCCTGGAGGCGTTCGTCCGCATCGGCCACGCGATCATCGTGTTCCCGGGCGGCGTCGGCACGGCGGAGGAGATCCTCTACCTGCTGGGCATCCTGCTGCATCCGGACAACGCCAACGTCCCGCTGCCGCTGATCTTCACCGGCCCGAGCGAATCGGCGGCGTACTTCGAGCAGATCGACCGTTTCCTGCGCCTGGCACTCGGCGAGCACGTGGCGGCGCACTACCGCGTCATCGTCGACGATCCGCGCGAGGTCGCGCGCCAGGTGCGCAAGGGCATCGAGCGCGTGCGTGCCTACCGTCTCGATACCCAGGACGCGTTCTTCTTCAACTGGGCGCTCAACATCGAGCGCGAGTTCCAGGAGCCGTTCGTGCCGACGCACGCCGCGATGGCCGCGCTGAACCTGCATCGCGACCAGCCGCCGCACCGGCTCGCCGCCGACCTGCGCCGCGCGTTCTCCGGCATCGTCGCCGGCAACGTCAAGGAGGACGGCATGCGCGCGATCGAGCAGCATGGCCCGTTCGAGATCAACGGCGACCGCGAGATCATGCGCGCGCTCGACGCGATGCTGGCGAGCTTCGTCGCGCAGCAGCGCATGAAGCTGCCCGGCTCGCACTACGAGCCGTGCTATCGCGTCAACGCCTGACCGGGCGCGCCGGCGGCGCGGCCCGCTGCCGGCGCCGCTGGCTCAGTGCAGCAGGTGGACCTTGTCCTTGTAGCTGCGTGACAGCTTCAGCTGCTGGCCGCTGTCGAGGATCAGGAAGTATTCGCCGTTCAGGTGCGAGCGCAGTTCCTTCACGCGCGCGATGTTGACGATCGTCGAGCGGTGGATGCGCTGGAAGCGGCGCGGATCGAGGCGGCCTTCCAGGTCGCGCATCGTCGCGCGCAGCACGTGCGTGTCCTTGGGCGTGTGCACGCACATGTAGTCGCCGGCGGCGTCGATCCACAGGATCTCCTCCAGCGGCACGCGCAGGATGCGTCCGCCGTCCTTGATCGACAGGCGCTCCTCGCGCGGCGTGGCGATGCCTTGCGCGTCCAGCAGCGCCTCGGCCAGGGTCAGGTCGGGGCGGCCGGAGACGCTGCTCAGCAGGCGCAGCAACTGCGCGCAGTGCTCATCCGCGTCGCGCGTGACCAAGCCGCGCCGTGCGCGCTCGACCGCCTCGTCCAGGCGCGCGTCGTCGACCGGCTTGAGCAGGTAGTCGAGTGCGTTCGCCTCGAATGCGCGCGTCGCGTATTCGTCGTAGGCGGTAATGAACACCGTCAGCGGCAACTGCGCCGCCGGCACCGCGCGCAGCAGCTCGAAACCGTCGACGCCGGGCATCTGCACGTCCAGGAACATCAGCGCCGGCTGGTGCTCGGCGATCGCGAAGAACGCCTCGCGGCCGTTGGCCGCCTCGCCGACGATCTCGATGTCCTTGTGGCGCGCCAGACGCAGGGTCAGGCCGCGCCGGGCCAGCGGTTCGTCATCGACGATCAGGGTGCGGATCGGCATCGGCAGGTTCCTCGGGGCGGGACGGTTCGAACGGGAATTGCAGCTGCACCTCGGTGCCGATGGGCTGCAGCTTGCGGATCGTGAAATGGTGGCGCTCGCCGTACAGCACGCGCAGGCGCTCGCGCGTGTTGGCCAGGCCGACGCCGGCGCCGTTGCTGCCGCCGCCGGGGCGGTAGTCGAGGCTGCCGGGGCCGTCGTCGCGCACGGCGATGTCGACGACGCCGTCCTGCACGCGCGCGACGATCTCGATGCGGCCGCCTTCCTCGCGGCGCGACATGCCGTACTTGACCGCATTCTCGATCAGCGGTTGCAGCAGCAGGCTCGGCATCAGCGCGCTGCCCGACGGCGGCGTCACCAGGATGCCCACTCGCAAGCGCTCGCCGAAGCGCATCTGCTCGATCGCGAGGTAGCGGCGGATCGCGCCGAGCTCCTGCTCCAGCGTGACCTTCTGCTGCGGGTCACTTTCCAGCGAGTAGCGCAGGAAACTCGACAGCGCGCCGACCATGCCGTTGGCCTGCTCGCGGCGATCGTCGAGCACCAGCGTCGAGATCGCATTCAGCGTGTTGAACAGGAAATGCGGGTTGAGCTGGTAGCGCAGCATGCGCAGCTGAGCCTGGTGCGCCATCGCGGTCGCCTGCAGCGCGGTTTCCCGCTCGTGCTGCAACTGGCGCGCGAGCTTGATGCCGATATAGGCGCCGCTCCAGGCGAGCAGGCCGTACATCCAGCCGAAGAAGTAGGCCAGGTAGCCGAGCATGTGCGCCGGCGGCTTGCAGCCCACGCACATGTTGCGTATCGCCACCGCCCAGACGTAGCCACCGAGCAGCGAGCATGCCACCAGCGCGGCGCTACCCCAGGCGATGCGCTGGCGCACCGACAGGTGCCAGGTCGCGTCATACACCTCGCGCAGGAGCAGGCTGAGCACGAAGCCGCAGCCGGCATCGATCAGCACGAGCCGGTAATGATCCATCGGCCGGCCGAGGCCGATCGCGGCGAGGTAGCTCTCGATGCCATAGACGAGCCATACGGCCGTCTGCAGCAGCCAGAACTGGCGGTCTTGGCGCGTCATCCCCGGATGTTCCTGCGATTCGCCCCCATCGGCGTCGCGGGATGGTAGCGGGTTTCGCCGGGACAACGGGACGGCTCGGCGTGGATGGAGCACGTTTCGGCGCCGGTACGTGCGCTCGACGCGACAGGCCGTGACGGGTCGCGGCGACCCGGCGCGAGATCGCCGCGCGAAGAAAATTCCTCTTGACGAACACGCAGCGTCCCAACAAAATACGCGGCTCACCCCGCCCGAATAGCTCAGCCGGTTAGAGCACTTGACTGTTAATCAGGGGGTCGTTGGTTCGAGTCCAACTTCGGGCGCCAGATACCGTTCCCAGGCATTCCCACGGATGCCGGGAACCACAAAGAACCCGCAACTTGCGGGTTTTTTTGTGTCCGCGACAAGCGCTGCTCAGCCGTTCGGCAACCCGCGCGCGGCCAGCCAGGCGCGTGCATCCTCGGCGTCGTGCTCGAACCAGGCGCGCGCGGAGCCGAGGCGGAACGTGTAGCCCCAGGCGTCCATGTCGGCCATCAGGCGTGCGCGTCCGACACCGCTCAGTGCGTCGGCGAGCATGATCTGCAGGCAGCAGGTGGCGTCTTCCTCGGCCTGCGAATCGGACGCATCGGTGTGGATCGCGGCGCGCCGTTCGGCCGGCGCGACGATCAGGTGGCAGGCCTCGTGCAGCAGCGAGTGTACCGGCGTGTCCGCGCGCGCATACACGGTATGCGCGATCAGGCCGGCCTCCGGTTCGCCCCAGTAGCTGCCCGGGATCGGCTGGCCGGGCTCGACCCAGGCGAGGGTCAGGCCGTAGCGGGCCAGCAGTGCCTCGGCCTCGCGCGCGTCGATTTCGGCCAGTGTCAGCACGGCGCCGCCTGCCGCCGCTTCGGCGGCGGCCCGTTCGAGGACCGCGTCCGTCATCGCGCCGCGGCGGTGCTCAGGCGTTCGCCGGGGCGGTCGCGCCGCTGGCGTTCGGTTTTTCCGGCAGCGCCACCGACAGCTCGAGCACTTCGCTGTCGCCCTCGCGCTCGACGTGGATGTCGATCGCGTCCGGGTTGACGTTGACGTACTTCTTGATGACCTCGAGCAGCTCGCGGCGCAGCAGCGGCAGGTAGTCCGGCGCGCCGCGCTGGCTGCGTTCCTGCGCGACGATGATGCGCAGGCGCTCGGTCGCCATCGCGGCGGTGTTCTTCGGGCGGGCACGCAGGAAATCGAACAGTCCCATGGCTCAGCTCCCGAAGATGCGGGCGAAGATGCCCTTCTTCTGCGCGTCGAGGAAACGCATCGGCCGCTGTTCGCCGCACAGGCGCGCGACGGCGTCGTCGTAGGCCTGGCCGGCGGCCGACTCGCCGTCCAGGATCACCGGCACGCCGGCGTTGGAGGCGGTCAGCACGCACGGCGACTCGGGGATCACGCCCAGCACGTCGATGCCGAGGATGTCCTTGACGTCGCCGAGGCCCATCATGTCGCCGCCGGCGACGCGCTCGGGGTTGTAGCGGGTCAGCAGCAGGTATTGCTCGATGCCGCCGTTGCCGAGTTCGGCGCGGCGCGTCTTGCTGGCGAGCAGGCCGAGGATGCGGTCGGAGTCGCGCACACTGGAGACTTCCGGGTTGACCACGACGATCGCGCGGTCGGCGAAGTACATCGCCAGCGCGGCGCCCTTCTCGATGCCGGCCGGCGAGTCGCAGATGACGTAGTCGAAGCCGTCTTCGGCCAGCTCCGTCAGCACGCGCTCGACGCCTTCCTTGCTGAGCGCGTCCTTGTCGCGCGTCTGCGAGGCGGCCAGCACGTACAGCGACTCCAGGCGCTTGTCCTTGATCAGCGCCTGCTTGAGCGTGCATTCGCCCTGGATCACGTTGACGAAGTCGTACACGACGCGCCGCTCGCAGCCCATGATCAGGTCGAGGTTGCGCAGGCCGACGTCGAAGTCGATGACGGCGACCTTCTTGCCGCGCTTGGCGAGGCCGACCGCGAGCGAGGCGCTGGTCGTGGTCTTGCCGACGCCGCCCTTGCCGGAGGTGACGACGATGATTTCAGTCAAGGGAGTATCTCCTGGGATCGTGCGGTTGGGGCGCGGGGAAGGGAGCGAGTGCGAGCGCAGGCGCGGTGCGCCTGACGATTCCCGTTTCCCGATTCCCCATTCACAGCTTCTTCAACAACAGTTTGTCGCCGTCCAGCCAGGCCTGCACGCGCTGGCCGCGCAGGTCCGGCGGAATGTCTTCGAACACGCGGTAGTGGCCGGCGATTGACACCAGTTCGGCGTGGAATTCCTGGCAGTAGATGCGCGCGCCGGCATCGCCCTGGGCGCCGGCGAGCGCGCGGCCGCGCAGGGCGCCGTAGACGTGGATGGAGCCGTCGGCGATGACCTCGGCGCCGTTGCCGACCAGCGAGTTCACGATCAGGTCGCGGCCACGCGCATAGACCTGCTGGCCGGAGCGCACCGGCTTGTCGTGCAGCAGGCCGGCAGCGTTGGCCGGCGTCGCTGCCGGCGCGTCCGCGCGCGGCGCGCTGCGCGAAGCCGGCGGCGGCGTATCACGCGGCGTGGCGGCCTCGGCGGGCGCCTCGCCGGCGCGCTCGTAGGCGGCGCGGAACTTGGCGAATACCGGCACGCCGAGCGCCTGCGCCAGCGCCTCGTTCTCGCTGGTGCCGTAGGACAGGCCGACCGGCAGCAGGCCGGCGGCGCGGATGCGCGCGAGCAGGTCGCGCACGGTCTCGATGTCCGGCAGCGCGGGCAGGTGGCTGAGGTCGAGCACGACCGGTGCGCGCTGGAACAGCTTCGGCGCGCCGACGACCTTGTCCGTCAGCTCCGCCGCGAGCGCGTCCGGGTCGAGGCGCTTCAGCTTGAGGTTGGCGATGCCGACCTGTCCGAACTTGATCTCGGCGACGGGTTCGAGGCTGGCGGGCGGGGCGGCCGTCATCGGGTCGGCGTGCCTCATGCGCCGCCGGCGGCGCAGGCGCCGCGGGGTGCCGTCACGCGCGTACGCTCGCCGAGCCAGGGCAGCTCGGGCAGGCGGCCGGTCGGCCCGTTCAGGTAGGTGTCGCGCACGAATTCGAAGCTGCACAGGGGTTTGGCGAGCAGCGCGACGCGCCGACCATTGCTCGGCATGGTCTGCTGGCCGACTTCCTGGAAGCCGTAGGTGCCGTGGAACAGCAGCGATACGTCGTCGCGCGGCTCGAGGAACACCTCGCAGGCGAGCAGCGGCACGTGCGTCTCGGCGTAGCTGGTCGCATCCGCATAGAACACGCGGCCGAGGCCGAGGCCGCGGTACGGCTTGGCGACGACGATGCGATCGATGTAGACGAACTGCGGGTAATGTTCGCAGAACCAGCGGAAATTCGGGCTGTCGTAGTCGGCGTCCTCGCGCATCGCGATCAGGAAGCCGGCGATATGGCCGTCGACTTCGGCGACGCGGAAGTAGCTGGCCTGCTCGTACAGCGCGCGCAAGCCTGCGGCATCGAGCGGCAGGATCGTCGAACCGGCGGCATTGTTGAGGGCGAGGATCGAATCCAGCTCGTGCGGCCGCACGTCGCGGATGCTCAGGGCCATGTCTTGCTCCGTCGGGTCTTGCTCGGTGGCGGCCCGGCACGGCCACCCCTCATCGGGGCGCGATTATCGCATGCGCCGGCAGGCCGGTCATGGCGCACTGCGGGCGACGACGTTATTGAAACGTTAGGGCTGTGGGCGCGGATCGCCATGACGTTTGTCCATGGCGCCCCGGCATCGATCCCTTATGATGCATGGATGCAGTGGCCGCAGTTCAACCATATCCAGTTGCTCCGCTACGCCGGCCTGTTCCAGTACGCCAGCGTCGGCACGCCTTTCCTGCGCTATCCGGCGCTGGTCGAGGACCTCGCCCTCAAGCAGTTGCCCGCGTTCTACGTGCAGCTGTGGCTGGCCTGCTACATCGTATTCGGCATCGTCTACTGGTACCTGACCAGCGACCTCGGCGAGGGGCGGCGCACGCCGCTGCGGCGCACGGTACAGATCGCGCTGCTGGTCGTGCTGAACGGCATGGCGGTCGCGATCGGCTGGTTCAGCCAGAGCGGCATCTCGGCGCTGCTGCTGGCGGTGGTCGCGGTGGTGCTGCCGTGGCTGCTGCCGGTGCGCATCGGCATCGCCTGGATGATCCTGCAGAACTTCTCGCTGGTGCCGGTGTTCGCCAGCATCCGCGAGCCGGTGTTCAGCCTTGGCGACGCGTTCCTGCAGTCGAGCCTGTACCTCGGTTTCAGCGTGCTCGCCTTCGTCACCGCGCTGGTGACCAAGCAGCAGGTCGAGGCGCGCGACGAGCAGCGCCGCCTGAACGCGGAATTGCGCGCGACGCGCACGCTGCTGGCCGAGTCGAGCCGGTTGGCCGAGCGCATGCGCATCTCGCGCGAGCTGCACGACCTGGTCGGCCACCACCTGACCGCGCTCAGCCTCAACCTCGAGGTCGCCAGCCACCTCGTGCAGGGGCAGGCGCAGGAGCACGTGCGCCAGGCGCAGTCGGTCGCCAAGCTCCTGCTCGGCGACGTGCGCGAGGTGGTCAGCCAGTTGCGCGAGGGCGACAGCATCGACCTGACCCAGGCGCTGACCAACCTGACCGAGGGCGTGCCCGGCCTGGCAATCCACCTCGAGCTGCCGCCGCGCTTCAGCGTCGACGACCCGCGCCGCGCGCAGGTCCTGCTGCGCTGCGCGCAGGAAATCATCACCAACACGGTGCGTCACGCCGGCGCGCGCAACCTGTGGCTGCGCTTCGAGCGCAACGCCGACCGCCAGATGCTGATCCACGCGCGCGACGATGGCCGCGGTGCGGCGGACTTCCGGCCGGGCAACGGGCTGGCCGGCATGCGTGAACGATTGGCGCAGTTCGGCGGCCGTATCGACATCGTGACCGGCAAGGGGCAGGGCTTCGCGCTCGATGCCTGGCTGCCGCTGGAGAACATCGCATGGGGAAAGACGGCATGATCGAGGTCTGCCTGGTCGACGACCAGACGCTGGTGCGCCAGGGCATCCGTTCGCTGCTGGAGCTGTCCGACTCGATCCGCGTGGTCGCCGAGGCGGCCGATGGCAAGCAGGCGGTCGAGGTGATCCCGCGCGTGCGGCCGGACGTGGTCCTGCTCGACATGCGCATGCCCGGGATGTCCGGCCTCGACGTGCTCAATGCGCTGGCGGCGCGCGACGAGCTGCCGCCGACGATCATCCTGACCACGTTCGACGACGACCAGCTCGTGCTGGCCGGGCTGAAGGCCGGCGCGCGCGGCTACCTGCTCAAGGACGTCTCGCTCGACCAGCTGGTCGACGCGGTCAAGACCGTCGCCGAGGGCGGCTCACTGGTCGCGCCGATGGTCACGCAGCGCCTGCTGTCCGGCCTGGAGCGCATGCACAACGACTTCACCAGCCTGGACCGGCCCGACCCGCTGACCGAGCGCGAGACCGAGATCCTGCGCCTGATGGCCGGCGGCTACAGCAACAAGGAAATCGCCGGCTCGCTCGGTGTGGCCGAGGGCACGGTCAAGAACCACGTGTCCAACATCCTGTCCAAGCTCGGCGTTCGCGACCGTACACGCGCCGTGCTGAAGGCGTTCGAGCTCGGCATCGTCTGAGCGGGAGGGATTTCGCGCCCGGACGAGGGGGACGGGCTGCCGACTTGCGTGTCGGCCGTAGCGTTGCCGCCCCGGAGTCAAGTACCATCTGATTCTTGTCCCGCGAGCGCGGGACCGCGCCCGTGCGAGACAGGGGAAGAAGGCGCGGCCGCAGCGGGCCAGCCAGGCACCCGTCGCGAGGCCGTAGCATATGGCTGAGTTTCTGGAGATGCCTCGGATGATTCGTATTGTCGAAGTACTGCTTGCCCTGCTGATCGTGTTCGTGCTGGCCGTCGTGGTGGGCCTGGTGTTGCCCAGCCATGGCCACATCGAGCGCACGGTCGAGGTATCCAGCCCGGTGCGCCAGGTGTTCGATTCGGTCGACACGTTCCGCCGCTACCCGCAGTGGTCGGGTCTGCGCAACTTCGATCCGAACGTGCGCATGACGCTCAGCGGCCCGGAGTCGGGTCCGGGCGCCAAGGTTTCCTGGACCAGCACCTCGCCGAAGATCGGCGACGGCAGCCTCGAGATCACCTCGACCGTGCCGGACGACAAGGTCATGATCGCGGTCGACAACCAGTGGGCCGGCGAGAACAAGGTCTACACGGTGTCGCTGCATCCGTCCGCGAACGGCAAGACGCTGAAGATCACGGTCGCCTATGACGTCGACTACGGCTGGAATCTGATGTCGCGCTACGCCGGCCTGTACATCAACGGCGATCCGGCGGCGGTCATCCAGAGCAGCCTGAACAACCTGTCGGCGATGCTCGCCGGCTTCCCGAACGTCGACTACAAGGAACAGCAGATCGACGTGGTCGACGTGGCCGCCAGGCCGGTGTTCCTGGTCGCGACCAAGGCCAAGCGCACGCTCGACGACGTCGCCGAGGCGACCGACGCCGCGATGAAGCAGATCGATGCGGCGATGAAGAAGGCCGGCGTGACCGCGGCCGGTCCGCGCATGACCATCACCACCAACTGGGGCGACGAGGACTACGCGTTCAGCGTCGCGGTGCCGGTCAGCGCGCCGACGTTCACGCTCGACAAGCAGGAGTACACGATCGAGACGCCGGTGCGTCCGGCCGCCGCCGAGAGCGACGAGACCGAGAATGCCGAGCCGAAGGTCCTGCACACCGGCGACAAGGACGAGAACGGCATGCTGGTGGTCGACGGCAACGTGCGCGCCGCGCTGTGGTACCAGGGCAAGGCGCTGGTCACCGAGTACACCGGCAGCCCGGCCGCGCTCCCGGTCATCCGCCTGAACCAGAAGGCGTATGCCGAGACGCACGGCTACCACTACAGCGAAGTGGGCCTGGGTCGCTACTGGGACGAGCTGGTCTCGGAGGACGCGGCGCAGGGTGAGGAGACCTACAAGGTCTACCTGCCGATCACGCAGTAAGGCCGGATCTCTCCGCCACGAAAAAGCCGCGCATTGCGCGGCTTTTTCGTTTGCGCGCACGCTTGCCGCTTACAGGCGGCGCATGGCGGTCAGTGGGAGCGGCGGAAGCCGCGATGCCCGTGCGGCAGGAGAGCATCGCGCCTGCCGGCGCTTCCACCCAGGCGATCCCTGACGATCTTGCAGGCGGCGCAGCCGCGACAGGGGCGCGCGGCGAAGTACCCAGCCGTCTGTCGCGCCTGCGGCGCTCCTACCCCTCGTAGCGCACCGCGACGACCACATAGCGCACGCGCCCGCCCGGCAGCACGGCCTCGAACTCGTCGTCGGCGCGCCGCTTCAGTGCCGCGCGCGCGAGCGGCGAGTCGATGCTGATCCAGCCGAGCGCGGCGTCGGTCTCGTCCGGGCCGACAATGCGGTATTCGTGCTCCACGCCGTCCTCGTCCTCGATGCGGAACCAGGCGCCGAAGTAGATCGTCGAGGGGTCGCTCGGCAGCGCGTCGACCACGCGCAGGCTCTCCAGCCGTTTGCCGAGGTAGCGCACGCGCCGGTCGATCTCGCCGAGCTGCTTCTTGCGATAGGTGTACTCGGCATTCTCCGAGCGGTCGCCCTCGGCCGCGGCGGCGGCCAGCGCGCGCACGACCTCCGGCCGGCGCACGCGCCACAAGTCGTCGAGCTCGGCCTTCAGGCGGCGATGGCCCTCCGGCGTGATCATCGCGGTCGAAGCGGCGGCGGGCGGGCGCCAACGGGTCATGCGGTGCGGTCCTCGTGCGTGGGTCTGCCGTCCACGCTAAGCGCGCTGCGTGAGAGGCGTCAACCCGCGCCGGCGCGGCCATCGCGCCGCGTAGAATCGGGGCTGGACCGGGGAAGGGGAAAGCGCGTGTTGATCCTGCCGCTGCACCGCGCACCGACGCGTGCGAATTTTCCGTGGGCCACGCTCGGCCTGGTCCTCGCCAACCTGTTCGTGTTCTTCGTGCTGCAGTCCGGCGATGCGCGCCGGCAGCAGGACGCGCTCGACCACTACGTGGACGCGGGCCTGGCGCGCTGGGAGTTTCCGGCCTATCGCGACTGGCTCGCCACGCAGGCCGACGTCGACGGCCGCGGCGAGCTGTTCGAGCACTTCGCGCAAGGCGCCGAGCCGCGCTTCGCCGCGCGCATCCTGCAGTCGGACGAGGACTTCCTCGCCGCGCTGCGCGCCGACCGCCTCGTCACGCCGCAGGCGGACGGCTACGCGGACTGGCGCGCGCGCCGCGAGGCATTCGAGCGCCTGTGGGACATGGCCTTCACCGAGCGCTGGAAGCTGCGCTTCTCCCAGATCGAGCCGGGCCGCATGGTCGGCGCGATGTTCCTGCACGGCGGCGTCGGCCACCTGTTCGGCAACATGCTGTTCCTGGCCGTGCTCGGCCTGCTCGTCGAGGGCGCGCTCGGGCCGCTGCTGTTCCTTGCCGTGTACCTGCTCGGCGGCCTCGGCAGCGCCGCGCTGAGCCTGGCCTGGCGCTGGGGCGACGCCGGCGCCGCGCTCGGCGCGTCCGGCGCGATCGCCGCGCTGATGGGCGCCTACTGCGTGCTGTGGGGCCGGCGCAAGGTGCGCTTCTTCTGGTGGTTCTTCGTCGTGTTCGACTACGTCAAGGCGCCTGCGCTGGTGCTGCTGCCGTTCTGGCTCGGTTGGGAGCTGGTGAACCTGGCCTGGAACAAGGGCGCGCACATCGGCTTCGACGCGCACGCCGGCGGCATCATGGCCGGCGCGCTGCTCGCGCTCGGCGTGCGCGCGCTGCGCTGGGAGCGCCGCGACTTCCTCGACGAGGACGAGGTCGCCGACGCGGCAGCCGCCGACCGCATGGCACTCGCGCAGGCGCAGCAGCACCTCGGCCGGCTCGAGCTCGCTGCCGCGCGTGCATTGCTCGAGCCGCTCGCGGCGCGACGGCCGGACGACTTCGGCGTGCTCGTCGCGCTGTATCGCTGTGCGCGCTACGAGCCGCGCCTGCCGAACCTCGATGCGGCCGCGCGCGCGGTGCTCGAGCGCGCGCCGCGCGACGCCGGCGAGACGCGCGAGCAGAAGGCGGTGTTCGACGACTACCGCGCCGCCAGCGGCGGACGCCTGCGCCTATCGGCCAGCCAGCTCGTCGCGCTGGCGCGGCGCTGGCCCGCGATCGGCGCCGGCGGCGATGCGCTGGCGCTGCTCGTCACGGTCAGCGAGCGCGCCCCGGCGACGCCGGGCCTGCCGGCAGCCTGCCTGGCGCTCGCGCGCGACCTGCGCGCGCGAGGCGAGGCGGCAGGAGCGCAGCGGCTGCTCGAGCGCACCGTGGCGACTTGGCCTGATTCGGTCGAGGCGGGCAAGGCACGCTTGCTGCTCGCCGATCGCGCGTGACGCGCGAGGCGGTGCGCCCAAGGACGTCGTCGTCCCGGCGAAAGCCGGGACCCAGTGCCTTTACCACCCGTTGAAGACGCTGGGTTCCGGCTTGCGCCGGAACGACGAGGTTTGGTTTGCCCGAAGGTTCAGGGCTGCGCCGGTGCGCTCGCTGGCACGGCCAGCTTGTCCAGAAACTGCCGATAGGCCGCGATATCGCCGGCCAGCGGATGCTCCGGATAGGCGCGTGCGAGCTGATCGAGCAGCGCGCGTGCCTCGGCGTCCTTGCCCATGCGCTCGGCCAGCACCTTGGCTGCGAGCAGGTAGTTCCGCGGGATGTCGCGGTGCTTGGGGTGGCGCTGGTGGAAGCCGGAGAGCAGCCGCAGCGCAACCTGGCTCATGCCGGCGTCGGCCGCCTTCTGCGCGAGGCGCGCGACCTGGTCGGGCTGCGCCGGTTCGAACGCCGGGTCGAGTTCGAGGCATTCGCGCGCGACGTCGACCGCGCGGCGATCCTTGTCCTGCGCGAGCAGCGCGCTGATCCATTCGCGGCCGTGGCGCAGCTGCTCGTCGCGCTGGCCGCCGAGCGCGAGCAGCTTGCGGTACTGCGCGTGTACGGCTTCGGAGCCGCCGCGCGTGCGCAGGTGCGTTGCAATCAGTTCGCGTGCTTCATCCGGCTTGCCATCGCGCACGCGTTGCGCGGCCTCGTCGAGCAGACCCTGGTCCGGATCGTCGTTGGCGCGACGCAGAGGCGCCGGCGCGCGCACCGGCTCGTAGCCGATCTCGGCGTGGTACTGGTAGATCAGGTAGCCCATCAGGTGGAACGTCGCGACGATCGCGTAGTGCGCGATGAAGCCGGTCACGAGCAGGGCGAGGAGATCCGGCAGGAACGCCGCAGCGAACGCCTGTGCATAGGCCTGGCTGAAGAAGATCACCAGGCACAGCGCGGCCACGGCCAGGTACGGCCAGCCCAGGCGCGCGAAGATCGCCAGCCACTTGCCCGGATTGAGCGCGCGCAGCAGGCTTTCCTCCATCGCCAGCGACATCACCGCGCCGGGGAAGGCGACGCCGAGCAGCAGCAGGAGCAGCACGCCGCCGACCGGGCCGAGCAGGACCAGGCCGAGCACGCCGAACACGATGAACAGCACCTGCAGCCAGATCTGCTTCCAGCCGAGGTCGTCCTCGACGCCGACGGCGAGTTCGGGCGGCTCGAGCTGGCCGTTCGCGCTCGCGCGCAGGCACTCGAACGCGTACTTGTACAGCGCGACCCAGACCAGCAGGTCGAGCAGCCAGCCGAACGGCAGGTAGCGCACCAGGTGGCACAGCGCGAGCACGGCGATCGTGCTCAGCGCGCCCAGGTGGGTCGGGTAGAGCGAGATCGCGCGCAGGCGCTGCCAGAACGGTTCGATCGTCGTGGAGCCGGTCATCTTCCCCTCACGCAGTGGGCGCCGGCCGCGGGTCGCCGGCGCGATGGAGCTTCAGGTGGCCGGCGCGTGGCGTCCCTTGCCGGCCGTCTCAGCGCTTGCTGATCGAGCCGAGCACGCCGCGCAGGATCTGCCGGCTGAGCTGGCTGCCGGCGTTGCGCGCCATCGACTTGGCCATCGCCTCGAGCATGCCCTGGCGGCGGCCGCTGCCGAGGAGCATGTCCTTGGCCGCGCTCATCCAGCCCGAGTCGGGCGCGGCCGCTGCCGGCTTGCCCGCGCCGGCGGCGGGCGTGCTGCCGGCCGCGGCGCTGGTGGCCGCGCGCTGGGCAAGCAGCTCGTACGCCGATTCGCGGTCGATCGCTGTGTCGTACTTGCCACCGATCGGCGAGCGCGCGCGCACCGCGGCGCGTTCGGCGTCGGTGATCGTGCCGATGCGGCAGCCCGGCGAGGCGATCAGCGCGCGCTCGACCGGCAGCGGCACGCCGCCGTCCTGCAGCGTCGACACCAGCGCCTCGCCGACGCCGAGCTGGGTGATCGCCTCGGCCACGTTGAGCTTCGGATTCGGCGCGAACGTCTCGGCCGCCGCCTTGACCGCCTTCTGGTCGCGCGGCGTGAACGCGCGCAGTGCGTGCTGGATGCGGTTGCCCATCTGGCCGAGGATCACGTCGGGCAGGTCGTCCGGGTTCTGCGAGCAGAAGTACACGCCCACGCCCTTCGAGCGGATCAGCCGCACGACCTGCTCGACGCGCTGGCGCAGCGCCGGCGGTGCGTCGTCGAACAGCAGGTGCGCCTCGTCGAAGAAGAACACGAGCTTCGGTTGTTCGAGGTCGCCGACCTCGGGCAGCTTCTCGAACAGCTCCGACAGCATCCACAGCAGGAACGTGGTGTAGAGCTTGGGCTTCAGGATCAGCTGGTCGGCGGCGAGGATGTTGACCACGCCGCGGCCGGACAGGTCCTGGCGCATGAAGTCGGCCAGGTCCAGCGCCGGTTCGCCGAAGAAGCGGTCGCCGCCGGCCTGCTCGAGCGACAGCAGCGCGCGCTGGATCGCCGCGATCGAGGCCGGTGCGACCAGGCCGTAGTGCTGCGAGATGTCCTTGGCGTGCTCGACCGCCCACGCCAGCATCGCGCGCAGGTCCTTCAGGTCGAGTAGCAGCAGGCCCTCGTCGTCGGCCGCCTTGAACACGATCTCGAGCACGCCGGCCTGGGTGTCGTTGAGTTCGAGCAGGCGCGCGAGCAGGTTCGGGCCCATCTCCGAGACCGTCGTGCGCACCGGGTGGCCGGCGTTGCCGTAGATGTCCCAGAACACGACCGGATTGGCCGCCGGCGTCCAGTCGGTCAGGCCGAGCTTGTCCAGCCGCGCCTGCAGCTTGTCGCTCATCGCGCCGGCCTGCGCGAGGCCGGCGAGGTCGCCCTTCACGTCAGCCAGGAACACCGGCACGCCGCGCCTGGAAAAGCCCTCGGCGAGCAGCATCAGCGAGACCGACTTGCCGGTGCCGGTGGCGCCGGCGACCATGCCGTGGCGGTTGGCGTACTTGGGCAGCAGATAGACGGCGCGGTCGCCCTTGCCGATCAGGATCTCGTTCAACGCATGCTCCTCGTCGTGGTCGTGCCCGATTGTAGCGACGAAGTGCTGCTGCGCACCGCACGGTAATGCCGCGGGTTGCCGCTGCCGCACGGGGCGGGTACCGTGCGGCGTCCCCATCGCACAGCCGTCGCACCATGCAGCATTCCCTCCGTTTCGCCGTCGTCACCGCCCTCGTCAGCCTGGCCGCCTGCGCGGGCGCGCCGTCGCAGCGCAGCGCCGGTGCGCGCGGGCAGGGCGGCGACGCGGCCGTTGCCGCGCTTTACCAGCGCCTCGATGCGGACAGCCTGCGCTACACCGCGGCGCTCGAACGTGCGCCCGGCGCCGATGCCGAGGCGGCCCGGGGCGAGCTCAAGGCGGCGCTCGACGACCTGCGCACCGCGGCGACGCAATGCACGCAACTGCCCGGTTGCGACCAGGCGCGCTTCGTCGCCGCGTTCGACGGCCTGCTGCGCCGTGGCATCGGGGTCGAGGAGGCCGCGTCCAATGATGACGACGGCGGCGGCACCACGCCGGAAGCGACCGCCGAGGCCGGCGAGTCCTCGCCGGTGGTCGCCTCGCTGCCCGAACTCGGCCGCTCGATCACGCTGCTGAAGGGGCGCGAGCTCGGCGACATCATCGCGCTGAACGGCCCGGTCAAGGCCGCGCTGGAAACCTGGCTGACGCAGTACCGGCCGAACCTGATCGACGCGTACGAGAACTACCGCTACATGCGCCACCTGATGTGGCCCGAGTACGAGAAGGCCGGGCTGCCCGAGGCGCTGCTGTTCGGCATGATGGCGAAGGAATCGGGCGGCAAGGTGCACGCGGTGTCGCGCTCGGGCGCCTCCGGCCCGCTGCAGTTCATGTACGCGACCGGCCTGCGCTTCGGCCTGTCCACCGCCGACGGCTTCGACCAGCGCTTCGATCCGCAGTTGTCGGCGCGCGCGAACGCGGCCTACGTCAACGAGCAGCTGGCGATCTTCAACAACAACCTGGAACTGGTGATCGGCGCCTACAACGGCGGTGAGGGCGCGATGCGCCGGCGTGTCGCCGCGGTCGGCGGCGCGCCCAGTTTCTGGGACCCGAAGGTCTACTACGACGTGTCGCCGGAGACGCGCGACTACGTGCCGATGGTGCTGGCCGCGGCGTGGCTGTTCATGCACCCGGAGCGCTACAACCTGCAGTTCCCGAAGATTCCCGACCACGCCGGCAGCATCACGCTCAAGCGCCCGGCGTCGATCGCCGAGCTGACCATCTGCCTCGGCCAGGACGGCGGCAATCTCTACAACGGCTGGTTCCGCACCTTGCGCAACCTCAATCCGCAGCTCGACCCGAAGCAGCGCGAGCCGGCCGGCGCGAAGCTGGTGGTGCCACGCGAGCTGGAGGCGGTCTACGCGCGCGACTGCGCCGACGGCAAGTGGCCCGAGCTCGCCGCCGAGCTGCACGCGGCGATCGCGCCGCCAGTCTCGGCGGGCGTGGCCGTGCGGACATCGACCGCAGCGCGCACGTCGGCCAAGGGGCAGACCTACCTCGTGCGCAAGGGCGACTCGCTGTTCGCGATCGCGCGCAAGAATGGTTGCGACCTGAAGGAGGTTGCCGCCGCGAACGGCCTGCGCGGGCCGCATTACCACCTGAAGCCGGGGCAGGCGCTGACGCTGACGGGCTGCGCGCGATAAGTCGCCGGGCAAAAGGCGTTGCGGCTGACGCCGCTCCTGCGCGGACGGGTGCCTGCCGTGGGAACGGCGCCAGCCGCGATGCCGCAGCGACGTCAGGCCGCCGCGCCCTCGGGCATCAGGCGGTTCAGCTCGGCCGCCGGCACCGCGTCCTTGAGCGTGCGCAGCAGGCGCATGACCTGCAGGTGCAGCTTCTGCTGGTCGGCGAACGGCGAATCCTTGGTCTCGTGGTAGACGACGGTCAGCCACAGCGCGAGGCCGCGCAGGCGCACCTGCAGGTTGTCCGAGCGCAACCGCTCGAAGCCGATGTCGGTACCGCTGCCCCAGGCGCGGTATTTCTCGTCCGGCGGCGTGCCGTACAGGTGCGGGAACTCGCTCTTGGCGGCGCTGGCGAATTCGCGCAATGCGATCAGCGCGAGTTGGCGCCGTGAGCCGGGCGCCAGTTGTTCCAGCGCCTTGTTGATCTCGCGGAACTGTCGCCGCAACTGCACGGCGCGGCTCAAGGCGATCAAGCGGGTGACCAGATGCATGTGAACCTCCCCTGCCTTCCATCCACGCGCACGTGTGCGAAGGATGGACGATCAACAAATTGTAGGCGGCTACTCGGCACGCGACCGGTCAGCCCGTCACAATTTGCCCAATTGCGTCACATTCTGACCGCATGCCGTGGCAAAGGGAAGTCCGGTTTGGCCTGCGTGATCAGCCCGCCCGCTGGCGCCCGATCGCCTCGCCGACCCTGACCGGCTGCTCGGCAACCAGTGTCGCGTCGAAGCCGCCGACCGCAGGCGGCAGCAGCACGATCGCGGTCGAACCCATGTTGAAGCGGCCCATCTCGGCGCCGCGCTCGAGGCGGATGCCGCGGCCGCGGTAGTCGCGCCGCGTGATCGACGAGGCGTACGGCGGCACCTCGACGCCGCGCCATACCGTGCCGATGCCCGAGACCAGCATCGCGCCGACCAGCACCACGACGAACGGGCCGTGTTCGCCCTGGAAATGGCAGACCAGGCGCTCGTTGCGCGCGAACAGGCGTGGCACGCCGACGACCGCGAACGGCGCGACGCTGAACAGGCGGCCGGGGATGTGCACGGTCTCGACCAACTCGCCGGCCAGCGGCATGTGCACGCGGTGGTAGTCGCGCGGCGACAGGTAGACCGTGGCGAAGCTGCCGTCACGGTACGGCGCCGCGGCGGCCTCGTCACCGAGCAGCTCGGCGGCGCTGAAGCTCTGGCCCTTGGCCTGCAGGATGCGCCCGTCGCTGATCATCCCGGACTGGCTGATGCGGCCGTCCGCCGGGCAGGCGATCGCGGCCGGATCGGCCGGCTGCGGCCGCGCGCCGGGCTTGAGCGCGCGCGTGAAGAACGCATTGAAATGCGGCCACGCGGCGAAGTCGGCGGTCTCGGCCTCGGCGAGGTTGACGTCATAGGCGCGCACGATGCGGCCGATCAGGAAGTTCTTCCACGGCGCGAACGTCCAGCGCGTGCCCCACAGGACCAGGCGCGACAGGAAACGGTGCGGCAGGGCGTACTGCAACCACAGCGCGGGCCGCATCAACCGGCCTCCGCCAGCTTGGCGAGGTCGGCGGCCATCTTCGCCGCGTCGAACGGCGGCCGGAACAGGCCGACCTCGCGCCCCTGCGGATCGATGATGACGGCCGAGGCGCTGTGGTCGACCTCGTAGTTGCCGTCGTTGGCCGGGCCGCGCGAATAGACCAGGCCGAGCGCACGCGACAGGCGCGTCAGCTGCTCGTCGCTGCCGGTGGCGGCGACGAAGTCCGGACTGAAGTAGCCGACGTAGCGGCCGAGCTGCTCGGGCGTGTCGCGCTGCGGATCGACCGAGATGAAGGTGAAGCGGACGCGGTCGGCGTGGCCGCTCGCCTGCAGGTGCTTGGCGGCCTGCTTGAACGTGGTCAGGGTCATCGGGCAGACATCCGGGCAGTGCGTGAAGCCGAAGAAGACGATGGTCCAGCGGCCCTTCCAGTCGGCCAGCGTCAGCGCCTGGCCGTCGCTGCGCTGCAGTTCGAACTCGGGCAGCGCGCGCGGCACCGGGTAGAGCACGGCGCTGTCGAGCGGCGGCAACGACGGGGCGGTGACGAAACGCGCGCCCAGCCACAGCCCGAGGGCGGCGGCGAACGCGGCGAGGACGATCAGGATGGACGCGGAGACGCGGCCGGCGGGGCGTGGGGTCATCCGCCGATTGTAGGGGGCCGCACGCAAATGGCCAGCCCACCAGACGCGCACCGCCTATACTGTGCGGCCTCTTTTTCGCTGCCGTGAAACGCCGTGACCCAGGAACTTGCGACCATCGTCGACTTCATCCGCTATGGCGCGAGCCGCTTCGGCGCGGCCGGCCTGACCTTCGGCCACAGCTACGACAACGCGCTCGACGAGGCGACGCATCTGGTGCTGCACGCGCTGCACCTGCCGCACGATCTGTCCCCGGCGTATGGCCAGGCGCGCCTGACCGCGACCGAGAAGCAGGCCGTGCTGGCGCTGATCGACCGCCGCATCGACGAGCAGAAGCCGGTCGCCTACCTGACCGGCGAGGCGTGGTTCGCCGGCCTGAAGTTCAAGTCCGACCCGCGCGCGCTGGTGCCGCGCTCGCCGATCGCCGAGCTGATCCAGGCCGGCTTCTCGCCGTGGCTGGACGAGCGCCCGGTCGAGCGTGCGCTCGACCTGTGCACCGGCTCGGGCTGCATCGGCATCGCGATGGCCGTGCACAACCCGGACTGGCAGGTCGACCTGGTCGACATCAGCGACGACGCGCTGGCGCTGGCGCGCGAGAACGTCGAATTCCAGGACGTCGGCGGGCGCGTGCGCGTGCTCAAGTCCGACCTGTTCGCCAACCTCGCCGGCGAGCGCTACGACCTGATCGTCAGCAATCCGCCGTACGTGACCGAGCAGGAATATGCCGCGCTGCCGCCCGAATACAGCCACGAGCCCGTACTGGGATTGACTGCCGGTCCCGACGGCCTCGACTTCGCGCTGCGCATCCTGCTCGCCGCACCGGCGCACCTGACCGACGACGGCGTGCTGATCGTCGAGGTCGGCGAGAGCGAGCGCGCGCTGGTCGAGCTGCTGCCGCAGGTGCCGTTCAACTGGGTCGAGTTCGACGTCGGCCAGATGGGCGTGTTCCTGCTCGACCGCCGCGATCTGGTCGAGCACGCGGACGCGATCCGCGCGGCGGCGCAGGGGCGCGCCTGATCGCGTCGTCGCCCCCGCGCAGGCCGGGGTGGCTTGGCGAGATCGAAGGCACTGGGCCCCGGCCTGCGCCGGGGCGACGAAGTGGCGGGCGTTGCCGAATCCCCAATCCCGAACCCCCAATCACGGCCCCATGAGCAACTCCTTCGGCAAGCTCCTCACCGTCACGACCTTCGGCGAAAGCCACGGGCCGGCGATCGGTTGCGTGGTCGACGGCTGCCCGCCGGGGCTGGCGATCGCGCCGGATGATTTCCGCGCCGACCTCGAGCGCCGCGCGACCGGCAAGAGCCGCTACACCTCGCAGCGGCGCGAGGCGGACGAGGTCGAGATCCTGTCCGGCGTGTACGAAGGCCGCACCACCGGCACGCCGATCGCGCTGCTGATCCGCAACACCGATGCGCGCTCGAAGGACTATGGCGACATCAGCGACACGTTCCGCCCCGGCCACGCCGACTACACCTACTGGCAGAAGTACGGCATCCGCGATCCGCGCGGCGGCGGTCGTTCGTCCGCGCGCGAGACGACGATGCGCGTCGCCGCCGCGGTGATCGCGAAGAAGTGGCTGGCGGAAAAATACGGCGTGCGCGTGCGCGGCCACCTGGCGCAGCTCGGCGAAATCACGCCACGCTCATTCGACTGGGATGCAGTCGAGCAGAACCCGTTCTTCTGGCCCGACGCGGCGATGGTCGTGGAACTGGAAAGCTACGTGAACGCGCTGCGCAAGGCCGGCGACTCGGTCGGCGCGCGCGTGACCGTGGTCGCCGACGGCGTGCCGCCGGGCTGGGGCGAGCCGATCTACGGCAAGCTCGACAGCGAACTCGCCGCCGCGCTGATGTCGATCAACGCGGTCAAGGGCGTCGAGATCGGCGCCGGCTTCGCCGCGGTCGCGCAGAAGGGCAGCGAGCACCGCGACGAGATCACGCCGGGCGGCTTCCTGTCCAACCACGCCGGCGGCATCCTCGGCGGCATCTCGAGCGGGCAGAGCGTGGTCGCCTCGATCGCGCTGAAGCCGACCTCGAGCATCCTGATCCCGGGCCGCAGCGTGAACCGCGCCGGCGAGCCGGTCGAGGTCGTGACCAAGGGCCGCCATGATCCCTGCGTCGGTATCCGCGCCACGCCGATCGCCGAGGCGATGGTCGCGCTGGTGCTGATGGACCAGGCGCTGCGTCATCGCGCGCAATGCGGCGACGTCGGCGTCGTCGCGCCGCGCATTCCCGCCCAGGCCTAAGCTTTTCCGCCCTCTCTCAGCCCGCAGCCGCCCATGAGCACGAACACCAAGTACAACATCGCCATCGTTGGCGCGACCGGCGCCGTCGGCGAAGCGCTGCTGTCGATCCTGCACGAGCGCAAGTTCCCGGTCGGCGACCTGGTGCCGCTGGCGAGCGCACGCTCGGCTGGCGGCACGGTCGAGTTCGGCGACCGCTCGATCGCGGTGCGCAACCTCGCCGACTACGACTTCAACGGCATCGACATCGCGTTCTTCTCGGCCGGCGGCAAGGTCAGCCGCGAGCACGCGCCGCGCGCGGCGGCGGCCGGTGCGGTCGTGATCGACAACACCTCCGAGTTCCGCTACCAGGACGACATCCCGCTGGTCGTGGCCGAGGTCAATCCGCACGCGATCGCGCAGTACACGAGCCGCGGCATCATCGCCAACCCGAACTGCTCGACCATGCAGATGCTGGTCGCGCTGGCGCCGATCCACCGCGCGGCCGGCATCGAGCGCATCAACGTCGCGACCTACCAGTCGGTGTCCGGCGCGGGCCGCTCGGGCATGGACGAACTGGGCCAGCAGACCGCCGCGCTGCTGAACTTCCAGGACGCCGAACCGAAGAAGTTCCCGGCACAGATCGCGTTCAACCTGATCCCGCAGATCGACGACTTCCAGGACAACGGCTACACCAGGGAAGAGATGAAGATGGTGTGGGAGACGCGCAAGATCTTCGAGGACGAGTCGATCCAGGTGAACCCGACCGCGGTGCGCGTGCCGGTGTTCTACGGCCATTCCGAGGCGGTGCATGTCGAAACCCGCGACAAGATCACGGCAGAAGCGGCCCGCAAGCTGCTGCAATGCGCGCCCGGCGTGGTGGTCGTCGACGAGCACCGGCCGGGCGGCTATCCGACGCCGGTGTCGCATGCAGCCGGCAACGACGCTGTCTACGTCGGGCGGATTCGCGAAGACATCTCGCATCCGCGCGGACTCGACCTGTGGGTGGTGGCCGACAACATCCGCAAGGGGGCGGCGCTGAACGCGGTGCAGGTCGCCGAATTGCTGGTCAAGACATACCTGTGACCCAGGTCGCGGTGCGCGCGGTTTGTGAAAACGTATTCGTCGTCTATAG
The DNA here is from genome assembly GCA_009996615.1 of Rhodanobacteraceae bacterium. GTDB lineage: Bacteria > Pseudomonadota > Gammaproteobacteria > Xanthomonadales > Rhodanobacteraceae > Dokdonella_A. The sequence goes on along the minus strand of JAACZU010000004.1, from coordinate 121,064 downwards.
TTACGATTGTGTTATAAGCCCGTTTCGAGATGTACTCGAACGGGTCCTTGACGCCTCGGGGGGCATGCCTAGATGAAACGACCGCTGCAACTGCCGCTTGCGATCGCGCTAGCGTTGGGCGGAACGAATGCGTTGGCACTGGGCCTTGGCCCCGTCCACGTGAAGTCGCGGCTGAACGAGCCGCTGAATGCCGAGATCCCGGTCATCCAGGGGAGTGCCGGTGAAGCCGAGGGCCTGCTGGTCAATCTGGCTGCCGCCGAGGACTTCGAGCGTGTCGGCATCCGCTCGCGCCCGGGCATCCCGCTCGAGTTCAGCGTGATCAAGGGCGCCAACGGCGATCCGGTGATCAAGGTCACCAGCACCGAGCCGGTGCGTGTGACCTATCTGGATTTCCTGATCGAGGCGAACTGGCCGAAGGGCCGGCTGCTGCGCGAATACACCCTGCTGCTGGACCCGCCCGTGACCGCCCCCGTGCGCAGCGCGGTAGCCGAGGCCGCGCCTGCTTCCGCGCGCGAACCGGCGACCACGCAGCCGCTGCGCGAGAGCCGCGGCGCTCCGGTGGCAGCGGCGCCACGGGCTGGCAAGCCTGCAGCACCGGCTCCGAAGGCGGAGAAGGCCGGCAGCGACGAATACGGCCCGGTCGCGGCCGGCGAAACGCTGTCGGCGGTCGCGCGCGCGACGCGCCCGGACGCCAACGTCAACCAGACGATGCTGGCGCTGCTCAAGCACAATCCGAATGCGTTCTACAAGGACAACATCAACGCGCTCAAGCGCGGCGCGATCCTGCGTGTTCCGTCCACCGACGAGATCAAGGCGATCGGCTCGGTTGCCGAGGCGGCGGCACAGGTGCAGGCTCAGGTCGAGGATTGGCGCGGTGGCCGCGCCACGCCGACCCGCGTGGCCGACACCGGCGCCGACCAGCCCGCCGCCGCGAGTCCGGCCAAGGCGCCCAAGGCGAGCGCGGGGAACAGCCGCGATGGCGGCGAGCATCTTGCGCTGGTGCCGCCGAAGGCCGGCCGCGACAGCCTCGCGATGGCCGACCGGCCGGGTGCCGGTGCCGGCAGCCCGGCCGCCAGCAGCGAACTCAAGGCCGAGCTGGCGCGCGCCAAGGAAGCGCTGACCTCGAAGGACCAGGAGGCCGGCGAGCTCAAGTCGCGCGTCAAGGAACTCGAGGCGCTCACGACCAAGAACGATCGCCTGCTCAGCCTCAAGGATTCGGAGATCGCCGAGTTGCAGCAGAAGCTGCGCGAGTTGCAGGCGAAGTCTGCCGCTCCGGCGACGCCGGACAAGGCTGCGGCCACAGCCGTGCCCGCCGCCGCGCCGGTCGCCGCGACCGCGACGCCGCCCAAGGCGGATGCGAAGATCGACAAGCGCGACATCTGGGGCGACGCTGGCGCTGCGGCGCCGAAGGCCACCGAGGCCAAGTCCGGGGAGACCAAGCCCCCTGGCGAGACCAAGCCTAACGAGGTGAAGCCGGAGGAGGCGAAGCCCGAGGCCAAGCCGGCCGAGGCGACGACCGAGGCGAAGCCGGCCGATGGCGGGAGCGCCGAGGCGAAGCCGGGCGATGCCGCGCCGCAGTCCTCGGCTGCGCCGGCCGCTGCGACCACGACCACGACCCCGCTGCCGGCGACGCCCGCGACGACCACCGTGGCACCGAAGAAGCCGGCGGCCAAGGCGGCACCGGCGGAAGCCTGGTACGACGCGCCGTGGGTGCTGCCGGGTGCACTCGGTGGCGGCGTGCTGCTGCTGGCGCTCGGGGCGCTCGGCCTGCGCAAGCGCAAGCAGGCGCAGCCGACGCGTGAATCGATCGCGACCGCGTTCGGCGACTCGCCGCTCGGTGCCGCGGCGGAGGGTTCGTTCGCCGCCGAGGAGGCCAAGCTGCGCGAGCAGCTGCGCGACGATCCGTCCAACATCGGCCTGTACCTGGAGCTGCTCAGCCTCTACTACGCCGAGCGCGACGTCGTGCGCTTCGAGGAGGCGGCGCGCGAGATGCATGCGCATGTCGTCGATCCGTATCAACCAGAATGGCTCGAGGCGCAGGCGATGGGCCAGGAGCTGGCCCCGCACAATCCGCTGTTCGCCGGCGCCGCCGGATCCGGTGACGAGGCGGACGGCCCCGACCCGTATGCCGAGACGGCCCAGCACGCAGCTTTCGAGCAGGACGAGGATCTTGACTTGATGCAGCCCCCTGCGGCACCAGTGGCCGGACGCGCGGATGAGGTCACGTTCGATTTCGGCGTGTCCGCTCCCGCGGAGATGGATCACGCGTCGCTCGCGGAGGCGACCACGTTCGATTTCGGAGCACCGGACGCCGCCGCGTCTTCGGCCGTGAGCGAGGTGGCGTTCGACGCGGAAGCGACCACGTTCGGCTTCGGCACACCGACTGCACCGGCTGCTGCGTCGGGCGCGGCCGACACGCTCGACGAGCCGTTCTCGTTCGACGACCTGCCGCCGCTCGAGTTCGACCTCCCGGTGGCGGCCGCCGCGGCAGCGGCACCGACCGCATCCGCACCCGCACACGACCTGGCAGGCGTGGCCACTGCGGTCGACGTTCCGGCACCTTCGACTCCGGCCGTCCGTGACGACGACATCTTCGCCGGCGAGGACGCGGTCGCGACCAAGCTCGACCTGGCTCGCGCCTACATGGACATGGGCGATCCGGAAGGCGCGCGCTCGATGCTCGAGGAAGTGCTCGTCGAGGGCAACGACGCTCAGAAGGGCGAGGCGCAGCGGCTGATGGCCGAGTTGCGCTGAAAAGCCGGGAATCGGGAATCGGGAATCGTGACAGCGGCGTAGCCGCTGCGCGATTCCCGTTCTTTTTCCCCCGGCCTGCGGAGCAAGTCGCTGCAGACGCGACGCAGCTGTTCGGCTTGCTCTACGATTCCCGATTCCCCATTCCCGATTCCCCGCTTCAATGCGCATCGCCCTCGGCATCGAATACGACGGCACCGATTTCCTCGGCTGGCAGCGCCTGTCGCACGGGCGCAGCGTGCAGGGCGAGCTCGAGGCGGCGTTGTCGTTCGTCGCCGCGCATGCGGTCGAGGTGACCTGCGCCGGCCGCACCGACGCCGGCGTGCACGCGCGCTGCCAGGTCGTGCATTTCGACACCACCGCGCAGCGCAGCGCGCGCGCGTGGACGCTCGGTACCAACTCGAACCTCGGTCGCGACGTCGCCGTGATCTGGGCGCAGCCGGTCGCCGACGACTTCCACGCGCGCTTCGGCGCGCGCGCGCGGCGCTACCGCTACACGATTCTGAACCGGCCGGTGCGTGCCGCGCTCACCGCGCGCTTCGTGACGTGGGAACGCGTGCCCCTCGATGCCGGGCGCATGCAGCGCGCGGCGCAGGCGCTGCTCGGCGAGAACGACTTCAGCGCGTTCCGCACCGCGCAGTGCCAGGCCAACTCGCCGATGCGCAACGTGCGCGAGATCAGCGTCACGCGCCGCGGTGACGAGGTCGCGGTCGAGATCGAGGCGAACGCGTTCCTGCACCACATGGTGCGCAACATCGTCGGCTCCTTGCTGCCGGTCGGCCGCGGCGAGCGCCCGGTCGAATGGCTGGCCGAGCTGCTGCACGGGCGCGACCGCAGCGTGGCCGGGCCGACCGCGCCGGCGAGCGGCCTGACCTTCCTCGCGCCGCGCTATCCGGCCGAGTGGAACCTGCCGGCCGAGGTCACGCTGTGACGCGCACGCGGATCAAGTTCTGCGGCATCACGCGGCCGGATGATGCGCGGCTGGCGGCCGAGCTCGGCGTCGACGCGCTCGGCCTCGTGTTCACGCCGCGCAGCCGGCGCCGCGTGGACCTTGCGACCGCCGCCGCGATCCGCCGCGCGCTGCCGCCGTTCGTCGCCGCGGTCGCGCTGTTCATGGACGACGAGCCGGGCTGGATCGCGCAGGTGATCGACGCGGTGCAGCCTGACCTGTTGCAGTTCCACGGCAGCGAGACGGCCGAGTTCGCCGGCGCGTTCGCGCGGCCGTATCTGAAGGCGGTGCCGATGGCCTCGGTCGGCGATGTCGCCGCCTATGCCGCGCAGCATCCGGCCGCGGCCGGCTTCCTGCTCGACAGCCACGCCGCCGGCACCGCCGGCGGCAGCGGCGCCGCGTTCGACTGGACGCGCGTGCCACGCGATTTCGGCCGGCCGCTGCTGCTCGCCGGCGGGCTCGACGCGCACAACGTGGCGCCGGCGATCGCGCTCGCCAGGCCCTACGCGGTCGACGTCTCCAGCGGCATCGAGGCCGCGCCGGGCGTCAAGGACGCGGCGAAGATGCGCGCGTTCGTCGACGCCGTCCGCGCCGCGGGCGGCTGACGCCGCCGCAACACCGCGCGTGGCCGTGTGCGCTATAGTTGCGCGATGAGTCTTCCGACGCGCCCCTTGCCGTCACCGCCGTTCGGCCGCTCGCTGCGCCGATGGCGCCGCGTGCCTGCTGCCGCGGTCAGATAGCGGCCGGCCTCGACGCACGCTTGCCGTGGTCGCCCGTCCGCTGGACGCGACCGCTCGATCGAGGCCCTCGCGATGCGCGCCCCGCCGCGCTGCGAGGCCCACCGTTCCGGAGAATCCCATGTCGGCGAAACCCTTCGACGACGCCGCGGCCGCCGCGGCGATCGACTACACCCAATACCCTGACGCCCGCGGCCGCTTCGGCACCTACGGCGGTTCCTACGTCGCCGAGACGCTGGTCGCGCCGCTGGCCGAACTGGCCGCCGCGTACGAAAGACTGCGCGTCGATCCGGCCTTCATCGCCGAGTTCGAGCGCGACCTCAAGTACTACGTCGGCCGGCCGTCGCCGATCTACCACGCCGAGCGCCTGTCGCAGCAGGTCGGCGGCGCGCAGATCCTGCTCAAGCGCGAGGATCTCAACCACACCGGCGCGCACAAGATCAACAACACGATCGGCCAGGCGCTGGTCGCGCGCGCCATGGGCAAGCGCCGCGTCATCGCCGAGACCGGCGCCGGCCAGCACGGCGTCGCGACCGCGACCGTGTGCGCGCGCTTCGGCCTCGACTGCGTCGTCTACATGGGCGCGACCGACATCGAGCGGCAGGCGATCAACGTCTACCGCATGAAGCTGCTCGGCGCGCAGGTGGTGCCGGTCACATCCGGCTCGAAGACGCTCAAGGACGCGCTGAACGAGGCGATGCGCGACTGGGTCACGAATGTCGCCGACACGTTCTACATCATTGGCACGGTCGCCGGCCCGCATCCGTATCCGCAGATGGTGCGCGACTTCAACGCGGTGGTCGGGCGCGAGGCGCGCGCGCAGATGCTCGAGCAGTACGGCCGTCTTCCGGACGTGTTGACCGCCTGCGTCGGCGGCGGCTCCAACGCGATCGGCCTGTTCCATGCGTTCCTCAACGACCGCGAAGTCGCGATCGTCGGCGCCGAGGCGGCCGGCGAGGGCATCGCCAGCGGCCACCACGCCGCCTCGCTCGCGGCCGGCCGCCCGGGCGTGCTGCACGGCAACCGCACCTACGTGCTGTGCGACGACGACGGCCAGATCACCGAGACGCATTCGGTCTCTGCCGGCCTCGACTACCCCGGCGTCGGCCCCGAGCACGCGTTCCTCAAGGACACCGGCCGCGCGAGCTACGTCGGCGTCACCGACGACGAAGCGCTGGCCGCGTTCCACCAGCTCGCGCGCAGCGAGGGCATCCTCGCCGCGCTCGAATCGAGCCACGCGGTCGCGCAGGCGATCAAGCTCGCGCGCGAGCTGCCGAAGGACGCGCTGGTGCTGTGCAACCTGTCTGGCCGCGGCGACAAGGACGTGCATACGATCGCGGCGCGCGAGGGAATCTCGCTGTGAGGCGCGGCGCGCGGCGGCTGGATCCATCCGGGCGAGCGCAAGCCTCGATGCTCGTCGTCCCGGCGCAGGCCGGGACCCAGTGTCTTTGCCCCGCCAGATCAAGTCGCTGGGGCCCGGCATCCGCCGGGACGACGAAGTTTGGCGTGTCCCTTTTCAACGACCGTGGTTCTCGCCCATGAGCCGTATCGACATTCGTTTCTCCGAACTGCGGAACACCGGCCGCACCGGCCTGATCCCGTTCATCACCGCCGGCGATCCGCTGCCCGACGCGACCGTCGCGCTGATGCATGCGCTGGTCGAGGCCGGCGCCGACCTGATCGAACTCGGCGTGCCGTTCTCCGACCCGATGGCCGACGGACCGGTCATCCAGCACGCGAGCGAGCGCGCGCTGGCCAAGGGCGTCGGCCTGGCGCAGATCCTCGGCTGGGTGCGCGACTTCCGCGCGCGCGACGCGGCCACGCCGGTCGTGCTGATGGGCTACATGAACCCGGTCGAGATCCACGGCGCCGCGCGCTTCGCGCAGGAGGCGGCTGCGGCCGGCGTCGACGGCGTGCTGCTGGTCGACTGCCCGGTCGAGGAGATCGACGCCGCCGCGCCGCTGCGCGCAGCCGGGCTGGACCAGATCTTCCTCGCTGCGCCGACCACGACCGACGCGCGCTTGGTGCGCATCTGCGCGGCGGCACAGGGTTTTCTGTACTATGTCTCGTTCGCCGGCGTGACCGGCGCGGCCCGGCTCAGCCTGGACGACGTGCGCGCGCGGGTGGCGGCGATCCGCCAGCAGGCGAGCACGCCGGTCGCGGTCGGTTTCGGCGTGCGCGATGCGGCCTCGGCAGCGGCGATCGGCGCGTTCGCCGACGCGGTCGTGATCGGCAGCGCGCTGGTCGAGCGCCTCGCCGGCGCGGCCAGCGAGGAGGAGCTGCGCACGCGCGCGCTCGGCTTCCTCGCACCGATCCGCGCCGCGCTGGATACGCGAGGGCACGGTCGCTAAGGATGTCTTGATTGGTCGTCATCCCGGCGAAGGCCGGGATCCAGTTCTTCCAATGATGCTGAAAAGCTGGATGCCGGCCTTCGCCGGAATGACGACGGAAAACCCAATACAAACCCGGCCGTCGCCGCCTCGGGCGCGGCCGCTGGTCGATACGCGAGAGGTCCATGACATGAATTGGTTGCAGAAACTGGTCGGCCCGCGCACGCGCGCGACGACCGCCGGCAAGGGCAAGGTGCCCGAGGGCCTGTGGGAGAAGTGCGACGGCTGCGGCGCGGTGCTGTACAAGCCCGAGCTGGAAGCGTCGCTGATGGTGTGTCCGAAGTGCGGCCACCACCACGCGATCCGCGCGCGCAAGCGCCTGGCGGCGTTCCTCGACGAGGGCAGCGCGCAGGAACTGTTCGGCAACCTCGAGCCGACCGATCCGCTCAAGTTCCGCGACTCGAAGAAGTACAAGGACCGCATCGTCGCCGCGCAGAAGCAGACCGGCGAGAAGGACGCGCTGGTCGCGATGCGCGGCACGCTCAAGGGTAACCCGCTGGTCGCCTGCGCGTTCGACTTCGCCTACATGGGCGGCTCGATGGGCTCGGTCGTCGGCGAGAAGTTCACGCGTGGTGCCGAGCTCGCGCTGGCCGAGCGCATGCCGCTGGTCTGCTTCTCGGCCACCGGCGGCGCGCGCATGCAGGAAGGCCTGTTCTCGCTTATGCAGATGGCCAAGACCTCGGCCGCGCTGGCGCGCATGCGCGATGCCGGCGTGCCGTTCATCAGCGTGCTGACCCACCCGACCACCGGCGGTGTCTCCGCCAGCCTCGGCATGCTCGGCGATGTCAACGTCGGCGAGCCGAAGGCGCTGATCGGCTTCGCCGGCCCGCGCGTCATCGAGCAGACCGTGCGCGAGACGCTGCCGGAAGGCTTCCAGCGCTCGGAGTTCCTGAAGGAGCACGGCGCGATCGACCTGATCGTCGACCGCCGCGAGATGCGCGACAAGCTCGCCGCGGTGCTGGCGCTGCTGATGAAGCAGGCGCGCGCGGCGTAGCCATTGGCGCGGCGTCGCAGCCGCGCGAGGTAGGTTGCGACCGCGCAGGGTGGAATGCACCCGCGTAGGGTGGGACGCAGCCGCGAAGCGGCGAGTCCCACCGCCCTCATTGCTCCACCACACCGCAACCCGCCGGGCCGACGGCGTGCGTGGTGGCGGAACGTCTTACCCCTCCGGGAAGAACACGAAGATCGCGCAGCCGGTCGACGACTGCGGCACGTGCGCGCTGCCGGTCGGGTTGTGGATGAACGAACCGGCGGGGTACTCGTTGACGCCGTCACTGAAGGTGCCCGACACGACATACACCTCTTCGGGACCCGGGAAATGCTCGTCGAGCTCCGTGAAGCGCGCGCCGGACGCGAACTCGAGGATCAGCGCCTTCGCGCCGTTGCGGCCTTGCCACAGGTCGCGCTTGATGACACCCGGGTAAATCTCCTTCGAGGGGGCGGATTGCCAGAAAGCCGATTCGACGCCGGTTAGGTCGATGCGCATGAGATTGCCTTGTCACCCATGTTCGTAACGACCCAATACGCAAGGTGGCAGGGAATCCTGTCACACCGCTCGATCGTTCCGTGGCGATCAGGTGAAAGGCGAATCAAAGGACCGTCCAGCCTTCCTGCTTGAGCAGCGTCCGCATGGTGTCGAGGTCGCGGATCTGCACCATCAGCGTGCCGTTCGTCGTCGTGCCGTTGAGGCCCATGTACGTGTAGTCGCCGGTATCCTTGAACTCGACCACCTGCTTGCCGTCGTGGACCATCGGGGTCAATTCGACCTCGCGCGTGCTCCCGTCTGACAGCGTCACGGTTTTCGCGTAGCGGCCCGAGAATTCGTCGCCGCGCACGAGGTTTTGCCGAATCTCGTCGATCGAAACGGCGAAGCGCTTGTTTGCAAGATCGGTGCCGCCGGCGGTGGTGTCCGCGACGGCGCGCGGGAACTGGGCAGCGAGGAGGCCGGCGCAAAAGCCGGCAATGACGAGCGCGACGTGCTTGAACGGCATGGATGTTCTCCCTGATTGGCGCAGTAAGGTCCACAAATCCACGTGGCAACGATGCTTCGTTGGCGCCCCAAGGAGCGGGCAAGGGCGGTGGAAGTTCCGCCGGCATCGGTTGGGCTGAGTGCAGCGATGCCCAACGTCGCGCACGGCGCCGGTCGGCAAGTAGCCCGGGTAAGGCCGCAGGCCGCACCCGGGGACGCACCGAGGCGCCGCGAACAGCCGCGAGGCGCTTCACTTACCCGGGCTACTGCACTTGCCGTCGCGGGCTGCGGCCTAGCGCGCCGCGATGTCCGCACTGCAGACGAAGCGGATCGCGTCCAGCCGCGGTGCGGCGGTGGCCAGCGCCGCGCGCAGCGCGTCGAGTTCGGCCGTGATCGCGTCGATCTCGTCTTGGCGCACCGACGGGTTCACCTGGGCGAGCGCGCTCAGGCGCGCGTGCTCGGCGTCGAGTTCGCGCTGGGCGGCGGCGAGCGCGGCGCCGATCTCGGTCGCGGCGAGGCCGCGCGCCTGCGTTTCGCAGGCGGCGAGCATCGGCGGCACCAGCTTGGCCAGCAGCGGGCGGTAGCGCGCGGCGTCAAGCGGCTGGTCCTTCGCCTTGGCGAGGCTGGCCGGACTGGGCTGGTAGTCGCTGCGCGGCGTCAGGCGCGTGTCGACCACCGCGCGCAGCGGCAGCGGCGGCAGGAAGCGGCCGACGTTGAGCTTGCGGTCGGCGACGCAGTCGAGCACGAACACGCATTCGAGCAGCGCGGTGCGCAGCGGCAGCGCCGCGTCGATCAGCAGCGCCGCATTGCCCTGTTCGCTTTCGAGCAGCAGGTCCAGCGCGCCGGCGACCAGCGGGTGGTCGAGCCGCAGCAGCGGCAGCTCCTCGCGCGCGAGCGCGGTGGCGCGGTCGAACGTGACCTGCTGCGGGCCATCCTTGAGGCCGGGGAAGCCTTCGGTGCTTAGGTATTCCGGATCGAGCACGACGCAGCGCGGATCGGTTTCCTCGCCGGCGATGCCGAACTGCTCGAACAGCGCCAGCATGAACTCGTCCGCGCCGGTGTCGGCGTCTTGCGCGCGCAGCGCGTCGGCCAGCGTCAGCTCGCGCGCCTGGCGTTCGGTCGCCAGTTCCAGCAGGCGGTCGCGGCCGGCCTGCACGAGCTCGGACAACTCGCGGTGCGTGCCGGCGGTCTCGCCGATCAGCGTGTCGATCTCGACGTCCGGCTCCTCCGCCGCGCGCGCATGGCGCTCGGCCTCGGCGACCAGGCGCGCGCCGTAGCGGCGCAGGATCTCGCGTCCGTCCGAAGGACTCGTACGCAGCGCGTCGAGGCCTTCGTGGTACCAGCGCAGCAGCGCGTGCTGTGCGGTGCCGCTGAACGCGGCGGCGTGGATCACGATGTCGTGGCGCTGGCCGATGCGGTCGAGGCGGCCGATGCGCTGTTCAAGCAGGTCCGGATCGAGCGGCAGGTCCCACAGCACGAGGTGGTGCGCGAACTGGAAGTTGCGGCCTTCCGAGCCGATTTCCGAGCACAGCAGCACGCGCGCGCCGTCGGCCTGCGCGAACCAGGCCGCGTTGCGGTCGCGCTGCACGATGCTCATGCCTTCGTGGAAGCGCGCGACCTTGACGCCGCTGCGCGTGCGCAGCGCCTCCTCCAGCGCGAGCACCTTGGCCTGCGTGCGGCAGATCAGCAGCAGCTTGGCGTCGGCGAGCTGCTCGATCAGCGCGAGCAGCCACGGCAGGCGCGGATCGTTCGCATAGTCGAGCTCGCGCGCGGGCGCATGCGCCTGCGTGTCGGCATGGAACTCGGCCAGCAAGTGGTCGCGCTGCGCATCGTCGAGCTCGCTGCCGTCGAGCAGGGCGAGGTCGGCGATGCGCTTGGGAAAGCCGCCGATCTGCGCGCGCCGGTTGCGGAACATCACGCGGCCGGTGCCGTGGCGGTCGATCAGCGCATCGAGCAGCGCGGGCGCATGCGCGGCGCGGTCGCCGTCGTAGCGTTCGAGCAGCGCGAGCAGTTCGGGGTCGGCGGCGAAGCGCTGCACGAGCTGCGCGTGGTCGTCCGTATCGAGCGGCGCGGCCTCGAGCAGCTTGCCGGCGAGCGCCGACAGCGCGGCATAGCCGTCGGCCTCGGCGAGGAACGCATCGAGGTCGGCATAGCGTGCCGGGTCGAGCAGGCGCAGGCGCGCGAAGTGGCCGCTGCGGCCGAGCTGCTGCGGCGTGGCGGTGAGCAGGATCAGGCCGGGTGTGCGCGCGGCGAGCTGCTCGACCAGCGCGTAGGCCGGGCTGGCCGCGTCGGGCGACCATTCCAGGTGATGCGCCTCGTCGACCACGACGAGGTCCCAGCCGGCACCGACGGCCTGCTGTGCGCGCTTGGGTGCATCGGCGAGCCAGCCGACGTCGGCGATCACGCACTGCTCGTCCTCGAACGGATTGCGCGCGCCGTCGGCGACCTCGATCGCCTCGCAGCGCTCCTCGTCGAACAGCGCGAACGGCAGGTTGAAGCGGCGCAGCAGCTCGACGAACCACTGGCAGGTCAGGCTGCCCGGCGCCAGCACCAGCACGCGCGCGACGCGGCCGGTGGCGAGCAGGCGCGCCACGATCATGCCGGCCTCGATCGTCTTGCCGAGGCCGACCTCGTCGGCCAGCAGCGCGCGCGGCGGACGCCGCTGCGCGACGATGCCAGCCACGCGCAGCTGATGCGGGATCAGGTCGATGCGCGCGCTGGCCAGGCCCCAGGCCGGCGCGCGCATCGCATCGGCGCGGCGCGTGAGCGCCTGCAGGCGGAAGTCGAAGCGGTCCGGCGTGTCGACGCGCGTGGACAGCAGGCGCTCGTCGGCGCGCGAGATCGGCTGCGCGTCGTCGAGCTCGGCCTCCGACAGCGTGTGGCCTTCGGCGTGGTAACTGAGCAGGCCGTCGGCCTGGCTGACCCGCTCGATCACGAAGCTGCGCTTTTGCCCGGCGATCTTCTGGCCGACGCGGAACTCGGCGCGCGACAGCGGCGCGGCGTGCTTGGCGTACAGGCGCAGCACGCCGGCGGTGGCGAACAGGACTTGTACGGTGCGGCCGTCGAGACGTACGACGGTGCCGAGCCCGAGTTCGGGTTCGGCGTTGGAGATCCAGCGTTGACCGGGAACGAAAGCCATGGGAGCAACTGCGAAAGCGGGGCGCGATTATCCGCCTCCCGGGCGCGTTGGGGAAGGAAGAGCGCCATGGCGGCGCGGCGTCCGCGTCGCTGCGTCCTTCAACGGCATGCCCATGTCCGGGTGGACGCGGAGGCCGGCCGCATCGCCGGTGCACGGCGGTGTCGGCCGGAAGGGCCCGGGCGGCGCCATGCCCGGGCCCTGGATGGCGCAGGCTTCAGCCGTCGAAGCCGTCCTTGAACACCGTGTCGTCGACGACCGGGCGCTCGGCATAGGCCACGAACACGCCGGAGCCCCATTCGACCTGGTTGTCGCCGTTCGGATGCACGCCGGCGACGAACGCGATGTCGCCGTGGTTGTTGACCGCCGGCGCGCCGCTGAAGATCGGGCTGGAATCGTGCTGGCCGAGCTGCGCCTCGCCGCGGTCGGTCGTCACGACGTCGCCCTTGCCGGCCACGCGCACCAGCGAGGTGCCGTCGCCGGCGTAGATCGCCTGGCCGTTGGCGTCCTTGGCGCGGAACACGACCAGGCCGGCGTCGTTGATCGCGGGCGCGAACGACTCGAGGTCGCGGATCGTGCCGGTGGATTCGACGCGCGCGATCTCGACCGCCTCGACGCCGCCTGCGCCGGGCGTGAAGCGGTACAGCGCGCGCACGTTGCCGGCGGCGAGCTTGACGACGACCGCGACGGCACCGTGGTTGTTGAGGGCCAGGCCGTTGTCGAAGCCGGCAAACAGCGAGTCCGGATCGGTCACCTTGTCGGCGACCAGCAGGCGGCTGTCGTTGAAGCCGTTGAACAGGCGGATCTCGTTGTGGCTGTAGTCGCTGGTGCTGACCTTGACCGCGATCCGGCGCGCGTCGTTGGAGGCCGGCGAGTAGATGTAGGCGTACGGGCTGGCGCCGTCGACATTGGTGTCGGCCGCATACAGCGTGCCGGCGCCGGCGCCGCCGAAGGCGATGCCGTAGCCGATGCCCATCTTGCCCTTGAAGCCGATCGCGCCGTCGGCAGCGATGTTCGGGTTGGCGAACGAGGTCGGCGTCAGCGGCAGCACGCTGACCGGGCTGGACTGGCCGGTGGCCGGGTCGTACCGGCGCAGCGTGTACGGGCCGCCGTCGTCGCTGGTGTAGTAGGCGACCTGGCCGGTGGCATTGATGCCGGGGCGGTCGGCGATGATCATCGAGCCGTCGGGGCTGCCGCTTTCGTGGATTGCCACGAACTGGCCCTGGCCGTGGCCGCCGATCCACAGGCCGGCACCGCTGCGCGACAGGTTGCCGTCGATCGGCACGACGCCGGCAGTGAACGTGACCTGGCCGGCGTCGTTGAGGTTGGCCGAGTTGCTGTTGAACGCCGTGCCCGGCGGCACGTTCCAGCCGTTGTCGTTGACGATCAGGTTGCTGCGTGCCTGCAGCTCGATGTCGGTGTAGACGGGCGGCGCGGCCTGCGTCGTGGCCGTGGCGAGGAGGGCGGCGATGGTTCCGCCAAGGAGGAGTGTTCTTGTCATGGGATGCGTTCTCGACGTGCCGGCAGGCGGCGCAGTAGTGCGCCGGCGTGCGTTGTTGCGGAGTGGGGCGACAGCGGCCCCACCCCGACGTTCGCCCACGCAAGCGGTGCGAACGTTGTCGGACATCACGGAATTGACAAATGTGCACTGTGTGCAACAACGGCGTTCCCGCGTTGTTGCGTGCGCTGCACGCGGCATCCGCAGCAGCGCCGCCGACGCGGTCGTGCTTGCACCGCGACCGCATGGGCCGACCACCGTGAGCGCGACGGCATCGAGGTGACGCCGCGGACGGCGGCGCGTGGCCGCCGTCCGCGGCGGGCGATCACCAGATCTTCACTTGCGCGTCGGCCGGCCGCACCATCGCATCATCCGCCTTGCAGCCGAATGCCTGCGCGAACGCCGGCATGTTCGACGGCGCGCCGATCGCGCGGAACATCGCCGGCGCGTGCGGATCGGTGTTCAGGCGCAGCTTCAGCTCCTCCGGGCGGAAGTTGCGACGCCACACCGTGGCCCAGTTCAGGAAGAAGCGCTGGTCCTGCGTGAAGCCGTCGATCTTCTTCTTCGCCTCGGCCGGATCCTTCTTCAGCGCGATCTGCAGCGCGTCGTAGGCGGCGGCGAGGCCGCCGAGGTCGGCGATGTTCTCGCCCAGCGTCAGCTTGCCCTTCACGTGCAGGTCGTCGATCGCGACGTAGTCGTCGAACTGCTTGACCAGCTTGTCGGTGCGCGCCTCGAACGCGTTGCGGTCGGCCTCGGTCCACCAGTTGGCGAAATTGCCTTTCGCGTCGAACTTGCTGCCGGAGTCGTCGTAGCCGTGGCTCATCTCGTGGCCGATCACCGCGCCGATGCCGCCGTAGTTGAGCGCGTCGTCGGCCTTGGCGTCGAAGAACGGCGGCTGCAGGATCGCGGCCGGGAACACGATTTCGTTCCTGGTCGGGTTGTAGTACGCGTTGACCGTCTGCGGCGTCATGCTCCATTCGGTGCGGTCGACCGGCTTGCCGATCTTGGCGATGCGCCAGTCGTAGTTGAACTTTTGCGCGGCGGCGACGTTGCCATAGAAGTCGCCCGGCTTGAGCGTCAGGCCGCTCCAGTCGCGCCACTTGTCCGGATAGCCGATCTTCGGCGTGAACGCGGCCCACTTCTCGAGCGCCTTCTGCTTGGTTTCATCGCTCATCCAGTCGAGCTTCTGGATGCGCGCCTTCAGCGCGTCGCTGACGTTGTGCACCAGCTCCAGCGCGCGCGCCTTGGCCTCGGGCGAGAACGCCTTGGCCACGTACAGCTCGCCCAGCGCCATGCCCATCTCGCGGTTGGTCGCCTCCAGCGCCTGCTTCCAGCGCGGCTTCTGCTCCTTCTGGCCGCGCAGGGTCTGGCCGTAGAAGGCGAAGTTCTCGGCCACGAACGGCGCCGACAGGTACGGCGCGGCCTCGTCGATCGTGTGGAAACGCAGGTACGCCTGCCACTGCGCGACCGGCACCTCGCCCAGCATCGCGTCGAGTTCGGCGAAGAACTTCGGCTGTGACAGCGAGAAGCCGTCCTTGACGTCGGCGCCCTGCGCGGCGAAGAACGCGGCCCAGTCGAAGTGCGGCGTGACCTTGTTGGCGTCGGCGACGCTGACGAAGTTGTAGCGCGTGGCCGGGTCGCGCAGCTCGATGCGGCCGAGCGAAGCCTTGGCCAGGCGCGTCTCGAACGCCATGATCGACTGCGCCTGCTGCGCAGCCGCCTCGGCCGGCGTGCCGACCAGTTCGAGCGTGCGCTGGATGTGCTCGACGTAGGCCTTGCGCTTGGCCTGGAAGTCGGGCGTGTCCTTCAGGTAGTAGTCGCGCTCGGGCAGGCCGAGGCCGCCCTGCATCGCGTAGGCGATCGTCATCGACGAGTTCTTGAAGTCGGCATTGCCGCCGAAGCCGAACGGGATGCCGCGGCCGGCGGCGAAGTCCGCGCGCAGCCAGGCGGCGATGTCGGCCGGCGATTTCAGCGCATCGATCTTCGCCAGCTCGGGCTGGATTGGCGTCCAGCCGGCCTTGTCGATCGTGGCGGTGTCCATCGCGGCGCCGTAGAACCAGCCGATCTTCTGCTCGATCGAGCCGGCCTTCGCGCTCGCCGCGCCCTGCGCGGCGGTGTCGACCAGCGCGTGCTGGGTGGTCAGGCTGGTTTCCTCGAGCTGCTCGAACGTGCCCCAGGTGGCGCGGTCGGACGGCACCGGGTTGGCAGCCAGCCACTTCTCGTTGACGAACGTGTTGAGGTTCGTGCAGGCCGGCGCCTTGGGGTCGAGGTCGGCCACCTTGAAGGCGGCGCTGGTCGCGGCACTGGCGGCGGTGGACAGGGCCAGGCCGATGGCGAAGACGAGCGGGCGGAAGGACGTTGCGTGCATGGGATCACCTGCGGTTGCGGGCATCGTGCCGTACGGCGGCGCTTCCATGCGCGTGGCGCGCGGCGCAGCCGCGCGGGGAGGAAAGAGGGCGGGCCGTCGCATGACGGCCCGCGGGCGTTACGGGGTTACCAGATCTTCACCTGCTTGGCGTCGTCTCGCACCATCGCGTCGCCGGCCTTGCAGCCGAACGCCTCGGCGAACGCCGGCATGTTCGACGGCGCGCCGATCGCGCGGTACTGCGCCGGCGAGTGCGGGTCGGAGTTCAGAAGCACTTCCTGGCGCTGCGGGCGGATGTTGCCGCGCCAGATGCGCGCGAAGTTCAGGAAGAATCGCTGCTCGGGCGTGTAGCCGTCGATCTTCTTCTCGTTCTCGCCCGGATTCTTCTGCAGCGCGATCTGCAGCGCGTCGTAGGCGACGTTGGCGCCGCCGAGGTCGGCGATGTTCTCGCCCAGCGTCAGCTGGCCGTTGACGTGCTTGCCCGGCAGCGGCTCGTAGCCGTTGAACTGCTCGACCAGCTTGGCCGTGCGCGCGTCGAACTTCTCGCGGTCGTCCTTCGTCCACCAGTTCGCGTTGTTGCCCTGCGCATCGAACTGGCTGCCCTCGTCGTCGAAGCCGTGCGTCGCCTCGTGGCCGATCACCGCGCCGATGCCGCCGTAGTTGATCGCATCGTCCGCCTTCGGATCGAAGAACGGCGGCTGCAGGATCGCGGCCGGGAAGTTGATCGTGTTGTCGAGCGGGTTGTAGTACGCGTTGACGGTCTGCGGCGTCATGCCCCACTCGAGGCGGTCGGTCGGCTTGCCGACCTTGGCCATCTCGTAGGCGTAGTCGAACTGCGTCGCCGCGAGCACGTTGCCGAAGTAGTCGTCCGGCTTGACCGCCAGGCCCGACCAGTCACGCCACTTGTCCGGATAGCCGATCTTGGGCAGGAACGTCGACCACTTCTCCAGCGCCTTCTGCCGGGTCTCGTCGCTCATCCAGTCGAGCTTCTCGATGCGCGTCTTCAGCGCCGCGTTGACGTTGGTGACCAGCTCCAGCGCGCGCGCCTTGGATTCCGGCGGGAACGCCTCGGCCACGTACAGCTCGCCCAGCGCCATGCCCATCGCGTTGTTGACCGCGCCGAGCACGCGCTTCCAGCGCGGCTCCTGCTGCTGCTGGCCGTTGAGCGTCTTGCCGTGGAACGCGAAGTGCTGCTCGGCGAACGACTTGGACAGGTACGGCGCGGCCGCGTCGATCGCGTGGAAGCGCAGGTAGGCCTGCCACTGCGCGACCGGCACGTCGGCCAGCATCTTGTCGACTTCGCCGAAGAAGCCCGGCTGCGACAGCGAGAAGCCGCCCTGGATGTCGGCCTTCTGCGCGGCGAAGAACTTCGTCCACGAGAAGTTCGGCGTCAGCTTGTCGGCCTCGGCGAGGCTGACGAAGTGGTACTGGTTCTCCGGCTTGCGCAGCTCGACCGGCTTGATCGAGGCCTTGGCCAGGCGCGTCTCGAACGCCAGCACCTGCTCCGCCGCTTCCTTCGCCGCGGCCGGCTTGGTGCCGGTCAGCTCGAGCATCTTGGCCACGTACGCCGCGTAGGCCTTGCGCAGCTCGGCATGGTCGGCCTTCTCGTAGTAGTCCGGCGTCGGCAGGCCGAGGCCGCCCTGGAACGCGTAGGCGATCTGCACCTTGGAGTTCTTGAAGTCGGCCTCGGTACCGATCTGGAACAGGCCGCCCTGGCCGCGCGCGAAGCTGTCGGTCAGGTAGGTGGCGATGTCCGCGCCCGACTTCAGCGCGTCGATCTTCGCCAGCTCCGGCTTGAGCGGTGCCCAGCCGGCCTTCTCGATCGCGCCCTCGGCCATGCCGGAGCGGTAGAACCAGCCGATCTTCTGCTCGACCGAGCCGGCCTTGGCCTTGTTCGCCTCGCGCGCGGCCTTCTCGACGATCGCGCGCTGGGTCTGCAGGCTGTGCTCGCGCAACTGGTCGAACGCGCCCCAGCGCGTGCGGTCCGCCGGGATCGGGTTCGCCGCGACCCACTTTGCGTTGACGAACGCGTTGAAGTCGGCGCACGGGCTGATGGTCTTGTCGATCTCGCTGACGTCGAACGACGGCGCCGTGGTCGCGAGCGCGGTCGTCGACAGCGCCGCGCAGATTGCCATGGCCAGCGATCGGTTCAGGAATTTCCGCACGTTGCACTCTCCATCTGGATGAATAACCGGGATCGAACCGCCGAAACCTAGCGCCAGCCCGGGGCAGGGCACAGTGTCGAAGGTCATTGGGTCCGCTGCGCCCGCGCCATGCCGGCCGGCGCTTCCGGGCATGGGTTCGCGCCTGCCGGCGCGTTCGACGTCCGCCCGCGGCGAGGGCGGGCTGCGTGGAGCGGGCGGGGGCGATGGTACGTCGCGGCGGCGTGCCGTGCAGGCCGCCCGCTTCTGTGCCAGATTGTCCGCGCCCGCGATAGCGGGCATCCAGCGGAGGTCGTCGTCATGAGGTCGATTCGCCATCTCGTCCTGGCCGCGCTCGCCGCGGCGCCGCTGTCCGCCACGGCCGCCGCGCCGCTGCTGAAGGTCCAGCGCAGCGTGATCGTGCACGCCACGCCGGCGGCGGTGTGGGCGACGGTCGGGCACTTCGACCGCATCGACCGCTGGCATCCGGGCGTCGCCAAGGACGAGATCGTCGCCGGCCGCGCCAACCAGCCCGGCGCAGTGCGCGTGCTTACCCTGCGCGACGGCAGCCGCGTGCGCGAAAAGCTGCTCGCGTTCGATCCCAAGCATCACCGCTACAGCTACGCGATCCTCGACGGCGCCTTGCCGGTCAGCGGCTACACCGCCGCGCTCGGCGTGAAGGCCGCCGGCCCCAACCGGGTGAAGGTGACCTGGTCGGGCACGTTCCGGCGCAAGGATCCCGGCCCGCATCCGGCCGCGGACGCGGACGACGTGACGGCGACGCGCACGATGGACGATGTCTACCGCGCCGGCCTCGACCACCTCAAGACGCTGATCGAGACGGCGAAGCCCTGAACCGGACCAGGCAACGGAACCCGGATCGACGCGGACACGCTTGTTCTGATCCGCGCCTATCCGCGTACCGCGGTCGTCCAGCTTACCCGCGCGCGTCCGGCGGCGCCGGCACCGCGCGCGTGCCGGCGACGCTGAACGGCAGCGTGTCCGGCACCGCCGCGCCGGCGGAGAGGATGAAGGCCATCGCCTGGTCGACGCTCCAGTCGGTGGCGACCAGCCGCTCGAGCGGCACGATCTCGAGGTAGCCGCCGGTCGGGTTCGGCGTGGTCGGCACGTAGACCGCCGCCAGTTCGACGCCGTCGGCATCGTGGAACACGCGCGTGACGAAGCCGATCGATTTCAGCTGCGGCGACGGGAAGTCGATCAGCACGACGCGCTGCGTGCCGCTGGGCTTGTTCTGCAGCATGCCCATCAGCTTCTTGGCGCCACCGTAGATGCTGTGCGCGATCGGGATGCGGTCGATCAGGCGCTCGAACGCCTCGATCAGGCGCAGGCCGAGCACGCGGTTGGCGGCGAACCCCAGCAGGTACAGCAGCACGATCGTCGTGACGAACGCGAGCAGCGAGATCAGCCAGTCCAGGCGCAGCCGGCCGAGCGTGTCCGGGAACTGCGTGGCGAGCGCGTCGAACAGCACCGCCACCCACGGCAGGTTGATGTCCGACAGCAGCGAGAAGATCGACTTGAACACGACCCAGGTCAGCCAGATCGGGACGAACGTGAGCAGGCCGGTGAACAGGTAGCGCTGGAAGTGCAGGGGGCGCATGCGGGGATCAGGGGCGTTGCAGGCGGGTGCGCAGCATACCCGGCGGCGCCTGCGCCGGCGCGCTTCAGCGTGCGGCGCGCGCCGCCGGCAACTCGCGCACGAGACGGAAGCCGACGTTCGCATAGCCGATGTCGGCGGCGGCGCTGTCGCTGCGCTGCAGGTTCGATTCGTCGTCGCCGTCGCGCCAGGACGTCCCGCGGAACAGGCGTTCGCGGCAGCCGTCGCCGCGCTCCCGGGCGCAGTCGTCGAGCCACTCGCTGACGTTGCCGGCGATGTCGTAGATGCCGGGCGGGGTCGGCGCGAAGCGCCCGACTGGCGCGGTGTAGAGATAGCCGTCGTCGCAACGGCCGTCGTCGCCGGCGCGCTTGCCGAGGTTGGCGGCGCCGCAGGCGCTGCCGCTGCCGGCTGCTTTGGCGACGCGCAGCCACTCCGGTGCCTTGGGCAGGCGGTAGCGCGCGCCGGTGCGCTGGCTCAGCCAGCCAGCGTAGGCGGTCGCGTCGTTCCAGCTGACGCACACGACCGGATGTTCGTCGTCCTGCTCGAAGCCCGGCGTGCGCCAGCTGAGGCCGTCGCTGCGCGCGAGCAGGCGCTGCGAGGCGCGGCAGCGCGCCGGCGCGCGGCCGGTGTCGGCGGCGAAGCGGGCCCAGGCGCCGCGCGTGACGGGCGTGGTGGCGATCGCGAAGGCGGGGCCGCTGCCGGTGCCGGCCGGCAACGCGATCATCGCCGGCCCGTTGGCGTCGCGGAACGCGCCGCCGGCGCGCAGCAGCGTGGCCGGCCGCTCGAGGTCGGCCTCGAGCGTGCGCGCCAGCGCCGGATCGATGCGCAGCAGCGTCGGCAGCAGCGGCTGCAGCGGTGCCAGCGTGCGCGTGTCGAACGGGTCGCGCGGGCGCGTGCGGCGGTCCTCGACCGCGCCGTGGATCGGCGCGACGAACGCGCTGAAGGCCGCGCTCTTGCCGAGCCTGGCGTAGTCGGACAGCGCCACGCCCTCGGCGATGGTGGTGATCGCGGTGTCGATGTCGTCGCCGGCGATCGCCTTGGCGGCGCGCTGGGCGAGCGTGTCGAGGATGCGCCGGATGCCCTTCAGGGCATCGGGCTGGTCCGGCTCGTCGGCGAGGATCGCCAGGTACTGTTCGGCCGCGTTGTCGCCGGCCGGCGCGACGAGGCGGCCGCGGGCGAGCAGGGCGGCCGCGTGCTGCAGGCGCTGCGCGCGCTGTTCGTTCGGCGGCGGCGCCGGTTCGGCCGCGGCTGCCGGCTCCGCGGCCGCTCCGCCGTCGTTGGCCGCCGGCGCCTCGTCGGGCGTGCCGGATTCCGGTTGCGCCGCACGCTCGGGCGCGCGCGGCAGCAGCGCGAGCAGGCCGGCCAGCACGATCAGCAGCAGGCCGCCCAGCATCAGCGCCCGCTGCGTGCGCGGGATCGCGACGATGCGCTCGACCAGCCCATGCCAGGCGCGCGCCGGGCGCGACGGTGCCGGTCCGCGCAGGCGCCGGCCGACCACGTCGAGCGCGGCGAGCATTTCCTCGGCGCTCTGGAAGCGCGCATCCGGCTGCTTGGCCAGCGCGCGGTCGATCAGCGGTTGCCAGGCGCGCCGCGTCACCGGCAGGCGCGGCACCGGCTTCTCGATGTGCGCCAGCGCGACCGCGAGCGCGTCGCTGCCATGGAACGGCATCTCGCCGGTCAACAGCTCGTAGCAGACCACGCCGAGGCTGTAGAGGTCCGAGCGGCCGTCGAGCGGCTGGCCGCGCGCCTGTTCCGGGCTCATGTAGCCGGACGAGCCGATCGTCGCGCCCTCGCGCGTCACGCGCGTCTCGCCGGAACTGTTCAGCGCGATGCCGAAGTCGGCCAGCAGCGGCCGGTCGAGCTTGTCGAACAGCACGTTCTCCGGCTTGACATCGCGGTGCACGATGCCCTGCTCGTGCGCGCAGGCGAGCGCTTCGGCGAGTGCGCGCACCACTTCCAGCACGCGCTCGGGCTCGTCGCGCAGGTTGCGGTGGGACAGGTCGCCGTTGGGCAGGTACGGCATCGTGTAGTAGATCTGCCCGTTCGAGGTGCGTCCGACGTCGTGGATGCTGACGATGTGCGGATGGTCGAGGCGGGCGATCGTGCGCGCCTCGTTCTCGAAGCGCTGCACCAGCTCGTCGCTGGGGGCGCGCGCGCTGGCCAGCACCTTGACCGCGACGAGCCGGCCGAGCGATTCCTGCGTGGCCAGGTAAACGGTCGCCATGCCGCCCAGGCCGAGGCGGCGGAGGATGCGGTAGCCAAGAATCTCGAACGGTAGATTCAGTTGACTCATGACGTGCGTGCGGCGATTGGCCGCCGATTCTAGCCGCAGCGGAGGAGCGCGGAGCCTGCATCAACGCGGATCAGTGCGGATCGGCAACAGCTCCATCCGCGTCGACCCGTGTCCAATCGATCCCGTGTCGGTGCGCCTTACGCCGCCGCCGGCTCGCTGACGCGCACCTGCAGCTTGAGGTCGAGCAGCTTGAAGTAGTCGCGCTCGTGCTCGAGGTCGGCGCGCGTGAGCGGGTGCTGGTCGAGCCAGTCGGCCGGGATCTCCAGCCGCAGGGTCTTGTCCTCGGCGACCACGTGCAGGGCCGGCAGCGGCTCGGTCGTGCGTGCGCGTTCGAGCAGCGCGGCCAGCCGCAGCAGCGCGGTGAGGCGGCGCACCGGGCTGCGCAGGCGCTCGGGCAGCGCGGCGATCGTTTCGCGGTCCGGCTTGCGCCGGTGCGAGCGGACCAGCGCGGCGAGCGCCGCCTGGCCCTGGCGGCTGAAGCCGGCCATGTCGGAATTGGCCACGATGTAGGCGCCGTGCACGTGGTGGAGGCTGTGCGCGATGGCCAGGCCGATCTCGTGGATGTCGGCGGCCCAGCCGAGCAGGTCGCGCTCGATGCCGCCCAGTTGCCAGGCTTCGGCGACCTGGTCGTACAGCTCCATCGCCGCCAGGTGCACGCGCGCGGCCTGGGCGCGGTCGACCGCGTAGCGCGCGGCGAGCGCGGCGACGCTGCTGGCGCGCGGGTCGCCGTGCATGGCGCGGCCGACGAGGTCGTACAGCAGGCCCTCGCGCATCGAGGTCTCGCACACGCCCATCTGGTCCAGCGCGAAGGTTGTGAAGATCGCCTGCAGCACGGCGACGCCGCCGGCCAGGATCGGCACGCGCTCCTCGGCGAGGCCGGCCAGGCGCAGCTTGTCGACGTGGCCGGCGGCGAGGATCGCATCGCGCAGGCGTGCCAGCGCCTCGGCGCTGATGCCCTGTTCGCACCAGCCGTTCGCCTGCACGACGCTGCCGATCGACTTGGCCGTGCCGGACGAGCCGAACGCCTCGACCCAGCCGCGCGCGCGGTAGTCGGCCGCGAACTGCTGCAGCTCGACCGCGATCTCGGTCTGCGCCTGGCGCCAGCGCGCGGGCGTGTAGCGCCCGTCGCCGAAGAAGCGCAGCGTGCTGGCGACGCAGCCGACCTGCACGCTCTCGGTCTCCAATGCCTCGTAGCCCTGGCCGATGATGAATTCGGTGCTGCCGCCGCCGATGTCGACGACCAGGCGGCGCTGGCTCGACTTGGCCAGGTCGTGGGCGACGCCGAGGTAGATCAGGCGCGCCTCCTCGCGGCCGCTGACCACCTCGATCGGATGGCCCAGCGCGGTCTCGGCCGGCAGCAGGAACGCCTGCGGATTGGCCAGCCGGCGCACCGTGTTGGTCGCCACCGCGCGCACGCGCCCGGGCGGGATTGCGCGCAGGCGCTGGCCGAAGCGCGCGAGCGAGGCCAGCGCGCGCTGGCGGCGCTCCGGCTCGAGCGTGCCGTCGGCGCGAAGGCCCATCGCCATGCGCACGCTGTCGCGCAGGCGGTCGATGATGCGCAGGCTGCCGTGTTCGTAGCGCGCGACGATCAGGTGGAAGCTGTTGGAGCCGATGTCGACCGCGGCGATCAGTTCGCCGTCACGGATGTTCGTGGCGTGGGTGTCGGGCACGGCATCCGCCTGTCTGGGGAGCGGCAATTGTCGCATGTCCGTCGCCGCGTTCCGAGGCGGCGTCTCGCCGCGCGCGAAGAGTCGGGTCCCGATCTTCCAGCGCCTCGCGCCGGAGATCGGGATCGGGTTCACTGCGTCAGTTTCGCCAGCAGCGCCTGTTGCGCCGAGTGCGCCGGCGCGCCGTCCGGAGTCAGGCGCGTGTAGGTACCGTCGGCGCCGAGGATCCAGGCCTGCGTGTTGTCGGTCAGGTAGTTCGCCAGCGCCTCGTCGTAGACGCGCTGGGCCAGCTTCGGATCGCGGATCGGAAAGCACGTCTCGATGCGGCGCAGCAGGTTGCGTTCCATCCAGTCGGCGCTGGAACAGTAGATCTCCGGCGCGTCGCCGTTGCAGAACCAGTACACGCGGCTGTGTTCGAGGAAGCGGCCGACGATCGAGCGCACGCGGATGTTGTCCGACACGCCGGGCAGGCCGGGGCGCAGCGCGCAGGCGCCGCGCACGATCAGGTCGATCTGCACGCCGGCACGCGAGGCGCGGTAGAGCGTCTCGATCACCGACTGCTCGTTGAGCGCGTTCATCTTGGCGATGATGCGTGCCGGCCGGCCGGCCTGTGCGTGCGCGATCTCGCGCTCGATCTTCTCCATCAGGCCCTTGTGCAGCGTGAACGGCGAGTGCAGCAGGCACTTGAGCTTGATGATCGGTCCCAGCCCCGACAGCTGCAGGAACAGCAGGTGCGCGTCCTCGCCGATGTCGGGGTTCGCGGTCATCAGGCCGAAGTCGGTGTACAGGCGCGAGGTGGCCTGGTGGTAGTTGCCGGTCGACAGGTGCACGTAGCGGCGCAGCGCGCCCTGCTCGCGGCGCACGACCAGCAGCATCTTGGCGTGCGTCTTGTAGCCGACCACGCCGTAGACGACCTGCACGCCGGCTTCCTGCAGGCGGTTGGCCAGGCGCAGGTTGGCTTCCTCGTCGAAGCGCGCGCGCAGCTCGACCACGACCGTGACGTCCTTGCCCTGGCGCGCCGCCTCGATCAGGTGGTCGACCAGCGGCGAGGCGTTGCCGACGCGGTACAGCGTCTGCTTGATCGCGAGCACGTCGGGATCGACGCTGGCCTCGCGCACCAGCTCGATCACGGCGCTGAACGACTCGAACGGATGGTGCAGCAGGATGTCGCGCTCGCCGATCGCCTCGAACAGGCTCTGCTCCTCCAGCACCGCCGGCAGCACGCGCGGCGTGAACGTGGGGAACTTGAGGTCGGGGCGGTCGATCTGGTCGTAGACCGCGTTGACGCGGTTCACGTTGACCGGCCCTTCGCAGCGGAACACCTCCGACTCGCTCAGCTCGAAGTTCTGCATCAGCATGTCGGCGATCGGCTTGGGGCAGTTGTCGGCCACCTCCAGCCGCACCGCCTTGGCGAAGCCGCGGCCCTTCAGCTCGTCGCGCAGCGCCAGCGCGATGTTCTCCACTTCGTCCTCGTCGACGACGAGCTCGCTGTTGCGCGTCACGCGGAACTGGTACGAGCCCTTCACCTGCATGCCCGGGAACAGCTCGTCCATGAACTCGTGCAGCACGCTGGACAGGAACACGAAGTCGTACGGCACTTCGGCCACTTCCGCCGGCAGGCGGATGATGCGCGGCAGCGAGCGCGGCGCGCGCACCAGCGCCATGTGGCCCTCGCGACCGAACGCATCGCGCCCCTGCAGCACGACGGCCAGGTTCAGGCTCTTGTTGAGGATGCGCGGGAACGGATGCGCCGGATCGAGTCCGAGCGGCGACAGCACCGGCAGGATCTCGTTGCGGAAATAGCCCTGCAGCCAGCGCCGCTGCTTGACCGTCCACGCATCGCGCTTGGAGAAGCGGATGCCTTCGGCCTCCAGTGCCGGCAGCAGCGTCGCGTTCCAGAAGTCGTACTGCGCCTTCACCAGCGTCAGCGTGCGCTCGCGGATGCGCGCGAGTGCTTCGCCCGGCGGCAGCGCGTCCGGGCCCGGGCGCGACTCGTTCAGGCCGAGCTGTTCGCGCAGCACGGCCACGCGCACCTCGAAGAACTCGTCCAGGTTCGTGCACGCGATGCACAGGTAGCGCAGGCGCTCGAGCAGCGGCACGCGCGCGTCCTCGGCCTGCGCGAGCACGCGGAAATTGAACTCGAGCTGTGCCAGCTCGCGGTTCAGGTACAGGCTCGGGTCCTTGAGGCTCTGGTCCACTTCGCGATTCATGGGGCGAGGGCTACGGGCTAGGGGCTAGGGTGGAGTCGCGTTCCAGTACGGCGCGCTGCGCTGCACGCTCGGCGTCGGTCAGCGGCAGGAAGCCTTCCAGGCGCACCAGCGCCTGGCCTTCCGCGGACAGCGCATAGGCGAGGAACGCGGCCGGCAGCGGCGCCAGCGCGCGGCCGGGCGGACGGTTGACATAAAGATACAGCGCGCGGGCCAGAGGATAGCGCCCGTCGGCCACGTTGGCCGGCTCCGGCGCGACCGCGGCCTCGCCGGCGCGCGGCGCCAGCGCCAGCGGCTTGACCAGTCCGTTCACGTAGCCGAGCCCGGCGTAACCGATCGCTTCGCGGTTCGTCGCGACGGTCGCGACGACGGCGCCATTGCCGGGCCAGGCGATCATTTCGGGGCGGTACTCGCCGCCGCACAGCGCGGTCTCGCGGAACAGCTCCCAGGTGCCCGAGCCGCTGTTGCGGCCGCTGGCCAGCAGCGGCAGCGCGCCGAACGCCGTATCGGCATCGGCGGCGAGGTCGCGCCAGCGGCGGATCGGCTGCGGCGCGCCGCAGCGGCGCGTGGCCGAATAGATCGCGTCGAGCTCGGCCAGCGTGACGCTGGCGAGCG
This sequence comes from Rhodanobacteraceae bacterium, assembly GCA_009996615.1. Taxonomy (GTDB): domain Bacteria; phylum Pseudomonadota; class Gammaproteobacteria; order Xanthomonadales; family Rhodanobacteraceae; genus Dokdonella_A. Next base: position 94,731 of record JAACZU010000004.1, on the reverse strand, counting down.
GGTTGTCCGGATGCACGAACACCGCGATCGCGTCGTGCGCGATCATGACGCGGGTCGGGGCATGGCCGTGGCGCGCAGCGAACGCGGCCAGCTCGGCCGCGCTCATCGGCCGGCTCATCGAGCCGAGGTCGGCCGCGCCGGCGGTCAGCGCGATCGGTGCGCTGGCCGAGCCGGCCGCCTGTACCTGCACGCGCGCCAGCGGATGCAGCGCCTGGAACGCGGCGGCCCAGCGCGTGACCAGCGCGCTGGCGGTGTCGGAGCCGACGCTGGTCAGGCTGCCGCGCAGCCCCTCGTCGGCAGCGGCGGGCAGCACCGCGCACAGCAGCGCGGCGGCGAGCAGGCCGCGCCAGCTCATGGCGCTTCCGCCGGCAGCGGAGCGAGCAGGCGCTCGGCGCCGAACACGCAGGCGAACGTGCTGCCGACGCCCGCTTCGCTGGCGATCTCCAGGTGCGCCTGGTGCAGTTGCAGCACGTGCTTGACGATCGACAGGCCCAGGCCGGTGCCGCCGGTTTCGCGCGAGCGGCTGGTCGAGACGCGGTAGAAGCGCTCGGTCAGGCGCGGCAGGTGCTGCGGGGCGATGCCCTGGCCGGTGTCGATCACGGCCAGGCGCGCGCCCGCGCCGGCGGCCTCCCAGCGCAGCGTGATGCGGCCGCCGCGCGGCGTGTAGCGCACCGCGTTGCTGACCAGGTTCGAGAACGCGCTGTGCAGCTCCTTGGCCGAGCCGAGCAGGTCGCGCTCGTCGCGCCGCTCGATCGTCACCGTGTGGCCGCCGTCGCCGAGCGCCAGCGCCTCGCGCCGCAGCGCTTCCAGCAGCGGCCGCATGGCGACGCGTTCCTGCGGCAGCTCGCTGCGCGCCTCCAGCCGCGATAGCGTCAGGAGGTCCTCGACGATCTGCGTCATGCGCCGCGACTGGCTGCGCAGCTCGTGCAGGATCGGCGCGTACTCGGGGATCGATTCCGGCTCGATCATGTCGAGGTAGCCATGCACGACGGTCAGCGGCGTGCGCAGCTCGTGCGAGACGTTTGCGACGAAGTCGCGCCGCACCTGCTCCAGGCGCATCAGCTGGCTCATGTCGCGCGCGATCAAAAGCGCACGGTCGTCGGCGTAGCGGATCAGGCGCAAGCCGAGGCGGCGGCTGTCGTCGCGCGGCGAGGCAAAGTCGGTCAGCGGCTCGGCACTGTCGGCCTGCAGCCACTGCGCGAAACGCGGCGCGCGCACGAGGTTGGTCAGCGGCGCGCCGAGGTCGTGCGGGTACTTCAGGCCGAGCAGGGTTTGCGCGGCTTCGTTGAACCACTGCACGCGGCCGGCGTCGTCGAGCGCGACGACCGCGTCGGGCAGCGCCGCGGCGGCGTCGCGGAACGCGCGCAGCAGGCGCACGCGGCGGCGCTTGTCGGCGACGGCGCTGCGCTGGCGCCGGTGCAGTTCGTTCTGCAGTGCATCCCAGATGCCGTTGCCGCTGGCGGCCGGCAGGTAGCGGCCGCCACCGAGCAGGCGCGCCAGCCGCAGCAGGCGCCAGCCGCCCCAGGCCAGCAGCGCGATCGCGGCGGCGAGCAGGCAGGCCGGCAGCGCGTGCAGCGCCAAGCCGGCGAGCAGCGCGGCCAGTACGACCGCGGCGGCGCGCCACGCACTCGCGCGCCAGGCGCGCTGCAGCGATGGCGGCATCATCGGCGGCTCCCGCGCGCGTGTCCGTCCGCGCGCAGGGCAAGGGGCTGCGGGGAGCGCGCGCGCGTCACGTCAGACGCTGGTCGAGAAGCGGTAGCCGGCGCCGCGCACGGTCTGCACCAGCGCGTCGAGGCCGAACGGCTCGAGCGTCTTGCGCAGGCGCCGGATGTGCACGTCGACGGTGCGCTCTTCGACGTAGACGCCGCCGCCCCAGACGTGGTCGAGCAGCTGGCTGCGCGAATAGACGCGCTCGGCGTGGGTCATGAAAAAGTGCAGCAGCTTGTACTCGGTCGGGCCGATCTGCACCGGCCGCTCGCCGGCGAACACGCGATGCGCGGCGCTGTCGATGCGCAGGCCGCCCAGTTCGACGATGCCTTCGGCATCCTCGCCGTGCGTGCGGCGCATGACCGCGCGGATGCGCGCGAGCAGCTCGCGCGTGGAGAACGGCTTGACCACGTAGTCGTCGACGCCGGCGTCGAGGCCGCTGACGCGGTCGGTTTCCTCGCCGCGCGCGGTCAGCATGATGATCGGCACCTCGCGCGTCAGCTCGTCCTTGCGCAGGCGCCGCGCGAGGTCGAGGCCGCTCATGCCCGGCAGCATCCAGTCGAGCAGGATCAGGTCCGGCACGCGCTCGCCGATCGCGCTTTGCGCAGCGCGCGCGTCGGCCGCGTGCATCGCCTCGATGCCGGCGGTGCGCAGCGCGAACGCGACCATGTCGCGGATGGCGGGCTCGTCTTCGACGATCAGGATGTGTTTTTGCACGGTGTCACCGCTGGCGGCGCCGACGGGGCGCATTTATGACGCGGGCATTGCAGCGGCCTATTGTTACGCCGGAATGACATCGCGCGCCAAGGCGGGCACCGCGTGGCGTGCGGGCGCATGGCGCCGCGCCCGGGCAGGTTGCGGAAATCTTGCAGAGGCCGGGATTGGGGATTCGGGATTCGGGATTGGAATGGCGCAGTCTCGACCCGTTCCGCTTCGGCCAAGAAGCATCGCGCCTGCCGGCGCTCTCACAGGAGGGGCGAGGCGTCGCTTTCGGTGGCAGCGGCGGAAGCCGCGATGCCTTTCAGCCCAGGTCCTCAGCGCAGCGGCGCCAGCGAATCCGACGGCGCCGGCGCGTTGCGCTTGCGCAGCTCCAGCACGGCCGGCGTCAGCTGGGTGATGCGCGCCTCGATGCGGCTGCGCTGGTAGTAGGTCAGGTCCGCCTGCTTGGCCAGCGCCTTGAGCTGGTTCAGCGCGTCCTCGGCGTGGCCGTTCAGCCAGGTCGCCTCGGCGTAGGCCTCGGCCGCGCGCACCTTGTCGCCGGCCAGCTCGTTGGCGCGGCCGTAGCTGCGCTGCAGTTCCGGATCGTCGGCGTAGCGCTCGACCAGCGGCCGCAGCAGGTCCTGGCTGCGCTTGGCGCCGGCGGCATCGGCGTGCCCGAGCAGCGCATCGACGTAGGTCAGCGTGATCGCGCGGTTGCCGGGGAAGTCGGTGTTGAGCTGCTCGTACAGCTTGAGCGCCTCGGCCTTGGCGCCGGCCTGGTCCTGCGCCTGCGCCAGCGCCAGCCGCAGCACCGGCGATTCGGGCTGCTGTGCGGCGAGCTTGCGCAGCTCGTCGGCCGCCCGCGCCGGCTCGCGCGTGGCGATCAGCGCGAGCGCGTAGCCGTAGCGGTTGGCCGGCGTGTCGAAGGCCGGATCGTCGCGCAGGTTGTCGGCGTAGTAGGCGCGCACCGAGGTTGCCGAGCGCGCGGCCAGCACGCGCGCGCGCGCGCGCATCAGCTCGAAGTAGGCCTCGCCGCGGTTGAGCGCGGCATCCTTGCGCGGCGCGTCCGCGCCCTTGAGGTTCGGCAGCAGGCCCGGCCCGAGCCGCGCCAGGTCGATGCCGTCGCTGCGCTTGGCGCGCACGTCGGCGGCCTGCGCCTGCAACTGCATGGCGCGCGCCTTCGCTTCGGCGATGCGCTTGCTGTCGAGCGGGTGCGAGCGCAGGAACTCCGGCACGTCGACGCCGTTCGCGCGCATGACCTTCTGGAACGTGCCGAACGCGTCCGCCATCGCCGCCGGCTCGAAGCCGGCGCGCGCGAGGGTCTGGATGCCGACGCGGTCGGCCTCGGCCTCCTCGCTGCGCGTGAAGTTGATCTGGCGCTGCTGCATCAGCGACGAACCGGCGATCAGCGCCGCCGGTGCGGCGTCGTCGGTGCGGCCGGAGGCGGCGATCATGACGCCGAGCATGCCGAGCATGATCGGCACCGACATCTTCTTCTGGTCCTCGAACGCGCGCAGGATGTGCTGCTGCTGCACGTGCGAGATCTCGTGCGCAATCACGCCGGCGAGCGCGTCCTCGCTCGGCATCGCTGTGAGCAGGCCGGCGTTCACGCCGATGAAGCCGCCCGGCGCGGCGAACGCGTTGATCTCGTCGTCGCGCACGATGAAGAACGTGAAGCCGGTGTCGGGCCGGTCGCTGGCGGCGACCAGTCGGTAGCCGAGCGCGTTGAGATAGTCGCTCAGCAGCGCGTCGTCGAGCACGAGGTTGTAGGCGCGCAACTGCTGCAGCATGCTGGCGCCGTAATCGTGCAGGTCCTGCGGCGACATGATCGCGGCGGCCGAGCTGCCGATGTCGGGCAGCTTGAGCTCCTGCCCGCGCGCGCCGGCGAGCGCGCTGAGACCGGCGACGGTGAGGACGGTGAGGCCGCGGAGAAGGCGCATCGGGCAGGCGGTCGGGGAGGACGACATGATTGACCACAGTAACGCGCCCCTGTTCCCGCTGCCACCCTTGGCGCCGCGCACGCCGCCGCCGCTCATGCCGCGTTCACCTGCGCGCGCTTGCAACGCGGCCGCGCCAGCCCCACCTTGTGCGCTCGCCATGAACTGCCTCCGGAGCACCATGAACCGCGTCGAGATCTACACGACGGCCGTCTGCCCCTACTGCGTGTCGGCCAAGGGTTTCCTGCAGCGCAAGGGACTGGACTACGAGGAGATCCGCGTCGATCTCGACCCGGTCCGCCGCGACGAGATGCTGGCGCGCAGCCAGGGACGCCGCACCGTGCCGCAGATCTTCATCAACGATGTGCACGTGGGCGGCTACGACGACCTCGTCGCCGCCGAGCGCAGCGGCCGCCTGGGCGAGATCGTGGAGGTGGCGCCGTGAGCGAGGACCGTATCGGCGAGTTCACCGCGTTCCGCCAGCGCATGAACGAACGCATCCTGGCGCAGGACAACCAGGTCGTGCGGCGCTTCTTCGCGCTCGACACGCAGACCTACAAGCCCGGCGCGCTCGACGTGAAGAGCAAGGAGATGCTCGGCCTGGTCGCCTCGCTGGTGCTGCGCTGCGACGACTGCATCAGCTACCACGTCGCGCAGTGCATCGAGGCCGGCGTCAGCGACGACGAGTTCTTCGAGGTGTTCAGCGTCGGCCTCGTCGTCGGCGGCTCGATCGTGATCCCGCACCTGCGCCGCGCGGTCGATTTCCTCGACCAGATGCGCGGGCGCGAGGCGGGCGACGGCCCGCGCGGGGCGTAGGCGTCACCGGCGCTGATCGTCACCGCAGGCAGGGTTTTCCGCATGCCGCGCCAGCGCCCACGCGACATGCTCACGTACCAGCGCGGACGCATCGTCCGCGCGTGAGCCGAGCGCGGCCAGCACTGCCGGCATCGTCGGCGCATTGCCGAGCGCGACCGCGATGTTGCGCAGCCAGCCCTCGTAGCCGGTGCGGCGGATCGCCATGCCCTCGGTGCGGCTGAGGAACTCCGCTTCCGTCCACGCGAACAGTTCGACCAGCGCCGCGCCGTCGAGGCCGTGGCGCGGCGCGAAGTCGGCCTCCGGTGTCGGCGTGGCGAACTTGTTCCACGGGCAGACCAGCTGGCAGTCGTCGCAGCCGAAGATGCGGTTGCCGATCGGCGCGCGCAGTTCCTCCGGGATCGGCCCGCGCAGCTCGATCGTCAGGTACGAGATGCAGCGGCGCGCATCGAGCCGGTACGGCGCGACGATCGCGCGCGTCGGGCAGACCTCGATGCAGCGCGTGCAGGTGCCGCAGTGCGCGCTGGCCGGCGCATCGAGCGGCAGCGGCAGGTCGGTGTAGATCTCGCCGAGGAAGAACCATGAGCCGGCATCGCGGCTGAGCAAGAGCGTGTGCTTGCCGATCCAGCCCAGGCCCGCGTCGCGCGCGAGCGCCTTCTCCAGCACCGGCGCCGAGTCGGTGAACACGCGGTGGCCGAACGGGCCGGTCACCGCCGCGATGCGCTCGACCAGCTTCTGCAGCCGTCCGCGCAGCACCTTGTGGTAGTCGCGGCCGAGCGCGTAGCGCGCGACGTAGGCGCGCTCGCCGTCCGCGAGCAGGTCCCAGGCGCGGCCGAGTCCTTCCGGTGCATGGTCCATGCGCGCCGAGATCACGCGCACGGTGCCTGGCTGCAGTTCGGCCGGGCGGCTGCGCCGCGTGCCGTGGCGCTGCATGTAGTCCATCTCGCCGTGGAAACCGGCGTCGAGCCAGTCGAGCAGGTGCGCCTCGTCGGCACCGAGCTCGATGCCGGCCACGCCGACCTGCTGGAAGCCGAGTTCGGCGCCCCAGCGGCGGATGTCGGCAAGCAGGGCGGAGTAGTCGATCATGCGGGGCGGATTCGGGACGCGGCGCAACCTGCGTTCAGCCCGATAGAATGGCACGATGCCTGTGAACGATCACGCGACCGCGCTGTACACCGCCGAGCAGGTCCGCCGCATCGATCGTGCCGCGATCGAGCGCCTCGGCGTGCCCGGCTTCGAACTGATGCGGCGCGCCGCGGCGGCCGCGTTCGCGCTGCTGCGGCAGCGCTGGCCGCATGCGCGCCGCCTCGTGCTGCTGGCCGGCGTCGGCAACAACGGCGGTGACGCGTTCCTGCTTGGCACGCTCGCGCTGCAGGCCGGCTTCGCGGTCGACGCGATCGCGCTGACCGCCGCCTCGCTCGGTGATGCGGCGCAGGCGCGCGCCGCGTTCGTCGGCGCCGGCGGCCGCGTCACGCCGGCCACGTCCGATACGCGTCTGCCGCTGGCGGATGTCTATGTCGACGGTCTGTTCGGCAGCGGCCTGGCGCGCGCGGTCGATGGCGTGGCGGCGGGCCTGGTCGAGCAGCTGGCCGCTGCGCGGCGGCCGGTGCTGGCGCTGGACCTGCCGTCCGGCCTCGATGCCGACCGCGGCATCCGCCTCGGCGCGACCGTGCGCGCCGACGCCACGCTCTGTTTCGTCGGCTGGAAGCGCGGCCTGTTCACTGCCGACGGCGCCGAGTGCGCCGGCGCGCTGGAACTGGCCACGCTCGACCTGCCCGATGCGGCCTGGGCCGGCATCGCCGCCGATGCGACGCTGCTCGAGGCCGGCATGCTCGATGCGCTGCTCGCCCCGCGCCATGCGAATGTGAACAAGGGCCACTTCGGCCACGTGCTGGCGATCGGCGGCGACGACGGCATGGCCGGCGCCGTGCGCCTGTGCGGCGAGGCGGCGCTGCGCTGCGGCGCCGGCCTGGTCAGCGTGGCCACGCGCGCCGCGCACGGCTTCGCGCTGAACGCGGCGCGACCGGAACTGATGGCGCACGGCGTCGCCGACGCCGCCGACCTCGCGCCGCTGCTCGCGCGCGCCAGCGTGCTCGCGCTCGGTCCCGGTCTCGGCCAAGGCGCCTGGGGCCGCGCGCTGTTCGCCGCCGCGGGGGCCGGCGCGCAGCCGCGCGTGCTCGATGCGGACGCGCTGAACCTGCTCGCGCAGGCGCAGCAGCCGCTGGCCGCGCCGGCCGTGCTGACGCCGCATCCGGGCGAGGCGGCACGCCTGCTCGGCTGCGACGTCGCCGCCGTGCAGCACGACCGCTTCGGCGCGGCGCGCGCGCTGGCCGCGCGCTACGCGGCGGTGGTCGTGCTGAAGGGCGCCGGCAGCCTCGTCGCCGAGCCGCACGGCTGCGTCGCGCTCTGCCCGTGGGGCAATCCCGGCATGGCCTCGGGCGGCATGGGCGACGTGCTGACCGGCGTGATCGCGGCGCTGCTGGCGCAGCATCTCGCGCCGTGGGATGCGGCGCGGCTCGGCGTCGCGCTGCATGCGCGCGCCGGCGACCTCGCCGCCGCCGACGCGCCGCGCGGCCTGCTCGCCAGCGACCTGTTCGCGCCGCTGCGGCGCCTCGTCAATGGAGTCGAACGATGAATGTGGCGCGGACCCTGACCGTCGACGAAGCGGGTCTGGTCGCGCTGGCCGCGGCGCTCGCGCCGGCGCTGCGCGAGGGCGGCGCGCTGTACCTCGGCGGCGAGCTCGGCGCCGGCAAGACCACCTTCGCGCGCGCGCTGCTGCGCGCGCTCGGCGTCGGCGAGCGGGTCAAGAGCCCGACCTACAGCCTGATCGAGTCCTACCGCGTCGGCGCGCTCGACATCCACCACCTGGACCTGTACCGCATTGCCGACGCCGGCGAGCTCGAGTGGCTCGGCCTCGGCGACCTGTGGCAGGCTGGCACGCTGCTGGTGGTCGAATGGCCCGAGCGCGGCGCCGGCGCGCTGCCGCCGGCGGACCTGAGCTTGCAGCTCGCGCATGCCGGTGACCGGCGATCGCTGTCGGCCATGCCCGGCAGTGCGCGCGGCGCGGCCTGGCTGCGCGCGTGGCCGGCGCTCGCGGCGGCGCCGTCGTCCTGATCAGGCAACCCGCTCCCGGGCCGAGCCGAGGGAGGCAATCCTGAATCGAGTTTCAGGAAGTCATTGCACCCTTCGGATTTTCAAGGAAAAGCTTGCATTCCTGCCACGCTTTCGCGTTGAATACGCCGCATGCGGGGATTCGGCTTTCATCGCTGGCTGACGGGATGCGCCGCGGCACTGCTGCTGGTCGGCGCCGCGCGCGCGGCCGAAATCAAGAACCTGCGCATCTGGGCCGGGCCCGAATACACGCGCGCCGTGTTCGACGTGTCGGGCCCGCTCGACTACAAGCTGTTCGAGCTGGCGCAGCCCGACCGCATCGTGCTCGACCTGCGCGCCAGCGCGCTCGCGCCCGACTTCAAGCCACCGGCGGCCAGCGGCGTGCTGAAGAGCCTGCGCGCCGGCAAGCAGGGCGCCAGCGACGCGCGCGTCGTGTTCGACCTCGCCGAGGGCGTGCGCCCGAAGAGCTTCCTGCTGCCGCCGGCCGACAAGTTCGGCTACCGCCTCGTGCTCGACCTGTACCCGGCCACGGCCAAGGCCGCGCCGGTCAAGAGCGCCGCGCCGCCGCCGCCGGGCAAGACGCGCGACGTCGTGGTCGCGATCGACGCCGGCCACGGCGGCGACGACCCGGGCGCGACCGGCGCCACCGGCACGCACGAGAAGGAGATCACGCTCGCGGTCGCGCGCCAGCTCAAGAAGCTGGTCGACCAGACGCCCGGCATGACCGCCGTGCTGACCCGCGACGGCGACTACTTCATTCCGCTCGACCGCCGCTACCTGAAGGCGCGCGAGGCCAAGGCCGACCTGTTCATCTCGATCCACGCCGACGCGTTCACCAACAGCGACGCGCGCGGCTCGTCGGTGTGGGTGCTGTCGCCGCGCGGCGCGTCGAGCCAGGCCGCGCGCTGGCTGGCCGACCGCGAGAACCGCTCCGACCTGGTCGGCGGCATCTCGCTCGACGACAAGGACGACATGCTGGCCAAGGTCCTGCTCGACCTGTCGCAGGGCGCCACGATGGGCGCCAGCAACGCGGTCGCCGAGCAGGTGCTCGGCGCGCTGCGCAGGCTCGGGCCGACGCACCGCAACTACGTCGAGCGCGCGAACTTCGTCGTGCTGCGCTCGCCCGACGTCCCGTCGATCCTGGTCGAGACCGCGTTCATCACGAACCCGTCCGAGGAAGCGCGCCTGAAGAACCCGGCCCATCGCGAGAAGCTGGCCGCGGCGATCCTCGACGGCGTCGGCGAGTATTTCCGCGCCACGCCGCCGCCGGGCAGCCTGTTCGCGCTCGAGCGCGAGCGGGAGCGTGCACGCACGGCGCAGGCGGCCCCCGCAGCGCAGGATCCCGTGCCGGTCACGACATCGGCGCGCAAGACGCAGCGTTACGTGGTCGGCCGCGGCGACACGCTCAGCGCGATCGCCGCCCGCCACGGCGTGACGCTGGCGCAGCTGCGCGCCGCCAACGCGCTCGCCGACGAGCGCGTGCGCGTCGGCGAAGTGCTGGCGATTCCGTCCAGCTGACGCCTGCCGGTGCGCGCCGCCGCGCGCCGGCCTCCGCTATCATGCGAAGCCGCCGAAGCGGTTCCGTCATGTCGCGCATCCATCCGCTGCCTCCCGAGCTCGTCAACCAGATCGCCGCCGGCGAGGTCATCGAGCGGCCAGCCTCGGTGGTCAAGGAACTGGTCGAGAACAGCCTCGACGCCGGTGCGCGGCGTATCGAGATCGACATCGAGCAGGGCGGCGCGCGCCTGATCCGTGTGCGCGACGACGGCGGCGGCATCGACGCCGACGACCTGCCGCTGGCAGTGTCGGCGCATGCGACCAGCAAGATCGCCAGCTTCGACGACCTCGAGCGCGTCGGCACGCTCGGCTTTCGCGGCGAGGCGCTGCCGTCGATCGCGTCGGTGTCGCGCTTTGCGCTGACCTCGCGCGCGGCCGGCGCCGATGCGGCCTGGCGCATCGAGGTGGACGGCGGCAAGCCGCGCGCGATCGCGCCGGCGCAGCATCCGCCCGGCACCAACGTCGAGGTGCGCGACCTGTTCTACAACCTGCCGGCGCGGCGCAAGTTCCTGCGCGCCGAGCGCACCGAGTTCGGCCACATCGACGAGCTGGTCAAGTCGATCGCGCTGGCACGCACCGCGGCCGAGTTCCGCCTCAGCCACAATGGCAAGCCGGTGCGCATGCTGAAGGCCGCGCGCGACGCCGGCGACCACGCGCGCCGCGTCGCCGACGTGCTCGGCGACGACTTCCTCGCGCAGAGCCTGGCCGTCGAGCACGCCGCCGCCGGCCTGCGCCTGCATGGCTGGGTCGGCCTGCCGACCGCCTCGCGCGCGCAGGCCGACCAGCAGTATTTCCACGTCAACGGCCGTCTCGTGCGCGACCGCCTGGTCGCGCACGCGGTGCGCCAGGCCTACGCCGACGTACTGTTCCACGGCCGCCATGCCGCGTTCGTGCTGTTCCTCGAACTCGATCCGGTGCTGGTCGACGTCAACGTGCATCCGGCCAAGCACGAGGTGCGCTTCCGCGAAGGCCGCCTCGTGCACGATTTCCTCTACCGCACGCTCGACGATGCGCTGTCCGGCGCACGCGCCGGCGCGCGGCCGATGGCGCCAGCGGCCGTCGAGTCGGGCGCGGCGGCGCCGTTCGCGATGGCAGCGCCGGCGGGCACCAGTGCGCCGCCGGCGGCGTGGCGGCAGGGCGGCCTCGGCCTCGGCGTGAGCGTGGGCGAGCCGTTGGCCGGCTACGCGGCGCTGCTCGGCGAACCGCGCGCGGCGTTCGACGCGCTTGCCCCGCGCGCCACACCGGCCGCCGCGGAAGCGGCCGAAGCCGAGGCGAACGGCATGCCGCCGCTCGGCTTCGCGCTGGCCCAGCTGCACGGCATCTACGTGCTGGCCGAGAACGCGCACGGCCTCGTGCTGGTCGACATGCACGCCGCGCACGAGCGCATCACCTACGAAAAGCTCAAGGCCGCGCAGGACGGCGCGGGCATCCGCGCGCAGCTGTTGCTGGTGCCGCTGACGCTGAGCGTCAGCGAGCGCGAGGCGGCGCTGGTCGAGGAGCAGGGTGAGGCGTTCGCCGCGCTCGGCTTCGACGTCGCGCGCAGCGGCCCGCAGAGCGTGGTGGTGCGGCGCATCCCGGTGCTGCTCGACGGCGCCGAGGTGGCGCAACTGGTGCGCGACGTGATCGCCGACCTCGCCACGCACGGCCAGACCCGGCGCATCGAGGAGCACGCCAATGAGCTGCTGGCGACGATGGCCTGCCACGGCTCGGTGCGCGCGAACCGGCGCCTCAGCGTCACCGAGATGAACGCGCTGCTGCGCGAGATGGAGGCGACCGAGCGTTCCGGCCAGTGCAACCACGGCCGCCCGACCTGGGTCCAGCTGGCGATTCCGGAGCTGGATCGGTTGTTCCTGAGGGGACGTTAGGCCGCCAGATGAACCGCAGACCGTTCATTCTCCTTTCGCTGTCGCTGGCTGGCTGTGCCTCATTCCCACATGGCGCAACCGACTGGCACGGAAAGACGGCGGGGCGGATCGAGGCGCGCGTCGCGTACTCTCAAGCGGCTCTGCCCACTAATGGCTGGCTGGTCGAAACGACGCGCGAGCGGGCAACGGGTTTCGTCAGCTTTACGAAGCGGAAGGACTCCTACCGTTACAAGAAGCGGGCGTACTTCTACGTCAGTGACAAGTGCGAGCCGGAAACGCACTATCTCGGGATCTTCCAGACCAAGGACGGCTCGACGGAATTTTGTACGGTCAATCCGGAGCACGGTGTGTCCGTGGAGGGCAACACCGTCACGATTACCCATTCTTACGACTACTGCGTCCGACTTGATCGAGAGTAGGTCTCGACAGCCGATCGATGCCGACCGCGTGCGGCCATCCCTCCTTTCACCGATTCACGGAAATCGTCCATGCTGAAAGCACTCGCCCTGCTCACGGCCACCTTCGCCGGAGTCCAGCTCATGTCCGCCAACGTCGATCCGGCCGCACCGGCCGATTACACCCAGCAGATCGAAACCTGGCGCGCGCAGCGCGTCGAGCGCCTCAAGGCGCCGAACGGCTGGCTCAGCCTGATCGGCCTGCATTGGCTCAAGGACGGCAAGAACACCGTCGGCAGCGCGAAGAGCAACGACATCGTGCTGGCCAAGGGGCCGGCACGGCTCGGCACGATCGTGCTGAAGGACGGCAAGGCGACCGTCACGCTCGACGCCAAGGCCGGCGCGACGATCGACGGCAAGGCGGCCAGGTCCGCGCTGCTGCTCGACGACTCGCACGAGCAACCGACCACGGTCGCGTTCGGCAGCGCGAGCTTCTACCTGATCGAGCGCAACGGCAAATACGGCCTGCGCGTGAAGGACAGCGAGGCCGACGCGCGCAAGCACTTCGCCGGCATCGACACCTTCGCGATCGACCCGTCCTGGCGCATCGAGGCGCAGTGGGTGCCGTTCGAGCCGGCGCACACGCTCGAGGTGCCGAACGTGCTCGGCCAGACCGACACGTTCCCGGTGCCGGGCAAGGCGGTGTTCACGCGCGACGGCAAGACCTACGAGCTGCTGCCGGTGATCGAGGTGCCGGGCGACAAGGAACTGTTCCTGATCTTCGCCGACCGCACCAGTGGCAAGGAGACCTACGGCGCGGCGCGCTTCCTGTACGCGCCGATGCCCACGGACGGCAAGATCGTGCTCGACTTCAACAAGGCCTACAACCCGCCGTGCGCGTTCACGCCGTACGCGACCTGCCCGCTGGCGCCGCCGGAGAACCGCCTCGACCTCCCGGTCACCGCCGGCGAGAAGAAATACCGCGGCGGCACGCACTGACGGCGCCTCGGCTGCGGTTCAGCGACGATGCGCATGATGAGGCGGCGCGGTGAACTTTGCGGCCCGGATGCGTTCCCAGACCGGTCGTTTCGCCCGCGCAATCGCTCGGATACACTAGCGCGCTTTGCGACCGGCATGCGGCCGGCCCCAGGCGGGATTGGCTTTTTCACTCGGAGATACAGCATGAAGTTCGGTTGGTCACTCGCCCTCGCGGCGCTGGTTGTCACGGGGTCCGCGCTGGCGCAGGACACCACGTCGGACAAGGGCAAGATTTCCTACGCGATCGGCTACCAGATCGGTACCGGCCTCGCCGAGCGCGGCATGGACGTCGACATCGCGACCGTCACGCGCGCGGTGCAGGACGCGTTCGCGAAGAAGCCGCCGGCCGTGCCGGAAGCGCAGATGCGCGACGCGCTGGCCAAGCTCGACCAGAAGATGAAGGCCGAGGCCGACAAGATGCTGGCCGACAACAAGCGCGAGGCGGACGCGTACATGAACGCGAACCGTGCGAAGAAGGGCGTGGTCGCGCTGCCCAACGGCGTGCAGTACAAGGCGATCGAAGACGGCGCCGGCAAGGCGGTCGCGCCGACCAGCGAGCTGACGTTCCACGTCCGCGTCTCGCTGACCAATGGCCGCGAAATCCGCAGTTCGTTCGTCGGCGAGCCGGTCAAGGCCAAGTTCTCCGACCTGCCGAACATCTTCGGCACCAAGCTGCTGCCGGAAGTGATCCAGAAGATGAAGGTCGGCGACCACTGGATGATCTACCTGCCGCCGGAAGCCGCCTCGGGCAACCAGGTCTACATCTGGGAAGTGAAGATCCTCGATGTGAAGTAAGGCGGCCGCTGGTCGACCGGTTACACACCCGCAAACGCCGCGCTCGTCGCGGCGTTTGCATTTCGGGCGGGGGAGGCCAGAGGCGGTCGCAATCGCCACCGGGGCCTTCGCGGCGCCGGTCAGCGGGCGTCGCCTCGTGCAGCGCCGTGCTTCCGCAAGCGGGGCATCGCGGCTTCCGCCGCTCCCACCGAAAGCCGTGCTGCGTCGCGCCTGTGGGAGCGCCGGAAGGCGCGATGCTTTGCCGAAGCCGAAGCGGAACGGTTGCTCCCGCCACGCGCCGCCCAAGGCCGCGTGGCCGCGCCGATGTTGCACAATCGCACTCCGCCCCCATCCCATGCCCGCGATGAGTACCTTTCCGTTCCCGATCCTCAGCCCATGCATCGGCATCTGCCGGCTCGGCGCGGATGGCTACTGCGACGGCTGCCTGCGTACGGGCGAGGAGATCGCGCGCTGGGTCGCGATGGGCGAACGCGAACGGCGGCGGCTGATGGACGAGGTGCTGCCGCAGCGCGAGACCGCGCGCGGATGAGCGGTCGGCCGGCCAACGCGTTCGATGCCGCCGCGCTGCGCCGCGCGGTGCGCGCGCTGGACGATCCGCCGCGTGCGCCGGGCTGGAACGCGGCCGCGCTGGCCGATGCGTTCGATCCCGCCGCGGCGCGGCCGGCCGCGGTGCTGGTGCCGTTCGTGCGGCGCGCCGACCGCTTGTCGCTGCTGTTCACGCGCCGCGGCGCGCAATTGCGCCACCATCCCGGCCAGGTCAGCTTTCCCGGCGGCGGCGTCGAGGCCGGCGATGCCGACGCGGTCGCCGCCGCGCTGCGCGAAACCGACGAGGAAACCGGCATCGCGCCGGCGCTGGTCGAGCCGTTCGGCTTCCTCGATTGCCTCGCCACCGTGTCCGGCTACTGCGTGACGCCGGTGGCCGGCTTCGTGCGCGGCGACTATCGCCTGCGCCCGGATCCGCACGAGGTCGACGAGGTGTTCGAGGTGCCGCTCGACTTCATCCTCGCGCCGGGCCGCCTGCAGCGCGAGGCGCTGCACTGGCGCGGCCACCTGCGCGACATCTATGCGTTCGAATGGCAGGGCCGGCGCATCTGGGGTGCGACCGCGGCGATCCTGAAGAACCTGCTCGACCGGCTGGAGAAGGTGCAATGAGCGTACAGACCCTGGTGTCCGCGGCCGAACTGGCCGCGCTGCAGGCGCGTGGCGAGGTGCTCGTCGTCGACTGCCGCTTCGATCTCGCCGACGCCGGCAAGGGCGAGCGCGACTACCTCGCCGGGCACATCCCCGGCGCCGTCTACGCGCACCTCGACCGCGACCTGTCCGACCTGTCGCTGCGCGGCCTCGGCCGCCATCCGCTGCCGGACGACGCGCGCCTGTCGGCCGCGCTGTCGCGCTGGGGCTGGCGCCCCGGACTGGCCGTTGTGGCCTATGACGATGCCAACGGCGCGCTCGCCGCGGCGCGCCTGTGGTGGCTGCTGCGTTTGGCCGGCCACACGCGCGTGGCCGTGCTCGACGGCGGCCTGGGCGCCTGGCGCGCGGCGAACTTGCCGCTCGAAACCGGCGCGGCGCAGCGGGCACCGACCGACGTCCACGTCCAGCTCGATCGCGCGCAGGTCGTCTGGCTCGACGAACTCGAACGCCGCCGCGCCGCCGGCGGCGTGCCGCTGCTCGATGCGCGCGCCGCGCCGCGCTACCGCGGCGAGTTCGAACCGATCGACGCGGTCGGCGGACATGTGCCGGGCGCGCTGAACCGGCCGTTCGCCGACAACCTCGATGCGGGCGGCCGCTTCAAACCGGCAGGGGAGCTGCGCCGCGAGTTCGAGGCGCTTCTGGCCGGGCACGCCGCCAGCGAGGTCGTGCACATGTGCGGCTCGGGCGTGACCGCCTGCCACAACCTGCTCGCGATGGAGCACGCCGGCCTGGCCCGCTCGCGCGTGTTCGCGCCGTCGTGGAGCGGCTGGATCAGCGACCCGGCGCGCCCGGTCGCAACCGGCCCGGCTCCGGAGTAGAACGCAGCGGCTTTCGATCGTAGGGTGGGCCGCAGCGCCGAAGGCGCGAGTCCCGCCATCAGAACGCGGTGGGCTCGCCGTTGCGCGGCTGCGACCCACCCTACAGGGCTGCGCGGGCGTTCGCGCCGGGACTGCTGTTGAACGCGTTGCTTCTTCTTCGTGTCCTTCGTCGTTCAGGCTTTCGCTTGGCGACGCTAAGCCTTCGACTTCAGCCGCGCCACCAGCGCGCCGAGCACCGCCTGCGTCTCCGGCGCGAACCAGCCTTCGACGAAATCGTCGATGCCGAACGTGGACGGATCGGCGAACGCCGCGGCGAGGTCGGCGCGCGCGAGGCGGCGCGTCTCGGCCAGCGCATGCGGCGGCAGCGCCAGCAGACTGTTGAGCCAGGTCCGCGCGCGCTCGCCGACCTGCGCGACCTCGGCCAGTTCGTCGACGAAGCCGAGCGGCAGCGCCTCCTCGGCGCTGACCATCGCGCCGGCGACCATCAGGCGCTCCGCGCGGTAGGTGCCGACCAGGCGGCGCAGCGCGGCCTGGATCACGTCCGGCACGACCAGGCCGACCTGCACCTCGTTCAGGCCGATGCGGAACGGCTTGGCCGGATCGACGCTGCGCGCCATCACGCGGTAGTCGCACAGGATCGCCAGTACCGCGCCGCCGGCCGGGCTGTGGCCGCTGATCGCCGCGGCGACCGGGATCGGCGAGCGCGCGAGCGCCGCGCACAGGCCGAAGAAGTCGACCCAGAACGCGCGCATCGCGGTGCGGTCGAGCTGCAGCAGCGCCGGCACGTCGAGCCCGGCTGAGAACATCCCCGGCGCGCCGGACAGCAGCAATGCGCGCGCGCCGTCGCGCGGCGCGGCCTCGACCGCTTCGCGCAGCGCGCGCACCAGCGCCGGATCGAGCGCGTTGACCGGCGGGCGCGCCAGGCGCAGTTCGTGGATCGTGTCGTGCGGGATCAGTTCGAGCATGGTGGTGGGGCCGGGATTGGGGATTCGGGATTGGGGATTGGGGAAAAGCAGCGCTCTCGCCACCGCGGCCTTCGTCGCGATGGCGGCTACCGGCGCTCGGCGACCGGTCCTGCCGCTACTCCTCGGCCGGCGTCCACGCGTAGCGCACGGCGTAGTCGAGCGTGGCCTTGCCGTTGGCCGGCACGGCGACCTGGAACTCGAGCGTGTCGGGCGTCTGCTTGCTCGGCTTCTGGCTCGACGACAGCAGGCTCCAGGTGCGCCAGCGGTTCGGATGCTCGCGCACGGTGATCGTGCGCGCGGTTTCGCCGGTGTTGGTCAAGGTGAGGCGGAAGCCTTCGTCCATCTGGCGTGCGCCGCGGTCGATGCTGAATGCGGTGCGCTCGCGCGCGGCGGCAAGGTCGAACGCGACGCCGAGGTCGACGTTGACCTCGCGGCCCTTGGCGGTGTCGCCGATGCGGTTCTCGCCGAGCAGCTCGGTGCGGCCGTCCTTGTCGCGTACCAGCACGCGCAGGGTGCCGCTGGGCAGGTTCTCGGCCGTGGTGAAGCCGAGCTGGCTGCTCACCGGGCCGCTGCCGCCCTGGTAGTTCTCCGGTTGCAGCATCGGCTTGGGCGGAAACCAGATGCCGCCGCTCTCGACCAGCCAGCGGCGCTGGCAGGCCAGCTCGCGGCCGGCGTACAGCGGCACCTGCGTCACGCTCGCGTCGGGCAGGTCGAGGCTGCCGCCGATCGCATAGCTGCGGAAGTCGCCGAGCGCGGACTGCTCCGGCGGCGCCTCCGGCGCGGCCGCGGCGATCATCGCCTTCGCCGCCATCGGGACCGGGCCGCGGTCGTAGCGGGCGAAGTTCGGCGCGCCGGCGATCAGCTTCAGGTTCGCGCCGGAATAGTCGCGCCCGCTGCGGTTGGCGATGCTGGCCAGCGCGTCGAGGCGCAGTTTGCAGGCGCCGTCGCCGCCGAGCAGCAGAGCGGAATATGCCGCGCGCCAGCCGAGGCCGGCGGTCGGATAGGTCAGGCTCGCCGGCGCGGCCCCGGCCTTGCCGTCGAGCGCGACCTGCAGCGTACTGCCCGGCAGGCCGGAGCCCTGCGGGAACGCCACGCGCGCGAACTCGCGGATGTAGCCGACGCGGCCGTCGTCGCCGCGCACGCCGAGCATGCCGCCGTCGAGCGCGACCAGCACGCCGTCGGCGAGCATGCGGCCGTCCGCGGCGAACACCTGCACGCGCTCGCCGCGGTGCGCGGCCAGTGCGCCGGCGTCGCCGGCCGAGACGACGCGCTGCGCCAGCACGCGCGCCGCGCCGCCGAGGTCGAGCGCGACCGCCTCGGTGTCGAGCAGCGCCGGCAGGCCGTCGATGACCACGGTCTGCTTGCCGCCGGCGAGCTGCAGCGTGCGCTGCTCGTGCACGATGGCGTGGCCGTCGGCGACCGGCGCGCTGCCGGCTTCGTACAGCGAATCGCTGTCGCTGCGGTAGATCGTCAGCGCGGGTTCGGCGGCGCTTGCGAGGGTACTCATCAGGATGCTCACGGCGAGGCTCGGCAGCGTGCGGGACATGGGCGCATTCCAGTTGCAAGGACGGGTTCGGGCTATCATAGCCAGCCCGAATCGGAGGTTGCCATGCATCGTTGTGTTGGATGGATCGCGTTGATGGCCGGCCTGCTCGCGGCCGGCACGGCGCAGGCGGAAGGCAAGCTCGGCGTGCTCGATGCGTGGATCCGCGCCGCGCCGCCGGGCGCCACCATGCTCGCCGGCTACGCGACGCTGAAGAACACCGGCGACGCGCCGCTCAGCGTGCTGACTGTGCAGAGCGATGCGTTCCGCATGACCTCGCTGCACGAGACCGTGGTCGACAAGGACGTGTCGAAGATGCGCGAGATGCACCGGCTGGTCATCGCGCCGGGCGAGACCGTGCAGCTGGCGCCGGGCGGCAAGCACCTGATGCTGATGCATCCGCGCGGCGCGATCGCGCCGGGGCAGAAGGTCGAGGTGACGTTCCTGCTCGGCGACGGCCGGCGCGTGGTGACGAATTTCGACGTGGTCGCGCCGGATGCGGACGAGGCGGGTGGGGCGCCAGCGCACGACCACCATCATCCCTGATGGCATCCAGCATGAGCTGCCTCACTGTGGGAGCGGCGGAAGCCGCGATGCTTTGCCTTGTGGGCGGGCACAAGCATCGCGGCTGCCGGCGCTCCCACAATGGCGTCTGCGGGTGTTCGGCTCCTACACGACCGCGGCGCGGATCGCCTCCGGCAGCGGCACCGACGCGCCCGTGGCCGGGTTGATCCACACCATCACGACCTCGCCGTCGGCGTAGACGCAGCTCGCGTCGTCGGCGGCGACGATGCGGTGCGCGATCGTCAGCGAGGAATTGCCGACGCGCCTGGCGGCCAGCTCGACCACGATCTGCGCCGGCCACGCGAGCTGGCGGCGGAAGTTGACCTGCGCCGCGGCGACGACCGGCATCATCGTCTCGTCGAACCAGCTGCCCTTGACCTCGGCCAGCCAGGCCAGGCGCGCCTCCTGGGCGTAGACCAGGAAGGTTGCGTTGTTGACGTGATTGAACGCGTCGAGGTCGCCCCAGCGCACGCTCATCGGCACGCGCGCCATCGCACGCGGCGTGGCCGGCTCGATGGGGGAGGGCGTCGGCGCGGCCGATGGCGTGTCCTGGGCGGCGGCGGTGGCGACCGCGGCCGGCGCGGCACTGGGCTTGGCCGGGCGCGGCTTGCGCGTGGCGGCGGGTTTGCGGGGCTTGTTCATGCGGCTTCCTTGCGGTTGCGTTTGCGGGGTTGCGGCGGCGCGCTGGTCAGAGCGCGCGCGAGGAATTGGCCGGTGTAGGACGCGGGCACCTGTGCGATCTGCTCCGGCGTGCCGGTGGCGAGGATGGTGCCGCCGCGCTCGCCGCCCTCGGGGCCGAGGTCGACGACCCAGTCGGCGGTCTTGATCACGTCGAGGTTGTGCTCGATCACGACCACCGTGTTGCCGTCGTCGGCGAGGCGCTGCAGCACCTTCAGGAGCTGCTCGATGTCGTGGAAATGCAGGCCGGTAGTCGGCTCGTCGAGGATGTACAGCGTGCGGCCGGTGTCGCGCTTGCTGAGCTCGCGCGACAGCTTGACGCGCTGCGCCTCGCCGCCGGACAGCGTGGTCGCGCTCTGGCCGAGCTTGATGTAGGAAAGCCCCACGTGCATCAGCGTCTCGAGCTTGCGCGCCAGCACCGGCACCGGCTCGAACAGCTTGAACGCGTCCTCGACCGTCATCTCGAGCACGTCGGCGATCGTGTGGCCCTTGTAGGTGACTTCCAGCGTCTCGCGGTTGTAGCGCTTGCCGTGGCAGACGTCGCATGGCACGTACACGTCGGGCAGGAAGTGCATCTCGACCTTGATCAGGCCGTCGCCCTCGCAGGCCTCGCAGCGGCCGCCTTTCACGTTGAAGCTGAAGCGGCCCGGGCCGTAGCCGCGCGAGCGCGCCTCGGGCACCTGCGCGAACAGCTCGCGCAGCGGCGTGAACAGCCCGGTGTAGGTGGCCGGGTTCGAGCGCGGCGTTCGGCCGATCGGCGACTGGTCGATGTCGACCACCTTGTCGAACAGCTCCAGGCCCTGGATCTCGCGGAACGGCGCCGGTTTCTCGTTCGCGCCGTTGAGCTCCGCCGCGGTGTACTTGTGCAGCGTGTCGTTGATCAGCGTCGACTTGCCCGAGCCCGACACACCGGTGATGCAGGTGAACAGGCCGGCCGGGATCTCGAGGTCGACGTCCTTCAGGTTGTTGCCGCTGGCGCCGAGCACCCGCAGCATCCTCTCGGGATCCGGCGTGCGGCGCTGCTTGGGCGCCTCGATGCGGCGCTGGCCGGACAGGTACTGGCCGGTCAGCGAGCGCGGCGCGGCGAGGATCGCCTTGAGGTCGCCCTCGGCCACGACCTCGCCGCCGTGCACGCCGGCGCCGGGACCGATGTCGACGATGTGGTCGGCGAGGCGGATCGCGTCCTCGTCGTGCTCGACCACGATGACCGTATTGCCGAGGTCGCGCAGGCGGTTCAGCGTGCCGAGCAGGCGTTCGTTGTCGCGCTGGTGCAGGCCGATCGACGGCTCGTCGAGCACGTACATCACGCCGACCAGGCCGGCGCCGATCTGCGAGGCGAGCCGGATGCGCTGCGCCTCGCCGCCGGACAGCGAGTCGGCCTGGCGGTCGAGCGTGAGGTAGTCGAGGCCGACGTCGACGAGGAAGTGCAGGCGCTCGCGGATCTCCTTGACGATCTTCGCCGCGATCTCGCCGCGCCATCCGGCCAGCGTCAGGTCCTTGAAGAACGCCAGCCCCTGGCCGATCGGCAGCGCGGTCAGGTGCGGCAGGTTGGCGTCGCCGACGAACACGTTGCGCGCGCTGCGGTTCAGGCGCTGGCCATGGCAGTCCGGGCAATCGCGGTCGCTGATGAACTTGGCCAGCTCCTCGCGCACCGCCGGCGATTCGGTCTCCTTGTAGCGGCGTTCGAGGTTCGGCACGATCCCTTCGAAGCGGTGCTTGCGCGTGACGCCGCCGGCGCCGCCGGTGACGTAGCGGAAGCTGATCTGCTCGTCGCCCGAACCGTACAGCACGTGGTGGCGGATCGCCTCGGGCAGGTCGTGCCAGGGCGTGTCGACGTCGAACTTGTAGTGCTTGGCCAGCGACTGGATCAGCTGGAAATAGTACGGGTTGCGCCGGTCCCAACCGCGCACCGCGCCGGCGGCGAGGCTGAGCTGCGGATTGACGACCACGCGCGCCGGATCGAAGAACTGCGTCACGCCGAGGCCGTCGCACTCCGGGCAGGCGCCGATCGGCGAGTTGAACGAGAACAGGCGCGGCTCGAGCTCGGGTAGCGAGTAGTCGCAGACCGGGCAGGAGAAGCGCGACGAGAACGTGACCTCGGCCGCCTTGGCGTCGTCGAGGTCGACCAGCAGCGCGATGCCCTCGCCCAGGCGCAGGCTGGTCTCGAACGATTCGGCCAGACGCTGCTTGATGTCGGGCTTGGGGCGGAAGCGGTCGATCACGACCTCGATCGTATGTTTCTGGCGCAGCGCCAGCGGCGGCACCGCGTCGAGCTCGTGCATGACGCCGTCGACGCGCACGCGCACGAAGCCCTGCGCGCGCAGCTGCTCGAACACCTGCACGTGCTCGCCCTTGCGCTCGCGCACCACGGGCGCCAACAACGCGTAGCGCTTCTCCGGATCGAGCGCGAGCGTCGCGTCGACCATCTGGCTGACCGTCTGCGCCTCGAGCGGGATGCCGTGGTCCGGGCAGCGCGGGGTGCCGACGCGCGCGAACAGCAGGCGCAGGTAGTCGTAGACCTCGGTGATGGTGCCGACGGTCGAGCGCGGGTTGTGCGAAGTCGACTTCTGCTCGATCGAGATCGCCGGCGACAGGCCCTCGATGTGGTCGACGTCGGGCTTCTCCATCACGCTGAGGAACTGCCGCGCGTAGGCCGACAGCGACTCGACGTAGCGGCGCTGGCCTTCGGCGTAGATCGTGTCGAACGCGAGCGAGGACTTGCCCGAGCCGGACAGGCCGGTGATCACGATCAGCTTGTCGCGCGGCAGATCGAGGTCGATGTTCTTGAGGTTGTGCGTGCGCGCACCGCGGATGCGGATCGTATCCATGCCGCGTCAGATGGGGGAAAACGACAACTATAACAACCGGCGTGTATCACCGTTCGCGACGGGGCCAGCGTTGTAGGCTGGGCGCGCACCGCGCGACCGGCGTCGAGGGGCGTAGTGATGAGGTTGCTGGCTGCGCTTCGCGCATCCAGCCTACGGAGAGCCGTCCGTACGCGTAGGGCGCGCGCAGCGCGACCGGAGCAACAGCGCCGGCTGCGCTGCGCGCATCCAGCCTACGAAGCGGCCGGCGCCGGTCCAGTTGCCCCGGCCCGGCGCTCCCGCTAGAATCGCGGGTCCTTTCCGGCCGTTAGGCCCGAAAGATGGCGGTTTTCAGAATAACTACAGAGGCATAGCCATGTACGCAGTCATTGTCACCGGCGGTCGCCAGTACCGCGTGGCGCAGGGCGAAGTCCTGCGCGTGGAGAAGCTCGTCGCCGATGTCGGCGCCGAGATCAAGCTGGACCAGGTCCTGCTGGTCGGTGCAGGCGACGGTGTGACCGTCGGCGCCCCGACGGTTGCCGGCGCGGTCGTCACCGCCAAGGTCGTCTCGCACGGCCGAGGCGACAAGATCCGCATCGTCAAGTTCCGTCGCCGCAAGCACCATCGCAAGGAGATGGGCCACCGGCAGCACTACACCGAAATCGAAATCGTCGGCATCGCCGCGGGCAAGTAAGGAGCACAGCAATGGCACATAAAAAGGCAGGCGGCTCAACCCGCAACGGTCGCGACTCCAACCCGAAGTACCTCGGCGTGAAGGTCTACGGCGGCCAGGCCGTCGAGGCCGGCAACATCATCGTGCGCCAGCGCGGCACGCGTTTCCACGCCGGCAACGGCGTCGGCCTCGGCCGCGACCACACGCTGTTCGCGCTGGTCGACGGCAAGGTCGAGTTCACCGTCAAGGGCGCCAACGCGCGCAAGATGGTCAACGTCGTCCCGGCCTGATCCGGACGCGTCCACGCTTCGCGAAGGGCCCCGCTTCTGGCGGGGCTTTTCGTTTGTAAAGCCGGGAATGGAGAATGGGGAATCGGGAATCGTAGGAAACTACAATCCCGCGACGCCGCTTTTTCCCATTCCCGATTCCCGACTCCCAATTCCCGGCCCTCCCATGAAATTCGTCGACGAAGCCCATATCCACGTGTACGCCGGCAACGGCGGCAACGGCTGCGTCGGTTTCCGGCGCGAGAAGTTCATCCCGTTCGGCGGTCCGGACGGCGGCGACGGCGGGGCCGGCGGCAGCGTCTGGCTGGTTGCCGACGAAGGCATCAACACGCTGGTCGACTTCCGCCACCAGCGCAAGTTCCGCGCGCAGCGCGGCGAGAACGGCATGGGCCGGCAGATGGCCGGCAAGAGCGGCGAGGACGCCGTGATCCGTGTGCCGGTCGGCACCGTCGTGATCAACGTCGACACCGACGAGGAGATCGGCGACCTGACCGAGCATGGCCAGCGCCTGCTGGTCGCGCGCGGCGGGCAGGGCGGCCTCGGCAACATCCACTTCAAGAGCTCGGTCAACCGCGCGCCGCGCAAGGCGACGCCGGGCGAGGCGGGCGAGGAGCGCGAGCTCAAGCTCGAGCTCAAGGTGCTGGCCGACGTCGGCCTGCTCGGCTTCCCGAATGCCGGCAAGTCGACCCTGATCCGCGCGGTCTCGGCCGCGACCCCGAAGGTCGCCGACTACCCGTTCACGACGCTGCAGCCGCACTTGGGCGTGGTGCGCATCGAGACCGACCGCAGCTTCGTGATTGCCGACATTCCCGGTCTGATCGAAGGCGCCTCCGAGGGCACCGGGCTCGGCATCCAGTTTCTGAAGCACCTCGCGCGCACGCGCCTGCTGCTGCACGTGGTCGACCCCGCGCCGCTCGACGGCATCACCGATCCGGTCGCCGAGATCCGCGCGATCGAGAAGGAGCTCAAGGGCTTCGACCCGGAGCTGCTGCAGCGCCCGCGCTGGCTGGTCTTCAACAAGGTCGACCTGCTCGCGCCGGAGGAGCGCGAGAAGGCGGCGAAGGCGATCGTGAAGAAGCTGAAGTGGAAGCAGCCGTGGTATCTGGTGTCGGCGCTCGCGCGCGAGGGTACCTGGCCGCTGTGCCTGGACATCCAGCGCTTCTTCGACGAGCAGAAGGCCGAAGGGGCGGACCTGGTGCGGGACACGCACGCGTGATAGGTGACGCGGCTCTTGCACTGAAGTCCTCCCCTTCAAGGGGAGGATTCAGGAGGGGATGGGGTTTGCTGGTGCTGGGCGGTTACTCGACACCATCCCCACCCAGCCCTCCCCTTGAAGGGGAGGGGTCAAAAGCGAAGGCGACTGTCGCCTTTCCGGCTCTTGCCCTGAAGTCCTCCCCTTCAAGGGGAGGATTTAGGAGGGGATGGGGTTCGCTGGCGGCGTGCGGGTATTCGACACCATCCCCACCCAACCCTCCCCTTGAAGGGGAGGGCTTCAAAGCGAAGGTGGCCCTCGTCGCAGCTCTTGCGCGCGCTCGCGTTTGCCGCGAAGGCATGGATTTCAAGACAACAAAAAAGCCGGCTTGCGCCGGCTTCTTTGCGACTGCTGCGACTGGCTCAGGCCAGCGCGGCGATGTGCGCGGTCAGGCGGCTCTTGTGGCGGGCGGCCTTGTTCTTGTGGATCAGGCCGCGCGCGGCATAGCGGTCCATGACCGGCTCGGCGATCTTGTACGCGGCCTCGGCGCGAGCCTTGTCCTTCGCCTCGATCGCCTTGACGACGTTCTTGATCGCGGTGCGGACCATCGAACGCGCGCTGGCGTTGCGCTGGCGGTTCTTCTCGGACTGGCGCGCACGCTTCTTCGCGGACTTGATGTTGGCCAAGGGATGACTCCAGTAAACGGATGCGGAAAAAGGGGCGGCATTGTGCCGGACCGGCGTGGCCGCGTCAAACCGGCGGGGGGGCGCGATACCGACCCCCTCTGCACCGGCGGCTCGATCACCGGGGACGCGGGCTGCGGTGAGCGGGCCGGCGCTGCCACGGAGCGCGCCGCATGAGCCGCCCGAGCCTGCTCCGCTCGATGCTGAGCTTCAGCGGCGGCACCTTCGTCTCGCGCATCCTCGGCCTCGTGCGCGAGCAGGCGATCGCCTACGCGTTCGGCGCGAACGCGGCGACCGACGCGTTCTGGGTCGCGTTCCGCATCCCGAATTTCCTGCGCCGGCTGTTCGCCGAGGGCTCGTTCTCGGTCGCGTTCGTGCCGGTGCTGACCGAGGTCAAGGAGACGCGCAGCCACGCCGAGCTGAAGGAGCTGGTGGCGCGCACCGCCGGCACGCTCGGCGGCGTGCTGCTGCTGGTCACCGCGCTCGGCATGCTCGGCGCCGACTGGATCGCCGGCGGCTTCGCGCCCGGTTCGATCGAGCAGCCGGAGAAGTTCGCGCTGACGACGAACCTGCTGCGCGTGATGTTCCCGTTCCTGCTGTTCGTGTCGCTGACCGCGCTGGCCGGCGGCGTGCTGAACAGCTTCCACCGCTTCATGCTGCCGGCGCTGACGCCGGTGGTCATGAACCTGTGCATGATCGCCGGCGCGCTGTGGGCGGCGCCGCATTTCGACGTGCCGATCATGGCGCTGGGCTGGTCGATCCTGGTCGCCGGCGTGCTGCAACTGCTGCTGCAACTGCCGGCACTGCGCGGCATCGGCCTGCTCGCGCTGCCGCGCTGGGGCTGGCGCCACACCGGCGTGCGGCGGATCCTGAAGCTGATGGTGCCGACCCTGTTCGGCTCGTCGGTGGCGCAGGTCAACCTGCTGCTCGACACCGTGATCGCCTCGCTGCTGATCACCGGTTCGCAGACCTGGCTGGCGCAGACCGATCGCCTGCTCGAATTCCCGCTCGGCATCTTCGGCGTCGCGCTCGGCACGGTGATCCTGCCGTCGCTGTCGCGCCACCACGTCACCACCGACCACGCCGGCTTCGCCCGCGCACTCGACTGGGGCCTGCGCACGGCGCTGCTGATCGCGCTGCCGGCGATGCTGGCGCTGGTGCTGCTGGCCAAGCCGATCATCGCCACGCTGCTGCAGCACGGCCGCTTCACCGCGCACGACGTCGACATGGCCGCGCTGTCGCTGTCGGCGCTCGCGTTCGGCCTGCCGGCATTCGCGCTGGTCAAGGTCGTCGCGCCGGCGTTCTACGCGCGCCAGGACACGAAGACGCCGGTGCGCGCCGGCATCGTCGCGATGGTCGCGAACATGGGCCTCAACGTGCTGTTCGTCGGCGCGCTGCTCGCGCTGTGGGCGCGCCCCGACGACCTCGCCGGCGGCTGGTTCGCGGCACTGTCGAAGGTGCCCGGCCTGCACATGGGCCTCGCGCTGGCGAGCGCGCTGGCGAGCTACCTGAACCTCGCGCAGCTGTGGCTGGCGTTGCGCCGCGACGGCGTCTACGCAAGCCAGCCGGGCTGGGGGCGCCACCTGGTCCGCCTGATCACCGCCTGCGCGGCGATGGTCGCGGTGCTCGCGTTCGGCCTGTGGCACTGGTCGGCGTGGGGCGAGTGGAGCGTGATGACGCGCGTGACGCGGCTGGCGATGCTGATCGGTGCCGGCGGCGCGACCTTCCTCGCCGTGCTGTTCGGTGCAGGCTTCCGCCTGCGCGAACTGCGCGGGGTTTGACGGGGAATGCAGGGTGGGAAGCAGCGCCGAAGGCGTAGGCTGGACGACCGCAGGTCGGCCGGCAAAACGAGCCTTCGCCGGCCGCGCCGCGCGCGTCCAGCCTACGTGGCCCACATCGCGTGGTGCGATGCAGCGGCTATACTCGCGCGATGAACCTGCTTTTTCGCGACACCGCAGGACCGACTCTGGCGCCTGGCGGCAGCGTGCTGTGCGTGGGCGCATTCGATGGCGTGCACCTGGGCCATCGCGCGCTGCTGGCGCGCGTGCGCGAGCGCGCGGCGGAGCGCGGGCTGGTGCCGCTGGCGATCAGCTTCGAGCCGATCCCGCGCGAGCTGTTCGCGCGCGGCGCGCCGGTGCCGCGGCTGGCCAGCGCGCGCGAGAAGATCGAACGGGTCGCCGCGGCCGGCATCGAACGGCTGCTGCTGCTGCGCTTCAACACGGTGCTGGCGGCGCTCGAGGCCGAGGCGTTCATCGAGCGCGTCTTGGTCGCGCGCTGCGCGGCTCGCGAGATCTGGATCGGCGCCGATTTCCGCTTCGGCCACGGCCGTCGCGGCGACGTCGCGATGCTGCGTGAAGCCAGCGCGCGGCTCGGCTTCACGGTCGAGGTCATGCCGGACGTCGAGATCGCCGGCGAGCGCGTCAGCAGCAGCACGGTCCGCGCGCACCTGGCCGCCGGCGAGTTCGACGCCGCGGCGCGCCTGCTCGGCCGGCCGTTCTCGATCGGCGGCCATGTCGTGCGCGGCCAGCAGCTCGGCCGGAAGCTCGGTTATCCGACCGCCAACATCCGCCTCGGCCGGCGCACGTCGCCGGTCGGTGGCATCTTCGCGGTGCAGGTCCATGGCGCCGCCGCCGAGGCGCTGCCCGGCGTCGCGAGCCTTGGCGTGCGCCCGACCGTCAACGGCACCGAGCCGCTGCTCGAGGCGCACCTGTTCGATTTCGACGGCGACCTGTACGGCCGCCGCCTCGAGGTCGAGTTCGTGCAGAAGTTGCGCGACGAGGCGAAGTTCGACGACCTCGATGCGATGGTGCGGCAGATCGATCGCGATGCCGACGAAGCGCGCGCGATCCTCGCCGATCGTCGTCCCGGCGCAGGCCAGGACCCCGTGCCGTTGCCCGCCATCGAAGAAGTCCGGTCCCTGCCTGTGCCGGGATAACGAAGCCACGCTTTTTCCCGAATCCCCAATCCAGAATCCCCAATCCCGGCTCCCCAATGGACTACAAGACCACCATCAACCTGCCCAAGACCGACTTCGCGATGAAGGCGGACCTGGCCCGGCGCGAGCCCGGCATGCTTGCCGAGTGGGAGCAGGTTGGTCGCTACGCGCAGATCCAGCAGCGCACGGCCGGCCGCGCGCAGGCGTTCATCCTGCACGACGGCCCGCCGTACGCGAACGGCGCGATCCACATCGGCCACGCGGTCAACAAGGTGCTGAAGGACATCGTGGTCAAGTCGCGCCTCTTGGCCGGCTTCCGCTCGCCGTACGTGCCGGGCTGGGACTGCCACGGCCTGCCGATCGAGATCGCGGTCGAGAAGGAGGTCGGCAAGGTCGGCCAGAAGGTCGATGCGGCGACGTTCCGGCAGAAGTGCCGCGAGTACGCGGCCAGGCAGATCGACCTGCAGCGCGCCGACTTCAAGCGCCTCGGCGTGCTTGGCGACTGGGACAATCCGTACCGCACGATGGATTTCCGCTATGAGGCGGACATGCTGCGCGCGCTGGCGAAGATCCACGCCAACGGCCACGTGACGCGCGGCTTCAAGCCGGTGCACTGGTGCTTCGACTGCGGCTCGGCGCTGGCCGAGGCCGAGATCGAATACGCCGACAAGGTTTCGCCGGCGATCGACGTCGCCTACGACGCGGTCGATCCGCAGGCGCTGGCGGCGAAGTTCGGCGTGACGCTCGCCGACGGCGACATCATCGCGGTGCCGATCTGGACCACCACGCCGTGGACGCTGCCGGCGAGCCTGGCGGTCACGCTGGGGCCGGAGCTCGACTACTCGCTTATTCAGGGACCGCCGCGCGACGGCCGCCGCGTCCTGATCGTAGTGGCGAGTGCTTTGGTTGGACCTATTGATGCCCGTTACAAAGTGCACGCGGGGATTCCCGCGGGCCCAATGACCTACGCCACCGCCAAACCCGTCAAAGGCAAGGATCTTGAGGGGCTACGACTGCGCCATCCGTTCTACGACCGCGAGATCCCCCTCCTGCTCGGCGCGCACGTCTCCGCCGAGGACGGCACCGGCGCCGTGCACACCGCGCCCGGCCACGGCGTCGAGGACTTCGCAGTCGGCCAGCAGTACGGTCTGGTCGACAAGTACCCGGCGGCCGAACTGAATCCGGTCGGCGGCAACGGCGTCTACCTGCCCGGCACGCCGATCGTCGAAGGCCAGTTCATCTGGAAGGCGAACGACGCGATCGTCGCGCTGCTGGCCGAGCGCGGCGTGCTGCTCGCGTCGGCGAAGATCACGCACAGCTATCCGCACTGCTGGCGGCACAAGACGCCGGTCGCGTTCCGCACCACGCCGCAGTGGTTCATCGGCATGGAGACGGCTGGCCTGCGCGCGGCCGCGCTCAAGACGATCAAGGACGACGTCGACTGGTTCCCGGCCTGGGGCGAGGAGCGCATCGCCGGCATGATCGCCGGCCGCCCGGACTGGTGCATCTCGCGCCAGCGCACCTGGGGCGTGCCGATCGCGCTGTTCGTCGACAAGGCGACGCAGCAGCCGCATCCGCGCAGCGTCGAGCTGATCGAGCAGGTCGCGCAGCGCATCGAGCAGGACGGTGTCGACGCCTGGTACGCGCTCGATCCGGCCGAGCTGCTCGGCGACGAGGCGGCGCAGTACGAGAAGGTCACCGACATCCTCGACGTCTGGTTCGATTCGGGCGTGTCGCATTTCTGCGTGCTCGACCAGCGCGCCGAGCTCGCGCGCAAGCCCGGCGACCAGGTCATGTACCTGGAAGGCTCGGACCAGCACCGCGGCTGGTTCCATTCCTCGCTGCTGACCGCGACCGCGATGCACGGCCGCGCGCCGTACGACGCGGTGCTCACGCACGGCTTCACGGTCGATGCGCAGGGCCGCAAGATGTCCAAGTCGCTCGGCAACGTGATCGCGCCGCAGAAGGTCGTCGACACGCTCGGCGCCGACGTGCTGCGCCTGTGGGTCGCCTCGACCGACTACCGCAACGAGATCGCGGTGTCCGACGAGATCCTCAAGCGCGTCGCCGATGCCTACCGGCGCATCCGCAACACCGCGCGCTTCCTGCTCGGCAACCTCGACGGCTTCGACCCGGCGCGCCACCTGTTGCCGGTCGAGGACTGCCTGCTGCTCGACCAGTGGGCCGTGCAGCAGGCGCACGACGTGCAGCAGGCGGTGATCGCCGCCTATGCGCGCAATGATTTTCCGGAGATCGTCGCGCGCGTGCAGAACTTCTGCACCAACGAGATGGGCTCGCTGTACCTGGACATCACCAAGGACCGGCTCTACACGATGCCGACCGACAGCCGCGGCCGGCGCAGCGCGCAGAGCGCGATGTACCGCATCGTCGAGGCGCTGGTGCGCTGGATCGCGCCGATCCTGTCGTTCACCGCCGAGGAGATCTGGCCGCTGATCCCCGGCACGCGCGACGAGTCGGTGCTGTTCGAGACCTGGTACGACGGCCTGTCCGCGTCGCAGGGCTCGCCCGAGCAGCGCAAGTGGTGGGCCGACCTGCTCGCGATCCGCGCCGGCGCGGCGCGCCTGCTCGAAGGCATGCGCGCGAACGGCGCGATCGGTGCCTCGCTGCAGGCCGACGTCGTCGTGCACGCCGACGACGCGACGCGCGCGCGCTATGCCGAGGTCGCCGACGAGCTGCGCTTCTTCTTCATCACTTCGAAGCTCGACCTTGCCGACCTTTCCGTGCGGCCGGACCCGACCGAGCGCGCCGACGTGCAGGGCGTGGACCTCGATGGCGCGCAGGTGTGGGTCGCGGCGACGCCGAGCGAGGCGCAGAAGTGCGTGCGCTGCTGGCATTACCGCGCCGACGTCGGCAGCCACGCCGAGCATCCGGAACTGTGCGGACGCTGCGTCGAGAACGTCGACGGCGCGGGCGAGCAGCGGCAGTGGTTCTGAGTACGCGCGTATACTCCTCGTCATGAGCGAATCGGCAAAAAACCTGTTGCTTCAGGCCATCCGGCTGCCGGCGGCGGACCGGGCCGGTCTGGCCGACGAGCTGCTCGAGAGCCTGCATGCGCCGGATGCGGCGATCGATGCGGCATGGCTGCGTGAAGCCGAGGCCCGCATGGCTGCGTTTCACCGCGGCGAGCTCGAAGCCATCGACGCAGGGCAGGTGTTTGCGGAACTGGGAAAGCCGGTTTGAAGGTCCGCTTCCTGCTGCCCGCCCGGCAGGAGTTGCGCGATGCGGTGCTCGCCTACAACCGGGAGCGCGCAGGACTCGGCGACGAGTTCCGCGATGCGGTCTGGGAGGCGATCCAGCGAGTCGTCGATTTTCCCGATGCCTGGCACCGGCTTTCCAGCTCGATCCGCCGTTGCCGGATGCGCCGGTTTCCGTATGCCGTGATCTACCAAAGCCTGCATGACGAAATCGTCGTGATCGCGGTCGCACATCTGCACCGCGAACCCACCTATTGGCAGAAGCGCAGTTCATGACTCCCAAGCCCAACGCCCTGTCCTGGCTGCTGCTGTCGCTGCTCGTCATCGGCCTCGACCAGCTGACCAAGCATCTCGCGCTGAGCGAGCTGCAGCCGTACGTGCCGCATGCGGTGATCCCGGGCTTCCTCAACTGGATGCTCGCGTTCAATCCGGGTGCCGCGTTCAGCTTCCTCGCCGACCAGGACGGCTGGCAGCGCTGGCTGTTCGCGCTGCTCGCGGTCGGCGTCAGTGCGGTACTCGCGTTGTGGCTCGCGCGCCTGCCGCGTGGCGACTGGCGCAACGCGCTGCCACTGGCGCTGATCATCGGCGGCGCGCTCGGCAACCTGATCGACCGCCTGCGCTTCGGCCACGTCACCGACTTCATCCAGGTTTACTACCGCGAGTGGGCGTGGCCGGCGTTCAACATCGCCGACTCGGCGATCTGCGTCGGCGCGGTGCTGCTGGTCGTGTTCGGCCTCGGCGCGAGGAAGGCGCCGGCGGCGTAACGCTGGTTCCGTCGCGGGAGCGGCTTCAGCCGCGATGCTTGTCGGCTACCGGATCAACACCATCCCCACCCAACCCTCCCCTTGAAGGGGAGGGCTTGAAGCAGCGCGGCTCCAGCCGCTTGAACTCACCGGCGAGGTACACCCGATGCATCGCTTGCGCGTGTTCGTGATCCTCCTCCTGCTCACCGGCCTCGGCCACGTGCACGCCGCGACCCTGTCGCTGGACCTGGGCAGTGGCCCGACCCAGCGCGACAGTGCCTCGCTGCTCGCCGATCCGGACGCGCGCACGATCGAGATTCCGCACGATGTCGCCTACCGCCGGCCGATGCGCTATCGCGCGCTGCCGCTGGCCGTGCTGCTGGCGGGCGTCGCCGCCGACGCGCAGGTGCAGTTCGTCGCCAGCGACGGTTTCGTCGCCGAACTCGCCGCGGCGCCGCTGCTCGCCTCGCGCGGTGCGCGCGCGTGGCTGGCGGTCGAGGACCCGGCCGCGCCGTGGCCGTCGCTCGGCGGCGGCAAGGCTGGCAGCGCCGGGCCGTTCTACCTGGTCTGGACCGACCCGGCCGCGGGCGGTGTCACGCCCGAGCAGTGGCCCTACCAGGTCGCCGCGATCCGCCTCGTCGACGATATCGGCCGGCGTTTTCCGGCGCTGCTGCCGGACGCGAGCGTGCCGCAGGACAGTCCCGCACGCCGCGGCTTTGCCGTGTTCCGCCAGCACTGCCTGACCTGCCACACCTTGAACCGGCAGGGTGGGGCGCAGCTCGGCCCCGACCTGAACCAGCCGCACGGCCCGCTCGAGTATTTCGGCGAGGCGACCCTGCGCGCCTACATCCGCGACCCGCAGTCGCTGCGCTACTGGCCGCAGGCGCGCATGCCGGCGTTCGACGCGCAGGTGCTGCCCGACGCCGACCTCGACGCGCTGCTGGCCTACCTGCGCCAGATGCAGCAGCAGCGCGGATCTCCGTAGGCTGGACGCGCGCCGCGCGATCGGCAAATGTGCGTTGGGCCCTTAGGCACATCCCCGTAGGCTGGGCGCGCGCAGCGCGACCGGCAGAAGCGCCCGGCCGGCCCGAGGCCGTCCAGCCTGCGGCCGCGCGAGGCAGGAGTTTCGGCATGTGCGCCGCCGTGCGTTCCGGGCAGAATCGACTGAATCCTTCGATGGGGAACAGACGATGACGGGCAACGGGCGGATCGCCGGCGTGGTGCTGGGCATGCTGTTGATGGGTGCGGCCGCCGCGGCACCGCCGCCGGTGGCCAAGGCGGATGTCGCTGCGCCGGCCGCGCTTGCCGCCGCCACGCGCGGCATGGCGCGCACGGCCGGCTTCTTCGACCTCTACCGCGACGAGGCGAAGGGCCGCGTGCTGCTCGGCGTGCGCGAGCTCGACACGCCGTTCCTGCTGATCACGTCGCTGCCGTGGGGCCTCGGCTCCAACGACGTCGGCCTCGACCGCGGCCAGAGCGGCGAGGCGCAGCTGGTCGAATTCCGCCGCGTCGGCGCGCGCCTGCTGCTGGTCGAGACCAACACGAAGTTCCGCGCCGTGTCGGCCAATCCCGACGAGGCGCGCAGCGTGCGCGAGGCGTTCGCCGAATCGGTGTTGTGGGCCGGCGACATCGTCGCCGAACGCGGCGGTGCCGAAGCCGAGCTGCTCGTCGACGTGACGCCGCTGCTGACCTCCGACCGCCACGGCGTCGCGCGCCGGCTCGCCGCGACGAAGCAGGGCAAGTACGAGATCGACGACAAGCGCAGCGCGGCGCTGCTCGCCGAGGCGAAGAGCTTCCCGGACAACACCGAGCTCGAGGCGCTGCTGACCTTCAAGGGCCCGGGCGAGGCGCAGTACGTGCGCGACGTCGCGATGGACGCCGAAAGCCTGACCCTGCGCCAGCACCTCAGCTTCGTGCGCCTGCCCGGGCCCGGCTATGCGCCGCGCGCGTACCACCCGGCCTCGGGCGGTTTGAGTGTGGGCTGGTACGACTACGCGCAGCCGCTCGCGGCGAGCCTCGAGCGCCGCTTCCAGCCGCGCTTCCGCCTCGACAAGACCGACCCGACCGCCGCGCACAGCCCGGTCAGGAAGCCGATCGTGTTCTACGTCGACCGCGGCGCGCCCGAGCCGGTGCGCTCGGCGCTGCTCGAAGGCGCGAACTGGTGGCAGAGCGCGTTCGAGAAGGCCGGCTTCAAGGACGCCTACCGCGTCGAGCTGCTGCCCGAAGGCGCCGACCCGATGGACGTGCGCTACAGCATCATCACCTGGGCGCACCGCCACACGCGCGGCTGGTCGTACGGCCAGCCGATCGTCGATCCGCGCACCGGCGAGATCATCAAGGGCGCGGTCACGCTCGGCTCGCAGCGCGTGCGCCAGGACATCCTGATCGCCGAGACGCTGCTCGCGCCGTACGACAAGGCGAACGCGTCCGAACTGAGGAGCGAGGCCGAGCAGATGGCGCTCGCGCGCCTGCGCCAGCTCGCCGCGCACGAGGTCGGCCATGCGCTCGGCTTCGCGCACAACTTCTCCGCCAGCCGGCACGGCAACGGCTCGGTGATGGACTACCCGCATCCGCTGCTGACGCTGAAGGCCGACGGCACGATCGGCCTCGAACACGCCTACGGCAGCGGCGTCGGCGCATGGGACGACTTCATCGTCGCGCATGCCTACGGCCAGTTCGCGCCGGGCAGCGAAGCCGCATCGCTCGCGAAGCTGCGCGCGGACATCGCCGCGGCCGGCTTCCGCTACATGAGCGATCCGGATGCGCGCAGCCCCGGCGACGCCGAGCCGGACGGCCTGTTGTGGGATTCCGGCCCGGACACGCTGAAGACGTTCGATGCGCTGCTCGCGGCGCGGCGCGCCGCGCTCGGGCGCTTCTCGATCGGCGTGCTGCCGCCCGAGCGCCAGGCCGGCGAGCTCGAGGCGCGGCTGGTGCCGCTGTACCTGCTGCACCGCTACCAGACCGAGGCGGTCGCGCGCCTCGTCGGCGGCGCCGCCTATGCGTACTCGGCAGCGGCCGACCGTCAGGCCGGCACGCAGCCGGTGCCGGCCGCGACGCAGCGTGCCGCGCTTGATCGCCTGGTCGCCACGCTCTGCGCCGATGAGCTCGCGCTGCCGGCCAACGTGCTCGACCTCGTCACGCCGCCCGGCGCCGACTACGCGCGCGGCCGCGAATACTTCGCGACCAAGGCCGGGCCGTTGTTCGATCCGCTCGCCGCGGTCGGCGCCGCCGCCGCGCAGACCACGCAGTTCCTGTTCGCGCCCGAGCGCCTGAACCGCCTCGCCTGGCAGCACGCGCGCGACGCGCGGGAGCCGGGCGTCGCCGACCTGCTCGAGGCGACGTTCCGCGGCACCTGGCAGCGCGACGCGGCTGCCATGAACCGCCCCGGCGCCGAGGCGGTGCAGCTTGCCGCGAACTGGGTCGTGCTCGACGCGCTGCTGCACGCGCTCGATGGCGGCGCGCTGCACGCGCAGGTCGACGCGGACCTGCGCGCATCGCTGCGCCAGTGGCAGGCGTGGCTGGCGAAGAATGCCGGCCGCGGCAGCGCCGCCGCCAGCCGCACCGCGGCGGCGGACCTGATCGGCAAGTACCTCGCCGATCCGAAGTCGGTCACGCTGCGGCCGCTGCCGATGGTGCCGCCGGGCGCGCCGATCTGAGCGAGCCGCACGCGCGCGGGGCGCGATCGCGCCGCTCGCGCCCGTGCTATATCGCCAGCAGCATCCACGCCCAGCACAGCGCGATCACGAGCTGCACGGCGAAGGCGAGGAAGCGCAGGTTCACCGCCACGACGCTGGTCGAGGCGAGGTGGATCAGCGACTGCGCGAGGCGTGCGCCGAGCAGCCACGGCGCGAGCGGATCGGTGAGGCCGGCGCGCTCGGTCACGAGCGCGACGACGAGCAGGCCGCCAAAGATCGGCAGGCCTTCGATGCAGTTCGCCTGCGCGCGTGCCAGGCGCTGCATGAACGGCGACAGGCCGGCGTTGTCGGGCGCGAACGCGTTGGCCGCGACCGTGCCGGCCAGCACGAGCCGGCTGCGCAGCACTTCCATCCACACGAGCAGCAGCAGCGCCCAGGCGATCAGGGCGGTCAGGACGGCGGCGGAGGCGGTCGGCATGGGAACTCCCTGGCGCACGGGGTGGTGGTGGTGCGCATAACCGTAGCGCGGCGGCGTGCTTACTGGAACCTGACGCCGTCAGGTTCCGAACTCGAAAGGAAGACGTCATTCCCGCGAACGCGGGACCAGCGCAAGCGCGCAGAACGCCCGAAGGGCGGCCCCGCAGGGGCGAGCGCAGCGAGCAAGCCATCTGATTGCACCCCTTCGAAGCACCATGGATGCCCGCGTTCGCGGGCATGACGCCAATGCCGGGGATGCTTTCGCGTCGCCTGTGTCAGCGCGCTGCGCCGCAATCAAACCAGTGCCGCAAGCTCCGGCGCGCGCTCGGCGAGCAGCGCGGTCACTTCCGGCGCGTCGTCCAGCAGCGCGAAGCCGGCGAATTCGAAGCCGGGGCCGACGCTGCAGCCGACGAGCGTGTAGGCCCCGAGCGGGCGCGCGGCCTGCCAGGCGTGCGCCGGCACGACGACCAGCGGCGTCGCGCCGGTCGCCGCGTCGAAGCGGCCGAGCAGGTGGCGATCGAGCCGGCGCGAGGCCGGCTCGAACACGAACAGTTCGAGCGGATCGCCCTCGGCGTGGTGCCAGGCCTCGTCGGCGTCGACGCGATGCCAGCGGCTGACCTCGCCGGCGGCGAGCAGGAAATGGATCGCGCTCAGCGCGGCGCGCTCGTGCCCGCTGCCGGCCAGCCGCACCTGCAGCTCGGACGCGTGCACGCGGCGGTAGTGGCCGCCCTCGGGATGGGCAACGAGGCCGAGGGCGGTGATCAGCTCGCGGGCGCGCGCGTGCACGGTGCGCCGGATCCGCTCAGTGGCGCGTCGCGGCCGGCGGTTCGGCCTCGAACAGCGCGGCGATGTCGGCCTCGTCGAGCACGTAGCGGCGGTTGCAGAACTCGCAGTTGACGTCGACCGAGCCCTGCTCGGCGAGCGCCGCCTCGCTCTCGGCGCGGCCGAGCGCGCGCAGCATGTCCTCGACCCGCGTCAGCGAGCACGTGCAGCCGAACGCGAGCGGCTGCGCCGGTTGCAGGCGCACGCCTTCCTCGTGGAACAGGCGCAGCAGCACCTGTTCCGGCGGCAGGCCGAGCAGCTCCTCGTCGGTCAGCGTGGCGAGCAGGTGGCCGACGCGGTTCCAGCCATCGGCATCGCCCATCGCCGCGCCGCCGGCGCTGGCGATCTGCTGCAGCATCAGGCCGCCGCAGCGGTCGCCCGCAGCAGCCAGCACGATGCGCGTCGGCAACTGCTCGGAGCGCGCGAAGTAGCCTTCGAACGCATGCGCCAGCGCATCGCCCTCGACCGGCACCAGGCCCTGGTAGCGCGTGTCGGTAACCGCGTTCTCGATCGTGATGGCCAGGCGCGCGCCCGCTTCGAGCTGCACCGGCGCCTGCGGCAGCGGCCCGTGCCAGCGCGCGATGCCGCGCAGCTGGCCGTCGTGCGTGCAGTCGGCGAACAGCAGGCGCAGCGCGCCGCTGTCGCGCAGATGGATCGACAGGCGGCCGTCGAACTTGATCGAGCTGGTGAACAGCGCGCTGGCGGCCAAGGTCTGGCCGAGCAGCTCGGCCAGCGGCCCGCTGTAGTCGCCGTTGGCGCGCACGCGCTGCCAGCTGTGGTCCAGGCGTACCAGCGCGCCGCGTACGCCGGCGCGTTCGAGCTGGAAGCGGTGCAGGAAATCGTCGGACATCGTCATGGTTTGATCAGGGCCGCGCGGCGCACATCCCGCCGCGGCCGGTGTATGGGGGCGGCGGCGCCGGATGCAATGTCGGCGCGGGTGCGGCTGGTGCGATGTTTCTCGCTGCGAGGGCGAGAGGCGACGTGTGCCGGGGTCAGGCGGCGACAGGACGATGGCGGTCCAGATCACCGAGTCCGGCGAGCAGTCCGGCGATCGAGATGTCCTCGTCGAGCGCGTCCCAGTGCAGCCCGCGTGAACTGATGCGCAGCGCCTCGCGCTGTGCCGCCGGGGCGTGCAGCAGGCGCGGGAACCAAGCCAGCGGCACGCCCAAGGTGCGACCGTCGGACAGTTCGACCCACATGTTGTCGTGGTCGAAGCGAACGTTACTGGCCTTCACCGAAGAATTCATTCCAGGCCCTCTCGATCTGGTCGCGATGCTGCTCCACGATGGGGAGCAGATCGTTCAGCGTCTTTGAATTGAAGCCGTCGTTGTAGGCAATGCGTACATCCGGGCGCAGCCAGAACTTCGCTTCCACGTCGCCCTTTTCCACGGACATGCACCGGCTCGCGCGGGCTGCCTTCGTTGGGGTAGAAGAAAAACCGGAAGCCCTCGTAGCGGAAGATGACCGGCATGGCCCAGTCTAGCCATGCCGCTCAAGAATCGGCAAACCCGCCGTGGTACGAGCACTCGACTCAGGATCGATTCGACGTGCGATCCCTCACGCCGCCACGCGCGCACCGAGCGTGGCGAGCAGGTCGTTCGCCGCGCGCAGGCGTTCGCTGGCGCCTTCGAGCGGCATCTTGAACTTCAGCTTGTCCTGGCCGTCGAGCGCGAACACGCGCGGTTGCGACTGGATCAGGCGGATCACGGTGATCGGCTCGATCGCGGGCTTGGGGCGGAAGATCACGCGGCCGCCGTTGGCGCCGACCTCGAGCTTGCGGATGCCGAGCGGCGTCGCGGCGAGCTTGAGCGTGGTTACCGCGAACAGGTGCTTGACCGGGTCGGGCAGGAGGCCGAAGCGATCGACCATCTCGACCTGCAGCTCGCGCAGCTCGTCCGCGTTGCGCGCGCTGGCGATGCGCTTGTACAGCGTCAGACGCGTGTTCACGTCGGGCAGGTAGTCGTCCGGGATCAGCGCCGGCAGGTGCAGCTCGACCTCGGCCTCGTGCTCGGAGGTCAGGTCGAAGTCCGGCACCTTGCCCTGCTTGAGTGCGCGCACGGCGCGGTCGAGCATCTCGGTGTAGAGCGAGAAGCCGACCTCCTCGATCTGGCCGGACTGTTCCTCGCCGAGCAGCTCGCCGGCGCCGCGGATCTCCAGGTCGTGCGTGGCCAGCGTGAAGCCGGCGCCGAGTTCCTCCAGCGAGGCGAGCGCTTCGAGGCGCTTCTCCGCGTCGGCGGTGATCGAGCGGCCGT
The DNA here is from genome assembly GCA_009996615.1 of Rhodanobacteraceae bacterium. Classification (GTDB taxonomy): domain Bacteria; phylum Pseudomonadota; class Gammaproteobacteria; order Xanthomonadales; family Rhodanobacteraceae; genus Dokdonella_A. The sequence continues at coordinate 55,337 of JAACZU010000004.1, read as the reverse complement.
CCGGGATGATCAGGTAGGCGTAGGCGCGGTGGTGCGAGCGGCCGACGCGACCGCGCAGCTGGTGCAGCTGGGCCAGGCCGAAGCGGTCGGCGCGGTTGATGATGATCGTGTTCGCGCTCGGCACGTCGATGCCGGACTCGATGATCGTCGTCGCGACCAGCACGTTGAAGCGCTGGCGATAGAAGTCGAGCATGATCTGCTCGAGCTCCTTGTCCGGCATCTGGCCGTGCGCGAAGCGGATGCGCGCCTCGGGCATCAGCTCGCCGAGCTCGCGCGCGGTCTTCTCGATCGTGTCGACCTCGTTGTGCAGGAAGTACACCTGGCCGCCGCGCGCCAGCTCGCGCTGCAGCGCCTCGCGGATCAGCGCCGGGTCGTACTGGCCGATGAAGGTCTTGACCGCCATGCGGTGCGCCGGTGGCGTGGCGATGATCGACAGGTCGCGCAGGCCGGCCATCGCCATGTTCAGCGTGCGCGGGATCGGCGTTGCGGTCAGCGTGAGCAGGTCGACCTCGGCGCGCAGCTTCTTGAGCTGCTCCTTCTGGCGCACGCCGAAGCGCTGCTCCTCGTCGACGATGACGAGGCCGAGGTCCCTGAACTTGACGTCCGGCTGCAGCAGCTTGTGCGTGCCGATCATCACGTCGATCTGGCCGTCGGCGAGCTTGTCGAGCGCCTCGGCGATCTCCTTCTTCGACTTGAAGCGCGACAGCACCTCGACCTTGATCGGCCAGTCGGCGAAGCGGTCGCGGAAGTTCTGGTAGTGCTGCTGCGCGAGCAGCGTGGTCGGCGCGAGCACGGCGACCTGCTTGCCGGCGGTGGCGGCGACGAACGCGGCGCGCAGCGCGACCTCGGTCTTGCCGAAGCCGACGTCGCCGCAGACCACGCGGTCCATCGGCTTGCCGGAGGCGAGGTCGTCGATCACCGCGGCGATCGCGGTGGCCTGGTCGGGCGTTTCCTCGAACGGGAAGGTGGCGGCGAACTGCTCGGCCAGCTCGCGGTCGACCGGCAGCGCGATGCCTTGGCGCGCCTCGCGCTGCGCGTAGATCGCGAGCAGCTCGGCGGCGACGTCGCGCACCTTTTCGGCCGCCTTCTTCTTCGCGCGCTCCCACGCGTCGCCGCCGAGCGCGTGCAGCGGCGCCAGTTCCGGCGCCGTGCCGGAGTAGCGCGAGACCAGGTGCAACTGCGCGACCGGCACGTACAGCTTGTCGCCTTTGGCGTATTCGATCGCGAGGAACTCGGCGCTTTCGCCGCCGACGTCGAGCTTGGTCAGGCCCTGGTAGCGGCCCACGCCATGGTCGATGTGCACGATCGGCGCGCCGATCGACAGTTCCGACAGGTCGCGCAGCACCGCTTCCGGATCGCGCGCGGCGCGCTTGCGCCGGCGCGTCTGCTGCGCGCGCTCGCCGAGCAGCTCGCGCTCGGTCAGCACGGTCAGCGCCGGCTCGGTCAGCGCGAAGCCCTGCTCGAGCGCGGCTACGGTGATCGCAAAGCGCGTGACCGGAACGGACGCGAACTCCTGCCACGACGCGACGGTCGCCGGGCGCAGGTGCGCGGTCGCCAGCTGCTCGATCAGCGCTTCGCGCCGGCCGGCCGAATCGGCCGCGACCAGCACGCAGCCGGGATAGGCGGCGAGGAAGCGCTTGAGCTCCTCGGCCGGCGCCTCGCCCTTGCGCGCGAGCGGCAGGCTCGGCGCCGGCTGCGTGCCGAGCTCGACGGAATGCTCCGTGCCCTTGGCGACGACGTCGATGCGCAGCGCATCGTTCAGCCGCTCGCGCAGCTGCTGCGGTGGCAGGTACAGCTCGGCCGGCGGCAGGATCGGCCGCTCGACGTCGTGCGCGCGCTGGCCGTAGCGCTCGGACGTGTTGCTCCAGAACGCTTCGGCCGCGTCGAGCACGCCTTCGCCGAGCACGAACAGCGCGTCCTTCGGCAGGTAGTCGAACAGCGTCTCGGTGCGCTCGAAGAACAGCGGCAGGTAGTACTCGATGCCGGCCGGCGTCACGCCTTCCTTGATGTCCTGGTACAGCGGGCAGCGGCGCGGGTCGATCGGGAAGCGCTCGCGCAGCGTGTTGCGGAATGCCTTGGCCGACTCGTCGGTCAGCGGGAACTCGCGCCCGGGCAGCAGGCGCACCGCATCGACCTTGTGCTCGGAGCGCTGCGTGTCCGGGTCGAACGTGCGGATCGACTCGATCTCGTCGTCGAACAGCTCGATCCGGTACGGCTCGCCGCTGCCCATCGGGAAGATGTCCAGCAGCGCGCCGCGCACGGCGAAGTCGCCCGGCTCGGCCACCTGCGGCACGTTGCGGTAACCGGCTGCCTCCAGCCGGCGCTGCTCGCCGGCGAGGTCGAGCTTCTGCTTCCGCTCCAGCACGAGGCCGGCGCCGGCCACGTAGCTGCGCGGCGAGATGCGCTGCATCAGCGTGGCGACCGGCACGACCAGCACGCCGCGCTTGAGCGCCGGCAGCCGGTACAGCGTGGCGATGCGCTGCGAGACGATGTCCGGGTGAGGCGCGAACAGGTCGTAGGGCAGTGTCTCCCAGTCCGGGAACTGCAGCACCTCCAGCTCGCCGCCGGCGAACACCGCCAGCTCGGCCTCCAGCGCGTGCGCCGCGTGCGTGTCGTGCGTGATCGCGACGACGACGCCGTTGCAGGCGCGGCCGGTTTCCGCCAGCGCCAGCGCGAGCGCGCTGCCGTGCGGCGCAACCCAGTAGCGGCGCTGCCGTGGCGAGGAGGGCAGGGGGGCGGTAAGCAGGGACGAGGGCATGCGGGCGGACTGATGGGAGCGGGTCCGGCCGCAGCGAGGCGGCGGCCCGGACGCCGGGCGGGCAGTTTAGCGGCGGCGATTTGCGCGCGGTAGGCCGTTGGTCATGGCACGCCTTTACCTGACGTTTACGGCCCGCGCGGCGAACAGTTGCAAGCGCGCTCGGTCACAATAGTGGTCGGATCGAACCCTGCAGGGAGCCCATGAGAGGCCTGTCGTCGCCATTCCCCATCGTTGCCCTCGCCGCGGTCCTGTCCGCGCTCGCGGCCTGTTCGCGCGCGCCGGCGCCGCCGCTCGCGCCGGCCGTGCCGGTGACCGTGGTGCAGGTGGCCACACGCGACATGCCGGTGCTGGCGAGCGCGGTCGGCAGCGTCGAGGCGATCAACTCCGTGGCGGTGAAGTCGCTGGTCGACGGCCAGCTGCTGCAGTCGTTCGTCAAGGATGGCGCCGACGTCACGGCCGGCCAGTTGCTGTTCCGCATCGATCCGCGCCCGGCCGAGGCCGCGCTGCGCCAGGTCGAGGCGGCGCTGGCCAAGGACCAGGCCACGCTGACGCAGGCGCGCTCGCAGGTGCAGCGCTACGCACCGGTCGCGGCGAAGGGCTACATCTCGGCCGACCAGATGGAGCAATACCGCACCAACATGGAGGCGGCCGCGGCCAGCGTGAAGGTCGACGAGGCCAACGTCGCCGCGGCCAAGGTCACGCTCGGCTACACCGAGATCCGCGCGTCGCTGGCCGGCCGCATCGGGCGCATCCTGATCCAGCCGGGCAACGTGGTGAAGGCGAACGACACCAACCCGCTGGTCGTGATCAACCAGATCGAGCCGATCTATGTGAACTTCGCGCTGCCCGGCGCGCTGCTCGGCGCCGTGCTGAGTGCGCAGCAGGACGCGCCGCTGCCGGTCAGCGCGACGATCGCCGGCGTCGCCAAGCCGGTCGACGGCCAGGTCGCGTTCGTCGACAACGCGGTCGACACGACCACCGGCACGATCAAGCTGCGCGCGCAGTTCGCCAATCCCGAGCACGTGCTGTGGCCGGGCCAGCTGGTCAGCGTGCGCCTGACCCTGGGCCACGATGCGAACGCGGTCGTGCTGCCGGACCGAGCGGTGCAGAACGGCCCCGACGGCAACTACGTATTCGTGGTCAAGCCCGACCACCACGCCGAGCAGCGCCGCGTGACGGTCGCGCGCGTGGTCGGCGGCGAGGCCGTGATCGGCAGCGGCCTGGCCGCCGGCGAAACGGTCGTGCTTGACGGCCAGTCGCGCCTGACCGATGGCGCGCCGCTGCGGATCGAAACCGGCGCGGCGGGCGCGCCCCACGCGCAGGTGTCGGAAGGCGGGCCGTGAACGTTTCCGCGCTGTTCGTGCGACGCCCGGTCATGACCACGCTGGTCATGGTCGGCATCCTCGTGTTCGGCATCATCGGCTACCGCGCGCTGCCGGTCGCGTCGCTGCCGAACGTCGACTTCCCGACCATCAGCGTGTCCGCCTCGCTGCCCGGCGCGTCGCCGGAGACGATGGCCTCGGCTGTGGCGACACCGCTGGAGAAACAGTTCTCGACGATCCCGGCGGTCGATTCGATGACCTCGACCAGCTCGCTCGGCAGCACCTCGATCACGCTGCAGTTCTCGCTCGACCGCAACATCGACGCCGCCGCGCAGGACGTGCAGGCGGCGATCTCGGCCGCGCTGCGCCAGCTGCCGACGCAGATGACCACGCCGCCGACGTTCCGCAAGGTCAACCCGGCCGACGCGCCGATCTTCTACATCGCGTTCACCTCGACCACGCTGCGCCTGTCCACGCTGAACGAGTTCGCCGAGAACACGCTGGCGCAGCGCATCTCGACCGTCGACGGCGTGGCCCAGGTCAACGTCTACGGCTCGCAGAAGTACGCCGTGCGCATCGACCTCGATCCGGACGCGCTGGCCGGGCGCGGCCTCGGCATCGACACGGTCGCCGCTGCGGTCGGCAAGGGCAACGTCAACCTGCCGACCGGCACGCTGTACGGGCCAAACCGCGTCTACAACGTCAACGTCAACGGCCAGCTGATGGACGCCGAGGCGTTCGGCGGCCTGATCGTCAGCTACCAGAACGGCGCGCCGGTGCACCTGCGCGACATCGGCCGCGTCTACGACGGCGTGCAGAACGACAAGGGCGGTGCGTTCCTCAACGACCAGCGCGGCGTCGTGCTGGCGATCCAGAAGCAGCCCGGCACGAACACGATCAAGGTGGTCGAGGACATCCGCGCGATGCTGCCGGCGTTCGAGCGCACGCTGCCGGCCGGCGCCGACCTGCGCGTGATCTACGACCGCTCGCAGAGCATCCGCGAGTCGGTCGCCGACGTGAAGTTCAGCCTCGTGCTGGCGCTGGCGCTGGTCGTGATGGTGATCTTCGTGTTCCTGCGCAATCTGTCCGCGACGCTGATCCCGTCGCTGGCGCTGCCGATGTCGATCATCGGCACGTTCGCGGTCATGTACGCGCTCGGCTTCTCGATCGACAACCTGTCGCTGATGGCGCTGACGCTGTCGGTCGGTTTCGTCGTCGACGACGCGATCGTGATGCTGGAGAACATCGCGCGCCACATGGAGATGGGCAAGGACCGCCTGACCGCGACCTTCGACGGCGCCAAGGAGATCGGCTTCACCATCGTGTCGATGACGCTGTCGCTGGCGGCGGTGTTCATCCCGGTAATGTTCATGGGCGGCATCATCGGCCGCCTGCTCGGCGAGTTCGCGGTGACCATCGTCGCCGCCGTCCTGGTGTCGGGCCTGGTCTCGCTGAGCCTGACGCCGATGCTGTGCAGCCGCATGCTCAAGCCCTTGCACGGCGGCGCGCACGGCCGCCTGTACCGCGCCAGCGAGCGCGCGTTCGAGGCGACGCAGGCGTTCTACCGACGCACGCTGCTGGCCTGCGTGCACCACCGCTTCGCCGTGCTGGTCGTGTTCTTCGCGCTGGTGGTCGCGACCGGCCTGCTCGCCGCGCGCGTGCCGAAGGGCTTCCTGCCCAACGACGACACCGGCCAGCTGTTCGTGTTCACGCAGGCGGCGCAGGACATCGGCTTCGACGCGATGCTGGCCAAGCAGCGCCAGGCGGTGGACATCATCCGCAAGGATCCGAACGTCGACAACGTGATGGCCTTCGTCGGCGCCGGCGGCAGCAGCTCGACGCTCAACCTCGGCCGCATGATCGTGAACCTGAAGCCGCCGCACGAGCGCCTGTCCGCCGACGCGGTCGTGCAGGAGCTGCGGCCGAAGCTCGCCGGCATCCCCGGCCTGCAGGCGTTTCCGCAGAACCTGCCGCTGATCCGCATCGGCGGCAAGCTGACCAACAGCACCTACCAGTTCGTGCTGCAGGACACCGACACCGCCACCCTGTTCGAGTGGACGCCCAGGCTGGTCGCGGCGCTGTCAAAGGTGCCCGGCTTCCTCGACGTCGCCAGCGACATGCTGATCGCCAATCCGCAACTGGACGTCACGATCGACCGCGCCGCCGCGGCCGCCTACGGCGTCACGCCGGACGCGATCGAGAACGCGCTCTACAACGCGTTCGGCCCGGCGCAGGTGTCGACGATCTACACCGCCTCGGACCAGTTCTGGGTGCTGATGCAGGTCGATCCGGCGCGCCAGAACGATCCGGCCGTGCTGTCCTCGCTGTACCTGACGCCGACCCTGCCGCCCGCCGCGGCCACGACCACGACCACGGCCGGCACGCCGCCGCAACTGGTGCCGCTGTCGGCGGTGACGAAGATCGGCCACTCGGTCGGCCCGGCCACGATCAACCACTTGGGCCAGGTGCCGGCGGTGACGGTGTCGTTCAACCTCGCGCCGGGCCTGTCGCTCAGCGAGGCGGTCGCCGGCGTCGAGAAGACCGTCGCCCAGCTGCGCATGCCGGACACGATCATGACCTCGTTCCAGGGCACCGCGCAGTCGTTCCAGGAATCGGTCGCCGGCATGGGCATGCTGCTCGTGCTGGCGGTGTTCGTGATCTACCTCGTGCTCGGCATCCTGTACGAGAGCTTCATCCATCCGCTGACGATCCTGTCCGGCCTGCCCACCGCGGTGTTTGGCGCGCTGCTGACCTTGATGCTGTTCGGCAAGGACTTGGATCTGTACGGCGCGGTCGGCCTGATCATGCTGATCGGCATCGTCAAGAAGAACGCGATCATGATGATCGACTTCGCGCTGGAGAAGCAGCGCGAAGGCGAGGACGCCGAGCACGCGATCGTCGACGCCAGCGTGATCCGCTTCCGCCCGATCATGATGACCACGTTCGCCGCGCTGATGGGCACGCTGCCGATCGCGCTCGGCATCGGCGCCGGCGCCGACGCGCGCCGCCCGCTCGGCCTGGCCGTGGTCGGCGGCCTGATCACCTCGCAGCTGCTGACGCTCTACATCACGCCGGTGATCTACCTGTACTTCGAGCGCTTGCAGGAGTGGCTGCGGCGGCGCCGGCAACCGCCGGCGTCAAGCCTGCCCGCACTGTAGGAGCGGGCCATGCCCGCGACCCGGAAACCCGGGTCGTCGTCGTCAAAAGCCCCGGGTGCGCTTCGCTTACCCGGGCTACATCGCTTTTCCAGCCCTCCCCTTCAAGGGGAGGGTTGGGTGGGGATGGTGTGGCTCTCGCGCAGCCGGAAGCTGACGCGCACGATGCCCGGATCGTCCGGCACCGCCTGGCGGTCGGCGCCGAGCTGGCGCACGAAGTCGAGCATGACCGCGTTGTCGGTCAGCACGTCGCCCCACAGCACGTGCAGGCCGCGCGCGGCGGCCTCGGCGAGCAGGCGCTGCATTAGCGCGCGGCCGACGCCGCGGCCGGTCAGGCTCGGGTCGACCACCAGCGCGAACTCGGCGCCGTAGTGCGAGGCGTCGACGTACAGGCGCGCCTCGGCGCGGACCTCGCCGTCGGCGTCGGTCACGACATAGGCCGCGCCGATCGCCGGGTCGACCGTGGCGAGCCGTTCGGCCGCCTCGACCGACAGCTCGGCCATGCGCCGGAACGCGCGCTGGCGCACCTGTTCGGGCGTCAGCCGCGCAAAGCCGCGGCGCAGCGCGTCGGCGTCGTCGGGACAGATCGGGCGCAGCCACAAGGTCTGGCCGTCGAGCGTGGTGAACGGATCGCCGCGCGGCGCCAGCGCGTTCACGGCCGACGACCGCCGGTCCAGCCCCGGCCGGGAGCGGGGCGGGTAGTGCCCGGCCTATCTGCCGTCCGCCTCGGATTCGGACCGATGTCCCCAGAACGCATTGTTATCCGCGCTCCGTTTCGGCGACGGCGCCGAAGCGCGGATGCGAGACAGCGGGATTCCGACGCAGGCGAGCGCGAGCAGGGCGCCGAGCAAGGAGCTGAGCAGCGCGACATAGAACACCTCCACGCCGGACTGGACGCCGACCCGCATGACGGCGGTGCCGGCATACACCACGCTGCACAGCAGCGGCACGATGAACAGGATTGCCTGCGAGTAGCGCAGCCAGAAACGGACGCTACCGGCGCTGCGGCACACATCCTCGAGCAACGCCGAGAGGGGGCGCGACAGCAGCACGGACAAGGCGGTGCTGATGCCGGCACTGATCAGGAGCACGACGAACAAGGCTTGGGGCTGGGACACGAGGACTCCTCGGTGTTGGTCGTGGCGCGTAGGGGGAGCGACGGCCAACATTCCAGCATTCGCGCAACCGGTCAAGCGCGGCCGCTCACTCCGGCAACGCGCAATCGAACGGCAGCCAGCCGTGCAGCCATGGCGCCTGACCGAGCAGCCACGGGCCGGCGAGGGTCAGCGCGGCGCTGGCGAGCAGCAGCGTGCCGGCGAGGCGCTTGGCGCCCGGGCGCGCGGCGAGGCCGGCGAAGCGCTGCGCGCCGAACGCGGTGGCGAGCAGGGCCGGGATCGTGCCGAGGCCGAACGCGGCCATCGTCGCCGCGCCGGCGAGCGCGTCGAGCTGCATCGTCGCGATTAAGAGCACGGTGTAGACGAAGCCGCACGGCATCCAGCCCCAGACCATGCCGAACGCGAACGCGCGCGGCAGGCTGGTGACCGGCAGCAGCTTGCGGCCGAGCGGGGCGAGTTTCGGCCACACGCGCCGGCCGAGGCCGAAGCCCGGATCGCGCACGCGGCCGAACGCGACCAGCGCGCCGAGCAGCAGCGCGAACGCGCCGAGTCCGCGCAGCGTGCGGCGCACGGTCTCGATGTCGAGCAGCGCGATCAGGCCGCCGAGCGCGCCGCCGAACAGCAGGCCGGCCAGCGTGTACGAGGCGACGCGGCCGAACTGGTAGCCGGCCAGCAGGCGTGGCTGCGGACGGCCGTCGGCGTCCTTGGCGGTGGCCAGGCCGAGCGCGGCCGAGATGCCGCCGCACATGACCACGCAGTGGCCGCTGGCCGCCAGGCCGAGCAGCAGCGCGGCACCGAGCGTCAGCGGGTTGTTCACGGCGGCGGCTCTCCGGTGGGCGGCGTGTCCGGCGCGTCCTCCAGCGGCAGCAGGCGCGGCGTCTCCATGTCCTCGAACTGGTCGTGGTCGACCGCCCAGAAGAACGCAATGCCGGCGCCGATCAGCAGCAGGATCGACAGCGGGATCATGACCAGCAGGATGTTCATGCGTCCGCTCCGGCCGGCGCCAGCGGCGCCTCGACGGCATGTTCGAGGCGGCGGCCGATGCGCAGCGCGTTCAGCACGACCACCAGCGAGCTCAGCGACATGCCGAGCGCCGCCAGCCACGGCGGCACGAAGCCGAGCGCCCCGAACGGCACCACGGTCAGGTTGTAGGCGAGCGACCAGCGCTGGTTCTGGCGCAGGATGCGCAGCGCCTGGCGCGCGATCGCGCGCGCTTCGGGCAGCGCGCCGAGGCGTTCGCCGGCGAGCACGACGTCGCTGGACGCCTGCGCCAGCTCGGCGCCGGCGGCGAGCGCGACCGCGACGTCGGCGCCGGCCAGTACCGGCGCGTCGTTGATGCCGTCGCCGACCGCGATCACGCGCGCGCCGTCGGCGCGCAGCGCGGTCAGGCGGGCCAGCTTGTCGGCCGGGCGCGCGCGCGCGCGCCAGTGCGTGACGCCGAGCCGCTCGGCGACCGCGGCGACCTTGCCGGGCGCATCGCCGCTGACGATCTCGAGCGCGACGCCGTCGGCGGCGAGCGCGTCGAGCGCGGCGCGCGCGCCCGGGCGCAGGCGTTCGGACAGGTGGAACGCGGCCAGCACGCCGGCTTCGTCGGCGAGCACGACCGCCTCGTCGAGGCTGGCCGGCACGTCGTCGCGGGCGAGCGCGAAGTCGGCGCGGCCGAGGCGCACGCGGCGACCGTCGATCACGCCTTCGAGGCCGCCGCCGGCTTCGGCGCGCAGGTCGGTCACGTCCGGCAGCGCCGCATCGGGTAGCGCCGCGGCGATCGCGCGCGAGGCCGGGTGGCGGCTGCCGCGCGCGAGCGCGGCGGCGAGCGCGAGCGCGCCGTCGCGGTCGAGCGTGCCGTGCGGCTCGATACGCTCGAGCGCGAGGTCGGGCTCGGTCAGCGTGCCGGTCTTGTCGAACACTGCATGCGTCGCGCCGGCGAGCTGCTCGATCGCATCGGCATGCACGACCAGCACGCCGCGCTTGGCCAGCACGCCGAGCGCGCGCGTCAGCGCGGCCGGCACGGCCAGTGCGAACGCGCACGGGCACGACACGACCAGCACCGCCAGCGTGGCGGTGAACGCGCGCGAGGGATCGAAGAAGCTCCAGCCGATCGCGGTCAGCGTGGCCAGCGTCAGCACGCGCGCGACGAAACCGGTCGCGGCGCGCTCGCCGGCCTCGGCCAGTCGCGGCCGCTCGGCCTGCGCGCGCGTGACCAGCGCGACGATGCCGGCCAGCACGGTGTCGGTGCCGACGCGCTCGACGACGAGGCGCGCCGGGCCGTCGACGACGACGCTGCCGGCCACCAGCGTGTCGCCGCGGCGCTTGGCCACCGGCGCCGATTCACCCGACAGCAGCGCCTCGTCGACGCGGCAGCGCTCGCTGTCGAGCGTGCCGTCGGCCGGCACCGCGCTGCCTTCGGCGACGTGCACATGGTTGCCGGGTTGCAGTTCGGCCGCGCCGACGCGCTCGAGCGTGCCGTCGGCGCGCACGCGGTCGGCGAACACCGGCGTCAGCCGCGCCAGCGCGTCGGACAGGTTGGCGGCGTGGTGGCGCGCGCGCATTTCCAGATAGCGGCCGACCAGCAGGAAGAACACGAACATGCTGACCGAGTCGAAATAGACCTCGGCGCCGCCGCGCAGCGCTTCGACCACGCTGGCGACGTAGATCAGCGCGATCGCGATCGCGACCGGCACGTCCATGCCGAGACGCCGCGCGGCCAGCGTGCGGCGCGCGCCGGCGAAGAACGGCTGCGCCGAGTAGAACACGACCGGCGTGGCGACCAGCAGGCCGAGCCAGCGGAACAGGTCGCGCGTGACCTCGTCCATCGCGTCGAACGCGCCGAGGTAGAGCGCGCTGGCGTACATCATCGCCTGCATCGCGCCGAAGCCGGCGACCAGCAGGCGCTTCATTGCGGTCTGCGATTCGCGCTTGCGCGCATCGTCGAGCGCGGCCGCGTCGAGCGGCAGCGCGCGGTAGCCGACGCGTTCGAGCGAGCCGAGCAGTTGCGGCAGGGCGGCGCGCTCGGCGTCGAACACCACGCGCGCGCGCTGCGCGGCGGCGTTGACCTGCACGCTGGCCACGCCCGGCACGCCGCCGAGGCTGCGTTCGATCAGCCAGACGCAGGCGCTGCAGCGCAGGCCCTCGACCAGCACGCAGACTTCGCTGCGGCCGTCTTCGAGCGTGCGCACCGCGTGGCGGGCGAGTTCGGGCCGCGCCCAGGCCTGCGCCGAGGCCGATTCCTCCGGCCGCTCGGCCGGCGCACTGCGCAGGCGGTAGTAGTCAGACAGGCCGAGCTGGTCGATCCACTCGGCGGCGGCGCGGCAGCCGTTGCAGCAGACCGCGCGCGGCGTGCCGGCGACCTGCGCCAGCAGCGCGTCCGGCGGCAGCGGCTCGCCGCAGTGCCAGCAGCCGGACGCGGACGCGTTCATCGCGCCGGCTCCGGCGGCGGTGCCGGCGGCTTGGCCAGCGGCACCTTGAACACCTGCCCGGCGGTCGGCACCGGCTCGTCGGCGTGCTGCGCGCCGAGCACGATCATCCACACGCAGCCGGCCAGCGAGGCGGCCAGGATCAGCGCGCCGAGCCAGAGGATCGGTTGGCGGTACCAGCGCGCGGCGGGCAGGTCGGCGGCCATCTCAGTGCGCGGGAAGGTCCTTGGCGTTGGCCTGGGCATAGATCCAGGCCGCGATCATGCGCGCATTGTCCTCGCCCAGGCGCTCGCGCCAGGCCGGCATCTGGCCGTTGCGGCCGTGGCGGATCGTTTCCTCGATCGTGGCGAGGTCGCCGCCGTGCAGCCAGATGGCGTCGGTCAGGTTCGGCGCGCCGAGCGCCTGGTTGCCCTTGCCCTCGGCGCCGTGGCAGGCCGCACAGACGCCGGCGAAGTTCGGCTGGCCGGCAGCGGCCTTGGCCGCGTCGTGCGGCGCGCCGGACAGGCTCAGCACGTAGTTGGCCAGGTTCGCCACGCCGTCCTCGCCGAAGGTCGGGCCGAACGGCGGCATCGCGCCGTGGCGGCCTTCGAGGATGCTCGTCGTGATCGCCTTGCCGTCGCCGCCGTACAGCCAGTCGCCGTCGACCAGGTTCGGCGCGCCGAGCAGCTGGTTGCCGTGGCCTTCGCGGCCGTGGCAGGCGGCGCAGTTGTCGACGAACAGGCGGTGGCCGATGCGCGTGGCGGCCGGGTCGGCGGCGAGCTGCTCGACCGGATACAGGCGGAAGCCGTGCACCAGCTCGTCGAGCTTGCCGAGGTTGGCCTGGCGGGCCTTCGCCAGCTCGCCGTGCGCGGTCCAGCCGAGCAGGCCCTTGTTGGCGCCGAAGCCGGGGAACAGCACGAGGTAGACCGCGCCGGCGACGAACATGCTGGCCGACAGCACGACCCACCACAGCGGCAGCTTGCGCACGCTTTCGCGCAGCACGCCGTGCGCCCACACGTGGCCGCTGGTGCCGTCCGGCTGCACCGGGATCTTGACGCGCTGGCCCCAGATGAACAGGAAGAAGGTGATGCCCATGTTGAGCACCACCAGGAACATGATCCACACCGACCAGAACGTGCTCACGCCCGGTTCTCCTCGTCTTGCATCGGCAGACGCGCGAGCGCGTCGTACTTCGGTTTATGGCGACCGTTCCAGACCCAGATCCAGGTCGCGATGAAGCTGAGCATCAGCGTCACGGTGATGACGCCGGCCAGGTGGCCCCAGAACGCGCTCATGGGGCCGCTCCGCCGTCGCTGGCCTCGCTCGTGCCGTTCGCCGGCAGGCTGGTGCCCAGGCCCTGCAGGTAGGCGACCAGCGCATCGAGCGCGGTCTTGCCCTCGAGCGCCTTGGGTGCTTCGGCGATCTCGGCGTCGCTGTACGGCTCGCCGAGCCTGCGCAGCGTGCGCATGCGCGCCATGATGTCGTCGGCGTCGATCGTCTCGTGCTCGAGCCACGAGTAGGCCGGCATGTTCGACACCGGCACGACCTTGCGTGGATCGAGCAGGTGCATGCGCTGCCAGGCGTCGGAGTACTTGCCGCCGACGCGCGCGAGGTCCGGGCCGGTGCGCTTGGAGCCCCACTGGTGCGGACGGTCGTAGACCGACTCCTCGGCCACCGAGTAGTGGCCATAGCGCTCGGTCTCGGCGCGCAGCGCGCGGATCATCTGCGTGTGGCAGAGGTAGCAGCCCTCGCGCACGTAGATGTCCTTGCCGGCCAGGCGCAGCGGATCGTACGGCTTGACGCCGGCCGGTGCCTCGACCTGGTGCGCGCGCATGAACAGCGGCGTGATCTCGGCCAGGCCGCCGAGCGAGACCATGATCGCGATGCCGACGCCGAGCAGGCCGGCGTGCTTCTCGACCGCTTCGAAATACTTGTAACCACGGGCCATTGCGTTCTCCTCAGCCAACGGCCGGCAGGGGGGCGGGGACCTGGTGCGCGACCGGCTCGGGGATCGGCACCGGGATCGGCGTGATCAGGCGCTTGCGCGCATGCGCGGCGGTGTGCCACAGGTTCCACGCCATCACGACCATGCCCGACACGATCAGGCAGCCACCGAGGAATCGCACCCAGTACATCGGCTTGATCGCGATCAGGCTGTCGATGAACGGGTACACCAGCGAACCGTCGGCGTTCGTCGCGCGCCACATCAGGCCCTCGGTCACGCCGGCGGTCCACATCGCCAGCACGTACATCAACAGGCCCGCGATGTGCAGCCAGAAATGGATTTCCATCGCGCGGCGCGAATGCATCGCCGGGCGGCCGAGCGCACGCGGCGCCATCGCGTAGAGCGAGCCAATCGTGATCATCGCGACCCAGCCGAGCGAGCCCGAGTGCACGTGCGCGATGGTCCAGTCGGTGTAGTGCGACAGCGAGTTGACGGTCTTGATCGCCATCATCGAGCCTTCGAAGGTCGAGGCGGCGTAGAACACCAGCGACAGCACCATGAACTTGGCCGCCGGGTCTTCCTTCAGCTTCAGCCACGAGCCATTGAAGGTCAGCAGACCATTCGCGGCCGAGCCCCAGCTCGGCATCAGCAGCACCAGCGAGAACGCCATGCCGACCGACTGCACCCAGTCCGGCAGCGCCGTGTACATCAGGTGGTGCGAGCCGGCCCACATGTAGACCGAGATCAGCGCCCAGAAATTGACGATCGAGAAGCGGTAGCTCCACAGCGGCTGCTGCGCCTGGCGCGGCACGAAGTAGTACATCATGCCGAGGAAGCCGGCGGTCAGGAAGAACGCGACCGCGTTGTGGCCGTACCACCACTGCACCATCGCATCGACCACGCCCGAGTAGATCGGGTAGGACTTGGTCAGCGACACCGGCAGCGCGAGGTTGTTGACGATGTGCAGCAGGCCGACCGCGATGATGAACGCGCCGTAGTACCAGTTGGCGACGTAGATGTGCTGGATGCGCCGGCGCGCGAGCGTGGAGAAGAACACGATGCCGAGGCTGACCCAGACCACCGCGACCAGGATGTCGATGAACCATTCCGGCTCGGCGTATTCCTTGCTCTGGGTGATGCCGAGCGGCATCGTCACCATCGCCAGCACGCAGGCCAGCTGCCAGCCCCAGAACGTGAAGTTGGCCAGGCGCGGATGCGCCAGCCGCGTGTGGCCGGTACGCTGCACCACGTAGTAGCAGGTGCCCATCAGCGCCGAGCCGCCGAACGCGAAGATCACGCCGAAGGTGTGGTCCGGGCGCAGCCGGCTGAAGGTCAGCCACGGGATGTCGAAGTTCAGCGCCGGCCACGCCAGTTGCGCGGCCGCGAACACGCCGATCGACATGCCGATGATGCCCCACACGGCCGCCGCCAGCAGGAACAGGCGGACGACGTGGTCGTTGTAGGTCTCGTTGGTATGCATGGCACTCTCGCAAAGCAAGCTCTCTATTTTCGGCCAATTTGGTTTCCCCCGGGGGGCGGGCACGATGTCGCAGGCGGAGCGCGCGCTGCGGCACATGGTCGCAGTCGCCGCCGGCGCCGGTTCCGGCGGCGCGCTACCATGCAGGTTTGACGGGGGGAGGCAGGATGGACAGGCAGCCAACAGGCATGCGCGACACCGACCTCGACGCGCTGTGCGCGGCGTGGCCGGGCGTGACGCGCTCGATCAAGTGGGAAGTCGACCTGGTCTACAGCGTCGCCAACAAGATGTTTGCGGTGCTGTGCACGCTCGGGCCGGAGCGCGGCCGGTTGTCGTTCAAGGTCGACTCCGAGCGCTTCCTCGAGCTCAGCGACCAGCCCGGCATGGCGCCGGCGCCGTACATGGCGCGCGCATTCTGGATCAGCGTGACCGAGCCGGAACGCTTCAGCCACGAGGAACTGGCCGCGTTCGTGCGCCGCTCGTACGAGCTGGTGCGCGCGAACCTGAGCAAGAAGGCGCAGGCGGCGCTGGCGTAGGAGCGGGCCCTGCCCGCGACCGGATGATTCCCGGGTCGGGGGCATGTGCGGCGCCTGCGCCCATCGCGCCTTCGTCACAAATGGTGGGACTCGCGCCTTCGGCGCTGCGGCCCACCCTACGGTCCTGCGCAGGAGCGGGCCATGCCCGCGACCGGATCGGGCGCAATGGTTCCCGGGTCGCGGGCATGGCCCGCTCCCACAAACGCTCCTCCTCGAACATCGCGCCAACCAGGCCGCTGCTAGACTCGGGCGTGCTCAGGCCATCCAGGCCCCGCCGGGCCGGGAGCGATCCGATGCGCTACGAGCTCTACTACTGGCCGGATATCCAGGGGCGCGGCGAGTTCGTCCGGCTCGCGCTGGAGCAGGCCGGCGCCGACTACGTCGACGTCGCGCGCCGCTCCGGCCGCGGCATGGGCGTGCCGGCGCTGATGCGCCTGCTCGAGGGCGAGGCCGCGCATGCGCCGTTCGCGCCGCCGTTCCTGAAGGCCGGCGACCTCGTCATCGCGCAGACCGCCAACATCCTGCTGTTCCTCGGCCCGCGCCTGCACCTGGTGCCCGAGGACGAGGCCAGCCGGCTGTGGGCGCACCAGCTGCAGCTGACCATCGCCGACCTCGTGGCCGAGGTACACGACACCCACCACCCGGTTTCCGGCAGCCTGTACTACCGCGAGCAGAAGCCCGAGGCGTTGCGCCGCGCCACCGCGTTCACCGGCGAGCGGCTGCCGAAGTTCCTCGGCTACTTCGAGGCCGTGCTCGCGCGCAATCCGGCCGGCGCGACCCATGCCGTCGGCGACGCGCTGTCGTATGTCGACCTGTCGCTGTTCCAGGTCGTCGCCGGCCTGCGTTATGCGTTCCCGAACGCGATGCACCAGATCGAGCCGGCCTGTCCGCGCCTGGTCGCCCTGCATGCGCATGTCGAGCGGCTGCCGCGCATCGCCGTCTATCTCGCCTCGGAGCGGCGCCTGCCCTTCAACCAGAACGGCATCTTCCGGCACTATGCGGAGCTGGATGCGGAGAGTCCATGACGGCCATTCCGGCCGCTTCTCCGCCGCACCGACCAGGGAAATCCCGCATGTCCGGCAAGGCCGATTCGCTCAAGACGATCTTCTTCGCGCTCGGCGCGAACTTCGCGATCTTCGCCGCCAAGGCGGTCGCCGCGTTCGTCACCGGTTCCGGCGCGATGCTGGCCGAGGCGGTGCACTCGCTGGCCGACTGCGGCAACCAGGGCCTGTTGCTGCTCGGGCTTAAGGACGCGAAGGCGCCGCCGTCGCCGGACTATCCGCTCGGGCACGGCAAGGCGATCTACTTCTGGTCGTTCCTGGTCGCGCTGCTGCTGTTCTCGGTCGGCGGTGCGTTCTCGATCTACGAGGGCATCCACAAGCTGACCGCTCCCGAGCCGCTGAAATGGCCGTGGATCGCGGTCGGCGTGCTCGCGTTCGGCATCGTCGCCGAGAGCTTCTCGATGTGGGGCTGCCTGACCGAGGTCAACAAGGCGCGCGGCGACCGGAGCCTGTGGCGCTGGTTCCGTGACAGCCGCCAGAGCGAGCTGATCGTGATCTTCGGCGAGGATCTCGCCGCGCTGGTCGGCCTCACGCTCGCGCTGCTCGCGGTGCTGCTGACGATGCTGACCGGCAACCCGTTGTTTGATGCGCTCGGCACGCTCGCGATCGGCGTGCTGCTGGTCGTGATCGCAGTGTTCATCGCGGTCGAGGTCAAGGCGCTGCTGATCGGCCAGAGCGTCGAGCCGGAGCTGAAGGCGGCGATCCTCGGCTTCCTCGAGGAGCGCCCGGAAATCGCGCGCGTGTTCAACCTGATCACGCTGCAGCTCGGCAACGACGTGATGCTCGCGGTTAAGGCGCAGATGAGCGGCGACTCCGCCACGCACGGCGTGATCGATGCGATCAACGCGGTCGAGAAGGACCTCAAGGCGCGCTTCCCCGAGGTGCGCTGGTCGTTCTTCGAGCCCGACGTGGCGGACTGACCGGCCGTGCCGCCGTCCCGCGACACGCCGTCGCCGGCAGCCGCCGAGCGTACACGGCGGCTGCTTGGCTGGCTCGGCTATGCGGCGGCGTGGCTCGCGCTCGGTCTGTGGCTCGCGCTGAACACGATCGTCGGCCGCCAGAATGCCGGCCGGCCGATCCCGGCGTGGGAACCGCTGACCTGGGAGCTGAGCAGCGTCGCGGTGGTGGCCGTGCTCGCCGTCGCGATCGCGCGGTTCGAACGGCGCTTTCCGCTGTCCAGTGCCGGCTGGCCGCGCCGGCTGCCGCTCCACTTCGCCGCCGCGCTGGTGTTCTCGCTGCTGCACGTCGGTGCGATGTTCGCGCTGCGCACGCTCGCCTACGCGGCCGTCGGCGAGCGCTACGACTTCGGCGATCCGTGGCTCGCGTTCGCCTACGAACTGCAGAAGGACCTGATCACCTACGCGACCATCGTCGGCGCCTGCATCGCCTGGCGCGCGGTGCGCCTGCGTCGCGAGCGCGAACTCGCGCTGGTGCGGCTCGAGCGCGACCTCAGCGAGGCGCGCCTGGCGCAGCTGACCGCGCAGATCGAGCCGCATTTCATGTTCAACACGCTCAACGCGATCTCCAACCGCATGCACGAGGACGTCGACGCGGCCGATCGCATGATCGCCGCGTTCGCCGAACTGCTGCGCGCGGCGCTGGCCGAGTCCGGCAGCGCGCACGTGCGCGTCGCCGACGACGTCGTGTGGCTGGAGCGTTACTTCGAGCTGATGCGCGAGCGCTTCCGCGGCAAGCTGCAGACGCGCATCGTGCTCGATCCGGCCGCGCGCAGCGCGCGGATCCCGCGCCTACTGCTGCAGCCGCTGGTCGAGAACGCGTTCCAGCACGGCCTGAAGAGCGGCCGCGGCTGCGTCGACGTGCACATCGAGGTCGATGGTGGACGGCTGCGCTGCCGCGTCGAGGACGACGGCGTCGGCGTCGCGCCGACGTTCACTGCCGGCGTCGGCCTGACCAACGTGCGCAGCCGGCTCGCGCTGCTCTACCTCGGCGACCATCGCTTCACGATCGGGCCGCGCGCCGAAGGCGGCACGCGCGTCGAGATCGACCTGCCGCTGGCGACCGATGGCTGAGCAGGGATCGACCACTCCGGGAGCCGCGCTTCGGCGATGCACGTTGGATACCGTCGCGACCCTTTCCGCTTTGGCTTCGGTGCGAAAGCATCGCGCCTTCCGGCGCTCCCACAGGAGCAAGGCGGTACGGCTTTGGGTGGGAGCGGCGGAAGCCGCGATGCTCTGCTGCTGGGCGGAGCGCAAGCATCGCGCCTGCCGACGCTCCCACAGGACCATGCCGTGGGCGCGCGAAGCATGGGCGACGGCGACTGACTCGGAGGGCGCGTGATGTTTTCGCCAACACCTTCCGAAGTGCGCGTCGCGATCGTCGAGGACGAGCCGCCGGCACGCGCGAAGCTGCGCCGGCTGCTCGCCGAGCATCCCGGCTACCGCGTCGTCGCCGAGGCCGAGGACGTCGCCGGCGGCCTCGGCGCGTTGCGCGATGCGAGGCCGGACCTGCTGTTCCTCGACATCCAGCTCGGTGCCGGGAACGGCTTCGACCTGCTGCTGCGTGCGTCGCCGCCGTATCCGCTGGTCGTGTTCACCACCGCGTTCCACGAGCACGCGCTGCGCGCATTCGAATTCGCCGCGCTCGACTACCTGCTGAAGCCGTTCGACCGCGAGCGCCTGGCGCGCGCGCTGGCGCGCGTCGCCGAGCGCCTGGCCGAACGCCGCCGCGAAGGCGACGGCATCGCCGACGAAGAGCGCCTGCGTCGGCTCGGCAGCGATCTCGGCCGCACGCCGCCACTCAGTCGCCTCGTCGTGCACGAGCGCGGCCGCGCGCTTATCGTGCCGATCGCCGAGGTACAGCGCCTCAGCGCTGCCGGCAACTATGTCGAGGTCCACACTGCGAACCGCCGGCATCTGGTGCGCGCGACACTGTCGCGCCTGGCGCAGCGCCTCGACCCGGCGCAGTTCCTGCGCGTGCACCGCTCGCATCTCGTGCGCGCCGAGTTCATCGCCGCGATCGCGCCGTGGGCGCATGGCGACCTCAAGCTGACCCTGCGCGACGGCAGCGAGCTGATGCTGAGCCGGCGCTATCGCAGCTTGTTGCCGGACGACGCGCTCGGCGCTCGGTAGCCGCGCCGTTCGCCGGCTGGTCCCGCCGGTGTCACGCCGCGTCCCGCTCGTCCCGCGTTCATTGCCGCGCGGCGCCGCGCAGGCTTCAATCCGCGCACGACAAACGGGGGAGACGGGGCATGCGCGCACTACCGCTGGTATCGATGCTGTTGGCGACGCTGTCGGCGCACGCCGCGCCGTTCGAATGGACCGCCTGGGGCGGCGACGGCCGCGGCCAGCGCCATGCGCCGCTCGCGCAGATCACGCCGCAGAATGTCGATCAGCTCGAGCTGGCGTGGAGCTTTCGCACCGGCGAGCTCGGACAGGGCTTCGAGCGTGCGGGCGAGGCGCTGACGTTCGAGGCGACGCCGCTGCTGATCGGCGACACGCTGTACTTCAACACCGCGACCGGCGTGGTGTTCGCGCTCGATGCGGCCAAAGGCATGCAGCGCTGGCGCTTCGATGCGCAACTCGACAAGCGCCGCAACTACTCGGAGATGGCCGCGCGCGGCGTCAGCTACTGGCGTGACGAACGCGCCGCCGCGGGCGCGGCCTGCGCCGAGCGCATCGTGTTCGGCACGATCGACGCGCGCCTGTTCGCGCTCGATGCACGGACCGGGCGGCGCTGCGCCGACTTCGGCGCGAACGGCGAAGTCGACCTGTCCAAGGGCGTGCGCCTGATTGCGGCGCATCTGGGCAATTACCAGGTCAGTTCGCCGCCGGCGATCGCCGGCGACGTCGCGGTGGTCGGCTCGGCGATCGGCGACAACCGCGGCAGCGACCTCGAACTCGGCGTCGTGCGCGCGTTCGACGTGCGCAGCGGCCGCCTGCTGTGGCACTGGGACCCGATCCCGCGTGCGGCGAAGCTGCCGGCGGACGCGGCCAATCCGGACTTCGGCGAGATCGCGCAGCAGCAGGCGCGCTGGACCGGCGCGGCGAATGCGTGGGCGCCGTTCGCGGTCGATGCGGAACGCGGCCTCGTGTTCATCCCGACCGGCTCGGCCAGCCCGGATTTCTTCGGCGGCGAACGTGCCGGCGACAACCGCTGGGCCAACTCGGTCGTCGCGCTGCGCGCGGCCAGCGGCGAGTTCGTCTGGGGGCGCCAGCTCGTGCACCACGACCTGTGGGACTACGACGTCGCCTCGCAGCCGATGCTGGTCGACCTCGAGCGTGACGGCGCGAAGGTGCCGGCGCTCGTGCAACTGACCAAGACCGGCCAGGTGTTCGTGCTGAACCGCGAGAACGGCGAGCCGCTGTTCCCGATCGAGGAACGTGCGGTCCCACAGGACGCGGTCGCCGGCGAGGCGCCATCGCCGACGCAGCCGTTCTCGTCGCTGCCGCCGCTGGTCTCGCACGCGCCGGTCACGCCGGACGACGCGTGGGGCCTGACCTTCTGGGACCGCAACGCCTGTCGCGAGCAGATCGGCAAACTGCACAGCGAGGGCATCTTCACCCCGCCGAGCCTGCAAGGCACGATCCAGCGCCCTGGCTATGCCGGCGGCTCGAACTGGGGCAGCGGCGCCTGGGATCCGCAGCGCAAGCTGCTGATCGCGAACGTGATCGACCTGCCGATGGTGGTCACGCTGATCCCGCGCGACAAGCTGGCCGACGAATACGATTCGGGCGTCTACAAGGGCTGGGAGTTCGCGCGCATGACCGGCACGCCGTACGGCATGCGTCGTTCGCTGCTGAAGTCGCCGCTCGGCGTGCCGTGCATGGCGCCGCCGTGGGGCAAGCTGGTCGCGCTGGATCTGGCGAGCGGCACGATCGCGTGGTCGAAGCCGCTCGGCACTTCGCGCGACAAGGCGCCGTGGCCGTTCTGGTACCTCGAGGGCGCGCCGAACATGGGCGGTCCGCTGGCCACCGCCGGCGGCCTGGTCTTCATCGGCGCGAGCACCGACAACTTCCTGCGCGCGTTCGACACCGCGAGCGGCGCCGAGCTGTGGAAGGCGCGCCTGCCGGCCGGCGCACAGGCGACGCCGATGAGCTACGAGGTGGGCGGTCGCCAGTACGTCGTGGTCGCGGCCGGCGGACATGCGAAGCTCGACACCACGCGCGGCGACTACCTGCTCGCGTACGCGCTGCCGCGCAAGCGCGAGTAGGAGCGGGCCCTGCCCGCGACCCGGAGACCGCTACCTGATTGGTCGCGGGCATGACCCGCTCCTACGACAGCAGGGTAGCTGGCGACCCGGCGCGCAGTGACTGTAGGAGCGGGTACTGCCCGCGACCCGGAGATTGCCCACCCGATGGTCGCGGGCATGGCCCGCGCCTACGCGCGGTGATCGGCGTCCGCCGCGGCCGGCGCGCGCTTGAGCAGCAGCGCCAGCACCGGCGGCGTGATGATCGAGGTCAGCAGCGACATCGCGACGATGACCGCATAGATCTGGTTCGTGAACACGCCGGCGGCGAGGCCAAGGCTGGCGATCACCACGCCGACCTCGCCGCGCGGGATCATGCCGACGCCGACGATGGTCGCGCCGTAGCGGCCGAGCGAGAGCGCGCCGAGGAAGCCGCCGGCGAGCTTGGACACCACCGCGATCACGGTCACGACCAGCAGCATCCACAGCGCCGCGCCGTCGGCGAACACCGACAGGTCGATCTTCGCGCCGGTGACGACGAAGAAGAACGGCGTCAGCAGCGCGAGCAGCGGCTGCATCTGGTGTTCCAGTTCCTCGCGCTGGTGCGTTTCCGAAGCGAGCATGCCGGCCAGGAACGCGCCGATGATCGCGGCGAGGCCGAATTCGGTCGACAGGAACGCCAGGCCCAGGCAGATCGCCAGCGAGATTGTCAGCGGCGACAGCGGGTTGATCGGTCGGTCCAGCCAGTGCGCGCGCCGGCGCATCACGCGCGTGCCGACCCAGCCGATCACCGCGATGAAGCCGACCGCCTGCGCCAGCACCAGCAGCAGGCTGCCGATCTGGATGCCGCCGCCGCCCTGCAGCGCGGTCACCACGCCGAGCAGCAGCATCGCGAGGATGTCGTCGATCACCGCCGCGCCGAGGATCACGCGGCTCTCGATGCGCGTGAGCACGCCCAGCTCCTGCAGCACGCGCGCGGTGATGCCGGCCGAGGTCGCCACGAACGCGGCCGCGATGAACATCGACTTGGCCCACTCGAAGCCGTTGCCGTGCGCCCACAGCGCGCCGAGCGCGAACGGCACGATCACGCCGAGCACGCCGACCAGGAACGCGCTCTTGCCGACCTTCTTGAGGTCATCCAGGCGCGTCTCCAGGCCGACCGCGAACAGCAGCAGCACGACGCCGATCTCGGCCAGCACGTCCAGCGGCGTGCCGGAGGCGATCTGCTCGGGCCGGATCCAGCCGAGTGCCGACGGCCCGATCGCCGCGCCGGCGACGATCTCGCCGACCACGCCGGGCAGGCGCAGGCGTTGCGCGATCTCCGCGCCGACTTGCGCGGCGACGAAGATCGCGAACAGGGTCAACAGGATGTCGGCGCCATGGTGCATGGGCAGGCTTCTCCGGATCGGGCGCGCGCCACGGAGACAGGCAGCGCGGGAGTTGAGCGGGCCGCAAGCGACGCGCCATGCGCCCGATCGCAGCCGGAAGAGCGGCGCTGCGGCGCAGCAGCCATGCCGGAATGCTACACGATGGCGCGGCCCGCTCAGCCGCGCAGCACCATCAGCCGCGGCTCTGTCATGTCCTCGATCGCGTAGCGCACGCCCTCGCGACCGAGTCCGGAGCGCTTCACGCCGCCGTAGGGCATGTTGTCGACGCGGAAGCTCGGGATGTCGTTGATGACCACGCCGCCGACCTCGAGCGCGTCCCAGGCGCGCATCGCGTGCGCGAGGTCGTTGGTGAACACGCCGGCCTGCAGGCCGTAGTCGGAGGCGTTGACGGCGGCCAGCGCGGCGTCGAAGTCGTCGAACGGCGCCAGCACGGTGACCGGGCCGAATGCTTCGAGGCGGTTGAGCCTGGCATCGGGCGGCACGTCTTCGAGCACGCTCGCCTCGAGCCGGTTGCGCTCGCGTCCGCCGCCGCAGAGCAGCTTCGCGCCGGCCGCGGTCGCCTCGCCGATCCAGCGCTCCAGCCGTGTCGCCGACGCCTCGTCGATCAGCGGACCGAGGAAGGTGTCACGCGAGCGCGGATCGCCGGCCTTGAGCGCCTTCGTCGCGGCGACGAAGCGCTCGCGCAGCTCCGCGTACAGCGAGGCGTGCGCGAACACGCGCTGCACCTTGATGCAGCTCTGGCCGGACTGGTAGTACGCGCCGAAGACCAGCCGCTCGACCACGTGGTCGAGCCGGTCGCGCTGGTCCGCGTCGACGATACAGGCCGCGTTGCCACCGAGCTCGAGCACGACCTTCTTGCGCCCGGCCTTCGCCTTCAGCTCCCAGCCGACCTGGCCGCCGGTGAACGACAGCAGCTTCAGGCGCTCGTCGGCCACGAATGGCCCGGCGTCCTCGACGCGGCAGGGCAGGATCGAGAATGCGCCGTGCGGCAGGTCGGTCTCGGCGAGGATCTCGCCGATGATCAGCGCGCCGACCGGCGTCTTCTCCGACGGCTTCAGCACGAACGGGCAGCCGGCCGCGATCGCCGGCGCGACCTTGTGCGCGACCAGGTTCAGCGGGAAGTTGAACGGCGTGATGAACGAGCACGCGCCGAGCGGCACGCGCTGGACGAAGCCGCGATAGCCTTCGGCCCGCTTGGAAATCTCGAGGTTCAGCACCTCGCCGTTCACGCGCACCGCTTCCTCGGCGGCGACCTTGAACGTGTCGATCAGGCGCGTGACCTCGCCCTCGGCGTCCCGGATCGGCTTGCCGGCCTCGATGCACAACGCCAGCGCGAGTTCGTCGAAGCGCTCGCGGAAGCGCGCGATGCAATGCTCGAGCACGGCCTGGCGCGCGTAGGGCGGCAACGCGCGCATCGGCGCCTCGGCCGCGACCGCGGCCGCGATCGCGGCATCGATCGTCGCCGCGTCGGCCAGCGCGACGCGCGTGGCGATTTCGCCCGAATACTTGTCAAGGACCTCGAGCGAGGCCTTGCCGGATGCAGGGCGATTCGCGAGGTATAGCGGGTAGGTGGTGTTCAGTGAGGTTTTACTTGGAGACGGTTCTTGCTCAGGAATGAATCCGCTGCATGTGACCTCGAATCGGCTTGCTCGCGAGTGTGTTGCCTGGATGTGCCTGCGATATTCGCTCGTCTTATTGTTGGTTAAGACCTTTTGTATTCCTTGGCAGGCGCTTGTCAACAAACGGTCCAGCTCGCTCGCTATCGCTTTAGAAGTCCATAACTCAATCTTGGCGCCAGTCTCAGTCGAGGAGACGGTGGGCCAACATCGTGCTGCTTCTTGTTGACTTGCACGTCGGCACACAGTCCATCGGTCACGCTCGAATACGGTCATTGTGAATGCCTGAGACGACTGGCGATGGCCGATAAGATAGGCGCGTTGAATCGTGGCGAGAGAGGTATTCTGCCGAATCGACTCCCGAAGCCTGTACACGAAGGAGTAGAACTCGCGGAACTCTTCGTGTCCGATCGTCCCTACACGCGCACCGGATTGCGAGCGTTGGATATCTTTCCAGACGTCGCTTGCAGACTCCATGATCATAACCCTCGTTTGGATATTCCGGTTCAGGCTGCCCGGCTGTCATTCCACGGCCTGATGCCATCCAACGTCTTTCCCAGCACATCCTTCGCGACGGCGCGATCGTGATCGTCCTGCAGGCCGGTCCAGAATCCTTCCGAGGTACCGAAGAAGCGCGACAGGCGCAGGCCAGTGTCCGCCGTCACGCTGCGCTTGCCGGCGATGATCTCGCCGATGCGGCGCTGTGATACGCCGATTTCCTTGGCCAGCCGGTACTGCGTGATCTGCATCGGCTTCAGGAATTCCTCGAGCAGGATTTCGCCGGGCGTGGGGTAGGGAACTGTGCGCATGGCAGGTTTCTCAGTGGTAGTCGACGATTTCGACGTCGTAGGCGTCACCGCCTTTCCAGGCGAAGCAGATGCGGAACTGGTCGTTCACGCGAATGCTGTATTGGCCGGAGCGATCGCCTTTCAACGCTTCCAGTCGATTCGCAGGCGGGATGCGCAAGTCTTCCAGTTTCGCCGCCCGGTTGAGCATCGCCAGTTTGCGCATCGCGACGGCCTCGATCGCCTGCCAGCGCCGGATGCGCCTGCCCTCGAACAGGGCCTTGCTGTCCTTGTCGGCGAACGTTCGGATCACGTATCGGATGCTAACGATCCGCGTTACTATCGTCAAACGGCTGCGCAAGCGGGCAGGTGGTCTGCGTAACCCGGCACGCTACCCTGCGCGCCGCCGATGGCGGCCCGCCGGTGCGGCTGCTAGGCTCTTGCGATGGCGATCGCCACGCACGACCCCCAAGACATCGACGCGCTGCTCGAAGGCGTGCGCAGTGGCCATGCCGGCGCGGCCGATCGCCTGTTCGCGCTGCTGTACGAGGACTTCCGCAAGCAGGCGCACCTGCTGTTGCGCGTCGGTCCGCGCCAGACGCTGTGCACGACCGAGCTGGTCAACGAGACCTGGATGCGCCTGAACGGGCGCGCGCTGTCGGTCGAGAGCCGCCTGCATTTCTTCAACCTCGCCGCACGCGCGATGCGTCAGCTGCTGATCGACCGCGCGCGCCACCGGGGCGCCGAGAAGCGCGGCGACGGCGGTGAAGCCCTGACGCTGCGCGCGGCCGCCGACGTCGCCGCGGACGAGCCGTTCGACATCCTCGCGCTGGACCGCGTCATGACCGACTTGGCGCGCGTGGATCCGGCGCTGGCCGAGCTGGCCCAGCTGCACGTGTTCGCCGGCCTCGGCACCGCGGACATCGCCGAGCTGCGCGGCGTCAGCGAGCGCACCGTGTTCCGCGACTGGCGCACGGCGCGGATGTTCCTGCTGCGGTTCATCGCCGAGGCGGGGTAGCGGTCTCTGGCTTCGTGACGCCGCCGCGGGGCGCGCCGTCCGAACCCGTTGCGGAGACCTGTCAGTAGCTCGCTGCGCGATTCGTAAGGTCAGTCAGGACCCTTGCGGAGAACGCCGTGTTTCCTCGTCGCCTCGTTGCCCTGTCCGGGCTACTGTCTTTCGTTCTGTTCCTCGGCATGCCTGCACGTGCGGCCGAGGTTTGCGTCAAGGACGTGGCCGGGTTGAAGGGCGCGCTCACCTCGTTCGAACTCCAGCCCGTCGGCTCCACGTTCACGATCAAACTGGTGCAGGGCACCTACGCGGTCGGCAACCAGCTCGCCCGCCTGTACGGAGCCAATGCCGACGACGTGGCCAGCCTGCGCCTGCTCGGGGGTTACACGACGGGCTGCTCGAGTCGCGTGGTGAATCCCGCCAATACCGTGCTCGACGGTCTCGGAACGGCCGCTTCCGGCATGGGTTTCCTGATGCGCGGCGACAGCAACGCACTGATCGAAGGCGTCACCTTCACGCGGTTCAAAGGCAAGTCCAACCAGGCGTGGGGGGAGAGCGAAGTCCTGCTGATCACCAACGACATCCACCCCAGCGACAGCCAGGTCTTCGAGGTCCGGCAATGCCGCTTCACGCACAACTCCGGCCAGAACGTTGTCCGGATGTCCGGCGCACAAATGCGCTTCGTCAACAACCTCGTCTCGGACAGCACGCTCGCGCAGGAGGCCAGCGGGATAGACCTCGGCGCGTTCACGGTCACCCTGGATGCCCGCATCGATGGCACGGTCACCGCGACCAACAACACGATCGTGCGCACGACCGGCGGGCCGGCCATGCGGCTGGGGACGCTCGTCACCGGCAGCAGTGGCCGGATCAGCGAGGTCACCGACAACATCCTCTGGAACAACCAGAGCTGGGACATCGTGTTCACCGGCAGCACGCAGTACGTCTATCCCTTGATGGCGAGCTTCAATCTCTACAACTCCGCCAACAGCAATTTCCCGCAGAATCCCGGCGACCTGCACGTCGACCCACGCTTCGTCGACGCGGCGAACGAGAACTTCCGGCTTGCCTCCAATTCGCCCGCCATCAACAGCGGCGCCCTCATCCAATTGATGGGTTTCCCGGCGCGCGATCTCGACGGCGCCGCGCGCATCGTCGGCAGCCGCATCGACCTCGGTGCCTACGAGTCGTCGATCGACGACACGACCACGGCAGTGGTGACGACGACCTCCGACAACGGCAATAACACCTCGCCGCTGGCCGGCTCGCTGCGCGCCGCGATCAAGGCCGGCAATGCGGCGAGCGTGCCGTTCCGGATCATCT
Source organism: Rhodanobacteraceae bacterium (assembly GCA_009996615.1). Lineage (GTDB taxonomy): Bacteria > Pseudomonadota > Gammaproteobacteria > Xanthomonadales > Rhodanobacteraceae > Dokdonella_A. The sequence continues at coordinate 27,309 of JAACZU010000004.1, read as the reverse complement.
TCAACGTGCCGGGCGGCTGTCCGCGCATGCTGTCGCTGGCCGCGCCGATGCTCGACATCACCGGCGACGTCACGATCGACGGCACCACCCAGTCCGGCTGGACCCCGAACGACCAGTACGGCCAGTTCAATGCGAACCTGTGCTTCTTCGTCAACGGCGCCGGCAATGCGAGCACGCCGTGGGCACTGCATGTGCCGGCGAGCGCGCCGAGTTCGGCGCGGCTGGTCGTGCGCGGCCTCGGCTTCGCCGGCTTCACCGACGCGGCGATCAAGCTCGAGGGCGGCCGCAACCACCGCATCGCCGGCAACCTGTTCGGACCGGTCCCGCTCACGCCAGCGAACAACAACGCGATCCGCGTGACCGGCAACTCGGGCGGCGCGTTCATCGGCGGCTACGACGACCCGTCGGCGTTGAACCTGATCGCGGTCGCCTCCGGCGCCGGCATCTACCTCGACAACGCGGGCGGCGGCTCGACGGTGGCCAACAACGTCATCGGATTCCAGGCCGACGGCACCGGCAGCGGCGGCAACGCGAGCGGCATCTACGTGTACAACTCGCCCGGCAACGTCGTCCAGTACAACGCAATCGGCAACAACGCCTCGCATGGCGTGATCCTGGCGGGAAGTGGTTCGAGCGGAAATCTCGTCCAGTACAACACGATCGGCCTCGACCTCAACGGCGGTGCGGCCGGCAATGGCAGCGGCGGCGTGCTGGTCACGTTCGGGGCGAAGAACAACACGATCGGCGCGCCGGTGGGCGCGACCTGGGGCGGCAATTTCATCTACAACAACGGCGGTCCCGGCGTGTGGATATCGGCCAGCGGCGGCGCCGGCAATCGCGTGCTCGACAATGCGTTCCAGGGCAACGTGGGCCTGGACATCGACCTCGCGCAGGCCGGCCCGAGCGCGAACCAGCCGGCGAATCCGGCGACCGGTCCCAACAACCTGCAGAACCATCCGGTGCTGGCGAGCGCGGTGCGCGACGTGGCCAGCGCGACCGAGACCGTGACCGGCACGCTGACCAGCACGCCGGACACGACCTTCCGCCTCGACCTGTACTGGGGCGCCGCCTGCCTGCCGAACGGTCGTGGCTACGCGCGCTTCCCGCTGATGAAGACCAACCTGACGACCGGCGCGCTCGGCTCGGTGTCGTTCACGACCTCCGTCGCGTTCGGGTGGACGCTTCCCGTCGGCGCGATCAGCGCGACCGTGACCGATCCGGCCGGCAACACCTCCGAGATCGGCAACTGCGTCGCCGAGACGCTGAGCGACCGCATCTTCAAGAACGGCTTCGAGTGAGCCATGGAGACACTTCGCATGCTGCCCGCACGCATGACCATGGCCCTGCTCGCGGGCTCGCTCGCATGCCCTGCGATCGCCCGCGCCGACCGGGATTTCTGCGTCGATGACATGGCGGGCTTGCGCGCCGCCCTGGTCGCATGGACGAGCGCGCCAGATGCGCAGGTCACGATCCGCATGGTGCAGGGCACCTACGCGGTCGACGGCGCCGCCGGTGCGACCCTGGGCGCGTTCCAGGCCTCGTCGCCGGCGTCGCTGCTGCTGCTCGGCGGCTACACCTCCGGCTGCGCCGCGCGGGAGCTCGATCCGCGCAATACCGTGATCGACGGCCGCAACGAGATGACCGCCAGGCTGCGGTTGTCCAACGTAGCCGGCGACGTGCTGTTCGAGGGGCTCACGTTCACGCGCCTGCCGGACGGCATCGATGTGGTCCACGACGGCTCGCAGCCTGCATCGGGGCATCGGTTGCGGGTCAGCCATTGCCGCATCGTCGACAACGACACCCGCGCCGGCAGCGGCAACCCGACCTACACGTTGCGCCTGTGGGGCGTCGGCGCGTCGACCAGCGGCGCCGAGGTCGCGCTCGAGAACAGCCTGCTCGCGCGCAACTACAACCAGGGCTTCGGCCTCGCCTCGGTGCTGACCACCGGCAACGGCGGCCGCATCGTGCTGACCGACAGCACGATCGCCGCCAATCCAGTCGGCATCGGCACCGCTGCGATCACGCTGCAGACGTTTTCCGGCGTGTCCGGCCTCGACTTCGTCGTGATGAACGACATCGCGTGGCACAACGGCACGCCCGGCGCCTACCTCGACATCGACGTATCCAACGCGCCGCAGCCGCCGGCGATCACCTACACGCTGGCCGGGGCGATCAAGGGGGCGATCGCGCCGACCACGACCAATCTCGACGTCGATCCGCGCTTCCTCAGCCCGAACGGCGGCAACTTCCGGCTTGGGCCCGACTCGCCGGCGCTCGATGCCGGCAGTGCGGAGCAGCCCGGCGCGCTTCCGGACGTCGACCTCGACGGCCGCCCGCGCGTCGCCGGCAGCGCGATCGACCTCGGCGCCTACGAGGCGATCCCGGGCGACCTGATCTTCTACTCCGGCATGGACGACTGATGCGGCGCGGGGCGCGGCCGGCCGCATCGCGCCTGCCGGCGCTCCCACAGAGCGATGCACGTCTTCGGGTCGGAGCAGCGGAAGCCGCGATGCTTTTGACGGGACTCCAGCGGATTCGGCCCCCCGTGTCGCGCCCGCGCGCGCCGGGTTAGCATCGCGCCGCCGTGACGGGGGGAACGCCATGAGTGAAGCCGCCGATCGTGCCGAACGGATGCGCCGCGCGCTGGCGCTGGTGCGCGCCGCGCTGGACCAGCCGGAAGCCGGCCGCGAGGCCTGGCTTGCGACGCGTTGCGCCGGCCAGCCCGACCTGCACGCCGAGGCGCTCGGCCTGCTGCGGCTCGACCATGCGCCGCCGCACGCGCTCGAGCGGCTGTGCACGGAGGCGGGCGCGGACGAGGCCGGCGACGATCCGCTCGCCGGCCGCGAGGTCGGCCGCTTCCGCATCGTGCGCCGGCTCGGCAGCGGCGGCATGGGCACGGTCTACCGCGCCGAACCGGTCGCCGGCGTCGCGCGCCAGCCGGTCGCGCTCAAGCTGATCAAGCGCGGCATGGATTCGGAGGAAATCGTCGCGCGCTTCCTGCGCGAGCGCGAAATCCTGGCCCGCCTCGACCATCCGCACATCGCGCGCCTGCTCGACGGCGGCATCACGGCCGATGGGCAGCCATGGTTCGCGATGGAACTGGTCGACGGCGAGCCGCTGCTGGCCTGGTGTGACGCGCGCCGCTTGGGCCTGGACGCGCGCATCGGCCTGTTCCTCGCCGCCTGCGATGCGGTCGCCTATGCGCACCGCAACCTGGTCGTGCACCGCGACCTGAAGCCGGCCAACGTGCTAGTCACCGGCGACGGCACGCTCAAGCTGCTCGACTTCGGCATCGCCAAGCTGCTCGACGCCGGCGACGACGGCGTGACGCGCGGCGCGACGCCGTTGATGACGCCTGAATACGCCGCGCCGGAGCAGTTCGCGCACGGGCCGGTGACGACGCAGACCGACGTCTTCCAGCTCGGCGTGCTGCTGCACGAACTGCTCGGCGGGCTGCGGCCAGCCGCGTCACGGGGCACCGCGCGCATCGAGGCGCAGTTGCGCGAGCGGCGTGCGCGCGATCCGGAAGCGGTCGACGCGATCGCCCGCGCGCGCGGCGTCGGTGTCGCGACGCTGCTGCGCAGCCTGCACGGCGACCTCGACCGCATCGTGCGGCGCGCGATGCATGCGGAACCGGAGCGGCGCTATGCCAGCGTGGCGGCGCTCGCGGACGACCTGCAGCGCTTCCGGCGCGGCGAGCCGGTCAGCGCGACCGGCGACACCCCGGCCTACCGCCTGCGCATGTTCCTGCGCCGCCACCGCGTCGGCGTCGCGGCGACGGCGGCGGTGCTGCTGTCGCTTGCGCTCGGCCTCGGCCTGGCGCTGCGCTCGGCCCACGAGCGCGGCCAGGCCGAGCGCGCCACCGAGAGCGCGCTGGCACTGCTGGAGGACGTATTCCTCGGCGCCGATCCGTACGAGGCCAAGGGCGGCGACACGCGCGCGACCGACCTGCTCGCGCATGCGCGCCGGCGCATCGAGGCCGACATCGCCGGGCAGCCGGCGATCGCCGCGCGCCTGCTCGAGGAGATCGGCGGCGTCTACGTCTCGCTCGATGATCGCGCTGCCGCGGAAGATGCGCTGCGCGCGGCGCTGCAGGCCGGCGAGCGCGCCGGCGTGGCGGCACTCGTGCCGACCGAGGCGGCACGCGCGCGGCTGGCGCACTATGCGCTGGTCGTCGACGGCGACAAGGCGCGCCTGAGCGATCTCGACACCGCGATCGAGCGCCTGCGCGCTGCCGGCCCGGCAGGGCGGCGCGTGCTCGCGCAGGCGCTCGAGTTCAAGGCCGATCACCTGTTCAACATCGGCGACTACGCGGCGATCCCGGACGTGTCCGCGCAGGCGGTGGAGATGCACCGGCTCGCGAGCGGCGATGGTTCCGACGATTACGCGATGGCGCTGGCCAACCACGCGTCCCTGCTGCGCGCGGTCGGCCACAACGATGCGATGCTCGCGGCTGCGACGCAGGCGCAGCAGATCGTCGCCGCGCTCGGCGACACCGCGGCCCCGGCCGTGCGCCTGTACGTGCAGCAGCAATACGCCGGCGCGCTCGCCGCGAACGGGCGTGCGCGCGAAGCCGAACCGGTGCTGCGCGGCGCGCTGGCGGTCGCGATCGCGATGCGCGGCCCGGACAGCAACCTCGCCATCGGCATCGCCTGGGAGCTGGCCGGCGTGCAGGACGACATCGGCCGCTTCGACGCGGCCGCGCAGGGCCTGCGCGCGCTGCTCACGCATGCCGGCGCGAAAAGCGCGAACCTCGCCGGTCTCCACAACGCGCTCGGCCGTGCCGAGCTTGCGCTCGGCCACGCGGCCGTGGCGGAGGGCGAGTTCGCGCAGGCGCAGCCGCTGGTCTGCGCCGACGGCCCGGCGACGCCGCCGTGCCTGGCGGTGCGCCTGAACCGCAGCGAGGCGTCGCTCGCGCTCGGCCGTCTCGATGAGGCGCGCACCGCGCTGGCCGCGCTCGACGCCGACATCGGCGATGCGGGTGGGCGCGCGCGCCAGCGCTGGCAACTGATCGAGTCGCGGCGCCGGCTCGCCGCCGGCGATGTGGCCGGCGCCCACGCCGTGCTGGCGCCGCTGCTCGCCGCAGTGCGCGCGGCGGGCGTCGGCTCGATCGACGATGCGCAGGTGCTGGTGCAGGCCGCGGCGATCGAGGAACGGCGCGGCGAACGCGATGCGGCGTTGGCCGACTACCGCGCGGCCGAGCAGCGCATGGCGGCCACATGGGTCGAGGTGCCGGTCGCGCTCGCCGACGTGCGCGCGCACGTGGCGTCCCTCGCAGCAGCGCCGTGATCGATCGCGGGCGCATGCAGGAGCGGGCCATGCCCGGGCTTCGCTTTCAAGGCGCTCGCTCCTGCCGGCGCGGCGGGTTCAAGTCTCCTCGACGCGCACGCCGAACTCGCCATCGGCGACGCGCGCGCGCAGCGAACGGCCCGGGGCGGCCTGCGCGACCGAGCGCACCACGCGGCCGGAGTCGCGCTCGAGCAGGATCGCGTAGCCGCGCTCGAGCGTGGCCAGCGGGCTGACCGCGTGCAGCGTGCGGCCGAGTTCGCCCAGGCGCGCGCTGCGCCGTTCGAGGCCGTGCGCGAGCGCGACGCGCAGGCGTTCGAGCAGGGCGCGGGACTGGTCCTCGCCGCGCGCGAGCACGGTGGCCGGGTGCTGTGCGCGCAGGTGCGCGCGCAGTTGCGTCAGGCGCGCGTCGCGCCGGTCGATCCGGCGCTGCAGGCCGTCGACGAGGCGGCGCTGCAACGCGTGCAGGCGCTCGTCCGCACGCGCGAGGCGCGCCTGCGGACGCTGCGCGTTGAGCCGCGCAAGCAGGTGGTCGAGGCGTTGCGCATGCGTGTCGAGGCGGCGCGTCAGCCAGTGCTCGAGCCGCTGCCGAAGCCGCGCCAGCGTGCGCGCGAGTTCGCCGGCGTCCGGCACCAGCAGCTCGGCCGCGGCCGACGGCGTCGGCGCGCGCAGGTCGGCGGCGAAGTCGGCGATCGTGAAGTCGATCTCGTGGCCGACCGCGCTCACGACCGGGATCGCGCTGGCGCGGATCGCGCGCGCGACCGCCTCGTCGTTGAATGCCCACAGATCCTCGAGCGAGCCGCCGCCGCGTGTCAGCAGCAGCACGTCGTGGCGGCGCGCGGCCGAGGCCGCGGCCAGCGCGGCGACGATCGCCGGCGGCGCCTCCTTGCCCTGCACCGGCACCGGCAGGATCTCGACCTCGGCGAGCGGAAAGCGCCGCGCCAGCACGCTGAGCACGTCGCGGATCGCCGCGCCGCTGGGCGAGGTGACCACGCCGATGCGGCGCGGCAGCTGCGGCAGCGGCCGCTTGGTGGCGGCATCGAACAGGCCTTCGGCGGCGAGCCGGGCCTTGAGCTGCTCGAACGCGCGCTGCAGCGCACCTTCGCCGGCTTCCTCCAGGTGCTCGACGATCAGCTGGAACTCGCCGCGCGGCTCGTACAGGCTGACCCGCACGCGCGCCAGCACGTGCATGCCGTCGGCGGGGCGGAAGCGCAGCCAGGTGCTGCGTGGCCGGAACATCGCGCAGCGCACCTGCGCGCCGCCGTCCTTGAGGGTGAAATACAGGTGCCCGGACGCCGGCCGCGCGAAATTGGAGATCTCGCCCTCGATCCACACCAGCGGCAGCGTGTCCTCGAGCAGGTCGCGCACGAACCGCGTCAGCGCGGACGGCGTGTAGACCTCGCGCGCGGCGATCGGATTGTCGGTGGGATCGGGCATCTTCGACGGGGCGCGCGGATGGCGCGATGGCATGACCCCGCTGGCGCGGGCGCCCGCAGTCTGCGGCATCACCGCGGCAGCGGCAAGCCGATCAGCGGTCCCGTTCGCGCCGTGGCGGCGCGCTGCGGCGCGTGGCGGCGGAACGCGCGACCAGCCCGATCGCGATCCACGCCGCCAGTGCGCCGAGCGGCCAGGCGATCGCCTGCGGCCAGGCGAAGGCGAGCAGCGCGGCGACCAGCAGCGCGATGCCGGCGACCAGCAGCGGGCCGGATTCGGCCGGGCCGAGCACGCGGCGGTCGGTGATCGCCGCACCGATCGAGTTGGCCAGGCGCAACGCGCCGGCGGCGGCGCGGCCGGAGCTGCCGCCCTGCAGGCGCGGCCGGTGGAACGCGCCCCTGTGGCGCGACCGGCGCGGCATCTTCAGCACGATCTCGGTCGCGTTCTGCAGGTCGCGCTCGTACTGCTCTTCCATGCCGCGCGCGAACGCCTCGTCCTCGATCGCGAGGTCGATCTCGCAGTTGCCGACCCAGCTGGCGACATTGAGGTTGCTGGAGCCGACGCGCGCCCAGCGGCCGTCGGCGACGGCGGTCTTGGCGTGCATCATCGAGCCGTTCCACTCGAACACGCGGATGCCGGCCTCGAGCAGCGGCCGGTAGCCGGTGCGCGAGAGTGCGCCGACCGCCGGCACGTCGCTGGTGCCGGGCACCAGCAGGCGCACGTCGACGCCGTCGCGCGCGGCCGCGACCAGCGCCTGCACGTACGGCGTGACGCCGACGAAGTAGGCGTCGCTCAGCCACAGGTTGGTGCGCGCCATGCCGGCGATGAGCTGGTCGAGGCGGTACAGGCCGGCCGTGTTCGGCAGCGTGGCGACCACGCGCAGCGCGGTCTGGCCGCGCTGCGCGCCGCATCCGGCAGCCGCGAGGACTTCACCCGGCAGCGCCGGTCCGAGCTGGCTCCAGACGTCGTTGAAGGCGAGTGCGAGGTCCTGCAGCGCCGGCCCGCGCACCGCCACCGCGGTGTCGCGCCACGGCGACACGTTCTTGCCCGGGTTGCCGAGCCAGCGCCCGCTGACGCACAGCCCGCCGACGAAGCCGACCTCGGCATCGACGACCAGCAGCTTGCGGTGGTCGCGCGACAGCCAGCCGAGCGGGCTGCCGAAGCGCGGCGGATTGTAGGCGCGCACCTCGCCGCTGGCCGCGCGCAGCGGCTGCCAGAAGCGGTTGCGCGACTGGCCGAGGCAGCCGAGCCAGTCGCGCAGCACGTACACGCGCACGCCGGCCGCCGCGCGCTCGGCCAGCGCATCGCGGAACGCGCGGCCGGTGGCGTCGTCGCGGAAGATGTAGTTCTCGAACAGGATCGTGTCGCGCGCGCCGCGGATCGCCGACAGCCATGCCGCGTAGTTCGCCGGCGCGTCGATCAGCAGCTCGACCGCATTGCCCTCGACCAGCGGCGCGCCGGCGGCGCGGCTGAACGCCTGCTCGGCAAGCAGGCGCAGCGTGGTCGCCTTGTCGGGTTGCGTGATGGCCATGCGGGCAGTGTAGCGGGTGCAGGCTGGGACCCGTTGGGCCGCGAGATGGTGAGCAAGCCGGCTGCGACGCTGTGACATGATGTAAGCGGAGCAGGCAACTGCCGCGTCGGCCATTTTCTTCCGCATCCAACGCTGTCCCAGGATGATGATTCCATGAAAATCCTCGTCACCGGCACCGCCGGTTTCATCGGTTCGCACGTCGCCCAGCGCCTGTTGGCGCGCGGTGACGAGGTGGTCGGTCTCGACAACCTCAACGATTACTACGACGTCTCCCTGAAGCAGGCGCGGCTGGCGCGGCTGCGGGAGTTGGCGGGTTACACGCACGTCACCGCGGATCTGGCCGATCGTGCGGCGATGGAGGACGTGTTCGCGACGCACCGGCCGCGGCGTGTGGTGCATCTGGCGGCGCAGGCGGGCGTGCGCTATGCGGCGCAGAATCCGCATGTGTACGTCAGCAGCAACGTCACCGGCACCTTGCACGTGCTGGAGGGCTGCCGGCATCACGGCGTGGAGCATCTGGTGTTCGCCTCGACCAGTTCGGTGTACGGCGCCAACACCGCGATGCCGTTCAGCGAGCACCAGTCGACCGAGCATCCGTTGACGCTGTACGCGGCCACGAAGAAGGCGAACGAGATGATGGCGCACGGCTACGCCCATCTTTACGACCTGCCGTGCACCGGACTGCGCTTCTTCACCGTGTATGGCCCGTGGGGGCGACCGGACATGGCGCTGTTCCTGTTCACGCGCGCGATCCTCGCCGGCGAGCCGATCAAGGTGTTCAACCACGGCCGCCACAAGCGCAGCTTCACCTACGTCGACGATATCGTCGAAGGCGTGATCCGCACGCTTGACCGCGTACCGGGCGTGGATCCGGCCTGGCGTGGTGACGCGCCGGACCCGGCGACCAGCGGCGTGGCGCCTTACCGCCTCTACAACATCGGCAACGAGCAGCCGGTGGAACTGCTGCGCTACATCGAGGTGCTGGAGCAATGCCTGGGCCGCAAGGCGCAGATGGAGATGCTGCCGCTGCAGGCAGGCGACGTGCCGGACACCGAAGCCGACGTGTCCGACCTGGTGGCCAACGTCGGCTACCGGCCGGTGGTGTCGGTGGAGCAGGGCGTGGCGAACTTCGTGGCGTGGTATCGGGAGTATTACCGGGTTTGAAGCTGGCTGGAGGCACAAGCATCGGGCTCTTTCGTGCGATGCGGCACGTTTGAAAACGGCCGCGATTTGTTCTGCGGCGCCCGGCCGCTTATAGTCGGGATGCCTGCGGCCCGTGGGGAACCCCTGAACGATTGGCCGGGGCAGTCATCGAAAATCAAGCAGTGACCTTGGATGGATTGCGGACTTCGGACGCAGTACTTCCGATGAGCCGTGACCATCCATGCCTCTTTCGCAAATGGATGGGGAATCACGATGAAGCGATTGACTACAGCGGTACTTGCGGTTTGCGCCGCCGCCGGCATGGGGCTCGCGACCGCGCAACAGGCGGACCTGCGCACGACGCTCAGCCAGCCGATCACCTTCGAGGCGCCGACAGGCACCTCCTGCGCACCCGGAACGTCGAACCTGATCGTGCACGACGACGGCGTAGCCGAGAACGGCTACGGTTGGCAGGCTACCGTCACCGATGGTCGCCTGGCCGACAAGTTCACGCCGGCGGCCTATCCGGCCACGATATCGACCGTGTGCTTCGCGCTGATCACGAACGCCGGCATCAACACGCTCAACTTCAACATCGTCGTGTACGCGGCCGACGGCGCCGGCGGCACGCCGGGCACCGTGCTCGGCAGCAAGGCGGTGGTCGGGCATCCGGTGTCGATCTCCGGCGTGCCGGTCACGCCGACGTTCGAGGCGTTCGACATCTCCGATCTCAACCTCAACATCGCCTCCGGCAGCGTCTACATCTCGGCCAACTGGGTACCGACCAGCACCGGCGCGGGCGTGTTCGTCGCGTCCGACGAGACGGCGGCGACGCCGAGCGCCGGCGGCTACTCGTGGTCGAATACCGGGCCGTGGCAGACGATCGAGACCGCGCACCCGGCGTATCGCTCGCTGATGATCCGCGCCGCGATGCCGCTGGCCGGCCCGGGCGCGCCGTCGCTCGCCAAGGCCTTCGCGCCGACGCTGATCGACGCCGGCGCCACGAGCACGCTGACGATCACGCTGAACAACTCCAGCCAGCCGACCGCCGCGACGCTGGCCTCGGCCCTGACCGACACGCTGCCGGCCGGCCTGGTCGTGGCGGCGACGCCGAATGCATCGACCACCTGTCCCTCGGGCACGGTCACGGCCGCCGCCGGTAGCGGCAGCGTCTCGCTCAACAGCGGTGCGCAGATTCCCGCCAACGGCAGCTGCACCGTGACGGTGAAGGTCACCGCGGCGAGCAACGGCAGCTACGTCAACACGATCCCGGTGGGGGCGCTGGCGACACAGCACGGCAGCAATGCCAATGCCGCGAGCGCGACCCTGCAGGTCGGCGGCAACGGCATCATCCTGTCCGGCCCGCTGAACCACACGATCGCCGCGACGACCGCCGGCACCTCGTTGAACATCGTGTCGGGCGCGATGGACGACTCGGGGCCGATCAGCGGAAATTGGGACTTCAATTTCTGGTCCAGCAGCAACAGCCTCACGCTGTGGAAGATCAACAGCACCAACGGCGGCCAGTACGCCGTCGACGGGAGCGGCAAGGCGCGGACGTTCCAGCCCGGCGACGTGATCGGTCCGTCCACCACGTTCTCTTCCGGCACCAGCGGCTCGGTGCAGATGGCGGCCGACTGGCTGGCCGGCACCGATGCGTACCTGGGCGTGAAGTTCAACTGCAACGGCCGCCTCCCCGCGCCCGTCGCCGGCGGCACCTGCTACGGCTTCGTGCACATCACCAGCACCGGTCCCAACGGCTTCCCGGCGGTGATCGTCGACACCGGCTTCGACGGCGACGGCCGGCCGATCACGATCGGCGGCGCGCCCGCGAACGATCCGTCGGCGACCGTGTCGCCGATCATGCTGTCGATGAGCGCGGCCACCAATGGCACGTCCACCGCGACGCTGAGCATCGCCAACGCGGCCGGCAGCAGCCCGCTGACCTGGTCGATGTCCGCGCGCTCCAGTTCGCAGCCGCTGCGGCCGGCCGCGGTCGAGCTGGTCTCGAAGGAGGCCGGCATCAGTCCGAATGTCGAGGAGAAGCTGGTCACCCTGCGCAACCGCGCGCCCAGGCTCGCTGCCGGCGGCGCGTTCTCGCCGCTGCAGAACGCCGCGCCGTGGGCGTCCGGCAGCACGATCCAGTTCATGCTCGACGACGGCAGCTACGAGGACAACATCGGCTGGGTCGACAACTCCGTGACGCCGAACGTGGAGTTCCCGGCGATCTGGGTGAACCGCTTCACCGTGACGCAGGCGTTGACGGTCGACTCGATCTCGATCATGTGGCCGAACAACACCGACGGCACGCTGGTCGGCAAGCAGGTCAACCTCGTCGCGTACTACGACGCGGACGGTGACGGCAACCCGGCCAACTCGGTGCGCCTGGGCACCGACAAGCTGGTCACGATCGGTGCGCTCAACACGTTCGAAACCTACGTGACGAGCTTCAGCGTGCCCGGTGCCGGCGATGTCTACATCGGCTTCATCGACAGCTTCGCCGCGGGTGGCGTGGCGCCGGCGCTGTATCCGGCCGCGATCGACACCAGCTCGACCAGCGCCGCGCGCTCCTACGTGGCGGCGATGAATACGGGTGATGCGAATCCGAACCTGGGTGCCAACGATGTCATCGGCACCATCGACAGCTTCGGTTTCGCCGGCAATTGGCTGATCCGCGCGACCGGCGAAGCCGGTGGCAGCGGCCCGTGCACCGGGCCGGTCGTGCCGTGGCTGACGGCTGCTCCGTCCAGTGGCTCGGTCAACGGTGGCGCCAGCACCAACGTCACGATCACCGCCAATCCGGCCGCCGGCAGCCTGGCCGCCGGCAGTTACGACGCGCAGCTGTGCATCACCACCAACGACCCGGCGCATCCGTTGATCGAGGTGCCGGTCTCGCTGACCGTGACGCAGCCGGACCTGATCTTCAAGGACGGTTTCGATGGCAGCGCGGGCAACCCGGACATCGTCGTCAGTGGTCCGATCAACCATCTCGTGCAGAACAACCTCGACGGCACGTCGGTCAACTGGATCACCGGCGACATCCAGGATGCCGATGTCCCCAACTACCATTTCAATCCGTACAACAACAACGTCCAGTTGACGTTCTGGTGGAACACCGGCGCCCCGGACATCGCCGGTGTGTCCGGATCGGCCGGGACCTCGGACTTCCTCGTGCTGCAGTCGGGCGCGGTGATCGGTCCGGCGTCGACCTGGTCGACCACCAACAACCCCGGTCCCGCGGCATGGGCGGCGGGCGCGGATGGCTACCTCGGCTTCCGCTTCAACTGCTCGTCGCTGCCGAGCCCGCCGGCGTCGGGGATTTGCTACGGCTACGTGCACCTGAGGACCACCGCACCGGCCGGCTTCCCGGCCACGATCGTGGACTACGCCTACAACAAGGCGGGTGATCCGATCACGGTCCCATAACCGCTGCCCATTGTTTCAATTTCCGAGGCCTCCGTTCGCGGAGGCCTCGTTTTTTTCAGGGGCCGGCGGAAAACAATCATTACCGCATGCCATCGGTCGAGAGCATCGCGGCTTCCGCCGCTCCCACCAAGAGCGGTGCCGCGTTGTGCCTGTGGGAGCGCCGGCAGGCGCGATGCTTCACGCACGACCGCGGACCGACCGATCAAGCTGCCGGACGAGAGCATCGCGGCTTCCGCCGCTCCCACCAAAAGCGGTGCCGCGTTGTGCCTGTGGGAGCGCCGGCAGGCGCGATGCTTCGCGCACGATCGCGGACCGACCGATCAAGCTGCCGGACGAGAGCATCGCGGCTTCCGCCGCTCCCACCAAGAGCGGTGCCGCGTTGTGCCTGTGGGAGCGCCGGCAGGCGCGATGCTTCACGCACGACCGCGGACCGACCGTTCAAGCTGCAGGACCAGGGCAGCGCTGCTGGCGCGGTTCCCGCCATCGCCGCGGCGCCGCGAGGTCAGGGCGACAGGTGCAGCACCTGCTGCGGCGGTCCCGGCAGGAACGGCGTCGGCGTGCCGTTCACCCAGTCGGCGTGGCCGGCGCCGTAGTACGGCGACAGCGGATGCCCGCTCTGACCGCCGGGCATCATGAAGTAGCCGTGGGCCTCGTCGCCGGGAGCGACGGCGAAGCGCTCCGAGGCGCCGAAGTCCGGCGCCTGCACGCGCGGCGTGTTGTTGTCGCCGGGCAGCGGCAGCGCGGGCATGTCGAGCCAGCGCGCGACGAAGGCGGGCAGGGCGCGCGACAGCGGATGCGCGATGCGCGCGGTGTTGCGCTCGCCCCAGGTGCGTGCGGCGAGGCCGCCGTCCTGCGCGTCGAGCTTGCCGCCGGCGCGCTCGGCGCAGGCGATCAGCAGCGCGTCCCAGTCGGCGTGGCCGGGCGGCAGCAGGTGGGCCGGCCGCTGGCTGATAAGCGTCCACACGGCATGCTCGGCTTGCGGCAGCTTGGGCAGCGCGAAGTCCGGGAAGTCGTGGCGCACGGCACCGGCGAACGCGTCGAGCACGCTGTCGACGACCTCGCTGCGCCAGGCGCGCACGAGGCGGTAGGCGACCGAGTCGACCGCGACCTCGCCGTTCCAGTCGCCCAGCGCACGCTGCATCGCCGCGACCAGCGGCGAGGCCGGCGCGCGATTGAGCTCGAGCACGAGCAGGTCCTTCCAGCGTTCCAGGAACAGCGCGCGGTCGTCGAGCTGGACCTGCAGCAGGTCGGCCGGCGTGAAGCGCTGCTTCGCGCGCAGGTCGTCGCGGATCTGCCGCGCGCGCGCGCCGAGGTCGTAGCCGCCGTCGCCGAGCATCGCCAGCGCCGGGCCTTCGACGAGGCGCTGGTTCGCGGTCCACAGCCGCTGCCATGGCGGGTTGGCGATCAGCGGGTAGTCGCGCGGGTCGAGCCAGCCGTCCCAGCCGCTGCCCGGCTGCGACCAGTCCGCCGGCAGCATCGGGTCGAAGCCGCCGACGCGCCTGGGAATGCGCCCGGCGATCGTCCAGGCGATGCTGCCGTGGCGGTCGCCGACCACGAAGTTCTGCGGCGGCACGCCGCTCGCCTGCGCGATCGCGACGGCCTGGTCGGCGTTTTCGGCCTGCTCCAGGTGCACCAGGTCGGTGTTGATCGCGCCGGGGCGGTGCATGCTCCAGGCCAGCGCCAGCGGCGTGCCGTCGGCGTCGCTGGCGAGGATCGGGCCCCACTGCGTGTCCTCGACGACGAGCGTCTCGTCGGCGGCGCCGTGCACGCGGATCGTTTCCTCGTGCCGCTCGATGCTGGCCCAGCCGCCGGGGGCGAGGTAGCGCTGCGCATCGTCCGGGTCGCGCTGCACGCGCACCCAGTCGACGTTGTCGATGTAGCTGTTGGTGAAGCCCCACGCGATCCTGCCGTTGCTGCCGACCACGATCGCCGGTGTACCGGGCAGGCTCGCGCCGGTGATGTCGACCTGCTCGCCGGGGCGCTGCGGGTTCGGATAGACGAGGCGGGCGCGGAACCACAGGTTCGGCACGCGCAGGTCCAGGTGCATGTCGTTGGCGACCAGCGCGGCGCCGCCGGCGAGCGCGCCGCTGACCGCGAAGCTGTTGCTGCCGGGCACGCGCTCGACGGTGGCCTGCTCGTGGCGCAGCCACTGGGCGCCGAGCGTGCGCAGGTCGAGCTCGCCGGGGGCTGGCGGATCGGGCCAGTCCAGCGGCGCGCCGGCCAGCGGCGCGTCCCAGCCGCCGCCGCTGGCGGCGAGGAAGCGGAACGCGGCGGCGGGCAGCGCGGCGCGCATGCGGCTGAATGCGAGCTCGCGCTTATTCTCGCTGTCGTTCAACGTGAACGCCATCGCGGCGATCGCGAGCAGGCTGTCCTCGTCGCGCCACGGCTGCGGGACGTTGCGCGTGAGCAGGTAGGCGAACGGACGCGCCGACAGGTCGGCCAGGCCGCGGTTGACGCCGGCGCGATAGGCGGCCAGTTGCGCGCGCTGCTCCGGCGGCAGCGCGGCGAGCGCGGACTGCAGGCGTGCGCGCATGCGATGCGCGCGCGCGGCGCGGTCGACCGGCAGCGCGGCGGCGCCGAACAGCTCGGCCAGCTCGCCGGCGGCGCGCCGACGCAGCAAGTCCATCTCGAAGTAGCGCTCCTGCGCGTGGACGTAGCCGAGCGCCCATGCCGCGTCCTCGCGTCCGGCGGCGCGCACCGTCACGCTGCCGAGCGCGTCGCGCTCGACCGCGACCGGCTGTGCCAGCGCCGCATCGCGGACCTCGCCGGCATAGCGAGGCAGGCTGGCGCGCAACAGCAACCAGCCCGTCACCGGCAACAGCGCGCACAGCAAGGCCAGCGCGCCGGCAATGCGCCAGCCCCGGCGGGATCGAAGCAGCATGGGGACACCCTCTCGAGATCGAATCGGCGCATCGTATGTGAAGCGCGCCGCGCGTGGACGACATACCGTGCATGCGTGGGCGTATTGCGGCGCCGCGCAATCAGGTTCGCACAGCGTGGGATGCGCAAGCGGATGCCTTTTCGTTGCACTGCGGCGAGCACGTGCATTCAACATGCTTGTCGTCTCCCGAGACACCAGCTTATAGTCGGGCGGTCCAGCGCGGCGAAGGGGATGTCGCCCGCAGGAGTCAGCATTCGGAATCGGCTCAGGCGTGCCCGCTGCGCGGACAACCCGCTGCATGCACCACGCCCACAGCCAAGTCGCTCGCGACCGGGGGATTTCGGGATGTATCGGGGTATTGCTCTCGTACCAGCGCGCCTCAGGGCGCCGGCTTTGCTGCCATCGATTGATATTCACCTGCCGCCGGATGGCGGGAGGTGTGTTGCTGTGCGTCTGGAACCTGCTTCCAGGTGGTGTTCGATACTTGGGGAGACATCGGCATGAAACGGTTGTGGAAGACAACATTAGGCATCGCGGTTGCGGGAGGGACGCTCGCCGCGTCTGCCGCCTTCGCGGATACAGGAGGGGCGGTACCAGCCATCGACAACGTCCAATCGACTGCGGCAGCGCGGTTGGACAAGGTCGCCCAGTCGGATACCCAGGCAGTGCCGGTCGTTCCGGCCGCCATCACGCCGTACTGCGCCAACACGTACACCAGCGGCATCGAACCGATCACGCTGGTGAAGATCAACGAGATCAACAACCCTTCTGCGGCGACCAGCAGCACGGCGCATGAGGACTTCACCGCCACCGTCGGTACGCTGCGTCCGGGCGCCACCTACGCGGTGACGATGAAGTCCAATACGGGCGGTGCCTTCACGCACGGTCACGCCCTCTACGTGGACTGGAACGGCGACAGCCTGTTCACTGGTGCCAATGAAGGCTACTGGATCGGCACCATCACCAACTCCACTGGTGTGGATACCGTGTCCGCTACCGCGTACATCACGGTTCCGGCCGACGCCGTGCCCGGCAACACGCGCCTGCGCGCGATGACGGCGTATAACGTCACCGCGCTGTCGGGTCTTCCCCCCTGTCGCACCGGCTCCGGCTACGGCCAGTCCGAGGACTACACGGTCACGATCGACCCGAATGCGGCGGTTCCGACGTTGCCGCTGTCCGTTTCCGCAAGCTTCGCGCCTGTCTCGGGCGCGGTGCCGACGAACACCACGCTGGCGATCACGATCGGCAACCTCAATACCGCCCCGACGCCGATCACGGCCGACTTTGTCACGACCCTGCCGGCCGGCATGACGCTCGCGGCCAATGCCACGACGACCTGCCCCGGTACGCTCACCGGCGCGTTCGGAGGCTCGGCGATCACGCTGGCCAGCGGCAGCTCGATTCCGGTCGGCGGCTGCTCCATCAGCGCCAACGTGGCCGTGACCGCGGGCGGCAACTACGCCGTCACCGCCGGCCCGCTCACCACCGCCGAGGGCAGCGCTTCCGCTGTTGCGAAGTTCTTCGGCTGGGGCACCTCGGCTTCGACGTCGTACGACGTCGGCTTCGAAGCGCCGGATTACACCGTGGACGCGATCAACGCCCAGCAGGGCTGGCAGGCGCGCGCCTCGAACGTGGCGAACACTGCGCCTGCGACCGGCACGCAGCACTTCAGCCAGACCGGGCTTGCGTCTCCGACCACGAGCACCAATCCGATCGCGATCTCGCCGCAGTTCGCGGCGGGCACCACGCGTTATGCGGCGGTCTCGGCGAAGCTGCGCATCTCGCACACGACCAATGGCGCGAGCTGGCAGTTCCAGCCGCAGGATCCCGACGCCGGCCTGCTGTCGACGATCGTCCTGTTCAACCGCACCGGCAATGCGATCCAGACGTACTCGTGGTCGGGCGGCAGTGGCACTTCGGTGAACACCGGCGCGACGTTCACGCCGGACACATATTTCGACTTCAAGCTGCTCATCGACCGCGCCACCAGCAATGTACGGCTCTGCAAGGACGGCGTGCAGATCTACGAGTCGACCGACGGCACCGGCACCACGGGTGGCAACAACGTCTCCAACATGGTGCTCCAGCAAGCCACGGGTAGTGGCCAGACCGCCAACAACACGTTCTTCGCCGACGATCTCAACATCAGCTACACGGCGTCCTACGAGTGCGACGGCTCGGCGGTTCTGCGCACCGTCACGCCGAGCGTGACCGGCAACGGCTCGATCTCGCCGAACACGGCCCAAGTCGTCGGCGACGGCGCCACGCCCACGTTCACGCTTGCGGCGACGGCGGGCAACCACTTGGTCGACGTGACCGGCACCTGCGGCGGCACGCTTGCGGGCTCGTCGTTCACGACCGCTCCCGTCACGGCCGATTGCACCGTCATCGCGAACTTCGCGTCCGATGCGACCCCGCCGACCGTGACCAAGGCGTTCTCGCCGACGTCCGTGGCGGTTGGCAGCAACAGCACCGCGACGATCACGCTGACCAATCCGAACGCCACCGCGATCACGCTGACGGCGGACCTCGTCGATACCCTGCCGGCCGGCCTGATCGCCAGCGCGGCATCGACCACCTGCACCGGCGGCACGGCCAGCTTCACGAGCGGCACGCTCAAGCTGGCGTCGGGCGCGACGATCCCGGCCAACGGCAACTGCAAGCTGACCGGCACGGTGAAGTCGCTCACGGCGGGCAGCTACGTCAACACGATCGCGGTTGGTGCGCTGCAGACCAGCGCCGGCAGCAACACCGTTGACGCCTCGGCCACGCTGACCGTCACGGCCGGCACGTTCCCGGCGCCGTACTGCACGCGCGGCTACGGCAGCGGCGTGGAGCCGATCACGCGCGTCACGATCGACGGCATCGACAACTCCTCGCCGGCCGCCACCACCGGCGCCACGGCGAACGAGAACTTCACCGCGATCATCGGCCAGCTCAAGCCCGGCGCGAGCTATCCGATCACGGTGCAGGGCAACACGGATGGCAACTTCACGTCGTCCGTGGCCGTCTACATCGACTGGAACCAGAACGGCACGTTCGATGCGAACGAGGGCTACCTGGTCGGCGGCCTGACCAACTCGACCGGCGCCGACGGCAAGTCCGTGTCGACGATGATCCCGGTGCCGGTCGATGCGCTGCTCGGCCCGACGCGCATGCGCGTGGCCAAGCAGTACACCAGCGGCACGGTGGGGCTGTCGGCGGTGCTCGCATGCGGCACGACCGGCTTCGGCCAGGCCGAGGACTACACGGTCAACGTGGACGTGGCTGCGCCGGTTCCGCCGTCGCTGGCCAAGAGCTTCGCGCCGGCTTACGGCGCCGCGGGTGCCAGCAGCACGCTGACGCTCAGCCTCGGCAACACCAACGGTGCGCCGATCGCGCTGACCGCCGCACTGACCGACACGTTCCCGACCGGTCTGGTCGTCGCCGCCACGCCGAACGCCACGACCACCTGCGGTGGCGCGGTGACGGCGACGGCGGGTGCGAGCTCGATCAGCCTCGCCGACGGTGCGACGATTCCGGACGGCGGCTGCACGGTGAAGGTCGACGTGACGGCCGCGACGGCCGGCATCTACGTCAACACGATCGCGGCCGGCGCGCTGCAGACGACCAAGGGCAATGCCGGCTCGGCTACGGCGACCTACCAGGCCACCGCGGCCGGCGTGGCGACCTACAGCACCGGTTTCGAGGCGCCTGACTACACGGTCGGCGGCGTCAACGGCCAGCAGGGCTGGTACGCCTCGGTCGTGGCCGACTGGAACGTCGCCACGACCAACCCGGGCGCCGGTGCGCAGCACGCGCGCGGTACCTGGGCGAGCGCCGGCAGCGGTACCTCGTTCATCCTGTCGCCGACGCAGCCCAACGGCACCACGCCGTATTCGGTCGCCAAGGCCAAGCTCGCGATCACGGTGGCCAACACCGGCGCGACCTGGGACTTCGCTCCGCAGGATCCTGGGGCGGGTTCGGTCATCACGCGCGTGCGCTTCCTGAAGGACACGGGCAACAAGATCCAGGTGCTCGATCCGAACGGCGGTGGCACCGGCGTGGCCGGCTACGTCGACACCGGTGCGACCTGGACCGGCGGCGGCGCGTACTTCGACCTGAAGGTGATCGCCAAGCGCGCCGACAACACCTACACGGTGTGCGTCAATGGCACGCAGATCTGGAACGGCCCTGGCTTCGCCGGCAGCATCGGCAACGTCGCGATCATCGGCAACAAGGGCACAGGCACGCAGGGCAACATCCTCGATGTCGACAACGTCGTCGTCGACAACACGACCGATGGCAACTGCTCCGAAGCCCCGCCGGTCACGCACGTCGTGACGCCGAGCGTCGGCGCCGGCAACGGCACGATCACGCCGGCCACGCCGCAGACGGTCAACCACGGTGCGACCACCAGCTTCACGCTGGCGCCGGCCGGTGGTTTCCGCATCGATACGGTGGAAGGCACCTGCGGCGGCTCGCTCGCCGGCAGCGTCTACACGACCAATCCGGTCAACGCCGACTGCACGGTGATCGCGAAGTTCGCCGTCGACGTCGCGGCCGCGATCGCGGTCACGCCGGCCAACCTCTCGGCCTCGCAGGCCGTCGGCGCGTCCACCACGCAGACGCTGACCATCGCCAACACCGGCGGCGGCACGCTGACCTGGAACATCGGTGAAGAAAATGCGCGCGCACTGCCTGCCATGCCGGCCTCGCCGCATGTCGCGCAGCCTGCACGCGAGGAGGTCGGCGCACCGGTAACGGCGGCGGCGGTCGTGGCGGGCAAGCAGTCCGGCAAGGCGTGGATGGCGCCGCTGGCGTCGCTGTACGACAACGGCTCGCTGGTCACCAACCCCGGCGCCGGCGCCGGCGGCAAGGATGCCAGCGCGCTGCAGACGAGCGTGGGCAACACGAGCTATGGCTCGAACATCTCCGCGACGAACAGCTTCCGTGCGGCGGACGACTTCACGGTCCCGGCCGGCGGCTGGACGGTGGACAAGGTCACCCTGTTCACCTACCAGACCGGCTCGACCACCACGTCGACCATCACCGGCGCGAACCTGCGCATCTGGAATGGCGTGCCTGGCGCGGCCGGCAGCACGGTCGTCTTCGGCGACACCACGACCAACCGCATGGCCAGCACGGCCTTCTCCAACATCTACCGCGTGCTCGACACCGGCCTGACTGACACAAACCGTCCGATCATGGCGGTCGTGGTCACGGTAGGTACCACGTTGCCCGCGGGCACGTACTGGCTGGATTGGCAGCTCAGCGGATCGCTGGCGTCCGGCCCGTGGGCTCCGCCGGTGACCATTGTCGGGGCGACCGGCAAGCCGGGTGCCAATGCCATGCAGTACGACGGCACCACGTGGGTAGCGGTGACGGACGGTGGCTCGTTGGCGGCGCAGGATTTCCCGTTCCTGATCGAAGGAACGGCCGGTGGCGGCGCGCCAGCCTGCTCCAACCCGTCGGATATCCCGTGGCTGTCGCTCAGCACGACCTCGGGCTCCAACGCGGGCGGCACGAACACGCCGGTCACCGTGACCTTCAACGCCACGGGCGTGGCCGCGGGCAGCTACAGCGGCAAGCTGTGCGTCAACAGCAATGACGCGGCGAACCCGCTGGTCGTCGTGCCGGTGTCCTTCACCGTGACCCCGCCGTCGGGTGGCCAGAACGGCATCATCAACTCCGGCGCGATCAACCACCAGATCGCTGCGACCACGCTCGGCACCTCGCTGAACATCGTGTCCAGCGCGACCGACGACACCGGTCCGACCAGTGGCAACTGGGACTTCAACTTCTGGTCCAGCAGCAACAAGTTGACGCTGTGGAAGATCAACAGCACCAATGGCGGCCAGTACGCGGTCGATGGTACGGGCAAGGCCAAGCTGTTCCAGCCGGGTGAGGTCATCGGGCCGTCGACGACGTTCTCGACCGGTACCGGTGCGTCGGTCGCGATGGCCGATGCGTGGCTGGCCGGCACGACCAGCGGCTACCTCGGCGTGAAGTTCAACTGCAACGGCCGCCTAACCAATCCGGTTGCGGCTCCGGGCGTGTGCTACGGCTACGTGCGCATCCAGACCACCGGTCCGAACGGCTTCCCGGCGACCATCCTGGATACGTCGTTCGACGGTGACGGCAACGCGCTCACGATCCCGGGTGGTGGCGGTGGCGCGCCGACGGTGTCGAAGGCGTTCTCGCCGTCGACGGTCACGACCGGTGCGAACAGCACGGCGACGATCACGCTGTCGAACCCGAACGCGACGGCGGCGACGCTGACCGCGGCGCTGGTCGACACGCTGCCGAGCGGCCTGGTGGCCAGTGCGGCGACGACGACCTGCGGCGGCACGGTGAGCTTCACGGCCGGTTCGGTCACGCTCGCCTCGGGTGCGACGATCCCGGCAAGCGGTTCGTGCACGATCAGCGCGACCGTGAGCGCGGCGGCCGTCGGCAGCTACGTCAACACGATCGCGGCCGGTGCGCTGCAGACCAACGCCGGCAGCAACGCGGCGGCGGCCTCGGCGACGCTGACGGTGTCCAACACCCTGCCGTTCCCGCAGCCGTACTGCGACGTGACGTTCCCGAGCTCGGTCGAGCCGATCACGCGTGTCAAGTTCCGCAACATCGACAACACCAGTTCTGCCACCGTCGGCGGTAGCCCGGCGCTGGAGAACTTCCTGTCGGTGGCCGGCGGCAACGTGTCGCGCGGTGGCCTGTACGCGATGGCGGTCGAGGGCAACACCGATGGCAACTTCACGACCAAGGTGAAGGCGTACATCGACTGGAACCAGAACGGCGTGTTCGACGCGGACGAAGGCTATGTCATCGGCGACCTGGTCAACTCGACCGGTACCGACGGCAAGCAGGTCGTGGCGAGCATCCAGGTGCCGGCGACGGCCACGCTGGGCCAGACCCGCATGCGCGTGATCAAGCGCTTCAACACCGCGCCGGATGCGTGCAACGCCGGCGGCTACGGCCAGGCCGAGGACTACACGCTGACGGTGGACGGCAATGCACTGCCGATTCCGGATGCCAGCGTGACGCCGGCGACGCAGACGTTCACGGCCGAGCAGGGTGCGAGTGCGACTGGCACGATGACCATCAGCAACGGCACCGACTCGCTGCTGACGTTCGACATCCGCCGTGCACTGGCCGAGCGTAACGCCCAGGATGCGGCGGCTCGCGAGGCGGCGAGCCGCCTGGCGGCGGAACGCGCCGAACGCGCGGTCAACGACGCGGCCAAGTCGGGCGTGACGATGAGCCTGGAGCGCAACCCGTTCGCCGCCGGCAAGCCGGTTGCGGCCCGTCCGTTCGAGCTGCTGGCCACGCAGATCTCGCAGATGGCCAACAACACGCCGGAGGCGGCCAACGGCGTGGCCTGTGGCAGTCAGACGAATGGCACGACCTCCGACAACAGCTGGTGGCGTCGTTTCTACTTCAGCGAGCACAGCGTCGGCGCATCGGTGAAGATCAACTCCGTCACGGTGGCTTCGGAGACTGGTCCGAGCATGCCGGTCACGGTGAAGGTCTACACGATCCCGCACAGCGTGACGGTGGACACGATCCCGCTCGGCCAGTTGACCCTGATCGGCACGGGTACCGGCACGGTCGGCGGCGATCTGACGACCTCGACGATCGCGATCGACGCCGGCGCGGTGGTGGACGACACCTCGACGCAGGACCTGGTGGTCGAGTACCACATCGACGGATCGTCGACGGGGGCGTTCTATCCGGGCGGCAACAGCTCGGCGCAGACGCACCCGACGTTCATCTCGTCGACGGGTTGCGGCATCGCCAGTCCGACCGACGCGGCCTCGATCAACTTCCCGGACTTCCACATCATCATGGTGGTGGACGTGGAAGACGCCGGCCCGCCGGGCGTGGGCTGCGATGCGCCGAGCAACGTCGCGTGGCTGAGCACGAATCCGTCGAGTGGCACGATCAACGGCATCGGCAGCAAGGACGTGACGGTCAAGGCGGACGCGACCGGCCTGGCGGTGGGTACCCACACCGCGCAGCTGTGCGTGAACACGAACGACCCGGCACATCCGCGCTTCGAGATCCCGGTGACGTTCAACGTCACGCCGCAGGCACCGGCCGACAAGATCTTCAAGGACGGCTTCGACGGCCAGCCGACGGGCGTGCCGGGTGTGTACACCAGCCGCGCAACGTTCCTGGCCAACGCGCCGACGACGTTCTATGAGGAGAACTTCGCCAACGTGCCGCTCGACCTGGTGGAAGAGCCGCTGCCGTTCTCGGGCGCCGGCGTCAGCTACACGGTGTTCTCGAGCGATCCGTACGATCCGGACGCGGGCAGCGGTGGCCTGTACAACCCGCCCGGCGCGATCTCGACCAACTCGGCGAGCAGCAAGATCGTGATCACGATCACCAGTGGCACGGTGAAGGCGATCGGCGGCAACTTCTGGGCCACCGACATCAGCTTCAGCCCCACCGGCACGACGACGACGCTGACGTTGAGCGACGGCACGGTCGAGACCTACACCTCGACCGGCCCGAGCGACTTCCGCGGATTCGTCACCACGACGCCGATCACCAAACTGGAGATCGACACGCCGAACCAGGGCACGACGCCGATCTGGCCGGCGCTGGACAACCTGATCGTCGCCGGCAGCGACTGATACCCGGCCGTTGAGGTGACTTGTAGGGCCTCCCTTCGGGGAGGCCCTTTTTTTTGGTTCTTCACGCAACGAGATCCCGCGCGCCCGTCGAAACCCGTTGCTGATCCGGCTATCTGACCAGCCGGCGGCGCGCAGGGTCCACGGGGCCACGCCGCAATGCCGGCTCATGCCGAAACCCGGCCTCACGTGGCCGGGTGGCATCCTGGCTCGGGGATCGTCCAAAGACCTCCGCGCTCCGGCACTTACGTGGGAGCGCCCCGCGGAGCCTGCCCCGGATAATCCGGGGAGGCCGCAGGGACTGGCGATTCGGGGTGCCGTTCTGGATGGAGGCCCGCGTCGGCGGGCAGCAGGGGGAATGTCCGGCTGCGTGTCAGCCGCTGGTGACGATGCGCTCCACGCGCTGCAGCCCGCGCGGCAGCAGGTTGCCGCGCGCGGCGCGGCTGCCGCCGTATTCGACCAGGTCCGCCCACTTCAGGATCAGCTTGCGCTGGCCGGCGTACAGCGTGACCTCGCCCTTGCCCTCGGCCACGACCGCGACGCCGGCGACGCGTTCGCCGGCACCGAGCCTGGCCTTCGGGATCTCGATCAGCTTGTTGCCCTTGCCGCCCTTGTCGAGCTCGGGCAGTTCGGCCACCGAGAACATCAGCAGGTGGCCGGCGCTGGTCACGACCACGATGCGGTCGCGCGCGGTATCGGCGACCGCGACCGGCGCCAGCACGCGGGCGTCGTCGTCGAGGCTGATCAGTTGCTTGCCGCCCTTCTTGTTCGCCAGCAGGGCCTCGAACTTAGTGACGAAGCCGTAGCCGCGGTCGGACGCGATCACGAAGCGCGTGGCCGGATCGGCGATCGCGACCGCGTCGATGCGCGCGCCGGCCGGCAGCGTGAAGCGGCCGGTCAGCGGCTCGCCGTTGCCGCGCGCCGACGGCAGCGTGTGCGCCGGCGTGGAATAGCTGCGTCCGGTCGAGTCGATGAACACGGCCTGCTGCGTCGTGCGGCCCTGCGCCGATGCGAGGAAGCTGTCGCCCTCGCGGTAGCCGAGCGCGGCCGCGTCGACGTCGTGGCCCTTGGCCGCGCGTGCCCAGCCCTTGGCCGACAGCACGACCGTGACCGGCTCGCTCGCGACCAGCGCGGTCTCGTCCAGCGCCTGCGCGACCGCGCGCTCGATCAGCGGCGAACGGCGCGCGTCACCGTACTTCTTCGCGTCCTCGCGCAGCTCGTCCTTGATCAGCGTCTTCAGCTTGGCTGGCGACTTCAGCACGACGTTGATGCGCGCGCGTTCCTCCTCCAGCTCGTCGCGTTCGGCGTTGATCTTCATCTCCTCCAGCCGCGCGAGCTGGCGCAGGCGCGTTTCGAGGATGTAGTCGGTCTGCTCCTCGCTGAGGCCGAAGCGGCGCATCAGCACCGGCTTGGGCTCCTCCTCGCTGCGGATGATGCGGATCACCTCGTCGAGGTTGAGGTAGGCGATGCGCAGGCCTTCGAGCAGGTGCAGGCGCCGCTCGACCTTGGCCAGGCGGTGCTGCAGGCGCCGCGTCACCGTGTCCTGGCGGAAGCGCAGCCACTCGGCCAGGATCTGCCGCAGGTTCTTCACCTGCGGCTTGCCGTCCAGGCCGATCATGTTGAGGTTGACGCGGTAGCTCTTCTCCAGGTCCGTCGTCGCGTTCAGGTGCTGCATCATCTCGTCGAGATCGACGCGGTTCGAGCGGGGGATCAGCACGATGCGGATCGGGTTCTCGTGGTCGGATTCGTCGCGGATGTCCTCCAGCATCGGCAGCTTCTTCGCGCGCATCTGCGCGGCGATCTGCTCGAGGATCTTCGACGGCGACACCTGGTAGGGCAGGGCGGTGACGACGGCGTTGCCGTCCTCCTTCGTCCACACCGCGCGGCAGCGCACCGAGCCGGTGCCATTGGCATACAGCGCCGCCAGTTCGCTCGCCGGCGTGATGATCTCGGCCGCGGTCGGAAAATCCGGCCCCTTCACGTGCTCGCACAGGTCGGCGAGGCTCGCGTCCGGATCGTCGAGCAGGCGGATGCAGGCGCTGGCGACCTCGCGCAGGTTGTGCGGCGGGATGTCGGTGGCCATGCCGACCGCGATGCCGGTGGAGCCGTTCAGCAGCACGTGCGGCACGCGCGAGGGCAGCCACGACGGCTCCTTCAGCGTGCCGTCGAAGTTCGGCGTCCAGTCGGTGGTGCCCTGGCCGAGCTCGGCCAGCAGCAGCTCGGCGATCGGGGTCAGGCGCGATTCGGTGTAGCGCATCGCCGCGAACGACTTCGGATCGTCCTGCGAGCCGAAGTTGCCCTGGCCGTCGATCAGCGGATAGCGATACGAGAACGGCTGCGCCATCAGCACCATCGCCTCGTAGCAGGCGCTGTCGCCGTGCGGATGGAACTTGCCGATCACGTCGCCGACCGTGCGCGCGGACTTCTTCGGCTTGGCCGCGGCGTCGAGGCCGAGTTCGCTCATCGAGTAGACGATGCGCCGCTGCACGGGCTTGAGGCCGTCGCCGACGAACGGCAGCGCGCGGTCGAGCACGACGTACATCGAATAGTCGAGGTAGGCGCGCTCGGCGTAGTCCTTGAGCGGGATCTGTTCGTAGTTGGCTTGGAGGTTCATCGAAAGTCCGGCATCGCGCGTCAGGTCGCGCGCAAGCGGACATTTTGCCATGCGCGCGGCGGCGCCAGCCGGGAACCTCCGCGCGCCGTTGTCACCGCGGCGGTCGGCCATGCTCCGCAGGGTGGGACGCAGCGCCGAAGGCGCGAGTCCCACCATCGTTGCAGGCGGGCGGTGGGACTCACCGCTACGCGGCTGCGTTCCACCCTACGCACAACATGCAGCGCTGGACGGTCGCAGGCCGGCCGGCATGGCGAAAGCGCCGGTCGCGCTGCGCGCGCCGAGCCTGCGGGCCCGCTGCGATGCCCGCAGCCTCAGAGGCTGTGAATCTTTGGCAGATGGATGAAGGCCGATCACGTCGGTCGGACGAGCGCCG
>JAACZU010000003.1 GCA_009996615.1 Rhodanobacteraceae bacterium | reverse complement strand
GAGCAGCGCGTCCAGGCGCGGCGCGCGCCGGCGCGCCGGATCGGTGCGCGCCGCCGCGCCGGCTGCAGTCAGGCGCAGCGCGGCGACGCCGGCTTCCGGCGCCGCGCGCGCGCTGCGCAGCGCGACCGGCAACGCAGCGTTGACGGCCTCGCCGAGCGGGTGCTGGTAATAGCGCGCGGCCCAGCCCAGCGTCGCCAGCAGTTCGGCATCGAGCAGCGGCTCGGCATCGAGCGCCGGCCCGGCGGTCTTCAGGCGCTCCCCGTCGAACGTCGAGGCGGTCGCGGTCTCGATCACCACGCCGACCACGCTGCGGCGCCCGAACGGCACGCGCACGCGGCTGCCGGGCGCGACCGGCACGCCATCGGCGGCGCGATAGTCGAACAGGCGGTCCAGCGGAACCGGCAGCGCGACGCGCAGGATCGCGGCCATGCGGTCTCAGCGCGCCAACCGCGGGATGCGCGGAACGGAAGGGCAGCCAACGGGCTGGGAGTTGCACATGGTTTCTAAGGAAACCTTCAGGACGAAGGGGTAAGCGACTAGTTCTGCGAGGAAAATTTCCTTATCCACAATCTCTGTGGATAACTCTGTGGATGAGACCGCATCAACGCGCCTGCAGGCCCGCCGCTGAGCCACCATTAACAACTTGGTGAAAGATTAATCAATCTGTAATGGCCTTTTGATTCAACAAGTTGCGTTGCATGTCCGGCAGCCCGGCGCCGCGCGCGGCGAGCCAACGGCCTTGCGTAGCGAGAAAAGCTCATCTGTGCACAACTGCTTGACAGAGGGGGACGGAGGCGCTCCATCAAGGCGGCCGCGGCCTTGCGGGCCTAGGCGCTGGTCAGGCTGACCAGCAGGGCGCCGACCAGGCCCATGCTCAGCAATGCGATGTAGCAGGTGCCGATCACGCCGTACTTCAGCACCGTCATGATCCAGCCCTGCCGGTAGATGCGTTTTTGCATCAGCAGCAGGTAGATCGGCAGCCAGATCCAGATCGCCGCACTGAGCAGCCTCAGCGGCGCCTGCGCCGCCGTGTCGGCCCACCAGCCGCCGAGCAGATGCACCACGGCGAGCAGCAGCAGCGACAGGAAGATGAAGGCGTGGCTGTGCAGCGCGACCATCAGGTGCTCCATGTACAGGCGGCGCTTGAACAGATAGATGATCTTCAGCAGCACCGCGAACAGCGGCATCAGCACGAACAGCGTCTGCGGCAGCACCGAGAACAGGCCGGCGACCAGGTGGCGCGGGTCGCGCTCGGCCGCGATGACGTTGGCCTTGCCGCGGCCGACCATCTCGTTCAGCTTGGCGTTGGCGAAGTCGGGCAGCCAGCCGATCTTGATCGGATGCTTGACCGGGTCCCACGGCTGGCCATCGAACGAGAGCGTGCGCTCCTCGCGCTCGACGACCGGATCGGGCGGCGGCGGCGCGCCGCTGGCCAAGGCCTTGTCGCGCTCGGCGATCCAGGCGCGGCGCTGGTCGGCCTGCTTGCGCAGGCTGGCCTCGTCCTTGTCGAGCCGGCGCAGGACCGGCTTGGCCACGCCGGGCACCTTTCTGGCCAAGCCGATCTGATCGAGGGCGGCCTGCAGGCGCTCGTCGACCTGCGCGCTGTTCTGTGCCTTGGCCAGGCCCTCGTCCTCGCCGCGGTTCACGCGCACGTCGTCGAGGTTGAGACTGGCCTGGATCGCGAAGAACGCGATCACGCAAAGGAAGAAGAACAGCCGGAACGGCGTCACGTAGCGCGTGCGGCGGCCGGCGAAATACTCGGCGGTCAGGAAGCCGGGGCGGAAATACAGCGGCACCAGGCTGCGGAAGATGCGCGAGTCGACGTTGAAGATCGTGTCGGCGGCGTCCGACAGCACGCTGGCGAGGTGCCGGATCATGCCCTTCTCGGGCTGGCCGCAGGCGTAGCAATACGGCCCGTTCAGCGGCGCGCCGCAGTTGCCGCAGGCCTTCGCCGGGTGAGCGGAGGCGGGCAGGGGTGGTGGCACGGCGGGCGTCGAGTCTGGCTGGTTCATGCGTGTTCGAGGCTCGGCTACCATGGCGCGAAAGAGCTCCTCCCCTGAATGGCCACGATCTTACATGAGCGTCGCGCGCGCCTCGTGCGCGAAGCGCGCGCGACCTTGCGCCTGGCGCTGCCACTGATCGCCGGCCAGCTGTCGACGATCGGCATGAACGTGATCGACGCGCTGCTCGCCGGCCATCTGGACGCGCACACGCTCGGCGCGGTCGCGATCGGCACCAGCGTGTGGTCGCTGGTGATCGTGATCGCGATCGGCGTGATGCTGGCGCTGCCGCCGTCGGTCGCGCAGCTGCACGGCGCCGGCCGCGCCGACGCGATCGGCCCGCTGTTCCGCCAGGGCGTGTGGCTGGCGCTCGGCCTCGGCTTGCTGCTGCTGCTCGCGATGCGCTACGGCGGCGCCGCGCTGGCCGGCATGATCGGCCTCGATCCACCGCTGGTGCCGGACGTGATCGCGTTCGTGCACGCGATCGCCTGGGGCGCGCCGGCGCTGACCCTGTTCTTCGCGCTGCGCGGCCTCGGCGAAGGCCTGGGCCTGACCCGGCCGACGATGTACTTCAGCGCGCTCGGCCTGTTCCTGCTCGGGCCGCTCGGCTACGTGCTGATGTACGGCAAGCTCGGCCTGCCGCGGATGGGCGCGCACGGCAGCGGCATCGCCACCGCGCTGGTGCTGTGGCTGCAGATGCTCGCGTTCGCGCTGTACGTGCTGCGCAGCCGGCACTACCGCCACCTGCACCTGCTGGCGCGCTTCGAGCGGCCGAACCGGCGCGCGCTGGCGGACCTGCTGCACATCGGCCTGCCGATGGGCGTGACGATGTTCATGGAGGCGAGCCTGTTCGTCGCGGTCGCGCTGGCGATCGGCACGCTCGGCACCGACGTCGTCGCCAGCCACCAGATCGCGCTGAACGTCGCCTCGGTCGCGTTCATGGTGCCGCTCGGCCTGGCGATGGCGGTGACCGTGCGCGTCGGCCACGCGGTCGGCCGCGGCGATGCGCAGGGCGTTCGTGACGCCGGCTGGGTCGGCATCGCGCTGACGCTGGCCACGCAATGCGTCTCGGCCGGGGCGATGCTGCTGCTGCCACAGCGCATCGCGGCGCTGTACACGACTGACGCGGCAGTGATCGCGCTGGCCGCGCAACTGCTCGTGCTGGCCGGCCTGTTCCAGTTCTCCGACGGCATCCAGGTCGCCGCCAACGGCGCGCTGCGCGGACTCAAGGACACGCGCCTGCCGATGGTCATCACGATGTTCGCGTACTGGGGCGTGGGCATGCCGGTCGGCGCGTTGCTGGCGTTCCCGCAGGGCTTGGGCGCGCGCGGCATGTGGATCGGCCTGATCGCGGGCCTGAGCGTGGCCGCGCTGCTGCTGCCGTGGCGCTTCTGGAAGCTGTCTCGGCGCGTGCCGGCCGCGCGCGGAATCGAGTAGGCTGGTCGCCCTCGAACCACGGGCCGGATGCCCCAGGAGCCACCGATGTCGACTGCCCCACCCGGCGCGATCCGCCGCCTGTTCCGCGGCCTGTGGAACGCGCTGGACTTCACGCGCCGGCTCGTGTTCAACCTGATCTTCCTGGTCATCCTGGTCGCGTTCGTGATCGCGCTGTTCAGCGCGCGCCCGGTGCTCGCGCCGCGCACTGCGCTGGTGCTCGATCCGAAGGGCGTCGTCGTCGAGCAATACAGCACCGATGCGCTGCGCCGCGCGGCCGGCAGCCTGTCCGGCAGCGGCGACGGCGAGGTGCAGTTGCGCGACCTGCTGCGCGTGATCGACGCCGCCGCGAAGGACGCGCGCATCGAGCGCCTGGTGCTGCTGCCCGACGACATCGACGGCGTCGGCCTGGCCAGCGCGCGCGAACTCGGCGCCGCGCTCGACCGCTTCCGCGCCGCCGGCAAGGAGGTCGTCGCAGTGTCCGGCGGCATGGCGCAGAACCAGTACCTGGTCGCCGCGCATGCCGACACGATCCTGCTCGATCCCGAGGGCGCGGTGCTGCTCGAGGGCCTGTCCAGCTACCGCAGCTACTTCAAGGACGCGCTCGACAAGCTCGGCGTGCAGGTGCACCTGATCAAGGTCGGCACCTACAAGTCGGCGGCCGAGCCGTACGTGCTGAACCAGGCCTCCGATGCGGCCAAGGAAGCGACCGCGTACTGGATGGGCGGCATCTGGCAGGACTACCTTGCCGACGTCGCCGGGCTGCGCAAGCTCGATGCGGCCGCGCTCGCCGACGACATCGCGCACTTCGACCAGCGCGTCGCCGCGCACGCGGGCGACCTCGCCAAGCTCGCGCTGGAGCAGAAGCTGGTCGACCAGCTCGCCACGCGCGCCGAGGCGCGTGCCTGGCTGCGCGCGCGCGGCGTCGCCGAAGGCAGCGACGGCTTCCGCCAGGTCGACTTCAAGAAATACCTTGCCACGCTCGGCCCCGACGGCTTGCCTCTCGGCCCGCAGGTCGCGGTGGTGGTCGCGCAGGGCGAGATCGTGCCCGGCGAGCAGCCGCCCGGCACGATCGGCGGCCGGTCGACCGCGCAGCTCGTGCGCGCCGCGCGCGAGGACGACAAGGTCAAGGCGATCGTGCTGCGCGTGAACTCGCCCGGCGGCGATGCCACAGCGTCCGAGCAGATCCGGCGCGAACTGGCGCAGGCGCGCGAGGCCGGCAAGCCGGTGATCGTGTCGATGGGCGACGTCGCCGCCAGCGGCGGCTACTGGATCTCGATGAGCAGCGACGAGATCTGGGCCGAGCCGACCACGATCACCGGCTCGATCGGCATCTTCGGCCTGCTCGTGACGATCCCGGACACGCTGGCCAGGCTCGGCATCCATACCGACGGCACCGGCACCACGCCGCTGGCCGGCTCGTTCGACATCCGCCGCCCGCTGTCGCCGCAGTTGGAGGCGATCCTGACCAGCGTGATCGGGCGCGGCTACCACGAGTTCATCGGCAAGGTCGCCAAGGCGCGCGGCAAGACCCCCGAGCAGGTCGACGCGATCGCGCAGGGGCGCGTGTGGAGCGGCGCGCAGGCGAAGGAGCGCGGCCTGGTCGACAAGCTCGGCGGCCTCGACGACGCGATCGCCGCCGCCGCCGCGCGCGCCAAGCTCGGCACCGACTACCAGGTGCGCTACGTCGAGCGCGAACTGAGCACGTGGGAGCGCCTGGCGCTGAGCTTCGGCAGCAACGAGGCGATCGTGCGCCTGGCGCGCCAGGCCGGCTTCACGCTGCCGCTCGGCCAGCTCGTCGGCGCCGATGCGCGCCAGGTCGCCGGCGTGGTCGAAGCGCTGCGCGGCAAGCGCTACGGCGCGTTCGCGCACTGCTTCTGCGATTTGCGCTGAGGCGATGCGCGGCGCGCTGCCGCCGTGTGCTTAGTAGCGGCTTCAGCTGCGATGGCCTTCTGAGGGCTGAGAGGGCGTCTACGAAACAAGTTCGCCGGCAGCCGCGCGCTTTTGAGCCCTCCCCTTCAAGGGGAGGGTTGGGTGGGGATGGTGTTGGATTTTCGCGTTACCGCTTCTGCGAAAACCGACGCGCATCCCTGCGTTTTCCGCTCGCCTCCCTGCGAGCGGGTTACTTTCTCTTGCTTGTCCATCGCACTGACGATGGTTCGGTACAAACATCCATCCCTAGGGCGCCTGCCGCTCGACCCCTGCAGGAGCGTCGCAGGCACGGCCGGGAACGCGGCGGGGCTCAACCGCCGGCGTCCTCGATCGCCTTGTCGGCCTTTTCCTTGTCCGCCTGCATCTGCTTCTCGACCGCCTTGGCCTTCTCCAGCGCCTTGAGCTGATCGTCGAACACGGTCTTCTGCTTCGGCGTGGGCGGCGTCGCCTCCGCGCTCTTCGCGGCATCGGCATCGGCGGCCTTGTGGCCGCAGGCGGCGAGCGCGAGCAGGGCGGCGAGCAACAGGACAGGACGGACCATGGCGAACTCCCCGGCGCGGTGGTATCGGCTAAAGTCTGCGCCGCAGCCCTGATCCGGACAAGCGGGAGGACATCGATGGCGAACTCGTCACGCTGGCGGCTGGACGGCCAGACCGCGCTGGTCACCGGCGCGAGCCGCGGCATCGGCCTGGCC
Source organism: Rhodanobacteraceae bacterium (assembly GCA_009996615.1). Taxonomy (GTDB): domain Bacteria; phylum Pseudomonadota; class Gammaproteobacteria; order Xanthomonadales; family Rhodanobacteraceae; genus Dokdonella_A. The sequence continues at coordinate 329,258 of JAACZU010000003.1, read as the reverse complement.
TGCGCGCGCGAGCTGGCTACCCTCGGCGCCGACCTGCTGCTGGTCGCGCGCGATGGCGTGTACCTGGAGCAGGTGCGCGCCGAACTGGCCGAGGAGTTCGCCGGGCGCGAGGTCCTCGCCTGCGAAGCGGACCTGTCCGTGCAGGAGCAGCGCCTGGAGGTATTCGACTGGATCGCCGACCTCGATGTCGAGCTGTCACTGCTCGTCAACAACGTCGGCGGCAACGTGTCGCGGCCCGCGCTCGACTACGACCTCGACGAGGTGCGCGCGCTGCTCGAGACGAACGTGCTGAGCGCGTTCGAACTGTGCCGCCTCGCGCATCCGCACCTGGTCGAACACGGCAGCGCCGCGATCGTCAACGTCGGCTCGGTGTCGGGCCTGACCCACGTGCGCACCGGCGCGCCGTACGGCCTGTCCAAGGCCGCGCTGCACCAGCTCACGCGCAACCTCGCCTGCGAATGGGCCGAGGACGGCATCCGCGTCAACGCGGTCGCGCCGTGGTACATCCGCACGCGCCGCACCGAAGGCCCGCTGGCCGATCCGGACTACCTCGACGAGGTGCTCGCGCGCACGCCGGTCGGCCGCATCGGCGAGCCGGAGGAAGTCGCCGCCGCGGTCGCGTTCCTGTGCCTGCCGGCGGCGAGCTACATCACCGGCGAGTGCATCGCGGTCGACGGCGGCTTCCTGCGCTACGGGTTCTGAGCGGAACACCCTGCGCATCGATTCGTGACACCGGCGACGCTCGCCGGCATGCGGTTTGCAGTCGCGACCCGTTAGGATACGGGCAGAGCCACCGCGCGCCTGCGCGTCCGTTGCGGACGTCCATCCTTGCCGCTGCGTGCGCCGTCGGCCGCCCTCCACTGCCTTGTCCCGAATATGGCGTCTGCCTCGCTCCTCGTCCTGCTGGTCGCGCTGCCCTTCGTTGGCAGCGTGGTCGCGGCGTTGCTGCCGGCGAACGCGCGCAATGCCGAGGCGTGGCTGGCCGGCCTGCTTGCGCTGGCCGGCGTGGTCGTCGCCGCGCTGCTGTATCCGGCGGTCGCCGCCAGCGCCGTGGTCCGCGTCGAGCAGGCCTGGATGCCCGAACTCGGCCTCGCGTTCAGCCTGCGCCTGGACGGTTTCGCCTGGCTGTTCGTGCTGCTGGTCACCGGCATCGGCATGCTGGTCGCGCTGTATGCGCGCTACTACCTGTCGGCGCAGGATCCGGTGCCCCGCTTCTACGCGTTCCTGCTCGCGTTCATGGGCTCGATGCTGGGCCTGGTGCTGTCGGGCAACCTGATCCAGCTCGTGTTCTTCTGGGAGCTGACCAGCCTGTTCTCGTTCCTGCTGGTCGGCTACTGGCACCACAGTGCGGCCGCGCGCGACGGCGCGCGCCTCGCGCTGACGGTGACCGCGCTCGGCGGGCTCGCGCTGTTCGGCGGCGTGATGCTGGTCGGCCACATCGTCGGCAGCTACGACCTCGACCTCGTGCTGGCCGCAGGCGACCGCATCCGCACGCATCCGCTGTACGTGCCGGTGCTGGTGCTGATCCTGCTCGGCGCGTTCACCAAGAGCGCGCAGTTCCCGTTCCATTTCTGGCTGCCGCAGGCGATGGCGGCGCCGACGCCGGCATCGGCCTACCTGCATTCGGCGACGATGGTGAAGGCCGGCGTGTTCCTGCTCGCGCGGCTGTGGCCGGTGCTGGCCGGCACCGACATCTGGTTCTGGCTGGTCGGCGGCACCGGCCTGGTCACGCTGCTGCTCGGCGGCTGGTGCGCGATCTTCCAGCAGGACCTCAAGGGCCTGCTCGCCTACTCGACGATCAGCAACCTCGGCCTGATCACGCTGCTGCTCGGCCTCGACAGCCCGCTCGCGATGGTCGCGGCGGTGTTCCACGTCATGAACCACGCGACCTTCAAGGCCTCGCTGTTCATGGCCGCCGGCATCATCGACCACGAAGCCGGCACGCGCGACATCCGCCGCCTCAGCGGCCTGTACCGGCTGATGCCGGTCACCGCGACGCTGGCGATGGTCGCCTGCGCCGCGATGGCCGGCGTACCGCTGCTGAACGGCTTCATCTCCAAGGAGATGTTCTTCACCGAGGCGATCCTCGCCACCACGCCGCTGCCGCTGCTGGGCGAACTGCTGCCGTACGCGGCGACGCTGGCGGCGATGTTCGCGGTCGCCTATTCGCTGCGCTTCATCCACGGCGCGTTCTTCGGCCCGCCGCCGACGGACCTTCCGCGCACGCCGCACGAGCCGCCGCGCTGGATGCGTTTTCCGGTCGAGCTCCTCGTGCTGGTCTGCCTGCTGGTCGGCATCCTGCCGGCGCTGATGCTGGGATCGATCCTCGATACCGCCGTACGCGCCATCCTCGGGGCCTCGACGCCGGCCTACGATCTGGCGGTCTGGCATGGTTTCAATCTCGCCGTGCTGATGAGCGTGATCGCGCTGGTCGGCGGCGTGGCGATCTACATCGGGCTGCAGCGCTACCTCGCGACGGCGCCGAACGGGCCGCCGCTGCTGCGTGCGCTGTCCGGTCCGCGCATCTTCGAGCGCATCGTGGTCGCGCTGTCGTGGCGCTGGGCGCGCGCGCTGGAGACGCTGCTCGGCACGCGCCGGCTGCAGCCGCAGCTGCGCGCGCTGGCCGGCACGGCGATCCTCGCCGCCGCGCTGCCGTTGGCCGGCCACGGCCTCGCCGGCGGCGCGCGCGCGGCCACCGCACTCGACCCGGCGCTGGCGCTGGTCTGGCTGGTCGGCGGCGCCTGCGCGCTCGGCGCGGCGTGGCAGGCCAAGTACCACCGCCTGGCCGCGCTGATCCTGATGGGCGGCGCGGGCGTGGCGACCTGCCTGACCTTCGTCTGGTTCTCGGCGCCGGACCTGGCGCTGACCCAGCTCTTGGTCGAGGTCGTGACGACGGTGCTGATGCTGCTCGGCCTGCGCTGGCTGCCCAAGCGCATCGCGCGTGACGACGAGTCGACCACGCTGCCGGCGCGGCTGCGCCGCGGCGCGGACCTGCTGGTCGCGCTCGTCGCCGGCGCCGGCGTCGCCGCGCTCGCGTATGCGGCGATGACGCGGCCGTCGCCGGACAGCATCGCGCGCTTCTTCACCGAACAGGCGCTGCCGGCCGGCGGCGGCCGCAACGTGGTCAACGTGATCCTGGTCGACTTCCGCGGCTTCGACACGCTCGGCGAGATCAGCGTGCTGGCAGTCGTCGCGATCACCGTCTACGCGCTGCTGCGGCGCTTCCGCCCGGCGCCGGAAAGCATCGAGGTGCCCGAGCAGCAACGCGTGCAGAACGCGTTCGACGAGGTGCGCCCGGACCGCAGCCACGGCGACAGCGTGGCCGAGTACCTGCTGGTGCCGGCGGTGCTGATGCGGCTGACGTTCCCGCCGATGCTGGCGGTCGCGCTGTTCCTGTTCCTGCGTGGCCACGACCTGCCCGGCGGCGGCTTCATCGCCGGCCTGACCGTCGCGATCGCGCTGATCGTGCAGTACATGGCCAACGGCACGCGCTGGGTCGAGGCGCGCCTGCGCATCCATCCGCTGCGCTGGATGGCGCTCGGCCTGCTGCTCGCCGTGCTGACCGGCGCCGGCGCGTGGCTGGCGGGCCATCCGTTCCTGACTTCGCACATGTTCCACCTCGACCTGCCAGGCCTCGGCCGCGTGCCGTTGGCGAGCGCGCTGTTCTTCGACCTCGGCGTGTTCGCGCTGGTGGTCGGCGCGACCGCGCTGATCCTGATCGCGCTCGCCCACCAGTCGGTGCGCAGCCACCGCGCGCCGCGCGCGCCGCAGCCGGCCACGGATGCCTGATGGAGATCCTCGTCGCCCTCGCGATCGGCGTGCTGGTCGGCTCCGGCGTCTGGCTGATGCTGCGGCCGCGCACGTTCCAGGTCATCGTCGGCCTGTCGCTGCTGTCGTACGCGGTCAACCTGTTCATCTTCGCGATGGGCCGGCTCAGCGTCGCGGCCGCGCCGGTGCTCGACGCCGGTGCCGATGCGGCGCAGCTCGCCGATCCGGTGCCGCAGTCGCTGGTCCTCACCGCGATCGTGATCGGCTTCGCCACGACCGCGCTGTTCCTGGTCGTGTTGCTGGCCAGCCGCGGCCTCGCCGGCACCGACCACGTCGACGGGCGGGAGCCGCACGCATGAGCGCGCTCGACCACGGCGCGCTCGATCACATCGGGGTCGCGCCGATCCTGCTGCCGCTCGTGGCCGGCGTGGCGATGCTGCTGCTCGGCGAGCGCCGGCGCCCGCTGAAGGTCGTGCTGAACCTCGCCAGCACGCTGGGACTCGTCGCGCTCGCCTGGCTGCTGCTCGAGCGCGCCGCGACCGGTGCGGTCGACGTCTACCGGCTCGGCGACTGGCCGGCGCCGTTCGGCATCGTGCTGGTGGCCGACCGCCTCGCCGCGCTGATGCTGCTGGTGACCGCGCTGCTCGCGAGCGCGGCGCTGCCGTTCGCGCTGGCGCGCTGGCACAGCGCCGGCGTGCACTTCCATCCGCTGTTCCAGTTCCTGCTGATGGGCCTGAACGGCGCGTTCCTGACCGGCGACCTGTTCAACCTGTTCGTGTTCTTCGAGGTGCTGCTGGTCGCCTCGTACGGCCTCGCGCTGCATGGCTCCGGCCGCACGCGCGTGCAGGCCGGGCTGCACTACATCGCGGTGAACCTGGCGGCTTCCGCGCTGTTCCTGCTCGGCGTCAGCCTGCTCTATGGCGTCACCGGCACGCTGAACATGGCCGACCTCGCCACGCGCATCCCGCTCGTCGCGCCGGCCGAGCGCCCGCTGCTCGAGGCCGGTGCGGCGCTGCTCGGCATCGCGTTCCTGGTCAAGGCGGCGTGCTGGCCGCTCGGCTTCTGGCTGCCGTCGACCTACGCCGCCGCCAGCGCGCCGGTGGCGGCGCTGTTCGCGGTCATGAGCAAGGTCGGCATCTACGCGATCGTGCGGCTGTGGCCGCTGCTGTTCGGCGCCGGCAGCGGCGCCTCGGCGCTGTTCGGCGCGGACTGGCTGCTGTGGGGCGGCGTCGCGACGGTCGCCTACGGCACGCTCGGCGTGCTCGCCTCGCAGGACCTGGCACGCCTGGCCGGCTATTCGGTGCTGGTGTCGTCGGGCACGCTGCTGGCGGTGACCGCGACCGCCGACGCGAACGCGCTCGGTGCGGCGCTGTATTACCTGGCCACCTCGACGTTCGCGCTCGGCGCGTTCTTCCTGCTGGTCGAGCTGGCCGAGCGCGGCCGCCACGCCGGCGCGGACATCCTCGCGGTGACGCGCGAGGCGTTCGGTGAGGACGAGGGCCTGCCGCCGCCGGACGAGGAGGTCGGCGTGGCGATCCCGGCCACGATGGCGATCCTCGGCCTCGCCTTCCTCGCCTGTGCGCTGTTGATTGCCGGCCTGCCGCCGCTGTCCGGCTTCATCGGCAAGTTCGCGCTGCTCGATGCGCTGTTCGACCCGCACGGCTACGCTGCCGACGGCATCGCGCCGACGGCCTGGCTGCTGCTCGCGCTGCTGCTGCTGTCCAGCCTCGCCGCGCTGGTCGCGCTGACGCGCGCCGGCCTGCGCACGTTCTGGATCCCGCTCGGCCGCAGCGTGCCGCGCGTACGCATCATCGAGATGGCGCCGGTCGCGCTGTTGTTGCTGTTGTGCGTCGCGCTGACCGTGCAGGCCGGTCCGGCGCTGCGCTACCTACGGGCGACCGCGCAGGCGCTGCACGCGCCGCAGGCGTACATCGGCGGCGTGCTGGCGCCGGCGGCGGAGGCGCGATGACGCGCTGGCTGCCGTTCCCGCGCGTCTCGGCCGCGCTGTTGCTGACGTGGCTGCTGCTGCAGCAGTCGCTCGCGCCCGGCGCGTGGCTGCTCGGCGCGCTGCTCGCGCTTGCGCTGCCGCAGCTGCTGGCCGCGCTCGGCCATGCGCGCGCCGGCACGCGCCGGCCACGTGCGCTGCTGCGGCTCGCCGGCCGCGTCGCGCTCGACGTCACGCGCTCGAACTTCGCGGTCGCCAGACTGTTGCTGCGGCTGCGGCCGCGGCCGCGCCGCGCCGGCTTCGTGCGGATTCCGCTGGCGCTGCGTGAGCCGAACGGGCTGGCCGCGCTCGCCTGCATCATCTCGGCCACGCCCGGCACGATCTGGGTCGACTACGATCCGGCCAGCGGCGTGCTGCTGATCCACGTGCTCGACCTGGTCGAGGAGGCGGCGTGGATCGGCACGATCCGCGGCCGTTACGAAACGCTGCTGCGGGAGATCTTCGAATGAGCGCGACGCTGCTCGCCGCGTCGCTGACGCTGGCGCAACTGATGCTGGCGCTGGCGCTGGCCTGCGCGAGCTGGCGCCTGTTCACCGGCCCGCGCGCGCAGGACCGCGTGCTCGCGTTCGATGCGGCCTACCTCGACGCGATGCTGCTGCTGGTCACGTTCGGCATCCGCAGCGGCAGCACGCTGTATTTCGAGGCCGCGCTGGTGATGGGCCTGTTCGGCTTCGTCGGCACGGTCGCGCTGGCGAAGTTCCTGATGCGCGGCGAGGTGATCGAATGAGCGCGCCGGACCTGCCGCCGTGGGCGGCGCTCGTGGTGTCGCTGCTCGTGCTGTTCGGCGGCGGCCTGACGCTGACCGGCGCGTTCGGCCTGCTGCGCCTGAAGACGTTCTACGAGCGCGTGCATGCGCCCACGCTCGGCACCACGCTCGGCGCGGCGAGCATCCTGCTCGGCTCGATCGTGTATTTCTCCGCGCTCGAAACGCGCCCGGTGCTGCATGAACTGCTGATCGGCGCGTTCCTGTTCGTGACCGCGCCGATCACGCTGCTGACGCTGGTGCGCGCGACGCTGTACCGCGACCGCCACGAGGACGACCCGGCCGTGCCGCCGGTCGCGCCGCCGCCGCAGCGCGATGCGGATGCGGAGTCGCGCTGACGCGGAAGCCGGGTGGGAGCGGCGGAAGCCGCGAAGCTTTGCTCCAAGATCGCGCAGGAGCATCGCGCCGGCCGGCGCTCCCACAGGGATATCGCAGCGCGCTTTTGGTGGGAGCGGCGGCAGCCGCGATGCTTTGCTCCACGAACGCGCAGGAGCATCGCGCCGGCCGGCGCTCCCACAGGGATATCGCAGCGCGGCTTTCGGTGGGAGCGGCGGCAGTCGCGATGCTTTCACTACCACAGCCGGTCCATTGACAGCCGAAAATGGCGAGTCGGACGGTGCTGGCGGCGTTAGCATGCGCGCATGGATGCCACCGTTCCGACCTGCACGCTCGACCGCCGCGTCTGCGAACAGGCGCGCCTGACGCGCGATGCGCGCTTCGACGGCCTGTTCTTTACCGCCGTCGTCTCGACCGGCATCTATTGCCGGCCGGTCTGCCCGGCGCCGGCGCCGCAGCCGCGCAACGTACGCTACTACGACAGCGCCGCCGCGGCCGCCGCGGCCGGCTTCCGGCCGTGCCTGCGCTGCCGCCCGGAAGCGGCGCCGGGATCGCCGCTGCATCGCGCGAAGAGCGAGCTGGTCGCCGGCGCGTTGCGCCTGATCGAGCAGGGCGCGCTCGACGAGGGTTCGCTGCCGGCGCTCGCCGCGCGCGTCGGCGTCGGCGAGCGCCACCTGCGCCGCATGTTCGCCGACGAACTCGGCGCCAGCCCGCTCGACGTCGCCGCGACGCGGCGCCTGCTGTTCGCCAAGCAGCTGCTCGACGAGACCGCGTTGCCGGTCGCGCGCATCGCCGAGGCGTCCGGCTACGCCAGCCTGCGCCGCTTCAACGCCGCGTTCGTCGCGGCCTGGGGCAAGCCACCGCGCACACTGCGCCGCACGCGCAGCGCCGCGCCCGCGCCCGCTGGTGCGATTCCCGATTCCCCATTCCCGATTCCCGGCTCCATCTCGCTGCGCCTGCCGTATCGCGCGCCGTACGATTTTTCGCATCTGCTGGAGTTCTACGCGCGCCGCGCGATTCCCGGCGTCGAAATCGTCGACGTACACGGCTACCGGCGCAGCATCGTGATCGACGGCGAGCCCGGCTGGTTCGCGGTCGCGCCGATCGCCGGCGACGATGCGCTGGCGCTGCGCGTGCAGCATCCGCGCAGCCACGCGCTCGGGCCGCTGGTCGCGCGCGTCCGGTGCATGTTCGACGTCGATGCCGATCCGCGCGCGGTCGCCGCGACGTTCCGGCGCAGCGCGCTGCTGCGGCCGCTGATGCGGCGCTGGCCGGGGCAGCGCGTGCCGGGCGCGTGGGACGGCTTCGAGTTGGCGGTGCGCGCGGTGCTCGGCCAGCAGGTCAGCGTCGCCGCGGCGCGCACGCTTGCCGCGCGCGTCGCGGCGAACTACGGCACGCCGTACCCGGACGGCGCCGCGGTCGGCCTCTCGGCGCTGTTCCCTACGCCGGCGCAGCTCGCCGAGGCGCCGCTGGAGACGCAAGGCATCACGCGGGCGCGCGCGGCGACGATCCGCGGCCTCGCGCAGGGCGTGCTTGACGGTCGCCTCGCGTTCCGCGCTGGCCAGCCGCTGGCGCAGTTCGAGGCCGACCTGGTCGCGCTGCCCGGCATCGGCCCGTGGACCGCGCACTACATCGCGCTGCGCGCGCTGGCGCAGCCGGACGCGTTCCCGGCGGCGGACCTGATCCTGCGCCGCGCGGCCGGGCAGGGCCGCACGCTCACCACGCGCGAACTCGAAACGCTGAGCGAGGCATGGCGGCCATGGCGCGCATATGCGGTCATGCTGCTGTGGCGCAGCGCCTGAGGACTTCCGAGGTCACTACGATGGATTACGATTTTCTCGACACGCCGATCGGCCGCCTGCTGCTGGTCGCCGACGAACACGGCCTGCGCCACATCGACTTCCCGGCACCCGACCAGGACGCGCGCATCGAGCCGCATTGGCGGCGCGACCGGCGCCATCTCGGTGCCGCGATCGAGCAGCTGGAAGCGTACTTCGCCGGTGCGCTGCGCGCGTTCGATCTCGCCCTCGCCGCGACCGGCACGCCGTTCCGGTGCAAGGTCTGGGACGAACTCGTGCGGATTCCGTACGGCGAGACGATCAGCTACGGCGAACTCGCGCGACGCATCGGCGACCCACACGCGAGCCGCGCGGTCGGCGCGGCGAACGGCGCCAATCCGCTGCCGATCATCGTGCCCTGCCACCGCGTGATCGGCGCCAGCGGCGCGCTGACCGGCTTCGGCGGCGGCCTGCCGATCAAGCGCTGGCTGCTCGAACACGAGCGACGGCACGCGCCGGTGCCGGCGTTCGCGCTCGGTGCGTGAGCTCAGGTGAGAAACGAGTGGGAGAAGTGAGAAACGAGTTCGCGCTTCCCACTCGTTTCTCACTCCTCTCACTTGTTCCTCGCGCAGCACGTAGGGTGGGCCGCAGCGCCGAAGGCGCGAGTCCCACCGTCGTTGCGCGCGGGCGGTGGGACTTCGCCGCTGCGCGGCTGCGGCCCACCCTACGGGCTCGAAGTTGCGTCCCGTCGGGGGCCGGAGGGGCATTTCGACGTCAGAGTTCCTCGTCGCGCAGGCTGACGAACACCAGCACGCCGAGGATCAGCATGAAGCAGCGGAACGCGCTCTCGAGGCCGTTCCACTGCGGCGACATCCACATGCCGAACCATTCGCCGCCGATCGACATGAAGCCGACCTGCCACACCACGAAGCCGAGCGTGAGGCCGCCGATCGCGGCGGCCTTGGCGCGCTGGAACGCCGCCGCGTCGGCGCGGCGATGGCGCCACAGCCGCGCGGCGCCGAGCCAGCACAGCAGCGCGGTCGCCAGTTCGGCGGCGATGATCAGCGCGTAGGCGAGGTGGTGCAGCGCCGGCGCGTGCAGCGCGCGCCAGCGGATCGTCGTGTCGGGGAATACCGTGTCCATCGCCAGCACGTGCGCGACGAACGCGAAGTTGCTGCCGTAGTCGGTCAGGTTGCCGAACGCGACCAGGCTCGCATACAGCGCGACGGCGGCGACGAGCACGGTCTTGGACAGGCGCACGATCGGCATGGCGACTCCGGGCAAGGGCAGGCCGCGATTGTAGAAGCGGCGCCGCCGCGACCGCACGCTGCGGCGGCATCCCGCCGGCGGCTCGCCCGGACTCTTCCGCGTTGTCCACAGCCGATGTGGACAGGCCGCTGGAAAAGCCTGTGGAGCAAGCCCCGCAGGCCGCGTCCGGCAATGCTTTCGCACGGATTGCGCCGAATTTCGCCAGCGGGCCGCGCACTATCCACAACCACTGTGGATATCCGCCGGGAAAAGTCTGTGGAGGGAGGCGCGCAGGCCGCATGGCACAACGCTTTCGCGCGGATTGCGACAAACTTCGCCATAGCCGCATGCGACGCTGGTACGCATCGCATGTCAAGTGCGCTGCGTCGCGCGACGCGCTGTCCACAGCCGCTGTGGATATCCGCCGGGACAAGTCTGTGGAAGGAGGCGCGCAGGCCGCACCGCGCAAGGCTTTCGCACGCATTGCGACAAACTTCGCCACCTCGGTCGATGCGGCTGCGCGCGCCGTCGCCGCGAGCGAAGTCAAGCGCCCGCAAGGACCGCGAATCCGCGCGTATCCTGTCCACAGCCGCTGTGGATATCCCATGGGACAAGTCTGTGGAGCAAGCCGTGCAGGCCGCATCGGAGCGTGCTTTCCCACGGATTGCGACGAATCTGGCCAATCCGCGGAACCCGCATTGCAGCGCGGTTTGCCGGCCATCCGTCACGGAAATGTCAAGTCCAGCGGATGGGCGCCGCGTCGTGCCGGGCCCCGTGGCGGCGCTGTGGATATCTGCTTTCGCGCGCACGGCCCGGCATCCACGGCCGGCAGGCGCGCGAGGGACGCCACGGGCGTGTCACATCCGGACATGGCCCGGCTTTTGCTTTGTGTTTTAGGCAAGCGGATTGCGTGCCGAGGCACCATGAACCGGGTATCCATGCGATTGCCAGCCTGGCGGCGCGTACTCGCGCTGCTCCTGCTGCTTGCCGCCGGTGGCGCGCTGGCGCAATCCGTGCCGATCGTGGTCGAGCGGCTCGATCGCGACCTGCCCGATGCCGCGGCTGCGCAGCTCGTCGCCGGCGCCTGGGACGCGGACTTCGTCGCCGAGCCGTATGCGGCGATCACGCCCTCGCCGCGGCACGGCCGCTGGTACCGCATCTACCTGGCCGAGGACTGGCGGTCGAGCCGGCCGCCGGTGCTCGCGATCGCCGATCCGCACGGACTGGCCTTGCGCGCGTACCTGCCGCCGGACTATGCGCCGGTCGAGCGCAGCCTGTACGAGCGCGACGACGCGACCGGCTTCACGCGCCATGCGCTGGTGTTCATGCTGCCGGCGCTGCTGTCGGCGCAGGCGCCGATCTATCTGCACGTCGCACCCGAGCGCGCGGTGCCGCGCGCGATCACGGTGACCGACGTGACCCAGGCGCGCATCGCGGACCTGGTGCGGGCGCGCCTGGACGTGCTGTTCCCGGCCATCCAGCTCGCCACCGTGCTGGTCATGCTGAGCTTCGTGCTGGCCCTGCGCGAGCGCGTCTACGTCTATTTCGTCGCCGGCGTGCTGTTGCTGGTGCTGTACGAGTGCTACGCGTTCGGCATCGGTTACGAGCTGTGGCCGCTCAAGCTGCTCGCGCCGCTCGGCGCGCGCGCGGCATGGCTGAGCGCGTCGCTGGCCGGGCTGATGCTGATCGAGTTCTCGCGCCACTTCCTCGAGCTGCCGCGTGGCGCCACGCGCCTCGATCGCGTGCTCGCCGCACTGCGCTGGCCGCTGCTGGCATGGGCCGTCTGTGCGGCACTGCCGGCGTTGTCGCCCGGCTGGTGGATCGAGGTTGCGCTGGCCCTGACGCTGCTGCTGATGGCGCCGCTGTTGATCGGCGCCGGCCTGCTGGCGTGGCTGCGCGGTGGCCGCAGCGGTGGCTACTACCTTGGCGCATGGGTGCCCGGGCTGCTGTTCGTGATCGTGCGCACGCTGCAGCTGCTGCTGCACTGGCCGCTGCCGGCGTGGCTGGAGTTCGCGTTGCCGGCGGCGTTCGCGTTCGCCAGCCTGGTGCTGTCGTTCGGCCTGGCCGACAGCACGCTGTCGATCCGCTACGAGCGCGACGTCGCCAACCGGCTCGCCGACCACGATGCGCTGACCGGCGTGCTGAACCGGCGCGCGATCCTCGCCCGCCTGCGCGCGGCGTTCCTGCACGCACGCGCCGCGCGCGCGCCGCTCGCGCTGCTGTTCCTCGACCTCGACCATTTCAAGCGCATCAACGACAGCTACGGTCATCGCGCCGGCGACCAGTGCCTGCGCGCGGTGATCGCACCGATCGCCGGCGAGCTGCGCCTGGGCGACGCGCTCGGGCGCTATGGCGGCGAGGAGTTCCTGGTCGTGCTGCCCGGCGCCGATGCGCCGAACGCGCAGCTGATCGCCGAGCGCATCCGCCATCGCGTCGAGCGCATGCCGCTGCTGGTGTCGGGCACGCGCATCAGCCTGACCGTCAGCATCGGCGTCGCCGCGCTCGATGCCGAGGTCGCCACGCCGGAGATGCTGGTCGAGCGCGCCGATGCGGCGCTGTACCGCTCCAAGGCGAATGGCCGCAACGTCGTCACGATGCATTCCGGCCGCGCGGCGGTTTAGTCTCGAGAACGGGCGGGACGCGGATCAACGACAGCGTCCGGCACGCCGTCGTTGCGTCAGTGCAGCGTCTTGTACGTCTCCGGCTCGAACGCATCGACCGCGATGACCTCGTCGCGTGCCTCGCGCGCTTCGTTGAGCAGCTCGTACTCGGCCTGATCGATCACGCCGGCGGCGAGGCCGAGGTCGTCGAGCATGTGCCCGGGCGCGCGGTCGAGCGTGCCGGCGCGCACCGCGTCGCGCAGCTTGGTTTCGATCGGCAGCGCGCGCACGGCCTTGTCGAGCGCTGCTTCGAGGTGGCCGAGGCCGGGTTCGTCCGGCGGCGGCACGAACACGTCGGCGGTCAATGTGCGGCGCGCCTCGCGGTCCTCGAGGATCGCGCGCGCGACCGCGCTGCCGAGCCGGTCGGACGGCGGGCGGAAGCGCGCGCCGAGCGGGAACACGCGCAGCGTCAGCCACCAGGCCACCGGCCGCACCGGCAGATTCTCGATCACGCCGCGCAGCGCCTCCTGGATGCGGTACAGGCACAGCTCCACGCTCCAGCGCACCAGCGCGAAGTTCGGCGCGGTCTTCGGCTCGTCGTGGTAGCGCTTGAGCGCGGCGCTGGCCAGGTACAGCCAGGCGAGCGCATCGGCCAGTCGCCCGGATATCTTCTCGCGCCGCTTCAGCGAGCCGCCGAGCGTGCCCATCGCCAGATCCGAGACGATCGCGAACGCGGCCGAGAAGCGCGACAGGTGCTGGTAGTAGCGCGCGGTGTCGGCGGTGCGCGGCGCGGCGGCCAGGCGCGAGCCGGTCAGCGCGAGCAGCGCCGCGCGCACGGTGCGCGTGAACAGGAAGTTGACGTGGCCGAAGATCGCGACGTCGAACGCCTTCAGGTCCTTGCGCGCGACCGCGTCGATCTCCCGGTGCACGAACGGATGGCAGCGGATCGCGCCCTGGCCGTAGATGATCATCGAGCGCGTCAGGATGTTCGCGCCCTCGACCGTGATGCCGATCGGCACCGCGTCCCAGGCGCGCGCGAGCGTGTTGCGCGGGCCGCGCTGGATCGCGCTGCCGGCGCGGATGTCCATCGCGTCGGTGACGACCTGGCGCATCGCCTCGGTCAGGTAGGCCTTGCAGATGTTGCCCGGCACGGCCGGCTTCTCGCCGGCGTCGAGCGCGCCGCAGGTCAGCGTGCGCGTGGCGGTCATCAGGTAGGTCAGGCCGGCGATGCGCGCGAGCGGCTCCTCGATGCCCTCGAAGCGGCCGATCGGCGTGTCGAACTGCTCGCGCACGGTCGCATACGCGCCGCAGATGCGCGTGGCCATCTGCGCCGCGCCGACGCTGAGCGCCGGCAGCGAGATCGAGCGGCCGGCGGCGAGGGATTCCATCAGCATGCGCCAGCCCTCGCCGATGCCGGCGCGCCCGCCGATCACGGCCTCGTCGAGCGGCACCCACACGTCGGTGCCGACGGTCGGGCCGTTCATGAACGGCACGCCCATCGGGTCGTGGCGCAGGCCGATCTCCACGCCCGGCGTCGCGCGCGGCACCAGCGCGCAGGTGATGCCGCGGTCCTCCTGCTCGCCGAGCAGCCGCTGCGGGTCCTTCAGGCGGAACGCCAGGCCAATCAGCGTCGCGACCGGCGCCAGCGTGATGTAGCGCTTGCGCCAGCTCAGGCGCAGGCCGAGCACCTCGACGCCGTCGATCGTGCGCACCTCGACGATGCCCTCGGACTGCGTCGCGGCCGCGTCGGAGCCGGCCTCCGGGCCGGTCAGCGCGAAGCACGGGATCTCCTCGCCGCGTGCGAGCGGGCCGAGCCAGCGCTGCTTCTGCGCGGCGGTGCCGTAGTGCAGCAGCAGTTCGCCGGGGCCGAGCGAGTTCGGCACCATCACGGTCACCGCGGCCGTGACCGAGCGGCTGGCGATGCGCGTGACGATGCGCGAATGCGCCAGCGCGCCGAAGCCGTGGCCGCCGTAGTCGGCCGGGATGACCAGGCCGAAGAAGCGCTCGCGCTTGATGAAGTCCCAGATCTCCGGCGGCAGGTCGCGCTGCTGGTACACGGCCCAGTCGTCCAGGCGCCGGCACAGTTCTTCGACCGGACCGTCGAGGAAGGCCTGTTCGTCGGCGCGCAGCGGCGGCGGCTGGAAGCCGAGCAGCTTGTCCCAGTCCGGCATGCCGCCGAACAGCTCGCCGTCCCACCACACCGTGCCGGCCTCGAGCGCGATGCGCTCGGTTTCGCCCAGGCGCGGCAGCACCTTCGCGAACGCCGGCATCACGAAGCGCGACACCAAGTGTCGGCGCAGCAGCGGCAGGCCGAACAGCAGCGCCAGCGCGACCAGCACGAGCGCGCTGGCCTGGAACAGCGCCGGCGAGTCGATGCCGGCCAAGCGCCAGCCAAGCAGCCAGACGCCGGCCGCGGCGACCCAGGCGAGGAAGCCGAGGCCGCGGAATGCGAGCGCGAGCAGGACCAGCAGGGCGAGCAGCAACGTCAGCAGCATGGCGTGTCCTCGTGCGGCGGAGGCTGGATTATGCGGCGTGCGCCACCGGCGCGCTGCCGCGTGTGCGAAAATCGCCAGCCATGAAGAACAAGAACGAGATCGTTGCGAACTGGCTGCCGCGCTATACCGGCACGCCCCTCGAGGACTTCGGCCAGCACGTGCTGCTGACCAATTTCGGCCATTACGTCGACGTGTTCGCGCAATGGCACGGCGTACCGGTGCAGGGCCGCGACCGGCCGATGCCGAACGCGACCGCCGACGGCATCACGATGATCAACTTCGGCATGGGCAGCCCGAACGCGGCGACCGTGATGGACCTGCTCGGCGCGATCGCGCCGAAGGCCTGCCTGTTCCTCGGCAAGTGCGGCGGCCTGAAGAAGAAGAACGCGCTCGGCGACCTGGTGCTGCCGATCGCGGCGATCCGCGGCGAGGGCACCTCGGGCGACTACCTGCTGCCGGAAGTGCCGGCGCTGCCGGCGTTCCAGCTGCAGCGCGCGGTGTCGACGATGATCCGCGACCTCGGCCACGACTACTGGACCGGCACGGTCTACACGACCAACCGGCGCGTGTGGGAACACGACGCCGCGTTCAAGGACTACCTGCGCAAGACGCGCAGCATGGCGATCGACATGGAGACGGCGACCGTGTTCGCCGCCGGCTTCGCCAACCACATCCCGACCGGCGCGCTGCTGCTGGTGTCGGACCAGCCGATGATCCCGGAAGGCGTCAAGACCGAGGCCAGCGACCGCGCGATCACCGCCAGCTTCGTCGACGCGCACATCAAGATCGGCATCGAGGCGCTCAAGCTCGTGCGCCGCAACGGCCGCAGCGTCAAGCACCTGCGCTTCGAGGAAGACATCGAATAGCGCGTGGGGTTGCCCTGGAGGAGCGGGCCATGCCCGCGACGAGGCGCTGCAGGGGCGTGCCAGATCGTAGGGTGGGCCGCAGCGCCGAAGGCGCGAGTCCCACCGAAACGCTCCGGTGGGACTCGCCGTGGAGAGCTTGCGTTTCACCCGCCCTTACGCGCGGCTGCGTCCCACCCTACGGAGCCCTCATCCATCTCGTAGGCGCGGGCCATGCCCGCGACGAGGCGCAGCCGGGGCGTACCAGTCCGGTCGCACCCGCGGCGCTCCGGCGCGAAGCTCAATAGCGCATCAGCGCGTGCAGCGGCAGCGCCTCGCCCCAGCGCGCGCGGCCGGGCAGCGCGGCCAGTTCGATCAGCACGCTGGCGCCGACCGGCGTCGCGCCGACCTGCTCGACCAGCGCGCGCGCCGCGCCGAGCGTGCCGCCGGTGGCGAGCACGTCGTCGACGATCAGCACGCGCTCGCCGGGGCGGAACGCATCGGCGCGCGCCTCGAGCGCATCGCGGCCGTATTCGAGCTCGTAGGTCATCGCCACCACCGGTGGCGGCAGCTTGCCCGGCTTGCGCAGCGGCACGAAGCCGGCCTTCAGGTGCGTCGCCAGCGCCGCGCCGAAGATGAAGCCGCGCGCCTCGATCGCGCACACCGCCTGCACACCGGCATCGTGCCACGGCTCGGCCAGCAGCTCGATGCAGCGCGCGAACGCGGCCGCGTCGGCGAGCAGCGGCGTGACGTCGCGGAACGTGACGCCGGGCGCGGGGAAATCGGGGACGGCGCGGATCAGTGCGTGCAGCGACTGCATGGGCAGGGTACGGGCGGTAGGGAGCGGCATCGTGCCATCGCTGCGGCGCAAAGGCGACTGGTGGGAGCGGCGGAAGCCGCGATGCTTTGTTCGCCAGGAGCATCGCGCCTGCCGGCGCTCCCACAGGAGCTTCTCGGCCCTCGGCCCTCAAAGCATCGCGGCTGAAGCCGCTCCGCTCCTACCGGGCCGGCTCAGTAGCGCGGCACGCTCGGATCGATCTCGCGCGCCCACGCGTCGATGCCGCCTTCGATGTTCCACACGTCGGTGAAGCCGTGCTCGCGGAAGTGCTCGGCGGCGCTGCGGCTGGAGTTGCCGTGGTGGCAAAGGAACGCGAGCGGCGTGTCCTTCGGCAGGCCGGTCAGGCGCGCGTGCGTCTCCGGTTCGAACACCTCGGCGCCGGCGAACGGCGCGCGCGCGCGGTCGCCGGCGGGGCGCACGTCGATCACGGTGATGTCGCCGGCGGCCAGGCGCTGGCGCAGCGCGTGCACGTCCATCGACTTGACCGCCGGCGAGGCCAGCGGCAGCTGGATCGCCAGGCCCTCGCCATGCGGCGTCCTGGCCCAGTCGATGCGCGCGCCGCGCGCGCGCTGCGCGCTGGCGAGGTCGAAGTGGACCTCCAGGCCGTTGGCGACGACCACGATGTCGTTCGCGCCGGCCTCGCGCAGCTGGAACTGCGGCTGGAAGCGGCCGTCGACGACGAGGAACAGCTTCAGCTCGCCGGCGTCGGCGAGCGCGGCGCGGATCTGCGCGGCCGCCGCGTCGGAGATCGTCAGGTCCGGCGGCGTGCGGTCCGGCGCGGTCACGCCGAGCACCTGGTGCAGCTCGCCCGAATCGAACATCGCCTGCACGATGTCGGCGCCGCCGACCAGCTCGCCGCCGACGTACAGCTGCGGGATCGTCGGCCAGTTGCCGAATTCCTTGATGCCGGCGCGGATCTCCTCGTCGGCGAGCACGTCGACCGAGGCGTAGTCGTCGAGCAGCGCGTTCAGCCGGTCCGCCGCCGCGGCGGAGAAGCCGCACTGCGGCGCGTGGCGCGTGCCCTTCATGAACAGGACGACGCGATGCTCGGCGAGCAGCGCCTCGATGCGGGCGCGGGTGGCGGGGGCGAGGGACATGGGAGTCTTCCGGAAAGGGGATCGGGAATGATACGCCCCGTGCGGGCGCGCGTTTTGTCGGCACGGACTTGTGGGCGATAATCCGCGCCGCAAGGGGAATCCCGTCTGGAACCAGGTGCCGGCGCACGCCGGGCCGCGGCCGCGTGTGCGGCCGTGGGCGCCGCGCCGGCCGCATGGATGAGCGCAAACGCTCGGGAGAACATCATGGCTCGCCGCAAGTTGCTGCCGATCGCGATCGGCTTCGTGTTGTCGTCCAGTGGCCTCATCCACGCCGATCCGCCACCGCCGGCCGAGGCGACGGTCCCGCTCACCTACGTCGGCGCGAACGCGCGCGTCTCGCTCGGCATCACCGAGCACGGCGACGTGCTCGGCGAGCTGCTCGGCATCCTCGGCAAGACCGACGAGCACGCCTGGGTCGGCCAGCTCTGGCTCGGCCAGGGCGGCGCCGGCGGCGCGCAGCTCGGTTACCACTGGCTGCGCGGCAGCGCCGCCGATGCGATCGAGCATCCCGAGCAGGCCAGCGTGCTGAAGGCGTTCGGTGCGTTCGACCAGAGCCTGTGGAAGGACCGCAAGCTCTCGCTCGGCCTGGGCTGGGAGAAGGACGATCTCTCGCTCGATGGCTACCTGATGCACGCGACCAGCGGCGAGCGGCTGGTCACGACGACGCTGACCACCGACGTCACGCAGCTCAATGGCAGCGACGCGAACGGCGCCTACACGCAGACGCAGACGATCGACACGCTGACGCGGCTGTTCGAGCATCCTTACGACAACGGCGTCGGCGTGCGCTTCGGCCGCTACTTCGACGCGCCGCTGCTGCGCCTGCGCGGCGGCCTCGACTACGAACGCGGCAGGTACGGCGCCGAGCAGTGGACCGCCTCGCTCGGGTTCGACAAGTACATCGCCAACACCGGCTTCAGCGTGTCGCTGTTCGGCGAGGCGCTGCGCAAGCGTGGCGAGTTCGAAGTCGACAAGGACGACACGCGCGCCTGGCTGCTGCTGCGCTACGACATCGGCCAGAACTACCGGCCGCGCGAGCCGTACCGCCTGGTCGAGGTCGCGCGCCCGGCGCCGGAAGCCGCGCCGGTGCCGGCCGAGCCGCAGGTCGTGCGCAACGAGGTGCGCCTCGACGGCGACGCGTTCTTCGGCTTCGACCGCCACGACCTGCGCCCGGACGCGGTCGCCGCGCTCGATGCGCTGATCGCCAGGCTCAGCTCCGCCAGCCGCGTCAGCCGCGTCGCCATCGTCGGCCACACCGACGCGATCGGCTCGGTCGCCTACAACCAGAAGCTGTCCGAGCGCCGCGCCGAGGCCGCCCGGCGCTACCTGGTCGAGCACGGCATCGACGCCGCACAGATCGACGTGCGCGGCGAGGGCAAGCTCAACCCGCGCTTCCCGAACGACACGCCGGCCAACCGCCAGAAGAACCGCCGCGTCGACATCGAGTTCCTGACCATCGAGGAAACCGTGACGCCGCCGCCGCCCGCGCCGGCACCGGCGCCGGTGATGGAATGGGTCAAGGAGCCGGTCAAGGCGCCGCCGGCGTGGATCGAGCGCGCGCTGCGCAACCCGGCCGAGCACAAGCGCACGGTCGACGTGTACCGCTTCGAGCGCGCGAGCAGCACGACCACGCTCGGCCCGAAGCAGTACCTGAACCACCCGCCGGTCGCCAACGACGACACCGCGACGGTGAACCGCAACGCGGTCGACCAGTCGATCCCGGTGCTGGCCAACGACAGCGATCCGGACGGCGATGCGCTCAGCGTGACCGCGGTGTCGGCGCCGGCGCACGGCAGCGCGGTAATCGGTGGGCAGAACGTGCTGTACACGCCGGCGCCGGACTACCTCGGCCCGGACAGCTTCACCTACACGATCAGCGACGGCCGCGGCGGCAGCGCGAGCGCGACCGTGCACGTCACCGTCGTCGCGCCGAACCTGCCGCCGGTCGCCGGACCGTTGTCGGTGCGCGTGCTGAAGGGCGCCGGCATCGACATCCCGGTGCTGCAGGCCGCTTCCGACCCGGACGGCGACGCGTTGACCGTGATCGCGGTCGAGCACACCGGCCCGATCCCGATCAACACGGTCAGCATCAACCCGGACGGCACCGTGCACTACCAGTCCAACCACGGCTGGTTTGGCCAGGACTACTTCGAATACACCGTTTCCGACGGCCGCGGCGGCACCGCGACCGGCACCGTGGCGGTGTACGTGTACGAGCCGCTGCCGCTCTGAGGCAGCGGTTCAGGCCGCCGCCGGCAGCACCGCCGGCGCGGCTGCTTCCGCCGCGCAGCGCGCCAGCGTGTGGCGCCGCTCGCTCCAGTGCAGCAGTTCGAGCGCGCCGTCGTGGTGCTCGACCAGCGCGGTGCAGTGCTCGACCCAGTCGCCGTCGTTGAGGTAGAGCACGCCGTCGCGCTCGTACAGCTGCGCGTAGTGGATGTGGCCGCAGATGTGGCCGTCGTAGCCGTCTGCGCGGGCGCGCGCGGCGACGCGTGCGGCGAACGCGTCGATGTAGCGCACCGCGGCGCGCAGGCGCGACTTCAGGCCGACCGACAGCGGCCGGTAGTGCAGCCCGCACAGGCGCAGCAGGCGGTTGCAGCGGCGGTTCATGGCGCAGACGAAGGCCTGCAGCGCGTCGCCGAGCCGCAGCAGCCACGCCGGCACGGCCGTGGCGCTGTCGTACTCGTCGCCGTGGCTGACGCGGTAGCGGCGGCCGTCCGCGCCGACGTGCACCGCGTCCAGCGCGAACTCGATGCCGGCGATGCGCTGGCCGGCCAGCTGGCGCAGCGCGGCGTCGTGGTTGCCGGGGATGTAGGTCACGCGCGTGCCGCGCGCGGCCAGCGCGAGCACCTCGGCGACGACTGCGCCGTGGCTGGCGTGCCAATACGGCCGCCGCGCCATGTTCTCGAGGTCGACGATGTCGCCGACGAGGTACAGCCGCTCGCACTGCATCGAGCGCAGGAAGTCGAGCAGGTAGTCGGCCTGGCAGTCGGCCAGGCCCAGGTGCACGTCGGACACGAACACGCTGCGGAACGACAGTCGCCTCATCACGCATTCCCGCTGGAAAACCCGGCACAGCGTGGAGCGCTTCCTTCGCCGCCGCGTTGCGCCGGCGTTGCGCGGTGATGACAGCGCCGGCCGGCGCGGGCAACACAGGACTGTCACATCGGCTGGCTAGCGTGCGCGCGTCCCGACCGCTGCGACCCATCCGATGTCGACTCCGACCCTGCGCGACAAGCTCGACCAGAAGATCTTCGACGCGATCTACTCGCGCAGCCTGGTCTACAACACCTGCTGGGAAGACCCGGCGGTCGATCGCCGCGCGCTCGCGCTCGGAGCCGACGACAGCGTATTGGTCATCACCAGCGCCGGCTGCAACGCGCTCGACTATGCGCTCGAGGCGCCGCGCGCGGTGCATGCGGTGGATGCGAACCCGCGCCAGAACGCGCTGCTGGAACTGAAGATCGCCGGCATCCGCACGCTCGCGTTCGACGACTACTTCGCGATCTTCGGCGAAGGCTTCCACGCCGGCTTCGCCGACCTCTACCGCCAGCACCTGCGCGCGCAGCTGTCGCCGTTCGCGCAGGGCTGGTGGGACAAACGCGCGCACTGGTTCAGCAGCCGCCGCGGCAGCTTCTATTTCCACGGCCTGTCCGGGCTGGTCGCGCGCGGCGTGCGTGCGTACTTCGCGGCGCGGCCGAAGTTGCGCGCGGCGATGGCCGACCTGTTCGACGCGCGCGACGTGGCCGAGCAGCAGGCGATCTACGACACGCGCGTCGCGCCGCAGCTGTGGAGCAAGCCGGTCAATTGGGTCATCTCGCGCCAGTTCGTGATGAGCCTGCTCGGCGTGCCGTACCCGCAGCGCAAGCTGGTCGAGGCGCAGCACGACGAGGGCGTGTCCGGCTTCATCCGCGGCGCGGTGCAGTACGTGTTCCGCCAGCTGCCATTGGCCGACAACTACTTCTGGCACGTCTACATGACCGGCCGCTACCGCCGCGACTGCTGCCCGGAATACCTCAAGGAAGCGAACTTCGCGCGCCTCAAGGCCGGCCTGGTCGAGCGCATCCACCTGCACACGACCACGGTCACCGAGTTCCTGCGCGCGCACGAGGCGGCGATCTCGCGCTTCGTGCTGCTCGACCACATGGACTGGATGAGCACGTACCACCCGGCCGCGCTGGTCGAGGAGTGGGAGGCGATCCGCCAGCGCGCCGCGCCCGGCGCGCGCATCCTGCTGCGCAGCGCGCACGCGCGCCCGGCCTGGCTCGACGCGATCCGGCTCGGGCCGCAGCAGGTGCGCCTGCGCGACGCGTTCCGCTTCATGGACGCCGAAGCCGACGCGCTGCAGCCGCACGACCGCGTGCACACCTACGCCGGCTTCGTGATCGCCGATGTCCCGGCTTGAGGCGCTCAGGGGCGACGCCGCCGTGCTCGCGCGGCTGCTGCGCGGCATGCCGCGCGGCAGCTCGCACGCGCAGGCATTGGCCGCGTTCTACGGTCCGCAGTCGGGGCAGTACGACCGTTTCCGCGAACGGCTGCTGGCCGGCCGCGCCGAACTGGTCGCGGACCTGCCGCTGCCGCCGCGCGCGCACGTGGTCGAACTCGGCGGCGGCACCGGCCGCAACGCGGAGTTCTTCGGCGCGCGCCTGGCGCAGATCGAATCGCTGACGATCGTCGACCTGTGCGCGCCGCTGCTGGCGCAGGCGCGCGAACGCGCGCGGCGGATCCCGCAGCTGCACGCGGTCGAGGCCGATGCGACGAGCTGGCAGCCCTCGCAACCGGTCGATGCGGTGATCCTGTCGTATGCGCTGACGATGATCCCGGACTGGCGCGGCGCGCTCGCCAATGCGATCGCGATGCTGAGGCCCGGCGGTGTGCTCGGCGTGGTCGACTTCTACGTCTCGCCGCCGCCGCCGCAGGCCAACGAGGGTGCCCGGCATGGGCCGCTGACGCGCCGCTTCTGGCCGGCCTGGTTCGCGCACGACGGCGTGCGCCTGAATGCCGCGCACCTGCCCACGCTGCGCGCGCTGCTGCCCGACCACGTCGTGGTCGAGGCGCGCGCGCCGGTGCCATACCTGCCGCTGGCGCGCGTGCCGTACTACCGCTTCGTCGGGCGCAAGGGGTAGGTTCGAGCGCAGCAGCGTAGCCCGGGTAAGCGAAGCGCACCCGGGGCCGTGCGCGAGACACTTCCCGGGTGCGGCCGGCGGGCCTTACCCGGGCTACGGATTACGCGCTGGCCGCGTCGAGCCGCTCGATGTCGGCCGCGTCGAGGCGCAGCCTGGTCGCGCCGGCCAGTTCCTCGACCTGTGCGACGCTGGTCGCGCTCGCGATCGGCGCGCTGAGGCCGGGACGCGCGATCAGCCACGCCAGCGCGACCTGCGCCGGCGTCGCCGCGTGGCGCTGCGCGACGTCGTCGAGCGTGGCGAGCACGCGCAGGCCGTGGCCGTTGAGGTACTTGCGCACCGCCGCGGCGCGCGCCGTGCTCTTGCCGAGGTCGGCCTCGCTGCGGTACTTGCCGGTCAAAAAGCCGCTGGCCAGCGCGTAGTAGCTGACCACGCCGAGCTGTTCGCGGCGGACCAGCGGTTCGAGTTCGCTCTCGTAGGCCTTGCGCGCGAGCAGGTGGTACTCCGGCTGCACCACCTCGTAGCGCGGCAGGCCGTGCTCCGCGCTGACCGCCAGCGCCTCGGCCAGGCGCGCGGCGCCGTAGTTCGAGGCGCCGATTGCGCGCACCTTGCCCTGCTCGATCAGGCGCGCGAACGCGCCGAGCGTGTCGGCCAGCGGCACCGACGGATCGTCCTCGTGCGCGAAGTACAGGTCGATCGTGTCGACGCGCAGGCGCCGCAGCGACTCCTCGGCCGCGGCCTGGATCGTCGCCGGCGCGAGGCCACGGTGCGGCGCCCACTTGCCGACCTTGGTCGCGATCACGACGCGGTCGCGCCGGCCGCCTTGCGCGAGCCAGTCGCCGATGATCGTCTCCGACTCGCCGCCGCGGTTGCCCGGCGCCCAGGCCGGGTAGACGTCGGCGGTGTCGATCAGGTTGAGGCCGGCGTCGACGAACGCGTCGAGCACCTGGAACGAGGTCGCGGCGTCGGCGCTCCAGCCGAACACATTGCCGCCCAGCGCGAGCGGGGCGATATCGAGGCCGGAACGGCCGAGCGGGCGCTTGCCCATGGCGCAGGACTCCATCGGAACGGACGTTCCGATCTAGGGGCGCGGGCGCGGATTCAAAGGTCGGCGTGCCGCCGCAAGGCGGCTCAGGACAGGCCGTCCGGGCGCTTGGCGCCGGCGAAGCGCTTGGCCCAGTAGGTCTCGTCGAGGCTGTTGATGCTGACGCGCTTGCCGGCCGACGGCGCATGGATGAAGCGGCCGTTGTCGAGGTAGATGCCGACGTGCGAGACGCGCTTGCCGCGCGTGCGGAAGAACACCAGGTCGCCGGTCTTCATCTCGCCGCGCGCGATCTTGGCGCCGGCCTGGAACTGGCTGGCCGAATCGGTGGGCAGGTCCTGGCCGACGCTGTGGCGGAACACGTAGCGCACGAAGCCGCTGCAGTCGAAGCCGGTGGTCGGTTCGCGTCCGCCGCGGCGGTAGCGGATGTCGCGCAGCGTCACCGCGAAGTCGGCCAGCACCTGGCGTAGCGAGCGGTGGGCCGGCGCCTCGGCCGGTGCCGTCTCGGCGGCGGCCGGCGCGTCGGCAGCGGCGGCGGCGAGCGCGTCGGCGAGGTCGGCGTCGAGGATCGCCGGAACGTCGGTCGCCATCGCCAGGGGCGAGGCAGGTGCCGCCGATACCGCTTCCGGCGTGGCCTCGAGCTGCCACAGCGTCAGCGCGGGAGCCGCAGGGTCGGCCAGCGCGGTGGAACTGCTGGATGCAACGAGTGCGAGCAAGAACCAGGCCCTGATTCGCATCGATGGCATCGTGATCGCTCCTCGGCGGGTTGGACGAAGGCCGCCGGGGAGACGTGGCGACCGAACCGGGGCGAACCGTAGCAAACGGATTGTTCGGGCCTCGTTAAGAAATTTCCAAACCGGAAAGTTTTCGTGACGCAGTTCCGGGTCGGCCTGCGACCGTGGCGGCGGACGCCGGGCCGCGCGCCGCGGTAGGCGCGGCGTCCCGCCTCAGCCGGCGAGTGCCTGTTCGGCCGCCGGCAGGATCAGGTCGGTCCAGCGCGCGTATTGTGCCGCGGACGGATGCAGGCCGTCGCCGACCAGCATCGCGTCGGCGTCGCCGGCGTCACGCGACTTGGCCGTGACGTCGACGAACGCCGCGCCACTCGCGGTGGCGACCTCGCGCGCAACGTCGTTGAACGCATCGATTTCCGCGGCGATCCGGGGCGCATCGCGACCTTGAGCGCGGGCGAAGCGCGTGACGCCCCAATCCGGGATCGACACGACCACGACGCGGCGCGCGTCGCCGCCGGCCAGCGCGATCGCGCGCGCCAAGAGCGCGCCAAACTCGATGCGGTAGTTGGCCAGCTCGCGGCCGCGGTACTGGTTGTTGACGCCGATCAGCAGCGTGACCAGCGCGTAGGGCGGCGCGAACGTGGCGGCATCCATGGCCGCGGCCAGCTCGTCGGTGGTCCAGCCGGTGGTCGCGATCACCTGCGGATCGTCGATCGCCACGCCGCGCGCGCGCAGGCGGCGCGCCAGTTGCGCCGGCCAGCGCTCGTCGGCGTCGACACCTTCGCCAATCGTGTAGGAGTCGCCGAGGGCG
Source organism: Rhodanobacteraceae bacterium (assembly GCA_009996615.1). GTDB lineage: Bacteria > Pseudomonadota > Gammaproteobacteria > Xanthomonadales > Rhodanobacteraceae > Dokdonella_A. The sequence continues at coordinate 303,784 of JAACZU010000003.1, read as the reverse complement.
AGGAAGGCGGCAGTCGTCATGCGGATGGGTCCGGTGTGGGAAGGCGGGCCGCGTCTCAGGCCACACGCCGCGCCGCGCCGGCGTCGGCCTGGCGCGCCAGCGTGCGCTCGATGCGCGCGAACGCGTCGGCCAGCACGGCCGCCTCCGGCAGCAGGGTGACGCGGAAGTGGTTGTTTGCGGCGATGTTGAAGCTCGAGCCGGGCAGGAGCAGGACCTGCTCCTGCTCGAGCAGCTCGAGCGCGAACGCGGCATCGTCGAAAGCCGGCAGGCGCGCCGGATCGACGCCGGGAAACGCATACAGCGCGCCTTGCGGCGGCACCAGGGTGAGGAACTCGCTGCGCGCGACCGCATCGACGACCGCCGCGCGCGCGGCGTGCAGGCGGCCGCCGGGGCCGGTCAGCGCGGCGATCGCATCGGGGCCTTCCAGCGCCGGGCGCACCGCCCACTGCGCCGTCACGTTGCTGCACAGGCGCAGGCTTGCCAGCAGGTCGAGCGCGTGGCGCAGGTCGTCGAGGCGCCCCGCCGCGCCGGTCAGCGACAGCCAGCCGACGCGGTAGCCGCAGGCCAGATGCACCTTCGACAGGCCGCCGTAGGATAGGCACGGCACCTCGCCGGCACGCGGCGCCAGCGGCGTAAAGGCGGCATCGTCGTACAGCACGCGGTCGTAGATCTCGTCGGCCAGCAGCACCAGGCCGTGGCGCGCGGCGAGGCTGACCAGCGCATCGAGCAGCTCGCGCGGGTAGACCGCGCCGGTCGGGTTGTTCGGGTTGATCACGACCAGCGCCCGCGTGCGTGGCGTGACCAGCGCGGCGAGCGCGTCCGGATCGGGCAGGTGCGCGCGCTCCGGCGGGCAGTCGTAGTGGACCGGCACGCCGCCGTTGAGCCGCGTCGCCGCGCTCCACAGCGGATAGTCCGGCGCCGGGACCAGCACCTCGTCGCCCGGCTCGAGCAGCGCGCGCAGGCTGAGGTCGATCAGCTCGCTGACGCCGTTGCCGACGAACACGCGCGCGGCGTCGGCATCGGCGCCCTGGCGCCGATGCAGCGCGGCGACCGCCTCGCGCGCCTCGGGCAGGCCCTGCTGGTGGCAGTACGCCTCGCTGCGCGGCAGCGCCGCCGCGACCGCCTCGCGCAGGTGGGGCGGCACCTGGAAACCGAACGCGCCGGGGTTGCCGATGTTCAGGCGCAGGATCGAACGGCCTGCCGCCTCCAGCTCGTACGCGCGCCGGTTCAACGGACCGCGGATGTCGTAGCGCACCTGCGCCAGGCGGCTGCTGACCGCCACCGGCTGATTCCCCATCGTCCTTCCCGTTGCCCGTGTCCGCGCGATGCTAGCAGCGCGCACGTCGCCGCGACCATGCCGGACGCTCCGTCGCAGGCGCTGCCGCCGCAAAGCTCGCCTACAATCCGGACCGATGCCGACGACCTCCGACTCCGAACTCGACCTCGCCCGCATCGGCTGGCGCACGACCCCGCTGCCGGCCGACGCGCCGCCCCACTGGGCCATTGCGCGCGTGGTCGCGCAGCACCGCGCCGGCTATGAACTGCACGACGGCACGCGCGTGTTCAACGCGCAGCCGGCCGCGCACTTCCTCAAGCGCAGCCTCGAGCCGACCGCGCGCCCGGCGGTCGGCGACTTCGTGCTGGTCGCGCCGGGCGCGCCGCCGACGATCGAGCGCATCCTGCCGCGCCGCACCGAGCTCAAGCGCGGCGCCGCCGGCGAGAGCCACCAGCGCCAGATCATCGCCGCCAACGTCGACGCGGTGTTCGTGCTGAACGGCCTCGACCACGACTTCAACCCGGCGCGCATCGAGCGCTACCTGCTGCTGATCCAGGCCAGCGGCGCGACGCCGGTGCTGGTGCTGACCAAGGCCGACCGCACCGATGACGTCGAGGCCGCGCTCGCCGCGCTGCGCGCGCGCATCCCGGCGATCGCGATGTTCGCGGTCAACGCGAAGTCGGCCGACAGCGTCGCCGCGCTGCAGCCGTGGCTCGGCCCCGGCCACACCGTCGTGCTGGTCGGCTCGTCCGGCGTTGGCAAGTCGACCCTGACCAACACGCTGCTCGGCGAGGCGCGCATGGCGACCGCCGCGGTGCGCGAACACGACAGCCGCGGCCGCCACACCACCACGCACCGCGCGCTGATCGCGCTGCCGAGCGGCGGCTGCCTGATCGACACGCCCGGCATGCGCGAGCTGAAGCTGACCGGCGAGGAAGAGCTCGACGAGGGCCAGTTCGCCGACATCGAGGAGCTCGCCCAATCCTGCCGCTTCGGCGACTGCGCGCACGGCAACGAACCGGGCTGCGCGGTGCAGGCCGCGCTCGCCGACGGCCGCCTCGACCCGGCGCGCTGGCGCAATTACCTGAAGCTGCGCGACGAACTCGGCGCCGCCGCCGAGACGCTCGAAGCGCGCCTGCGCCGCAAGGGCGAGGAACGCGTGCTGACCAAGACGCTCGGCAAGCGGCTGGGGGAGAAGTACGGGCGGCGGTGAGGTGGACGTGCTGCTGTCGCCATTCTGGAAGGGCCGGACCAGTGTGAAGCGCGGGGAATACGCCGATCGAGGCGTGTGCTCGACAGAACCCTCTGAAGAAGTCGTCATTCCCGGGAAAGCGGGAGTCCAAGACGTCGAAGGGCGTGTTCAGCGTTGCTCTAACGGGCGACACCGGCGCCTGAAGGGACACCGATGTTCGTGCGGCGCAGGCGCTCGCCCTGTCGGAGGATTTCCGGCGTGGGACGCGCAGAGTGGCGCTGGTGGCATGAGGTGCCGTACAGCAGGTAGTAGGCGGCGCCGCCTGTGGCCACGACGATATCGGTGCAGCCGTCCGAATTGAAGTCGCCGGCTGCCATCACCTGACCAGTATTGAGGTTGCTCCCCACCCAGTGGGCAGATGGCTGCAACTCGAGATACGTCGGGCCTTGCAGATAGGTCGTCACCCTCATCCAGCCGGGGTGGTTGATCACGACATCGTTCAGGCCGTCTCCATCGATATCCACGATCAGGATCGAAGCAGGCAGATCGGCGGTGGCATAAGCTTGGAAGTCCCCAAACGTTCCGTCATTCCCCTGAAGCAGGACGACGACCGCCGCAGCGGGATTGTTCGCCTTGTGCGTGACGACGATATCGTTTCTTCCATCACCATTGACGTCGCCGATGGCAGCGTTATCAATGGCGGCTCCCGCAGGAAACGTGATGGGAGCCAGTTCGACGAACGCGCCACCGCCGACGTTGCGAAAAAGGCGCAGCAGAGAAATTTCTTCGGGGAAATAGCGGTGAACTGGAAACACGATATCGATGCGCCCGTCCGAGTCGAAGTCGCCAACCGCCATGCCGCGCAATCCGCCGTAACCTACGTCGATTTGCAGCAGGAGCTTTTCCGTACCCAAGTGGCCGGATCCATCGTTCGGCCAGTACCTCAGGCGTCCGTCCTTGCTGTACACGACCAGATCCAGATCTCCATCTTCGTCGACGTCGATCAAGGCACTGGCCTTGAGCATGTCTCCGCTGACCTGCACGCCTACGTCGATTTCAGAACGGTCGAATCCGCCGGCACCATTTGATATCAACGAGGTGATCCCCAGCGAGTGGGTGAGGATTATGTCGTCGATCCCATCGGCATTCAGATCCGCAATATTCATTCGACAATCGTAGACGGACCAGCCAGGAAGCAGCGGGGACCATACCGAGGCGTCGAAATGGCGATCGAACGAGCCGTCGTGCCCCTGGGTCAGGATGATGACGTTCTTCCCGCCTTGGCAAAAAGCCAGGTCCGTACGCCGATCGCCGTTGAAGTCACCTGAGACGACGGCGTTGTCGCCGGTTTCCCCAGCAATCAGGAACGGACCGCCAATTTCGTAGGAATGCGCACGCGCGGGTGAATGCCCGGCGGCCATCAGCAGTGCAGCGACAAGTGGCGCAGTCAAGCGCCCGTGCCTGGCAAACAGGCAAAGTGGCCAGACAATCAAGACGCAGACCCCTTACGTTATGACGCGGCTCCACAGGGGAGCCGGGAAGTCAGCCAGAGTGACCGACACGTGCTATGCGAGCCTGCCCGGAAAGGAGGACGGAGGCAATGGGGGCTTGTTAAAAGCAGGTCGAAGCAAGGTCATCATTTTGGCTGCGTCTGTCAACAATGCGCAAGCTCCCCGCACCGCGCCTTTGTGCGAAGCGTGAGATGGATTTCGCGATCAATGTCGCCGATAGCTGATATTTGTCTTGAGCGAGGATGATCCTACCCAGTCACCGTACTAGATCAAGGTGCCGGTGCGCCCCGCAAGCACGGCCGGCCTGCTCTGCTATCGTCCCCGCATCGCCCTTTCGCGACACCGCATGCCCGCTCCCGACCCGATCACGCACCACACCGACCTCGACCGGCGCCTGGTCGAGGCGACGCGCGGCATCGGCGTGCTCGGCACGATCAGCTGGCCGACGTCGGTCGAGTTCGACTTCATCGCGGCGTGGCGGGTCGGTCGGCTGAAGCTGCCGCAGGTCGACTATCCGCGCACTGACCTCTCGGCGATGCGCGCGGCGCTCGACGACATCGCGCGCGCGGCGGATCCGGCGCATCCGCTCGGCGACTACATCCGGCGCACGGCGGAGTCGTGGCGGATCGCGGCGGAGCTGCTCGAGGCGGCCGGCACGCCGGCGGTGACCGCGCACTCGGCGCGCCTGTACGGCCGTCCCGGCGATCGGGTGCCGGGCGGAAGCCTGACCAACCTCGACGCCGCGCGGCATTTCATCGCGATCGCCGACGAGTTCCACAACGGCGGGCTGCGCGACGAGGCCGCGGCCGAGATCACCGCCGACACGCTGCGCGACGACTTGCAGGTCGAGCTCGATGCGTTCTTCGGCGCCGGTGTGATCAAGGTCGAGACCGATGCGGACCTGATCGCCAAGGCCGCCGCCGGCGCGACGCGCATCCGCCTGCGCTCGGCGACGTACTTCTCCGACTACGACCGCCACCAGCTGCTCGCGCACGAGGCGTTCGTGCATTCGCTGACCGCGCTGAACGGGCGCGCGCAGCCGCAACTGAAGTCGCTCGCGCGCGCCTCGCCGCGCACCACCGCGACACAGGAAGGGCTGGCGGTGTTTGCCGAGCTGATGTCCGGTTCGATCGATATTTCGCGCATGAAGCGCATCAGCTTGCGCATCCTCGCGATCGACATGGCGATCAACGGCGCCGACTTCATCGAGGTGTTCCGCTTCTTCATCGCCGCCGGGCAGAGCGAGACCGACAGCTTCGCCTCGGCGCAGCGCGTGTTCCGCGGCGCACCGGTGACCGGCGGCGCCGCGTTCACGAAGGACGCGGTCTACCTGCATGGCCTGCTGTCGGTGCACACGTTCTTCCGCTGGGCGCTGAAGAACCAGCGCCTGGGGCTGTGCCGGAATCTCTTCGCCGGCAAGCTCGCACTGCACGACGTGCTCGCGCTGGAGCCGTACTTCGACGACGGCACAATCGCGCCACCGCGCTGGCTGCCGCCGTGGGTGCGGCACGCGCGCGGCCTGGCCGGCTCGCTCGCGTTCTCGCTGTTCGCCAACCACATCCGGCTGGAGCGGGTCGAGGCGGAGGATCTGGTGCTGGGGTTGTAGGTTCGCGGCGCCGGACGTAGGGCGGTCGCGCCCGAACGAAACCGCTTGTGCCGGCACCGCCGATGCGATTCCATGGCGGTTTCTGCTGGTCGGAGCCGCCCGTGTCGAAGAACCTGATCGCCGTTTCCTTGCTGATTGCCCTGACGTCCGGCACGGCCGCGGCCGCCGAAACGTCGCCGCAGATGATCCAGCCGCTGCTGCCGCAGATCACCGCGTGGCGGCGCGACCTGCACCAGCATCCCGAGCTCGGCAACCACGAGCTGCGCACGTCCAAACTCGTCGCGGCGGAGCTGAAGAAGCTCGGTTTCGAGGTGCGCACCGGCGTCGCGCACACCGGCGTGGTCGGCATCCTGAAGGGCGGCAAGCCGGGACCGAAGCTGGCGATCCGCGCCGACATGGATGCGTTGCCGGTGACCGAGGAGGTCGACCTGCCGTTCGCCTCGAAGGCGAAGGGCGAGTACCTCGGCAAGGAAGTCGGCGTGATGCATGCCTGCGGGCACGATGCGCACACGGCGATGACGCTCGGCATCGCCGCGGCGATGGCGAAAGTGCGCAAGGACCTGCCGGGCGAGGTCATGTTCATCTTCCAGCCGGCCGAGGAGGGCGCGCCGGCGGGCGAGGAGGGCGGTGCGCCGCTGATGGTCAAGGACGGCGTGTTCAAGGACTTCAAGCCGGACGCGGTGTTCGGCATGCACGTGGTCAGCGCGCTGCCGGTCGGCACGGTCGCGCTGCGGCCGGGCGGCGCGATGGCCAGCTCCGACACGTTCCGCATCGTCGTGCATGGCAAGCAGAGCCACGGCGCGACGCCGTGGAAGGGCATCGACCCGATCGTGACCGCGGCGCAGATCGTGACGAACGCGCAGACCATCGTCAGCCGCCAGCTCGACCTCAACCAGGACCCGGCGGTGGTCACATTCGGCGTGTTCAACGGCGGCCAGCGCTTCAACATCGTGCCGGACACGGCCGAGCTGCAGGGCACGGTGCGCGCGTTCGACGAGGGCATGCGCCAGCACGCGTTGGCGAGCCTGAAGACGATCGCCGAGCACGTCGCCGCGGCGCAGGGCGCTACGGTCGAGACGCAGATCCCGCTGTCGGCCGACAGCAGCAACCCGGTCAACACGAACGATCCGGCGCTGACCGCGCGCGTGCGCGCGAGCCTGGAAACCGCGCTCGGCAAGGAGCACGTGCAGGAGGCGCAGCGCTGGACCGCGTCGGAGGATTTCCCGCACTTCGGCCGCGCGATCGGCGTGCCGAGCGTGTATTTCTTCGTCGGCGCGACGCCGGCTGGCGTCGATCCGGCCACTGCGCCGACCAACCACTCGCCGAAGTTCTTCGTCGACGAAGGCGCGCTCGCGGTCGGCAGCGCGGGCATGCTGCAGGCGGCGCTGGACTACCTGCACCACGCCGAGTAGGGCGGCTCGTTGCGTTCGCCACGGCCGCGGCGCGGATCGGCGGGCGGTCATGGGCAGGGCGCCGCGGCCGCGCCGGCCGGCGTCCGCTGCGCCGCGTCGTGACGCCGCGCGCGGCCGATGCCGGCGGGCGCGGTGCTATAGTCCCGGGCCGTTTCCGCCTGCGCGGCTCGCGTCGCGCGCCCTGAATTCCGCGCCATGTCGACCATCGAAGAACTGAAAAAAGCCGCCCTCGACTACCACCGGCGCGAGCCGGCCGGAAAGATCAAGGTTTCCCCGACCAAGCCGGTCGTGACCCAGCGCGAGCTGTCGCTGGCCTACTCGCCCGGCGTCGCCGCCGCCTGCGAGGAGATCGTGCGCGATCCGGCCGAGGTCGCCAGCCTGACCGCGCGCAGCAACCTCGTCGCGGTGATCACCAACGGCACCGCGGTGCTCGGCCTGGGCAACATCGGCCCGCTCGCCGCCAAGCCGGTGATGGAAGGCAAGGGCGTGCTGTTCCAGAAGTTCGCCGGCATCGACGTGTTCGACCTGGAGGTCGCCGAGAACGATCCGGACAAGCTGGTCGAGATCATCGCCAGCCTCGAGCCGAGCTTCGGCGGCATCAACCTCGAGGACATCAAGGCGCCCGAGTGCTTCGAGGTCGAGCGGAAGCTGCGCGAGCGCATGAAGATCCCGGTCTTCCACGACGACCAGCACGGCACCGCGATCATCGTCGGCGCGGCGCTGGTCAACGCGCTGCGCGTGGCCGGCAAGGAGATCGGCGAGATCAAGCTGGTCTCGACCGGCGCCGGCGCGGCCGGCATCGCGTGCCTGGACATGGCGGTCAGCCTCGGCGTGAAGCCGGAGAACATCTGGGTCGCCGACCGCCTCGGCGTGGTCTGGAAGGGCCGCACCGAGGAGATGGACCCGAACAAGTGCCGCTACGCGCGCGAGACCGACGCGCGCACGCTCGACGAGATCATCGACGGCGCCGACGTGTTCCTCGGCCTGTCCGCGCCGGGCGTGCTGAAGGCGGCGATGGTCGCGCGCATGGCCGAGCGGCCGATCATCCTCGCGCTGGCCAACCCGACGCCGGAGATCCTGCCGGAGGAGGCGCAGGCGGTGCGCCCGGACGCGATCATCGCGACCGGCCGTTCGGACTATCCGAACCAGGTCAACAACGCGCTGTGCTTCCCGTACATCTTCCGCGGCGCGCTCGACGTCGGCGCGACCGTGATCAACGAGGCGATGAAGGTCGCCTGCGTGCACGCGATCGCCGAGCTGGCGCGGCGCGAGTCGAGCGACGTCGCCGCGCGCGCGTACGGCGGCAAGACGCTGTCGTTCGGCCCCGAATACATCATCCCGCAGCCGTTCGATCCGCGCCTGATCGTGCAGCTGGCGCCGGCGGTGGCCAAGGCCGCGATGGATTCGGGCGTGGCCACGCGCCCGATCGAGGACCTGCGCGCGTACCGCGAGAAGCTCAACGCGTTCGTGTTCCGCACCACCTTGCTGATGAAGCCGGTGTTCGCGCGCGCCAAGGCCGACCCCAAGCGCATCGTCTACTCCGAGGGCGAGGAGGAGGTCGTGCTGCGCGCGGTGCAGCACGTCGTCGACGAGGGCATCGCGCAGCCGATCCTGGTCGGCCGGCCGTCGGTGATCGAGTCGCGCATCGCGCGCCTGAACCTGCGCCTGAAGCCCGGCGTCGACTTCGAGCTGTGCAACATCGAGAGCGACCCGCGCTTCAAGGACTACTGGTCGCTCTACCACGAACTGCTGCAGCGCCACGGCGTCACGCCCGACAGCGCCAAGCAGATCGTCCGCTCGCGCGCCACCGTGATCGCCGGGCTGATGCTCCGCCGCGGCGAGGCGGATGGCCTGATCTGCGGCCTGGTCGGTCGCTTCCACAAGAAGCTCTCCTACCTGCGCGGCATCATCCCGCTCGATCCGGGCGTGCAGGCGCCGGCGGCGATGAGCGCGGTGTTCAACGACCGCGGCGTGTTCTTCTTCCTCGACACGCACGTCGCGGTCGAGCCGGACGCCGAGCGCATCGCCGAGGCGACCGCGCAGGCGGCGCTGCGCCTGAAGCTGTTCGGCATCACGCCGAAGGTCGCGGTGCTGTCGCATTCGAATTTCGGCAGCCACGACAACCCCAGTGCGGCCAAGATGCGCCGTGTGGTGGAGCTGTTGCGCGAGCGCCTGCCGCGCGTGGAGATCGAGGGCGAGATGCACGCCGACACCGCGATGAACCCGGCGGTGCGCGAGCAGCTGTTCCCGAACTCGCAGCTGTCCGGCTCGGCCAACGTGTTCGTCTGCCCGAACCTCGACGCGGCCAACATCGCGTTCAACATGACGCGCGTGATGACCGACGGCGTCGTGCTCGGCCCGATCCTGATGGGCCTGTCCAAGCCGGCGCACGTGCTGACCCCGGCCGCGACCGTGCGGCGCGTGTTCAACATGACCGCGCTGGCGGTGGTCGAGGCGCAGATCCGCGCGGCCAGCGCGGCGTCGTAGCGCGCCGCCGCCGCCGCCGCGCCCGCAGCATGCGGCGGGCGCGCGGGACGGCGAGTCCGGAATTCCCACGCCGTTGCGTAGCGAGGGCGTCGAGACGCCGCCCTGGTGCGCGCGGCGGACTGAAGACGGGCGAAGGCGTAGCAGCCTACGTCGAGCCTGGCTGAGGGAGCAGCGCGCGCCAGGGCGGATGGATCGGCGGCCGCAGTAGGAACGGCGTGGGAATTCCGGGCTAAACTTGCCTGTCTGGCGGACCGCGCCGCGTCGTCGCGCGCGGTTCCGCATCCACCCGCAATGCAAGCGCTCCGGCCACGGATGCGCCCGGAGAAGAAGGTCGCAATGAACCAGCTCAACGACATCCTCGACCAGGATCTCGATCCGATCGAGACGCAGGAATGGACCGACGCCCTCAAGGGCGTGATCAATGCCGACGGCACCGACCGCGCGCATTTCCTGCTCGAGCGCATGGTCGACGAGACGCGCCGCGCCGGCGGCTACCTGCCGTTCGCGCCGACCACCGAGTACGTCAACACGATCCCGCCGCACCTGGAGGCCAAGAGCCCGGGCGACGCGGCGATGGAATGGCGCATCCGCTCGCTGATCCGCTGGAACGCGATGGCGATGGTCGTGCGCGCGAACCGCCGCCCGGGCGAGCTCGGCGGCCACATCGCCAGCTTCGCCTCGAGCGCGACGCTGTACGACGTCGGCTTCAACCATTTCTGGCGCGCGCCGAGCGCCCAGCATCCGGGCGACCTGGTGTTCCACCAGGGTCACTCCAGCCCCGGCGTCTATGCGCGCTCGTTCCTCGAAGGCCGCATCGACGAGGCGCAGCTGGACCTGTTCCGCATGGAGGTCGCTGGCAAGGGCCGCGGCCTGTCCTCGTACCCGCATCCGTGGCTGATGCCGGACTACTGGCAGGTGCCGACCGTGTCGATGGGCCTGGGCCCGCTGCAGGCGATCTACCAGGCGCACTTCATGAAGTACCTGGAGAACCGCGGCCTGATCGCGCCGAGCGACCGCAAGGTGTGGTGCTTCCTCGGCGACGGCGAGACCGACGAGCCCGAATCGCTCGGCGCGATCTCGCTGGCCGGGCGCGAAGGCCTGGACAACCTGGTGTTCGTGATCAACTGCAACCTGCAGCGCCTGGACGGCCCGGTGCGCGGCAACGGCAAGATCATCCAGGAGCTGGAAGGCAACTTCCGCGGCGCCGGCTGGAACGTGCTGAAGGTGATCTGGGGCAGCTACTGGGATCCGCTGCTGGCGAAGGACACCAGCGGCAAGCTGCGCAAGATCATGATGGACACCGTCGACGGCGAGTACCAGAACTGCAAGGCGTTCGGCGGCGCCTACACGCGCGAGCACTTCTTCGGCAAGACGCCGGAGACGCGCGAACTGGTCGCGAACCTGTCCGATGACGACATCTGGCGCCTGAACCGCGGCGGCCACGATCCGCACAAGGTCTACGCGGCCTACCACGCGGCGGTGAACACCAAGGGCATGCCGACCGTGATCCTGGCCAAGACGGTCAAGGGTTACGGCATGGGCCTGGGCAGCGGCGAGTCGCAGAACCCGACCCACCAGCAGAAGAAGCTCGATACCGACGCGATCCGCGCATTCCGCGACCGCTTCCAGGTGCCGGTGCCGGACGACAAGCTCGCCGAGGTGCCGTACTACCACCCGGGCAAGGATTCGCCGGAAGTGCAGTACATGCTCGAGCGCCGCCGTGCGCTGGGCGGCTTCCTGCCGCAGCGGCGCGCCAAGAGCAGCTCGATCGCGGTACCGGACCTGCACGCGTTCAAGCAGATCACCCAGGGCACCGGCGAGCGCGAGATCTCGACGACGATGGCGATCGTGCGCGGCATGAACCTGCTGCTGCGCGACAAGCAGCTGGCGCCGCACGTCGTGCCGATCGTCGCCGACGAGGCACGCACGTTCGGCATGGAAGGCATGTTCCGCCAGATCGGCATCTACACGCCGTTCGGCCAGAAGTACAAGCCGGTCGATGCCGACCAGCTCATGTACTACCGCGAGGACCAGCAGGGCCAGGTGCTGCAGGAAGGCATCAGCGAGCCGGGCGCGATGAGCGCGTGGATGGCCGCGGCGTCGAGCTACTCGGTCAGCAACGTGCCGATGCTGCCGTTCTACATCTACTACTCGATGTTCGGCCACCAGCGCATCGGCGACCTTGCCTGGGCCGCCGGCGACCTGCGCTGCCGCGGCTTCCTGGTCGGCGGCACCGCCGGCCGCACGACGCTCAACGGCGAGGGCCTGCAGCACCAGGACGGCCATTCGCACCTGGCCGCCGGCAACATCCCGAACTGCCATGCCTACGACCCGACCTTCTCCTACGAGGTCGCGGTGATCCTGCAGGACGGCGCGCGCCGCATGCTGCAGGAGCAGGAAGACGTCTACTACTACATCACCGTGATGAACGAGAACTACGCCCATCCGGACATGCCGGCGGGCGTGGAGGCCGACATCATCAAGGGCATGTACCTGTTCAAGGACGGCGGCAAGCCGAAGAAGAACGAGCCGCGCGTGCAGTTGCTCGGCTCCGGCACGATCCTGCGCGAGGTGATCGCGGCGGCCGAGCTGCTGGAGAAGGAATTCGGCGTGGCCAGCGACATCTGGTCGTGCCCGAGCTTCTCGGAGCTGCGCCGCGACGGCTTCGACGCCGAGCGCTGGAACCGCCTGCATCCGCTCGCCAAGACGCCGCGCAAGGCGCACGTGACCGCGTGCCTGGAAGGCCGCGCCGGCCCGGCGATCGCGGCGACCGACTACGTGCGTGCCTACGCCGACCAGATCCGCGCGTTCATGCCCGAGGGCAAGCGCTACACCGTGCTCGGCACCGACGGCTTCGGCCGCAGCGACACGCGTGCGCACCTGCGCGACTTCTTCGAGGTCGACCGCCACTGGATCGCGCATGCGGCGATCGCCGCGCTCGCCGCCGAGGGCAAGATGAACCCCGAGGACGTCGCGCGCGCAATCAAGCTGTGGAAGCTCGACGCGGACAAGCCCAATCCGGTGACGGTCTGACCGCGTCGCGGACGCACGAGGGGGAGCATGCGCAGGCATCACGAACGGCACCGCTCGCAACACATCGGCTGGCTGCGCGCCGCCGTGCTCGGCGCCAACGACGGCATCCTGTCGACCGCCAGCCTGATCATCGGCGTCGCCGCCGCGCAGGCCGACCGCACGGCGGTGCTGACCGCCGGCGTGGCCGCGCTGGTCGCCGGCGCGATGTCGATGGCGGCCGGCGAGTACGTCTCGGTCAGCTCGCAGAGCGACACCGAGCGCGCCGACCTCGAGCGTGAACGGCACGAACTGGCCACGCAGCACGACAGCGAGCAGGCCGAGCTGGCCGCGATCTACGTGCACCGCGGCCTCGAGCCGGCGCTGGCGCGCCAGGTCGCCACGCAGCTGATGGCCCATGACGCGCTCGGCGCGCACGCGCGCGACGAGCTCGGCATCAACGAGATCACGACCGCGCGGCCGGTGCAGGCCGCGTTCGCCTCGGCCGGCACGTTCGCGCTCGGCTCGCTGCTGCCGCTCGCGGTCGCCGCGCTGGTGCCGCTGGCGGCCGCGACCTGGGCCGTGGCGATCGCCTCGCTGCTGTTCCTGGCCGTGCTCGGCGCGCTCGCCGCCTACACCGGCGGTGCCTCGCTGTGGACCGGCGCCGGCCGCATCACGTTCTGGGGTGCGTTCGCGATGGCCGCGACCGCCGCCGTCGGCGCGCTGTTCGGCACGGTGGCCTGACCGCGCGGCTGTTGCCACTCCCACGCAGGTAGGGTGGGCCGCAGCCGCGCAGCGGTCGAAGCGGCCCTCCGGCCGCTGAGGGGGAGGCATGGATGCCGACCGGAATACCGCTCCAGGGATGGATGCTTGGTGGGACTCGCGCCTTCGGCGCTGCGGCCCACCCTACCGACCGATGCAGGCGCGGGTCGAGCAACACTGCGCCGCATGAAGCTGCGCCGAACCGCGGCCGCGCCGGCGATTGACGCTGCCACGCGCGGCTTCGATCATGCCGCGCTATGTCTTTATTCCGTGTGGTGTTCACCGTCCTGCTCGCGCTGGCCAGCCTGCGTGGCTTGGCCCAGGAGCAGGACCCGGCCAGGTTCTTCGATGATGCGCGCGCGCAGGTCGCCGATATCCGCAAGCAGCTCGGCGGCGAGGTCGACGATGCGCAGCTGACCGCGTTCCGCGACGCGGTGGCCGCGCTCGCCACGCGTGCCGACGCGCTCGCCACCGACCGTGCGCCCAGGCTTGCCGCGCTCGATGCGCGCATCGCCGAACTGGGCGAGGCGCCGGCCAAGGGCGCGCCAGCCGAGGCGGCCGACATCACCGCGCAGCGCAACGCGCTCGGCAAGGAGCGCGCCGCGCTCGACGCCGAGATCAAGCGCGCACGCCTGCTGGCGGTCGACGCGCAGCAGCTGTCCGGCGAGATCACCGAGGCGCGCCGCGCGAACTTCCAGGCGCGCCTGACCCGGCGCACCGCCACGCCGCTGTCGCCGACGTTCTGGCGCGAGCTCGGCGGCAACCTCGAGCGCGACGGCGCGCGCCTGGCCGCGTTGCGCGACGGCCTCGTCACCGCGCTCAGGGACGCGTTCGCGCCGGACAACCGCAGCCACGCGCTGGCCGGCCTCGGACTCGGCCTGCTGCTGATCGTGCTCGGTCGCTGGGCGGCCGAGCGCGCGCTGCTCGGCCTGACCGCCGGGCGCATGCCGCAGGGCCGCCTGCGCCGGTCGGCGCATGCGGTCGCGGTGGTCGCGGTCGCCACGCTGTTCACTGGCGGCGGCGCACAGGCGATCGTCAGCGGCCTGGACTGGCACGAGGCGTTCAGCGGCGCCGAGAAGGCGTTCGCGCGTGCGCTGGTCGGCGCGGTGTTCTTCGGCAGCTTCGTCACCGGCCTCGGCCGCGCGCTGCTGTCGGCGCGGCGGCCGTCGTGGCGGCTGGCGCCGATCGACGATGCGATCGCCGCACGCCTGCGCCTGTTCCCGCTGCTGGTCGGCGTGCTGGTCGCGCTGAGCCAGCTCGCCAAGCAGGTCAACTCGCTGGTCGCGGCGAGCCTGTCGGCGACGATCCTGACCAGCCTCGTCGTCGCCGTGCTGTACAGCGTGCTGATCGGCTGGGGCCTGCTGCGGACGGCCGATGCGCGTGGCGCCGCGCCGGCCGATGACGGCGCCGTCGCGCCGCCGCGGCGCACGCTGTGGGTCGGCCTTGGCATCGCCGCACTGTGGCTGGGCGTGCTCGCGACGCTGTTCGCCGCCGTGTTCGGCTACATCGCGCTGGCCAACCAGATCGCGCGCCAGATGGTCGGGGTCGGCATCATCGTGTCCGCGTTCTACCTGCTCGTGCATCTGGTCGAGGACCTGTGCGCGAGCGCGTTGTCCTCGCGCGCGGAATGGGCCGAGCACGCGCTCGGCCTGGAGCCACGCGTGCTCGACCAGCTCGCCGTGCTGTGCTCGGGGGCGTTCCGCGTATGCGCGGTGCTGCTCGCGCTGGCTGCGGCGCTGCTGCCGTTCGGCACCGGTCCGGCGGACCTGCTCGCGCGGCTGGGCCAGGCCGGCACCGGCCTGAAGATCGGCCAGATCGAGGTCACGCCGGGCGCGGTGGTCAGCGCGCTGGCCGTGTTCGTGTTCGGCCTGGTCGCGATCCGCGCTCTGCAGCGCTGGCTGCGCGAGCACTACCTGCCGACCACGCGGCTGGAGCCGGCCATGCGCAGCTCGGTCACGACGCTGCTCGGCTATGCCGGCGGCGTGGTCGTGTTCGCGTTCGCGCTGTCCGCGCTGGGCCTGAGCGTCGAGCGCATCGCCTGGGTCGCCAGCGCGCTGTCGGTCGGCATCGGCTTCGGCCTGCAGGCGATCGTGCAGAACTTCGTGTCCGGCCTGATCCTGCTGGTCGAGCGGCCGGTCAAGGTCGGCGACTGGGTCGTGCTTGGCGATACCGAGGGCGACATCCGCCGCATCAACGTGCGCGCGACCGAGATCCAGATGGCCGACCGCTCGACCGTGATCGTGCCGAACTCGGAGCTGATCACCAAGAGCGTGCGCAACGTGACGCTGGCGAACGCCGAAGGCCGCGTGCGCATCCGCCTGCCGATGCCGCTGGGCAGCGACGCCGACCGCGTGCGCGAGATCCTGTTCGCCGCGTTCGCCGCGCACCCCGGCGTGCTGAAGACGCCGACGCCGAGCGTGCTGCTCGACGGCATCGAGGGCGGCACGATGGTCTTCATCGCGGTCGCCTACGTGACCAGCCCGCGGCAGTCGAGCACGGTGCGCAGCGAGTTGCTGTTCGACATCCTCGCGCGGCTGCGCGCGCACAGCATCGCGCTGTCGCGGCCGGTCGCGATCCAGCTGCGCAATCCGGACGACGACGGTTGAGGCGCGCCGCCGCGCCCCGGCGCCTTGCGTCAGTCGTGCCGTGATGGCTGGTAGGCGTCGATCAGGTACAGCGGGCGTTGCTTGGCCTCGACGTACAGGCGGCCGAGGTATTCGCCGATCACGCCCAGCGCCATCAGCTGCACGCCGCCGAGGAACAGCACGACCAGCATCAGCGACGGGTAGCCGCGCACCGGGTCGCCGAACAGCAGCGCCTTGCCGAGCACCCACAGGCCGAACCCGAACGCGAGCAGCGCGGTGGCCAGGCCCACGTAGGTCGCGACCTTCAGCGGCGCACCCGAGAACGAGGTGATGCCGTCGATCGCGAAGTTCCACAATTTCCAGTAGTTCCACTTGGTCTGGCCGGCGTGGCGCGGGTCGCGGTGGTAGACGACCGACAGCTGGCGGAAGCCGACCCAGGTGAACAGGCCCTTCATGAAGCGCTGGCGTTCGCGCACCTGCTTGAGCGCATCGAGCGCGCGCCGCGACAGCAGGCGGAAGTCGCCGGTGTCGCGCGGGATCGGCGTCGAGGAGAGTTTCTCCATCACGCGATAGAAACCGGTCGCGGTCAGCTTCTTCAAGCCGGTCTCGCCGGCGCGCGAGGCGCGCGTGCCGTAGACCACGTCGTAGCCTTCGCGCCAGTGCGCGACGAAGGTCGGGATCAGCTCGGGCGGATCCTGCAGGTCGGCGTCGATCACGATCGCGGCGTCGGCGTCGACGTGGTCGAGGCCGGCGGTCAGCGCCAGTTCCTTGCCGAAGTTGCGCGACAGCTTCAGCGTCGACACGCGCGCATCGGCCGCCTGCAGCGCGCACATGATCGCGTACGTGTCGTCGCGGCTGCCGTCGTCGACGTAGAGCACCTCCGAGGCCACGTCCATGCCGTCGAGCACGGCGGCGAGGCGGGCGTGGAAGTCCCTCAGGCCCTCGCTCTCGTTGTAGGCGGGCACGACGACCGTGAGCTTGGGCATGGCGGCACCTGGATGGAAAGCGCGCATGCTAGCCGAGTCCGTCGTGCGGCGGCGTGACAGCCGCGCGTCGCGCCGCTCAGCGCGGCAGGTAGGCGGCGCCGCCGAGTTGGCCGACCTGGCGCTCGATCCACGCCGCGCGCCGCAGCACGTAGGGCGAGGGGCGGTCGACGCGCAGGCGCGCCGGGTTCGGCAGCGCCGCGGCGAGCAGCGCGGCCTGGCGCGCGTCGAGGCGGTCCGGCGTGGTGTGGAAGAACACCGCGCTGGCCGCGCCGACGCCGTAGATGCCGTCGCCGAACTCGGCGATGTTGAGGTAGACCTCCAGGATGCGCCGCTTCGGCCACAGCGTCTCGATCAGCACCGTGAACCACGCTTCCAGGCCCTTGCGCACGAAGCTGCGCCCGTTCCACAGGAACAGGTTCTTCGCCACCTGCTGGCTGATCGTGCTGGCGCCGCGCAGGCGCTCGCCGTCGTCGGCCGCGGCCAGCGCGCGCTGGATCGCGTCGAAGTCGAACCCGGGGTGGGACGGAAAGCGCTGGTCCTCGGCCGCGACCAGCGCGATCGGCACGGAATTGGCGACCCTGTCCCACGGCGTCCAGCGATAACGCAGCGTGAAGTCGCGCTCGCCTTCGAGCCGCGCGCCGAGCCAGTCGGCCGCCATGACCGCCGTCAGCGGCGGCGGCACGAAGCGCAGCACGACGACGGCGAGCACGCCGAGGGCGAGCCAGGCGACGAACGCCAGCAGCGCCAGGCGCAGCAGGCGCCGGAGCGGCGATGGCACGGCGAAGCGGAGCAACACGGGCCTCCGGAAACGAGACCGGCGCGGAAAGCCCGCGCCGGTTCGTCACAGCTTACCCGCTTGCGTCGTCGATGGCACGGCGCCGCCGAGCGGTGGCGCGTCGGCCGGGTGTGCTGCGTTACGGTGTGCTCAGGTCGACCAGCAGTTTCCAGTCGCCGTCGGCCCAGCGCCAGATGCGCAGGTAGCTGCCGCAGCCGGTGCAGTCGGCCGCGCCGCCGATCGTGTAACCGAGGTCGCCGCTGGCCGCCATGCCGAGTGCGCGGCGCGGGCCGCGGCCGAGGCCGGGCGGATCGTTGGCGACCAGCGCGAGCGCGGCGGCGCCGTCGGCCGGCGCCTGGCCGTCGCGCAGCACATGGATCGCCGCATCGGCGAAGCGCGGCAGCGGCGAAGTCGCCGGCTGTGCCGCGAGCGCCTCGTGCAACGCCGCGTCGCGACGCGCGAGCGCATCTTCGCGTTGCGCGTGGTCGGCACCATCGGGCGCGGCCGGCGCCGCCATCGACATCACGACGGGCGGCGCGAGCGGCGTCGAGGTCGCCGGGTGAGGGATACCGGCGTCGACCTGCACGCGCCAGATGCCGTTGTTGCCGCGCTTCCAGATGCTCAGGAACTGGCCATGCGCCATCTGCGCCTGGCCGGCATGGTGCGCGCTCCACGGACCGGTCGAAAAACCCAGGTCGCCGCTGGCTGCCACTCCGACCCGTTGCGGGGTCCAGATCAGCTGGTGGCCGTCGTCCGGGTCGCGCGCCAGCGCCGGCAGCGCGGCGACCGGGGTGGGGCGGAACACCCACGACTCGGCATCGAAGTGCGTGAGGAACGCCGTGCGCACGCCCAGGCGTTGCGCGTCGGCGGCAAAGCCGCGCTCGGCGGCGATCAGCGCGGCGGCGGCCGGGTCGGGCGCCGCCGCCGCGAGGGACAGGGCGAGCAGGGGAGCGTGCAGCATCGGGAACACCTTTCGGGGATTCGGAAGAGGGACGCCTATTGCAGCAGCCCGGCCGGGCCGCGCGACGTCGCCGGGCGGCATGCCGGCGCACCGCCGCCACGGCTCGGCGAAAGCGCCGGGGTCGCTTGCAGGGCGTCTGCGGCCGGCGCATAGTTCGATGCGGAAAATGTGACGCAGCGCGCGCTCCATGTCGGGCATGCGTCACGGCAACGCTGTTAGTTTTTCGTGAATGCGTTATGCTCGGATGCCACGAAGGGTGGAACTCCGCGCCCCGTACGGACTCTTAACACCGTCCGCTGCATCACGACCCTGACCATGACGTTGCGCCTCGCCAAATTGCTGCTGCTCTCGCTGTTCCCGCTTGCGGGAACGGCGCAGACGTTGCCGTCCTTGGCGCCGTCGGTGATGGAAAGGACGCCGCTGGTCGAGCAGTTGCTCGCACTGGGTGCGTCGGGAGGGCAGCGCCAGCTCGCGCACGGCGAGCCCGTGCTGCCGATCTGGTCCGGCGAGAACGGCCAGTTGCTCGCGGTGATCGCGTTGCCGCGCAGCTGGGCCGGCTCTCCGATCGATCCGGTGCCCGGCCAAGGCGCCGAGGCGTCCGTCTGGCGGCTCGCCGGCGGCATCGATGCGAGCTCCGGTGGCGGCCTGCGCTGGCAGTTCGGCAACGGCCTGCGGGCCGATGCGACGTTCGGTCAATACCTGGCGTCCACCACGCCGTCCTGCCTTGCCTGCGATATGCCGGCCTCGTCGCGCTGGACGCGCAGCTCGCTGGGCGGTTCGCTTGGACTTGGCTGGACCAGCGCCGATGGTGGGCTGGACCTCTCCTATGGCCTGTCCTGGCTGCAGACGCAGGGCAGCGGTCCGGCGTTCGGCAACCGCTTCGGCGGTCTTCCGCTGGCGGAGGGTGCGGTACCGGTATTGACGTTGCCGGAAGCGTCCTCGGCGTTCGCGCTCGACCGCGAAAATGGCCTGTATGCGCGAGGTCGCTGGCAGTTCCATCCGGGTGCCACGCTCGACATCGGTGCCAGTTATGCGCGGGGCAGCCTGTCCGCGCTCGGCGGTCTGGGCCGTCCGGGGCCGTCCATCGACCTGGACCAGTTGTCGTTGAGCCTCGGTCTCGATGCGGGCTCGCTGCGTGGGGCCGTGGTCGGCCACGTGCTCAGCAGCGACGATCCGGCACTTGCCGGCAAGCGCTGGACGACGCTCGACCTGGGAGTCTCCTGGCGCACGCCATGGAGCGGTGAACTCAGCGTCGGTGCGCAGAACCTGTGGTCCGCGCCGCTCAATTCCCCGCGCGATGCGGAGAACCAGGCGCGCACGCCGTACATCCAGTACCGCCAGGATCTCTGAAGCCACCGGGCTTGGCGTTTCAGCCCCTTCCAATCTTTCGGGCCGTCCTCCGGCCCACTCCTCCCGAAGGCCGCGGGCGTCGTCTTGGCGTCCTTTTCCGCGCCCAACGCAAGCGCGCAACGGGATGATTCTCCGGCAGTTCGAGTGCGCGGCGCAGCCGGGTTTTGGTGCCTTTCAATAGCGCCTTGGCGTGGATTCCCAATGCATTGCCGCCAGTCCCACAAAACCCGCTTCAGGGCGTCCTGCTGCATTGCGCCAATCTTGCGCATATCGTAACGAACTGAATTTTAAAGAAAATTTCAGCCCGTTAAGGTGCTACTCAGGGATTCCCATGACGTAAGAATCTTGTTAGTATCGTCCACTGCCGAGGGTTTTGGTGGACCGTTTTGGTCGTTCCCAGGGATTGGGAGAGCACATGTCCCGAGCTGTGACACAACTCTTACGTTGGAGAGTGTAATGAATCTTATGAGCAACGAGCTGTTCAAGGCCGTTCGCTACGCGTTGTACGCGGGCGCCACGGCTGTTGTTGGCTTCTCGGCGGCTCCTGCGTTTGCGCAGGAACAGGGCAGCCAGCAGCTGGAAACCGTCACGGTGACGGGTTCGCGCATCCGCAAGGCGGACGTTGAAACGGCGCAGCCGATCGTCGTGCTCGATCGCGCCGCGATCGAACACCAGGGCTTCAACTCGGTCGCCGACATCCTGCAGAACCTGACCGAATCGGGTTCGCCGACGATCAGCCGCGCTGCGGCACTGTCGTCGGGCGAGGCCGTCGGCGGCTACTACATCGACCTGCGCAACCTCGGTGCCAACCGCACGCTGGTGCTGCTGAACGGCAAGCGCCTCGGTGCGACCACCGACGGCCTGCAGGACCTGTCGCAGGTGCCGATGAGCTCGATCGAGCGCATCGAAGTCCTGAAGGACGGCGCTTCGGCGATTTATGGTTCCGACGCGATCTCGGGCGTGGTGAACATCATCACGCGCAAGAACTACGACGGTGCCGAGGCGGCTGCCTACGTCGGCCAGTTCGATGAGGACGACGGCGCCAAGCAGACCTACAGCATGACCTTCGGCTCGCACAATGACCGTGGCTCGATCACGTTCAGCGCCGAGTACTCGAAGGAAGATCCGGTCCTGGCGGCCGACCGCGAGTTCAGCGCCTACCCGCAGGGTCCGTACCATCCGCTCACGGGCTGGACGCTGGTTTCGCAGTGGGGCGTGTTCTTCGCGCCGCCGGGCTCCTGCCCGGGCCAGGGCTCCGGCCAGTGCACGCTCAATCCGGGCGGCGATCCGTTCGGCGGTCCGAGCCAGTACCACCGCACGGGTACCGGCGGCGGCATCAACGACCGCTCCAATGCCAACCAGCAGATGTACCTGCAGACCGGCATCGAGCGCAAGTCGCTGTTCGTGACCGGTGACTACAACATCACCGACAACATCAAGTTCTCGACCGACATCCTGTACAACAAGCGCTCGACCGACCAGCAGATCGCGGGCTATCCGTTCCAGCCGGCGTTCGCGCTGCCGTGGGAAGGCCCGAACGCCCAGGCGATCGGCCTGTCGGCCGACAGCTACTACAACCCGTGGGGCGAGGACGTCTACTTCTACCGTCGTGGCTGGGAAGTGCCGCGCACGACGAAGAGCGACCTGTCGACCTACCGCATCTCCGGCACGCTGGAAGGCAACTTCAACATCGGCGACCGCACGTTCAACTGGGACGTCGGCGCCTATGTCAACACCAACGACGTGCTGAAGATCAACCACGGCGACTTCAGCCTGACCGCGCTGACCGGCGCGCTCGGCCCGTCGTTCCTCGATCCGGCCACCGGCCGCGTCACCTGCGGCACGCCGGACAACCCGATCCCGTACGGCTCGGCGCCGGGCCAGTGCGTGCCGTGGAATCCGATCCTGCCGTACGGCCAGGGTGGTTCGGGCTCGCTGACCAGCACGCCGGAGCTGCAGGAATTCCTGTTCCCGTACTACCACTCGCGCGGCCGCACCAAGAGCACCGACTACAGCGCCAACATCACCGGTTCGGTGTTCACGCTGCCGGCTGGTGACATCGGCGTCGCGGCGGGCTTCGAGCACCGCAACGAGACCGGCAGCTACGTGCCGGACGCGTTCGCGCAGTCGGGCCTGAGCACGAACCTGTCGTCGGGTCCGACCGGCGGCAAGTACAAGGTCGACGAGTACTACGTCGAAGTCGACGTGCCGGTGCTGAAGGACGTCATGCTCGCCAAGGAGCTGTCGTTCAACGTCGCTGGCCGTCACTCGCGCTACGACACGTTCGGCAACACCACCAACGGCAAGTTCAGCCTGACCTGGCGCCCGATCGACGACCTGCTGTTCCGCGCGAACTATGCGCAGGGCTTCCGCGCGCCGACCATCGCCGACCTGTACGGCGGCGTCGGTGGCACGTTCGCGTTCTACACCGATCCGTGCGACGTCCGTAACGCCGCGGGTGGCGATCCGGCCGTGGCCGCGCGTTGCGCCAGCGGCTTCAGCGGCCAGCGCGGCGTGCCGGCCGGCTACAACCAGATCGGCCAGGGTGGTTCGCCCTGCAACTCGTTCCCGTGCCAGACCGGCATCCAGTTCCTGTCCGGCTCGAACCCGACGCTGCAGCCGGAGACGGCAACCAGCAAGACCGCCGGCATCGTCTACAGCCCGAGCTGGATTTCCGGCCTCGACCTGAGCCTGGACTGGTACCGCATCCACCTGAAGAACGCGATCAGTGGCGACTCGGTCACGCAGATGCTCGACGACTGCTACGTCCGCGGCATCGCGGCGCGCTGCTCGTCGCTGCTGTTCACGCGTGATGCCAACGGCGTGGTCAACTACGCGCTGATCGGCAGCACCAACCAGGGCTGGCAGGACACCGAGGGTTACGACTTCGGCGTGAACTACCGCCTGCCGGAGTTCTCGTTCGGCCGCTTCGCGATCCACTGGAACACGACCTACGTCGACCATCTGGACGCCAAGATCACGAACACCGCCAAGGTGCCGCAGGTCTACACCGGCAAGAGCTCGAACTTCCGCACGCGTTCGAATGCCAGCCTCGACTGGTCGCTGGGTGACTTCGCTGCGACGTGGACGACGCGCTACTACTCCTCGATCAAGGAGAAGTGCTCGTTCGACTCCGCGGCGGCGGGCGGCCCGGAGTGCAACCAGCCGATGCACTACGATCCGGAGAACGGCGCGGCCCGTTACCCGCTGAACCGCACCGGTGCCAACGCGTTCCACGACCTGCAGGTCCGCTGGAATGCGCCGTGGAACGGCACGGTCTCGGTCGGTGCGAACAACCTGTTCAACCACGCCGGCCCGGTCCTGTACTCGCAGCCGAACTCGAACTTCACCTACTACGGTGGCTTCGACATCGGTCGCTTCTACTACCTGCGTTACTCGCAGAAGTTCTAAGCGATAATTGCGGTTGTCATTCCTTCACGGCCCCGGAAACGGGGCCGTTTTTTTTGACGCGCCAGGTGCGGGCGCGCGTGCTCTCGGGGCCGGGCACTTTCCCTGGCGCGGAACGCCATGCTTCTCGTACCGCAGGAGAGTCCGGAAATGGCCCTCGCAACCTCGATGTGGACGTCGGCTCGCAACCCGTGGACGTGCTGCGACGCGCCGAGAAGGGAGCGGGGTGCGTGGCGGTATCGCCGCGGCCATGGCGCCGTCCGACGGGCCTTCCTGCCAGACGTGTTTTCCGACACGGATTCCCTTCGCGCACCCCATCGACAACGCGATTTCCGTAGCGTAATAATCCTGTTAAGAACCTTCGGCCTTTTTCATCGTCGTCGGTTCCTTTCGCGTGCGGAGAGCAGCACGGCTTTGCGCATGCCGCCAGCCACCGCTTTCGATCCCGGGAGAGTTTCGAAATGACCGCACCAACACTTGTGAAACCGGCGCACAGCGCGCTGTTCCTCGGCGTTTCAGCCGCCCTTGCCCTGCAGGCACTGCCGGCTGCCGCGCAGGCCCAGGACCAGGGCCAGCAGACCGAGCGCCTCGGCACCGTCGTCGTCACCGGCTCGCGCATCCGCCGCGTCGACCTCGAAACCTCCAATCCGGTCGTCACGATCGGCCGCGAAGCGATCCAGAAGAGCGGCAAGGTCACCGTAGGCGACCTCGTTCAGGAACTGCCCTCTATCGCCGGCAACGCCAGCAATCCGCAGGTCAACAACGGCGGTGGCGATGGCGGCTCCTACGTCTCGCTGCGCGGCTTGGGCATCAACCGCACGCTGCTGCTGATCAATGGCCGCCGCGCGATCAGTGGCGACGTCAACTCGATCCCGGCCAACATCATCGAGCGCATCGAGGTCCTCAAGGACGGCGCGTCCTCTGTGTACGGCTCCGACGCGATCGGCGGCGTCGTCAACTTCATCCTGCGCAAGGACTACGAAGGCGCCGAGTTCACGGCCGACTATGGCCAGAGCGACTACGACGACGGCAAGCGCAAGGGCTACAGCTTCACGTTCGGCCACACGGCCGACAAGGGCAGCGTCATGGCCGGCGTGAACTACAACAAGTTCGACCCGGTGTCGTCCGGCGCGCGCGACTTCTCCTCGCAGGCGACCTACTTCAGCAGCGGCGAGGTCGCCTCGGTGCTCGGTTCGTCGCGCACGCCGACCGGCCGCATCTACGTGCCGGCCGAGCTGTTTCCGCAGCTGGGCTGCAATGCCGACTCGAACGGCAACATCAGCCTGACCCTGAAGAACCCGAGCGGCGGGCGGTCGCCGGGCGACTACCAGTGCTATTCCTCCGGCCGCGACGCCTACAACTACCAGGCGGTCAACCTGCTGCTGACGCCGCAGGAGCGCACCGGCCTGTTCGTGGTCGGCAACTACCAGCTGACCGAGGGCGTGCAGGTCTACCTCGACGCGTTCCACAACAAGACCGTGTCGAACTTCGCGATCGCACCGCTGCCGTTCGATGCGCGCAGCGACGCGGTCGAGATCTCCGCCAACAACTACTACAACCCGTTCGGCGTCAACTTCGGCCCCGGCGACGGCGTGACCGCCGACCAGCAGTTCCTGAGCCGCTTCACCTCGCTCGGCCAGCGCCGTGGCTACTACTCGACCACGGTCGACCAGGTCGCAACCGGCTTCAAGGGTGGCTTCGGCGAGAGCAGCTGGCAGTGGGATGCGTCCTTCATCTACGGCAACGTCAACCAGTCGAGCAAGTCGAAGGGATACGTGTACTACGCGGGCCTGCGCGAGGCGCTCGGCCCCTCGTTCCTCGACCCGGCGACCGGACTGGTGACCTGCGGCACGCCCGATGCGCCGATCGCCAACTGCACGCCGCTGAACATCTTCAACATCAACGATCCGCAGACGATCTCCACGCTGCAGAAGTACGCCACCACGCCCAAGTACGACGTGCGCCGCAAACTGCGCTCGGGCGAACTCAACGCCAGCGGCGAGCTGTTCGAGCTGCCGGCCGGCACGATGAGCCTGGCGGTGGGCGCCACCTATCGCAAGGAAGACCAGACCAACGAGGTCGACTACATCGCGATCGCCGACTCGAGCGGCAACTGCGCGATCTCGCAGGAAGCGTGCTCCTCGCCGCTGGCCGGTGGCTTCAACGTCAAGGAGCTCTACGGCGAGCTGTTCGTGCCAGTGCTCAAGGACATGCCGTTCGCGCATGCCCTCAACCTCACCATCGGCACGCGCTACTCCAAGTACAGCAACGTCGGCAACACGACCAACAGCAAGATCGCGATCGAGTGGCGTCCGATCGAGGACCTGATGCTGCGCGGCACGGTGTCGGAGGTGTTCCGCGCGCCGAACCTGACCGAGCTCTACGCCGGCTACACCGGCGATGCGCCGATCTTCCACGACCCGTGCATCGGCGCGGACCTGAGCAATCCGAACCTCGCCTGCCAGAACGTGCCGCCGGGCTTCGCCGGCACCGGCCTCAGCCAGAGCACCGGCGTGCTGACGGGCGCGGTCATCTCTGGCGTCCAGCTGAAGCCCGAGTACGGCAAGTCGTATGACTTCGGCGTGGTCTACGACCCGCACTGGATCGAAGGGCTGTCGCTGAATGCCGACTACTGGCGCATCACGCTCAACGACACGATCATCAGCGTCAATGCGCAGACGGTCGCGAACATCTGTTTCGCCGACAACTCCAGCCCGTTCTGCCGGTTCATCAACCGCTACTCGGACGGCAATATCCGCTTCATCACCGAGCCGACCGCCAACCTCGGCCGCCTCGACGCGTCCGGCATCGACTTTGGCTTCCGCTACGCGTTGCCGGAGTTCTCGTTCGGCAAGTTCCTGGTCACGTTCGACAGCACCTACATCCGTCGCTACGACAACCAGGCCAGCGACTTGCTGCCGACGCGCCACGTCGCCGGCCACTACGACGGCCAGTACGGCAACTTCGCGCGCTGGCGCGCGCTGGCCGGCCTGAACTGGCAGAAGGGCCCGTTCGACGCCTCCTGGCGCATCACCTACATCGGCCGCGTCTCGGTCGGCAGCGAAGACCCGAGCCAGAACTCGTCGGCCGACGGCTGCTACCTGAACCCGGAATGCGACGAGGGTCCGTGGACGAACACGCCGACCCGCCTGCACTACGGCGCGTACGCGTACAACAACGTCAGCTTCGGCTACAACTACGAGCCGTGGAAGTCGCGCGTCGAGGTCGGCGTCGACAACCTGATGGACAAGCAGCCGCCGATCTTCTACCAGAACAACGTGCTCAACGCGAACACCGACGTGAACACGTACAACACGGTCGGCCGCTTCTACTGGGCGCGCGTGAGCGTCAGGTTCTAGTCCCAGGCTGATCAGCAAACCGAAAAGGCCGCGTGGTTCGCCACGCGGCCTTTCTTTTCGCTTCTGCGATCGTCCTTGATCGCTGTTTCGAGGCAATCGTTACGGGCCTGCAAGCTTGCGACTTCGGAACATCCACCGCGGCCATCCATGGCCGCACTCTTCAATCAACAGCAGGTACCTGTCGGCTTCACAGAGCGACGCACGCTATGATTCTGTCCATGCTCGCGCTGACCCGCCCGAAGGATGTGCCTCATGCCCGATCCTGCCCCGATCCTGCAGCGCATCGTCGAGGCGCTGCGCGGGCAGCGCCCGGACGAAGCCGAACGCCTCGCGCGTGCGCTGCTCGCGCAGCGGCCCGGCGATGAGCCGGCGCTGGCGCTGCTCGCCTACAGCCTGCACGTGCAGGGCAAGATCGAGCAGGCCGTCGGCGCCTCCCGCGAACTGACCGAACGCTTTCCACACGCGCGCGAGTACTGGAGCAACCTCGCCACGATGCTGCGCGAATGCGGCCGTCTCGACGAGGCGGAATCGGCCTATCGCCATGCGCTGCAACTGGCGCCGCCCGATGCGACGCTGTGCCTGAACCTCGGCCTGCTGCTGATGCAGAAGGGCGACCCCGGTGCGAGCCGCGACTACCTGCTGCACGCGCACCGGCTCGACCCGGCCTCGATCGAGATCCGCCTCTACGCCGCGCTGGCCAGCATCGAGTGCGGCGACAACCATGTCGCGCACCGCCTGCTCGACGACTGGCAGGACTGGAACGACATCGCGCCCGAGTGGTGGCTGGACCTGGGCCGCACGCTCGGCCTGCTCGGCCACGTCGAGGCCGCCGAAGACCTGCTGCGCCGCGCCGCCACGCGCCCGCACGAGCGCATGCTGGCCGACGCGCGCCGCGTGATGCTGTACGAGCGCGCCAACCGTCTCGACGAGGCGCGTGCGCTGCTCGCCACGCTGCCGCTGCCCGAACGCGTCGACGACGCCGACCTGCGCGGCGAGGTCGTCGGCGCGCACGCCGCGCTGCTCGCGCGCGCGGGCGACGCCGAGGCGGCGGCGCAGCTCGAACGCCTGCTGGCGGCGACCCCGCTGCCGGCGATGCGCGCGAACCTGCTGTTCCTGCTCGCGCGCGTGCGCGACCGCCAGCGCGACGCCGCCGGTGCGATGCAGGCGCTGCAGGAGGCGCACGCACTGCAGGCCGCCGCGATGGCGAAGCTGGAGCCGGCGCTGGCCGCCGGCACGGTCGAGCCGCTGATGCGCGCCGCACGCGACCTCGACCCGGCCCGCTTCGCCGCGTGGCCGGCGCATCCGGCGCCGGACGCGGCGGACTCGCCGGTCTTCATCGTCGGCTTCCCGCGCTCGGGCACGACCCTGCTCGAGCAGATGCTCGACGCGCATCCGGCGCTGTGCTCGATGGACGAGCGCGCATTCCTGCAGGACCTGATCGACCACATGGCCGCGGCCTGGGGCCTGGCCTATCCGGACGATCTCGGCGAACTGACCGCCGCGCAGTGCGACGAGCTGCGCGCGCTGTACTGGCAGCGGGTCGGCCGCACCGTCCAGCGCGCACCCGGCACGCGCCTGGTCGACAAGAATCCGCTGAACCTGCTGCGCTTGCCGCTGATCATGCGCTTGTTCCCGCACGCGCCGATCGTGCTCGCGCTGCGCCATCCCTGCGACGTACTGCTGAGCTGCTACCAGCAGAACTTCCGCTCGCCCGCGTTCGCGCTGGTGTGCGCCTCGCTCGACTCGCTCGCCAGGGGCTACGTCAACGCGATGCGCTTCTGGCAGCGCCACGCGCAGCTGATGCAGCCGCGCGCGCTCGCGCTGCGCTACGAAGACCTGCTCGACGACTTCGCCGCGCAGGCCGACCGGCTGGCCGCGTTCCTCGGCCTCGACGACGCCGCGCCGATGCGGCGCTTCGACGAGCACGCGCGGCAAAAGCGCTTCATCAGCACGCCGAGCTACGCGCAGGTCGTGCAGCCGCTCAACCGCAAGGCGGTCGGCCGCTGGCACGCCTACGCGCCGTGGTTCGGGCCGGTGCTGCCGCGGCTGCAGCCGCTGATCGAGGCCTGGGGCTACGCCGAACCCGCCTCGGCACAACCGTCCGGCGTGGCAGGGGAGTGCGCATGAACGATCCACGCCCACCCGCTGCCCCGCTCGGACTGGCCGACTGCGTGCAGGTCTTCGACGACGCGCTGCCGCGCGCGATGTGCACGCAGATGATCGACTCGTTCAACGCGCTCGCGCGCTTCCACGTGCCCAACGGCCGCGGCCACCGCGCCGGCCTCGAGGACAGCGCGTGGCAGGAACTCAACATCACGCCGATCTCCGACGAGGCGTTCCGCGGCTTCTTCATGCGCGAGATGGATACCTGGCTGGCGCGCTACAACGAGCGCCTCGGCCTGCCGATCGCGGTGCCGTGGCGGCCGAAGATCGACGACCTGTGCATCAAGCGCTACCGCGCCGACGCCGGCGAGCGCTTCCAGCCGCACTTCGACTCGCTCGACGAGAAGGCCGGCCGCTACCTCGTGTTCCTGTGGTACCTGAACGACGTCGCCGAAGGCGGCG
Organism: Rhodanobacteraceae bacterium; assembly: GCA_009996615.1. Lineage (GTDB taxonomy): Bacteria > Pseudomonadota > Gammaproteobacteria > Xanthomonadales > Rhodanobacteraceae > Dokdonella_A. The sequence goes on along the minus strand of JAACZU010000003.1, from coordinate 274,540 downwards.
AGACCGAGTTCTGCAACCTCGGCCTGCGCGTCGCCCCGCGCGCCGGGCGGCTGCTGATGTTCCCGCCGTTCTGGATGTTCCAGCACGCCGGCCTCGCGCCTCGCTCGAACGACAAGTACATCATCTCGACGTATCTGATGTTCGGGTGACGGGATATTCGTAGGGTGGGACGCAGCCGCACAGCGGCGAGTCCCGCCGCCCGCGCGTAGTGGCGGTGGGACTCGAGCCTTCGGCGCTGCGTCCCACCCTGCGTTTGCGAGACGGCATCGCGCTCCCGCCGCGACAGCTTTCCGGACGTCGGCCCTAGAAGCTGTTCATGAACTCGTCGGCCATCGGCGCGTCGGCGCCCTCGGCCAGGCGGATCTTCAGCGCCAGGCCGTCGCGCGAGTCGGCGTGGTTGAGCGCGACCTCGAGGTCGATCTTGCCTTCCTTGTACAGCGCGTACAGCGCCTGGTCGAAGGTCTGCATGCCGTCCTGCAGGCTGCGGTCCATCGCCTCCTTGAGCTCGTGCACCTGGCCGCGGCGCAGCAGGTCGCGGATGTGCGGCGTGTTCAGCAGCACCTCGACCGCCGGCAGGCGGCGGCCGTCCTTGCCCATGACCAGGCGCTGGCTGATGACCGCCTTCAGGTTCAGCGCGACGTTCATCAGGATGTTCTTGTGCGCCGACTCCGGGAAGAAGTTCAGGATGCGCTCGATGGTCTGGTCGGCGTTGTTCGAGTGCAGCGTGGCCAGGCACAGGTGGCCGGTCTCCGAGAACGTGATCGCCGCCTCCATCGTCGTCGCGTCGCGGATCTCGCCGATCAGGATCACGTCCGGCGCCTCGCGCATCGCGTTCTTCAGCGCCTCGTGGAAGCTGTGCGTGTCGAGGCCGACCTCGCGCTGGTTGACCACCGACTTCTTGTGCCGGTACAGGTATTCGATCGGGTCCTCGATGGTCAGGATGTGGCCCGAGGAATTGGCGTTGCGGTAGTCGATCATCGACGCCAGCGTGGTCGACTTGCCCGAGCCGGTCGCGCCGACCAGCAGGATCAGGCCGCGCGGTTCCATGATGATCTGCTTGAACAGCTGCGGCAGGCGCAGCTGCTCGATCGACGGGATCTCGCTCTTGATCGCGCGGATCACCATGCCGACTTCGCCGCGCTGCTTGAACACGTTGACGCGGAAGCGGCCGGCATCCTTCACCGCGATCGCCATGTTCAGCTCGAGGTTCTTCTCGAACTGCGGCACCTGGCCCTCGTCCATCAGCGAGTAGGCGATCTTCTTGACCATGCCGTTGGGCATGCCGGTGTTGCCGAGCGGATAGAGCTTGCCCTCGACCTTGATGTTCACCGGCGCGCCGGTCGTCAGGAACATGTCCGACGCGCCCTTCTCGGTCATCAGTTTGAGGAAGTAGCCGATGTCCATCGCAGTTTCCAGAAAAGTCGTGGCGCGCCCAGGGCGGCGCGAGGGGAGCGTCATTGCCAAAGCGGGCGCCGTCTTCCCACAATACGGCTTCCCCTGAGCATGCGAGCGAGCGCGAGAGTTATGACACCAAGTCGCCGAAAAATCCATGCACTGATCGCGCTCGCCGGCGTCCTGCTCGCTGCCGGCTGCGCGCCGACGCGCCCGCCGGTGGACGAGCTCGACGCGGCCTCGCGCGCGCTCGGCGCCGCCCGCGCGGCCGATGCACCGACCTGGGCTCCGGCCGAGTACCGCTCGGCCGGCCAGCGCTTCGACCAGGCACAGGCCGCCGAGGCGAGCAAGGACTACGACGCGGCCCTGCAACTGGCCAACGAGTCGCAGGTCGACAGCGAGCTGGCCGCGGCCAAGGCGCGCTTGGGCAAGGTGCGCCAGGAGGTCGAGCGCCTGCGCGAGGAGAACGCCCACCTCGACCGCGACCTGACCAGCCACGCGCAGCCGGAGGACCAGCCATGACGCGCCCGCCCGCCCGTTTCGCCGCCACGCTGCTCGCGCTCGGCCTGTTCGCCGGCACGCCCGCGCACGCGCGCGACGAGGACTACCAGCGCCTGGCCGAGCGCATCGACGCGCTCGCCGCCGATCCGGACCTCGGCACGCGCGCGCCGGCCGCGCTCGACCAGGCCCGCGCCGCGCTGGCCCAGCTCAAGCAGGCGCGCCGCAGCGAGCGCGAGCACTGGATCTACATGACCGAGCGCCGCATCGACCTCGCACGCACGAGCGCCGAGGCGGCGTGGCTGGAAAGCCAGCGCGGCGACCTGCAGCGCGAGAACGACCGCCTGCAGCTGGCGATCGCGCGCCGCGACGCCGAACAGGCGCGCGCCGAACTGGAGCGCCAGCGCCTGCAGGCGCAGATCCGTGCCGAGGAAGCCGAGCAGGCACGCCGCGACGCCGAGGCCGCGCGCGCCGAAGGCGAGCAGGCTGCGCAGGCGGCGCAGTCGGCCCGCGCCGAGGCCGAGCAGGCCAAGCGCATGGCCGCCGCGCAAGCCAGGGCGGCGGCGCTGGCGAAGAAGGAAGCCGAGCTCGAGGCCACGCTGAAGGGCACCGCGCCGGCCAAGCCTGCCGCCAAGCCCGCTGCGAAGCCGGCCACCAAGCCAGCCGCCAAGCCCAAGCCGACCAAGTAAGAGCTGCGAGGGCGGCCCGTGGGCGGCTTCAGCCGCGAATAGAGCATCGCGCCTGCCGGCGCTCCCACAGGAGCTGACGAAGCGCGCTTTCAGTGGGAGCGGCGGAAGCCGCGATGCTTGGCTTCTCGCTGGCAAGGCATCGCGCCCGCCGGCGCACCCACGGAAACACCGCAGCGTGCGCCTGCGACACCGCGCCGCGGCACTTCGCGTGTTCGTCCAAGTGCTTGTTCGTAAAGGATTCGCTAACGCTGCGGCGAGCCGGCCATCGAGGTTGCCAAGGGCCGGGCGAAGGAGTAGCGTCTGGGTCCCAGATGGGCCGTTTTCCCAGCGCCCATCTGGGCCATAGCCCAGACCATGACAGCAGCGATCGCGACAGAGGACCCAACCTCATCCCGCTCCGCCGGGAAGCGACTCGTGGGCCCGGACGGCTCCCGGCAGTGTGGCGTGCGCGTCGACCTTCGAGCGCGCCTGCGCACTCCGGTTCGTGGCCAAGGCGGCTCCCTCGGAGCCTTCGCATCCAACAGTGACTCGTCCCGCAGCGACGTGGCGCCTCGCCACGTCGCTGTCTCCGCATGTGCAACAAGAGGAGGTCAGCTGATGTTCGAGCAGAACCAGAAAGAAATAGAGACCCTGATGCAGCGCAACGCGGAGTTCCGCAGCCTGTATCAGCGACACCGTGAACTGGACAGCAAGGTGCGTGACGCCGAACTCGGCGTGCTGCCCATGGACGATGTCACCCTGCTCAACATGAAGAAGGAAAAGCTGCACACCAAGGATCGCCTGACGTCGATGTGGCAGGCCCACAGCGCGTCCGCCTGACGCCCACCCCGCCATGCCGCCGCGCTGGCCGCGGCGGCATTGGCATCCCGCCGGCCTCGGTTATCATCCCGCGATCATCTCCGCCCGGAGATGAGCTTCGGCGCCGGCACGCGCACCTGCGCGGCCTCCGGCGCCCCCTTCGCGGAGCCGGCATGACGATCCACCAGAGCGTTCTCGAACTGATCGGCGACACGCCGATGGTCAAGGCGCAGCGCCTCGACACGGGCGTGTGCGAACTCTTCCTCAAGCTCGAGAGCGCCAACCCCGGCGGTTCGATCAAGGACCGCATCGGCCTGTCGATGATCGAGGGCGCCGAGAAGGCCGGCAAGATCCGGCCCGGCGCGACGCTGGTCGAGGGCACCGCCGGCAACACCGGCCTCGGCCTCGCGCTGGTCGCGCAGGCCAAGGGCTACCGGCTGATCCTCGTCGTGCCGGACAAGATGAGCCGCGAGAAGATCTTCAACTTGAAGGCGATGGGCGCCGAGGTCGTGCTGACCCGCTCCGACGTCGCCAAGGGCCATCCGGAGTATTACCAGGACCTCGCCGAGCGCATCGCGCGCGAGACCCCCGGCGCCTACTTCATCAACCAGTTCGGCAACCCGGACAATCCGCTCGCGCACGAGACCACCACCGGCCCGGAGATCTTCGAGCAGTTGGGCGGCAAGGTCGACGCGATCGTGTTCGGCTGCGGCTCGTCCGGCACGATGACCGGCCTGTCGCGCTACTTCGCGCGCGTCTCGCCGCAGACCGAATTCGTCCTCGCCGATCCGGTCGGCTCGATCCTCGCCCAGTACATCAACGAGGGCACGCTGTCGGACAAGTCCGCCAGCTGGATGGTCGAAGGCATCGGCGAGGACTTCCTGCCGTCGATCAGCGACTTCTCGCGCGTGAAGAAGGCCTATGCGATCAGCGACAGGGAGAGCTTCCTGACCGCGCGCGAACTGCTCGCCAAAGAGGGCATCCTCGGCGGCTCGTCGACCGGCACGCTGCTCGCCGCGGCGCTCAAGTACTGCCGCGAGCAGACCACGCCCAAGCGCGTCGTCACGCTGGTCTGCGACACCGGCAACAAGTACCTGTCGAAGATGTACAACGACTACTGGATGCTCGACAACGGCTTCATCGAGCGCCAGCCGACCGGCGACCTGCGCGACCTGATCCTGCGCCCGTACGCGCAGCGCGACACCGTCGTCGTCGCGCCGACCGACCTGCTGGTCACCGCCTACAACCGCATGAAGCTGTACGACGTCTCGCAGCTGCCGGTGATGCAGGACGACCACCTGGTCGGCATCCTCGACGAGTCGGACGTGCTGATGCACGTCTACGGCGACGAGGCGCGCTTCCGCGATCCGGTGTCGACCGCGATGACCGGCAAGCTGCAGCTGCTCGACGTGAAGGCGCCGATCGAATCGCTGCTGCCGGTGTTCAAGGCCGGCCACGTCGCGATCGTGATGGACGGGGCGAAGTTCCTCGGCCTGATCACGCGCATCGACCTGCTGAACTACCTGCGCCGGCGCGCGGGCTGAGCCGCGCCGCGCCCGACCCAGGCGTGCCGCCGCACGCCGCGAACCGACTGGATATCCATGAGCGGACTCAAGGCCACCCCGGAAGACGTGCGTCACGCCTATCGCCTGTTGCTGGGGCGCGAGCCGGATCCCGATGGCTTCCGTCACTATTGCGCGATCCTGACACAGGACCAGCCGGCTCCGGGCGTGATCGCCGAGTACCTGATGGAGTCCACCGAGTTCCGCGAACGGCATCATGTCCTGACCAAGGCGGATGCCGGGCGGCGACCCGAGCCGGGCGTGGTGACGTTGAGCTGCCAGGCCTGCACGCAGGCGCAGATCGAGTCGCCGACGTTCCGCTACTGGGCGGCCAGCCTGCGCGAGAAGCCCGGTGGCCTGCACCGCAAGCTGTGGGAGTGGTGCTACATCACGCAGGCACTGTACGAGCGCGGCATGCTGGAAAAAGGGCGGCGCGGGCTCGGCTTCGCCGTCGGCACCGAGCCGTTGAGCGCGCTGTTTGCGAAGATGCAGTGTTCGATCCTGGCGTCCGACATTGGCGAGGAAGTTGCCCGCGATGCCGGTTGGGTCGATACCAACCAGCATGCCGCCAGCCTGGAGCAACTCAACCAGCGCGGCCTGTGCCCGCCGGCGGAATTTGCCGAGCGCGTGCGTTTCCGCGAGGTGGACATGCGTGATATTCCGGCCGACCTGCGCGGCTTCGATTTCCTGTGGTCGTCCTGCGCGCTGGAGCACCTGGGCAGCCTGCAGCACGGCGTCGACTACGTGCTCGGTGCGATGGACTGCCTGCGCGACGGCGGCGTGGCGGTGCACACCACCGAGCTCAACTGCGATTCGGACGAGCACACGATCGAAACCGGCGGTTCGGTGGTCTACCGCAAGCGCGATTTGCTGCAACTCGCCGAGCGCCTGCGCGCGCTCGGGCACCGGGTCGAGCCGTTCAACTTCGATCTGGGCGACTCCGCCGCCGATGCCTATGTCGATGAGCCGCCTTACCGCGGCAGGACGCACCTCAAACTGCGCCTCGGCCCGTACGCGTCGACCTCGTTCGGCCTGATCGTGACGAAGCACGGAGCGCCTGTGTGAGCGCCGAGCGGGCCGGCCTCGAAGACGTCCACTACGCCTACCGCCTGCTGCTCGGGCGGGTGCCGGACGCGGCCGGACTGGAGGCGTACGCGCGTCTGGTCCGCGACCAGCCGATCCTGCCGCACGAACTGGCCGAGTACTTCCTCGGCTCGAACGAGTTCCGCGCCCGCTACAGCAGCGAACTCCGTGAAGTCGCGCTCGATGGTTTCGTCATCACGGTGCGTGCGGACGACACCGACGTCGGCCGCACGGTCGCGCAGTCGCGGCAGTGGGAGGCGCACGTCGTCGCGGCGCTGCGCGAACGACTGCACGCAGGTGGGCGCTTCCTCGACGTCGGCGCGAACATCGGCTACTTCACGGCCTTGGCCGCGCATCTCGTCGGCACCAGCGGCCGCGTGGTCGCGGTCGAGCCGATGGACAAGAACCTGCAGCTGATCTACGCGACGATCGCGCGCAACGATTTCACGCAGGTGCAGGTGCAGCCGTTCGCGGCGTCGGATGCGACCGGCATCGTCTGCATGGGCACGCACGGCGGCTCGTCGAACGGCGAGATCGTGCGCGAGTGGAAGCGCGGCGACCGCCCGCTGTACGCGCAGACGCGCCGCCTCGACGACCTGCTCGCCGACGAGGCACGCTTCGATGTCGTGAAGTTCGACATCGAAGGCCACGAGCTGCATGCGTGGCGCGGCTTCGCGCGCACGCTCGCGCGCGATCGCCCGGTCGTGCTGACCGAATTCCATCCCCGCTGCCTGCGCGACAATGCGCAGGTCGATCCACGCGATTACGCCGCAGCGCTGTTCGCCTACGGCGCCGTCACCGTGCTGCATTTCGACGGCCGGCGCTCAACCTGTCGCGACGGCGAGGCGCTGATGCGCCTGTGGGCGCGCGAGGATGCCGCCCTGAACACCGACGGTGCCGCCCACCTCGACCTGCTCGTAGAACCCCATTCTTGAACGACGACCCAAAGCCATGAAGAAGACCTCCCGGAAATCCCAGCACGCCCTCGGCACTCGCGCCATCCACGCCGGCCAGAGCCCCGATCCGTCGACCGGCGCGATCATGGTGCCGATCTACGCGACCTCGACCTACGTGCAGGAAAGCCCCGGCGTGCACAAGGGCTACGAGTATTCGCGCACGCAGAACCCGACGCGCATGGCCTACGAGCGCTGCGTGGCCGACCTCGAGGGCGGCCGCCAGGGGTACGCGTTCGCCTCGGGCCTGGCCGCGGCGAGTACGGTGCTCGACCTGCTCGACACCGGCAGCCACGTGATCGCGATGGACGACCTCTACGGCGGCACCTACCGCCTGTTCGAGCGCGTGCGCCGGCGCAGCGCGGGGCTCGACTTCACGTTCGTCGACCTCAACGACAGCGCCGCGCTGAAGGCCGCGCTGAAGCCGAACACGAAGATGATCTGGGCGGAGACGCCGACCAACCCGATGCTGAAGCTGGTCGACCTCGCCAAGGTCGGCGCGTTCGCGAAGAAGCACGGCCTGCTGCTGGTCGTCGACAACACGTTCTGCTCGCCGATGCTGCAGCGCCCGCTCGAGCACGGCGCCGACCTCGTGCTGCACTCGGCCACCAAGTACCTCAACGGCCATTCGGACATGGTCGGCGGCATCGTCGTCGCCGGCGACAATGCCGAGCTGGCCGAGCAGATGGCGTTCCTGCACAACTCGGTCGGCGCGGTCGCCGGCCCGTTCGACTCGTTCCTCGCGATGCGCGGCCTGAAGACGCTGCACCTGCGCATGCGCGCGCACTGCGAGGGCGCGCTGGAACTGGCCGGCTGGCTGGAGAAGCATCCGGCGATAGAGCGCGTGATCTATCCGGGACTGAAGTCGCACCCGCAGCATGCGCTGGCGAAGAAGCAGATGGACGGCTTCGGCGGCATCGTCTCGGTGGAAGTGAAGGGCGGCCTGCGCAAGGCGCGCAAGGTGCTTGAGCGCTGCCACCTGTTCGCGCTGGCCGAATCGCTCGGCGGCGTCGAGAGCCTGATCGAGCATCCGGCGATCATGACGCACGCCTCGATCCCGCCGGCCAACCGCAAGCGCTTGGGCATCAGCGACGGCCTGATCCGGCTGTCGGTCGGCGTCGAGGCGGTCGAGGACCTGCGCGCCGAGCTGGAGCGCGCGCTGGCTTGAGGTTACTGGGGGGCAGGGAGATGTCGTGTTGCAAGCGGACATGGGGATGTCGGCCGCGGGGAGCGGCCTGACGGACGCGGGCGACAGGCGCCGCGCGCTGGCCATCCTGGCCGGCGCGTTCGCCTGCTGGGTGATCGGGTTCCTCGTCGTCCGCGCGAGCGTGCTCGCCGGCGCCGGCTACACGCTGCCGTGGGACTCGGCCTGGTACGCGCAGATCGCCACGCGCGGCTACAGCTTCGACGGCGACCTGATGCGCCAGCATCCGGTCGCCTTCCTGCCGCTGTTTCCGTTGCTGGTCCGCGGCGTACTGGCCGTGGGCGTGCCGCTGCCGCTGGCCGTGCTGACGGTCAGCCTGGCGTCCGCCGCGGGCGGGATGCTGTTCCTGCACAGCGCGCTGTCGTCGCGCTTCAGCGCGACCTGGAGCGCGCTGGCCTGCGTGCTGGTGATGGCGGGGCCGTTTTCGCTGTACTTCCTCAACGGCTACTCCGAGGCGCTGTACTTCCTGTTCTTCGGCGCGTTCTGGTGGGCGCTGCTGCGGCGCGAGGATTTCGCGCTCGCCGCGCTCTGCGCGGGCCTGGCCGGCGCGGTGCGCCCGTTCGGGCTGGTGCTGGCGGCGGTATGGCTGGCCGCGCTGGCGCTGCACGCGTACCGCGGCCGCGTGACCTGGCGGCGCGCGCTGCTGGTCGCCGCCGGCTTCCTGCCGCTGGCCGTGAGCGGGCTGCTCGCGGTGTCGCTGTTCTACTACCTGAAATTCGGCGACCTGGCCCTGTACCGCAACGTGATGATGGGCTGGTCGCGCGACCTCATCGACGGCATGGACCTGCATCCGCTGCAGGTGCTGCTCGAGCGCCTGCAGGCCGCGTTCCACCTGGAGTTCGAGGCGCTGCTGGCGTTCCCGCCGAATCTGGCACGCCTGCTGCTGTGGGCGTTCGTGCTGCTGCTGCCGGTGGTCGCGCGCCGCCTGCCGCTCGAGATCGCGTTCTACGGCATCGGCCTGGCGCTGTTCTGCATCGGCGTCACCACGACCGGCGTGGACCTGGGCCGGCATCTGGCGACGAACATCGCGTTGCCGCTGGCGGCGCTTTGGCTGATCTGGCCGCCGCGCCCGGCGTCCGCGCCCGCTGCCCCCGCGCCCTGGCAGCTGGCGCTGGTCGCGTTGCTGTTCTGCTGCGGCCTCGCGGTGCAGGCGCTGTTCTGCGTGCGCTATTTCCACGGCCAATGGGTGTCCTGACGACGATGCGCTACTGGAAATTCCTGTTCGCGGCGGTCGGCTGGCTGTGCCTGCTGGCGTGGCTGGCGGCGTATCGGCACGGCGGCAGCAAGCGGGCGCTGGACTATGCGCAGGCGGCGATCGTGATCCCGCTCGGGCCCGGCGAGGTGCTGCCGGCGTCCGACCAGCGGCGCGCGATGTGGTCGGGCTGGTGGAGCCCGGACCGCGACGGCGTGCGCCTGAGCACGAGCCGCAGTCCGGACATCCTGTTCCGCTGGACCCATGCGGCCGCCGCCTGCGACCTGAGCATCGCGGCCTTCCCGAAGCTGGCGCCGGGCCAGCGCGCCCAGCCGCTCTACGCACGCATCAACGGCGCGCCGTTCGTCGGGCCGGTCGAGGTCGCGGCCGACGGCACCTACCGGCTGCGCGGCGTCGGCGCGGTCGGGTCGGAGCTGAATGTGCTGACGCTGTGGCTGCCGCAGGCGCAGCGCATGCATCCGAAGGACGAGCGGACGCTGGCGCTGGGCGTGCGCTCGGTCAGCCTGGCCTGCGACGGGGACGCGCCGGAGACTTGAGGCGCGGCGCCTCGCCGGCTGGCGGCGCGCTCTTGAGCCCTCCCCCTCAAGGGGGTGAGCCGGGCTTTCGATCGCTGCCACCGGGCAGCGATCGCCGGCGAACGGCCGCACAGGGACGTGCGGACCGGGCTTGCGAGCGCAGGGATGCGCGAGGGGTTGGGTGGGGATGGTGCTGTCCCGCGCCACGAAATCCGACCGTCGTCTTCCGTGCGCGCCCTGCGGGCTGATCCGTCCCGCCATGCGCCGCTCGCGCCCCGCATCGCCGAAGGCGCGGCCCGCCGCGGTGTTTTCGCTATGCTTCCACGCTGGCGCGTCCGGCGCGCCGTTGTGAACCGCCTTCCCGTACCCATCTGCGAAGCATGTCCCTGCCTGTCCTCGTGCGCCGCCTCGGCCGCCAACCCTACGAACCCGTCTGGCACGCGATGCAGGCGTTCACCGACACGCGCGGGCCGGATACGCCCGACGAGCTGTGGCTGCTCGAACACGATCCGGTGTTCACGCTCGGCCAGGCTGGCAAGTGGGAACACGTGCTGCTGCCGGGCGAGATCCCGGTCGTGCCGGTCGACCGCGGCGGCCAGGTCACCTACCACGGACCGGGCCAGATCGTGGCCTATCCGCTGTTCGACCTGCGCCGGCTCAAGGTCGGCGTGCGCGAGCTGGTGCACCGGATCGAGCAGGCGATCATCGACACGCTCGACACCTGGAACATCGTCGCCGAGCGCCGCGACGGCGCGCCGGGCGTCTACGTCGGCGACGCCAAGGTCGCCGCGCTCGGCTTGCGCGTGCGCCGCGGCTGCTCGTTCCACGGCCTCGCATTCAATGTGGCAATGGACCTGGAACCGTTCCACCGCATTAATCCGTGCGGCTATCAGGGCCTGGCGGTCACCCAGGTGTTAGACTTGGGCGGCCCGGGATCGCTGGCCGAGGTCGAGGCGGTCCTGGTCGGCGAGCTGGCGCGGCAATTCGGCCTCGCGCCGCAAGCCGCCGCTCCGCACCTCCCCCAGACTGCCACTGGCGGCGCCGCGCGCGCCGCGCCATCCGCATGAATGACGTGAAGACCATCCCGCTCGCCGTCGTCGACCCGGCCGAGAAACAGCTCGGCGAGGACAAGATCGCGCGCAACCGCGCCACGTTCGCCGACGCGCCGGTGCTGCGCAAGCCGTCGTGGATCCGCGTGCGCATCCCGCCCGGCAACGCGGTCGCCAAGCTCAAGGCCAAGCTGCGTGAGAACCGCCTGGTGACGGTCTGCGAGGAAGCGTCCTGCCCGAACATCCACGAATGCTTCGGCAAGGGCACCGCCACGTTCATGGTGCTCGGCGAGGTCTGCACGCGGCGCTGCTCGTTCTGCGACGTCGCGCACGGCCGCCCGGCCGCGCCCGATCCGCTCGAGCCGGCGCACCTGGCCGGCACGATCCGCGACATGGGCCTGAAGTACGTCGTGATCACCTCGGTCGACCGCGACGACCTGCGCGACGGCGGCGCGGCGCATTTCGCCGCCTGCATCCGCGCGGTGCGCTTCGAGAACCCCGGCATCCGCATCGAGATCCTGACCCCGGACTTCCGCGGCAAGGGCCGCATGGAGCGCGCGCTCGAAGCGCTCGCCGGCGACCCGCCGGACGTGTTCAACCACAACCTCGAGACGCCGCGCGCGCTGTACCGCGAGGTGCGCCCGGGCGCCGACTACGACTGGTCGCTGGACCTGCTCAAGCGCTTCAAGGCGCAGCATCCGGACGTGCCGACCAAGTCCGGCATCATGCTCGGCCTCGGCGAGACGTTCGAACAGGTCGAGGAAACGTTGAACGATCTGCGTGCGCACGATGTCGATATGGTGACGATCGGCCAGTACCTGCAGCCGAGCCCGCACCACCACCCGGTACTGCGCTACTGGACGCCCGAGGAGTTCAAGGCGGTCGAGGAGCTCGGCTACCGCCTCGGCTTCCAGCACGTTGCGGCGGGCCCGATGGTGCGTTCGTCGTACCATGCCGACGAAATGGCGCACGCGGCGGGCTACGTGCAGGTTGCTTGATGACACCGGGCACGGTATCGACCGCGCCCGCGACGGATTTTCCCGGAGAGATGTGATGCGGAAGTGGCTGCTCCTCGTGGCACTGCTCGGCCTGACCGGCCCGCTGGCGTTCGCCAAGCCGGAACCCGAGGCGGCCTCGCCGCTGCTCAAGCCGACGCCCTCGCAGGCCGAGGCCGCGATCTGGGCGACGCGCTTCCTGACCCGCTTCCACTACAAGCCGACACCGCTCGACGATGCGATGTCGGAGAAGATCTTCACGCGCTACCTCGACTCGCTCGATGGCGACAAGCTGTTCTTCACCCAGCCCGACGTCGAGCGCTTCGCGCAGTACAAGGACAAGCTCGACGACGCGATCTACGACCAGGACCTGGCCGCGCCGTTCGCGATCTTCAACGTCTACCAGCAGCGCGTCGGCGAGCGCGTCGCGCACGCGCGCGCGCTGCTCGACAAAGGCTTCGACTTCGGCAAGGACGAGTCCTACACGTTCGACCGCGAGAAGGCCGCCTGGGCCGCCAGCAGCGCCGACCTCGACGACATCTGGCGCAAGCGCGTCAAGAATGACTGGCTGCGCCTGAAGCTGGCCGGCAAGGCCGACAAGGACATCCGCGACACGCTCGACAAGCGCTACGCGAACTACCTCGACCGCGTGCGCCAGTTGAACGGCGAGGACGTGTTCCAGACCTTCATGAACGCGTACGCCTCGTCGATCGAGCCGCACACCAACTACCTCGGCCCGCGCGCGTCGGAGAACTTCGACATCGCGATGAAGCTGTCGCTGGAAGGCATCGGCGCGGTGCTGCAGCGTGACGACGACTACACCGCGATCCGCGAGATCGTGCCGGGCGGGCCGGCCGCGCTGTCGGGCAAGATCAAGGTCGGCGACCGCATCGTCGGCGTCGGGCAGGGTGAGAGCGGCCCGATCGTCGACGTGGTCGGCTGGCGCCTGGACGACGTGGTCGAGAAGATCCGCGGCGCCAAGGACACCACCGTACGGCTGGAGGTGCTGCCGGCCGACGCCGGCCCCGACGGCAAGCATTTCACGCTCGCGCTGGTGCGCAAGAAGGTCAGCATCGAGGAGCAGGCGGCCAAGAAGTCGGTCATCGAGGTCAAGGACGGCACGCATGCGCGCCGCATCGGCGTGATCTCGCTGCCGACCTTCTACCAGGACTTCGACGCGCGCCGCCGCGGCGACAAGGACTACAAGAGCGCCACGCGCGACGTCGCGCGCCTGCTGGGCGAGCTCAAGGCCGACAAGGTCGACGGCGTCATCGTCGACCTGCGCAACAACGGCGGTGGCTCGCTCGCCGAGGCGACCGACCTGACCGGCCTGTTCATCGGCAAGGGCCCGGTCGTGCAGGTGCGCAACGCCGCCGGCCAGGTCGAGGTCGAGGACGCGCCGGAGAAGCGCATGGCGTGGGACGGCCCGCTCGCGGTGCTGGTCAACCGCGCCTCGGCGTCGGCCTCGGAGATCTTCGCCGCGGCGATCCAGGACTACGGCCGCGGCCTGATCATCGGCGAGCCGACCTTCGGCAAGGGCACCGTGCAGAACCTGGTCGACCTCGACGACGTCGCGCACAACGAGAAGCCGGCGTTCGGCGAGGTCAAGATGACCATCGCGCAGTTCTTCCGCATCAACGGCGGCTCGACCCAGCTGCGCGGCGTCACGCCGGACATCAGCTTCCCGCTGACCGTCGACGCCAAGGACTTCGGAGAATCGAGCTACGACAACGCGCTGCCGTGGACCTCGATCGCGCCGGCACGTTACACGCCGGTGGCCGACCTCAAGCCGATCCTGCCGCAGCTGGTCGAACGCCACGACGCGCGCGTGGCCGACAACGTCGGCTGGAAGAACTTCGAGGCCGACCTCGCCGACGCGCGCGCGCTGCGCGCCGAGAAGACGATCTCGCTGAACGAGGACGTGCGCCGCAAGGAGCGCGACGAGCAGGAAGCCAAGCGCAAGGCGCGTGAACTGGCCGCTGCCGGCCCTGCCGAACCCGCCGCCAAGGCCGCCAGCGGAGATGCCGTCGCACCGCGCAAGGGCGATGCCGCTGGCGCCGCCCCCAAGCAGCAGGTCGCGGCAAGCGGATCGAAGCCGACCGGCGACGACGCCGCGGCCAGCGGCGACGACGGCCTGCAGCCGGACGAGCGCAGCATCCGCAGCGACCTCAAGCGCGAGCAGGACGCCAAGGCACGCCCCGACGTCGTGCTCGACGAGGCTGCGCACATCCTCGCCGACGAGATCGACCTGATCCGCACCGACACCAAGCTCGCGGCGCAGGTGCTGCCGCGCGGCGCGGTCATGCCGCCCGGCATCGACTGACGCGTTGCCGAGGACCGTCCTTGCAGGAGCGCACCCTGTGCGCGACCGGCGCCAGCGCGCGGTCTTGGCTCATCGTGTCGCCTACAGGGTGGGCTCCCACGAACAAGTGGCTCGCGCGCGTTCTGGAGAAGCGGCGCCACCGCGACCGGAGCGACAGCCGGCAACACCATCCCCACCCAACCCTCCCCTTGAAGGGGAGGGCTGAAGCAACGGCTTGGAGCGCGTCTCGACGGCGGGCTCTTTGCCTCCCCGTCAGCGGGAGGCGGGATGGGTTCGGCGATCCGTGTGTGCGGGTCAACCCCCGCGATAGCGCCGCTGCAGGAACCCGAAATACGCGCGCAGGCCCTGCGCCTCGCCGCCGCGCGGGCGGCCGGGCTTGTCGGCGTCGTTCCACGAATACACGTCCAGGTGCGCCCACGCCTGCGCCTCCGGCACGAAGCGCTCCAGGTACAGCGCGGCGGTGATCGCGCCGGCATGGCGCGAGGCGCCGGCGTTGGCGAGGTCGGCGACGTGCGAGTCGAGCATGGTCAGGTACGGCCGCCACAGCGGCAGGCGCCACAGCGGGTCGCGGGTTTCCTGCGCGGCGTCGAGCAGCGCGTTCGCGACCTCGTCGCGGTTGGCGAACAGCGCCGGCAGGTCCGGACCGAGCGCGATGCGCGCGGCGCCGGTCAGCGTCGCGAAGTCGAGGATCAGATCGGGCTTCTGCTCGGCCGCGTAGGCGAGCGCGTCGCACAGCACCAGGCGCCCTTCGGCGTCGGTGTTGTCGATCTCGACCGTGTGGCCCGCGCGCGTGGTGATGACCTCGCCCGGGCGGTAGGCGTTGCCGGATACCGCGTTCTCGACCGCCGGCACCAGCAGCGTCAGGCGCACCGGCAGCTTCGCATCGAGCACGAGGCCGGCCAGCGCGATCGCGTGCGCGGCGCCGCCCATGTCCTTCTTCATCCAGCGCATGCCGTCGGCCGGCTTGAGGTCGAGGCCGCCGGTGTCGAAGCACACGCCCTTGCCGACCAGCACCAGGTGCGGCGCATCGGCCGGGCCGCAGGTCAGCTCCGCCAGGCGCGGCGCGCGATGGCTGGCGCGGCCGACGGCGTGGATGGTCGGGAAATTCGCCGCGAGCAGCTCCTCGCCGACCCATTCGCGATAAGTCGCGCCGTGGCGCTCGGCCAGCGCGCGCACGGCCGCGCTCAGCTCGGCCGGGCCCATGTGCTCGGTCGGCGTGTTGACGAGGTCGCGCACCTGGTACGCGGCCGCCGCCAGCGGCGCCACGCGCGCCTGCGTGGCGGCGTCGACGAGCAGTTGCGCCGGCGCGCGCGCCGGCTTGCGGTAGCGGCTGAACTGGTAGGCGCCGAGCGCCCAGCCGAGCGCGATCTCGGCCGCGTCGAGCGGCAGGCCGCGCGGGTCGAGCGCGTAGTGCCCGGCCGGCAGGCGCTGCGGCAGCCACGCGAGGCTCCACAGCGCGTCGCGGCGGTCGCAGCCGGCCAGCACGGCGAGCGTGCCACCGTCGGTGGCCGGCAGGGCGAGGAAGCGCCCGGCCTCGCCGGCGAAGCCGTTCGCCGCGCACCAGCGCCGCGCGGCGCCGCCGAACGCGCCGATCACCGCCTCGAAATGCTCGCGGTCGACCGCGAGCAAAGGCGTCGCGTCATGCGCATCCGCCGGATTGACCCATGCATTCATTGCAGACTCCTGAGTGGATTGGTGGGCGCGGCTTGGGCGCCGTTGTTCGTGGGAGCGGCTTCAGCCGCGATGCTTTTTCGACGAAACCGCGTAGGGTGGGACGCAGCGCCGAAGGCGCGAGTCCCACCGTTGCTGCGTATGGACGGTGGGACTCGCCGCTACGCGGCTGCGGCCCACCCTACCTGCTGCGATAAATAATCGGCCCTCCGCGAAACAGCATCGCGGCTGAAGCCACTCCTGCCTTGCAATCGTGTCGCGCCACGTCCTCAGCCCACCCAGCGCACCAGCTCGCCGAGGTCGCGGATCTCGAGGTCGGCCGCTTCGGTCGCGGCGGCGCCGTCGCGATTCAGCCAGGCCGTACGCAGGCCGGCCGCGCGCGCGCCGGCGACGTCGAGCAGCGGATCGTCGCCGACGTGCAGCACGTGCTCCGGCGCGACGCCCAGGCGCGCGCAGGCGGCGTGGAAGATCGCCGCGGACGGCTTGGCCACGCCGACCTCGCGCGCCGACAGGCAATGCGCGAAGTGGTGGCGCAGGCCGATGCGCGCCAGGTCGGCGTTGCCGTTGGAGATGCTGACCAGCCGCAGGCGCGCGGCCAGCGCAGCCAGCGCCGGCAGCGCGTCGGCGTAGCACTCGACGCGGTTGCGTGCGTCGAAATAGACGGCGAACGCGGCCTCGACATGTTCGTCGCCGCGGCCGCAGGCGGCGAATGCGCGCTCCAGCGTGAGCAGGCGCTGCGCGGTGAAGTCGTGCGCGAGGTCGGGGCGCTCGGCCGCGACCTGCTCGCGCAGCACGCGCATCGCCGGGATCGGCCATGCTGCGGCGACGGCGGCGTGGTGGCGGTGCAGCCAGTCGTCGAGTGCGCGCTCGGCGGCTTCGATGGCCGGCGTGACCGGCCACAGCGTGTCGTCGAGGTCGAGCGAGATGGCGAGGATGCGCATCGGAAGATCGGGCCGGGCGTGCGCGCTGCGCACACGCCGTCACGCGTTCGTGCTCAGCCGCCGTTGCCGGCTCCGCTGCTGACGTTGCCGAACGAGGCGGCCGGCTTCTTGTCGGTCTTGTTGGCTTGCGCGGTCGCGGCCGGCTTCTTCGTCGCCGGCTTGGCCGGCGCCGCGGCGACCTTCGGCTTGGCCGGGCCCGCCTTCGCCGGCGCGCTGGCCACCGCCTTCGGCGCCGGCTTGGCGGCGGCCTTTTCGGCCGCCTTCTTCGCCTCGGCGCGGGCGAGGTTGTCGCGCGCCTGCTGGGTCGACTCGGCGCCCGGCGCGATGCGCGTGCGCGCCTCGAGCGTGGCGTGCGGCGCCGCGATCGGCGTCGGCGCGGCGGCGAGTTCGGTGACGTCGCGGCGCAGCGCCGCGTCGACGAAGGCCAAGCGCTGCTCGTTGCGCGGCGCCAGGTCGCCGACCTCGCCGTACGGGATCAGCTGGTGGCGGCGCAGGATGTCCTTGGCCGGCGGCGTGTCGAGGAACGCGACGAAGCGCTCGACCGCGTCGCGCTTCGGCGAGTTCTCGCGCTCGGCGAGGTACAGCGTGATGTAGAGCGGGTAGGTGCCGTCGGCGACGGTCGCGGTCGACGCGCCGACGCCCTCGACGGCGAGCATCTTCACGCCGGGGTTGTCGTGCACGCTGGCCAGCGTGGACAGGCCGATACCGGCCGGGTCGAGCGTGATCGCCTCCTCCAGCTTGGCCGTGTTGAGGTACTGGCGCGGCGCGGCGACGCGCTTGTCGCCGTTCTTGAACACCACCTCGCGCAGGCTGAACTCGACGCCGTCGAGCGGCGCGGCGATCGAGTAGACGTTGATCGGCTTGTCCTCGCCGCCGAGCTGCTTCCAGTTCGTCAGGCGGCCGAAGTAGATCTCGTAGATCTGCTTGAGCGTGACGCCGCCGACCGGGTTGCGCGGGTGCGTGATCGGCACGACCGCGTCGAGCGCGACCGGGATGAAGTTGAGGCTGGCTTCCTCGTTGCGGCTGGCGTACTTGCCGCGCGCGCTGCCGGCGATGTCGGCGCTGCCCTGCGCGACCGCGTCGAGGCCGGAGATCGTGCTGAACGGCTGCAGCGTGATCTTGCCCTTCTTCTCCCTGGCGTATTCCTTGGACAGGTCGCCCATGATCGCGCGGGCGGTGGCGTGGTCGCCGCGCCAGACCAGTTCGTCGGCGGCCGTGGCGAATGCGGGCGCGGCGAGCAGGCACAGCGCGGACAGGACGGGAGCGAGCAGGCGGCGTGACAGCATGGTTCGGGTTTCGCGAAAAAGAGTGAGCGACGCGGGCGCAACCTTAGCACGCAGGCCCCTGCGGCGCCCGGAGCGGGCGCGCGGTGCGGCGTCGCGCCGCCCGGGGTGGAGCGGCGCAAGCCGCAGGGTCGGGCGCCGCGCCAACGGCGCGGGCCCCGCCGTCGCCGCGTGCGTGCGGTGGGACTCGCCGCTGCACGGCTGCGTCCCACCCTACGGAAATTGCGGCAAATTCACGGCCGCAGCGCGCCGCTACTGCAGCAGCAGGTAATACGCCTCGTCGCCGCGCAGCAGCGTGAACATCAGTTGGCGCGGGTGCGTGGCGAGCAAGCGCGAGAAATCGTCCACGCCGACGAGGTCGCGCCGGTTCAGTGCGACGATGATGTCGCCCACGCGCAGGCCGTTCCGGTAGGCGCGGCTGTCCTCGGCGATGCGCGCGATGCTGACGCCGCCGATGCCCTGGCGGCGCAGGTTGTCGTCGACGTCGGCGAACTGCACGCCGGCCAGGCGCTTGTCGAGCGTGTCGCCCTTGACCAGGCGTACCTCGCTCGCCTTCAGCGCGGTGGTGATGGTCAGCGGCTGGCCGTCGCGCACCACGCCGACCGCGACGCTCGCACCCGGCGCGGTCAGGCCCTCGATGTTGTACAGGTCCTGCGCGGTGCCGACCGGCTTGCCGTCGAGCGAGACGATCACGTCGCCAGGCTTCAGGCCCGCGCTCTCGGCCGGCGTGCGCGCACGCACGCGCGTGACGACCGCACCGCGCTGGTCCTTCAGCGCCAGCATGCGCGCCAGTTCCGGCGTGACGTCCTGCGCCTCGACGCCGAGCACGCCGCGCTTGACCTCGCCGGTCGTGACGAGCTGGCGCATCACGTCGACGGCGAGGTTGGACGGGATCGCGAAGCCGATGCCGACGTTGCCGCCCGAGGGCGAATAGATCATCGAGTTGATGCCGACCAGCTCGCCGCGCAGGTTGACCAGCGGGCCGCCGGAGTTGCCCGGGTTGATCGAGGCGTCGGTCTGGATGAAGTTCTGGTAGCCGGCGCCGCGCAGGCCGGAGCGGCCGAGCGCCGAGACGATGCCGGAGGTGACGGTCTGGCCGAGGCCGAACGGCTCGCCGATCGCGACCACGAAGTCGCCCACGCGCAGCTTCGACGAATCGGCTACCGGCAGTGCGGTCAGCCGCTCGGCCGGGATCTGCAGCACGGCCAGGTCGGTGTCCGGGTCGGTGCCGAGCATCTTCGCCTTGACCGCGCGGCCGTCGGCCAGCGTGACCGTGATGTCGTCGGCACCGGCGACGACGTGGTTGTTGGTCAGCACGTAGCCCTTGGCCGCGTCGACGATCACGCCCGAGCCGAGCGATTGCTGCACGCGTTCCTGCGGCGTGTTCGGGATGCCGAAGAAACGCCGGAACACCGGATCGTCGAAGTACGGATTGCGGATCGCGACGGTCGTCTTCGAGGCGATGTTGACCACCGCCGGCGTGACCTTCTCGAGCATCGGCGCCAGCGACGGCAGTGCCTGGCCGTCGACGGCGGGCGGCAGCGCGGCGAATGCCGGCGTGGCGGCGCCGAGCGTGGCGGTCAGCAGCAGCGCCGGCGCGGCGCGGAGGAAGCAGGACAAATTCGGCATGGACTCATCCGTTCGTGAGGGCGGGGAGTAGCATCGGTGGATCGTTCAGAGCGCGCAAATCCGGCCCCGCCGGCGCGCTTTCAAGCCCGGCCGCGCCGGCGCAGTCAGCGTCGAGCCAGCCGCGGCGCGGGTTTGCGTAGCGCCGCTTTACATCGCCGGAGCGAGGGCGTAACTTCGCGGCCGTCACAATATCTAGTGGTCCATCGTCGCGAGACACCCAATTCGTGGTGCGGGCGGCGGAACAGGCGGCACGACATGCTGCAGGGGAGCGGCACCGTCGGTGCGTAACCACCAGAGCCGTGGCGCTTCGGATCTCGCGCGGGAGCGGTGCGGATCGCGCACCGGGCCCGACGCGGATGGACGCAACGAAGCCGGCGGGACGCCGGCCGATATTCGGGAGCCAATACATGCACACGGTGCGCCTTGATCAGCTCACGCGCGGCGTCGCGGAAATTCCGCTGCAGCCCGCCTCCTGGGACATCTGGGACAAGAAATACCGCCTGAAGTCCAAGCTCGGCGAGCCGGTCGATGCGAGCATCGATGGCACCTACCAGCGCGTCGCGCGCGCGCTGGCCGAGGTCGAGGCGACGCCGGACAAGCAGGCCTACTGGTACGAGCGCTTCCTGTGGGCGCTGCGCAACGGCGCGATCCCGGCCGGCCGCATCACCTCCAACGCCGGCGCGCAGGAACACAAGCCGGCGACCTCGACGATCAACTGCACCGTGTCGGGCACGATCGAGGACTCGATGGACGACATCCTCGAGAAGGTGCACGAGGCCGGGCTGACGCTGAAGGCGGGCTGCGGCATCGGCTATGAATTCTCGACGCTGCGCCCGCGCGGTGCGTACGTGTCCGGCGCCGGTGCGTACACCTCCGGGCCGCTGTCGTTCATGGACATCTACGACAAGATGTGCTTCACGGTGTCGTCGGCCGGCGGTCGCCGCGGCGCGCAGATGGGCACGTTCGACGTCAGCCATCCAGACGTCCGCGAGTTCATCAAGGCCAAGCGCGAGGACGGCCGCCTGCGCCAGTTCAACCTGTCGCTGCTGATCACCGACGGCTTCATGGACGCGGTCGAGCACGACGCCGACTGGCCGCTGGTGTTCCCGGTGCACGTGCACGAGCAGGGGGAGATCGACCTGGCCGACGCGGACAAGGTCGTCTGGCGCGACTGGCCGACGCACCGCAACTACATCGTGCGCGAGGACGGCCAGGTCGCGTGCAAGGTGTACGGCCACGTCAAGGCGCGCCACCTGTGGGACATGATCATGGTCTCGACGTACGACTACGCCGAGCCGGGCTTCATCCTGATCGACCGCGTCAACGAGATGAACAACAACTGGTGGTGCGAGAACATCCGCGCGACCAACCCGTGCGTGACGGCCGATACCTGGGTGCAGACTGCCGAAGGGCCGCGGCAGGTAAGCGACCTGCTCGGTCGGGCGTTCCTGGCTCGTGTGGATGGCCAAGATAATGCCACTACCGCCGATGGTTTCTTCCGCACGGCCACCAAGCCGGTGTTCGCGCTGCAGACCGAGGAAGGCTATCGCCTGCGCCTGACCGCGGATCACCGAGTGCGCCGAGTCTCCCGCCTCACCCGTTGGAGCGTGGAAACCGAATGGTGCGAGGCCAGCGCGCTGAAGTCCGGTGATCGGGTCCTGCTCAACGACCACCGCGCCAATGCGCAGTGGCCGGGCGCGCTGACTGAGGAACAGGGCTATCTGCTCGGCTTGCTGGTCGGTGATGGCACTCTCAAGCACGAGGCGGCGGTGCTGTCGGCGTGGCCGCAGGCTGTCGCCGTCAACGATTCGCGCGGCTGCGGCGCCCGGGCGCTGATGGCCGAGGCGCTGCGTTGTGTGCAGACGCTGCCACATCGCGCGGATTTCGCCGGCTGGTCGGAAGTGCAGGGACGTGGCGAATTCCGCCTGAAGTCCGCCGCCTTGCGCGACCTGGCTTTTGAGCTGGGCATGTCCCCGAACGCCAAGGTGATCACGCCGGCGCTCGAGCGAGCTTCCAGTGATGCCTACCGTGGTTTCCTGCGCGGATTCTTCGATGCCGACGGCTCGGTCCAGGGCAACCAGGCCAAGGGTGTCTCGGTACGCCTGGCGCTATCGGATCTTCAACGGCTGGAAGCGGTGCAGCGCATGTTGCTGCGCATCGGCATCCCTTCGCGCATTTATCGTGAACGGCGCGCCGCCGGCGAGGCGGTGTTGCCCGATGGCCGCGGCGGCGATCGCACCTATGCCACCGAAGCGCAGCACGAACTGGTCATCGCAGGCGAGTCACTGGTCCGTTTCGCCGAACTGATCGGCTTTGCCGACAGCGACAAGGCCGCGCGCCTCACGGCGGCACTTGGAGGCTATCGCCGCACGCCCAATCGCGCCCGTTTCGTCGCTACCGTCGCTTCGCTCGACGCGGACGGCAGCGAGGATGTCTTCGATGTGCAGGTGCCAGGCATCAATACCTTCGACGGCAACGGTCTGCACGCACACAATTGCGGCGAACAGCCACTTCCGCCGTTCGGAAGTTGCCTGCTCGGCTCGGTCAACCTGACCAAGTTCGTGCGCGATCCGTTCGGCCCCCGCGCGCGCTTCGACTGGGACGAGTACAAGGAAGTCGTGCGCGTGTTCACGCGCATGCTCGACAACGTGGTCGAGATCAACGGCCTGCCGCTGGAGCAGCAGCGAAACGAGATCATCAGCAAGCGCCGCCACGGCATGGGCTTCCTTGGCCTCGGCAGCACGCTGACGATGCTCAAGCTGCGCTACGGCGCGGCGGACGCGGTCGCGTTCACCGAGGACGTGTCGCGCGAGATGGCGCTGGCCGGCTGGGAAGTCGGCCTGTCACTGGCGAAGGAGAAGGGCCCGGCGCCGGTGCTGGCGCAGACCTACACCGTCACCGGCGAGATGCTGCGCAAGCGTCCGGAGATGGCCGCCGACGGCTGGAAGATCGGTGACGCGATCCCCGGCCGCGTGCTGCACGCGAAGTACAGCCGCTACATGCAGCGCGTCGCCACCGTCGCGCCGGAACTGGTCGCCGAGCTGGCCGAAACCGGCGCGCGCTTCACGCACCACTCCTCGATCGCGCCGACCGGCACGATCTCGCTGTCGCTCGCCAACAACGCCTCCAACGGCATCGAGCCGAGCTTCGCGCACCACTACTCGCGCAACGTGATCCGCGAGGGCCGCAAGACCAAGGAGAAGGTCGAGGTCTACAGCTACGAGCTGCTCGCCTACCGCGAGCTGATCAACGGCAAGGCGATGCCGTTCTCGCAGGCCGCCGACGAGAAGCTGCCGGACTACTTCGTCGCCGCCGACGACATCACCCCGAAGGAGCACGTCGACATCCAGGCCGCCGCGCAGAAATGGGTCGATTCGTCGATCTCCAAGACCGCCAACGTGCCCACCGATTACCCCTACGACGACTTCAAGGACATCTACCGCTATGCCTGGCGACAGGGCCTGAAAGGCTGCACGACCTTCCGCTTCAACCCTGCGGCCTTCCAAGGCGTGCTGGTGAAGGAGCATGATTTGGCCAACACCACCTATCGCTTCGAACTCGAGGACGGTTCGGTGGTGGAGGTCAAGGGCAACGAAGAGATCGAGTACGATGGCGAAACCCACACCGCGGCGAACCTGTTCGATGCCCTGAAAGAAGGGTATTACGGCAAGTTCTAGGCGTCCGGCGTTCGTGTCGGGCACCGTCCGCGGCGGGCCGTCACTCGACTCGCGAGTGCGTAACCACAACAGGTTCATATCACTGGAGAGGGGAACCTACCATGCATAGTGAAGGCGGCAGTTCGAGCGGTCCGTTCGAGGAGATGAAGGAAGGCGCGGCGCAGATGGGCGGCGCGGTCGCCGATGCGGCCAGCGCCGTGGCGACGTCGGTCGGCACCGCGGCCGCGGACGCGCGGGAGGCCGTCGAGGCCACCGCGAAGAAGGTCGCGACCGGTGCGCGCAAGGCCCGCAAGGAGACCGCGCGCAAGGTCAAGGCGGTCGTCGCCAAGGCCAAGCAGGTCGTCGCGAAGAAGGCCGCGGCCGAGAAGAAGGTCGTGGCCAAGGCCGTCAAGAAGGTCGGCGCGAAGGCTGCCGCCGAGAAGCGCGCCGTCGCCAAGGTCGTCAAGACCGCGGTGAAGAAGGTCGCCAAGAAGGCCGCCGCGGTGAAGAAGGCGGTCAAGAAGGTCGTTGCGAAGAAGGCCGCCGTGAAGAAGGCGCCGGCGAAGAAGGCACCTGCGAAGAAGGTCGCGGTGAAGAAGGTCGCCAAGAAGGTCGCCGCCAAGAGGGCGCCGGCCAAGAAGGCGCCGGCCAAGAAGGCGATGAAGAAGGCCGTCGCGAAGAAGGCGCCAGTGAAGAAGGCGCCGGCGAAGAAGGTCGCGGCCAAGGCACCGGCGAAGAAGGTCGCCAAGAAGGCCGTGGCCAGGAAGGCGCCGATGAAGAAGGCGCCGATGAAGAAGGCTGCCGCCAAGGCACCGGCGAAGAAGGTGGCCAAGGCCGTCGCCCGCAAGGCGCCGGCGAAGAAGGCTGCCAAGAAGGCCACGCGGGGCCGCTAAGGCGCCGCACCCGCCATCGGCCGGCGCACGGCCGGTCGATGGCATACCTCCGACGCCGCAACGGCGCCCGCTTTTCCCCGTAGCGCCGAGCGCGGCGGCGGCCCGCGCGGTGGCATTCCGTCCACACCGACCAGCGACAGGCAAGACCATGAAGATCAGCAAGAAGATCGTCGGATACGGCGTCGTCAAGGCCGAGGAAACCTCCCGCATCGTGCCGCCCGAGCAGGCGCCGGAAAGCGTGCCGTCGGCGCCGCTGGCCGAAGTGATCCAGATGCACGAGCAGATCGAGCGCCCCGAGGTGCTCGTCGGCGCCACCTACAAGATCAAGTCGCCGCTGTTCGAGCACTCGCTCTACGTCACGATCAACGACATCGTGCTCAACGCCGGCACCGAATACGAACTGCGCCGGCCCTTCGAGATCTTCATCAACTCGAAGAACATGGAGCACTTCCAGTGGATCGTCGCGCTGACGCGCATCATGTCGGCGGTGTTCCGCAAGGGCGGCGACGTCACGTTCCTGGTCGAGGAGCTGAAGGCCGTGTTCGACCCGCGCGGCGGCTACTTCAAGGCCGGCGGCGTCTACATGCCGAGCATCGTCGCCGAACTCGGCGCGGTGATCGAGCAGCACCTGAAGATGATCGGCCTGCTGCACGACCCGGAAATGAGCGCCGAGCAGCGCGCGCTGATCGCCGAGAAGCGCGCCGCGTACGAGTCGCGCGCAAAGAAAAATCCTGGCGTGAGCGCCGCCGAGTCAGCGGCGGCCACCGAAGAATCGTCATCCCGGCGCACGCCGGGACCCAGCGCCTCTGCTTCCGAGGCAGCCTCGGGCGAAAGCGCCTCCGGCTTCCCCGTTGGCGCCACCATGTGCCACAAGTGCAACACGAACGCGGTCATCGTGATGGATGGGTGTGCGACGTGTTTGAATTGTGGGTATTCGAAGTGCGGTTGAGTGAGTGCTGCGATGCTATTTACCAGGGACGCTTGCTCATCTGATTCGCCTCGCTAAAGGTGAGTTTTCTGATGACCAATTGGATTGCGGCAATTGCTATTGCGATACTGAATTTCATTTTCTTTTGGGGAGTGGCATCCTGCTGGCATTTTGAGCGCCTTTGGCGCGATCGGTATAGTGCAAATCCGCCAAGCGACACGATGCTTTATTTGGGCTTGGCTCCCCGAGAGCGTAGGAGTGCTTCGTTCAAGGCTTTTGCAATCATTGGCGGCCTAATTGTCCTGCCTTGCGTTCTTCTTGGAGAGGCTGACAAGTTTTATCTCGCTGCCTCCGTTGGAATCGGGGCTTTTGTAGGATCTTTTGGAGGTCTCTCTCTCCATTTCTTTGGTTCCGGTGCTCATAGAATTCGTTCCTTCTTCCTTAGCATGGATAAGGGCGGCTGAAGGTCCGGTCTGGTTTGAGAAGCGAGGAAGGGGGGGCTTTCATCTATCCCTTCTGAGGCCTTCTGAGACTTCTCCGATGTAGGAATGAGCAAGGCAAGAGATGAGCGTGAACGTTTTCACCGCCACTGATACGAGCTTCACGACCGACGTCCTGCAATCGCCGACCCCCGTCCTCGTCGACTTCTGGGGCGAGTGGTGCGGCCCGTGCAAGGCGATCGCGCCGTTGCTCGAACAGCTCGCGAATGACTACGGCGGTCGGCTGAAGATCGCCAAGGTCGAGCTCGACAAGAACCAGAAGACCGCGCTCGCCTATAACGTGCGCTCCGCGCCGACGCTGCTGCTGTTCAAGGACGGCAAGGTTCAGGCGACGCAGATGGGCCTCGTGTCCAAGGCGCAGCTGACCAGGGTCATCGACGCGGTGCTTTGATCGCGCATGTGAGGCCGGGATGACGAAGCCCCGAAGTTGCGGGCGTGGTTCCCCGACCGCGCTTCCGGCAGGCGCCATGCGCCGAACGTAGGAGGGCGTCAATCCCGCGCAAGCGGGAATCCATCTTCTTCTTCGCGACTTCCCAAGGCGGCATGGATGCCCGCGTTCGCGGGCATGACGTCAAGGGCTTTTTCAGCGTCGTCTTCAGCGTCGTCCATGCCCCGGTTCCAGCGGGACGCGTGCCGCCGTTCGGTGCCGACCGGAGAAATCGCCTCTCGCGTCGAAGGCCGGGAACCGCGGCCGATAAGACCGCAGTTCCCGGCTTCCATTTCCGCGATCCGTCAGAGGTGCACGGGGGCGACGAACAGGTACGACGGATCGGCCATGATCTTCGTGAACGTCATGCCGGGCGAGCCGGCGGTTGCGTACGTGGCTGCGCCCGAGCTTCCGCCGGCTCCGCCGGAGCCGCCGCCGCCGCCGCCGTAGCCTGACGTCGCGTTGGTGCCGCTGCCGGCGGCGCCGCCGTTGACCATGGCCGTGCCGACCGAGATGGCCGGGGCGAACAGGCTGATCACGCCGCCGCCGCCGCCGCCCGAGGCGCCGGTGCCGGTCGACGGATCGGGCAGCGCGCTCGCGCCGTTGCCGCCCACGGCGGTCATCACGCCGTTGTTGGTGATGCCGGTCCTGGACGCCAGCACGATGACGCCGCCGCCGCCGCCACCGCCGCCGATGCTCGACGAGGGCACCGCCGGCCGGCCGTTGTCGCCGTCTGCGCGGATGGATCCGCTGGCGTTGATCGTGATGGAGCCGGCCGCCACGATCACTATCGTTCCGCCGCCGCCTGCCGGGTTGGAGACATTGTGGTCGCTGAACGGTCCGACGCCGCCGCCGAGGGGGCCGGGGCTGACCATCAGGCGCGCGAACAGCGGACTCACCGCGCCGCCGCCCGCCGCGACGCTGTTGTTGCCGACCGCGGCCGGACTCGAGCCGATGCCGGCGCCGGCGTTGGTGTTGCTGGCGACCTTGATCTGTCCGCTGATCGTGACGTTGCCGGTCGCGCGGATGACCAGGCCGCTGGGCACGGTCAGGGGGCCGGTGATCGTGAGGTTGGTGAATTGCAGCGTGCTGGCGGGCGGCGCGCTGGTCCAATCGGCCGTCCCGAAGCTGCCGGCGCCGTCGGAGCCGTCGCCGTAGACGTTCGCGACGCCAGCCGGGCCTGCCGCACCGGCAGGGCCGGTCGCGCCGGTCGGACCCTGCAGGCCCTGCGCACCGGTCGCGCCGGTCGGACCCTGCAGGCCCTGCGCACCATTCGCACCGGTCGGTCCCTGGGTGCCCTGCGGGCCGGTCGCACCGGTCGCGCCGGTTGCTCCCGGGGCACCCTGCGCGCCGGTTGCACCGGTTGCGCCGGTCGGACCCTGGGTGCCTTGCGCGCCGGTCGCGCCGGTCGGCCCCTGCACGCCCTGCGGCCCGGTCGCGCCGGTTGCTCCCTGGATACCCTGCGCACCGGTTGCGCCCGTTGCGCCGGTCGGTCCCTGCAGGCCCTGCGCGCCGGTCGGGCCGGCCGCGCCGGTGGGGCCTTGGGCGCCGGTCGGGCCGGCTGCGCCGGTCGGTCCCGGCA
Source organism: Rhodanobacteraceae bacterium (assembly GCA_009996615.1). Taxonomy (GTDB): domain Bacteria; phylum Pseudomonadota; class Gammaproteobacteria; order Xanthomonadales; family Rhodanobacteraceae; genus Dokdonella_A. Next base: position 246,756 of record JAACZU010000003.1, on the reverse strand, counting down.
GACCTTGCGCGCCCGCGGGGCCGGTCGCGCCCGTTGCGCCGGTGGCGCCGGTCGGTCCGGCGGCTCCCGGCGGGGCATTCAAGGCGTACTGGGCGACCGGCACGGCGGTGATCGGCTGGCGCTCGGCCAGCACTTCCTCATTGGCGATCGTGGTGCCGACCTTGATCTCCAGCCAGTACTGCGTGCCGTTGAAGACCTGCCCGAAGTCGAGGTCGGTGGTGAACAGTCCGTCGACGACCTGGATCGCCTGCTGGACCGGCGAGGTGCCGATGACCGGCGCGCCGCCGCTGGCCGCGTCGTAAAGCGTGAAAGTGAACTGGTACACCCCATTGGGCAGCGTGCCGCTGGCGTTGAGCTGGCCCTGGTAGGTGAAGGCCGTCGTCTGGGCGGCATACGGCGCCGCACCGATGTCCATCGCGGCGGTCGCCGCCAGCGCGGCCGCGAGCACCGCAAACAAGCTGTTGCGCTTCATGTTCAACATCCCTCGAAACCGTTGAAGAACATCTGGTCCTGCCCCGCCGCCGGCGCCGCCGCCCAGAATCCGGCGACGACCGACAGCGTGCTGCCGGCGGAATAACCGGGCGCCGCCTGTCCGGCGGTGCCGGCGAGGCGGGTGCAATGGCCGCGCACGCTGCCGCCGGCGGAGCTGATGCGGTGGAACTTGATGCTGTAGGTCGGCGTGGTGCCGGCGTGGCTGCCGGACCACGGAACGGCGAGGGCCAGCATGGGCGCCGCGATCCACGCGAGCACGGTCGATCGGGCGCGTGGCCACGCGCAAAGACGTACACCCTTCATTGATCCCCCTGTGGTCCCCTGACGCCGGGCTGCCAAGCATGCGCCCATGTGGAAGTTTTCCGATAGGGGGGGCGTGCGTGTTTCCTGCGCCAGCGAGGCTGCATCGGCCCTCTCCGCGCCGCGCGAAGCGCAACGCGCGCGGCTTGGCAAGTGGCGTTTGGGAGCGCGACCTCCGTCACTTGGTCGCCCGCGCCGCCGTTGTCGATGATGCGGGCCTCGCGGCGCGCGCCCGACGTGCGCGCCGGTCCGGCATGGGGAAGGGCAGATGGCGAATCTCGATCGACGCGGGTTCCTGGCGCTGGCTGGCCTGTTCGGCGCGAGCCTGGCGCTGCCGGGCTGCGTGACGGCGTCGCGGCGCACGCCGACGCCGAGCGCGGCGGCGTTTCCGCAGGGCGTCGCCTCGGCCGATCCGCATGCGGACGGCTTCGTGCTGTGGACGCGGCGGCCGCCGCTCGACGGGCGCCGCGCGCGCCGGCTGCACGTGGAGGTCGCGCGCGATGCGCAGTTCACGCAGGTCGTCGCGACGGCGAACGCGCGCGTGTCGGCCGACACCGACTGGACCTGCCGCGTGCTGGTCGCCGGGCTCGCGCCGGCGCAGACGTACTGGTACCGCTTCATCGACGAGCACGGCCTGTGCAGCCGCACCGGCCGCAGCTTCACCGCGCCGGCGGACGACGCCGCGCAGGACGTGCGCTTCGCGTTCGTCAGTTGCCAGAACGTCAACATGGGCCACAGCACCGCGTACCGGCGCATGATCGAGGACGACCGCGCGCGCGATCCGGCCGAGCAGCTGCGCTTCGTGCTGCACCTGGGCGACTTCATCTACGAGATGGTCTGGTATCCGGAGGACCGCCCGGACGGCCGCATGCAGGGCCGCACGCTGCGCGACACGGTGCGCCTGCCGCATGGCGAGAAGATCGGCGACTTCCACGTGCCGGTCGACGTCGACGACTACCGCGCGATCTACCGCGCCTACCTGGCCGACCCGGACCTGCAGGAAGCGCGCGCGCTGTGGCCGTTCGTGTGCGTGTGGGACAACCACGAGTTCTCCTGGCGCGGCTGGCAGAGCCAGGTCCACCTCGACACGGTGCGCCCGGCGCAGACGCTGCGCGTGGCGGCGAACCAAGCCTGGTTCGAGTACGTCCCGGCGCGCGTCGCGCAGCCGGGCCGTGCGCGCGACCTCGAGCGCTTCATCGCGCCGCGCGTGCAAAACGTGCCGCTGGATGCGTTCGACGACGCCGGCCTGTCGCACGAGCCGAACAACCTCGCCGCGATCGGCAGCCTCGACATCGTGCGCGCGCTGCGCTGGGGCCGCCACGTCGAACTGCTGCTGACCGACACGCGCTCGTTCCGTGCGCAGCCGGTGTTCGATCGCGCCGAGGCGGCGCCGTTCCAGAAGACCGGCCTGCCGTGGTTCGTGCCGCAGGAGATCGTGCACGTGCTCGATGGCGGCCGCACCCATGCGGACGGCCATCCGCCCGAACGGATCGCGTTCGGCGGTGCGCAGCTGCCGAACCCGCGCAAGGACGGCGCGCCGCCGTCGCTGCTCGGCACCACGCAGAAGCGCTGGCTGGTCGAGCGCCTGCGCGCGTCGCCGGCGACGTGGAAGCTGTGGGGCAACTCGATCGGCATGCTCGACCGCCGCACCGACCTGCAGCACCTGCCCGAGCCGCTGCGCGCGGCGTGGCCGGTCGACGGCTACGGCATGATGAGCCCGGACGACTGGGCCGGCTATCCGAGCGAGCGCGGCGAGATCCTCGACGCCGCCGCGCGCGCCGGCGTCAGCAACCTCGTCACGCTCGCCGGCGACCGCCATGCGTTCTTCGCCGGCCTGTTGTCGCCGCAGTTGCCGCCGCACGCGTTCGCGCCGGTCGCGGCCGAGTTCGTGGTCGGTTCGATCTGCACGCCGACGCTGTTCGAGGCGGCGCAGCAGGCGATCGCGCCGGACAAGGCGTACGCGCCGCTGTACCTGCACAAAGCGGCCGATGCGCCGGCGCGCCCGGCGATCAACGTGGCCTTGCGCCACGGCGTGCGCAGCGCGCTCGCGCTGGCCGCGGGCGACGAGGCGGCCGCGTTCGCGCAGCGCAATGTCGAGGTCGCGCCGCACCTGGCCTTCGTCGACATGGACGGCCACGGCTACGCGGTGGTCGAGGCGAGGGCGGATGCACTGACGGTCGAGTTCGTCGCGCTGTCGGCGCCGACCGATCCGGCGCTGATCACGCCGCTGTACCGCGTCACGCACCGCGTCGACGCATGGCAGCCGCAGCAGCACCCGACGCTCGTGCGCGTGCACGCCGAGGGCAAGGAAACGCTGGCCGCGCGCTTCCTCGGCGGCGTGTGGGCGTGAGCCTGCGAACATCGCTGCCCCGCATCGACCACCGGACCGTCACATGCCAAACCCGCCCATCCTCACCGTCGCCGCCGTGATCCGCGACGCCGCCGGCCGCGTGCTGCTGGTGCGCAAGCGCGATTCGCAGACCTTCATCCAGCCCGGCGGCAAGCGCGAGCCGGGCGAGGACTCGCTCGCGACGCTCGCACGCGAGCTGGTCGAGGAACTCGGCGTGCACCTGCGCGCGGGGCACGCCGGGCGCCTGGGCGAATTCGAGGAGGCCGCGGCGAACGAGCCGGGCCGGCGCGTGCGCGCCGAGGTCTATCTGGTCGAGATCGACGGCGAGCCGATGGCGCAGGCCGAGATCGCCGAGCTGGCCTGGATCGATCCGGCCGCGCCGCATCAGGTGCGCGTGGCCGAGCTCAGCGCGCGCCACATCCTGCCGCGCCTGCGTGCTGTGCCGCCGTCCGCATGAGCGTCCGCGCACCCGTTTCCCTGCCGACCCGAGGAGGTTTTCGATGAAGCGTTTCATGTCGATCGTGCTGCTTGCCGCCGCCAGCCTGGTCGCGCCGGCGCTCGCCGCGCCGGCCGACACGCCGCAGGCCGCGTTCGAGCGCTACCGCACGCAGATCAACCAGCACGACTTCGACCGCCTCGCGCGCGAGGTGATCGCCATCGACGCGGTGTTCGTATTCACCGACAAGGTCCACCGCGGCATCGACGCCGCGCGGCGCGAGTTCAACGCGACCTGGAGCACGCTGCCGGACGAGGTGTACACGATGAGCGAGCCGGAATGGCTTTCGCTCGATGCCGACTCCGCGCTGGTCGCGTTCCGCTACGGCTACCGCGGCACGCTGGCCAATGGCAAGCCGCTGCAGGGCGGCGGCCGCGGCACCAACCTGTTCGTGCGCACGCCGGCCGGCTGGCGCCTGAAGTACGAACACCTCTCGCACGATCCGGCGCCGCCCGCGAAGAAGGCGTAGCGCGCGGCCGGCCACCGGCTCGCGGCGGCCGGCGAACACGCGCGCATAGCGCGCAGGGTGGGGACGCAGCGCCGAAGGCGCGAGTCCCACCGCGGTCGTGTGCAGGCGATGGGGCTCGCCGCTGCGTGGCTGCGTCCCACCCACCCAAAGCGGCGCCACGAGGCTCCCGTGGGAGCGCCGGAAGGCGCGATGCCTTTGCTCCCCCGGCCAATCCAGCATCGCGGCTGAAGCCGCTCCCGCGACACCAACCCGTTGAAGGATGGGAAGCGGCGCCGAAGGCGTGAGTCCCGCCGTCCGTGCGGGCGGTGGGATCCGCGGCTGCGTGGCGGCGTCCGGCTGGCGTCGTGCCTCCATTTCGCACGTCGGTCGCTGCAGGCACGAGGCGGGTTGATCCGCAAAATGTGCGATGCGTCACAAACCGTTGCGATTCCTTCTTGCGTTGTGAGAGAGTTGTGACACGCATCACGGTATTGGGAGCCGTGATGCGTTTCGGCGCTGCGCGTGCCGCACAGGGGATCCAGGGGTTTTTCTCATGAAGCCATCCTCGCCGGCCATCCGCCGGCGAGCCGCCGCGCGCGTGGAGGCGTCATGCATCAACCAAACAGGAGGGGTATGAACCGGAGACATGTGAGATCGCGCCCCGGCGCGTGGGCCTGGGCAATCGGAGTGGTCGGCCTCGTGGGGCTCACCTCGGCGGCCGCGGACTACCGGATCAACAACGGCACGGTGGCCAGCGCCGGCCACATCGTCACGCACGGTTGCTACGCGCTAACCGCGACTGCCGGCGAGCCGGTGGCCGGAACGGTGAGCAACGGCAACTACACGCTGACGTCCGGCTTCCAGGCCAGCCATGCCGGCGCCCTCGGCGCCGATCGTATTTTCCAGAACGGTTTCGACAACCAGTCCAAGGAATGCACCCCATGACGATGACGTACAAGAGCCTTTTCCTCGCCACCGCGATCGCGCTCTATGGTGCGGGCGCCTGTGCGGCGGCGCCGATTGAACCGCAGGCCCTCCAGCTCCCCGATTTCGTCTACCAGGGGCGGCTCGAGCAGAACGGCGCGCCGGCCAACGGCAACTACAACCTGCAGTTCTCGCTGTGGGACAAGGAGACCGGCGGCAACCAGATCGGCTCCGTCATCACCGAGCCTTCCTATCCGGTGGTCAACGGCCTGTTCAGCATCTCGCTGGCGTTTCCCGGCGCGTTCGTCGGCAACCAGACCTACCTGCAGGTAACGGTCAACGGTACGAACCTGCCGCGCCAGCCGATCGCGACCGCGCCGGTGGCGCAGTACGCGCTCAATGGCGTCGCCGGTCCGGCCGGTCCGGCCGGTGCGACGGGTGCGACGGGTGCGACCGGTCCAGCAGGCGCGGCGGGTGCCGCTGGCCCGACGGGTGCGACCGGCCCTGCCGGCGCGACGGGCGCGACGGGTCCGGCCGGCGCTGCCGGTGCGACGGGCCCGGCGGGTGCTGCGGGAGCGACGGGTGCGACTGGCCCCACGGGCGCCACGGGTGCGCAGGGCCTGAAGGGTGACACCGGTGCGGCGGGTCCGGTCGGCGCCACGGGTGCGACGGGCGCGACGGGTGCGACTGGCCCCGCGGGTGCGACGGGTCCGCAGGGCCTGAAGGGCGACACCGGTGCGGCGGGTCCGGTCGGCGCTACGGGCGCGACCGGCCCGGCAGGCGCGACGGGTCCGCAAGGCCTGAAGGGTGACACCGGTGCAGCGGGTCCGGTCGGCGCTACGGGCGCGACGGGTCCAGTTGGCGCAACGGGCACAGCCGGTCCGGTCGGCCCGCAGGGCGAAGCGGGCCCGATGGGTCCGACCGGGCCGCAGGGTCTGAAGGGTGACAAGGGCGACACCGGCACAGCCGGTCCGGTCGGCCCGCAGGGCGAGGCGGGGCCGATGGGTCCGACCGGGCCGCAGGGTCTGAAGGGTGAAAAGGGCGACACCGGCGCAGCCGGTCCGGCTGGTCCGCAGGGCGAGGCAGGTCCGGTGGGGCCGACCGGTGTGCAGGGCCCGAAGGGTGACAAGGGCGATATCGGCGCAGCGGGTCCGACCGGTCCGCAGGGCGAGGCAGGTCCGGTGGGTCCGGAAGGTCCGCAGGGGCTTCAGGGTCTGAAGGGNGGGTCCGACCGGTCCGCAGGGCGAGGCAGGTCCGGTGGGTCCGGAAGGTCCGCAGGGGCTTCAGGGTCTGAAGGGTGACAAGGGCGATACCGGCGCCGCCGGCCCGGCTGGTCCGCAGGGCGAGGCAGGTCCGGTGGGTCCGGAAGGTCCGCAGGGGCTTCAGGGTCTGAAGGGTGACAAGGGCGATACCGGCGCCGCCGGCCCGGCTGGTCCGCAGGGCGAGGCAGGTCCGGTGGGTCCGGAAGGTCCGCAGGGGCTTCAGGGTCTGAAGGGTGACAAGGGCGATATCGGCGCAGCGGGTCCGGCCGGTCCGCAGGGCGAGGCAGGCCCGATGGGTCCGGCCGGCCCGCAGGGCGAGGCAGGTCCGGCCGGTCCGATGGGGCCGCAGGGTCCGGTCGGTGCTCCGGGCGCGCAGGGTGAGCCAGGTCCGGCGGGCGCAATGGGACCGACGGGCCCGCAGGGGCCGGCCGGTGCCCAGGGCGCGCAAGGTCCGCAGGGACCGAAGGGCGACACCGGTCCGGCGGGTGCCGCGCGCCTGGCGTTCTTCGGCGACTCCAATGGCTCCAGTCTCTCGAGCAACGGCACACGCTATGTCGGCGTCGGCCAAGCTCCGGATACGACCGAGTCGAACGTGTCGGTGCCGTGGCCGCTGGGTGGCACGATCAATGGCCTGCAGGTGCGCCTGAGCGATTCCCCGGGCGCTGGTCGGAGCTATTCGTTCACGCTGGTCGTCAACGGTGCGCTCACCGGGGCGACGTGCACGATCTCGGGCGGCACCGCAGTGGCGTGCAGCAGCGCGGCGCAGGTCTCGGTGTCGGCCGGCCAGACCGTGTCGTTGCGGGCAAATCCGTCCGGTACGCCCGTGGCGCGAACGGTGAAGTGGTCGTTCTACGGCACCGAGTGACGGGGCGCGCCGCCAGCGCACACCGGTGCCCTGGTGGCTGCATGCGATAGAAGTCCCCGGTGGCCGGCTCGCGCCGGCCACCGGTTTTCGTTCGTGACGCCCGGCGCGCTTGCCGACGCCGGCGATGCGGGAGCCCCGGCGCCTGCCGCGTTGCCGTTAAACCCGGCGCCTTGCTGCCGCATCGAATGGACGTTCCCCTCCGGAGTGTCCCCATGAAGCGCAGCCTTGCCCTGATCGTTGCCCTGGCGCCGCTCGCCGCGGCCGCCGAGTGCCGTTACACCGCGCAGCACGATTTCGACGTCGACGCCGCCGGCCTGAACACGCTCGCGCTGGAGCTGGGCTCCAGCGACGCGGCCGTCGAGGGTGTGCCGGGCCTGGCCAAGGTCGAGGTGCGCGCCCGCGCCTGCGCGTCCGAAGAATCCTGGCTGGCCGGCCTCGGCGTCGACCAGCAGCGCAGCGGCGACCGCCTGACGGTCACGCCGCGGCGCGAGCGCCACGCCAGCTGGCAGTGGTTCGGTTCGAGCTACGCCTACGTCGATCTGAAAGTACGCGTGCCGGCCGCACTCGCGGTCGCGATCAAGGCCAGCTCCGGCGATGCCGACGTGCGCAACGTGGCGGCGCTGGACTTCACGGCGAGCTCCGGCGACCTCGCGGTCGACCGCATCGCCGGCGCGCTCGGCATCGAGGTCAGCTCCGGCGACGCCAAGGGCGGCGACGTCGGCAGCGTCGACGTGCGCCGCACCGGCTCGGGCGACATCACGCTGCGCAACGTGCGCGGCGACGTCGCAGTCGCGCGCGCGGGCTCCGGCGACCTGCAGTTCGACACCGTCGGCGGCAGCGTGCACATCGGCCGCGTCGGTTCCGGCGACGTTACGGTCGAGCGCGTGCAGCGCGATGTCAGCATCGACGCGATCGGCTCGGGCGACATCCGCGCGGTGGACGTCGGCGGCGACTTCAGCGTGCGCACGAAGGGCTCGGGCGACGTGTACCACCGCGACGTGCGCGGAGCGGTGTCGCTGCCGCAGCGGCGCGACTGAACGCCGTTCGCTTCCGCAGCCATCGCGGGAGCCCCGGCAGGCGCGATGCGGGTGTGCCTGCCCCGATGGCAGGCTGAAGACCCTCGTGCGGCGCGGCGGGCGCGCACAGGCGCGCGCGTACAATGCGCGCATGAAACCGCCCGGCGGCGCCGCGCCGCCCGATACCTCCACGCCGCGTCCTGCGCGCCGCCCGGCGGCCGCCTCCTGGGATCCGCCGCGCGCCGACGACGACCTCGCCACGCTGCTCGCGCGCATCCGCGCCTGCCGCGCCTGCGCCGCGCACTTGCCGCTTGGCCCGCGGCCGATCCTGCAGGCCGGCGCGACGGCGCGGCTGCTGATCGTCGGCCAGGCGCCGGGCACCAAGGTGCACGCCAGCGGCATCCCGTGGTACGACGCCAGCGGCGAGCGTCTGCGTGACTGGCTCGGCCTCGACAAGCGCGTGTTCTACGATCCTTCGCGCGTGGCGATCGTGCCGATGGGCTACTGCTATCCGGGGCGTGGCCGCGGCGGCGATCTGCCGCCGCGGCGCGAATGTGCGCAGCTGTGGCTCGAGGCGCTGCTCGCGCGGCTGCCAAACATCGAGCTGACGCTGCTGCTCGGCCAGTACGCGCAGCGCCACTACCTCGGCGCGGCGGCCAAGGCGAGCCTGACCGAGACGGTCGCCGCGTTCGCCGACTACGCGCCGCGCTTCATCCCGCTGCCGCATCCGTCGCCGCGCAACACGGCCTGGTTCCAGCGCCATCCGTGGTTCGAACGCGAACTGCTGCCGGTGCTGCGCGCGCGCGTGCAGGCGCTGTTCGCGCCGTCCGGCACGCTCGACCTGCCGGGTGGAGGAGGTGTCATGACCAAGCGATCCGCTGTCCACGACATCGTGCTGCAGCGCGCCTACGCCGAGCCCGGCGCGCACGACGGCTACCGCGTGCTGGTCGACCACTTCTGGCCGCGCGGGCGCAGCAAGGACACGCTCAGGCTCGACGAATGGGCGCGCGAGCTGGCGCCGAGCGCGGACCTGATCCACTGGTTCGGCCACGACCCGGCGCGCTGGGACGAATTCCGCCGCCGCTACCGCGAGGAACTGGCCGCGCCGGCGCAACGCGAGCGCCTGCAGGTGCTGCTCGCCGCGGCCGGATCGCGCCGCCTGACTCTGGTGTACGGCGCGCGCAGCGAAACCGAGAATCAGGCGGTGGTGTTGCGCGAGGCGTTGATGGCGCTCGAGTGAACGCGCGCTGGGCCCGGCGACGCAAGCTGGCGTAAGCTCGCCGCCCCTCCTGCCTTCCCGTGGCTCCATGGACGCCTTCAGCTACCTGTCGGTGCTGCTTTCGATCATCCTGGGGCTTGCGATCACGCAGATCCTGCAGGGCCTGCGCGGCCTGATGCAGGCGCGCGGACGTCTGGTCGTGTACGCGCCGGCGGTGACCTGGGCCCTGCTGCTGCTGGTCGTCGACGTGCAGTCGTGGTGGGCGACGTATACGCTGCGCCATGTGCAGGAGTGGAACTTTGCCGCATTCGGCGTCGTCGTCGCGCATTCGATCTGCCTGTACATGCTCGCCGCGCTGGCGCTGCCGGACGTGCACGGCGAGGCGCCGATCGACCTGCGCGCGCATTACTGGGGCCATTACCGCTGGTTCTTCACCTTCGTCGCGCTGACCGCGCTGCTCGGCATCGCCAAGGACCCGGCGATCCACGGCCACTGGCCGCAGACGACCAACCTCGTCTGCCAGCTCGCATTCGCCGCGGCTGGCGGCATCGCCGCGTCGACCCGGAGCGAGGGCTATCATCGCCTGCTGGCGCCGGCCGCCGTCCTCGGTTTCGTCGGCTACATCGCGCTGCTGTTCGCGCAGCTCGCCTGAACGGCCGCGCTTGCGCGCCTGCCGGCGCGGAGTAGGCTGGCGCCACCGCCCCGACGAGGAGCCCGCCATGGCGTCCGCTTCCCCCACGCTGGCCGTGCTGATCGATGCCGACAACGCGCAGCCGGCGGTCATCGAGGGCCTGCTCGCCGAAGTCGCCAAGTACGGCACGGCCACGGTCAGGCGCATCTACGGCGACTGGACCGGACCGCAGCTCAAGGGCTGGAAGGAGGTGCTGCTCGAGCACGCGATCCAGCCGATCCAGCAGTTCCGCTACACGACCGGCAAGAACGCGACCGACTCGGCGCTGATCATCGACGCGATGGACCTGCTCTACGCCGGGCGCCTGGGCGGATTCTGCATCGTCTCCAGCGACAGCGACTTCACGCGCCTGGCCGCGCGCCTGCGCGAAGCGGGCCTGGTCGTGTACGGCTTCGGCGAGAAGAAGACGCCGACCGCATTCGTCTCGGCCTGCGACAGGTTCATCTTCACTGAGATCCTGGCCGGCAGGGGCGAGGACGCCGCGGCCGCGCTGCAGCCGCGCCCGGCCGCGCAGCTCAAGCAGGACCGGCGCCTCGTCGCGCTGCTGCGCAATGCGGCCGAGGCCGCCTCCGACGAGGCCGGCTGGGCGCAGCTGGGCACGCTCGGCAGCACCATCGCCAAGCAGGCGCCGGAATTCGACGCGCGCAACTACGGCTACCGCAAGCTCAGCGAGCTGGTCGCCGCGAGCGGCCTGTTCGAGATCGACAAGCGCGGCGAGGGTGCGACGACCACGATCTGGCTGCGCCTGCGGCGCAACCGGCGCGAACGCTAGGACGTTCCGAGCGCCGCTCGCCTCGGTCCGGCGTGCTACAGGTCGAGCGCGCCGAAATGCAGGCCGCCCAGGTCGGGGGTCTGCGCGCCGTTGTCGCGGCGCAGGCGGTCGATCGTGCGGGCGGGCGAGGAGGTGGCGCCCAGCCAGCGGCTGCGCAGGCGCGCGAAGAAGCCGGTGGGGGCGGTCGGTGCGTTGGGGCGTGCGACCGAAGCCGCGGGCGGCGCCACGGCCGTCGCCGCCGCCGGGACCACGGATACCTGGCCCTTGCGCATGCGCTGCAGCCACACCTCGACCTCGCGCTTGGCATCCTCGAGCGAGTCGTGCAGCTCGAGCCGGCGCGCAGGCAGCGGACGATCCCACCAGGTCAGCGCGAACTTGCCCTCCCACGGCCCCGACACGCCGGCCACCGCCTTGTCACCAAGCCAGGCGTGCGCGACATGCCCGCCGCAGCGCACGCGCCATTCGAGGGTCATGAAGGCGCGCTCGGCGATGTCGAGGTCATCGTCGGACGCGTCGTTGCTTTCCGTGATCGTCAAGCCGTGGCGGGCGAAATCGGTATCCATGTCACATTCCGTCATCGTGAATCCGTGCGGGGCGAAACCGGTATCCATGTCACATTTTGAGCAAGTAGCGTGCCAACGGTTGGCCCGCGTCTGGCCGCTCTCGATGTGCCCCGGCGCCCGCCGGAAATGTCAAACTTTGGCACTTTCGGCCCGCCCGTGAGGCAGGACGGCAGCAGACCAGACAGGAGCGCAGGGTGGGATTGATGTGGTTGTCGAGCGGCCTTGCCGGCGCGCTCCAGGCGGGTGGCATCGCGGTCGTGCTTGGTCTTGCGTTGAGCCTGGCCACGCATGGCCTGGCGCGGCCCTCCGGCTGGCGCGAGGGCACCGCGATCGGCGTCGCATTCGTGCTGGCGCTGCTGCTGGGCGCCGGCGTGGACGCCTGGGACCTTTTCTATCTGAGCATCGTGCGGCTGGAGTCGCCGTTCGCGATCCGCGAGACGCTGGCTGCGATCCACGATCCCGGCTCGCTCGGCACGCGCGTGGTGTTCGAGTTCATCGGCGCCGGCGCTGGCGTGATGCTGGGCTGGTGGCTGTGGATGTTGGGCGCGCGTGCGCGGCGCGGGCCGCCACGCGACGCGCCCTGAGTCTGCGTCAGGCCGCTTTTAAGCCCTCCCCTTCAAGGGGAGGGCTGGGTGGGGATGGTGTTCGGTTCTCGCGTCACCGTTTCCGCGAAAACCGACCCGCATCCGTGCGTTTTCCGCTCGCATCCCTGCGAGCGGGTTACTTCTCTTGACTCCGGGCATCCTGCCCTCCGCCCCTTCGGGGCCGGCTCCGCCGTTCGCGCCGCTCCTGCGGCGCAGTGCGTGTCCAAAGAGAAGTAACCAAGAGAAAGGACACCCCAACAGCGGCGCCCTCCGGGCATCCTGCCCTGCGGGTACGTGGTCGCCGGCCGGGGTTCGCCGACGGCACCTCCGTGTGCCGACGGCGAACGCGCGCGCATCGTGCGCGCGCCCCTGCGGGCCTTATCGTCCGGCGCCCACCGCCGCTGAACGGGGACCCGGAAAGGCAGCGCGCTCCTGCGCGCAGAAGCTCAAGCAAAGCCAAAGCAACCGCGAGCAACTGCGGCAAGAATCGAACGTCTTTGCAAACACCCTCTGTGAGGCCGCGCTTCAGTCCGGCTGCGCCTCGACGCGGATCGCGGTCGTGACCGAGTTGGCGATGAAGCAGCGCGCATGCGCGGCCTCGTGCAGTGCCGCGACCTGTGCCGCATCCGGCGCCGGCGCGGCGAACGCGATGCGCGGGCGCAGCACGACCTCGGTGATCGCGTGGCGCTGCGGTGCGATGCGCGCCATCGTGCCGACCGCGGCGTCCTCGTAGCGCTCGACGACCACGCCTTGTTCGGCCGCCAGCGACAGGAACCACAGCATGTGGCAGCTCGCGATCGCGGCGACGAACGCCTCCTCCGGATCGACCGCGGCCGGGTCCGACCACGGCGCCGGCACGACCGCCGGCGAAGGCGAGGCGGCGACGACCGCGCCGCCGTCGAACTGCCATTCGTGGCGGCGCGAGTAGCGGCCCTGCGCGAACGCGTCGTCGCCGCGGCGCTGCCAGTGGATCGTGGCGGTGTGGGTGCTCATCGGCGGACCTCGGCATGGACGGTGCGCGCATCGTAGCGCCGGCATCCGTGCGCCACAGGGGCCATCGCCGTGCGCCCGCCGGCGCGGAATGGCCCCATCCGCCATGTGGCGTGCGGCCGTTCCGCAGCCACCCGTGCCGCTCGATCATGCCGCTCCCGGCCGATCGAGGTTGCGCCATGCTCGAACTGCGTCCCCACTGCGAATGCTGCGGCGCCCCGCTCGCGCCGGATGCATCGGACGCGATGATCTGCTCGTTCGAATGCACGTTCTGCGCGGCCTGCGTCGACGGGCGCCTCGGCGGCGTGTGCCCGAACTGCGGCGGCGGCTTCGAGCGCCGCCCGCGCCGGCCGGCCGCGCTGCTGGCCCGATACCCGGCCTCGACCGCGCGGCGCCCGCTGGCCTGCGCCGACGGCTGAGGCCGCGCCGCCGTTGCGCCGCACGGACGCAGCCGCTGTAATGGCGCGTTTTCCGAACCCAAGGAGTGTTGCGATGTCCGTCGTGCGCATGAGCGATCTGGATCTGGCCGGCAAGCGCGTGCTGATCCGCGAGGACCTGAACGTGCCGATCGAGCACGTCGACGGCCACGCGCGCATCACCTCCGAGACGCGCATCCTGGCCGCGCTGCCGACACTGAAGCTGGCGCTGGAGAAGGGCGCGGCGGTGATGGTCATGTCGCACCTGGGCCGGCCGAAGGAAGGCCAGTGGAGCGCCGAGGATTCGCTTGCGCCGGTCGCGCAGCGCCTGGGTGAACTGCTCGGCCGCGAGGTACCGCTGGTCAAGGACTGGCTCGACGGCGTCGACGTGCAGCCCGGCCAGCTCGTGCTGCTGGAGAACTGCCGCATGAACGTCGGCGAGGGCAAGGACGACGAGGCGCTGGCGAAGCAGTACGCCGCGCTGTGCGACGTCTACGTGATGGACGCATTCGGCACCGCGCACCGCGCGCAGGCCTCGACGCACGGCGCGATCCGCTTCGCCAGGGTCGCCGCCGGCGGCCCGCTCCTGATGGCCGAGCTCGATGCGCTGGCGCGCGCGCTCGAGCATCCGGCGCGGCCGCTGCTGGCGATCGTCGCCGGCTCCAAGGTCTCGACCAAGCTGACCCTGCTCGAGACGCTGGTCGGCAAGGTCGACCAGCTGATCGTCGGCGGCGGCATCGCCAACACGTTCATCGCCGCAGCCGGGCACAAGGTCGGCAAGTCGCTGGTCGAGCTGGACCTGGTCGACACCGCGAAGGAGATCATCGCCGCCGCGAAGGCGCGCGGCGCCGAGGTGCCGGTGCCGACCGACGTGGTCGTCGCGCCGGCGTTCGCGGCCGATGCGCCGGCGACGGTGAAGGCGGTCGACGCGGTCGGCGACGACGAGATGATCCTCGACATCGGCCCGCAGACCGCGCAGGCGTATGCGGCGCTGATCGCCAAGGCCGGCACCGTGGTCTGGAACGGCCCGGTCGGCGTGTTCGAGTTCGACGCGTTCGGCCACGGCACGCAGGTGCTGGCGCAGGCGATCGCCGATTCGGCCGCGTTCTCGATCGCCGGCGGCGGTGACACGCTGGCGGCGATCGAGAAGTACGGCGTGGCCGAAAAGGTTTCCTACATCTCGACCGGCGGCGGCGCGTTCCTCGAGTTCCTCGAGGGCAAGGAACTGCCGGCGGTGGCGGCGCTGAAGGCGCGCGCGTGAACGCAGCGCGGCGGCTGGCGCTGTTCGATCTGGACGGCACGCTGATCGATTCGGAGGCCGGCATCGTCAACTCGATCGAGTACGCGCTGGAAAAGCTCGGCGCGCCGAGCCCGCCGCGTGCGGAACTGCGCGGCTGGATCGGCCCGCCGCTGCGCGCGACGTTCCCGCGCGTGCTCGGCGACGACCACGCGGCGGTCGAGCAGGCGGTCGCGTTCTACCGCGAGCGCTTCAGCGCGATCGGCTGGCGCGAGCACACGGTGTATGCCGGCGTCGGCGACGTCATCGAGGCGCTGGCCGCGCGCGGCGACCGCCTCGCCGTGGTCACGACCAAGCCGGACCTGTACGCCGAGCGGATCGTGCGCAGCCTGCCGTTCGGCGCGTTGTTCGAGCGCGTCTACGCGGCCACGCCGGGCAGCCGCGACAGCGAGAAGGCGGCGATGATCGCGCAGGCGCTGGCCGACTTCGGCACGCGCCCCGAGGACGCCGCGATGGTCGGCGACCGCCACTTCGACATCGACGGCGCGCGCGCGAACGGCGTGCGTGCGATCGGCGTCGGCTGGGGGTTCGGCAGCGTCGACGAACTCGAGGCCGCCGGCGCGCACGCGATCGCCGCGGCGCCGGCGCATCTGGCGGGCCTGCTGGCATCGTCGCAACCGGCGGTCGCCGCGTCCGCCTGACCGAGCGCGCCGGCGGCGCGCTCCTCGAGCCTCTTCGAGAAAGGAGCTGTCTTCGCGGCGGCGCCATCGCGTCACGCGGCCGACTCCGCCAGCACCGCATCCACCAGCGCGCGCATGCGCCGCCAGTGCGAGCCTTCCCAGAACACGCGGCCGCAGCCGTCGCAGGCGGTGAAGCGCGTGTGCTGCGCGCGCACCGACGGCGGCAGCCGCTGCGCGACTTCCTCCTTGTCGGCGGCGCGCGTCGGGGTGTTGCAGCACAGGCAGCGCGTGAACGGTCGCACGCTGCGCGCAAGATCGAGCCGCCGCACGATCTCGCGCACCTGCTGCTCCGGCTTGAGCGCATGCACGTAGCAACCATGCGTGATCGTGCGGCGCTTGAGCAGTTCGCGGTCGCGGGTCAGCACGATGCGTCCGTCGCGCGCGGCGAGGCGTTCGATCTCCGCGTCCTGGAAATGCGCGTCGAACAGCGTGTCGAACCCGCACAGGCGCAGAAAATGCGCGACGCCGCCGAGGTGCGCATCGGCGATGAAGCGCGGCGGCCGCGGCGGCGGCGCGTGCTCGCGCGGCAGCGGCGTGCCGTCGAGCGCCGCGAGCGTCGGGTAGACCGCGACGCGATCGCCGTCGCGGAGCACCCGGTCGAAGCCGGCCGACTCGCCGTTGACGAGCACCAGTTCGACCTCGGTGTGCGGCACGCCGAGGGCCTCGATCATGTGCTTCGTCGTCGCCGCACGTGCGCAGGCGCAGGCGAACTCGCGCCCGCGCCGCGCCGGCGCGAGGAAGTCGTTCAACTCCTCGTGGAAGCGGAACGTCGCGGTGACCATCGCACGCCTCGGCGCGCAGTTTCGCTGTGGTAGCTTAGGCCGATTGAATTGCCGGAGTGCCCTAGTGCCCGAACAGCTGCGCCGCACCAAGATCATCGCCACCCTCGGCCCGGCGACCGACGCGCCGGGCGCGTTGAGACAACTGCTGGCCGAGGGCGTCGACGTGGTGCGCCTGAACCTCTCGCACGGCAGCGCCGATGACCACCGCGCGCGCGCCGCCGCCGTGCACGTGGCGGCGCAGGAACTCGGCCGCGAGGTCGCCGTGCTGGCCGACCTGCAGGGACCGAAGATCCGCATCGAGCGCTTCGCCCAAGGCGCGGTCCAGCTCGAGCCGGAGCAGCCGTTCACGATCGACTGCCGCCCCGACGCGCCGGCCGGTGACGCGACGCGCGTCGGCGTCAGCTACCACGACCTGTGGCGCGACGTGCAGCCGGCCGACGTGCTGGTGCTCGACGACGGCCTGATCGTGCTGGAAGTGGTCGAGGTGGCGGACCGGCAGATCCGCTGCGTCGTGCTGACCGGCGGGCGCCTGTCCGACCGCAAGGGCATCAACCGGCTCGGCGGCGGCCTCACCGTCGCCGCGCTGTCGGACAAGGACCGCCGCGACATCCAGCTCGCCGCGGACCTGCGCGTGGACTTCCTCGCCGTGTCGTTCGTCAAGTGTGCCGCCGACGTCGAGCAGGCGCGCGCGCTGCTGCGCGCGGCCGGCGGCGAGGCCGCGCTGGTCGCCAAGATCGAGCGCGCCGAGGCGATCGACAACCTCGGCGAAATCGTCGAGGCGTCCGACGCGGTGATGGTCGCGCGCGGCGACCTCGGCGTGGAGATCGGCGACGCCGAACTGCCGGGCCTGCAGAAGAAGATCATCCGTGAAGCGCTCGCGCGCAGCCGCGTCGTGATCACCGCGACGCAGATGATGCAGTCGATGGTCGAGTCGCCGATCCCGACGCGTGCCGAGGTGCTCGACGTCGCCAACGCGGTCATCGACGGCACCGACGCGGTCATGCTGTCGCAGGAAACCGCGGCC
Source organism: Rhodanobacteraceae bacterium (assembly GCA_009996615.1). Taxonomy (GTDB): domain Bacteria; phylum Pseudomonadota; class Gammaproteobacteria; order Xanthomonadales; family Rhodanobacteraceae; genus Dokdonella_A. The sequence goes on along the minus strand of JAACZU010000003.1, from coordinate 229,585 downwards.
GGCCGCCACCCGGACAAGGCGGTCGCGGCGATGCGCCGCGTCTGCCTCGGCGCCGAGCGCCAGTTCGAGCCGCGCGCGGACCTGCGCGGCGGTGCGCACCGGCTCGAGCGCAGCGATCAGGCGATCGCGCTCGGCGCGATGTTCATCGCCACGCAGATCGGCGTGCGCGCGATCGTCGCGTTGACCGAGAGCGGCGCGACCGCACAGTGGCTGTCGCGCTACCGCTCGACCGTGCCGATCTACGCGCTGTCGCGCAACGCCGCCGCGCGCCGGCGCATGCAGCTGTACTGCGACGTGCACCCGATCGACTTCGACGCGCGCGGCGTCGGCCCGACCCAGGCCACGCGCGATGCGGTGCAGCACCTGTTCCGCCTCGGCCACCTCGCCGTCGGCGACCGCGTGCTGATCACCACCGGCGACCACACCGGGCGCCTGGGCGGCACCAATACGCTCAAGCTGCTCAAGGTCGGCGAGGGCGGCGTGGCCGAAGGGCTGGGCGACCTCTAGGCGCCGACGCACAAAACCGGCGCGCGGCTGAACGGCCGCCGCCAACCGGCGGCCGCCGCGGGCGGCGGTCGTAGAATCCGCTTACGCGATCGCTCGATCGCACCAATCCGGGAGTACCACAATGATTCGAACGATGGCCGTACTCCTGCTGGCCGGCTGCGGCGCCGCCTTCGCGCAGTCGATGGACACCTCGCCGCCGCGCCTGGTGCAGCCGGACAAGCTGGCCAACTGGTGGACGATGATCAACTCGTCGGTCGAGGCCGACGTGCCGAACTACGCCAAGAACGTGCAGGCGCCGGGCTGCGCGACGGTTTCGTTCGTGGTCGAGGCCAACGGCAACACCAGCACGATCAAGGTGCAGCGCGTCGTGCCCGACGGCGACTTCGGCAAGATCGCGCGCAGCATCGCCAGCGGGCTGCATTTCGAGCCGACCGCGTTCAACAGCGGCCGCGAGCGTGTGTTCAGCTGGCTGATCTTCCCGTTCAACCTGCCGGCCGATCCGGCCGAGCGCACTGCGGTGATGCAGAAATGCGCGGTGGACGGCCTCACCTGGAAGGACCGCTGACAGGTTGGGCGACCGGCTCGGGCGCGCCGGGCAGGGCGCGCCGAACTGGCCTATAATCGCGGTCCCGAATTTTCCCAACCCGGCCGGCGCGAGCCGCGGCCGCGTTCTTTTTCGTTTTGACGGAGCCAGTGATGAGCATCGAAGAGCTTGAAAGCATCGCCCAGGCGATGGTCGCGCCGGGCAAGGGCATCATCGCGATCGACGAGTCCACCAGCACGATCAAGAAGCGCTTCGACTCCGTCGGCGTGCCGAACACCGAGGAGAACCGCCGCGCCTATCGCGAGATGCTGCTGACCACGCCCAGGCTCGGCGAGCACATCTCCGGCGCGATCCTGTACGACGAGACGATCCGCCAGGCGACCAAGGCCGGCGTGCCGTTCACGAAGGTCATGATGGACGCCGGCGTGCTGCCGGGCATCAAGGTCGACACCGGCGCCAAGCCGCTGGCCGGCTTCCCGGGCGAGCTGGTCACCGAGGGCCTCGACGGCCTGCGCGAGCGTTTGGCCGAGTACGCCAAGCTCGGCGCGAAGTTCGCCAAGTGGCGCGCGGTCATCACGATCGGCGAGGACACGCCCAGCGGTACCTGCATCGAGGCGAACGCGCACGCGCTGGCGCGCTACGCCGCGCTGTGCCAGGAAGCAGGCATCGTGCCGATGGTCGAGCCGGAAGTGCTGATGGACGGCAACCACGACATCGACGTCTGCTACGAAGTCACCGAGGCGACGCTGCGTTCGCTGTTCGGCGCGCTGTACGAGCACAACGTGCTGCTCGAGGGCACGATCCTGAAGGCGAGCATGGTAGTGTCGGGCAAGGACTGCGAAGACCAGGCCAGCACCGAGGAAGTCGCCGAGGCGACCATCCGCTGCCTGAAGTCCGCCGTGCCGGCCACGCTGCCGGGCATCGTGTTCCTGTCCGGCGGCCAGAGCGACGAGCAGGCCACCGCGCACCTGAACGCGATGAACCAGATGGGCCCGCACCCGTGGCCGCTGTCGTTCTCGTACGGCCGCGCGATGCAGTCCGCCGCGCTGAAGCTGTGGGGCGCCGACATGCAGGCCAACTACGCCGAGGCGCAGGCGATGGTCGCGCTGCGCGCGAAGCAGAACGGCCTGGCGGCGCTGGGGCAGTGGAAGAAGGGCGTGTAAGCGGCGAACCCTCGCTTCACGCTGCAAGCAAGACGGGCGCCGCGAGGCGCCCGTTTTTGTTGGTGCTTTCGCACACCGACGCGTCAACCCAACCCCGCCAGCCACTCGTCGTCGGAGCCTTCGTTGACGCCCTCGAGCAGGAACGTCGACAGGTAGCGCTCGCCGGTGTCGGGCAGCATCGCCAGCAGCACCGAACCGGGCGCCGCGCGTTCGGCGACCTTCAGCGCGGCGGCCAGCGTGCCGCCGGCGGAGAGGCCGGCGAAGATGCCTTCCTCGGCCGCCAGGCGCCGCGCGGTGTCGCGCGCGAGCACGTCGTCGACCGGCTCGATCGCATGCGCGACGGTGCGGCTGAGCACCTCGGGCAGGAAGTCCGGCGTCCAGCCCTGGATCTTGTGCGGCTGCCATTCGTGGCCAGCGAGCAGCGCGGCGCCGGCCGGTTCGGTCGCGATCACCTGCACCTCCGGCCGCGCCAGGCGCAGCATCTCGCCGACGCCGGTCAGCGTGCCGCCGGTGCCCCAGCCGGACACGAAGTAGTCGAGCCGGCGGCCTGCGAACGCCTGCAGGATCTCGGCCGCGGTCGTGTTGCGGTGGTAGGTCGGGTTGGCCGGGTTCTGGAATTGCCGGGCGAGGAACCAGCCATGCTTCTTCGCCAGTTCCTCGGCCTTGCGCACCATGCCGCTGCCGCGCTCGGCGGCCGGGGTCAGGATCACCTTGGCGCCGTAGGCCCGCATCAGCTTGCGCCGCTCGATCGAGAACGTCTCCGTCATGATCGCGACGAACTTGTAGCCGCGCGCGGCGCAGACCATCGCCAGCGCGACGCCGGTGTTGCCGGAGGTCGCCTCGATCACGGTGTCGCCGGGCTTGAGCAGGCCCTTCTGCTCGGCGTCGAGGATGATCGCGAGCGCGAGGCGGTCCTTGACCGAGCCGCCGGGATTGAACGCTTCGACCTTGACGTAGAGTTCGACGTGCTGCGGCGGCATGCGGTGCAGCTTGACGATCGGGGTGCGGCCGATGGTGTCGACGATGCTGGCGTGGATCATGGCGGCGGTTCCTGGTGGGCGGAGAGGGGCCGGAAGCCGTTCGCTGGCGCGGACGGGCGCTTGCTGCGAAGCACCATCATAGCCTTGGCCGCCACGGCGGCGACAACTCCGGCCAACTGAACTCCGCAGTATTGAAAATAGCCTGCCTAGTCCATAATATTCGCGTCCATCATGGTCAAGGCCACCAACAGCACGTTCGCCTACCTCTGCCAGGACGTCACCTTGCAGTTGCGCAAGCACTTCGACCGCCGCGCCACGCGCTTTGCGCTGACGCGCGCGCAGTGGCGCGCGCTGAAGACGATCCGCCGCGCCGAGGGCCTCAGCCAGATCGAGCTGGCCGACCGCCTCGACATGGAGCCGATCCCGGTCGGCCGCGTGATCGACCGGCTCGAGAAGACCGGCTACGTCGAGCGCCGCGCCGATCCGGCCGACCGCCGCCGCTGGTGCCTGTACCTGACCGCGAAGGCGCACGCGGTCGTCGACGAGATGGAAGTGATCGCCGGCGGTCTGCGCGACGACGCGTTGCGCGGGATCGCGCAGGCCGATTTCGACACGCTGCTGCGCGTGCTTGCGCAGATCAAGAACAACCTCGTCGCGCTCGACGGCGCGACCGAACCGGACCGCAACGACCATGACCGACCAGCAACCGCGACTCGATGAAACCCCCGCGGCGCCTGCGCGCCGCCGCAACTGGACCCGCGCCCTGATGTGGATCGCCGGCCCGGCACTGGTGCTCGGCGCCGGCGGCTGGCTGTACCTGACCTCCGGCCGCTACGCCTCGACCGACAACGCCTACGTGCAGGCCGACCGCGTCACCATCGCGCCGCAGATCGGCGGCCGCGTGGTCGAGGTCGCGGTGCGCGAGAACCAGGGCGTGCGCAAGGGCGACGTGTTGTTCCGCATCGACCCGCAGCCGCTCGAGATCGCGCTGGCGCGGATGCAGGCGCAGGCCGAGTCGGTGAAGAGCTTGCTCGGGGCGGCGCGCAACGGCTATGCCTCGGCGCAGGCCGACCTGCGTTCGGCGACGGCCGACGTGGTCTTCAAGCAGCAGCAGTACGACCGCCTGAAGGAACTGCGTGGCCGCGGCCTGATCGCACAGGCTGCACTCGACGACGCGGCCAACAACCTCGCCGCAGCGCGCGCCAAGCGCGACGCCGACGCGGCCGCGGTGGCGAAGGCGGAGAACATGCTCGGCGGCCTGCCCGGCACGCCGGACGAGCAGCTGGCCGGCTACAAGCTGGCGCTGGCCCAGCTCGCGCAGGCGCAGCTCGACCTCGACCATGCCACCGTGCGCGCGCCGATGGACGGCACGATCGGCAAGACCACGCTGCAGCCAGGCGATTTCCTCGCCGTCGGCCAGGCCGCGATGCCGCTGGTCGCGAACACGCTGTGGGTCGATGCGAACTTCAAGGAGACCGACCTGACCCACGTCGCGGTCGGCCAGCAGGCGACGGTCGAGGTCGACACGTTCCCGGGCCGCAAATGGCAGGCGCGCGTCGCCTCGATCAGTCCGGCCTCCGGCGCCGAGTTCTCGCTGCTGCCGGCGCAGAACGCGACCGGCAACTGGGTCAAGATCGTGCAGCGCATCCCGGTGCGGCTGGAGATCGCCGAGCCGGACCACGACGGCATGATCCTGCGCGCCGGCATGAGCGCGCTGGTCGAGATCGACACCGGCCGGCAGAACTCGGTGCTCGGGCGCTGGCAGGGCGCGCGCGAGCCGGCTGCGCGTGTCGCGCAGACGCACTGATTTTGTAGGAGCGCACCCTGTGCGCCACCGCGTGCAGCGCATCGGCCAGCGGGTCGCGCACAGGGTGCGCTCCTACGGCCGACGTGCGCGCAGCGGTTGATCCGACGACTCACCTTCGATGACCACCACCTCCACCCATCGCGAAGTCGCCAACCGTGGCCTGCTGGTCGTGTCGGTCATGCTCGCCACGCTGATGCAGGCGCTCGATACGACGATCGCCAACGTCGCCCTGCCGAACATGCAGGGCACGCTGTCGGCGACGCAGGACCAGATCTCGTGGGTGCTGACCTCCTACATCGTCGCCGCCGCGATCGCCACGCCGGCGACCGGCTGGCTCGCCTCGATCATGGGCCGGCGCCGCCTGCTCCTGATCGCGATCGCCGGCTTCACGCTGGCGTCGGTGTTGTGCGGGCTGGCCAGCAGCATCGGCGCGATGGTCGCGTTCCGCCTGCTGCAGGGCCTGTTCGGCGCCTCGCTGGTGCCGCTGTCGCAGTCGACCCTGCTCGACGTCTACCCGCGCGAGAAGCATGGCGCGGCGATGGCGCTGTGGGGCATGGGCGTGATGGTCGGGCCGATCCTCGGCCCGCCGCTCGGCGGCTGGCTGACCGACAGCTGGAGCTGGCACTGGGTGTTCCTGATCAACGTGCCGATCGGCGCGCTCGCGCTGTTCGGCGTCGCCACCAGCCTGCCGACCGACGACACGCGCACATCGCGCTTCGACTGGCGCGGCTTCGCCTTCCTCGCGCTCGGCATCGGCGCGCTGCAGCTGTTCCTCGACCGCGGCGAGCAGCAGGACTGGTTCGGCTCGGTCGAGATCCAGGTCGAGGCTGCGCTGGCGTTCCTCGGCTTCTACCTGTACTGGGTCCACTGGAAGCTGAGCGCGCGGCCGTTCCTCGACCTCGGCCTGTTCGCCGACCGCAACTTCCTCGCCAGTAACCTGTTCATCTTCGTGCTCGGCGTGGTGCTGTTCGCGACGATGGCGCTGCTGCCGCCGTTCCTGCAGAACCTGATGAACTACCCGGTCGTCACGACCGGCCTGCTGCTCGCGCCGCGAGGCGTCGGCACGCTGATCGCGATGATGCTGGTCGGCCGCCTGCTCGCGCGCGGCGTCGACGCACGCCTGCTCGCCGGCGTCGGCATGCTGCTGACCGCGTTTTCGCTGTACCAGATGATGCACTTCAGCCTCGACGTACCCGAGCGCCTGATCGTCCTGACCGGCGTCGTGCAGGGCCTCGGTCTCGGCCTCGTGTTCGTGCCGATCTCGACCGTCGCCTACTCGACCCTGCCGATGGCCGCGCGTACCGAGGCAGCCGGCATCTTCAGCCTGACGCGCAACATCGGCTCCAGCGTCGGCATCTCGATCGTGATGACGCTGCTGTCGCGCAACACGCAGGTCAACCACGCCGAGCTCGCCGCGCGGCTGACCCCGTTCGGCGACAACGCGGCGCAGCTCGCCGCGCTGACGCACGGCTCCGCCAGCGGCCTCGCCGCGCTGAACGGCGAAGTCACGCGCCAGGCCTCTGCCATCGCATTCCTCAACGACTTCTGGCTGATGATGGTGATGACGGTGGCGGCGATCCCGCTGCTGCTGTTGCTGCGGCCGGTAAGGCACGGCGTCGCGCCGTCGGTGGTCGCCGACCATTGACGGCGGCGCGTGGCCGCGTGATTTTGATGGATACTGCGCACCGGTCCCGTCCACCTTGCCTCGTCCATGATCGAACCGCAGGAATACGCGCGCCGTCGCCGCCAGCTGATGCGCATGGCCGGCCCCGACGCGATCGTGATCGTCGCCGCGGCGCCCGAGCGCGTGCGCAACCACGACGCGCACTATCCGTACCGCCAGGACAGCGACTTCCATTACCTCACCGGCTTCGGCGAGCCCGACGCGGTGCTCGCGCTGGTGCCGGGGCGCGGGCCGGGCGAGGTGATCCTGTTCTGCCGCGAGCGCGATCCGGAACGCGAGCGCTGGGACGGCCCGCGCGTCGGCACCGAGGGCGCGGTCGCCACGCTCGGCATGGACGACGCATTCCCGATCGACGACATCGACGACATCCTGCCCGGCCTGATCGAGGGCCGCACGCGCGTCTACTACCACTTCGGCCGCGATACCGAGTTCGACCTCAAGCTGATCGGCTGGGTCAACTCCGTGCGCGCGCGCGTGCGCCAGGGCGCGACGCCGCCGCACGAGTTCGTCGCGCTGTCGCACCTGCTGCACGACCTGCGCCTGTACAAGTCGCGCAACGAACTGCGCCTGATGCGCAAGTCGGCCAAAATCGCGGCCGAGGCGCACGTGCAGGCGATGCGCGCGACGCGCCCGGGCATGAGCGAGCACGAGGTCGAGGCCGAGCTGCTGCACGCGTTCCGCCGTCACGGCGCGGTGCCGAGCTACGAGCCGATCGTCGGTGGTGGCGCCAACGCCTGCGTGCTGCACTACCGCGCCAACAACGCACCGCTGCGCGACGGCGACCTGCTGCTGGTCGACGCCGGCGCCGAGTACGAATGCTACGCCTCCGACATCACGCGCACGTTCCCGGTCAACGGCCGCTTCACGCCGGAGCAGCGCGCGCTGTACGACCTCGTGCTGGCCGCGCAGCTCGCCGCGATCGACGAGGTCCGCCCCGGCCGTTCGTTCGACGCCTACCACGAGGCTGCCGTGCGCGTGCTGACGAAGGGTTTGGTCAAGCTTGGCCTGCTCGCCGGCAGCGTCGAGAAGAACCTGCGCGAGCACACCTACCGCACGTTCTACATGCACAAGACCGGGCACTGGCTCGGCCTGGACGTGCACGACGTCGGCGACTACCGCATCGACGGCCAGTTCCGCCAGCTCGAGCCGGGCATGGTCGTCACGGTCGAGCCGGGCCTGTACCTCGCGCCCGATCTCAAGGGCGTACCGGCGAAGTACCGCGGCATCGGCATCCGCATCGAGGACGACGTCGTCGTCACGCGCGACGAGCCGGAAGTGATCTCGGCCGGCGTGCCGAAGGACGCCGACGCGATCGAGGCGCTGATGGCGGCGCGCGCATGAACCTGCTGCCGCTGCTGCTGGCCGGCTGGTCGGCGCTGGCGGCGCCGGCCGCGCCGCCGGACACGCTCGACTACGGCCTGTTCGGCACGCTGCACCTGAGCCGCCCGGCTGGCGCGATCGCGCACACCGTGCTGCTGCTGTCCGACCGCGACGGCTGGACGCCGCGTCAGCAGGAACTCGGCGCGGCGCTGGCCGGGCAGGGCGCGTTCGTGGTCGGCATCGACCTGCCGGCCTACCTCAAGCGCCTCGCCGCGATCAAGGACAAGTGCTCCTATCCGGCCGGCCACTTCGAGGAGGTCGCGCACTGGATCGAGCGCCACGAGGGCGTGGCGACCTATGCCGCGCCGCTGGTCGTCGGCGACGGCGCCGGCGCGACGTTCGCCTACGCGATGACCGCGCAGGCGCCGGCCGGCACGTTCGAAGGCCTCGTCACGCTCGGCTGGGACGCTGCGCTGCGCCTGCCGAAGGCGATCTGCCCGGGCGACGCCGGCGCGATGACCGCCGCCGCCGCGGGCGGCTGGCGCGTCGTGCCCGTCGCGCACCTGCCGCTGCCGTGGTGGCCGCAGCCGTTCGCCGCCGGCGCGTGCATCGACGGCCTCGGCGCCGCGCTCGCGCGCGGCTGGTCCATCGCCGGCGCGCTGTTCGCGCCGCTGGCGGCCGACGCGCCCGGCGCCGACCTGGCCCATACCTGGGCACGCTGGCGTCAGCGCGCCGACGCGAGCAGCCACGCGCTGCCCGACGAGGTCGCCGACCTGCCGCTGACCGAGATCGCGCCGACCGCGGCGAACCCGGCCGAGGCGCATCGCGTCGCGATCATCGTCACCGGCGATGGCGGCTGGGCCGGGCTCGACCGCGGCGTCGCCGACGCGCTCGCCGCCGACGGCCTGCGCGTGGTCGGCTTCTCGACGTTGAAGTTCTTCTGGCACCAGCAGACGCCGCAGGCGGCGACGCAGGCCATCGCGCGCGTGATGGCGCACTACGGCAAGGCCAACCCGCAGGCGCGCTTCGTGCTGATCGGCTACTCGTTCGGCGCCAGCCTCGTGCCGGTGCTGGTCAACCGCCTGCCGGACGAACTGCGCGCGCGCGTCGACGGCGGCGTGATGATCTCGCCGGACGACGAGGCGGTGTTCGAGATCCACGTCGGCGACTGGTTCGGCGGCACGCGGCACGAGGGTGCGCTGCCGATCGGCCCGGAGATTGCGCGCAGCACGGTGCCGCTGGTGTGCGTGCACGGCCGCGACGAGAGCGACAGCTTCTGCCTCAAGCCGCAGCCGGCGCAGGTGCGCGTGCTCGACCTGCCCGGCGGGCACCACTACGACGGCGACTACGCCGCGCTCGGCGCGCTGATCGTGCGCAGCCTGCCGGGTCGTGCGCGCTGAAAGGGAAAGCGCGCGCGTTTCCACAAAAAAAACCTGCGACAGTGACGGCCGTATCGGACGCGCGTGCGCGGACGTGCTTGCATAAGCGCGCGTCCGGCCGGTGCCGGAGCGTGTACAGGGGATGAAACGATGAATGCTCGACCTTGGGCCACCTGCCTGCTTGCGGGCGGACTATGGGTGTGTGCCGGCCTGCAGGCCGCCACGCTGGACGAGGACGAGGCGCGCATCGCCGAGCTGATGCGCGCCGAGCTCGCCCGGCCGGCGCCGGTGCAGGGCTCCGTGGCCACGCCCGGACAAGCGGCGACCGCCGCGGCAGCCGAGGCTGCGCCGGTGGTCGCCGAGGTCGTCGCGCCGCCGCCGCCGCCGCCATCGGCGCACGACGACTGGCTCGTACCGGCCACCCGCGACGCCGGCCTGCCGTTCGACGACCTCGCGCACCGCATCGGCCGCCGCGTCACGATCGTCACGACCGGCGAGCGCGTCCACCGCGGCACGGTGCAGGAGGCCGACGCGCGCCGCGTCGTGCTGGTGGTGCGCCGCCCGGGCGGCGACGCGACCTACACGCTGCGCCGCGAGCAGGTCGTGCGCATCGAACGGCGCTGACGCCGCCCACCGTCGGCGCAGCGGCACGATCGTCGCAGGAGCGGCGCGGCCGTTGTTGGAGTGGCGCAGCCGCGACGAGGCGTCGAGGGCGTGCACACGCCCGGTCGCGCCTGCGGCGCTCCCGAAAAGCTCAGCGCCGGCTGACCAGGAAGCGCCGGTAGCTGCCGGCGACCAGCGCGGCGATGTCGATCAGCAGGCCCGGCACCCACAGCCCCCGCGGGTAGGCGAGGTAGGCGCCGGTCCAGTCCGGTGCGAACTTTTCCTTGTAGCGGCGCAGGCCCTGGTAGTTGTAGAAGCGCCCGCCGTACTGGAACGCGAGCGCGGCGAGGCGCTCGTTGATGCGCGCGTACGGGTTGTCGCCGACCGCCGACAGTGGCGCCATGCCGAGGCTGAAGCGTTCGTAGCCCTGCTCGCGCGCCCACTGCATCACGCGCGCGAACAGGAAGTCCATCGTGCCGCGCGGCGCGTCGTCGACGTGGCGCATCAGGTCGACGCTGGCGGTGCCGCCGGGCCCGTACGGCGGCAGCACGTTGGCGAACGCGACCACCACGCCGGCGCGGCGCACCAGCGCGAGCGGACTCCAGGCGAGGTAGTCGGGGTCGAAGCGGCCGAGCGAGAAGCGCTTTTCGTGCATGCCCCTGTCGGCCAGCCACGCGTCGGAGACGCGCTCGATCTCGCTCATCAGCACGGTATCGAACGGCGGCTGGTGCAGCTCGAACGCGAGCTGCTCCCTGGCCGAGCGGTTGACCGCCTGGCGCAGGTCCTCCCAGCGCTTGCCGGCGAGCGTGAAGTCCTCCAGGCGCAGCGTGGCCAGCTCGCCGAGCTTGAACAGGTCGAAGCCGAGGTCGTGGTACAGCGACAGGTCGGGCTCGAGCACCTCGTAGAACACCGGCACGCGGTCCTGCGCGTCGGCGAACTGGCGAAAGTCGAGGATCGCGCGCTTGATCGCGTGCGTCGGGCCGCACGGCGAGCCGAGCGCGACCAGGCGGTCACGCACCGCGCCGTAGGCGACCGTGGCGTGGCCGTCGTCGGACCAGAACAGGTGCTTGTCGCCCATGAACGTCAGGTGCGCGAATTCGCCGCCGCCGTGCGCGAGGTAGACCGCCCGCGCGCGTTCCAGCTCGACGTGGTCGGGCAGCCTCAGTGGCGGCCGGCGCACCGCGAGCGCCTGCCAGGTCAGGTAGGCCGCCACGCCGAGCGCGGCGGCGAACAGGCCGCGACCGATGCGCGAGGAGTGCTCGCCGAAGCCGAAGTACCACAGGTCGAAGCTGCCGTCGCCGAGCACGGCGGCGACGCCGATCGCGAAGAACGCGAGCACGACCACGGCCAGGCCTGCCAGCCAGCTGAACGTCGTCGCCGAGGTCAGGCTCATCGCGCGCTGCGTGAACTCGTGCTTGTGCAGGCGCAGCAGCAGCGCGATCGACAGCAGCAGCGCCGCCTCGCCGTAATGCAGGCCCTTGGTCACCGCCAGCAGTGCGCCGAGCAGCAGCAGCGGCTGCGCCAGCCGGTAGGCCACGCGCAGGCGGCCGTCGATGCCGCGGCCCAGGCCCAGCAGCAGCACGCCGGTCAGCACCGACAGCCAGTACGAGCTTTCCACCGCCGCCAGCGGCAGCGTCGTGCGCACGACCTCGATGTGCTCGTGCACGGCCGGGATCGCGGCCGAGGCGAGCAGCATCAGGCCGGCGCCGAAGGTCAGCACTGCCAGCGCGCGCATGCCCAGGTCGGCCAGCAGGCTCGCCGGCAGGCCGAGCACGCCGAACAGCGGATGCGTGCGCAGTCGCGTCGCCGCGCGCGCCAGCGCCGGCACGCGCAGGCCGCCGACGAGCAGGCCGGAACCGACGTACAGACCGGCCAAGAGCGGCACGAGGTAGTAGACGATGCGGAACAGGAACAGGCCGGCCAGGACCTGCGCGTTGTCGTAGCCGCCGCTGGTCAGCGCCAGCAGCATCAGGCCGTCGAACACGCCGAAGCCGCCCGGGATCAGGCTGAGCAGGCCCAGCGTCTGCGCCGCGGCGAAGCTGCCGAGCAGCAACCCGGGCTTGACGTGCGCGCCGGCGATGAACAGGCAGCCGTAAAGCACTGCCGCGCTGAGCACCCAGTCCAGCAGTGACAGGCCAGCCAGCGCAAGCTTGAGCCGCATCGGCGGCAATTCCATGCCGTGCGGCAGCCAGCGCATCAGGCGCCGTCGCGCGGTCAGCACGAAGAACGCCGGCAGGTACAGCGCGGCCGCGACCAGCACCGCCAGCGCCAGCCAGCGCGTGGTCGTGCCCGGCGTCGGCGGTAGCGAACCGGACGCGAGCGTGATCACGATCAGCAGCGACAGGCCCAGCGGCAGCGACAGCACCTGCAGGCCGATCAGCGCCGCGCCGGCCGGCAGCGGCACCTTGCGCGTGGACAGGCCGAGCAGGCGCACGCCCGAGCCGACCGCGCCGGACAGGTTCAGCACGTTCGCGAACGCATTGGCGATGAAGGCCAGCCGCAGCATCGCCGGCGCCGGCACGCCGATGCCGAGCCAGCGCGCGATGACGACGTCGACCAGGCCGGTGCAGGCGACCGCGAGCAGCGCGAGCAGCGCCACGCCCAGTGCCGGCATGGTCGGCACGTCGAGCAGCGTGCGCTGCATCTCCGGCAGGTCGAGCGCGTCGAACGTGCGCACCAGCAGCCAGCCGACCAGCCCGAGGAAGGCCAGCGGCACCAGCCAGCGCAGGCGCGCGCCGCGGCCGCGTGGTGCGCTCGAGTGGGCGGAATCGTTCGCGATCGTCATGGCGGGGGCTTCGTCCCTGAGGCGCGGATTCTAGCGGCGCCGCGGTACGCGCGCCGGTCAGTCGGCGAACGCGTCGAGGCTCTGGCGGTACTGCGGCAGCCAGTTGCGCGGCACGCCGAAGCCGTGGCCGACCTTAGGCAGCAGGATCGCCTGCGCGTCGGCCTGGTCGGCCGCGAACGCCGGGGCGAAGACCGGATCGCAGACCTGGTCGGCCTCGCCCTGCAGGATGCGCCAGCGCGCGGCGACCGTTTCGCGCTTATCGAACACGACGCCGAACGGCGGCGTCTTTTGTTTCTGCTGGGTCAGCCCGCCGCGACCGGGGCAGAACGGCTTGCGGACCAGCAGGTCCGGGCAGAAGCCGAGGCTGATGCCGCCGTCGAAGCGGGCGCCGGCATCGGCGGCCAGCGCCGCGTACACCACGGTCGCGCCGGACGAATAGCCGACCAGCAGCGGCCGCGTCGCGGGCGGCAGGCCGAGTCGGCGCACCAGCTCGTCGCCGAGCCGTGCCAGCGCGCCGTCGGCATCGCTGCAGTCGGCCGCGCCGGCGTCGAGCGCCTTGAGGAACGCCGGCGTGCTGAAGCCGGCGACCCAGTAGCCGCGCGCGGCGGCTTCGTGCGCCATGTCGGTCACGCCGAGGTGCCAGCCGCCGTCGCCGGAGGCGAACAGCACGAGGCCGCGCGGCACGCCTCGCGGCGCGTACAGCGCCACCTCACCGAAGCCGGCGAGGTCGAGCCAGCGGTCGACCTGCGCGTCGCGCGACGGCGCCCGGTGCGCCTTCGGCGCCGCTGGCGGGACCGCAGGCGCGGATGTCGCAGCCGTCGCCGTAGCGGCGACCAGCGCGAGCGCGGTGGCGAGCATACGGGCGGAGCGGATCACGGGGCGGCTTCCTGCGCGGACGGGCGCGCGCACGCTAGCCGATGGCGTGCGCGCTGTCACGCGCGGACCGCGTCAGCGCGGCGCGTCGTCGCCGCCGCGCCGCCGCGCGACTTCGTCGGCATGCAGCTCGTACCACATCGCATTGAGGATCGCGAACGCCAGCGCGAGGCCGAGGCCGAGGATCCAGCTGAAGTACCACATGGCGACAAACCTCCGGTTTGCGGGGATTGGGGATTCGGGATTGGGGATTCGAAAAAAGCGGGTGCGCAGGCTTTGGCTCCTCGAATCCCCAATCCCGAATCCCCAATCCCGGCTTCATCAATACATTCCATGCGAGCGCCGCACGTGCTCCAGGTTGACGCGCCCGCGCAGCACGTGGAAGACCCAGGCCGTGTAGCCGATCACGATCGGCAGCAGCACCACGGTGACCAGCAGCATCAGGCCAAGCGTGCCGTGGCTGCTGGAGGCGTCCCATACGGTCAGGCTGCTGCGCGGATCGAGCGTCGAGGGCAGCAGGAACGGAAACAGCGCCAGCCCGGCCGAGGTGATCGTGCCGGCGACGGCGAGCGCGCTGGCGACGAAGGCAGCGCCATGGCGCTGCCGTGTTGCCAGCCAGGGGCCGGCCAGCGCGGCGAGGATCGCGACCGCCGCGGCGAGGTTCGCCCAGTGCGCGAGCGGGGCGGTCTCGAACCAGGTGCCGCCGTGCGTGACGTGCTTGAGCAGCGGGTTCGACGGCCCGTCGGTCGCGGCCGCACCGTCGAGCGCGAAGGCGGTCACGCCATAGGCGAGCCAGGCGCCGGCCGCGATGTACAGCAGCACGAACGTCGGCGCCAGCACGCGCAGCGCGCGCGTGGCGCGCTGCATGACCACGTCGTCGGCCTTGGCGGCGGCCCATGCCGCGCCGTGCATCAGCAAAAGCGCGACCGACACCAGTCCGGTCAGCAGCGCGAACGGATGCAGCAGGTCGAGGAAGCCGCCCTCGTACTGGATGCGCAGCGTCTCGTCGAAGCGCAGCGGCACGCCGAGGAACAGGTTGCCGAACGCGACGCCGAAGATCAGCGCCGGCACCACGCCGGCGATCGCCAGCAGCCAGTCCCACGTTTCGCGCCAGCGCGGATCGGCCAGCTTGTTGCGGAAGTTGAAGCCGACCGGCCGCACGATGAACGCGAGCAGGGTCAGCAGCATGGCGAAGTAGAAGCCGGAGAACGCGGCCGCGTACAGCAGCGGCCACGCCGCGAAGATCGCGCCGGCGCCGAGGATCAGCCAGACCTGGTTGCCCTCCCACACCGGCTCGATCGTCTCCAGCAGCGCACGCCGCTCGGCATCCTCGCGCGCCAGCACGCGCAGCAGCGCGGCCACGCCGAGGTCGAAGCCGTCCATGATCGCAAAGCCGATCAGCAGCGCGCCGAGCAGCAGCCACCACAGGATGCGCAGGGTTTCGTAGTCGAACATGGCGGGCTCCTCTTGCTTCGGCCCTCGGCCGGGCTGCGCTTCCAGCCCTCCCCTTCAAGGGGAGGGTTGGGTGGGGATGGTGTTGTTCACGCGTCGCCGTTTTCTCTAAAACCGACCCGCATCCCTGCGTTTTCCGCTCGCATCCCTGCGAGCGGGTTACTTCTCTTTGCTTGTCCAACGCACCGTCGATTGGTCGGTACAAGCATCCATCCGTGGGACGCCTGCCGCTCGACATCCCTGTCTCGCCCTCAGCCGCCTGAGGGCGGCTTCGACCCCAACAGCGGCGCCCTCCGGGCATCCTGCCCTGCGGGTGCGTGGTCGCCGGCCGGGGTTCGCCGACGGCACGTCCGTGTGCCGACGGCGAACGCGCGCGCATCGTGCGCGCGCCCCTGCGGGCTGATCCGTCCGGCGCCCACTGCCGCTGAACGGGGGCCCGGAAAAGCAGCGCGCTCCTGCGCGCAGAAGCCAAAGCAAGGCGGAAGTGCGCTCACGCCGCCGCCCCGGCCGGCGCGGCCTCCGGCCACATTCCGAGGCCGTCCGGGCCCTTGCGCACGTAGCGGACCAGCAGCATCGCATCGACCACCGCCAGCGCGGTGTAGAAGAACACGAAGCCGGCCAGGCTGGTGGCGACCTGCGCGGACGACACGCTCGACACGCCCAGCGCGGTCGGCAGCACGCCCTCGATCGCCCATGGCTGGCGGCCATACTCGGCGACGACCCAGCCCAGCTCGGCGGCCAGCCATGGCAGCGGCAGGCTCCACAACGCGACCCTGAGATAGCCGCGGTGGCGGTCGAGCCGGCGCCTGGAGGCGAGCCAGAACGAGTAGGCGAACAGCGCGATGAACCAGAAGCCGCAGGCGACCATGATGCGGAACGACCAGAACAGCACCGGCACGTCCGGAATCGTGCTCTGGGCCGCACGCTCGATGTCCGCCGCGCTGGCCTGCGCGGGGTCGTCCACCAGGCGCTTGAGCAGCAGCGCGTAACCGAGGTCCTGCTTGTTGGCCTCGAACTCGGCGCGCGCCTGCGCGTCGTTGCGGTCCGCGCGCAGCCGCTGCATCGCGGCGTAGGCGTGGATGCCCTTGCCGATGCGCTGCCTCGCCTCGTCGACCAGTTCGCTGATGCCGGGCAGCACGCCATCGAGCGAGCGCGTACCGATGATGCCCATCACCCATGGCACGTGCAGCGCGAAGTGCGTGGTGCGCGCGGCCACGTCGGGCAGGCCGAAGACGGTGAATGCGGCCGGCGCCGGTTCGGTTTCCCACATCGCCTCGATCGCGGCGAGCTTCATCTTCTGGTGCTCGGTCACGGTGTAGCCCGATTCGTCGCCGAGCACGACCACGCTCAGCGCCGAGGCGAGGCCGAAGCTCGCGGCCACCGTCATCGATCGCTTGGCGAACTCGACGTTGC
The DNA here is from genome assembly GCA_009996615.1 of Rhodanobacteraceae bacterium. Lineage (GTDB taxonomy): Bacteria > Pseudomonadota > Gammaproteobacteria > Xanthomonadales > Rhodanobacteraceae > Dokdonella_A. Next base: position 213,075 of record JAACZU010000003.1, on the reverse strand, counting down.
GCCCGCGCAGCAGGTACCACGCGCTGATCGACAGCACGAACATCGCGCCGACCACGTAGCCGGCGCTGACCGTGTGCACGAACTTCGACTGTGCGACCGGATTGAACAGCACCGCGGCGAAGTCGGTGATCTCCATGCGCATCGTGTCGAGGTTGAACTCGCTGCCGACCGGGTTCTGCATCCACGCGTTCGCGACCAGGATCCACAGCGCCGACAGGTTGGTGCCGAGCGCGAGCAGGAACGTGACGAGCAGGTGCTGCACGCGCGACAGACGCTCCCAGCCGAAGAAGAACAGGCCGACGAACGTCGCCTCGAGGAAGAACGCCATCAGGCCCTCGATCGCCAGCGGCGCGCCGAAGATGTCGCCGACGTAGTGCGCGTAGTAGGCCCAGTTGGTGCCGAACTGGAACTCCATCGTCACGCCGGTGGCCACGCCCATCGCGAAGTTGATGCCGAACAACACGCCCCAGAACTGCGTCATGCGCTTCCAGACCTCGCGTCCGGTCATCACGTAGACCGCTTCCATGATCGCGAGCATCCACGACAGGCCCAGCGTCAGCGGCACGAACAGGAAGTGGTACAGCGCGGTCAGCGCGAACTGCAGGCGCGACAGCACGACGACGTCAGGATCGATCATCGCGGGCCTCCGGAACGGTGGCGGGGGACATCAGGTGGCGCTCGATCGCGCCGGGCGAGGTATCGGGGCGCGGCTGCGGCGCGAAGCACAGCCACCACAGCAGGCTCAGCAGGACGAGCTTGGCGAGCACGATCAGCGCGAACTCGGCGCCGAATCGGCGGCCGCCGCGGCTGCGGAACCAGGAAGCATCGGCAGGGGTCGGGTCGTCCATCGCGGTCCTCGTGTGCGCAGTCTACTCCCGCCGCCGTGCGCCTGCCTGCGGCATCCGGGCGCTACGCACCGACGGAACACGGACGTCGCATTCCGCCCGGATGCACGCATCAGGCGGGCGCGATGATAGTTGATAATGTGGCGGCTTGCACGCCAGGGCGCGCGCCGTGGGCGCGCGACCTGCGCCATTGCATGGGGCACAAGAGCGGGCAAGGCGGGCACCGCATGGTGCCGGGCGTGAAGCGCGGCCGAATTGCAGGCAACCCGTCAACGAAAAGAAGGCGAACCATGGCGTCGTCGCTCACGATTTCCACCTTTACTGTTTTTTCATGCCGGCTCCCGGAGGGCGGCGCCGGCATGGCGCGGGCGTTGTGCGCATGGCTGCTGGCATCGCTCGCGTTCGTTGCGCAGGCGCAGAACGTCAATGACGGCTACGCGCCGTCGGCCGACGGTCCGGTGAATGTCATTGTCGTGCAGGCGGACGGCAAGGCGTTGATCGGCGGCGCGTTCACGCAGGTCGACGGCCAGCCCTGCCGCAGCATTTGCCGCCTGCTCGCGGACGGCAGCGTGGACCCGGCGTTCACCCATCCGGATGTCGACGATGCGGTTTCCGCGATTGCCGTGCAGGCGGACGGCCGAATCGTGGTCGGTGGCGTATTCAACCAGATCGGCGGGGAGTTGCGCCCTCGTCTGGCGCGCCTGAATGCGGACGGCAGCCTTGATCCGACGTTCGCCGACCCCGCCGTCAACAACGAGGTCCGCGCTCTGGCGGTATTGCCGAATGGCAAGGTGCTGGTCGGCGGTCGCTTCACCAGAATTGGCGGACAGGCGCGTGGCCGCGTCGCACGCCTGGACGCGAACGGCGGGCTCGACGAGACGTTCGTCGATCCTGGCGCCAACGGGGCGGTCGCGTCGCTGGCCGTGCAGCCAGACGGCAAGGTGTTGGTGGGCGGTGCCTTCACCACGATCGACGGGCGGCCGCGCGGCCGTCTGGCGCGCCTGCATGCCGACGGCCACGTCGACCCGACGTTCGCCGACGCCGGGGTGAATGGCGAGGTCCTGTCCGTCGTGGCGCAGCCGGACGGCCCGGTGCTGGTCGGCGGAACGTTCACCGTGGTCGGTGGCCAGACCTACCGCCGCCTGGCGCGTCTCGGTGCGAACGGCAGTCTCGACTCGACCTTCGTCGATCCCGGTGCCAACGGCGAGGTCCACGCACTCGCACGGCAGCCGGATGGCAAGGTGCTGGTCGGGGGAAGCTTCACGGCGATCGGTGGCCAGCCGCGCAGCTACATGGCGCGGCTGGATGCGAACGGCGGCTTCGACTCGGCGTTTGCCGATCCCGGCGCAACCAACGGCGTCTACTCGGTGGCGGTGCAGCCGGACGGCACGACATTGATCGGCGGCGCTTTCACCCTGATCGGCGGGCAGGTTCGCAACTACCTGGCGCGACTGGACGCCAACGGCAGTCTCGACGCGACACTGGCCGGCTCGGCCGTGGACGGCCGGCTCTACGCGCTGGCCATCCAGCCGGATGGCAAACTGCTGCTCGGCGGCGAATTCATCAGGGTCGGCGATGAGAGGCGCCCCTCCATCGCCCGCCTGAACAGCGACGACAGCACCGACACGACGTTCGCCGGTCCCGAGCTCGGCGGTGGGGTTTACGCGCTGGTCCCGCAAACGGACGGCAAGATGGTGGCTGGCGGCTCCTTCGGGACATACCTTCCGCCGTTGCGCACGAGGATGGCACGCCTGAACGCGGACGGTGGAATCGATACGACGTTTCAGGACCCTCGCGTGAATGGTGCGATCTACGCGCTGGCCACGCTGCCGTATGGCCAGATCCTGGTCGGCGGTACCCTGACCGAGGTCGCTGGACTGGCCCGCGGCGGCGCTGTGCGCCTGACTGCATCGGGCTTCCTCGACCTTGGGTTCGATCCGCGCGTGAACAACAAGGTTTGGACGCTGGTCGCGCAGCCGGACGGCAAAGTGCTGGTTGGGGGGCTGTTCTCCGCGGTCGGCGAGCAGCAGCGCGGGAACATCGCGCGCCTGAACGCCGATGGCAGCCTCGACACGACGTTTGCCGACCTCGATGCCGACGATGGGGTTTCGACGCTGGTGCTGCAGCCGGATGGCAAGGTGCTGGTGGGCGGCTCGTTCAACAGAATAGGTGGACAGTCGCGCGCGTCCCTGGCGCGCCTGAACGCGGACGGCAGCCTCGACCCGACGTTTCCCGATCCGCAGATGGATGGCGAGGTTTGGACCCTGGCGCTGCTGTCGGACGGCAGGATGCTGGTCGGCGGCAACTTCACGGCAATCGGCGGACAACCGCGCCGGGGCCTGGCTCGCCTGAACGCGGATGGCAGCCTCGATACGACCTTCGCCGATCCCGGTGCGGACTCCGAAGTGCTCGGCCTGGCGGTACGGCCGGACGGCAAGGTACTGGTGGGTGGGAATTTCACTTCGATTGGCGGAACGGCGCGCAAATTTCTGGCCCGCGTTGCCTTGCCGGACGCCGCCCTGCAGTCCTTGGACATGCAGGACGACACCGTCGTTTGGCACCGCGCTGGCGCCAGTCCGGAACTGGCCGCCGCGCCGGTCCTGTACTACTCGACCGATGGCATCAGCTACACCGCGCTCGGCCCAATGACCCGCATAGTCGGCGGCTGGCAGCTCAGTGGCGTGTCGGCACCGGTCGACCAGTTGTACTACCTGCGCGTCGAGGGCCGTACGAGCAGCGGTCACTTCAACAGCTCGCAGGGGCTGATCGAGAGCGTGCGCCAGGTTTGGCGCGCCGACCGCATCTTCGGAGACGGTTTCGACTAGCGGCAAGAGCGGGACGTCCCTGTTCGTGCCGCCCGGCAGAAAGGTTGCTGGCGGGCGGCAACGTCACCGCCATCGATGGGCAGGCCCGCATGCATTCTGGCCCGCCTTTCCGTGCCGGAAGCCACCTTGCAGTCGGTGGAGGTGCAGGGAGCCTTCGAGTTGAGGCCGGCCGGAAGACTTCGCACAATGCGCAAGCGGCCTCGGCACGCAGGGTTGGCGTGCCAATGGCGGGATTGGGCGAGGTTCGGTGTTTCAGGTCATGCTGGCGGCGAGCCGTCGGCGTCGGACAACCGCCGTAAGGAGCGCGCCGCAATGCCCGAACCCCTGCCAGATCCGTCTCGCGCGCCGGTCGTGACCCGCCGCCGACCCACGTTGCCACTCGCGGGTAGCGGCTGGTTCTTCCTCGCCGGTCTGGGGTTGACCGTGTTCGCGTTCTGGCCCGGCTATTTCGCGCGGTTGCCGGCTGGCGGCATCGAGGGGCGCGTGCACGTGCACAGCGTGCTGATGCTGCTCTGGTTCGGCCTGCTGATCGCGCAGCCGTTCCTGGTCCGCGCCGGCTGGCGCCGGGTGCACCGCGCGCTCGGGCGCGCCACGCTGGTACTGGTGCCGGCGATCGTCGTGGCGACGCTGCAGATGATCCACTCGCGCATGCGCGCGACCGCTGCGCCGGGCTTCGTCGAGGATGCCGAGTTCCTGTTCCTCGTGCTTGGCCAGCTCGCGATCTTCGCGCTCGCGTGGGGCCTCGCGCTGGCGTGGCGGCGTCGGCCGGCGTTGCATGCGCGCTACATGGCGTGCACGCTGCTCGGGCTGGTCGATCCGGTCGTCGCGCGCCTGACCTACCGCCATCTGCCGCGTCTGCCGCTGGACCAGCTGTACCAGGCGACCAGCCTCGCGGTGATCTGCGTCGTCGTCGGCGTCCTGATCGTGCGCGAGCGCCATGCCGCGCAGGGGCGCGCGGCGTTTCCTGCGATGCTGGCGCTGACCGTGGCGTTCTATGGCCTGTTCTTCACTATCGCGCGCAGCGACGTATGGGTGGCCTTCGCCGCCTGGTACCGCGGCCTGCCGCTGACCTGAAGCGCGGCGGGGCGCGATCGGTCCCGCGCGTGTTCGGCCGCCGGACTGGCATTTCGCCGTCGTCGCCGCCGGCGCATAATCGCGCCGCCGCCGCGGCTTTCCGCTTCCAGCGGCGTTGCGCTCAGGAGGTCCGCGCCATGTCGCCCGGTACGTTTCCTGCAGTGTTGGCCGCGCCCCGCGCGGCCGCCGCGGCCCGGCGGCTGGCCGGCCTCACGTTCGCCTGCATCGCCTCGCTCGCGCAGACCGCGCGCGCGCAGGACGTCGACCTGGGCTATGCGCCCATCGTCGATGCCGTCGTGCACGTCGTCGCCGCGCAGCCGGACGGCAAGGCGCTGATCGGCGGCGGCTTTACGCAGGTCAATGGCCAGTCCTGTGGCCGCCTGTGCCGCCTGCTCGCCGATGGCAGCGTGGACCCGGCGTTCGCCGATCCGGATGCCAACGGCGCGGTCTACGCGATCGCCGTGGCTGCGGACGGCAAGCTGTTGGCCGGCGGCGACTTCACCGCGATCGGCGCGCAGGCGCGCGCACATCTGGCGCGCCTGAACGAGGACGGCAGCCTTGACACGACCTTCGCCGATCCCGCGGTGAATGGCACGGTGGTCGCGCTGGCCGCGCAGCCCGACGGCAAGGTGCTGCTCAGCGGCAGTTTCGGCACGGTCGGCGGGCAGGCACGCTCCAGCGTGGTCCGCCTGAACGCGGACGGCAGCCTCGATGCGACGTTCGTCGATCCCGGCGTGCCGTATGTCGACACGCTGGCCCTGCAGCCGGACGGCAAGGTGGTGATCGGAGGGCGCTTCACCATGGTCGGCGGGCAGACGCGCAACCACGTCGCACGCCTGAACGCCGACGGCAGCCTCGATGCAAGCTTCGCCGACTCCGCGGCGAACGACCAGGTCCGCACGCTGGCCCTGCAGGCGGACGCCAAGGTGCTGATCGGCGGCGACTTCGGCATCTTCGGTGGCGGCCAGGCGCGCAGCTACCTGGCGCGCCTGACCGCGAACGGCAGCCTCGATGCGACGTTCGCCGATGCGCGCATCAACAACCTGCCGGTCTCCGCGCTGGCCGTGCAGCCGAACGGCAAGGTGTGGGTCGGCGGCTACTTCAGCATGATCGGCGGGCACGCGCGCCGCGGCGTGGCGCGCCTGAACGCGGACGGCAGCTTCGACGCGACGCTCGCCGGCCCCGGCACCGACAACGACGTCTATGCGCTGGCGCTGCAGGCGGACGGCAAGGTGCTGGTCGCCGGCCTCTTCACCACGCTCGACGGACAGGCGCGCAAGTTTCTCGCGCGCCTGAACGCGGAGGCCGACCAGATCTTCCGCAACGGCTTCGACTAGCGCGGCCGAGGGCCGTCACAGCGCCGCGAAAGCGTCGCGCGTGAGGTTCTCCGGTGCGCCGTCGGTGCAGACGACGTCGTCCTCGATGCGGATGCCGCCGTACTGGCGGAACGCATCGACCTTGGCCCAGTCGACGTCCTTCGCGGCCGGCTTGTCCTTCAGCTCGGCCAGCAGCAGGTCGATGAAGTACAGGCCCGGCTCGATCGTCACGACCATGCCCGGCTCGAGCACGCGCGTCATGCGCAGGTACGGATGGCCCGGCGGGCGCGGGATCGTGCCGCCGCTGTCGCTGGCCTGGAAGCCGGCCACGTCGTGCACCTGCAGGCCGATCGGGTGGCCGAGGCCGTGCGGGAAAAACACGCTGCTCAGGCCCGACTCGACCGCGCCCTCGGCGCTCATGCGGATGAAGCCGTGGTCCTTCAGGATGCCGGCCAGCACGTGGTGCGCGTGGACGTGCAGCTCCGGATAGCTCTGCCCGTCGCGCACCTTCGCGCAGAAGCCCTGCTGCGCGGCATCGACCGCGTCGACCAGCGCCTGGAACTCGCCGGCGTGTGCCGCCGCGTAGGTGCGCGTGATGTCGGACGCATAGCCGTGGAAGCTCGCGCCGGCGTCGATAAGGAACGCGTGGCGATGCGCCGGCGGCGCGTGCTGGCGGTCGGTGTAGTGCAGGATCGCGCTGTGCTCGTTCAGCGCGATGATGTTGCCGTACGGCAGGTCGTGGTCGCTCTGCCGCGCGGCGGCCATGTAGGCGACGTGGATGTCGAACTCCGACGCGCCGGCGCGGAACGCGGCCTCGGCGGCGCGGTGCGCGCGCGCGCCGATCTTGCTCGCCACGCGCAGCATCGCCAGCTCGTAGGCGGTCTTGTACGAGCGGTGCCAGTGCAGGTAGTCGATCACGCCGGCCGGATTGTTCGGCGCGAAGCCGTCCAGCGCCGCGTTCGCCTCGCCGACGATCGCGCAGCGTGCGGGATCGCGCGGCAGGTGCGCGAGCGCGTCCTTCGCCTCGCGGATGATCGCGATGTCGAAATGCTCGACCCAGTAGCCGGCCGGCGCCTCCGGCACGACGTGCCAGTAATCGTGCGGCTGCAGGTAGATCAGCTTGGGCTTCTTGCCCGGCGTGTAGACGATCCACGAACCGGGCGCCCGCGTCACCGGCAGCCAGTGCTTGAAGTGCGGGTTGACGCTGAATGGGTAGTCGCGGTCGTCGAGGAAATGGTAGCGCACCTGGCCCGCCGCGATGACCAGATGATCGTAGCCCGCGCGCAGCAGCGCCTTGTCGGCGTGCGCCTTCAGCGTGGCCAGGTGGTCGGCGAACAGCGGATGCAGGTCGGGGTGCTGGATGTCCATGGGCGGTTCCTGTCGACGGACCGGCATTGTGCCGCGCCGTGGCGGCCGTGGCGATGTGCGGGACGACAGGGCGCCCAGCCGCGCACGCACCGGCTTTCGCCGCCGCGTGCAGCGGAGAACGTTTGGGCTTTGTCATGGGGCCGGGCGGGACAGCTCGTCACGCCGGCGCGTGATCCGCCGCGCCGGCGTCTTCATCCACGCGGTGCCGGCGCGAACTCGCGCCGCAGCCAGTCGTCGAGCAGGCGCTTTTCGAAGCGCAGCGGATCGCCGCCGAGCGGCAGGTCGCGGTGCAGGAACGCGAGGTCGCGCAGCGTGCGCGTGCCTTCCTCGAGCACCTTGCCATCGGCACCGGTCAGCGTGAAGCGCAGGTCGATGCGCGGCGAATACACGTCCTTGACGATGCGGATGTCGTTCCACTGCGGTCCGCGCCACGGCTCGTACATGCCGGCGCGCTGGATGTCGGTGAACGTCACGTCGAGGTGCTCGCCGGGCGGCAGGCGCTGCTCGGCGCGCTGCTGCAGGTAGCGCGCGAGTTCGCCGAGCCACTGCTCGGGATCCTGCCGGCTGAGGCTGGTGTCGTAGCGGACGTCGGTGAACTTGGCCGGGTTGGTCCAGGTCACGACGACGTGCGGCGCGGCAGCATCCGTCGCCGCCGCCATCAGCGGAGTGGCGATGCCCAGCGCGGCGGTGAGCAGCAGCGGGAGCGGGCGGGACAACAAGCGGATCGGTTTCATGGCAGGTCCTGGTCGACGGCGCGTGCGGAGCGTCGCGCATGTTCACTTGACGGTCCAGCGCGCCGAAGCGTTGCCTTGCGGTCGCCTCCCCGCCGGCTGGCCGCATCCGCCCGGACGTGCTTCAATGCCCGCCTTGAAGCGGGGGTGCCGGCGAAAACGATCCGGCTGAGAGAGTCCCTTCGAACCTGATCCGGTTAGCACCGGTGTAGGGAGCTTCGCGGACGCGTCGAGTCGCGCCCGTGCCTCGCTTCTGCATGCGAATCCCTCGCAAGAGCCCGCACATCCCCATGCGGACTTTTCAACGACAGAAGCAGGAACATCCGATGAACGCCGTCCCTTCCGACCTGCTGCGCCAGACCGCGGAGCTGTCCGAATCCGTCACCCGCCCGATCCCGGGCTCGCGCAAGATCCACGTGGCCGGCTCGCGCGCCGACCTGCGCGTGCCGATGCGCGAGATCGCGCTGTCGGACACGCCGTCGATGTTCGGCGCCGAGAAGAACGCGCCGTTCACGACCTACGACACCTCCGGTCCGTACACCGACCCGGCCTACCGCGTCGACCTCGCCGCCGGCCTGCCGGCGCTGCGCGCGGCGTGGATCGCCGAGCGCGGCGACACCGAGCAGCTGGCCGACTTTTCCTCGCCGTTCACGCGCCAGCACGCGAACGCGCCGTCGCTGGCCGACGTGCGCTTTCCGGCCATCCCCAAGCCGCGCCGCGCCAAGGCCGGCGCGAACGTGACGCAGATGCACTACGCGCGCCGCGGCATCGTCACGCCGGAGATGGAATACATCGCGATCCGCGAGAACCAGAAGCTCGAGGCGATCCGCGAGGCGCACCTGCTCAAGCAGCACCCGGGCCAGTCTTTCGGCGCGGCGATCCCGAAGCTGATCACGCCCGAGTTCGTGCGCGAGGAGGTCGCGCGCGGCCGCGCGATCATCCCGGCCAACATCAACCACCCCGAGTCCGAGCCGATGATCATCGGCCGCAACTTCCTGGTGAAGATCAACGCGAACATCGGCAACTCCGCGGTGACGAGCTCGATCGCCGAGGAAGTCGAGAAGATGGTGTGGGCGATCCGCTGGGGCGCCGACACGGTGATGGACCTGTCCACCGGCAAGCACATCCACGAGACGCGCGAATGGATCCTGCGCAACTCGCCGGTGCCGATCGGCACGGTGCCGATCTACCAGGCGCTGGAGAAGGTTGGCGGCGTCGCCGAGGACCTGACTTGGGAGCTGTTCCGCGACACGCTGATCGAGCAGGCCGAGCAGGGCGTGGACTACTTCACGATCCACGCCGGCGTGCGCCTGCCGTTCGTGCCGCTGACCGCACGCCGCGTCACCGGCATCGTCAGCCGCGGCGGCTCGATCATGGCCAAGTGGTGCCTGGCGCACCACAAGGAGAGTTTCCTCTACGAGCGTTTCGAGGAAATCTGCGAAATCATGAAGGCCTACGACGTCGCGTTCTCGCTCGGCGACGGCCTGCGCCCGGGCTCGATCGCCGACGCCAACGACGCCGCGCAGTTTGCCGAACTCGACACGCTGGGCGAACTCACGCAGGTGGCGTGGAAGCACGACGTGCAGGTCATGATCGAAGGCCCCGGCCACGTGCCGATGCACCTGATCAAGGAGAACATGGAGCGGCAGCTGGAGAAGTGCGGCGAGGCGCCGTTCTACACGCTCGGCCCGCTGACCACCGATATCGCGCCGGGCTACGACCACATCACCTCCGCGATCGGCGCGGCGATGATTGGCTGGTACGGCACCGCGATGCTCTGCTACGTCACGCCGAAGGAGCACCTCGGCCTGCCCGACAAGCAGGACGTGCGCGACGGCATCATCACCTACAAGCTCGCCGCGCACGCGGCCGATCTCGGCAAGGGCCATCCGGGTGCGCAGGCGCGCGACAACGCACTCAGCAAGGCGCGCTTCGAGTTCCGCTGGGAGGACCAGTTCAACCTCGGCCTCGACCCGGAGAAGGCGAAGGAATTCCACGACGAGACGCTGCCGAAGGAAGCGCACAAGAGCGCGCACTTCTGCTCGATGTGCGGGCCGAAGTTCTGCTCGATGAAGATCACGCAGGACGTGCGCGACTACGCCAAGGAACACGGCGTCGGCGAAGCCGAGGCGCTGGCCGAAGGCATGGCCGAGAAGGCCGGGGAATTCCGCGCGCAGGGCAGCGAAGTCTACCGCCGCGCGTAACCGCGTGCTCAAACCCTCCCCTTCAAGGGGCGGGTTTGGGTGGGGATGGTGCCCAAGAGGCCCACACGGCTTGCCATATGTGTGAGCGCGCGGGTCCGGCTTGACGGTTGCCGCGCTGCCTCGCAGGATCACGTGCAATCCTCTCGTGGCGGGGCACGGCGTGACGCACGCATTCTTCGGGGCGTTCCTTCTCCTTATGGCCGGCGCGAGCGTGGCCCAGCCGGATGGTTTTCCCGCCTCCGCGGCGGATGCGGCTCGCCAGGCCGAGCGGTTCATCGCGCGGCACGGTTTCACCGACGCCGGCCATCCGGCCGACCTGCCGGTGGAGAACGTGAGCCTGTACGACATGCTCCGCAGCCGTGCCGAGCTCGTCGCGCAGCGCAAGGGATCTCTCAAGTCCGAGGCGGCGTGCGTGCGCTCCGACGAGGTCCGCTACAGCGTCCTCTTCCAAAGTACACAACATCCGCAGGACTACTTCTTCGTCGCGTTCAATCCGGATGCCGCTCCTTACGTCGGACACCAGCCGGTGTCCAGGACGCCCGATTGCAAGCCGGTGGCCGAGGCGCGCTAGCAGCCCGCCGACGCCGCTGCGCGGCTTGTATCATGCACGGCCCGCTGTCGGGCCGAGCGCGTGCGCCGGCCCGCGCCATCGACGAGAAAGCCTGCCGTGAAACTCCCCGTTCCGTTCGTCCAGTTGCCGCTGATGTTCGACGCCGCCGCGCTCGCGGCGGAGATCGCCGCGTTCGACGAGTCCGACTGGCGTCCGCATCCGGACGCGATCCCGGGCAACAGCGCGCTGCCGATCGCGACGGTGAACGGCGATCCGGCGCTCGGCGATGCGCTGGAAGGCCCGATGCGGCCGACGCCCAACCTTGCGCGCAGCCCGTACCTGCAGCAGGTGCTGGCAAGCCTTGAAACCGTGCTCGGGCGCATCCGCCTGATGCGCCTGTCGGGCCGCTCGGAAGTCGAGCCGCACGTCGACACGAACCACTACTGGAACGAGCGCGTGCGCGTGCACGTGCCGATCCTGACCCAGCCGACCGTGCGCTTCTTCTGTGACGACGCCGAGGTCAACATGGCCGCGGGCGAATGCTGGATCTTCGACACCTGGCGCATGCACCGCGTGATCAACGACGACGAACGCGCGCGCGTGCACCTGGTCGTCGACACGGTCGGCAGTCCGCGCTTCTGGAACCTGGTCAACGCCGGCCGGCCGCACACCGCGCCGCGCGACGGCTGGCAGCCGCGCCTGGTCGCGCCACAGGCCGGCGCTGCGCCGGCGCTGCAGTTCGAATCGATCAACCTGACCTCGCCGATGAGCTACTGGGAGCTGCGCGGCCACGTGCAGTTCCTGCTCGCCGAGGCGCAGCGCCATCCGCGCATGCCGGCGATCGTCGACCTCGCCAGCGCGTTCGTGCGCGAGTGGCAGGCGCTGTGGTACCTACACGGCAGCGACGAGGCCGGCTTCGCCGAATACCGCCGCGTGCTCGATGCGTTCCTGCTGCAGCTCAGCCGGCTCGGCAGCGACGTGCCGCTGCAGAACGGCGCCTCGTTCGTGGCCGCCGCGGTCGGCCTGCTCGGCCGCGCGGTGCGCCGGCCGAATGCGGCGGCGGTCAGCGAGGAAGGCAGCCGCAGCCGCGGCGCGCCGGCCGTGCACGTGCGCAGCGAGGACGCGATCGAGCGTCCGGTGTTCATCGTCTCGCCGCCGCGCTCGGGCTCGTCGCTGCTGTTCGAGACGCTTGCGCGCAGCCCCGACGCGCACACGATCGGCGGCGAGAGCCATGGCCTGATCGAGGGCATCGCCGGACTCGGCGTGGACCACGTGCAGCGCGACTCCAACCGCCTGACCGCGGACGACGCCAGCGCCGACCTCGCCGCGCTGCTGCGCGCGCGCTTCCACGCCGGCGCGTTCGACCGGCAGCGGCGCGCGCCGCAGGGCCGCTTCCGCCTGCTCGAGAAGACGCCGAAGAACGCGTTGCGCATCCCGTTCCTCGCCAAGGTGTTCCCGGACGCGCATTTCGTCTACCTCTATCGCGATCCGCGCGAATGCCTGGCCAGCATGCTGGAGGCGTGGGAGTCGGGCGGCTTCCGCACCTACCCGCAGCTGCCGGGCTGGAGCGGCCTGCCGTGGTCGCTGCTGCTGGTGCCCGGCTGGCGCGAGCTGGCGGGCCGGCCGCTGCCGGAGATCGTCGCGGCGCAGTGGAAGATCACCACGCGCACGCTGCTGGACGACCTGGACGCGCTCGCGCCGGAGCGCCGCTCGGTCGCGCGCTACGATGCGCTGCTGGCCGATCCGGCCGCCGAGATCGCGCGCATCTGCGCCGCGGTCGGCTTCCGCTGGGACGAGCCGCTCGGCGCGAGCCTGCCGCTGGCCAACCACACCGTGTCGGCGCCGCGGCCGGACAAGTGGCGCCGGCGCGAAGCGGAACTCGCGCCGGTGCTGGCACAGGTCGCCGGCACGATCGCGCGCGCCGAGCGCGCGGCCGCGCGCTAGCGTCGCGCGAGGGCGCTCAGGCGCCGGCCGGCTGCGCGGCGAACAGGTGGTCGTGCACCGCGCGGTTGTCCACGCCGAGGTCGCGCTCGCCGCGCAGCAGCAGCTCGATCAACGCGGGCGTGGGCAGGAAGTCGCAGATCAGGTGGATGCGGCCGCGTTCCGGGTCCGCGTTCCACACCGCGTGCAGCGTCGAATTGTTGAGCGCCCACACCTCGCCCTCGGCCATCCGGTAGCTGCGCCCGGCGCAGTACATCCACATCCGCGCGTGCGTCACGATCGGCACGTGGAGGCGGATCGTCTGGCCGAAGTACGGCGCCTGGTCGGCATGTGGCGCGATCACCGCGCCACCCGGCAGCAACGCGAGCAGCGCGCGCAGCGGCGGCGCCGGAATGCGTTCGTGGATCAGCGCGCGGAACGCCGGCAGCAGGTCCAGTGCCTCGCGGTCCTCGATCGGCAGGTTGCCCTCGGCCGGCGCGTGCCCGCGCAGGAACACCGCCTGCGCCGGCCGGTGCACGCCGACGCGGCCGCCGCGCGTGCCCCAGAAGCGCTCCGGCAGCGCGCCGAGCTCGGCCTGCAGGCGTGCCAGCTCGGTCGCGATGGGCAGGCGCACGCAGCCGCCTACGAGGCGGTCCTTGTCGAGCAGCGGATGGCCGGGAACGATCAGCATGCAGGCACCTGAGCATGGGCGAGGCCCAGATGTTAGTGCATGGTCACGCGCCGATGCCGCGGCCGCACTAGAATCGGCGCGTACCGGCCGGCGTCATCGTGCCGGCGACGCGATCCAGCGAGGGCGGGCGGATGGAAAACACAGTCAAGGGCGGGCGCCTGCGGGCGTGGTGGATGCGCGGCCTCGCGGCACTGGTGGCGATCTACGTCGTCGGCGTGCTCGCGCTGATGTGGTGGTGGAGCTACGAGCCCGCGCAGTTCGACGTGGTCGCCGCCGCGCAGGCGCACGCGGCGGCGAGGAACGTGCCGGTGGTGACCGGCACGGTCACGACCTCGGCACTGATGACCAGCGCGCAGACACTGCTCGACAAGCGTGGCGGCTACCTCAGCAACGACCGCTTCCCGCCCGGCGTGCTGATGGACAACGTGCCGAACTGGGAATTCGGCGTGCTGACCGCGACGCGCGACCTCGCGCGCGAGCTGCGCAACAGGTTCTCGCGCTCGCAGTCGCAGTCGGAGGAGGACGCCGACCTGAAGGAGGCCGATCCGCTGTTCTCGAGCCCGAACGACCGCTGGCTGCTGCCGAGCTCGGAAAGCCAGTACCGCAAGGCGATCGCGCGCGTGGACGGCTACCTGACGCGGCTCGGCAAGAACGATCCGAACGGCGCGCAGTTCTACGCGCGCGCCGACAACCTCGCCGACTACCTCGACCTCGTTTCAAGCCGCCTCGGCAGCCTGTCGCAGCGGCTGTCGGCCAGCGCCGGCCAGCTGCGCCTGGAGGGCGATGCGCCGGTCGACGGTGCCGAGCCGGCCGCGCCGCACAAGCCGCAGATCGTGCGCACGCCGTGGCTGAAGATCGACGACATCTTCTACGAATCGCGCGGCTACACTTGGGCGCTGCTCGAGCAGCTCAAGGCGTTCGAGGTCGATTTCGCCCCGACCCTGCAGCGCAAGAACGCGCAGGTGAGCCTGAAGCAGATCATCCGCGAGTTGGAGGAGGCGCAGCGGCCGGTGCGCAGTCCGATCATCCTCAACGGCAAGCCGTTCGGCTTCTTCGCCAACCACTCGCTGGTGATGGCCAACTACATCTCGCGCGCGAATGCGGCGGTGATCGACCTGCGCGAGTTGCTCAAGCGCGGCTGAGCACGTGCGTTTCAGGGTAGGGTGGACGCAGCCGCGCAGCGGTTGAAGCGGCCTTTCGGCCGCTGAGGGGGAGGCATGGATGCCGACCGGAATATCGCTCCAGGGATGGATGCTTGGTGGGACTCGCGCCCACGCCGTGCACGCCTCTAAACAGTGCTCGGCGCTGCGCCCCACCCTACGCGGCGCCGACCGTAGCTGACCTGCGGCTTCCGCAGCGCGACAGCGCGCGCGCGCCATGCCACCATTGGGCGTTTTCCCCGTCGGTCCGCGTTCGATGAGTTCTCCGCTTTCCGCGCACGCCTCGCCCTGGCGCGTGCTGTCCGATCATCCGCTGCTGCTCGGCCTGCTGCTGCTGGTGCCGGTCGTGTTCCTGCTGGCGCCGCTGCCGATCGACGAGACGCGTTACCTCGCGGTGGCGTGGGAGATGCGCCAGACCGGTGAGTTCCTCGTGCCGCACCTGAACGGCGACACCTACGCGCACAAGCCGCCGATGCTGTTCTGGCTGATCAACCTCGGCTGGCTGGTGACCGGCGTGCACGCGTGGACCGCGCGTGCGATGACGCTGCTGTGCTCGCTGCTGAGCCTGTGGCTGATGTATCGCCTCGCCTTCCGCCTGACCGCATCGGTCACGGTCGCGCGCGCCTCGGCCTGGCTGCTGCTCGGCGCGGCCTATTTCGCCGCGTTCGCGAACGCGATCATGTTCGACGTGCTGCTGGCCACCTGCGTGCTGCTCGCCGCGCACGGCATCTGCGACCTGGCGCAAGCGCGCACGCGCCGCGGCATCCTCGTCACCGGCGGCGCGCTCGGCCTGGGCATCCTGGTCAAGGGGCCGGTGATGCTGCTCGACATTGCGTTCATCGCGCTGGCCGCGCCATGGTGGTGCGCCGATCGCCTGGCCGGCCGACGCGCGCGCTACTTCGGCGCGCTCGCGCTGGCGGTGCTGCTCGGCGCCGCGATCGGCCTGGCCTGGGCGATCCCGGCCGCGCTGCACGGCGGCGAGGAGTACGCGCGCGCGATCTTCCTCAACCAGACCTTCGACCGCATCCAGGGCGTCAAGGGCAAGAGCACGCACGGGCGGCCGTGGTGGTGGTACGGCATCGTGTTCCCGCTGATGCTGCTGCCATGGCCGCTGGTGTTGCGCGGCGGCTGGCGCAGCCTGCGCGCGCAGCTCGATGCGCCGGCGCTGCGCCTGGCGCTGGCGTGGCTGGTGCCGACCTTCGTCGCATTCTCGCTGATCGGCGGCAAGCAGCCGCACTACCTGCTGCCGGCAATCCCGGCGGTCGCGCTCGGCGGCGCGTGGCTGCTCGGACGCGGCGAATGGCGCGTGCGCAGCGGCCTGTTCGCGCTCGCGCTGGCCGGCATCGGCGTGCTGTTCGCGCTGCTGCCGCACTTGGCCGCGACCCGCCCGAACCTGCACGTGCTGGCCGGCGTGTGGCCGGACTGGGGCGCGGCGGTCGCGCTGTGCGGCGTGCTGCTGTGGGTCGTTGCGCGCCGCCTCGACGGACCGGTCGCGCCGGCGCTGGCGATGCTCGCCGTCGCGCTGCTGGTCAAGTTCGCGGTGATCCAGGGCACCGCGCCGCGCTACGAGGTGGCGCCGGTCGCACGCCAGGTACGCGCCGCGCAGGAGCGCGGCCAGCCGATCGTGCACATGGGCTGGCACCACGGCGTGTACGAATTCGCCGGGCGCCTGGAGAAGCCGCTGCCGGTGCTCGGATCGCTCGAGGAGCTGGCCGCGTGGACGCAGCAGCATCCGGACGGCCTGGTCATCAGCTTCTATCCGAACTTCCGCTTCCGCGCCGATCCGGTCTACACGCAGCCGTTCCGCGGCAGCCAAGTGTCGATCTGGGACGCGCGCGCGGCGCTCGCGTCGGGCGTCGATCCGACGCTGCGGCACACGCGTGACGACAGCGAGGAGGCCGACGACGACTGAGCGTCGTCGGGAAGGGAGGGTAGGGTGGGTCGCAGCCGCGAAGCGGCGAGCGCCACCACGAACCCGTGGCGGGACTCGCGCCTTTGGCGCTGCGTCCCACCCTATGGAGCGGCGCAGCCGCGACGAGGCGTCGCGGCCTTGCCCAGCGCAGGTCGCGCGGCGGCGCTCCTACGGATTGGCCTGCTTGTAGCGCTCGACGCCGGCGAGGATCTCGGCCTTGGCCGCGGCCGCGTCGGACCAGCCCTCGATCTTGACCCACTTGCCCTTCTCGAGGTCCTTGTAGTGCTCGAAGAAGTGGCCGATGCGCTCCAGCCAGTGGCGCGAGACCTGGTCGATGTCCTCGATGTGCGCGTAGCCGGCGAAGATCTTCGCGTGCGGCACCACCACCAGCTTCTCGTCGGCGCCGGCCTCGTCGGTCATCTTCAGCATGCCGACCGGGCGGCAGCGGATCGCCGCGCCGGGCACCAGCGGCAGCGGCAGGATCACCAGCGCGTCGAGCGGATCGCCGTCGCCGCCGAGCGTCTGCGGCACGTAGCCGTAGTTGCACGGATAGCGCATCGGCGTGGACAGCACGCGGTCGACGAAGATCGCGCCGCTCTCCTTGTCGACCTCGTACTTGACCGGCTCGGCGTCCTTCGGGATTTCGATGATGACGTTGATTTCCTCCGGCACCTCGGCGCCGGCGCGAACGCGTTCCAGACCCATGCTGCACTCCTCGAATCAGGCCGGCGCGCCCCGGATGGCGAAAGTAACCGCGGTGCGCGCCGAAAACGGGCCGGCCGGCGGCCGCACTCGGCGGCCCGCCCGCGCGGCGGGATGGGGTTGCTGCGCCGGTGGCAGGAGCGCGCCGGCAGGGCAGGCGCGTACGGGCGCCGCCCGCAGCGGCGCGAAGGATACGGCAAAACCATGCGGCGGCGCAGCACGCGCGTGCCATCGCCGCCGCTGCCGGTTGCGGCCCTACTTCAGGTGTTCGAGCAGGAACGTGTAGCTGAGCGCGAGCCGGTAGGCCGACTGGCGGTTGTCCGCCGCGCCGCCGTGACCGCCTTCGGTGTTCTCGTAGAACCACGCGTTCGCATAGCCCATGTCGCGCATCTTCGCCGCCATCTTGCGCGCCTGCACCGGGCCGACGCGGTCGTCGCTGGTGGCGGTGTAGAACAGCGTCGAGGGGTAGTCCTGGCCGGCCTTGAGGTTCTGGTACGGCGAGAACGCCTTGATCCACTCCCATTCCTCCGGCTTGTCCGGATCGCCGTATTCGGCGATCCACGAGGCGCCGGCGGACAGGCGCGTGTAGCGTTTCATGTCGAGCAGCGGCACCGCGCAGACGATCGCACCGAAGCGGTCGGGGTACTGCGTCAGCATGTTGCCGACCAGCAGGCCGCCGTTGCTGCCGCCCATCGCGCCGAGGTGCGCGCGCGACGTCACGCCGCGCTTGACCAGGTCGTCGGCGACCGCAGCGAAGTCCTCGTAGGCGCGCGGGCGGTTCGCCTTCAGCGCGGCCTGGTGCCAGCGCGGGCCGTATTCGCCGCCGCCGCGGATGTTCGCCACGACGTACACGCCGCCCTGTTCGAGCCAGCCGCGGCCGACGCCGGCGCTGTAGGTCGGGCGCTGCGCCAGCTCGAAGCCGCCGTAGCCGTACAGCAGCGTCCGCGCCTTGCCGTCGAGCGCGAGGCCCTTCGGCGCGACCTGGAAGTACGGCACGCGCGTGCCGTCCCTGGAGTTCACGAAGTGCTGCGAAACCTCGAACTTCGCGCCATCGAAGAACGCCGGCGTGTGCTTGACCGCCTTCGCCTCGCCGCGGCCGAGCGTGCCGTGGTACAGCGTGGTCGGCGTGAGGTAGCCGGTCACGGTCAGGAAATAGCTGTCGTCGTGGTCGGCGTCGATGCCGCTCGCCTCGACCGTCGACAGCGCCGGCGCACCCGGCAGCGGGCGGCGCTTCCATTCGCCCTTGGCCGGCGTCAGCACTTCCTGCCGGCTGGCGACGTCGTCGAGCAGGTTCAGCAGGAGGTGGTGGCGCGTCCACGAGTAACCCGACAGCGAGGTCGTCGCGGTCGGCGTGAACAGCACGGTGAGTTCGCGCCGACCGGCCATCCAGTCGTCGAACTTCGCCGCCAACAGCGAACCGGCCGGATAGGTGGTGGCCCCGACCGTCCACGCGCTGCGCGGCTGCACCAGCAGCCACTCGCGGTGCGCGTCGGCCTGCGCGTCGAGCGGCACGTCGATCTTCGTCAGCGCACCGTCCTTGCCGCGCACGAACGTCTCGCTGGTGTAGAAGTCGATCACGCGCACGACGTAGTCGCGCTGGAAGCCGGGCGTGAGGTCACGCGCGGCGTAGACCATCATGTCCTCGTCCTTGCCCTCGTAGACCGTCGTCGCCGTCGCGAGCGGCGTGCCGCGCCGCCATTCCTTGGCGATGCGCGGATAGCTCGACTTGGTCATCGCGCCGGGGCCGAAGTCGGTGCCGACGTAGATGCGGTCCGCATCGATCCAGGCGATCGAGGATTTCGCCGCCCGCAACTGGAAGCCGTCCTGCACGAACGCCTTGTCATGCAGGTCGAACTCGCGCACCGCCGCCGCGTCGCCGCCGCCGGGCGACAGCCGCAGCAGGCAGCGCCGGTTGGCGGGCTTGAGGCATTGGAAACCCTGCCAGACCCAGCGCTGGCCCTCGGCCGCCGACAGCGCGTCGATGTCGAGCACGGTTTCCCACGTTGGCGCGTCCTTGCGGTACTCGGCCAGCGTCGTGCGCCGCCACAGGCCGAGCGGATGGTCCTTGTCCTTCCACAGGTTGTAGTAGCGGTCGCCGATCTTCTCGACGAACGGGATGCGCGCGTCGGAGTCGAGCGCCTCGAGGATGCGCCCGCGCAGCGTCTCGAACGCCGGTGTTTCGGCATACGCCTTGGCCGTCTCGGCATCGCGCGCCTTGACCCATTCGAGCGCCTCGGCGCCGCTGATGTCTTCAAGCCACAGGTAGGGATCGTCCACGGCGGCCTCGGTCTTGGCGATGGCGGGCGCGGGCGCGTCGGCCTTCGGCGCGACCGGCGTGCAACCGGCCGCGGCGACGAGGGCGCCGAGTGCGGCGGCGCGCGCGAGAGGGGAGAACTTCATGCAGGACTCCGGGAGTACGGGGTGGCCGGCATCTATCGCAGAGCCCTCCGGGCTTGTCCAGAGCCAGTCGTTGGGGCGCGCTATTGTCGGGATAGGATCGACTTCAGCCGCGATGCCTTTGGCGAGGCCTGAAAAAACATCGCGGCTGAAGCCGCTCCCGCGATGCGCGCGTGGGGGCGCCGGAACGAAGAAGCCCCGCGCGGGGCGGGGCTTCTTCGCCACAAGGCGCCGATCGCCGGGCCGCTACAGAAGCGGGACGAGCAACAGCGCCACGATGTTGATGATCTTGATCAGCGGGTTCACCGCCGGGCCAGCGGTGTCCTTGTACGGGTCGCCGACGGTGTCGCCGGTCACGGCCGCCTTGTGCGCGTCCGAGCCCTTGCCGCCGAAGTGGCCATCCTCGATGTACTTCTTGGCGTTGTCCCAGGCGCCGCCGCCGGTGGTCATCGAGATCGCCACGAACAGGCCGGTCACGATCGTGCCGATCAGCACGCCGCCGAGCGCCTGCGCGCCGGCCATCGGGCCGCCGATCCAGCCGAAGCCGAACGCGACCACGATCGGCACCAGCACCGGCAGCAGCGAGGGCACCATCATCTCCTTGATCGCCGACTGGGTCAGCAGGTCGACCGCGCGCGAATAGTCCGGCTTGGTCGTGCCCTGCATGATGCCGGCGATCTCGCGGAACTGGCGGCGCACTTCCTCGACCACGCTGCCGGCTGCGCGGCCGACCGCTTCCATCGCCATCGCGCCGAACAGGTACGGCACCAGGCCGCCGATCAGCAGGCCGATGATGACGTAGTGGTTGGAGATGTCGAACGTGAAGATCTTGTCCGGATGCTGCGCGCCGAGCTTGTGCGTGTAGTCGGCGAACAGCACCAGCGCGGCCAGGCCGGCCGAGCCGATCGCATAGCCCTTGGTGACCGCCTTGGTCGTGTTGCCGACCGCGTCGAGCGGGTCGGTCACCGCGCGCACCTCGGGCGGCAGTTCGGCCATCTCGGCGATGCCGCCGGCGTTGTCGGTGATCGGGCCGTAGGCGTCGAGCGCGACGATCATGCCGGTCATCGACAGCATCGCCGTCGCGGCGATCGCGATGCCGTACAGGCCAGCCAGCCAGTAGGCGCCCCAGATCGCCGCGCACACCGCCAGCACCGGCCAGGCGGTCGCCTTCATCGACACGCCCAAGCCGGCGATGATGTTGGTCGCGTGGCCGGTGGTCGAGGCCTGCGCGACGTGGCGCACCGGCGCGTATTCGGTGGCGGTGTAGTACTCGGTGATGACGACCATCGCGCCGGTCAGCACCAGGCCGATCACCGCGCAGCCAAACACGTTCCACACGCCGTAGCTGGAGCCGGCCATCAGCTGCTGCGTGACCGGGATGAAGCCGAGCAGCGCGAGCACGCCCGACACGATCACGCCCTTGTACAGCGCGTTCATGATTTTGCCGCCGGGGCTGGCCTTGACGAAGAACGTGCCGATGATCGAGGCGATGATCGAGACGCCGCCGATGACCAGCGGGTACAGCACCGCGTGCGCGCCGGCCTCGCTCGCCATCACGCCGCCGAGCAGCATCGTCGCGATCAGCGTGACCGCATAGGTCTCGAACAGGTCGGCCGCCATGCCGGCGCAGTCGCCGACGTTGTCGCCGACGTTGTCGGCGATCACCGCCGGGTTGCGCGGGTCGTCCTCGGGAATGCCAGCTTCGACCTTGCCGACCAGGTCCGCGCCGACGTCGGCGCCCTTGGTGAAGATGCCGCCGCCCAGGCGCGCGAAGATCGAGATCAGCGACGAGCCGAACGCGAGGCCGACGAGCGCGTGCAGCGCCTGGTCCGGCGTGCGGCCGAAGTGCATCAGCGACACGTAGTAGCCGGCCACGCCGAGCAGCGCGAGGCCGACCACCAGCATGCCGGTGATCGCGCCGCCGCGGAACGCGACGCCGAGCGCGGCCGCGATGCCGCTGCGCGCGGCCTCGGCCGTGCGCACGTTCGCGCGCACCGAGATGTTCATGCCGATGTAGCCGGTCAGGCCCGAAAGCACCGCACCGATCGCGAAGCCGATCGCGGTCGGCCAGTCCAGCGCCAGGCCAATGATGACAAACAGCACGACGCCGACCAGGCCGATCGTGCGGTATTGCCGGTTGAGATACGCGCGTGCACCCTCCTGGATGGCGGCGGCGATCGCCTGCATGCGCTCGTTGCCGGCGGGCTTGGCCAGGATCCAGCGGATCGACCAGACGCCGTAGAGGATCGCGAGGACCGCACAGGCCAGCGCGATGAGCAAACCGTGTTGATGGAACAGCATCGAACCCCTCCCTTGAACCCAATGGAACAGCGAGAAAATCGAACCCAAAGCCCCGGTCGAGTATAGGCACGGCCGCGCGCGCCGCGTCCAGCCGCGATGCACCATTGCCGCCGCTGCGACGGTCCAGCCGCCGGGACCGTCCATGACCCGGGCGACTTGCCCGCCCGCGCGGATGCCGGCATCGTGGTGGGCGCGCGGCGGGCTGCCGGGGTCGCGCTCGCCAGAAGGGGATCGTCATGTACACAGGCTCGTTCGTTCGCCGCCGTGCGTCGCTGCCGGCGTGCCTCGCCATTCTGCTGGGCTGGGCCGGCATGCTGCCGGCCGCCGCGCTCGAGGTCGCCGTGCAGCGCGTGCCGGCGCCACTGCCGACCACGGCCGGCACGGTACTCGTGTACGAGCTCAACGTGCGCAACCCCGATGCGGCCTGCGCGCGGCTGGCCGATGTCCGCGCCGAGGGCGGCAGTGGCGCGGCGGCCATCGTGCAGCGCTACCAGGGGCCGGTGATCGCCGCCAATGCGACGGTCTACACCGCGGCGATGGACGGCGTGCCGCGCGCGGCCACGGTCGACGTGCCGCCCGGCGGCGGCGCCGCACTGTTCTTCTTCCTGCGCCTGAGCGACGGCGCGCCGGCGCCGGCCACGCTGCGCCACCGCATCGCGTGGAGCGCGTGCGCGGACGGCGCACCGTTGCGCACGCTCGACCACGAATTCGCCGTGGCGGACACGCCGCCGGTGCTCGTCGGCCTGCCGTTCCGCGGCACCGGCTGGGTCGCCGGCGATTCGCCTAACGCCGGCGGCATCCACCGGCGCACGCTGATCCGCGCGCGTGACGCCGCCGGCCAGCTCGTGCCGGGCCGCTTTTACGTGCCCGAGCGCTATGCGATCGACTGGGTCGTGGTCGACGCCGAGGCGCGCCGCGCGCTGCCGCCGCTGGACCAGAACGCGGGTTATCTCGCCTATGGCAAGGAGATCATCGCTGTCGCCGACGGCGTGATCGCCCGCACGCGCGACGGCATGGGCGACCAGGTGCCGCCGTATCCGCCGTCCGGCCAGACCGAGCAGACCGCCGCCGGCAACTACGTCATGCAGGACATCGGTGGCGGCCACTACGCGTTCTACGCGCACCTCCAGCCCGGCAGCCTGCGCGTGCGCGAGGGCCAGACGGTGCGGCGCGGGCAGGTGCTCGCGCTGCTCGGCAACACCGGCAACTCGACCGAGGCGCACCTGCATTTCCACGTCTCCGACGCGGTCGACCCGCTCGCCTCCGAAGGCGTGCCGTTCGCGTTCGACGCGTTCGAGGCGACCGGCCGCGTCGACGGCATGGACGAGGAAAACGGCCTGTTCGACGACTATGCCGCGCATGCGCCGGTTGCCCGGGCGGCACGGATGCCGGCCAGCTTCGAGGTGCTGGATGCACCGCCCGTGACCGCGTCGCGCACGCGGTCGCCGCCCCTGGTCGCGCCGCCGCGGCGCGACCGTCCCTGAAGTGGCCTCACGCGCCACGCTCGATCTTCCCAACACGAGGCAATACCCGATGAGAAAGCCGTACCCGTTCGCCGCCCTGGTCGCCTTCGCGCTGGGCGCGATTGCGCCCGCCGCGCAGGCGCTCGACACCTCCGTCAGCGAGCGCCTGGGCATCGTGGCCCCCTATACCGGCAGCTACTTCGATCCGGCGCAGAGCGGCTCGGGCCTGGAGGTCGACATCGGTCCCGGCCTCGGCAACTTCATTTCGTTCCAGACCTACGATGCGGCCGGCAACCAGGTGAACTACCTGCTGCAGGCGGCCTACACGCCGACCACCGAGCAGGAGCGGGCGGCCACCGGCATCATCGGCCGCGCCACCGGCGAG
Source organism: Rhodanobacteraceae bacterium (assembly GCA_009996615.1). GTDB lineage: Bacteria > Pseudomonadota > Gammaproteobacteria > Xanthomonadales > Rhodanobacteraceae > Dokdonella_A. The sequence continues at coordinate 189,231 of JAACZU010000003.1, read as the reverse complement.
TTCCTGCAGGCGCGCGACGGCCAGTGCCCCGGCTGCGAGTACCGCCAGCCGCAGCTGACCGCGACCGGCCTGCACGCCACGCTCGAGTGGAGCGATCCGCGCCACGTCAAGATGACGCTCGACAACGCCGCGCACAGCACCTACCAGTGGCAGGCGGTGAACTTCGAAAGCAAGGACGAGGATGCGTTCCTGCCGGGCCTGTGGGCGGCCACCGTCTACGTCGACAACAAGGCGTCCAACCCGGGCAAGCCCGAGGCGGACTTCCAGACCGCGGCGATGGCGCTGGTCAAGCTCACCGCGCTGCCGGCGGGCACGAAGTTCCTCAAGGATCCGGACGCGCCGGCGTCGTACTTCATTCCGCCGGCCGGCGCGCGCCTGTACCGCCTGGACTGCCCGCCCGACAGCCTCAACCAGAACGGCACCAACCGCGGCGCCTGCTGGGGCGCGTTCTCGATGCTGTGGGCGATCACCAACGACGCGGTGGCCTGGTACGACCCGGCGACCAAGCGCGCCGGCATCGAGGCCGCGCGGCTGGTTGATGGTAACTACGTGATCGGCAAGAAGGACGCCACTACCGATCGCTTCGCGATGCATTTCGACCTGTACCTCGGTCCAGACGTGCTGCGCGCGCGCGGCGTGTTCGAGACCGACAAGGTCCGCCAGCAGACCCGCGCGGCGACGTTCGTGCGCCTGCCCGAGGGCACCACGCGCTACCCGTACGACTACTTCCGCTGATGCACCTTCGCGGTCGCGCGGCCCGCTGTGCGGGCGGCGCGACTGCGACCCGCGCCGGGCGTTGGCTTCGCGAAGCCGCGACCGTCGGTGCCGCGGGGCGGCCGACCGGACCGCGCTCCGGCATGCGACCGAGTCGGGCGCTATCCGCGCAGGGGAGAATCGAAGGTTCGAGCGTCCGCCTCAGGGCCGGTCGAAACCGCCGGCCCACGCCGCGCACTCGGCCGGCGCCAGCGCGGGCGGCAGGGCCGCGTCGGGCGTGGTCAGCGCCGCGAGGTTCAGCACCGCCTGCGTGTAGGCCGGGTCGGCACCCAGCGCGCAGCGATATGCGCGGCGCGCCGCATCGAGGTCCCCGGAACGGCGCCAGGCATAGCCGAGGTTGGTCCAGCCGCGCGCGCCGCCCGGCGAGGCGGCGACGTTGGCCTGCCACAGCGTGATCTCGCTGCGGTAGTCCGCATTGCGGCGAACGGTGGCGAGGCCCAGCGCGAGCAGCAATGCGCACAACGCCGCACTGCCGGCACGACGCCAGCGTGGATCGGCGAGCAGCACCGCCACGATCAGCGCCGGCCCGGGCAGGGCCAGGTACAGGTGGCGGTCGTTGGCCAGGTCCAGGCGTGGCAGCAGCGAGTTGCTCGGCGCCAGCTGCAGCAGGTACCAGAAGATGCCGAATGCCAGCCACGGGCGCCGGCCGCGCGCGTGCCAGGCAAGCACGAGCACGCCAGCCAGCACCAGCGCGGTCAGCAGCGTCGTGGCCGATGGCGCGGCGGTCGCGCCGAGGTCCGGATCGATCATGCCGACGCGGCCGAGCAACGGCTGCGTGGCGAGGTAGGCGTGCGCGGCGAGCTGGCCGGACAGTTGTTGCGGCAGCGCGCGTGCGTCGAGGCTCGCGGCGAAGAAGCGCTGGTAGCCGGGCGTCGCCAGTGCGGCCAGCGCGGCGGCGGCGAGCACGAGCAGATGGCCGCGGCAGCGGCGCCAGTCCGGTTGCACGCGGCGCGTCGCGCACCAGGCCGGCAGCAGCAGCGCCAGCGGCAGCGTCAGCGCCGTCTCGCGCACGGCCAGGGCGGCGGCGAACAGCAGCGGTGCGCCGAGGTCGGAAAGCAGGTGCCGTCCACGCGCGCGGCCGTGCGCGTCGGCCAGCAGCGCGGCGAGGTAGCACGTCGCGCACAGCGCGATCGAACGTCCGCTGGCATAGGTCACCGCTTCGGTCGCGGCCGGATGCACGGCGAACAACGCGGCGCAGGCGAGCGCACCGAATGCCGCGTCGCGCCGCGGCGCCAGTTGCGCCAGCCAGTGCCGCGCCAGCGCCCACAGCAGCAGCGCGTTCAGCGCATGCAGGCCGATGTTGACCGCATGGAATGCGCCCGCCTGCGGCGCCAGCACCCAGTTCAGCGCGTAGCTGAATTTCAGCAGCGGGCGGATGCCCGGCATCGATGCCCACCAGGCGGAGAGCGAATGCACGGCCGGGTTGTCGACGATGACCGCGTAGTCGTCGAACTGGAACGCGGCGTCGAACGCGTTCGCATAGGCGAGGCCGACCGCGCCGAGCAGCACGGCGAGCGCGCGCGCGGTTTCGCGCCGATCCGGAGGCGCGACCGGCGTCGCGGCGCCGGGCGCGAGGGGGCTCAAGGCGCCGCGCCGCGGCGCGCCGCGGCGAACGCCAGTTCGATCAGGCCGACGCTGTCCCACCAGCGCTCGGGCGCGTGCAGCAGCACGGCCAGCACCTGCACGCCGTCGCGCTCGACCAGCGCGATCAGGCAGCGCCCGGCGGCCGGCGTCGAGCCGGTCTTGACGCCGCGCGCGCCGTCCAGCCCGGCCAGCAGCGCGTTCGTGCTGCGCAGTGCATGGCGGCGCCCGTCAAGGCTCGTGAACGCGTAGCCGGGACGTGCGACGAGCTCTGCGATCGGCGCCTGCGCGAGCGCGGCGTGGGCGAGGCGGGCGAGGTCGCGCGCGCTGGCGTAGTGCGCATCGGCGTCGTGGCCGCACGCGTTGGTGAAGTGGCTGTCGGCCAGGCCGAGCTCGGCCGCGCGCGCATTCATGCGCGCGACGAAGCGTGCCTCGTCGCCGCCGAGCGCGTCGGCCAGCGCGCGGCAGGCGTCGTTGGCCGAGCGCACCAGCATCGCCGCGAGCAGGTCGCCGCGGCGCACGCGCTCGCCGGTGCGCAGGCCCAGGCGCGTGCCGGTCTCGGCCGCCGCCGCGGCGCTGGTCGCGACCGGCGTGTCCGGCGCACCGGCCTCGGCGACCAGCAACGCGGTCATCAGCTTGGTCAGGCTGGCCATCGGCAGGCGCGCATCGGGCTGGCCGGCCCACAGCGGCCGGCCATCGACCTCGACGTAGTAGGCGCGCGCGACGTCCGGGTACGGGTCCGGCAGCGCGGTCGCGCCCGCCGCGTGCAGGGCGGCGGATGCGAGCAGCGCCGCCAGCGCGCGGCCGAAGGAGCGGGCGTGCATCGGCCTCAGTTGCCGCCGATCGAGTCCTTGAGCGCCTTGAAGCGGTCGCGCAGCGACGGCTTGCGTGCCGCCTCGGCCGGTGCGGCGCCCGGTGCGCTGGCCGGTGTCGGCGTCGCGCCGGGCGAGGTGCCGGTCGCGTTGCGCTGCTGCACGCGCGTCGCCGCGTAGCGGCTGCAGAAGTTGCGGTACGGTGAGGACAGCATCGCGGTGTAGCCGCGGCCTTCGCACTGCTGCGCGGCGAGTGCGCGCGCTTTCTCCACGCAATAGGTGGCGACGAAGTCGGCATCGCGGCCGGCATCGGCGCGCTCGCAGGTGCGCGGCAGCAGGGCTGGGCAGTGTGCACCGATGAACGCGTGGTTGCCGGTGGCGTCGGCCTTGGCGCAGGCGTCGGCGAGGATCGTTTCGCGCGGATGGCCGCACGCCGCCAGCGCCGGCCACACCTGGTCGGCATCGCTCGCCGGGAACCGGGCCGGATCGCGCAGGCCCTGCGCCAGCGTGCCGATGCGTTGGCAGAACGGTGCACGGTAGCTGGCGCAGGCGGCATCGCGCGTGGTGAACATGGCGTGCGCGGCCGGCGCGTCCAGCTGCGCTTCGCAGATCTCCTTGAGCTTGGCCGCGCCGAGTGCAGCCGGCGATTCGCTGGCGTAGTCGCAGCTGCCGATGCGCTGGCCCTCGAAGCGGATCGTCATGTCCATCGTCTCGCCGTCGGCGCGGCCGACCGCGTGCACGCGGCCGCGGTAGGCGTCGGCGCCGAGGCGCTCGATCTCGCCATCGCCTTCCATCGCGTCCTTGCCGGTGCAGCGCATGCGGAAGCTGCTCTGGTCGCCGGTGCGGCGATAGTCGAGCACCTGGCAGTCCTTGTCGTGCGGCACCATCGCCGCGTCGCCGCCGTCCCGGGCCGTGCACACCTCGGTGGTGCGCGGCGGCATCGCGAACGGCATGTCCTTGATCTCGACCTTGCTGGTCACGCGGTAGCGGTCGCCGCTCGCCGGTGCGGCCTGGCTGCCGCCGGCGACGACGACGAGCGTGAGCGCGCAGCCCAGCAGTGCGCGGCGGATCATGTGCTGGTTGAACATCGGCTTTTCCTCGTGGCGGTGCCCGCTTCCGGCGCGGAGTGCGCCGGATCCCCTCAACTACGCGCAAGCGCGCGGAAAACCATCATCGCCGCCGCCCCGCTCAGCCGGCGAACCCCTGCGCCAGCTTGCGCGGCACCGCGACGTTCTTCAGGCGCACGTAGGCCGGCAGCCCGTCCTTCGCGTACGGCGGCGGCGCTTCGCCGCGGATCAACGGCTCCAGGTAGCGCCGCGCGGCGGCGGTGATGCCGTAGCCGTCGCGGCGGATGAAGCTCTTCGGCAGCTTCTTCTCGCGGTTGGCGATCTTCGCCAGCGGCGCCGGCTCGATCTTCCAGCGGTACGGCGTGTCCGAGGTGCGCACGATCACCGGCATCACGCCGCTGTGGCCAGCCAGCGCGTACTCGACCGCGGCCTTGCCGACCGCATAGGCCTGCTCGACGTCGGTGCGCGAGGCGAGGTGGCGCGCCGAGCGCTGCAGGTAGTCGGGCAGTGCCCAGTGGTACTTGTAGCCGAGCCGGTCGCGCACCAGGTCGGCCAGGTACGGCGCGACGCCGCCGAGCTGCGCGTGGCCGAATGCATCGCGCGTGCCGGCCTCGCTGAGGAATGCGCCGTCGCGGTTCTTCAGGCCCTCCGAGGCGACCACCGTGCAGTAGCCGACACGCTCGACGGTCGCCTGCACGCGCGCGAGGAAGCCGGCCTCGTCGAACGGTACTTCCGGGAACAGGATCAGGTGCGGCGGATCGCCGTCCGCGCGCGCGGCGAGGCCGGCGGCGGCGGCGATCCAGCCGGCGTGCCGGCCCATGACCTCGAGGATGAACACCTTGGTCGAGGTGTCGTACATCGACTCGACGTCGAGGCTGGCCTCGGCCACCGCCACCGCGGTGTACTTGGCGACCGAGCCGAAGCCGGGGCAGCAGTCGGTCACGGCGAGGTCGTTGTCGACCGTCTTCGGCACGCCGACCACGCGCAGCGGATAGCCGAGCTCGCGGCTCACCTGCGCGAGCTTGAGCGTGGTGTCGGCCGAGTCGTTGCCGCCGTTGTAGAGGAACATGCGGATGTCGTGCGCGCGGAACACCTCGATCAGGCGCTCGTACCTGGCACGGTCCTGTTCCAGCGATTTCAGCTTGTAGCGGCACGAGCCGAACGCGCCGCCCGGCGTGTGGCGCAGCGCGGCGATCGCGCTGCGCGATTCCTTCGTCGTGTCGATCAGCTCCTCGCGCAGCGCGCCGAGGATGCCGTTGCGCGCGGCCAGCACCGGCACCTTCGCGGCGCGCGCGGTCTCGATCACGGCGCAGGCGGTCGCGTTGATGACGGCGGTGACGCCGCCCGACTGCGCATACAACAATTTGCCCTGACTCATCGTTTTCCTTGTCCGGCTTGGTTTGACACGGTTCTGGCCAGCCGTTAGCGTAACCGCCACACCGGCGCGCGTCGCGCGTGCCGCGCTTTCCACCTCGTCTTGCGAATGCGCCCCGCGGCGGCATCGGAGCATCATGCGACTCGTTCTACTCGGCGCGCCCGGTTCGGGCAAGGGCACCCAGGCCGACCTTCTCAAGGCCGAGCTGGGCATCCCACACATCTCCACCGGCGACCTGCTGCGCGCCGCGGTGCGGGCCGGCACGCCGCTCGGGCTGAAGGCCAAGGCGGTGATGGAGGCCGGCCAGCTGGTGTCCGACGAGATCGTGCTCGGCATGCTCGAGGAGCGCCTGGCGCAAGCGGACGCGGCCGCCGGCTTCATCCTCGACGGTTACCCGCGCAACCTCGCGCAGTGCGCCGCACTGGAGACGCTGCTCGCGCGCCTGGGCCAGCCGATCGACGTGGCGATCAAGCTGGAGGTGCCGAGCGAGCTGATCGTCGAGCGCATCGCCGGCCGCGCCGCGGAGCAGGGGCGCAAGGACGACACGCCCGAGACCGTGCGCGAGCGCCTGCGCGTCTACGCCGAACAGACCGAGCCGGTCGCCGGCCATTTCGCGCAGCTGGGCAAGCTGAGGGTCGTCGATGGCGTCGGCGAGCTGGCCGAGGTGTCGCAGCGCATCCTCGGTGCGCTGCCGGCCGGCGCCCCGAGCGCCGCCTGAAAGAAAGAGAAGGGGGCAGAGTCGCTTTTCGGTAGACGACATGGCGCAGGTCATGCACCGAAAAGCGACTCTGCCCCTTTTTTGCCGATGATGCCGTCCAGCCCCTACGCCGGCCTGCCGCGCCTGGTCGCCGACCTGTGCCGGCTGCGGCGCGGACCGCAGGACCTGCCGTATTCACCGCCGCTGTTCGCCATGCTGGCCGCGGCCAGCATCGTGCTCGACCTGCTGATCGGTTCGGCGCTGGGCGACGATCGCGACGCGTTGGCCCGCTCGCTGGTCTTGACCGGACTCGTGCTCGGGCTGTGCTGGGCGGCTCTGGCGGTGCGCGGCCTCGAGCCGCGCTACGTGCAGACCGCCAGCGCGCTGCTCGCCTGCAGCGTGGCGATCTCGCTGCTGCAGTGGGCGGGCGCGCTGCTGGTCGGTCCGCTGCCCGCCGGCACGACCGCGCTGGATGCACCGCACCTCGTATTCGGCTGGCTCACGCTCGGCCTGTTCGTCTGGCAAGTGGTGGTCTATGGCCACATCATGCGCCAGGCGCTGGACATGCCGTCGGCGCTGGCGCTGCTGCTGGTGCTGATCTGGATCGTCGCCGCCTGGGCGCTCGATCGCGCCCTGTTCGGCGCCGCCTGACCCTCCAAGCGATTCCTCGACATGCGACTGCACATCCTCGGCATCTGCGGCACCTTCATGGGCGGCATCGCCGCGCTCGCGCGTGAACTCGGCCACACCGTCGAGGGCTCGGACGCGAATGTCTACCCGCCGATGTCGACCCAGCTCGAGCGGCTCGGCATCACGCTCAAGGCCGGCTACCGCGCCGAGCACCTGGGCAGCGCCGATCCGGCGCAGGCGCCGGACCTGGTCATCGTCGGCAACGCGCTCTCGCGCGGCAATCCGGCCATCGAGCACATGCTCGACGCGCGCCTGCCGTATGTCTCCGGCCCGCAATGGCTCGGCGAAACGCTGCTCGCGCAGCGCCGCGTGCTGGCGGTGGCCGGCACGCACGGCAAGACCACGACGACCTCGCTGCTGGCATGGATCCTCGAGGCGCAGGGTCGCGCACCGGGATTCCTGATCGGCGGCGTGCCGGCGAACTTTGGGGTGTCGGCGCGATTGGGTGGTTGGGCCACCCTCACCCCACCGTCGGCATCCGCCGACGGTCCCCCCCTCTCCCGCGATGCGGGCGAGGGGCGAAGGACGCAGCCTGCGGCTGCGGATTTCGTTCTGGAAGCCGACGAATACGACACCGCGTTCTTCGACAAGCGCTCGAAGTTCGTGCACTACCGGCCGAGCATCGCGATCCTCAACAACCTCGAGTACGACCACGCCGACATCTTCCCCGACGTCGCCGCGATCCAGCGCCAGTTCCACCATCTCGTGCGCACGGTGCCCGGCAACGGCCGGCTGATCGTCAACGCTGAGGATGCGCGCCTGGCCGAGGTGCTCGCGATGGGCTGCTGGACGCCGGTCGAGACGTTCGGCATCGACGCCGGCGACTGGCGCGCGCGCCTGCTCGCGGCCGACGGTTCGGCCTTCGTCGTCAGCCATCAGGGGCGCGAACTCGGCGAAGCACGCTGGTCGCTGACCGGCCGCCACAACGTCATGAATGCGCTCGCCGCGCTGGCCGCCGCGCACGCCGCCGGCGCCGACATGGCGCCGGCGCTGGCCGCGCTCGGCACGTTCCGCAACGTCGCGCGGCGCATGGAGCTGGTCGGCGAGCACGCCGGCGTGCGCGTCTACGACGACTTCGCGCACCATCCGACCGCGATCGCGACGACGCTCGCCGGCCTGCGCGCGCAGGTCGGCGCCGCGCGCATCCTGGTCGGCATGGAGCCGCGCTCGAACTCGATGCGCCTGGGCGCGCACGCCCACGAGCTGGCGCCGTCGCTGCGCGATGCCGACGGCGTGGTGTTCCTGCAGCGGCCGGAGCTGCCGTGGGATGCGGCGCGCGTGGTCGATGCGCTCGGCGGTCGCGGCCGCGCCGCGCCGAGCGTCGACGACCTCGTCGCCGCGCTGCTGGCGCAGGCGCGTGCCGGCGACCACGTCGTGTTCATGTCCAACGGCGGCTTCGAGAACGCGCCACGGCGCTTCGCCGCCGCGCTCGCGCAGCGCTGAGCGGCGCGCCTGTCGCGCTACACTGCCGCCGTGGCATCGACCGAGCTTCCGCTGTTTCCGCTGGCGACCGTGCTGTTTCCGGGCGGCCCGCTCACGCTGCGCATCTTCGAGCCGCGCTACCTCGACCTCGTGCGCGAGAGCGCGCGCCGCGACGCTCCGTTCGGCGTGTGCCTGATCCTCGAAGGCGAGGAGGTCGGCGCGCCGGCGCGGCCGGCCACGGTCGGCACGCTCGCGCGCATCACCGATTTCTACACGTTGCCGGACGGCCTGCTTGGCATCAGCGCCGAAGGCGGCGGCCGCTTCCAGGTTGCGTCCACGCGCGTACGCGACAACGGCCTGCTGCTCGGCCAGGCGCGGCTGTGGCCGGACGAGCCGCAGCTGCCGGTGCCGCCCGAACACGGCCTGCTGGCGACGATCCTCGAACGCCTGCTCGAGCAGCTCGATGGCGTTTACGCGCAGGTCGAGCGCGCGCGCCTGGACGATGCGAGCTGGGTCGGCTTCCGCCTCGCCGAGCTGCTGCCGCTGGCGCAGCCGGAGAAGCAGCACCTGCTGGAAATGACCGACCCGCTGCAGCGCCTGGCGCAGCTCGCGCACTACCTGCCGCGCTTCCAGCGCGGCTGAAGCCCGGAGCATCGCGACGTGGATGAGCGCCGACGAGCACGGATCGATCGCGGATTCGGCTTTGCCCGGTCCATGCCCGTCCGCGTCGATGCATGTCAAAACGTTCTTTTTCGTTCGAAGGTGAAACGATGAAATACCTGCACACGATGGTCCGCGTCCGCGACGTCGACGCCAGCCTGCGCTTCTTCTGCGACGGCCTCGGCCTGCGCGAGGTGCGCCGCATGGACAGCGCGGCCGGCAAGTTCACGCTGATCTACCTGGCCGCGCCCGAAAGCCCCGAGGCCGAGGTCGAGCTGACCCACAACTGGGGCTCGGACGAGGACTACGGCAGCGCGCGCAACTTCGGCCATCTCGCGTTCGCGGTCGACGACATCTACGCGACCTGCGCGCACCTGCAGGCGATGGGCGTCACGATCAACCGCCCGCCGCGCGACGGCCACATGGCGTTCGTGCGCTCGCCGGACCTGATCTCGATCGAACTGCTGCAAAAGGGCGCGCCGCTGCCGCCGGCCGAGCCGTGGGCGTCGATGCCGAACACGGGCGTATGGTGAGCGATCGTCCCTGATCGCCGTAACCTGACGTCTTGCGCGGGCGTTCCGGACTGAGGCAGTCGGGCAGTCCAACGCGGCCATCCGTGGCCGCACTTTTCAATCAAGAGCCTCACCCATGGATGCGACGCCGACTACAACTGATTTGCTTGCGCTCGGTCAGCGCTACTGGCTGCCGGTGTACCGCCCGCGTGAACTCGTACTCGAGCGCGGCGAGGGCGCGCGCGTGTGGGATCGCGACGGCCGCGACTACGTCGACTTCGGCGCCGGCATCGCGGTCAACGCGCTCGGCCACTGCGATCCGGACCTGGTCGCCGCGCTGACGGAGCAGGCGCACAAGCTCTGGCACGCGAGCAACGTGTTCTACACCGAGCCGCCGCTGCGCCTGGCCGAGGAACTGGTCACCGCCTCCGGCTTCGCCGAGCGCGTGTTCCTGTGCAACTCCGGCGCCGAGGCGAACGAGGCCGCGATCAAGCTCGTGCGCAAGTGGGCGGCGACGCACGGCCGCGCGCCGCAGCACCGCGTGATCGTAACCTGCCACGGCTCGTTCCACGGCCGCACGCTCGCGACCGTCACCGCGACCGCGCAGCCGAAATACCAGGCCGGCTACGAGCCGCTGCCGGCCGGCTTCCGCCACGTCCCGTTCAACGATGCCGAGGCGCTGGCCGCCGCGCTCGCGCCCGGCGACGTCGCCGCGGTGCTGCTCGAACCCGTGCAGGGCGAGGGCGGCGTGCTGCCGGCCGCGCCGGGTTTCCTCGCACGCGTGCGTGAGCTGTGCGACGCGCATGGCGCGCTGCTCGTGCTCGACGAGATCCAGTGCGGCATGGGCCGCACCGGCACGCTGTTCGCGCACGTGCAGGACGGCGTCGTGCCGGACATCGTGACGCTGGCCAAGGCGCTCGGCTGCGGCTTCCCGATCGGCGCGATGCTGGCCGGGCCGAAGGTCGCCGAGGTCATGCAGTTCGGCGCGCACGGCACCACCTTCGGCGGCAACCCGCTCGCCGCCGCGGTCGCGCGCGTCGCGCTGCGCAAGCTCGGCTCGCCCGAACTGCTCGCCAACGTCGCGCGCCAGGCGCAGGCGCTGCGCGAAGGGCTCGCGGCGATCGGCGCCGAACTCGGCCTGTTCACGCAGGTACGCGGCCGCGGCCTGATGCTCGGCGCGGTGCTGGCCGAGGCATACCAGGGCCAGGCCGGCGCGATCCTCGATGCCGCCGCCGCGCACGGCCTGCTGCTGCTGCAGGCCGGTCCCGATGTGCTGCGTCTGGTGCCGCCGCTGAACATCACCGATGCCGACGTGGCCGAGGGGCTCAAGCGGCTGCGCGCTGCGCTGGCAGCGTTTGTGCGCGAGCATGCGCGCGGCGGTTCCTGAGCGGCCGCATTAGCGGATTTTCGTTCTCCCTCCGGGAGAAGGTGGCCCGAAGGGCCGGATGAGGGTTCGGGCCAAGCGAAGAATCACAGGCACACCAAGAATTGGATGTCATGCTTCGCCCCAACCCCTCTCCCGGTGGGAGAGGGGCTTCAAGCAAACGCAGACCCGCGAGGTGCGTATGGCCACCCTGTCCGGCAAGACCCTGTTCATCACCGGCGCCTCGCGCGGGATCGGCCTCGCGATCGCGCTGCGCGCCGCGCGCGACGGCGCCAACGTCGCGATCGCGGCCAAGAGCGGCGTGCCGAACCCGAAGCTCCCCGGCACGATCCACACCGCGGCGGCGGCGGTCGAGGCGGCCGGCGGCAAGGCGCTGGCGCTCAAGTGCGACATCCGCGACGAGGAGGTCGTGCAGGCGGCCGTGGCGGCCACGGTCGACGCGTTCGGCGGCCTCGACATCCTGGTCAACAACGCCAGCGCGATCTGGCTGGCCGGCGCGCTCGACACGCCGATGAAGCGCTTCGATCTGATGCAGCAGGTCAATGCGCGCGGCACGTTCCTGTGCGCGCAGGCGTGCCTGCCGCATCTGCTCAAGGCACCGAACCCGCACATCCTGAGCCTGGCGCCGCCGCCCTCGCTCGATCCGAAATGGTGGGCGCCGCACACCGGCTACACGCTGGCCAAGATGGGCATGAGCTTCGTCACGCTGGGCCTCGCCGGCGAGTTCGGCCCGCGCGGCGTCGCCGTCAATGCGCTGTGGCCGCGCACGATCATCGCGACCGACGCGCTGAACATGATCCCCGGCGTCGCGCTCGAGCGCTGCCGCACGCCGGCGATCGTCGCGGATGCCGCACATGCGGTGCTGACCCGGCCGGCGGCCGGTTTCGCCGGGCACTTCCTGATCGACGAGACGGTGCTGCGCGAGGCCGGCATCAGCGATTTCGCGCCGTACGCGGTGGACCCGGTGCAGCCGTTGCTGCCCGACCTGTTCTTGGAGCCGTGAGAGGGGAGTGCGTAGGGTGGGGCGCAGCGCCAAAGGCGCGAGTCCCACCGTCGTTGCGTGCGGGCGGTGGGACTCGCCGCTGCGCGGCTGCGGCCCACCCTGCATGCCGCTTTTGGAGACGTGAGCCATGAGACGTGACGAGTGGCATTAGCCTTGGCGTTGGCGACGACCTCGTCGGCCGCGCGCTTCGCGGCGGCGGCATCGCCGGCCTTGACCGCCATCGCATAGGCGCGCGTGTGCATGATGTGGCCGTGCCACAGCGTGCGCATCGCCGCGTGCAGCTTTGGCGCGGCCGGCACTCGGCGCCGATAGTAAACCGATCCATGTGTAAGCCCGTTGCGCAGGGTTTTCGATCATCGCGCAGGGGCATCGACGCTGCCGGCGCATCCTTCGCTGGCAAGGAGACGGGCGGGCGCTGGGTCGAAAAAGTACAGGAATGCGCGTTCTCGCCGTTCTGCTAGAGTCGCCGCGGTCCGATTACTTGAGGAAGGCAATGGCGGCGCGCGTGCTTCGGCGGGACATCCTGGGGGCTGTGGTGATGCTGGCGGGCGCATCGCCGCTGATCTCGGCGCAGAGCGTGGGCGACCTCGTCACGCACAACGGGTTCGAAACCTGCTGGTCGGCGGCGCTGACCAAGCCGCAGTTCCTCGACCTGTTGCGTAGCGGCGTCGATGGCCAGACCGGTTGCGTGCCGCCGAGCGGCGGCACTGTCACGCTGCCGGGGTTCGGTTCGGTCGCCTACACAGCCTGCACGACGCCGGCCTGCCCGGGGGCGGTACCGGGCTGCCCGGTCACGACCCACGCCGGCACCTTCAGCGGCGATTTCGCCACCGGCATCTTCAGCGGCGCGGGCTCGGCCGACACGGTGCAGGTGCCAGTGTCCTCGGCAGCCTTCGGCACGTGCACGCTGGTGCTGAGCAACATCACGTTCGCGTTCGCGCCGGCCTACGTGCTCGATCCGGACGGCAACAGCGGCGTCCATGCGAGCGCGCTGGTGCAGGCCGGCGTGACCAGCAGCTACGCGCTGAGCGCCAGCGGCGGCGCGCTGTGCGGCCTGCTGCCGGGCCTGGTCGAGCCGCAGTTGCACCCGCAGCTCGATGCAACCGCCAGCGCCGCCTACGCCGAACAGCTCACCGCGACGACGGTCGGGCAGTCGGTGTGCCCGCTCGTGCCCTGAGCGTCAGGCGCCTGCATCCGTTTCGGAAGGCAGCGCCGCGCCGCACTGGCGGCAGAAGCGTGCCTCCGCGTCGTGGCCGCGCGTGCCGCAGGCCTCGCAGCGGCGCGCCAGGCGCGCATGGGTCAGCGTGCTGGTGAGTTCGGCCGCGTAGATGCCGGTCGGCACCGCGATGATGCCGTAGCCGATCAGGATCATGATCGTCGTGATGAACTGGCCGAGCGCGGTACCGGGCGTGAGGTCGCCGAAGCCGACCGTCGCCATCGTCACGGTGGCCCAGTACATCGCGCGCGGGATGCTGGTGAAGCCGTGCTCGGGGCCTTCGACCAGGTACATGATCGCGCCGAACACCGAGATCAGCACCAGCATCGTCGTGATGAACACGAAGATCTTGCGCCGGCTGCGCACGAGCGCCGTGCGCATCTGCTCGGCCGCGCCGACGTAGCGCGCCAGCTTGAGCACGCGGAACACGCGCAGGATGCGCAGCGCGCGGATGCCGATCAGCTGCTCGGTGCCGGTCAGCACGAGGCTGACGATCGACGGCAGCACGGCGAGCAGGTCGACCCCGCCGAAGAAGCTGCGCGCGTAGCGCAGCGGCCGCCGCACGACCAGCAGGCGCAGCAGGTATTCGGCACCGAACAGCAGCGTGAACGCCCACTCGGCCGCGCGCAGCAGGCCGCCGTAGCGCGCGTGCAGCGCGGCCACGCTGTCGAGCATCGTCACCAGCACGCTGGCGACGATAGCAATGATCAGCGCGGCGTCGAACGCGCGTCCGGCCGGCGTGTCGGTGCCGAACACGAGGTCGAACGCGCGCCGGCGCCAGCCGGACGGTGCGGCCGGCTGCAGCCAGGGGTCGCGCTCGCGCGCGGTCGTGATCGGCGCGTGCATCGGGCTCAGCCCGCGGCGGCCTCGCGCAGCGCGCCGCGCGCCGCTTCGAGCGTGTCGGCGATGACCTGCTCGTCGTGCGCGCTGGAGACGAAGCCGGCCTCGAACGCGGAGGGCGCCAGGTACACGCCGCGCTTCAGCATGCCGTGGAAGAAGCGGTTGAACAGCGCCACGTCGGCGGCGGTCGCCTGCGCGTAGCTGGTCACCTGCTCGCGCGAGAAGAACAGGCCGAACATCGCGCCGACGCGGTTCGTCGAGAACGCGACGCCGGCCTCGTCGGCGACCGCCTGCAGGCCGTCGCAGAGCAGGCGCGTGCGGCGCGCCAGTTCGTCGTGGAAGCCCGGCGCCTGGATCAGCTCGAGCATCGCCAGGCCCGCCGCCATCGCGACCGGATTGCCGCTGAGCGTGCCGGCCTGGTAGATCGGGCCGGCCGGCGCGATCTGCTGCATCAGCTCGCGGCGGCCGCCGTAGGCGCCGACCGGCATGCCGCCGCCGATGATCTTGCCGAACGTGGACAGGTCCGGCGTGACGCCGTAATAGGCCTGCGCGCCGCCGAGCGCGACGCGGAAGCCGGTCATGACCTCGTCGAAGATCAGCAGAGCGCCGTGCTCGCTGCACAGCGCGCGCAGGCCCTGCAGATAGCCGTCCACTGGCGGGATGCAGTTCATGTTGCCGGCGACCGGCTCGATGATCAGGCCGGCGATGTCGCTGCCGTGCTCGGCGAACAGCGCCTGCGCCGCGGCGAGGTCGTTGTAGGGCAGGGTCAGGGTCAGGTCCGCGTTCGCCTTCGGCACGCCGGGCGAGGTCGGCACGCCGAAGGTCAGCGCGCCGGAGCCGGCCTTGACCAGGAAGCTGTCGCCATGGCCGTGGTAGCAGCCTTCGAACTTGACGATCTTGCTGCGCCCGGTCGCGCCGCGCGCGAGGCGGATCGCCGACATCGTCGCCTCGGTGCCGGAGTTGACCATGCGCACCATCTCGACCGACGGCACCAGGCGCGTGATCGTCTCGGCCATCGTGACCTCGGCCGGGCACGGCGTGCCGAACGACAGGCCGTGCTCGATCGCGCGCGCGACCGCCGCGCGCACCGCCGGATGGTTGTGGCCGACGATCATCGGCCCCCACGAGCCGACGTAGTCGATGTAGCGCGTGCCCTCGACGTCCCACAGGTACGCGCCGTCGGCGCGCGCGGTGAAGAACGGCTCGCCGCCCACCGACTTGAACGCGCGCACCGGCGAGTTGACGCCGCCGGGCAGCAGGGATTGGGCGCGCTGGAACAGTTCGTGGTTGGTGGTCATGCGGAGGCTCGCTGGATGGGTTCGAAGAGGCCGGCGAAGCGGCGCGCGGCGGCATGTACGTCGCGCGCGCCGAACAGCGCCGAGATGACCGCGACCGCGTCGGCGCCGGCCTCGATCAGGGACGGCGCATTGTCGGCCGTGATGCCGCCGATCGCCACCAGCGGCTTGCCGAACGCGCGCGCGGCGCGCAGCAGCTCCGGCGTCGCGGCGCGCGCATGCGGCTTGGTCGGCGAGGCGAAGAACGCGCCGAACGCGAGGTAGTCGGCGCCGGCTGCGGCCATTTGCCGCGCCCGCTCGAGCGAGTCGTAGCACGACACGCCGATGATCGCGCCGGCGCCCAGCCGTGCGCGCGCCGCGGCCAGCGCGGCGTCGTCCTCGCCCAGGTGCACGCCGGCGGCGCCGACCGCGGCGGCCAGTTCGACGTCGTCGTTCACGATCAGCGGCACGCCGTGGCGCGCGCACAGCGCCTGCAGCGCCGCGGCTTCTTCACGGCGGCGCGCGTGGTCGGCGCTCTTGTCGCGGTACTGCAGGATCGCCGCGCCACCGGCGAGCGCGGCCGCGCAGGCGTCGAGGAGGTCGGCACGCGGGCCGTCGCTGATCGCATACAGGCCGCGCAGGGAAAAGGCGGGATGGGGCATCGAGCTTTCGCGTGGGTCGGCAAACTGCGAGAATACGGCGCTTTCCATGATTTTTCCGGGTTGTTCCGAACGATGTCCGATTCCCTCGCCGCCGCTCCCGTCGACGCGCCGTTCCGCACCTTCATGTGCGTCGTGTGCGGGTTCATCTACAACGAGGCCGAAGGCTGGCCGACGGACGGCATCGCGCCGGGCACCCGCTGGGAAGACGTGCCGGACACCTGGACCTGCCCGGACTGCGGCGTGACCAAGTCCGACTTCGAGATGGTCGAGATCTGAGCGCCGGCCGACCTGCGGTCGTCCAGCCTACAAAGCGTCTTAACGAGGCGCCGGCAGTGCGCCCTGCGTAGGCTGGGCGCGCGCAGCGTTCGCACCGTCACCGTTCCGCCATATCGCGGTCGCGCCGGCGGCATGTCGGGTTGCTTCACTGGTGCCTGGTCGACCCAGCAGGAGCTTGTGATGCGCGTGTTCGTTCCGCTCGAGGATGCCGGCCTCGATCCGGAGGTCGGTCCGCTGGTGCCCTATCATCCCGGGCTGGTCTGCCTGCGCGGCCTGCGCGAACGTGAGGCCGCCGCGAATGCGGCGCCGCCGCTCAGCGATGGATCTGCAGCTCGTCGCCCGGCGCCAGGCCCAGCCGCCGCGCCTGGCCGGCGTTGAGTTCGAGCACGTAGCGCGCCGGCGCGCCGCTCGAATAGGCCGGACACGGATCGAAGCGGCACGGCGGCACGTCGTGCTGCACGCTGACCAGCCGGCGCTCGGCGTCGAAGAACAGCATGTCGAGCGCGATCTTCGTGTTCTTCATCCAGAACGCGCGTGGCGCGTCGTCCTCGAACACGAACAGCATGCCGTGGTCCGCCGCCATCTGCGTGCGGTCCATCAGGCCATGCGCGCGGGAGGCGTCGTCCTCGGCCAGTTCGATCGCATAGCGCTGGCCTTTCAGCTCCACGTACGCGTCCTTCGCCGCCGAGGCCGGCATCGCGGCCAGCAGGGCTAGCGCCGCGACGGCGCTTCGCAGTGTGGACAGGCTCTTCATGGTCATCCCCTCGGCCTCCGTGAAATGGATCCGGCGGGACTCGCGCCTTCGGCGCCGCGTCCCACCCTGCGATCGTACATGTGCAGCGGCTGCGTCAGCCGAGAGGCTCTCCGCCTCTCCGCCCCTGGCCCAACTCAGCCCAGCGCGTAGCCGAACTGCTGCTTGAACTGATCGGCGAACTCGGCATACGAGAAACGCTGGTTCTGCGTGCCGGGGTGCTCGATCTTGAGCGTGCCCATCAGCGAGGCGATGCGGCCGGTGGTCGGCCAGTCCATGCCGCGCATCAGGCCGAAGAGCAGGCCGGCGCGATAGGCGTCGCCGCAGCCGGTCGGATCGACGATGCGGCGCTCCTGCGCCGGCGGAATCACGTGCTGCTGCTTGCCCTCGTACACGGTCGAACCCTTCGGCCCGCGCGTGACGATGTAGGCCTTCACGCGTTCGGCGATCTCGGCCTCGTTCCAGCCGGTGCGCGTCTGCAGCAGCTGCGACTCGTAGTCGTTGACGATCGCATAGTCGGCCTGCTCGATGAACGCGCGGAATTCCTCGCCGTTGAACAGCGGCATCGCCTGGCCCGGGTCGAAGATGAACGGGATGCCCTTCTCGGCGAATTCGCGCGAATGCTGCAGCATGCCGTCGCGGCTGTCCGGCGCGACGATGCCGAACGTCACGCCTTCCACGTCCTTCACGTGGTGCTCGTGCGAATTGAGCATCGCGCCCGGATGGAAGGCGGTGATCTGGTTGTTGTCCATGTCCGTCGTGATGAAGCACTGCGGCGTGAACAGCTCGTCGTACACGCGCACGTGGTCGAGGCGGATGCCGCAGCGCTGCAGGTGTTCGCGGTACGGCTCGAAATCCTGGCCGACCGTGGCGAACGGGATCGGATCGTCGCCGAGCAGCTTGAGGTTGTAGGCGATGTTGCCGGCGCAGCCGCCGAATTCGCGCCGCATGCGCGGCACTAGGAACGACACGTTCAGGATGTGCACCTTGTCCGGCAGGATGTGGTTCCGGAACTGGTCCGGGAAAACCATGATGGTGTCGTAGGCAAGCGAACCGCAGATCAGTGCTGACATCGTCGAATCCGGAAAGGGGCGGCAGGCGCCGCGCCGGCGACCCGGGCGGCAAACCCACCAAGTCTACCCGAGCCGCATCGGCCGTGCTGCCCGCAGGCGTCGCGAGTACCGGAAAGCCTCGTCCTGAAAGGGTTTTTTAACTTCTTCGTCCTTGCCGATGCGCGGGTTGCTGTTAAACTCGCGTGCTTTTCCGCCCTCCCGACACCGCGCTCATGTTCAAAGGTCTTCGCGGACTCTTCTCCAACGATCTTTCGATCGACCTCGGCACTGCCAACACGCTGATCTACGTGCGCGGCCAGGGCATCGTCCTCAACGAGCCGTCGGTCGTGGCGATCCGCCAGGATCGCGGGCCCGGTGGTCCGCGCTCGGTCGCGGCGGTCGGTACCGACGCCAAGCGCATGCTCGGCCGTACGCCGGCCGCGATCAACACGGTCCGGCCGATGAAGGACGGCGTCATCGCCGACTTCACGATGACCGAGGAGATGCTCAAGCAGTTCATCAAGAAGGTGCACCGCGCGCGCATGTTCCGGCCCAGCCCGCGCGTGCTGGTGTGCGTGCCATGTGGCTCGACCCAGGTCGAGCGCCGCGCGATCAAGGAGTCGGCCGAATCGGCCGGTGCGCGCGACGTGTACCTGATCGAGGAGCCGATGGCCGCGGCGATCGGCGCCGGCATCCCGGTGCACGAGGCGCGCGGCTCGATGGTGCTGGACATCGGCGGCGGCACCTCCGAGGTCGCGGTGATCTCGCTCAACGGCGTGGTCTATTCGCAGTCGGTGCGCATCGGCGGCGACCGCTTCGACGAGGCGATCATCAACTACGTGCGCCGCAACCACGGCACGCTGATCGGCGAATCGACCGCCGAGAAGATCAAGCTCGAGGTCGGCTGCGCGTTCCCGCAGTCCGAGGTGCGCGAGATCGAAGTGTCCGGCCGCAACCTCGCCGAGGGCGTGCCGCGCATGTTCACGGTCAACTCGAACGAGATCCTCGAGGCGCTGCACGAGCCGCTGTCGGGCATCGTCAGCGCGGTGCGCAGCGCGCTCGAGCAGACCCCGCCGGAACTGTGCTCGGACGTGGCCGAGCGCGGCATCGTGCTGACCGGCGGCGGCGCGCTGCTGCGCGACATCGACCGCCTGATCTCCGAGGAAACCGGCCTGCACGTGCACGTCGCCGACGACCCGCTGACCTGCGTCGCGCGCGGCGGCGGGCGCGCGCTGGAACTGATCGACAAGCACGGCGG
Organism: Rhodanobacteraceae bacterium; assembly: GCA_009996615.1. Lineage (GTDB taxonomy): Bacteria > Pseudomonadota > Gammaproteobacteria > Xanthomonadales > Rhodanobacteraceae > Dokdonella_A. Next base: position 169,925 of record JAACZU010000003.1, on the reverse strand, counting down.
TGATTTCTTCGCGCCTGAATAAGCCGTGATTGGGGATTCGGGATTCGGGATTCGGCAGGGCAAAGGCGCGATGGCTGCCTGCGGCGTGGCTGAGTTTCGCTTTTCCCCAATCCCCAATCTCCAATCCCGAATCCCGGCCTCATGCGCTCCGACACCGCCACACTGTTCGCCGAGGGTACGGTCAGCACGCTGCGGCTGATCGTCTATCTCGCGCTGGCGGTGGCGCTGATGGTGCTCGACCACCGCGGCAACTGGCTGCAGGCGCTGCGCCGCGGCGGCAGCGCGCTGGTCGAGCCGATCCACCGGCTGGCGGCGCTGCCGGCAGACCTGGCGCGCGCGACGCGCACCGCGGTCGCGACGCAGGACCGGCTGGCCAGCGAGAACCGCGAACTGCGCGAGCAGCTGCTGCTGGCGCAGGCGCGCCTGAACCGGCTTGACACGCTGGTGGCACAGAACGAGCGGCTCAAGGCGCTGCTCGAAGCGCAGAAGAACCTCGGCCTGTCGGTGCAGTTCGCGCGCCTGGTCGACGTCGACCTCGACCCGTTCCGCCACCGCATCGTGCTCGACGTCGGCGCGAACCAGGGCATCGCGGTCGGCCAGCCGGTGATCGATGCGCGCGGCATCATGGGCCAGGTCATCGAAGTCATGGCCAACAGCGCGATCGCGATGCTGATCACCGATCCGACCCATGCGATCCCGGTCGTGGTCGAGCGCACCGGCCTGCGCACGATCGCCTACGGCAGCGGTGCGATCGACCGCCTGGAGTTGCCGAACATCCCGATCAGCGCGGACGTCGAGGTTGGCGACAAGCTGCTCACCTCGGGGCTCGGCGGGCGCTTCCCGGCCGGCTTCCCGGTCGGCGCGATCCTGTCGGTCAGCAACGACCGCAGCGGCATGTTCGCCGCCGCGGTGGCGCGGCCGGCGGCGGCGCTCGACCGCAGCGGCGAGGTGCTGCTGCTGCGCGACCAGCCGCAGCCATATGGCCCGCCCGAACCGCAGGACGAGGTCGGCCCGCCGGCCAGCCTTGCCGGACCGGCAGCGGCCACCAGCGGACCGCAGCCATGAACCAGCGCGCCCGCTTCCAGCACTGGCTGTTCGCCGGCAGCCTCGTCGTGGCGCTGTTGCTGCAGTTGCTGCCGCTGCCGCAGCCGCTGTTGCCATTCAAGCCGTACTGGCTCGCACTCGTGCTGGTCTACTGGATCATCGAGGCGCCCGAGCGCCACGGCCTCGGCTTTGCGTTCCTGCTCGGCGTCGCCGCCGACGTGGTCAGCGGCGAGCTGCTCGGCGAGCAGGCGCTGCGGCTGGTCGTGCTGAGCTTCATCGTGCTGCGCTTCCGCGCGCGGCTGCGCTTCTTCCCGGTCTGGCAGCAGAGCCTGGCGGTGCTCGCGCTGCTGCTCAACGATCGCGTCGTGATGCTGATGGTGCGCGGCTTCGGCGGCGCGCCGATGCCATCGGCCTCGTTCTGGATCGCGCCGCTGGTCGGCATGCTGGCATGGCCGTTCCTGTTCCTGCTGCTCGACGACCTGCGCGCGCGCCTGCGCGCCGGCGAGTGATGGCGGTGCGGCGGGTGCCGACAGGCCTGGCAGTGCCCGCGGGCGGCGACGCGCGGCGGGGTTGCCATGCCTAGCGCGTTCCGACCGCTCAAGGAGCAGCGCTACGAGGCCGCGCTGTTCCGCCGCCGCGCGCTGGCCGGCATGGCGCTCATCGTGGTCTGCCTGGCCGCGCTGGGCGTGCGTTTCGCCTACCTGCAGGTCGAGCGCCACGAGGAGTTCAGCGCACGCTCGGAAGCCAACCGGGTGCTGACGCGCCCGCTGCCGCCGGCGCGCGGGCTGATCTACGACCGCAACGGCGTGCTGCTGGCCGAGAACATCGCCGCGTTCCGCCTCGAGGTCACGCCCGAGCAGGTGCGCAACCTGCCCGACATGCTCGCCGCGCTCGGCAAGATCGTGCCGATCAGCGACGACGACATCGCGCGCTTCAATGCGTTGCGCAAGGGCAAGCGCTCGTACCAGAGCGTGCCGCTGCGCATGAAGCTGTCGGAGGAGGAGATCGCGCGCTTCTCGATCAACCGGTGGGCGTTCCCCGGCGTCGAGGTGGTGCCCTACCTCACCCGTTCCTACCCGCATGGTGCCGAATTCGCGCACACGGTCGGCTACGTCGGCCGCATCGACAGCGACGACCTCGCCAAGCTCGACAAGGGCGACTACGCCGGCACCACGCACATCGGCAAGACCGGCATCGAGCGCTACTACGAGGACCGCCTGCACGGCACGCCCGGCTACGAGCAGGTCGAGGTCAATGCCGATCATCGTCCGCTGCGCGTGCTCGACCGCGTTGCGCCGACGCCGGGCGAGAACCTGTACCTGTCCATCGACGCGAACCTGCAGAAGGCCGCCGAGGCCGCGTTCGGGGGACGCGCCGGCGCGGCGGTCGCGATCGATCCGCGCAACGGCGAGGTGCTGGCGATGGTCAGCGTGCCGAGCTTCGACCCGAACCCGTTCGTCAACGGCATCAGCAGTGCCGACTACGCCGCGCTGCTGGCCGCGCCGGACAAGCCATTGCTGAACCGCCTGCTGCGCGGCCACTACGCGCCCGGCTCGACGATGAAGCCGTTCGTCGGCCTGGCCGGGCTCGAATACGGCCTGCGCAAGCCGCAGGACACGGTGCTGTCGACCGGCGAGTTCTTCATCCCGGGCCAGTCGCGCGGCTACCGCGACGACAAGCGCGGCGGCCATGGACGCGTCGATCTCGCGCAGGCGATCGCGCAGTCGGTCAACACGTACTTCTACTCGGTCGCGCTCGACATGGGCATCGACCGCTTCACCGCGTTCATGCGCACGTTCGGCTTCGGTGCCCCGACCGGCATCGACCTGGTCGGCGAGGGCAGCGGCGTGCTGCCCTCGCGCGACTGGAAGCGCGCCCGCTTCAACCAGGCCTGGTACCCAGGCGAAACCGTCATCGCCGGCATCGGCCAGGGATACTGGGTGGTCACCCCGCTGCAGCTCGCCAGCGCCACCGCCACGCTGGCCAACCGCGGCGTGCCGTACACGCCGCGCCTGCTGCGCGCGGTGCAGGCGCGCCTGGACAGCAAGCCCGAGACGGTGCCGCCGCCGCCGGCGCGGCCGCCGGCGATCCACAGGCCGGGGGACTGGCAGGCGGTCGAGCAGGGCATGGTCGAGGTGGTCAAGAGCGGCACCGCGCGCGGCCTCGACAAGGACTTCCCGTACGTGATCGCCGGCAAGACCGGCACGGCCGAGCGCTATTCGCGCACCGACAACACCTGGACCGACATCGCCACCAGCGCGATCGAGCGCCACCAGGTGCTGTTCATCGCGTTCGCGCCGGCCGAGGCGCCGCGCATCGCGATCGCGGTGGCGCTCGAAGCCGGCCGCAGCGGCGGCCGCGACGCCGCGCCGATCGCGCGCACGATGCTCGATGCCTGGCTGCCCGGCGACCTCGCGGCGCAGGCGCGCGAGGCGCAAGCGGGCGCCGCTCCCGCGGAGGCTGCCCGATGATGCTCGACGAACGCTTCGCCCTGCTGCGCCATCGCCTGCGCGGACTGTGGCGGCGGCCGCGCATGGACCTGCCGCTGCTCGGTGCGTTGCTGCTGCTGATGTGCGTGGGTCTCGCCACGCAGTACAGCGCCAGCGACCTCGACCGCGGCCAGGTCGTGGCGCAGGGCCTGCGCTTCCTGCTCGGTGGGGCGCTGCTGGTGGGCCTGTCGCGCGTGCCGCCGCTGACCCTGCGCAACTGGACGCCGTGGCTGTACGCGGCGAGCGTGCTGCTGCTGCTGGTCGTCGCGGTGCTCGGCGAGGGCCGCGGCGCGCACCGCTGGCTGGACCTGCGCGTCGTGCGCTTCCAGCCATCGGAGCTGCTCAAGCTGACCATGCCGATGATGGTCGCCTGGTACCTCAACGGCCGCCCGCTGCCGCCGAGCTGGAGCACGCTCGGCGTGGTCGGCGCGCTGATCGCGGTGCCGGCGGTGCTGGTCGCCAAGCAACCCGACCTCGGCACCGCGCTGTTGATCGCCGCCAGCGGCGCGTTCGGCGTGTTCCTGGCCGGCCTTTCGTGGTGGCGCATCGGCGCGCTGGTCGGCGCGTTCGTCGCTGCCGTGCCGGTCGCCTGGCACTTCCTGCACGACTACCAGCGCAACCGCGTGTTGACCCTGCTCAACCCGGAGGCCGACCCGCTCGGCAACGGCTGGCACATCATCCAGTCCAAGATCGCGGTCGGCTCCGGCGGCCTGTGGGGCAAGGGCTGGCACCATGGCACGCAGTCGCGGCTGGAATTCCTGCCCGAGCACACCACCGACTTCATCTTCTCGGTGTTCGCCGAGGAGTGGGGCCTGATCGGCGTGCTGCTGCTGCTTGCGCTGTACGTGTTCATCATCGGCCGCTGCCTGTGGATCGCCGCCGAGGCCAAGGACACCTACGCGCGCCTGCTCGCCGGCGCGATCAGCATGTCGCTGTTCGTCTACGTGATGGTCAACGGCGGCATGATCACCGGCATGCTGCCGGTGGTCGGCGTGCCGCTGCCGTTGATGAGCTACGGCGGCACCTCGGCGGTGTCATTGCTGGCCGGCTTCGGCGTGCTGATGTCGATCCATGCGCATCGGAAGGCCATTGCTGGCTGAGGGCGGTCGCACGTGGGTGGCGACGGGGCGTGCGCCAACGCGCGGACCGCATGCGCTCGCGGTGCACCAAGCCGCCGCGCACGTGATGGTAGAGTAGACCCATGCAGGCATTCCTCCGCGCCGCGTGCGCTCATCTCCTCGCCGTGGCGACCGGCGTGTTCGTGGCCGGTCACGGGATCGCTTCCGCCCAGGATGGCAGCGAGGTGCGCGCGGCCGAGCGGGCGTTCGCCGCCGAGGTCGCCGCTGCAGGCGGGCCGTCGGCGCAGAGCGTGCTGGCGACGCTGGCCGGCGCCAAGGTGCAGCAGTCGATCCTCGATGCGATCGCGCGGCCGGCCGAGAAGACCAAGCCGTGGAAGGACTACCGGCCGATCTTCCTGACCGACAAGCGCATCGCCGACGGCGTCGCGTTCTACGCCGCGAACCGCGACCTGCTCGAGCGCGTCGGTGCCGAGTACGGCGTGCCGCCGGCGATCATCGTCGCGATCATCGGCGTGGAGACCAGCTACGGCAGGATCACTGGCAAGTACCGCGTGCTCGACGCGCTGGCCACGCTGGCGTTCCACTACCCGCCGCGCGCGCCGTTCTTCCGCGGCGAGCTGAAGCAGCTGTTCCTGCTCGGCGATGTGCACCTGGCCTATCCGATCGACGAGCTGCGCGGCTCCTACGCCGGCGCGATGGGCTGGGGCCAGTTCATGCCGACCAGCGTCGCCAAGTGGGCCAGGGACGAGGACGGCGACGGCCAGATCGACCTGTGGAACTCGCTGCCCGACATCACCGCCAGCATCGCCAACTACTTCGCCGCGCACGGCTGGCAGAGCGGTGCACCGGTCGCGGTGCGCGCGCAGGCGGCGGCCGATGCGCAGGCGCTCGATCCGCAGGGCTTCGAGCCGGCCTGGAGCGTGCAGCAGCTGGAGGCGTGGGGCTACGCGCCGTACGAGCGCGTCGACGCGGCCACGCCGGCTACGCTGCTCAAGCTGGACGGCGAGCGCGGCACCGAGCACTGGCTGACGTTCAAGAACTTCCACGTGATCACGCGCTACAACCGCAGCCCGATGTACGCGATGGCGGTGCTGCAGCTGGCGCGCGCGATCGCCACCGGTGCGGTAGCCGCCGCGCCATGAGGACGGCGCGCGCGCTGGCCGTGCTCGCCGCCTGCGCACTGCTGGCGGCCTGTGCGAGCGGGCCGGCGAAGCGTCCGGCGCCGCCGTCCAGCGGCGGCGCGACGCCCGCGCGCGGCCACCACGACGACACCTCGCGGCCGCAGTCCGAGCGCTACCGGCAGAACCAGGACGGCGGTCCGGACGCGCCGCCGATCGACGTCAGCAAGATCCCCGAGCCGGTGCCGAAGGTCGAGCCGCGCGCGCGCTACGGCAACAAGGATCCGTACAGCGTGCTCGGCAAGACCTACACGCTGCTGCCGGACGCGAGCGGCTACGTCGAGCGCGGCATCGCCTCGTGGTACGGCAACAAGTTCCACGGCTACCTGACCTCGTCGTTCGAGCCGTACGACATGTACGCGTTCAGCGCCGCGCACAAGACGCTGCCGCTGCCCAGCTACGCGCGCGTGACCAACCTCGAGAACGGCAGGAGCGTGATCGTGCGCATCAACGACCGCGGCCCGTTCCACGAGAACCGCCTGATCGACCTGTCCTACGCGGCGGCGGTCAAGCTCGGCGTGTGGCCGAAGGGCACCGGCCTGGTCGAGGTGCGCGCGATCGATCCGACCCGCCCAGAGCTGCCGCCGTCGCGCACCGCCGCCGCGCCGCCTCCGGCGCGGGTTCCGGCGCCGCGCGCGGTCGCGGCGCTGCCGTCGCCCGTGTCGGCCGCCGTCGCGTCGCCCGCGCCATCACCGCCGGTGGCGCCGGCGGACGCGCCGCGCATCTACCTCCAGCTCGGCGCGTTCGGCGAGCGCGGCAACGCCGAACGCGTCGTCGCCGATGCGAAACGCGCCGGCATCGACCGCGTCGGCATCGACTCGGTCGCGGTCGCCGGGCGCACGATGCATCGCGTGCGCGTCGGGCCGCTTTCCGACGTCGAGGACGCCGACGCGCTGAGTGCGCGCATCGAGCGGCTCGGCCTCGGCGCGCCGCGCGTCGCGGTCGAGGCCGCGCCAAGATGAACACGACGCATACCGTGCGTGTGCCGGCCGTGTCCCGGCGCGCGTGCTCTGAGACAATTCCGCCTTTGATGTTCAGCCGGACCGATCCCTCGCAATGAAACTGCCGTCCCTCGCCGTCCTCGCCGCCCTCGTGTTCGCCAGCGCCGCGCCCGCGGCGCACGCCCAGTCGCCGGCACCCGCGCCGGCCGCCGCAGCCAGCGCTCCGACCACCGCCACCACCCTGCCAACGCCGCAGCCGGTGCCCAGGCCCGCGCCGGCCTTGCCGGTGCCCGGCGCCGGCACCGGGCCGACGCCCCCGCCGCCGACCATCGACGCTAGGAGCTGGGTGCTGATGGACTACGCGACCGGCCAGGTGCTGGCCGAGAGCAACATGGACATGCGCGTCGCGCCGGCCTCGATCACCAAGGTCATGACCTCGTACGTGGTCTCGGCCGAGATCGCGCACGGCAAGGTGCGCATGGACGACCAGGTGTTCATCAGCGAGCGCGCGTGGCGCTCCGGCGGCGCCGGCACCGACGGCTCGACCAGCTTCCTGCAGCTCAACAGCAAGGTCGCGCTGAAGGACCTGCTGTACGGCATGATCATCCAGTCCGGCAACGACGCCGCGATCGCGCTGGCCGAGCACGTGGCCGGCTCCGAGGCGACCTTCGCGCAGCTGATGAACCAGTACGCCGCGCGCCTGGGCATGAGCGGCACGAACTACGTCGATGCCAGCGGCCTGCCGAACGCGGACCACTACACCACCGCGCACGACGTCGCGATCCTGTCGCGTGCGCTGATCCACGACTTCCCCGAGGACTACAAGATCTACGCGGTCAAGGACTTCGAGTGGAACGGCATCAAGCAGCACAACCGCAACACGCTGCTGTGGCGCGACGACAGCGTCGACGGCATCAAGACCGGCCACACCTCCGAGGCCGGCTTTTGCCTGGCCACCTCGGCCAAGCGCGGCGAGCAGCGCCTGATCGCGGTCGTGATGGGTGCGACCAGCGAGAAGCAGCGAGCCAATGCGAACCAGGAACTGCTCAACTACGGGTTCCGCTTCTTCGAGACGCAGAAGCTGTACGCGGCCAACGCGCCGCTGGCCACGCCGGAGCTGTGGAAGGGCGCGGTCGCCAGCCTGCCGCTCGGCGTCGCCGAGGACGTGCTGGTGACGTTCCCGCGCGGCCGCTACGCCGACCTCAAGGCGAGCCTGGACATGCCCTCGCGCCTGGTCGCGCCGATCGGCAAGGGCAGCCAGGTCGGCACCTTGAAAGTCCAGCTCGACGACAAGACCTTGCTGGAGCGGCCGCTGGTCGCGCTGGCCGAAGGCGACGAGGGCAGCTTCTTCAAGCGCCTGTCCGACGGCGCCTGGATGTGGTTCAAGGGCGACGCCGGCGGCAACGTCTCCGCCACGCCGAAGGGCAATTGAGCAACAGACAGCCTGGACGCGGCCCGACCCTAGAGCATCGCCGAGCAGATGTTTTGACGTCATGCCCGCGCAAGCGGGCATCCATTGAAGCCGACCCATGAAAGACCTCGACACTCTCCAAGCCCAGAACCCGCAGCAGGGCTTCCAGTTTCCCGGCTTGTTCGAGATCACCGCGATGGGCGCCGCCAGCGCGGCGCTGGACGTGCGCGTGCCGCAGATCGTCGAGTCGGTCGGCGTCGCCGTGCTGGCCGGCTCGATGCGCGTGCGGCCGTCGCGCGAGGGCAACTACGTGTCGGTCACCGTCAGCTTCACCTGCCCGACGCGCGAGAAGTACGACGAGGCGCACGCGGCGCTGCGTGCCGATCCGGCGGTGCGCTGGACGCTGTAGCTGCGCGGCGGCAGCGACTGCCGCGCCGTTCTGCCGTCTTCCGCCTGGGGCCCCTTCCCCCGTGAACGGGGGCGGCAACAGCGCCGCGTCACGCACGGTTTTTGATCATGAGTTCGCCGTCAGCGGCGAGCATTGGAGCCCTCCCCTTCAAGGGTTGGGGTTGGGGTGGAGATGGTGTTCGGTTCTCGCGTAATCGTTTCCACGAAAACCGACCCGCGTCCCTGCGTTTTCCGCTCGCATCCCTGCGAGCGGGTTACTTTCTCTTGCTTGTCCAAGAGAAAGTAACCAAAGAGAAGGACACCCCAACAGCGGCGCCCTCCGGGCATCCTGCCCTGCGGGTGCGTGGTCGCCGGCCGGGGTTCGCCGACGGCACATCCGTGTGCCGACGGCGAACGCGCGCGCATCGTGCGCGCGCCCCTGCGGGCTGATCCGTCCGGCGCCCACCGCCGCTGACGGGGACCCGGAAAAGCGGCGCGCTCCCGCGCGCAGAAGCTCAAGCAAGGCCACAGCAACAGCGAGCAACTCCCACAAAATCGAGCGGATTGCTCTTGTCGATGCCCTCTCAGGCGTTCTGCCCGGCCGCTGCCGCGCTGCGCGCGAAGCGCATCAGCGCGGCACCCGCCGCGGCCAGCAGCGTGTCGCCGAGGAACGTGACGAGCCGGTACAGCGCGATCAGCAGCAGCGCGCGGTCCTCGCCGAGCGCGCCCCCGGCGAGTGCGACGAACGCCGCCTCACGCACGCCCAGGCCAGCCGGCGCGCCGATCACGACGAAGCCGGCGGCCCAGGCGGCGGCGCCGGCGGCGAGCATCAGCGGCCAGTCGGCGGCGAGCCCGAGCAGCAGGCCGAGGCCGCACAGGATCGCCGCGCCCGCGGCGAAGAAAGCGAGGTCGCAGGCGAACACGCCCGCCAGCATCGGTACCGGCACGGCCGGCAGCGGCACGCCGGCGAGACCGCCGCGGCGGCGCAGCCAGCGCAGCACGAGGCCGCCGGCGAGCAGGCCGGCGAGCAGCAGGCCAAACAGCAGGCGCGCATCGAGGCGCGGCAACGGCAGCGCGTGCGCATCGCCCGCCAACGCGAGCGCGAGCGCAGTCAGCAGCAGCAGCGCGGCCTCGAGCAGCGCGGCCAGCCCGAGCACGCTGTGCGGCGTCGCCTGGCGGCGGCTCCACGCATGGCGCAGCGCGTAGTGCGCGACGTTGCCGGGCAGGTACTTGCCGTACTGGCTCACGCCCCACGTCGCCATCGTCGGCCACGCCGGCGGCGCGGTCGACGACAGCCCGGCCAGCAGGCGCCACCAGGCGAACGCGAGCGCGCCGAGCGCCAGCGCATAGCCGACGGCCGCCAGCGCCAGCGCGGCGCCGAGCCGCCATGGCCCGGCCGGCACGTGCTGCAGCACCGCGAGCGCGTCGCTGCGCGCGAAGCGCAGGCCGATCCAGGCCAGTGTGGCCAGCCCGAGCAGCAGGCCGAGCGCGCGCAGCAGCCGGCGCGCGTTCATGCCGGCGCGGATCCGGCGTCGCGCCTCATCACGGCGACGCCGCGGCCGACACGTCGCGCGCCGGGCCGATCGCGAGCGCGACCAGGCCGACGCCGAGCGGGCGGCCGTCCGCATTGACGCCGGCCGCGCGCGGCGTGGTCACCGGCGAGACGCGGAAACGCAGCTCGAGCAGGCCGTCCGCGCCGATCAGGTCGTCGGGCAGCTCGAAGCGCAGCGTCGGCGGCGGCGCGTCGAGCGCGAAGCGCAGGTCGCCGAGCACGCGGCCGTTGCCTTCGAGCACGAGCCGGCGCGTGCGCGCGTTCGGCCCGAGCAGCACGTGCGCGTCCAGCGTCAGCGCCAGCGGCTCGGCCGGTCGTGGCGCCAGGCGCAAGCGCAGCCGCGCCACGCTGCCGAGCGACCACACCCCCCAGTCCTCCAGTGCGTCCCAGCCGCCGGCGCGGTAGAGGCCACCGCGACCGCCGCGGCCGAACGTGATCGGCGTGCCGTCGGCGGCATAGGTGAACACCGACTCAGCGTCGCGCGTGCCGGCGCCCGGCGAGCAGCAGTCGTCCAGCGGGAACAGCCACCAGCGCCGGTCCGGACTGACCAGCGGCGGCTGCGGCAGCGCCGCGCCGAGCGCGCCGGTCAGCGCGGCCAGCTTGTCGTCCGCATAGGCGCGCGCATCGACCAGGATCGCGGCAAAGCCGAGCTCGTGCGCCTGCTCGATCATCTCGGCCGCCGGCAAGCCTTCGACCGTGCTGGCCCAGGCATAGCCGGGGCGGCCGTGGGCGACGCCGTAGCTGAACTTCAGCGTGCGCGTGAACAGGTACGGCTTGAACTCCTCGTAGTCGCCCATGCCGCCGACCTGCGGGTGTTCCGGGTACCACACCGCCGGCAACTGGAACAGCGCCGCGCCGCGGCCGAGGCGCTGCTCGACCTGCGCGAAATACGCGCGCCCGGCATCGAACGCGGCGACGGTCCGCGCGTGGCCGGCGAACATGTCCGGCGCGGTCACGTCGAGCAGCGCGAGCACGCCGACGCCAGCCAGCACGGCGTGGCGCACGCCGGCCTGGCGCACGCGCGCGAGCAGGCCCTGCAGCAGCCAGCCGCTGCCGAGCAGGCAGAGGAACGCCAGGAACGGCAGGATGCGGTTGCCGGCGCGGATCTTCGAGCTGACCCAGTGCGCCAGCAGCGTGAACAGGCCGCTCGACAGCGCCAGCAGCAGGATCGCGATCGCCAGCAGCGCGGCGATGCGCACGTTCCGCTCGAGTTCGTTCACCGCGGTGGCGCGCGAGGTCACCGCGCGCGCCAGCGCCCACAGCAGCGCGAGCAGGCCGAGCACGCCGAGCACGCCGATGTACTGGTCGCGGAACTCGGCCTCCGGCACTTCCAGCGCCTGGTCGAAGCCCTGCTTGGCCTGCGCCAGCGCGGCCAGGCGGTGGCCGCTGAACGGCAGCAGCACCTGGTTCAGGCGCATCGCGTACAGCTGCGCCTCCTGCGAGGAGCGCTCGGCCACGCTGAGGTTGGCGCCGGCTTCGGCCTTGTGCAGCAGCGCCGGCACCTGTTCGGCCACGAACGCGCACGACACCGCCGCGGCCAGCACCAGCGCCGGCCAGACGCTGCGCCAGCGCGGCCGGTGCGCCAGCGCCAGCGCGCCGGCGACCGCGCACAGCACGGCGAAGAACACGCCGTTGTACGGCGTCTGCAGCGGCAGCAGCAGCGCCGTGGCCAGCGCCAGCCACCAGCGCCGGCGCGCGCCGGGCGTGGCCGGGTCGAGCGCGCCGCGCACCAGCCACACCAGCACCAGCATCGCCAGCGGCACGAGGAAATAGGTGCCGTTGGTCAGGTGGCCGACGCCGCGGATCAGGTGATAGGGCAGGAACGCGTACACCAGCGCGCACAGCAGCGCCGGCCCGGTGGCCAGGCCCAGGCGGCGGAACGCGAACAGCGCGGCCGCGCCGATCAGGTAGAAGCTGGCGAGGAAATACAGGTTCATCGCCAGCCCGGACTGGCCGCTCAGCGCGGCGACCGGCCCCATGATCGCGTAGTTGAGCGAGTCGAAGCGCGGAAAGTCGAGCCGGTCGTAGCCGAACGGCCAGCCCAGGCGCGGGCTGTGGAACAGCCAGCCGGTCTCGGCGACGGTATGGATCTGCGCCAGCTTGTCGACCGCGTCGCCATGGAACGTGTAAGGCACGTCCAGCCGCTCCAGCGGCAGCTTCAGCGCGCCGACCATCAGCACGCTGGTCAGCACGACGAGACCGAGGAGGGCCAGCCAGCCGTGCCGGCGTACGGGCGCGGCCACGCTCAGGCCTCCGCCGCGGCCGGCGCGCGCGTCGCGGCGGCCTTCGTGCCGCAGCGCTCGCGCACCAGCGCAGGCGCCGGCGAGTCGCGGTCGCGGCTGATCATCAGCTCGGCCAGCAGGCCGAACATCAGCAGCTGCACGCCGACCAGCACCAGCAGCACGCCCAGCTGCAGCAGCGGGCGCTCGCCGATCGGATGGCCGAGCAGCCACAGCGCGCTAAGCCAGGCGAGGATGCCGCCGCCGGCCGCGCCGAGCAGCAGGCCGCCGGCGCCGAACAGGTGGCCCGGCTTGCGCGCGTAGCGCGTCACGGTCAGCACCGTGAACAGGTCGAGCAGGCCGCGCAGGAAGCGCCGCGCGCCGTACTTGGAATGGCCGAAGCGGCGCGGATGGTGGGTCACCTCGAGCTCGCCGATGCGGAAGCCGCAGGCGTGCGCCAGCACCGGCACGAAGCGGTGCAGTTCGCCGTACAGGTGCACCGATTCGAAAACCTCGCGCCGGTACGCCTTGTAGCCGCAGTTGAAGTCATGCAGGCGGATGCCCGAGGCCCAGGCGGTGATCGTGTTGAACAGCTTCGACGGCAGCGTCTTGCCGAGCGGATCGTGGCGCGTGCGCTTCCAGCCGGACACGACGTCGTCGCCGGCCAGCACGGCGGCGACGAAGCGCGGCAGCTCGCGCGGATCGTCCTGCAGGTCGCCGTCCATCGTCACGACGATGTCGCCTTCGGCCTCGTCGGCGCCGACCTGCAGTGCGGTCGCCTTGCCGAAGTTGCGGCGCAGGCGCAGGCCGCGCACGCGCGGATCGGCGTGCGTTGCGGCGAGGATCCGCGCCCAGGTCTCGTCGTCGCTGCCGTCGTCAATGAAGTGCAGGCCGACCAGGCGGAAGCGGTCCTGCGCGTCGGCCACCGCGAACACCTCGTCGGCCAAGCGCGTGATCGTGTGTTCCTCGTTCATCACCGGCACGATGATCGAGACGCGCGGCAGTGCGGAAGGGCTCATCCGTGGACCTCCTGGGGCAAATGGATCAGCGAAGTCTCCGAACGGTACGGCAGCGCCGGGGCCCAGCCGCGGCAGCGCTGCACGCGGCCGGCGAGCGCGTCCAGCGCCGCTGCGTAGCGCGAGCGTTCGGAGTTGTCGAACACGATGAGGCCGCCGGGCGCGAGCTGCGCGCATGCGCGCGCGAGGCAGGCGCTGCGCGCGCGGCCATCGATCACGATCAGGTCGTAGCGCTCGGTGCCGATCGCGTCGACGTAGGCGGAGAAATCGCAGTCGGCGTAGCCGCGGCGGCCGGAGCGCGTGCGCGGGGCCGCACTGCCACGCTGCGGCTCGACCAGGCGCAGCGCGACGTTCGCGCGCGCGAGCAGCGGTCCGATCGCTTCGAAGAAGCCGGCATCGTGCTCGACCGAGGTCACGTGGCGGCAGCGTCGCGCCAGCCACGCCGTGCTGGCGCCGGCGCCGTACTCGAACACGCGCACGTCGCCGCCTCGCGCGGCGATCCAGCGTTCGACGCGCGCGATCGCCGGCAAGGTCCACCACGGCACGTCGAGCTTCGCCAGCTGGGCGGCGTCGTAGATCGCGAACTGGCTGCCGAGCCAGAAGCGCAGCGAATCGCGCGGCGCACGCTGCAGGCGATCGAGCACGCCGATGGCACGCAGCGGGACCGCCGCCGCGTGCACGCAGCGGACGTAGGCGCCCTTCAGCACGCCGTGGCCCGGCCGGCGGCAGGCATCCATGCCTGCGTCATCGTCACGGCTGCGCCAGCTCGGGCAGGTCGCGGTACAGCGCGAGCGCCTGCGGATTGGCCAGCGCGTCGGTGTTCTTCACCGCCAGGCCATGGATCGTGTCGCGCACGGCGATCTCGGTGATCTTGCCGGAGATCGTGCGCGGGATGTCGGCGACCTGCAGGATCTTCGCCGGGACGTGGCGCGGCGTGGTGTTGGCGCGGATCTGCTGCACGATGCGCGCGCGCAGCGCGTCGTCGAGCGCGAAGCCCTCGCGCAGGCGCACGAACAGCACCACGCGCTCGTCGTCGCCCCAATGCTGGCCGACCGCGACCGATTCGAGCACCTCGGGCACCTGCTCGACCTGGCGGTAGATCTCGGCCGTGCCGATGCGCACGCCGCCCGGGTTCAGCGTCGCGTCGGAGCGGCCGTAGATGACCACGCCGTCGTGCTCGGTGAGCAGAGCGTGGTCGCCGTGGCACCACACGTTCGGCACGCGCGCGAAATACGCGCTGCGGTACTTCGCGCCATCCGGGTCGTTCCAGAAGAACACCGGCATCGACGGGAACGGTGCGGTGCAGGCCAGTTCGCCCTTCTCGCCGCGCACCGGCTTGCCGGCATCGTCGAGGATCTCGACCTTCATGCCGAGGCCGCGGCACTGCAGTTCGCCGCGGTAGACCGGCAGCACCGGGCAGCCGAGCGCGAAGCAGGAGACGATGTCGGTGCCGCCGGAGATCGAGGCGAGCAGCAGGCGATCCTTGATGTCGCGGTAGGCGTAGTCGTAGCTCTCCGGCGCCAGCGGCGAACCGGTCGACAGGATCGTCTTGAGCGGCAGCAGCTTGTGCGTCTCGCGCGGCTTCACGCCGGCCTTCTCGATCGCGCTGAGCCACTTGGCGCTGGTGCCGAACACGCTGATGCCGACCTCGTCGGCGAGGTCCCACAGCGCGTTGCCGTCCGGATGCGAGGGCGAGCCGTCGTACAGCACCAGCGTCGCGCCAACCGCCAGGCCGGACACGAACCAGTTCCACATCATCCAGCCGCAGGTGGTGTAGTAGAAGAAGCGGTCCTCGCGCTTGAGGTCCGTGTGCAGCACCAGTTCCTTCAGGTGCTGGATCAGCGTGCCGCCGGCACCGTGCACGATGCACTTGGGCACGCCGGTGGTGCCGGACGAATACATGATGTAGAGCGGGTGGTCGAACGGCAGCGCGACGAACTCGAGCGCATGCTCGCCGTCGCCAGCGAAGTCCGGCAGCGACACCGCGTTGCGCAGGCCGTCGAGCCTGAGCGGCTCGCCGCTGTAGGGCACCACGACCAGCCTCTCGATGCTCGGCATCTCGTCCAGCACGCCGCGGATCTTCTCCAGGCAGTCGAAGCGCTTGCCGCCGTAGCCGTAGCTGTCGGCGGTGAACAGCACCTTCGGCGCGATCTGGCCGAAGCGGTCGACCACGCCGCGGATGCCGAAGTCGGGCGAGCAGGATGACCAGATCGCGCCGAGCGAGGTCGCCGCGAGCATCGCGATCACGGTCTCGGGAATGTTCGGCATGAAGCCGGCGACGCGGTCGCCGACGCCGACGCCGGCCGCCTTCAGCGCGTGCGCGACGCGCGCGACCTCGACGTGCAGCTCGGCATAGCTGAGCTCGCGCTTGTGGCCCCACTCGTTGCGGAACACGATCGCGGTGCGGTCGTCCTTGTAGCGCAGCAGGTTCTGCGCGAAGTTCAGCGTGACGTTCGGGAACCAGCGCGCGCCGGGCATCTTGTCGCGATCGACCAGCACCGGTTCGAAGTCGCCGTGCGCGCGGATGCCGCAGAACTCCCACACCAGCTGCCAGAACCGTTCCGGATGGCGGATCGAGAACTCGTATAACGGCCCGTACCGGCGGATGTCGTCGTTGCCGGTACTCTCGCGCACGAAACGCATGAAGCGGCTGATGTTGGCGCGCTCGACGCGCTCACTGCTGGGTTCCCAGATCGGTTTTTCCATGAACAGCCCTGGTCGTATGGAGATATTGCCGGTCGCGCAGCGCGGCATCGTCGGTGCGGGTCCCGTGCGGCGGAACGTCCCTCCCCGAAACGTCCCGCGGCGCGCCGCGAAGGCGGCCCGATTATCCGGCATGCGGCGCGGGTAGGCCAGCGAAGCCGGACACGGTCCGGCGATGCGGTGGTGACGGGGTGGATACGAGCGGAAACGAAAACGCCGGCGCAGGGCCGGCGTTTTCGGGCACGCGTGCGGGACCGGATCAGCCGATCAGCAGGTCCTTGTCCTTCTTGCCGGCGTCCAGCGCCGCGTTGAACCAGCGCGGGCGCTTGCCGCGGCCGCTCCAGGTCTGGGTCGGATCGGCCGGGTTGCGGTACTTTGGCTTGGCCTTGCCGCGCGCCTTGGCGCGTGCGGTGCCGCGGCCGAGCACTTCGTCCAGGCCAAAGCCTTCGGCCTTGACCATCGCGTTGATCTTGTCGCGCAGCTTGGCGGCCTTGTCCTTGACCAGTTCTTCCTGGCGGGTCTTCGCGCGTGCAATCAAATCGGAGAGCTGGTTGTAGTTGAGGGACTTGAGATCGATTGCCATGTGTCGCCTGCCTCTGGATATCGTGGGGAAAGCCGTGTTGCGGCGCGCATTATGCCGAATTAGCACACAAATATCTAATCCGCTACGCAGTTGCGCACGCGTCGATACGTGTGCCATTCGGCACATGCGCCCCCGTCGAATTCGGCTTCTCTGACTCGTTTCAAGCGAATTGGCGCAGCAATTCGTCGCGGTCCAGCGAGCGGTTCTCGCTTTCGTTGCGCCGGCGGTATTCGAACGTGCCGGCGGCCAGGCCGCGTTCGCTCACCACGATGCGGTGCGGGATGCCGATCAATTCGATATCTGCGAACATCGGACCCGGGCGCAGGCCGCGGTCGTCGAGCAATACCTCGATGCCGAGTGCGCTCAATTCCGCATAGAGCGCTTCGGCCGCTTCGCGCACCTGGGTGTTCTGCGCGGCATTGATCGGGCAGATCGCGACGCGCCACGGCGCCATCGGTTCCGGCCAGACGATGCCGGCGTCGTCGTGGTTCTGCTCGATCGCGGCGGCGACGATGCGGCTGACGCCGATGCCGTAGCAGCCCATCTGCATGACGCAGGCCTTGCCGGCGTCGTCGAGCACGGTCGCGTTCAGTGCCTTTGCGTACGTGTCGCCGAGCTGGAACACGTGGCCGACCTCGATGCCACGCGCGATCCTGAGCGTGCCGTGGCCGTCCGGCGAAGCGTCGCCCTCGACCACCTTGCGCAGGTCGGCGATGCGCGTGACGCGCGCGTCGCGCTCCCAGTTCGCGCCGCGGTAATGCGTGCCGTCCTGGTTGCCACCGCAGACGAAGTCGGCCAGCACCGCGGCGCTGCGGTCGACGATCACCGGGATCGCATCGGGCAGGCTGGCCGGGCCGATGAAGCCGGGCCGGGTGCCGGTCGCCGCGACGATCGCGGCCTCGTCGGCGAGCACCAGCTCGCCCGGCAGTTCCGCCAGCTTGGCCGCCTTGACCTCGTTGACCTCGTGGTCGCCGCGCACGCACAGCGCGACCAGGCCGTCGACGCCGCGCACCAGGATCGTCTTGACGCATTGCGCGGGCGCGACGCCGAGGAAGGCCGAAACCTCCTCGATCGTCTTCTGCGTCGGCGTGGCGACGCGCTCGAGCGCGGCGCCGGGCGCCGGACGCGGCGTCGCCGGTGCGACCGCCTCGGCCATCTCGACGTTGGCGGCGTAATCCGAACCGGTCGAAAACGCGATTGCGTCCTCGCCCGAATCGGCCAGCACCTGGAATTCATGGCTGGCATTGCCGCCGATCGCGCCGGTATCGGCCTGCACGGCGCGGAAGCGCAACCCCAGGCGCGTGAAGATGCGGCCATAGGCGTCGTACATGTTCTGGTATTCGCGCGCCAGGCAGTCCGCCGTCAGGTGGAACGAATACGCGTCCTTCATCAGGAATTCGCGCGCCCGCATCACGCCGAACCGCGGCCGGATCTCGTCGCGGAACTTGGTCTGGATCTGGTAGAAGTTGACCGGCAGCTGCTTGTAGCTGCGCAGTTCCTGGCGCGCGAAATCGGTGACGACTTCCTCGTGCGTCGGGCCGTAGCAGTATTCGGCGTCCTTGCGGTCGCGGATCTTCAGCAACTGCCCGCCGAATTTCTCCCAGCGCCCGGTTTCCTCCCACAGCTCCTTCGGCTGGATCGACGGCATCAGCACTTCCAGCGCGCCGGCGCGGTTCATTTCCTCGCGCACGACATTCTCGACCTTGCTCAATACGCGCAGGCCGAGCGGCGACCAGGTGTAGATGCCGGCGGCGAGCTTGCGGATCATGCCGGTGCGCAGCATCAGCCGGTGGCTGGCGATCTCCGCGTCGGCGGGGACTTCCTTGACGGTCGCGAGGTGAAAACGGGAAAGGCGCATTGGGAGTCCGGTGATTCGACGGAAACGCCGGATTCTATCAGCGCGCGCGCAGGGCGCGCTCGAAAGCCTCAATGCAGGGCGGGCGCAGGCCGGCGCATTGCGCGACCGGCCGGTTTCGCGGCGGGAGTTGCGGTACCGGTGCCCGCGTTCAGTGCCCGCAGAACAGCTTGATCTGCTGGTTGGCCTTGTCGACTTGCGCCTGGTGCGACTCGACCGCGGCCGCGTCGGCGGCGAACGGGGTCTGCGCATTGAGCGTGGCGAGGTTGCGCTTGGCCGTGTCGCAATTGCGCTTGATGTCCTCGGGCGAATAGCCGGCCGCGGCGGCCAGCGCCGGACCGCCGGAGGACTCCTGCGCGGCCTGCGCCTCTTCGGCCGCACTGGCCGTCGTCACACCGCCCTTGACCTTGAGCTTCTGCGCCTTGGTCGTATTCGTCGGCGGCGGCGAGTCGGAGAAGTGCTTGACGCCATTCGCGTCGGTCCAGGTATACATTTCGGCCGCCGCGGCCGGTACGGCGGCGGCGAGCAGGACGAGCAGGAGCCAGGGGCGCTTCATGGTCGGGCCTTCTGTGTGTTCGCAAGGGCTGGACGATGCCTGGAGGCGGCACGTTCGGACGCGTGACTGGATAACACCAGTCGCGGTACGGCACAAGCGCAGGCGCCCGGAATTGCGGATCACGGTACACTCGCGGCTGCTCATCCGGATGGCCGCTCATCGTATGGACGAAACCCCGACCGGCACGCGCAAGCCGCCGCGCGGCATCTACCTGTTGCCCAACCTGTTCACCACCGGCGCGATGTTCGCCGGGTTCTACGCGATCGTCGCCGCCATCGGCGGCCGCTACAGCGAAGCCGCGATCGCGGTGTTCGTGGCGGCGATCCTCGACGGCCTCGACGGTCGCGTCGCGCGCCTGACCGGCACGCAGAGCGAGTTCGGCGTGCAGTACGACTCGCTGTCGGACCTGGTCAGCTTCGGCCTCGCGCCGGCACTGGTCATGTACACCTGGTCGCTGTCGGCGCTGAAGGCGTACGGCTCGGGCTGGGGCAAGCTCGGCTGGAGCGCCGCGTTCATCTACGCCGCCTGCGCCGCGTTGCGCCTGGCGCGCTTCAACACCCAGGTCGGCGTGGTCGACAAGCGCTACTTCCAGGGCCTCGCCAGCCCCGCCGCGGCCGGCCTGTGCATGTCGTTCGTGTGGGCGATCGAGGACAAGGGCCTGTTCGGCCTGGCCGCCGCCGACATGGACTTCGTCACGCCGGTCGTGGCGATCGTCGCTGGCCTCCTGATGGTCAGCCGCGTGCGCTACTTCAGCTTCAAGACCTGGCCGCGCTCCGATCGCGTGCCGTTCTTCTGGATCCCGCTCGTGGTGCTGGTGCTGGTCGCGCTGGCGATCGACCCGCCGCGCGTGCTGTTCGCGATCGCCGTGCTGTACGTGCTGTCCGGACCGGCCATGACGCTGTGGGGGTTGCACCAGAAGCGCAGCCAGCGCGCCGCGCGCGGCAGCGAGCGGAGCGAGGAGTGACCCGCGCGCGCGCCAGGCCAGGTGCCTTGCGCGCGCCGAACGCGGACACCGCCGCGCACGCTCCGCCGTGCGCGCAGCCGGCCGACACGCTGGCCTTCCTCGCCGGGTTGTCGCAGGCGCTGGCCGTCTCGCTGGACCTGCGCCAGACCCTCGAGCAGGCCGTCACGCGCGTGGCCGGGTTCATGCGGGTCGAGGCCGCCTCGCTGTTCCTGCTCGACCGCGCCAGCGGCGTGCTCGAGTGCCGCATCAGCGTCGGCCCGGTCGATGTGGACGGCCTGCGCCTCGCAGTCGGGCAAGGCGTGGTCGGCCGCGCGGTGGCCGAGAACGCGGTGCAGATCGTCGCCGACGCCGCCACCGACGCGCGCGTCTGGCGCGCGGCCGACGAGGACAGCGGCTTCGTCACGCGCAGCCTGGTCTGCGCTCCGCTGGCCACCGCGGCCGGGCCGATCGGCGCGCTCGAGCTGGTCAACCGCCGCGACGACCGGCCGTTTTCGGACGCCGACGCCGAGCTGCTCGGCATCATCGCCGCACCGGTCGCGCTGGCGATCAACAACGCGCGCATGGCTGCCGAACTGCTCGAACAGCAGCGCCTGAAGCGCGAATTCGAGCTCGCGCGCCACATGCAGAAAGCGCTGTTGCCCAAGCGGCGGCGCGACGACTTCCCGGTGCTCGGCGTGAACCGGCCCGCGCACGAGATCTCGGGCGACTTCTACGACTTCTTCGAATGCGCCGATGGCCGCATCGGCTTCGTCGTCGGCGACGTCTCCGGCAAGGGACTCGACGCAGCGCTGCTGATGGTGCGCGCGGCCAGCCTGCTGCGCTGGGCCGGCAAGGACGCCCTCGCGCCGGGCGCGTGGCTGGCGCGCGTCAACGACGAGCTGTGCGAGACGGCGCAGGGCGGCCGCTTCGTCTGCGCGCTGGTTGGCTACTGCGACCACGAGGCGCGCGTGGTGCGCTTCGCCGGCGCCGGTTTTCCGCCGGTCGTCGTGCACCGCGGCGACGTGCTGACCGAATACCCCGCCGGCGGACCGCCGCTCGGCATCCTGCCGGATCTGGCGTTCGAGCAGCACACGGTCGCGCTCGACGGCGGCGCGCTGTATGCGTTCACCGACGGCGCCACCGACGTGCGCGATGTGCACGGCCGGCGCCTCGGCGGTGCCGGCGTGCGCGCGCTGATCGCGCGGCATGCCGCACTGCCGCCGCAGGCGCGCCTGCGTGCGCTGCTCGGCGAGCTCAAGGACCTGCAACTGGTCGACGACACGACCCTGCTGATCGTCGAGGCGGCGCGCGCCTGTGCGCCGGATCTGCTGCTGGAGCGGCACTTCGCTGCCGATGCGGCCGAGCTGCGCGGCGTACGCCAGGCGTTGCGCCAGGCGCTCGACGCGCTCGGCATCGAACCGCGCCTGCGCGACCGCCTCGTGCTCGCGGTCGACGAAGCCTGTGCGAACGTCATCCGGCACGGCTACGGCCCGGGCTGCCGCGGCGACATCGGCCTGCGCCTGCTGCGCGACGGCGCGCAGCTGAGCTTCGAGCTGAGTGATCATGCGCCGTGCGTCGAGGCGGCGCGCCTGCGCCCGCAGCCGCTCGGCGAATGCCGCTGCGGTGGCCTCGGCCTGGCGCTGATCGACGAGGTCATGGACGACTGGTCGATCGAGCCGGCCGCCGGTGGCCGCGGCAATCTGCTGCTCCTGCGCAAGCGGATCGAATCCCTCGATGAGGAGGAGGCGGGCGAGGCATGAATGCGAATGCGAACGGCGTCAGCAGCGAGGCGTGCGGCGGCTGCGTGCTGGTGCGGCTGCGCGGCGAGGTCGACCTGTCCTGGTCGCCGCAGGTGCGGCGCGCGGTGCTCGACGCGCTGGCGCAGGCCGACGCGGTCGGCGTGGACCTGTCGGAGGTCGGCTACATCGACTCGTCCGGCATCGCCGCGCTGGTCGAGGGTCTGCAGCAGGCGCGCACGCACGGCCAGCGCTTCGTGCTGGTCGCGGTCAGCGACGCGGTGCGCGCGGTGCTGGAACTGGCGCGGCTGGACCGCGTGTTCACGCTCGTCGCCAGTCCCGACGAGGTAACCGCGCCGGCATGAACGCGCTGGCACGCCCGCTGGCGAGCCTCGGCCGCGCCACGCTCGGCGCGCTCGGCGGTGTCGGCTACGCGGCGATGCTGCTGGTCGAGGCGCTGTACTTCACCGTCGCCGGCTGGCGCATCGGCCAGCCGGTGCGTGTCGCCGCGGTCGCGCGCCAGATGCGCGAGATCGGCGTCGACGCGCTGCCGATCGTCGCGTTGCTCGCGTTCACGGTCGGGCTGATGCTCGGCATCCAGTTCATCGCCTCGCTGAGCGAATTCGGCGCGCAGTCGCAGGTCGTCGTCGCGGTGGCGAAGTCGGTCACGCGCGAGTTCGGCACGCTGATCACCGCGATCCTCGTCGCCGGCCGTTCCGGCTCCGCGCTGGCCGCGCGGGTCGGCTCGATGTGCGTGTCGCAGGAGGTCGACGCGCTGGCGGTGATCGGCATCGACCCGGTGCGCTACCTCGTCGCGCCGGCGCTGCTGGCGATGCTGCTCATGCTGCCGGTGCTGACGATCTTCGCCAACACGGTCGCGATCTTCGGCGCTGCGCTGTACAGCGCACCGGCGCTGAACGTCACGCCGCTCGCCTACCTGCTGCAGACGACGGCGCTGCTGGCGCCCGGCGACGTCTGGCAGGGCCTGTCCAAGAGCGTCGTGTTCGCGCTGCTGATCACGCTGATCGGCGTCAGCACCGGCTTCTCCGTCACCGGTGGCGCCGAGGGCGTCGGCCGCGCGACCACGCGGGCGGTGGTGCTGGCGATCTGCTGGATCATCGTGGTCGATATGGTCTTCAGTTTCTTCCTGAATCGATGAATCGCGCATCCGTCCGCCGAACTCGTTGTCCCGGTGTGGGCCGGGGTCCGGTTTGGCTTTTTAAGCCCTCCCCTTCAAGGGGAGGGTTGGGTAGGGATGGTGTTGCTGTAACGTCGCCGTCTTCGCGAAAACCGACCCGCATCCCTGCGTTTTCCACTCGCATCCCTGCGAGCGGGTTACTTCTCTTTGCTTGTCCAAAGAGAAGTAACCAAGAGAAAGGGCACCCCAACAGCGGCGCCCTCCGGGCATCCTGCCCTGCGGGTACGTGGTCGCCGGCCGGGGTTCGCCGACGGCACATCCGTGTGCCGACGGCGAACGCGCGCGCATCGTGCGCGCGCCCCTGCGGGCTGATCCGTCCGGCGCCCACCGCCGCTGAACGGGGACCCGGGAAAAGCAGCGCGCTCCTGCGCGCAGAAGCCACAGCGGAAGGCGGTCGCGTAGCGCGGGCAAAGCCACAGGCCGCACCCGGGCTACGCTCTGCCGCACGATTGGCGAAGCGGTGAGTTGATTCGTGAATGCATCCGCGCCGCTGATCGAAGTCGAACAGCTCGAAGCCTGGTACGGCCGCCGGCGCGTGCTGCACGGGATCGACTTCACGGTCAATGCGGGCGAGATCCGCGTGATCATGGGCGGTTCGGGGTCGGGCAAGAGCACGCTGCTGCGTCACCTGCTCGGGCTGCAGCGGCCGGTCGGCGGCTCGGTGCGGCTGTACGGCGTCGATCTCGGCCAGGCCAGCGAGCGCGAGCTGCTCGACGTGCGCAAGCGCATCGGCGTGTCGTTCCAGGGCGGCGCGCTGCTGACCTCGCTGACGGTCGGCGAGAACGTCGCGTTGCCGCTGCGCGAGCACACGAAGCTCGACGAATCGACGATCCGCATCATGAGCCGGCTCAAGCTCGAGGTCGTCAACCTCGGCGGTTTCCAGGACCTGATGCCGAGCCAGCTGTCCGGCGGCATGGTCAAGCGCACGGCGTTGGCGCGCGCGATCGTGATGGATCCGCGCCTGCTGTTCTTCGACGAGCCGTCGGCCGGGCTCGATCCGGTCGTCTCGGCCGAGCTGGACGAGCTGATCCTGCGCCTGCGCGATGCGCTGCGCATGACGATCGTGGTGGTCACGCACGAGCTCGAAAGCGCGTTCAAGATCGCCGACACGATCACCGTGCTCGACCAGGGCCGGATCCTGCTGACCGGCACGGTCGCGCAGGTGCGTGCCGCACCCGACGAGCGCATCCAGGATCTGCTGAACCGGCGTCCGCGCGAAGTGCCGGTCGATGCGGATGCGTACCTGCAGCGGCTGACCGGGCAGGGGGATTGAACGTGCACGGGCTGCCGCGGCGTCACACCGGGACGGACGCAGGACCGAGCGCGGTGCGCGCGCTGCGCGGCGCTCCGACTTTCGCCACAATGGTGCAATGGGGACTGCGGCGATTTCCGGAACCGATGCCGTGAGACGCGACACCATCAATTACACGCTGGTCGGCGCGGTCGTCGTGGGTGCGCTGGCGCTGCTGCTGGTCGGCCTCGCGCTGATCACCGGGCGCGGCTTCGCCACCGACGACTACCTCGTGCACTACCGCAACGTGACCGGCCTGCGCTACGGCGCGCCGGTGTTCTACGAGGGCTACCGCATCGGCCAGGTCGGCAAGGTGGTGCCGGAGCACACGGCCGACGGCACGCGCTACAAGGTCGTGCTGGCGCTGCGCCACGACTGGCCGATCCCGGCGGACAGTCTCGCGCGGCTGCAGTCGAGCGGCCTGCTCGCCGACGTCGCGATCGGCATCCGCGAAGGCAGCAGCCGCGAGCGGCTCAGGCCCGGCGGCGAACTGCGCGGCGAGGAAGGCGGCAACGTGTTCGTCGCGATGAGCGAGCTCGCCGGCGAAATCAGCACGCTCACGCGCACGCAGCTCGCGCCGCTGGTCCGCACGCTGGCGCAACGCGTCGACTCGATCGGCGGCACGCTCGACAGCAACGCGCCGGCGATCCTCGAACAGACGCGCACGCTGCTCGAGCGCGTCAATCGCGCGTCCGAGGCGTTGAACGACGTGCTCAAGCCGCAGAACCGCGCTGCGGTCGGCGCGATCCTCGGCGAGATGAAGGGGCTGGGCAGCGAGTTGCGCCAGACGCGCGCGACGCTCGATCAGGCGCTCGGCGATCTCGCCGGCATCGCCAGGGACAATCGCGCGGACGTGCGCCGCTCGGTGCAGGACCTCGCCGCCGTGCTCGGCGCGCTGTCCAGCCGCATGGACGTGATCACGCATCACCTGGAATCGTCCAGCCGCAACCTCGACGAGTTCAGCCGCGAGATCCGCTCGCGGCCGAACCGGCTGCTGCTCGCACCGAAGGCCGATCCGTTGCAGGAAGGTGCGCAATGACGTTTCGACTGTTCGCAGTGGCGCTGGGTGCCTTCGTCGCGCTGGCCGGCTGCAGCGTGCCGGCCGTGCCGGACTTCACCTATCACCGCCTGCCGCCGCCGCAGCCGCTCGATCCGCCCGATGCACCGCTGTTCGCGCAGCCGCTGGTGGTCGCTGCGTTCGGCGCGGACGGCCTGTATGCCGACCAGGCGCTGATCCATGCGCTCGATCCGGCCGCACGGCAACTGCGCCAGTACCACTACCAACTCTGGAGCGATCCGCCGACGCGCATCCTGCAGCGCCGCCTGATCGCGCAGCTGCGCGAGGCGCGCGTCGCCGCCAGCGTCACCGATGCGCTGCCGGCCAGCCAGCCGGCGATCCGCATCGGCGGTATCATCCTGCGCCTCGATCGCGTGCCGCTGGCCGATGGCGGCTACCACGCCGCGGTCGCGTTGAAGCTGCGCGCCGACGGCGTCGACGGCGTGCCGCTGGTCGAGGAGGTCTACCACGCCGAAGTGCCCGCGCGCGGCAACGACCTGCACGCGACCGTCGATGCGTACGGCGCCGCGCTCGACACGATTTACGCCCAGTTCTACGCCGACCTGCGCCGGCACGGAGGAAACCCACATGGATGATGCGAGCCTGCATCGCCTGGCCGAGATCGGCATCGACGTCTACCTGCCGCGCGCGGATCACGGCGCGCCGGCGCAGGCGATCGAGCCGGCGGCCGCCATCGCCGCAACCGCGGAGGTCGCCGACGCCGCCGCGTCGGTGGTGGCGTCGCCGCATGGACTGCTGCTGGTCGCGCCGGCGCCGACCGACGCGGCGCGCGCGCTGCGCGCCGACATCGAACGCGCGCTCGGCTTTGCGCGCGTTGCCTGCCGCGTGCTCGACGCGGCCGACGAAGGTGCGCTGGCCGCGGCCGCCGCACTGGTCGTGTTCGGCGAGGCGCAGGCGCGCGCGGTCGGCGCGCTGCTGCCGGCGCAGCGCCAGCGCGAGCTCGACTGGGTCGTCGCCGGCGAGCTGGCCGCGCTGGCCGGCGACGCGGTGGCCAAGCGCGCGCTGTGGAGCGAGCTGCGCCGCGCCGCGCGCACGCTTGCGGCGCGCCCCGCCGTGGCGCGAGGATAGGCCGCTCGCCGCGCAATTCCGCTCGCCATGGTCGCGATCCTCAAGTCCGCCCCGCCGCAGTTCCGCCGCATGCAGGTGGACGACCTCGACCGCGTCGCCGCGATCGAGATGTCGGCCTACGAATTTCCGTGGAGCCGCGCGATCTTCCATGACTGCCTGCGCGCCGGCTACGACGCCTGCGTGCTGGTGCAGGACGAGGCGATCGTCGGCTACGGCGTGCTGTCCAGTGGCGCCGGCGAGGCACACATCCTCAACGTCTGCGTCGCGCCGGCCGAGCAGGGCAAGGGCCACGGCCGCCGCATCGTCAAGCGCCTGCTCGACTTCGCGCGCTGGCACCGCTGCGAGCGCGTCTATCTCGAGGTGCGGCCGTCCAATCCGCACGCGATCGCGCTGTACGAATCGGTCGGCTTCAACGAATTCGGCCGCCGCCCGAACTACTACCCGGCCAGGAAGGGCCGCGAGGATGCGCTGGTGATGGCGATGGAGCTGCTGCCGGCATAGCTCGCGGCGGCATGGCACGCCGGGCCGGGTCAGCCACCGGCTGGAAGCCGGGACCGCAGCCCAGGTCGATCGTCTCGCTGGCATCCGTGACGCCCAACGCGGCGAGCAGGTCCGTCTGCTCGCCGACGCTGGCGGCGAAGTCGCCGCCCGCCATCTCTGTGTCGTGCGCGGCCAGCAACGTCTCGTAGTGGCGTTCGACCGGCATCAGATTCGCCTCCCGCCGCGCATCGGGCATGGCACCGGCGCCGCTCACGTCAGGCGCGCTCGATCACGACCTCGAGGTAGGTGCTGGGCAGCACCAGCGTGGGATCGCCCGAGCGGTTGTGGCGCGTCAGCAGCGTCATCAGGTCGCGCGTGAAGGCGTCCTGCTGCCCGGCGTCCAGCGCGGCATAGGTCTTGTTGATCGGGCCGTAATAGGTGCGGAACACCTCGATCCAGTGCGCCGGCGAGCGGTAGCGGAACGTGAACGGGCGGCGGTTCGCGCGGATCGCGCTCGCGCCGTGGCCGAACAGCGTCTCCAAGTGCTCGACCGTGCCCCACAGCGCCGGTGACTTCAGGCCCGGCGCGGGGGGCAGGTAGCGCCCGATCGTCTTGAACACCTCGCCGATGAAGCTGTCGGGCGTCCAGTTGGCCAGGCCGATGCGGCCGCCGGGCCGGCACACGCGCAGCAGTTCGCTCGCGGCCTGCGCCTGGTCCGGCGTGAACATCACGCCGAAGGTCGACACGACCGCATCGAAGGCGCCGTCGGCGTAGGGCAGGTGCTCGGCATCGGCCTGCTCGAAGCGGATCGTGTGGCCTTCGGCCTGCGCGCGCGTGCGGCCCGCCTCGAGCAGCGTGGCGACGTAGTCGCTGGAGGTGACGTCGCAGAAGCGGCGCGCGGCTGCCAGCGTGGCGTTGCCGTTGCCGGCGGCGACATCGAGCACGCGCCAGCCGGCGCGCAGGTCGAGCGCCTCGCACAGGTCTTCGCCGACGATCTGCAGGGTGGTGCCCACCACGGCGTAGTCGCCGGTGGCCCAGGCGGCTTGCTGGCGGCGCTTGACGGCCGACAGGTCGGGCGGGGAAATGGACAGGGGGGCAACAGCGGACATGGTCGTTCTCCGGAAAAGGCAGGCGGCGCGGAGTTCCGGCGCCGCAGCCCAGTATCGGCAGCCCCTGCCCGCGCGGCCTGGCCGCGACGCCGCGATGCTTGCCCGAAACGCCGGGGAGGCACGTGGCATCGCCGGCGCGCCGCGTGATGCGGGTGCTAGTATGCGGGGCCGTCGGCCGGTCATCCTGGCCGAAGTGCCCGCGCACCATGGATGCGTTGTCCGACGTCCTCAAATCCGTGCACCTCGACGGCGCGGTTTTCCTCGATGCCGAATTCGCCGCGCCGTGGTGCGTGCGTGCGCGCTTCGGCCTGAGCCGTGCCCGCGCCGGACTCCCCGGCGACCGGCACGTCGCGCTGTTCCATTGGCTCACCGAGGGCACGTGCAAGGTCCGGCTGGCCGATGGCGCGGACACGCTCGATCTCGCCGCGGGCGACCTGATCCTGTTCGCGCACGACGACCAGCATCTGCTCGGCAGCGACCTGCAGCGCCTGCCGGTGGAGTCGGCCAGCCTGTTCGACGGCGACGCCGCGGCGCCATGCAGCGTGTTGCGCGCCGGCGGCGAGGGGGACGTCACGCGTTTCGTCTGCGGCTACGTCGCCTGCGACCGCGCGCTGTTGCGGCCGCTGCTCGGGGCGTTGCCGCGCATGTTGCGCATCGCCGTCGGCGATGGCCCGACCGCCCCGCTGTTGCGCGAGCTGCTGCGCGCGGGCGTGCACGAGTCCGCGCTGGCGCGCCCCGGCGGCGCGTCCACCCTTGCCAAGCTGGCGGAGCTGCTGTTCGTCGAGGCGCTGCGTTGCCATGCCGCGAGCCTGCCGCCGGATGGCCGCGGCTGGCTGGCCGGCCTGCGCGATGCGCATGTGGGGCGCGCGCTGGCGTTGCTGCACGGTACCCCCGCCCGCGCCTGGAGCGTGGACGAGCTGGCGCGCGAGGTCGCGCTGTCGCGTTCGGCGCTGGCCGAACGTTTCACGACGCTGGTCGGCGAGTCGCCGATCCAGTACCTGCTGCGCTGGCGCCTGGCGCTCGCGGCGCAGGAACTGCGCGCCGAAGGCGCCCCGATCACGCGCATCGCCGAGCGCGCCGGTTATGAGTCGGAGGCGGCCTTCAGTCGCGCCTTCAAGCGCCAGTACGGCCTGCCGCCGTCGGCGTGGCGCCGGCACGCCGACGCATAGGCGGACCGGTTCGCGCCGGCGCGACGGACAAACACGGCGGCGCATCGGCCAAGGCCGCCGTGCGCGGCGCGGCGACAATGGATCTTCCCCCACCGACCGGACTTGACCGTGCCCGAACCGATCGACATCCGTGACCTGCGCGCCGACGAGGCCGCCGCACTCGGCCGCCTGATGGTCGAGGTGTATGCATCACTGGAAGGTTTCCCGACGCCGCAGGAGCAGCCGGACTACTACGCGATGCTGGCGGACATCGGCGCCTTCGCGCGGCGCGATCGCGCCCGCGTGATGGTTGCGGTGTCACAGGAGGGCGGCTTGCTTGGCGGCGTCGTGTATTTCGGCAACATGGCCGAATACGGTTCCGGCGGCAGCGCCACGCGCGTCGGCAACGCCTCGGGCATCCGCCTGCTCGGCGTCGGTCCGGATGCCCGCGGCCGCGGCGTCGGCACGGCGCTGACGCGTGCCTGCATCGCGCTCGCACGCGCCGCCGGCCATGCCGAGGTCGTGCTGCACACGACGCGCGCGATGCAGGTCGCCTGGGCGATGTACGAGCGCCTCGGCTTCGTGCGTTCGGAGGATCTGGATTTCTCGCAGTCCGGGCTGCCGGTGTTCGGTTTCCGGCTGCGCCTGGCCGCGGCCGCGCGCGGCTGATCGGGCGCCGACGGAAGCCGCAAGCGCGGCGCGGGACCGCGCAGCCGGCCGGCCTCGCGGTCCCGATTGGATGCGCTGGGCTCTACAGCCGCGCGAGCTGCGCGCGCAGTCCGGCCAGCGTGGTCGTGAAGTCGGCCTGGCGCTGTTTTTCCTGCGCGACCACGGCCGGCGGCGTCTTCTCGCCGAAATTGGCGAGCTTGGCGCTGGACTTGGCGAGCTCGGCTTCGATGCGCTTGATCTCCTTGTCCAAGCGCGCCTTCTCGGCCTCGAGGTCGATCAGGCCGGCCAGCGGGATCAGCACCTTCAGCTCGCCGAGGATCGCCGCCGCGGCGGCCGGCTCGGCCTCGCCGGCGTCGAGCCAGCGCTGCGATTCGCCCTTGGCCAGGAACGCGATCGCCGCGGCGAACTTGGCCTGGCGCGCGCGATCGGCGGCGCTGCCGTTCGCGTACAGCAGCGGGATCGCCTTGGCCGGGGCGATGTTCATCTCGCTGCGGATGCGGCGGATCTGGCTCAGCACGGCCTTCAGCCACTCGATCTCGGCGGTCGCGGCCTCGTCGATGGCGAAGTCCGCCGCGCGCGGATAGGCGCGCGTGGAGATGCTCGCGCCTTGCAGGCCGAGTGGCGGCGCGACGGCCTGCCAAATTTCCTCGGTGATGAACGGCACGATCGGATGCAGCGCGCGCAGCACCGCCTCGAGCACGACCAGCAGCGTGCGGCGCGTCGAGTCGGCGGCGGCCTGGTCGTCGCCGTTCAGGGCCGGCTTGGCCAGCTCGAGGAACCAGTCGCAGTACTCGTTCCAGACGAACTCGTACAGCGCCTGCGCGACGAGGTCGAAACGGTAGCTGGCGAACTGCGCCTCGACCTCGGCCAGCGTCTGCGACAGGCGCGTCAGGATCCATTTCTCCGCCTCACTGTGTGGTGCGGTTCCGAATCCCGAATCCCGAATCTCGAATCCCGGCCCTTCGCAGTTCATCAGCACGAAGCGCGCCGCATTCCACAGCTTGTTGCAGAAGTTCTTGTAGCCGTCGGCGCGCTTCATGTCGAAGTTGATCGTGCGGCCGTAGGTCGCCAGCGCGGCGAACGTGAAGCGCAGCGCGTCGGCGCCGACCGCCGGGATGCCGGCCGGATAGTCCTTGCGGATGCGCTTTTCGACCTTCTCGCGCACCTGCGGAATCAGCAGCGAAGCGGTCGACTTCCTGACCAGCGCCTCGAGGTCGATGCCGTCGATCAGGTCGAGCGGATCGATCGTGTTGCCCTTGGACTTGGACATCTTCTGGCCTTCCGCATCACGCACGATCGCGTTGATGTAGACCTCGCGGAACGGCACCTTGCCGGTGAAGTACTGCGTCGCCATGACCATGCGCGCGACCCAGAAGAAGATGATGTCGAAGCCGGTGACGAGCACCGCGCTCGGCAGGAAGGCCTGGTCCTGCGTCCAGTTCGCGACGACCTTGCCGTCCTCGCGGGTCTCGCCGGCGTTGGGCCAGCCCATGGTCGAGAACGGCCACAGCGCGGAGCTGAACCAGGTGTCGAGCACGTCCTCGTCCTGCTTCAGCGCGCCGACCGGCGGCACCGGCGCATGCGCGATCGCGTCCGCCTCGTCCTCGCCGACGAAGATGTTGCCGGCTTCGTCGTACCAGGCCGGGATCTGGTGGCCCCACCAGAGCTGGCGGCTGACGCACCAGTCCTGGATGTTCTCCAGCCACTGGTCGTAGGTGGTCGACCAGTTGTCCGGCACGAACCTGATCGCGCCGTCACGCACCGCGGCCAGCGCCGGTTCGGTGATGGCCTTCTTGCCGCCCGGACGGCCGTCCGGCAGCGTGTCGCGGGTGAGGTCCAGGAACCACTGGTCGGTCAGCATCGGCTCGATCACCGCGTCCGAGCGCTGGCTGACCGGCACCTGCAGTTTGTGCTTCTTCGTCTCGACCAGGAGGCCCTGCGCCTCGAGGTCGGCCAGCACCGCCTTGCGCGCGGCGAAGCGGTCGAGGCCGCGGTATTTCTCCGGCGCGTTGTCATTGATCTTCGCGTCGAGGGTAAGGACCACGATCGGCTCGAGACCGTGGCGCGCGCCGATCTGCCAGTCGTTGAAGTCGTGCGCCGGCGTGATCTTGACGCAGCCGGTGCCGAATTCGCGGTCGACGTAGTCGTCGGCGATGACCGGGATCTCGCGATCCGTGAGCGGCAGCTTGAGCGTCTTGCCGATCAGGTGCTGGTAACGCTCGTCCTCCGGATGCACCGCGACCGCGACGTCGCCGAGCATCGTCTCCGGGCGCGTGGTCGCGACGACCAGGCCGTCGCCGCCGTCGGACGCCGGGTAGCGGATCGACCACAGCGAGCCGTCCTTCTCCTGGCTGTCGACCTCCAGGTCCGACACCGCGGTCATCAGCACCGGATCCCAGTTGACCAGGCGGCGGCCGCGGTAGAGCAGGCCGTCGCGGTACCACTGCACGAACACGCGCTTGACCGCCGCCGACAGGCCCGCGTCCATCGTGAAGCGCTCGCGCGACCAGTCGACCGACGCGCCGAGCCGGCGCATCTGGTTCGTGATCGTCGAGCCGGACTGTTCCTTCCAGTCCCACACGCGCTCGACGAACGCCGTGCGGCCGAGGTCGTGGCGCGACTGGCCGAGCGCGGCGAGCTGGTTCTCGACGATCTTCTGCGTCGCGATGCCGGCGTGGTCGGTGCCGCCCTGCCACAGCGTGCGGAAGCCCCGCATGCGGTGGTAGCGGATCAGCGCGTCCATGACCGTCTGCTGGAACGCATGGCCCATGTGCAGCGTGCCGGTCACGTTCGGCGGCGGCAGCAGGATGCAGTACGGCTCGCCGCTGCCGGCCGGCGCGAACAGGCCCTGCGCCTCCCACTGCGCATACCACTTCGATTCGATCTGGCGGGGTTCGTAGCTCTTGTCCATGGGCACGCTGGCTTGCCGCGCGAAGGCGCGTCGTCGAGGTAGGGAATCGCGCAGTTTAGCCGGGCGCGCGGCGCGCCCCAACTGCGTTATCGTCGCCCGGCCTCGTCCAGGAGTGAACCATGACCGCCGCCGTGCACGTGATCCGCCATCCGCTGGTGCAGCACAAGCTGACCTTGCTGCGCACGAAAACCACCGGCACGACCGCGTTCCGGCGCCTGCTGCACGAGTTGGCGGCGCTGATGGCCTACGAGGTCACGCGCGAGCTGCCGTTGCGCGAGGTCACGGTCGACACGCCGGTCGGGCCGGCGACCGGGCAGCTGATCGACGGCAAGAAGCTCGTGTTCGTGCCGATCCTGCGCGCCGGCATCGGCATCCTCGACGGCATGCTCGAGGTGGTGCCGTGCGCGCGCGTCGGCCACATCGGCCTGTATCGCGACCCGCACACGCTCGCGGCGGTCGAGTACTACTGCCGCCTGCCGCACGACATGGCCGAGCGCGACGCGATCATGGTCGACCCGATGCTCGCCACCGGCCATTCCGCCGCCGCCGCGCTGGACCGGCTGAAGCAGGCGCAACCGCGCTCGATCCGCTTCGTCTGCCTGGTCGGCTGCCCGGAAGGCCTCGCGCACCTGCGCGAGCGCCATCCCGATGTGCCGGTCTTCACCGCCGCGATCGACGCCGGCCTCAACGAGCACGGCTACATCGTGCCGGGCCTGGGCGACGCCGGCGATCGCTACTTCGGCACCGACTAGCTGGCCCGCGCTGGCAGAGGGGCCATGTCGATTCGCATGCGCCGAACGACAACGCAAGCCGATGGCCAGTGCGGAACACGGCGAGACGTGCGCCGCTGGATAACCGTATGATCGGGCCGGACCGATAACGCGTCGGGCGAGGGGGGCTGTGATGCGTGCGATGGTTGCTGGAGGAATGCTGGGTCTTCTGCTGTGCGCGCAGGCGATGGCGCTGGACCTGTGCGGCAACACGACGACGACCGGAGTCGGGCAAACCTACGGCGAAGTGGTCAAACTGACTTGCCCGACTTCGCTGGTGGACACCGGCGGCGGCGCCATCACCTTTGCTTCTGCCGTGACCGGGCCGGCTCCTTTGGAGGTCTCCACCAGTGGCCTGATCCAGTTTGGCGCGCAGGTCGATCTCTCCTCGCTCACGACCACCAGTGGCAACGTGGTGCTGCTCGGCCCGATGGCGATCGCCGGCCCGCTGTCGGTGACCACCGCCACCGGAGACATCGCCCCCCTCGCTGGGCTCAGCGTGGCCGGCCCGGCATCGTTCGTTGCAGGGAATGGTGCCATCGACCTCTCCAGGATGGACAACACGTTCCTGGGTCCCCTGCGGTTGGTGGGCACGAGCGCGACCGTGGGCAACAGTGCGGCCACGATCCTGGGGCAAGGCGCCATATCCGGCAGTTTGCTAGTGATCGGCAGTGGTGGAATCTCGCAAAGCGGCGCCGTGAGCGTCACGGGCGCCGCCAGGTTCAATCCCATCGGTGGACCGCATGACATCGACCTCTCCGACCCGGGCAATGCATTCACCGGCGGGGTATACATCGAGGCTGCGGAACTCGGCCACCTGCGGCTTGCCAACGGCGCCTCGGCGACGGGGACTTTGACCCCGCATGCGCCGCTCGTGGTGTCGCTACGAGGCTCCTTTCTCGTGCAGGTCGATGGCGCAATGTCGGTAACGACGGGCGATGATCTACTGTTGCTGTTGGACAGCATGACCATCGTTCGGGATTCAGTGGCGCTGGCGAGCGAGGGCACGCTGACCATCCATGCCGGGTTACTGCTGTCGGACGGTACCGTATCGATGGAGGCGGGGGACGGGCTGGTCTTGAATAGCCTGGTTCAATCCAGCGGCGACATTTTGCTGGGCGCGCAAGGACCGCTGAATCTAGGAGGGACCCTGCAGGCTGCGAATGTGAAGATTGCCGCCTCGGCGGGACAGGGGAATACGCTGACCGGCTCGATCTCGACCAGCGGCAAGACGACTTTGCAGCGCGGTGATCTGGAACTCGCCGACACCGCCACGACCGGGGACGTACGGGTCGATGCTGGCACGAACCTGCGTGGCATCGGCGACATCGGTGCGGTGAGCAATGCCGGCACGGTGTCGCCTGGCACGGCATCGGAGCCATGGGGCAGCCTGCGGGCTGCATCCCTCGACATGGCGGGCGGAATCCTGGCGGTGGCCGCCGCGCAGTCCGGGCAGGCGAGCCGCTTGGCGGTTGCCGGCGAGGCTCATCTGGGCGGCACCTTGCGTGTGGACTTCGGCGGCGCGTCGCCACTCCTTGGCACCACCTACACGGTGCTGACCGCGGCCGGGATCACCGGGGCGTTCGATGACCTATCGCTGGCCGGCTCGCTGGCCGGCACGCGTTTCGACGCGGTGATCGAACAAGACGGGAAGTCTGTCACGCTCGCCATCGTCGGCCTCGAGGTCAGCGGCACGGTGTCCGGTGTGGCGAGTGAGGGACTGGCGCTTCGACTGAATGGCGGCCATGACGTCGCCATCTCGGGCAATGGACGTTTTGCCTTCCCGGCGCGACTGGCATGGGGCAGCAGCTACGTCGCGTCGGTCGCAGCGCAGCCAGCCGGCCAGCATTGCACCATTGCCCACGCGGTCGGCGTGGTAGCGGGACCTGTTGACGACATCGAGATCACCTGCACGACGCCGGCTCCGCAACTGGTGCTGACGGTCGACGACGCGGTGGACTATGCGCGCTACGGCCAGGTGCTGGACTACGTGGTGACATTGACCAATACGGGCGATGGCATCGCGACCGGGATCGACCTGTTCGACACCTGGTCCATGTCGCTCGATTCGACGCAGGCCCGCTGGTGGTGCTTCGGCGATGACGGCGCGCCGTGCGATCGGGCGAGCGGAACCGGCCCGCTGACCGCAACAGGTCTCGGACTTGCGCCAGGACGAAGCCGTAGCTGGCTGGTCAGCATTTCGGTACTGGCCGGCGCCACCGATCCGTTCGCGCGCTACGAGGTCACCGTCGCCGCGCCGCAAGGTGTCGCGGCAAGCGACACCGATACCCTGGTCCTGTTCCGTGACGGGTTCGGGCAGGAGGCCGACGTCGACTTCGCAGGGACGGCGCCAGGGGGCGTGGTGGAGTGGCCCGACCATGCGGTCGAGCTTGGCCTCGATCTGGGTGGCGGCGCATCGCGAGGACGGATCGAGACGGCGTGGATCGTCGATGCCGGTCATGGTGATCGATTGCTGGTGCAGCGGCTGATCGTCGGTGCGGCGTCGCATGTACGCCTGCTGCTGCGCGCCCGTGACGGTTCGGAAGCAGCCGGAGCCTGGAGTGCCGCCATGGCGCCGCAGCTCTCGCTGTCGTGGGTCGAGGTTGATGGAGATGCGCCACACATCGTCTTGCACGGCACGCGTGAGTCGCTGGCCATGCCCTTGGCGGTCGAGCCGTAGCCATGCATGAGTCAGAGCCGGCCGGCACTTGCGGCGCATGGCCGGGAACCCGCCCGACAAGGCCGGCTCATGCACGTTGGTGCCAGGCGACGCATGAATCCCGACCTGGCATTTTCGGGACTGTCGCGGCGACGGGGAGGC
The DNA here is from genome assembly GCA_009996615.1 of Rhodanobacteraceae bacterium. Classification (GTDB taxonomy): domain Bacteria; phylum Pseudomonadota; class Gammaproteobacteria; order Xanthomonadales; family Rhodanobacteraceae; genus Dokdonella_A. The sequence continues at coordinate 133,690 of JAACZU010000003.1, read as the reverse complement.
CCGCCTGCGCGCGCAGGACGCAGGCAGGGGGCCGAAGACGGGCTTTCCCCAATCTCCAATCCCGGCTTCCCTACATATCGAACTTGTTGACCTCGAAGCCGGCCTGCTTGTAGGTCTTCCAGCGCTCGCGCGAGCCGGCGCGTTCGGCCTCGTCGGCCGGCACGACCTCCAGCACGCGCTCGAACAGGCCCGGCGCGCATTCGTCGCGCAAGTTGATGACCAGCGGGCGGTCGGCCGCGGCGACGCCGGGCGGCACGATCAGCACCGCGGTGATCGCGTCGTCGTCGTCGCCGGCGAGCTGGTGCGGGATGAACGCGTCTTCGTCGAACGCCCACAGCAGCTCGTCGAGCGCCTCGGCCTGGTCCTGCGAACGGGTCAGGATCAGCGTCGGCTGCTCGGCCGCGAACGCGCGCTTGGCCAGCTCGCAAACGAGGCGCAGCGGCTCGGCGCGGAAGCGCGGCTTGGCGATCAGGTAGAAGTCGGCGCGCGGCATCGTCACATCCCCGGCTGCGTGGCCGGCGCGCCGTGCAGCAGCAGGCCGAGGAACATGCCGGTCATCATCGCGATGAGGCTGCCGAACACGATGCCGAAGAAGCTCAGGATCGCCTGGCCGCGCTGCCCGGCCGGGCGCGTCTTGTACAGGTAGTACGGCACGAACACCGAGGTCAGCAGCACGACGCCGACGTTCAGCCACCACGGCCGGCGGATCTCGAGCTGGCGCGAATCGAAGCCGAGCCAGACGAAGCAGGCGATCAGGATCGCGATCTCGTAGCCGATGTTGAGGCCGCTGCCGCGCGCGGCGGCGAGTGCGGCCGGCGCGGCGTCGGGGTTGGCCAGGTCCGGATACAGCATCGCCAGCAGCGCGCCGAAGACCAGGTTGATCCCGAACACGGCCGCGATCGCCTGGGTCTTGCGCTGCTGGAGCTCGCCGTGGGTCATGGTCAGGCGCTGCGGTCGATCAGGTACTGGGTCAGCAGGCGCACCGGGCGGCCGGTGGCCAGGCCCTTGCGGCCCTCGTCCCAGGCGGTGCCGGCGATGTCCAGGTGGGCCCAGCGGCGGCCGTTGGTGAAGCGCGCGAGGAAGCAGCCGGCGGTGATCGCGCCAGCGTACTTGCCGCCGATGTTGGCGACGTCGGCGAAGCCCGATTCGAGCTGGCTCTGGTAGTCGTCCCACAGCGGCAGGCGCCAAGCACGGTCGTGCGTGGCCTCGCCGGCGGCGAGCAGCTGAGCGGCGAGTTCATCGTCCTTGGTCATCAGGCCGGATGCGTGCTTGCCGAGCGCGACCACGCAGGCGCCGGTCAGCGTCGCCGCGTCGATGATGACCTCCGGATCGAACGTCTGCGCCGTGTAGGTCAGCGCGTCGCACAGGATCAGGCGGCCCTCGGCGTCGGTGTTGAGCACCTCGATGGTCAGGCCCGACATGCTGGTCAGGATGTCGCTCGGGCGGTAGGCGTTGCCGTCGGGCATGTTCTCGACCGCCGGCACGACGCAGACCAGGTTCAGCGGCAGCTTCAGATCGACCGCGGCGACGAACGCGCCGAGCACGCCGGCCGCGCCGCACATGTCGTACTTCATCTCTTCCATGCCGGCGCCCGGCTTGAGCGAGAGGCCGCCGCTGTCGAACGTGATGCCCTTGCCGACCAGCGCGTAAGGCTTGGCCGCGCCGCCGCCGTTCCACCGCAGCACGACCAGCTTGGGCGGGTTGGCCGAGCCCTGCGCGACGCCGAGCAGCGAGCCCATGCCGAGCTTTTGCATGTCCTCGCGCTCGAGCACCTCGAGCGTGACGCCGGGGTGCGCGTCGGCGATCTGCCTGGCCTGCGCCGCGATCCAGGACGGGTTGCAGATGTTCGGCGGCAGGTTGCCGAGCTCGCGCGCAAAGCGCACGCCCTTGGCGATCGCCTCGGCCTCGGCGAGCGCACGCGGCGCGTCGGCGGCGAGGAACGTGACGGCCTCCAGCTGGGGCGCCTTCGGCGCTTCCTTCGGCTTGAACGTGGCGGTATAGCGGTAGGCCTGCTGGTCGGCGGCGAGCGCGGCCGTGCGCAGCTTCCACGCCTCGTCGCGGCCGGGCACGTCCAGTTCGGTGAGGCACGCCACCGCCGAGGCGACCGGCAGTGCCTTCAGCGCGCGCATCGCGTCATTGCTGGCGCGATGGAACGCGGCGGCGTCGAACTTCTTGCGCTCGCCCAAGCCGACCAGCAGCACGCGCTCGGCGGCGACGCCGGGCAGCCCGAACAGCACGGTGCTGCTGCCGGCCTTGCCGGTGGCGTCGCCGCTGGCGACCAGGCGGCTGAGCGCGCCGCCGCTGGCGGCATCGACGCGCGCGGCGGCGGCGCTGAGCGCGCGCTCCTCGTACAGGCCGACGACGAGGCAGGGCGTGGCGGTGCTTTCGGGCGCCGCGGTGGTGGTGCTGAACTTGAGCGTCATGGTGGTTCCAGGGTAGCCAGGGCGATGCTGAACCCGCGTCCACGGCGGCGAGCGGACGAACGCCGTGGAGCGGGGCGCGTGCGGTTACACTGGGCGGGTCGTGTCGGGGGCCGAAGCCGTCCCGGCAGCGGCCGCAAGGCGCCGCCGTGGACCGTTTCCCACCGCAACCAGCACGCATGAAGCCATCCATTCTAAGACAAAGCCCGCCCGCCCCGCGCGCACCGTCTGCCTGGCGCCTGCGCCTGATCGACCGCTACCTGCTGCGCGAGCTGGCCGCCAGCTTCCTCGCCGCGAGCGTGATCCTGCTGCTGGTCATGGTCGGCGGTGCGGTCGCCGACCTGCTCGCCAAGATCGCGCGCGGGCGCATCCCGGCCGACCTGCTGTTCACGCTCATCGGCCTGCGCACGCTCGGCGCGCTGAACATCCTGCTGCCGCTGGCGACGCTGCTCGGCGTGCTGCTCGCCTACGGCCGCCTTTGGCGCGACAGCGAGATGGCCGTGCTGCAGTCCTCGGGCCTCGACCTGCGCGGACAGGTGCGCCCGCTCGCGCTGTTCGCGCTGCCGGTCGCGCTGGTGCTGGGCGTGGTCTCGTTCTGGCTCGCGCCGGCGGCCGACCGCCTCGCGCAGGCGCTGCTGACGGAGGCGAATCGTTCGCTGATCGTGGCCGGGCTGGAGCCGGGCCGCTTCGTCGAGCTGCCCGGACGCGATGGCGTCATCTACGTCGGCGAAATGTCCAGCGACGGCACGCAGTTCAAGCGCATGTTCATCGAGAGCGAGCGGCCCGACAAGGACACCGGCAAGACGCGCATCGACGTGATCACCGCCACCCACGGCTACCTCTACCACGACGCCGACGGCGTCGGCCGCTACATCGCGCTGCAGGACGGCTTCCGCGTCGAGGGCAAGCTCGGCGAGGACGACTACCGCCTGATGCGCTTCGCGCGCAACGACATCCGCCTGCCCGACGCCGCCACCGACGACAGCGCGACCTCGGTCAAGCGCGCCGCGTCGACCGGCGAGCTGCTGCGCGCCAGCGACGATGCGGTCATGCGCGCCGAGCTGCACTGGCGCCTCGGCGCGCCGCTGTCGGTGCTGGTGCTGGCGCTGCTCGCGCTGCCGCTGGCCAAGTCCAGCCCGCGCGAGCCGCGCTATGCGCGCCTGCTGCTGGCGCTGCTGGCCTGGCTGGTCTACTACAACGGCCTGCTGCTCGGCCGCGCCTGGCTCAGCCAGGGCAAGCTGGCGATGGGCTTCGGCCTGTGGTGGGTCTACCTGCCGGCGCTGGCGATCGCGGCGTGGCTGCTGTGGAGCGGCCAGCGCCTGAAGCGCCCGCGCGGCGCGGCGGGAGTGGCGTGATGCGCGTGCCGGCCTTCAAGCGGGTCGATCGCCTGGTCGCGATCGCGGTGCTCGGCGCGGTCGCGCTGACCTGGGGCGTGATCGTAAGCCTCGACGCATTCCGCGTGTTCATCTCCGAACTCAACGACGTCGGCCAGGGCCAGTACACGCTGACCAAGGCGGCGACCTACGTGCTGATGACCGTGCCGCGGCGCCTGTACGAGATGTTCGGCTACGCCGCGCTGATCGGCGGCCTGCTCGGCCTCGGTGGCCTGGCCAACAGCGGCGAGCTGACCGCGCTGCGCGCGGCCGGCCTGTCCAAGCTGCGCATCTGCGCCTCGGTCGCGCTCGGCATCGGCCTGCTGACCGTGCTGGTCGTGCTGCTCGGCGAGACCCTCGGCCCGCTCGGCGAACGCAAGGCGCAGGCGTTGTCGATCGCGGCCAAGTCGCGCGACGTCGCGCTGGCCAAGGGCGGCACGCTGTGGGCGCTCGACGGCACCACGGTGATCAGTGCGCGCCGCGCGCGCACGCACGGCGGCAAGGCGCAGGTCGACCTCGACGGCGTGCGCGTGTTCGAATTCGAGCCGGACGGCCGCCTGCACGCGCTGTCGCTGGCCAACAGCGCGATCCACACGCCGCAGGACTGGGTCCTGCGCGACGTGCGCCGCACCGAGTTCGGTCCCGACAGCGCGACCAGCCGCACGCAGGCCGAGACGGCTTGGCACTCGGGCCTGGACCCGCGCCTGCTCGCGCTCAGCATCATCCAGCCGCAGTACATGCCGCTGCGCGACCTCGACCGCAACATCGCCTACCTCGAGCGCAACCAGCAGGACGCGTCGAGCTATCGCGGCGTGTGGTGGACGCGCGTGTTCTATCCGCTCAACGTGCTGGTGCTGGTGTTCTGCGCGGTGCCGTTCGCGTTCGGCGCCTTGCGCAGCGGCGGCCTGTCCAAGCGCCTCTTCATCGGCATCGTGCTCGCGCTCGGCTTCTATTTCCTGCAGCGCGCGATCGTCAGCTTCGGCGCCGTGTACGGTTTCCATCCGGCACTGGCGAACCTGGTTCCGCCGCTGATCCTCGTGGCCGCCGCCTGGGCGTACTTCCGGCGGCATGCGTGAGCGCCGCGTGCGCGTGCTCGCATCGCCGGCGCGGGCCCCGGTGTAAGATCGGCGCGGTCCGGCAGGCAGCCGAGCGGGGAGTGCCATGAGCAGCGTCGATTTCACCTCGTACCTGAAACTGATGACGCACAAGAAGGCGTCGGACCTGTTCATCACGGCCGGCGTGCCGCCGTCGATGAAGGTCAACGGGCGCATCGCGCCGATCACGCAGGAAGCGCTCACGCCGCAGCAGTCGCGCGACATGGTGCTGAACGTGATGACGCCCTCGCAGCGCGAGGAGTTCGAAAAGACGCACGAGTGCCAGTTCGCGATCTCGGTCACCGGCGTCGGCCGCTTCCGCGTGTCGTGTTTCTACCAGCGCAACTGCGTCGGCATGGTGCTGCGCCGGATCGAGACGCGCATCCCGACGGTCGAGGAGCTGAGCCTGCCGCCGGTGATCAAGTCGTTGGCGATGACCAAGCGCGGCATCATCATCTTCGTCGGCGCGACCGGCACCGGCAAGTCGACCTCGCTGGCGGCGATGATCGGCTACCGCAACCAGAACTCGACCGGCCACATCATCACGATCGAGGATCCGATCGAGTACGTGCACAAGCACGAAGGCTGCATCGTCACGCAGCGCGAGCTCGGCATCGACACCGACAGCTGGGAGAACGCGCTGAAGAACACGCTGCGCCAGGCGCCGGACGTGATCATGATTGGCGAGGTGCGCACGCGCGAGACGATGGAGCACGCGATCAACTTTTCCGAGACGGGCCACCTGTGCCTGTGCACGCTGCATGCGAACAACGCCAACCAGGCGATCGACCGCATCATCCACTTCTTCCCGGAAGACCGCCGCCTGCAGCTGTTCATGGACCTGTCGCTGAACCTCAAGGGCATCGTCGCGCAGCAGCTGATCCCGACCCCGGACGGCAAGGCGCGCCGCGTCGCCATGGAGGTCATGCTCGGCACGCCGCTGGTGCAGGACTACATCCGCCAGGGCGAGATCCACAAGCTCAAGGACGTGATGAAGGAGTCGACCAACCTCGGCATGCGCACGTTCGACCAGAGCCTGTTCGAGCTGTACCAGGCCGGCGAGATCAGCTACGAGGACGCGCTGCGCCACGCCGACTCGGCCAACGAGGTGCGCCTGCGCATCAAGCTGGCGCAGGGTGGCGACGCGCACACGCTGAGCCAGGGCTTGGACGGCGTCGAGCTGCTTGAGACTTGAAAGCCGGGAATCGGGAATTGGGACTCGGGAATCGCAAGCAGCAGGAGCGGTCTTCCTGCGACGACACAATGAAATCGAGCGCGTCACGTCTTTCCGATTCCCCAGTCCCGATTCCCGATTCCCGGCTTGAACGCCTGCGCCGCGTCTGGCAGGCGCTCGGCCACGACGATCCGCTGTGGGCGGTGCTGTCGCAGCCGGACAAGCGCGGCGGGCGCTGGCAGCGCGAGGCGTTCTTCGCCACCGGCCAGCTCGAGATCGACACGCAGCTGGCCGCGCTGGCGCCGGCGGGATTTCCGCGCGGGCATGACCTCGCGCTCGATTTCGGCTGCGGCGCCGGGCGCCTGTCGCGCGCGCTGGCCAAGCATTTCCGCCGCGTCATCGGCGTCGACGTGTCGGCCAGCATGGTGCAGGCCGCGCAGGCGCTGAATGCCGACATCGGCAACGTCGAGTTCCGCGAGAACGCCTCGCCGCGGCTCGAGCGCATCGCCGACGCCAGCGTCGATTTCGTGTTCTCGCACATCACGCTGCAACACATCCCCGCCGTGCTCGCGGCCGGCTACGTCGAGGAATTCTTCCGCGTGCTCGCGCCGGGCGGCGCGGCGGTGTTCCAGTTCGTGTCCGGCGGCGACGCCAGCCTGCGCGGCCGCCTGTTCGCCGCGACCCCGAACGGCTGGCTCAATCCGCTGCGCCGCCTGCTCTGGCGCCGGCGCGCGGTGTTCGAGATGCACGCGCTGGCGGAGGCGACGCTGCGCGAGCGGCTCGCGCGCCATCCGGCGTTGCGCCTGCTCGCCGCGTTCGACGACGGCGCGGCCGGGCCGGGCTGGCACGGCCGACGCTGGGTCGTCGTCAACGAGGCGTCGCCGCCGGCCCGGCTCGAGCGCCACGGCCTCGTCCTGTACGTCGATCCGAACGACGCGCAGATCGGCGCGCCGCTGCTCGCCGGCACCGCACATGAGCCGCACGTCGAACGCGCGCTGCGCGAGTGCCTGCGGCCTGGCGACACGATGCTCGACATTGGCGCGAATATCGGCGTGTTCAGCCTGCTCGCGGCCGGCCTGGTCGGCGCGCACGGCCGCGTGATCGCGGTCGAGCCGCTCGCGCGCAACCGCGCGCTGCTCGCGCGCTCGGCGCAGGCGAACGGCTACGCGCAGGTCGAAATCATCGCCGCGGCCGCCGCCGACCATACCGACACGCTCGAGCTGCGCACGCATCCGAGCACCTCGAACAGCGCCGTGCCGGCGGCGGCCGGCGAGCGCCTGCGCGAGGCGCAGGGCTGCAGCGTGACGGTGCCGGCGGTCGCGCTCGACGAGGCGCTCGGCGCGCTCGACCGGCTCGACCTGGTCAAGATCGACGTCACCGGGTTGGAGCCGCGCGCGCTGCGCGGCCTGGAGCGCAATCTCGCGCGCTTCAGGCCGATCCTGCTCAGCGAGTTCCATCCGTGGGCGATCGAGCGTGCTTCCGGCAGCGCGCCGCTCGACTACCTGCGCTGGCTGCGCCAGTGGTACCCGGCGATCACGGTGCTGCGCCGCGACGGCACGCGCGAGCGCTGCGTCGAGCCGGAGGCGGTGCTGGCGATCTGGCGGCGCGAGAATGCGGCCGCCGGTCTCGGCGAGCGCCTGCAGCTGGACCTGCTGCTCGATCCGCGCGGGTAGGCTGGCCGCGCGCACTGCGCGCGGCCGGCCCGATGCGCCGCGCGCCCGCGGCTGCGGGGCGCCGACGTGTCAGTGCTGCAACAGCTCCGCCAGCACCGCCATGCGCGCGAAGATGCCGTTGGCGACCTGCGCGAGGATCACCGACTGCGCGCCGTCGGCCACCTCCGGCGCAATCTCGATGCCGCGGTTCATCGGTCCTGGGTGCATGACGATCGCTTCGGGCCGCGCGCGTGCGAGGCGCGCGCGGTCGAGGCCGTAGCGCGCGAAGTAGTCGGCTTCGTCGAGGCCCGGCAGCGTCTCCATGCGCTCCTTCTGCATGCGCAGCATGATGACGACGTCGGCGCCGGCGATCGCCGCGTCGAAGTCGTCGCCGACCGCGCAGCCGGGGAATTCGGTGGCTGCCGGCAGCAGCGCAGACGGGCCGCACAGGCGGATGTCGCCGGCACCGAGCGCAGCCAGGCCGTGCACGTCCGAGCGCGCGACGCGCGAGTGCTTCACGTCGCCGCAGATCGTGACGGTGAGGCCGTCGATGCGGCCCTTGTGGTCGCGGATCGTGAGCAGGTCGAGCAGGCCTTGGGTCGGGTGGGCGCGGTTGCCGTCGCCGGCGTTGAGGACCGCGGCGCGGCGCGCGTGCGCGGCGAGCCGCGCCGGCGTGCCGTTCTCCTTGTGGCGCACGACGAACGCGTCGCTGTCCATTGCCTCGAGCGTGGCCAGCGTGTCCTCGAGCGTCTCGCCCTTGCTGGTCGAGGAGCTGGCGATGTCGAAATTGACGACCAGCGCGCCGAGCCGGCGCGCGGCGAGCTCGAAGCTCGTGCGCGTGCGCGTGGACGGCTCGAAGAACAGGTTGACGACCGTGCGCCCGGCCAGCAGCGCCGGCAGGTGGCCGGCGCGGGCCGCTTCGCGCAGCGCGGCGGCGCGGTCGAGCAGGGCGGTCAGGCGCGGGCGGCCGAGGCCGTCGAGGGTCAGCAGGTGGCGCAGGCGGCCGTGGGCGTCGATTTGCGGGTCGGACATGGACGGTTCCGGGCAGGCGAAGGGACGTTCACGCGCCGGCCGCGTCGGCCAGCCACGCTTCGAGGATGATCTGCGCCGCCAGCGCGTCGATCGCCGCGGCGTCCTTGCGTTTGGCCGTACCGCGCGCGCGCTGCGCGGCGAAGCGGCGCGCAGCCTCGTTGGAGGTGTGGCGCTCGTCGACGAGGTGCACCGCGCCGCCGTAGCGGCGCTGCAGTTCGGCCGCGAACGCGCGCGCGGCGCGCGTCATCGGCTGCTCGCCGCCGTCGAGCGCGAGCGGCAGGCCGACCACGAAGTGCCCCGGGCGCCAGTCCGCGACCAGCGCGTCCAGGCGCGCCCAGTCGCCCGCCGGCAGCACGGTCAGCGCGCGCGCGCTGGCGGTCAGGCGGTTGCCGATGGCGACGCCGACGAGGCGGGTGCCGCAATCGAAGGCGAGGATGCTGTCGGAGCCGGCCGACGCGCCGGACTCAGGCGTGGCCGGCATAGTTGGCCAGTTGCATCAGGTTCACGCCGACCAGGCCTGCAGCGGCCTCCCAGCGCTCCTCGAGCGGCGTCTCGAACAGCACGCGCTCGGTCGCCGGCGCGACCAGCCAGTGGTTCTCGCACAGTTCCTGCTCGAGCTGGCCCGGGCTCCAGCCCGAATAGCCGAGCGCGACCAGCGCGTGGCGCGGCCCCTTGCCGGCGGCGATCGCGACGAGGACGTCGCGTGAGGTCGTCACGCAGACGTGCTCGGAGATGCGGAACGAGGACTCCCATTCGCCGCCGGGCGAATGCAGCACGAAGCCGCGCTCGGGCTGCACCGGGCCGCCTATCAGCACCGGCGCGTCGACCACCTCGGCGAGGTCCGAATGCATGCCCATCTGCGCCAGCACGTCGCCGAGGCGATACTCGGACAGGCGGTTGATCAGCAGCCCCATCGCGCCTTCCGCGCCGTGCTGGCACACGAACGTCACGCCGCGCGCGAAGTTCGGATCGCGCAGCGTCGGCATCGCGATCAGCAGCTGGTTGGTGAGTACGATCGGGTCGGCCATGGGGGGGGATTGTACTCGGGGTGCCGTGCGGCGATGCGGCCGCCGGAGCGTGTGGCGCGTTAGCGTTGCGTGAAGCCCCGCGGCCGCGGCGGCGCGACGACTGTCCTGGCCTTGCCGGCCGATGGGCGAGTGCCGGCGCGATGCTCGACAGAGCACGATAGCGCCTCGAAATCGCCTCCCGGTTGCTGCCTCACCGGTTGCGCAGGATGTCGCCCGGCAGGAACTGCCACGTGCGCGAGATGTACAGCTCGTCGACCTTTTCCTTGCTCTCGGGCAGCGCCGGGAACGGTTCGGCCAGGCGCACGATGCGGATCGCGGCGTCGTCGAGCACCTTGTGGCCGCTGGACTGGATCACGTCGATGCTTTTGACCTTGCCGCTGCGATCGAGGCCGACGGTCAGCACGAGCTGCCCGTGCAACTGGCGCCGGCGCGCCTCGTCGGGATAGTTCAGGTTACCGATGCGCTCGATGCGCGCGACCCAGGCGCGCATGTAGGCGGCGAACTCGTACTCCTCGGTGTTGGCCGAGATGTACTTCTTCTTCGGGCGCTTGGCGTACTGCTCGGCCTCACGCTGGATCTCCTGCGCGAGACGGGCCATCTCGAGCCGGCGCTGCTCGGTTTCCAGCTCGCGTTCGACCGGCTGGTCGCGCGCCTCGGGCGTGGCGCGGTCGGTGGCGACGCTGAAGTTCGAGCGCTTCTGCGTCAGGCGCTCGACCGCGCTCGGCGGCGTCGGCCGTGGCGCGCCGTCCTCGAGCGGGACCGGCGCCTCGCCCGGCTGCGGCTTGGGCAGCGGGCTGGACACCGGCTGCGACGGGCGGTGCGCCTTGTCCGCATTGCCGCCGCCGCTGTTGCGCGCCTGCGCGATGAAATCGGCTTTTTCGGGTTTCTCGCTGTTGGCCGACTGCACCAGGATCACGTCGAGCGACGGCAGGCGCGGCGCCGGCTTCTCGAACTCGAACGTCAGGCCGAGCGCGAGCACGGCGTGCGCGACGACCGAGAACAGCAGCGTGACGCCGAGCCGGTCCAGGCTCGCGCCGGTGGCTGCGCTCATGCGCGGTCCGCCTCGATGCGGTCGAACAGCAGGCCGGCGATGTTGAGCCCGAACTGCGCGTCGAGCTCGCGCGCGCAGGTCGGCGAGGTCACGTTGATCTCGGTCAGCCAGTCGCCGATCACGTCCAGGCCGACGAAGCGCATGCCACGGCGGCGCAGTTCCGGGCCGACCTCGCCGGCGATCCAGCGGTCGCGATCGGACAGCGGCACGCCCACGCCCTTGCCGCCGGCGGCGAGGTTGCCGCGGAAGTCGTCGCCCTGCGGGATGCGCGCCAGCGCGTACGGCACCGGCTCGCCGTCGATCATCAGGATGCGCTTGTCGCCGGCGCTGACCTCGGGGATGAACTTCTGCGCGATCGTGAACGCCTGGCCGTAGCCGGTCAGCGTCTCCAGGATCACGTTGAGGTTCGCATCGCCGTGGCGTGAGCGGAAGATGCTGCGCCCGCCCATGCCGTCGAGCGGCTTCAGCACGACCTCGCCGTGCTCGGCGACGAAGCGCTTGAGCTCGGCCACGTCGCGCGCGATCGCGGTCGGCGGGCAGCACTGCGGGAACTGCAGCGAGAACAGCTTCTCGTTGGCGTCGCGCAGGCCGCGCGGGTCGTTGACGACCATCACGCCGTCGCGCTGCGCCAGTTCCAGCACCATCGTGTCGTAGACGAACTGCACGTCGACCGGTGGGTCCTTGCGCGCGAGCACGACGTCGATGCCGCCGAGCGCGCGCCAGTGCGCCTCGCCGAGCGTGAACCAGTCGTGCGCGTCGTCGCGCACGGTGAGCGGCGCGAGCCGCGCCCACGCGGCGCCGTCGCGCACGGCGAGGTCGCCGTGGGTCATGTACGACAGCGCGTAGCCGCGGCGCTGTGCCTCGAGCAGCAGCGCCAGCGTGGTGTCCTTCTTCGGGCGGATCCGCGCGATCGGATCCATCAGTACGGCAAGGGTGCGGGGCATGCGGTCATCCGTTGGGCGCGGCCGGGCAGGATAGTGGCGCGGCGCGGCCATTGTCGCCAACCAGCCGGAGGTTGAGAAAGGGCCTGCGGCACGTTTCCGGCGTGCCGCCGGCGCGGCGGCCCCGTACGGGGGCCGGTCGCGCGCGACGGCCTGCCGCGCCCGTCGCGGTCACAAGCGCGATCCGCGTCGCACCCGTGCGGGCCTGCGCTGGTCTACACTTCCGGACAAGTGGCGCCGGAATCGCCGCGATCCCGCAGGGGCGTCCGTGTCGCGGCGGCAACGGCTTGACAGCTTTGCCGACGATATTGGATAAGGCGAGCCCGGCAGTGCGAAATGCGCGTCGAGGCCGCAACGGGCGCCGCATGTCCGGTGCGGCGCTGGCAGGAACGGGGCCCGCCCGCACCGGCGGCGAAGCCGACCGGTATGGTGATCGAAGTGGCAGGGGGATCCAGGTGGACGACACGAAAGAGGCTGACCTCAGCGGCATCAAGGTCATGGTCATCGATGATTCGAAGACGATTCGTCGAACCGCCGAGACCTTGTTGCGCAAGGAGGGCTGTGAGGTGGTCACTGCCACCGACGGCTTCGAGGCGCTGTCGAAGATCTCCGACCAGCAGCCACAGATCATCTTCGTCGACATCATGATGCCGCGCCTGGATGGCTACCAGACCTGCGCGTTGATCAAGAACAACCAGATGTTCCGCAACACGCCGGTGATCATGCTGTCGTCGAAGGACGGCCTGTTCGACAAGGCGCGCGGGCGCATCGTCGGCTCCGAGCAGTACCTGACCAAGCCATTCACGCGTGAGGAGCTGCTTGGCGCGATCCGGCGCCATGTGGACGCGAAATAGGCGAGCGCCATTCGATCGAGGGGAGGAAATGGCTGCCAAGCGCAACACCCAGGTTCCGTCGCAAGGCCGCGCCGGCCTGCGCTCCGCCACCACGGCGCCGCCCTCGCGTGCGCCGGCCCCGCCACTCGCCCGGACGACCCGTTGACATGGCCAGTCAGGATTTCTCCGCTCCCCCGTTCGAGGTGCTCGTCGAGTACGAGCGGCGCAGCCTTGCGCACGTCGCCGGTGCTCCCGAGCAGATCGACGCCCCGGGCCTGTGGCGCGGCATCGGCTTCCGCATCGGCGACCGCCATTTCGTCAGCAGCATCGCCGAAGTCAACGAAATCCTGACCGTACCGGCGTTGACCGCCGTGCCGGGCGCCCGCAGCTGGCTGCTCGGCGTGGCGAACGTGCGCGGCAACCTGGTGCCCGTGATCGACCTGCGCGATTTCATCGGCGCCGGCCGCAGCGCCACCAGCGACAGCACGCGCGTGCTGCTGGTGCGCCAGCACGGCGGCAGCGTCGGGTTGCTGGTCGACGAGGTGCTCGGCCAGCGCAGTTTTTCCGAAGAACAGCTCGCCGCCGCGGTCGGCGAGGCCGACGAGCAGTACGGCCGCTTCGTCGGCGAGAAGGTGCAACTTGGCGATGTGCTGTGGGGCCGCTTCAGCATGGCCGCGCTCACGCGCAGTGCGCAGTTCCAGCAGGCCGCGGCATGACGGCGACCGCAACGATGATCCGCGGCATACGGCGGAAACGGGCAACAGGGGGTGAAGCGTGAGTACTACGGCGGGTGCACTCGGACGCGAACGCGGCGGCACGAATACCGTGCTGTTCGGCCTGCTCGCGATCCTTTTCGTCTTCGCGATCGTCGATTTCGTCTACCTGTACTTCAAGAACGAGCAGGATCGCCAGGCGGTCGGCTACACGACGAAGATCCAGGTGCTCTCGCAGCAGCTGTCCAAGTACGCCTCGGAAGCGGCCAGCGGCAACGAGCTGGCCTTCCAGGAGCTGGAGAGCACGCGCGGCAACATCGACCTCTACGTGCGCAACCTCAACAGCGGCGATGCCAAGACCGGCATGCCCGCCTATGCGGACGCGGCCGGGGTGGCGAGCGAGCTGGCGCTGTTGACCAAGGCCTGGGCGCAGCTACAGAAGGATGCCAAGAAGATCCTCGACAACAAGGACGCCGTGCTCGGCGCCACCGCCAGCGCGAAGGACTTCGGTGACCGCCTGTCGGCGCTGAACTCGCGCATGAGCGAGGTCGTCAACATCCTCACCGACCGCAACGCCAGCGCCTCGCAGGTCTACATCGCCTCGCGCCAGATGCAGCTGGCCGACCGCATGGGCGGCCGCGTTACCAAGATCCTCGCCGGCGGTACCGACACGCAGCCATCCGCCGACGGCCTGCAGCGCGACTCGCGCCTGTACCAGACGGTCGTCAAGGGCATGCTGGAGGGCGCGCCGGAGCTCAACATCCGTCCGCTCGACAACGCCAACGCCAAGCAGATCGTCACCGACGTCGCCGCGCAGTGGGCGGCGGCCGGCGAGCCCGTGAAGACGCTGCTCGACGCCGCCGGCAGCCTCGAAGAGGTCAAGGACGCCGCCGACGCCAGCTTCACCGACAGCCAGAGCGTGCTGCTGCGCGCGGTCAACGTCGCCCAGCGCATCGACGAACTGCCGCGCAAGCGCCTGTTCCCGAACCCGATCTGGGGCGCGGTCGCGGCGGTCGGTGCCCTGCTGCTGCTGCTGTTCCTGAGCGTCAACCTGATCCGCCAGCAACAGCGCCGCTTCCAGCACACCACCGAACTGAACCAGCGCAATCAGGACGCGATTCTGCGCCTGCTCGACGAGATGGGCTCGCTGGCCGAAGGCGACCTCACCGTCAAGGCGACCGTCACCGAGGACATCACCGGCGCGATCGCCGACTCGGTCAACTTCGCGGTCGAGGCGCTGCGCTCGCTGGTGACGACGATCAACGAGACCGCCGTGCAGGTGTCGGCGGCCGCGCAGGAGACGCAGGCGACCGCGATGCACCTGGCCGAGGCGGCGCAGCACCAGGCGCGCCAGATCAGCTCGGCCTCGGTCGCGATCAACGACATGGCGATGTCGATCGACACCGTGTCGAAGAACTCGACCGACAGCGCCGAGGTCGCGCAGCGCTCGGTGCAGATCGCCGCGAACGGCGCGCAGGTCGTGCGCCAGACGATCGCCGGCATGGACTCGATCCGCGACCAGATCCAGGAAACCTCCAAGCGCATCAAGCGCCTGGGCGAGTCGTCGCAGGAGATCGGCTCGATCGTCGAACTGATCAACGACATTGCCGAGCAGACCAACATCCTCGCCCTGAACGCGGCGATCCAGGCCGCCTCGGCCGGCGAGGCGGGCCGCGGTTTCGCGGTCGTCGCCGACGAAGTGCAGCGCCTCGCCGAACGCTCGGCCGGCGCGACCAAGCGAATCGAAACGCTGGTGCAGACGATTCAGTCCGACACCAACGAAGCGGTCAGCTCGATGGAGCAGACCACCTCCGAGGTGGTGTCCGGTGCGCGCCTGGCCGAGGACGCCGGCCACGCGCTGGGCGAGATCGAAACGGTGTCGAACAACCTGGCGGCGCTGATTCAAGGCATCTCCAAGTCGGCCCAGCAGCAGTCTGCCGCCGCGACCAACATTTCCGCGACGATGAACGTGATCCAGGAGATCACCTCGCAGACTTCGGTTGGCGCCAGCCAGACGGCGGAGTCGATCGGCAACCTCGCCCAGCTCGCCTCGGACCTGCGTCGTTCGGTCGCGGACTTCAAGCTGCCGGGATGATCTGACGGCATGAAGGCAGTGTCCGCCCACCATGAATCCATCCGCGAGCCGCACGCGCTGCGCGTGCCGGGCGGACCGAGCCGGCCGTCGGAGTCGAGGGAAGCCGCATGAAACTGCACGACGACGGTGACTTCACCGCCCTCAGCTGGATCAAGCCGGCGCTCGATGCGACGCTCGAACAGGCGCGCGAGGCCCTTGAGGCGTACGTCGACAATCCGGCCGAGCTCGAGCCGATGCACGCCTGCGCGGCGCACCTGCACCAGGTGCAGGGCACCTTGCGCATGGTCGAGCTGTACGGCGCGGCGATGGTCGTGGAGAACATGGAGCGCCTCGCCAGCGCGCTGCTGGCCGGCGAGGTACGCCAGCGCGAGGAGGGCTATTCCGTCCTGATGCGCGGCATGGTGCAGCTGCCCGACTACCTCGAGCGTCTGCAGAGCGGGCACAAGGACATTCCGATCGTCCTGCTGCCGCTGCTGAACGACCTGCGTGCGGTGCGCGGGGAGAATCTGCTTACCGAATCGTCGCTGTTCTCGCCCGATCTCGGTGTCGCGCTGCCGCCGGCCGCCGCCGGTGCCGTGCAGCCGCTGCCGGCGGCCGAGCTGCGCGCGCAGGCGCTGCGCCTGCGCCTGGCCTACCAGGCGGCGTTGCTCAAGTGGTTCCGCGACGAGGGCGCCGCCGAGCACCTGCGCCGGCTGGTCGACGTGCTCGACCGCCTGCGCGCGATTTCGCACGGCAGCGACGCGCGGCGCCTGTGGTGGATCGGCGCCGGCGTGATCGAGGCGGTCGAGGCCGCGGACCTCGAGGCGAGCGTGGCTGTCAAGCTGTTGTTCGGTCGCGTCGACCGCGAGATCGCGCGCTTCGCCAGTGGCGGCGAGCCGGCCTTCGCCGCCGCGCCGCCGCGCGAACTGACCAAGAACCTGCTCTATTACATCGCGCATTCGGATGGCACCCGCCCATCGGCGGCCACGCGCGCGGACGAGATCCGGCGCACCTACAGCCTCGACACGCTGCTGCCGACCGCCAGCGAGCTGCAGCACGCCCAAGGCTCGATGACGGGCCACAACAAGAGCCTGCTCGGCACCGTCTCGGCCGCGATCAAGGAGGACCTGCTGCGCGTCAAGGAGGTGCTCGACATCTTCCTGCGCAGTGGCAGTTCCGAAGCCGGCGAGTTGACCGCGCAGGTCGAGGTGCTCGACCGTGTCGGCGATACGCTCGGCATGCTCGGGCTCGGCGTGCCACGGCGCGTCGTCGGCGAGCAGCGCGATGTCATACGCGACATGGCGCGCCACCAGCGGCCGGTCGACGAGGGGGCGCTGCTCGACGTCGCCGGAGCGCTGCTCTACGTCGAGGCCTCGCTCGACGACCACATTGAACGCCTCGGCGCAGGCGACGAAGCCGACGAAAGCGACGGTACGCTGGCGTTGCCGAAGGCCGAGGTCCGCAAGATCGTCGACACGCTGATGCGCGAGGCGGCGGTCAACCTGCAGCAGGCCAAGCAGGACATCATCGCGTTCATCGAGTCGCCGTGGGCGCACGAGCGCGTCGAGCAGATCCCGCGCCTGCTCGAGGAAATCATCGGCGCGCTGCGCATGCTCGGGTTGAACGACGCATCCGAGCTGATGACGGCGATCGTGCGCTTCGTGCAAGTGGAGCTGCTCGCGCACAAGCGCGTGCCGACCGCCGAGCAGATGGACAAGCTCGCCGATGCGCTGGCCGCGGTCGAATACTTCCTCGAAGCGACGCGTGAACAGCGCCGCCATCGCGACCGCATCCTCGAAGTCGCGCGCGACAGTCTCGACGCGCTCGGCTACTGGCCGCTGCCGCCGGCGGTCGCGCTGGCGCCGCTGCCGGCGGTCGAGCTGCCGGCGAGCGCGCTGGCGGCACCGGCGCCGCTGGCCGGCTTCGGCCCGGCCACGGCCGAGCCGGCGCGGGACGGCGGCGGCGAGTCGCCGGCGCCTGCCGCAGCATTCGACGCAGCGGCCGAGACACGCCTGCCGATCGTCGAGATGCTGCCGGGCCGCGATCTGCATGACCTCGTCGTCGGCGAGGCGCGCACGCCGCTGCCGGCCGGCCAGGACCTCGCCGGCCTGCGCCTGGCCGAGACCGGCGTCGATGCCGAAGCCGACACCGCGACCGCCTGGATCGAGGTCGAGGAGGAGATCGAGGAAGAGGTGCCGGTCGACGACGCGCTGGTGGCCGGCTTCGACGGCTCGGCAGGCGAGGAGATCGACAACGACATCCGCGAAGTCTTCATCGAGGAAGTCGAGGACGAGCTGGTCAACCTGCGTCGCCAGCTGCCGCAGTGGCAGCGCGACCCCGGCAACCTCGACGAGCTCAAGCCGATCCGCCGCGCGTTCCACACGCTCAAGGGCTCGGGCCGTCTGGTCGGCGCGCTCGCGCTCGGCGAATTCAGCTGGAAGGTCGAGAGCCTGCTCAACCACGTGCTCGACCGCAGCGTGGCGCCGGGTGACGCCGTCGTGGCGCTGGTCGAACATGCCGTCGCGGCGATCCCGGTCCTGCTCGGCGCGCTGCGCGGTGAGACCGGCGGCAGCGCGAACATCGCCGGCATCATGCACACCGCCGATCGCCTCGCGGCCGGCGAGGAGGCGTGGGTGCCCGAGCGCACCGCCACGACGCGCACCGTGCGCCGCACGGTGCGCCGTCGCGTGCCGGTCGCGCCCTCCACGCTGCCGGCGTTCGACGGCGAAGTGCAGGGCACCGGCAACCTCGCAGGCGAGGCCGGATCGGCCGAGGTATCCGGCCTGACTGCCGGCCCGCTGCCGAACATCGACCCCGTCCTGTTCGACATCCTGCAAGCGGAGGTCGCTGCCCACCTTGGCACGATCGACGACTACCTGGCCGCCTTTGTGGTGTCGCCAGCACCGGCCAGCGAGGCATTGCTGCGCGCCGTGCACACGTTGAATGGCGCCATCGCGATGGTCGACATCCCGACCATCGGCAACGTGCTGGCACCGCTGGAAAGCTACATCAAGCGTTTGCGTGGCAGCGGCGAGCCGCCGTCGGCCGACGGCGTCAGCGCGCTGCAGGAGACCGCCGCGCTGACCCGCGAGGTCATGCGGTGCCTCGAGGCGCGCGCAGGCCGGTTGCCCGAATCGGGCGCGCTCGCCGCGCGCGTCGCCGCGCTGCGCGACGCGCTGCCCGAACCGGCCTTTCCGGTGTGGGACGAGGCGGGCGCGCCGCACGATGCGGCCCTGTCGGATGCGGCCGCTGACGCGGACGATCAGGTCCCGCCGCAGCCTGCCACGGTCGAAACGGCCGAGGACTGGCTGCAGGTCGAGGGTTTGGCCGATGCCGGGTTGCCGACGCTCGACGTGCTGGCCTCCGACGACGAGCTGGCCGCTGCCCTGGCTGGCCTCGACCAGCAGGTGAGCCTGCCGGGCGGCGATCAGGAGGATGCGCCGGCGGTTCCGCACGACGATGTCTTTGCCTCGATTCTTGGCGAGCTGCCCGCGTATGAGGCGGACGTCGTTGATGCGCTGGAGGGCTTCGAGGCCGCGTCCGAGGACGCGCCGTCGACTCTGCCGGCAGGCGGGCTCGCTGGCCTGATCATCGAGGAGCCCGCGGCGGCCGACGGTTCCATTGCACTCGACTCCATTGCACTCGACGAGTCCGTGGTACTTGGCGACGCCATGGCGGTCGCCGAGTCGAGCGAATGGGTCCTTGCCGGCGACGAGCCGCCGACCCTGTCCACGGCAGAGCCTGCGTCCGATGCGTCGACGTCGCCCGACCACGCGGAGATGCCAGCTGTCGTGGCAGTCGATGAAGGCGAGCCGGCCGAGTCCGCTGTCGACGCCATCGGGGATTCCGGCGCGGACGATGTCTCGTTGACCGTCGATGCGCCGGTGGCCACGCCGGCGTTCGTGTGGCCAGGCGAGCTGCCGGCATCCGCGACGGCGGACGTGTCGCCGGTCCCGACGGCCGACGACGCCAACCCGATCGAGCGCGCGGACGAGATCGGCGATGTGCCGCCGTCCACCGTGGTGGCCGAGCCAGCAAGCGGCGACGTCATGCCGCCGTGGCAGGGCGATGACGCGGCAGCGCAGGATGCCGTGGTCGGCGCGGCGCGGGACGAGGAAGTGCCGCCGGCCGACGCCGTGCAGCCCGGCGTACCCGAGTCCGCCCCCGAGGTGTCGCTGCCCTCCGATAGCCGGATCGCCGATGTGATGGCGGACGCGACGCCTTTTGTGTTTCATCCGGCGCTGGCCGGCGGCGAGGCGCCGCCACTTGCCGACGATGCGCAGCCCGATGGCGCGCTCGAACTGGCCGACGTCGACGACGACCTGCTGGACATCTTCGCGCAGGAAGGCGCCGACATCCTCGACCACGCCGACACGCTGGTCGCCGGCCTGCGCGAGTCGCCGCACGAGCGCGAGCACCTGGTAGGCCTGCAGCGCGACCTGCACACGCTCAAGGGCGGTGCGCGCATGGCCGGCCTGGCGCCGATCGGCGACCTGAGCCACGCGATGGAGTCGCTCGTCGACGCGGTCAGCGAAGGCCGCGTCGCACTCGACCGCGTTGCGGTAGAGTCGCTCGAACGCGGCTTCGACCGCCTGCACGTGCTCGTGCAGCGCGTCGCGCAGCGCCGCGCGATCGCGATGCCGCTGAACGCCATCGCGCGCTTCGAGAGCCTGGTCGCCGGCGAGATGCCGGCTGCTGCGCCGGTCGACGTCGCGACGGTCGAGGCCGCGCCGCGGCCTTCCGACGCCGAGGTGTCAGCCACTCCGGCGGAGCCGGTGGCGGCCGCCCGGCCCGCTGCGCGCCAGCCTACCGCGATGGATCGCGAGGACGCCCCGCACGCGCCGCAGGAAATGATCCGCGTGCGTTCGGACCTGCTCGACTCGCTGGTCAACTACGCTGGCGAGGTGTCGATCTACCGCTCGCGCCTGGAGCAGCAGATCTCCACGTTCCGCTTCAACCTGGTCGAGTTCGAGCAGACCGTCAGCCGCCTGCGCGAACAGCTGCGCAAGCTCGAGATCGAGACCGAGGCGCAGATCATCGCGCGTTACCAGCGCGAGCAACACGAGGACGGCGTGTTCGATCCGCTCGAACTGGACCGTTTCTCGCAGCTGCAGCAGTTGTCGCGTGCGCTCGGCGAATCGGTGTCCGACCTGGTCTCGATCCAGGGCCTGCTCGACGACCAGACGCGCCAGTCCGAAACGCTGCTGCTGCAGCAGTCGCGCGTCAGCTCCGAGTTGCAGGAAGGCCTCATGCGCACGCGCATGGTGCCGTTCGACTCGCTCGTGCCGAACCTGCGCCGCACGCTGCGCCAAGCGGCGCAGGACGTCGGCAAGCGCGCCCAGCTCAAGGTCGACGGCGCGCAGGGCGAAATGGACCGCAACCTGCTCGAGCGCATGAAGGCGCCGTTCGAGCACATGCTGCGCAACGCGCTCGCGCACGGCATCGAGAAGCCCGACGACCGCGTCGCCGCCGGCAAGCCGGCCGAGGGCACGGTCTCGATCGCGGTCAGCCGCGACGCGACCGAAGTCGTGCTGCGCATCAGCGACGACGGCCGCGGCATGGACCGCGAGGCGATCCGCCGCCAGGCGATCGAGCGCGGTCTGCTCAAGCCCGAGGTCGAGCTGTCCGACCGCGACCTGTACGCGTTCGTGCTCGAAAGCGGCTTCTCGACGGCGCGCGAGCTGACCCAGCTCGCCGGCCGCGGCGTCGGCATGGACGTCGTGCACAACGAGATCAAGCAGCTCGGCGGCTCGCTGGTCATCGATTCGACCGCGGGCCAGGGCACCACCTTCACGATCCGCCTGCCGTTCACGCTGGCGGTGACGCAGGCGATCCTGGTCAAGCTCGGCGAGAGCAGCTACGCCATCCCGATGTCGTCGGTGCAGGGCGTCGCACGCATCGCGCGCGACGACCTCGAGCGCCGCCTGGCCGAGGGCAACCTCAAGCACAGCTATGCCGGCGAGGAATACACGATCTACGACCTCGCCCATCTGCTCGGCGTGCCGCGCGCCCGTGCCAGCGGTGACGAAACGCAGGTGCCGCTGCTGATGACGCGTACCGGTGACCAGCGCGCCGCGGTGCGCATCGATGGCGTGGTCGGTTCGCGCGAGATCGTGGTCAAGTCGGTCGGCCCGCAGGTCAGCTCGGTGCCGGGCATCTTCGGCGCGACGATCATGGGCGACGGCTCGGTCGTGATGATTCTCGACCTCGCCCCGCTGGTGCGCCGCCTCGCGGCGCTGCGTGCGCGCATCCATGCCGGCACCGAGGAGGCGCCGGCGCACTTCACCGCGGCGCCGGAGCCGCTGGCCGACGTGCGCACCAAGCCGCAGGTCATGGTCGTCGACGACTCGATCACGATGCGCAAGGTCACCACGCGCGTGCTCGAGCGCGCCGACTACGAGGTGCTGACCGCGAAGGACGGCCTCGACGCGCTGGAGAAGCTGCAGGACGTCACGCCGGACCTGCTGCTGCTCGACATCGAGATGCCGCGCATGGACGGCTACGAACTGGCCACCTACATGCGCAACGACGCGCGCCTGCGCCGCGTGCCGATCATCATGATCACCTCGCGCACCGGCGAGAAGCACCGCCAGCGCGCGCTGGAAATCGGCGTCGAGCGCTACCTCGGCAAGCCGTACCAGGAAGACGATCTGCTGCGCCAGGTCCAGGACGTGTTGGGGCGCGAACGTGTCTGACCTTTCCTCCGGCGTGGCGGTGGCGCTGCTCTACGAAACGCGCGAGCACGCCGAACACCTGCGCGAGGCGCTCGCCGCGCTCGCCGCGCCGATCGTCTACGAGGCGGCCGCGCACGCGTTCGACCGCGCCGCGCTGGCGCGCTCGGCGGCGAACGTCGTCGTCGTCAACCTCGACGCCGGCGACGAGCCCGGGCTCGACGCGGTCTACGACTTGCTCGACGACGCGCGCTACCGCGTCGTGTTCAACGAGGGCGAGGTCTCGCGCGGCCTCGCCGGCTGGGACCAGGCACGCTGGGCACGCCATCTCGCCACCAAGATCTTCGGTGACGGCGACCTCGACCCGCCGCGTCCGGCCGATGCCGAGCCGGTGCCGGCGCGCGCGCCGGCGCCGCCTGCCGACGTACCGCCGGTCGACGAGCCGTCGCACATCGCCGCGCTCGCCGCGCCGCCCGAGCTGCCGCCGGTTCCCGAGGCCGCGACGGCCTTCGCGCTGGCCGACCTCGACGCCTTGTTCGACGCACCGCCCGTGGTGGCCCAGTCGGACGACGCCGGCGCCGCGCCCGCCACCGGCATGGCGCCCGCGCGTGCCGAACCGGTCGCCACCCTGCTGGACGAACTTGGCGTGGAGCCGCCGGCGCGGGCGCCGGCGGCCGCTTTCGATGCATTCGACCTCGGCGAGCTCGACGCGCTGATCGATGCGCCGGCGGTCGCTCACGCCAGCGCCGACCTCGCGCCGGCGCTCGCCTTCGACGACCTTGACGCGCCGGCGTTCGACCTCGATGCCGCCGCCGCGGCCGCCGCGGCGGTGCCGGCGGCGCCGGCCGATGACCTGCCGCCCGGGGCCGACTTGGATCTGGATGCTGGCCTGGACCTGAGCCTGGACCTCGAGCCGGGTGCACGCGCGCCGGCTGCCCCGGCATGGTCACTGGAGGACGTGATCGAGGCGGACGCCGATGACGCGGCCATGGCGGATGCGGCTGCCGCGTTCGGCATCGAGAAGGTCGATCCGGCGGAGTATCTTGCCTCTGCCGGCGGCGATGCGACGACACATGCATCGATCATGGCACCGGCGTGGTCGCTGGAGGACGCGCTCGATGAAGCGGAAGGCGAACGCGCCGCTGCGTCCGCGGCGCCGTTCGGCATCGAGAAGCTGAGCAGCGCGGAGTACCTTGCGCCGGACGCCGGCGCGGTGGCGCCGGAACTGCCGCCGGTGTCGGGGCTGTCGCTGGAGTTGATCCCGCTCGAGGAGGCGGTCGCACCGAGCACGCAGGCCGTGGTGCACGAAACCTGGCTGGACCCCGATGCGGCCAAGGTCCGCCGCGTCTGGGTGCTCGGTGCCTCGATCGGCGGTCCGGAATCGGTGCGTGAATTCCTCGCCGCGTTCCCGCGCGACTACCCCGCCCTGTTCGTGCTCGCGCAGCACCTCGGCGACGAGTTCGTCGGCATGATGACGCAGCAACTGGCCAAGGCGACCGCTTTGACCGTGCGCACGCCGACCCATGGCGAGCGCGTCGGCCACGGCGAGGTCGTGGTCGTGCCCAACGCCAAGCGCCTGCTGGTCGATGCGCAGGGCGTGGTCGTGCTCGAGCCGATCAGGGGCGAGAGCGCATTCAGCCCGTCGATCGACCGCGTGCTGCAGGACATGGCCGACCGCTTCGGCGCCGCGGCCGGCGCGATCGTGTTCTCGGGCATGACCCACGACGCGATCGAGGGCTGCCGTTACCTGGCCGCCAAGGGTGGCACCGTATACGCGCAGCGCCCCGATACCTGCGTGGTCAGCTCGATGGTCGAGGGAGTCTGCGAGGCCGGCGTGGTGAGCTTCCTCGGCTCGCCGCGCGAACTCGCCGACAAGCTGCTGGGCGCGCGCCCCTGATCCGCGCGGATGCATTTGGGAACTGACTGGGCGGACGAGAGCAGCGATGGCCGAACTACCGCGTGAAATCCGAGGCGTCATGGTGCCGGTGACCGATGGCCGGGTGCTGTTGCCCAACGCCACCGTGGCCGAGGTCATCAGCTACGTGCAGCCGGAGAAGGTGCCCAATGCGCCGCCGTGGCTGCTCGGCCGCCTCGCCTGGCGCGGCTGGCGCCTGCCGCTGTTCTCGCTGCCGATGCTGAGCGGGCAAGTGCAGGATGAAAGCCGCACCAACGCGCGCGTCGCGGTGCTGAAGGCGCTCGGCGGCAATGCCGCGATGCCGTTCATCGCGCTGCTGGCGCAGGGCTTCCCGCGCCTGACCACGATCACGCAGGAGCTGCTGATCCCGAGCGCCGACGAGCACCCGCATGCCCCGGGCGTGCGCGCCGAGGTGCTGGTGCGCGACGACCGCGCGCTCATTCCCGACCTCGACGCGATCGAGGCGATGGTCGCGCGCGCGCTGGCGGGCTGACGCCGAAAGTCTTCGCGCGCGAGACGACGCGTCGGTCGCGCCGCGCCGTCCTGCGCGGCGCAAGGCGTCATTCGGGCAGCCGTATCACCGCGCTGCGCGCCGCCAGGTCGTGCCAGCCGCGCTGCTCGCGCTCGACCAAGCACCACAGGAAGCCGAGGCCACCGGCGAGCAGCGCCGGCACCGCGACCGCAAAGCGCAGCAGCGCGCGTGGCCACGGCAGCGCGCCGCCATCGGCGGCGACTACGCGCAGGCGCCAGGCGCGCATGCCGATGGTCTGGCCGCCGCGGCTCCACGAGAGCACGAAATACGCAGCCGTGACGACGAGCAGCGCCACGCGCAGCGCATAGCGGTACGCCGCTGGCGGGTGCGCGGCATCCACGTCGCCGTGTGCGGCGAGCAGGAACAGCCCGGCGGTTGCCATCCACAACGCGAGCAGCGGGAACAGGTCGTAGACGGCGGCGGCGAGGCGTCGCCAGAGCGGGGCCGGAGACAGGGCGGGCATCGGGAACATGGGCTGGCGACGGGCCGCAACGGTACCAAAAACGGGCGCCGCCGATCCGACTCCGGCTGGCACGTGGATGGCGAATAATGGCGAGGCCGCGCGCGTCACGCGCTGCCTGTGCAACAGCCCTGAACGATGGACCGATGAAGGATTCTCCGACCACGAACGCGCCCGCTCCCGCCGCCGAACCGGCGCCCGCTGCCGTGCGCCGCCGCCGCGGCCGTCCGCCGGCGGCGCCGGTCGCCGCCGCCGATGCGGCACTGGTCGCGTTCTTCCTCGAGCGCGCCTGGTCGGAACTGGGCCTGGCCGACAACACGCTGGCCGGCTATCGGCGCGACCTGGAGGGCTTCGCGCGCTGGCTGGCGCCGCGTGGCGCGGCGTTGGCCAGCGCCGACCGCGCGGCCGTGCAGCACTACCTCGGCGAACGCGGTGGGCAGGGCGGCCGCAGCGGCGCGGGCTACAAGGCGCGCTCGAACGCGCGGCTGGTATCGACGCTGCGCCACTTCTACCGCCTGCTCGTGCGCGAACGCCGCGTCGATGCCGACCCGACCCTGCTGCTCGACGCGCCCAAGCTGCCGCGCGGCCTGCCGAAGGCGCTCACGGAGGCCGAGGTCGAGGCGCTGCTGCAGGCGCCGCCGGATACGCCGCTTGGCCTGCGCGACCGCGCGATGCTGGAGCTGATGTACGCGACCGGCCTGCGCGTGAGCGAGCTGGTCGGCATCACCGCGGCGCAGGTCAACCTGCGCCAGGGCGTGCTGCGCGTGCTCGGCAAGGGCGGCAAGGAACGCCTGGTGCCGCTCGGCGACGAGGCCGCGCACTGGCTGGCCCGCTACGTCGGCGAGGCGCGCCCGCTGCTGCTCAAGGGCGGCCGCAGCGACGCGCTGTTCGTCAGCAACCGGCGTGCGGCGATGACGCGGCAGATGTTCTGGACGCTGGTGAAGAAGCATGCGCTCGAAGCCGGCATCGCCGCCGCGCGCATCTCGCCGCACGTGCTGCGCCATTCGTTCGCCACGCACCTGCTCAACCACGGCGCCGACCTGCGTGCGCTGCAGCTGATGCTGGGCCACAGTTCGCTGTCGACCACGCAGATCTACACGCTGGTGGCCAAGGAGGGCCTCAAGCGGCTGCACGCGCGCCACCATCCGCGCGGCTGAGGCGGGGTGCGGCGGATTGCCGCAGTCCTCGGCCGGGGCGGGCGCCGCGTCACTTTCGTCGCCACCGGGCGCATGCCAGAATCGGCGGTCCCGCTACGGAACCAAGTCCGGCCGGCGGTGGTCGACAGCACGATCCGCCGCGCAGGCCCGCGTCATCGCTCCCTGCGGCCGGATTCCCGTCCTCCTTCCCCACGAGGTAGCCATGCGCTTTCCCCTGTTCGCCCTCGGCCTGCTGCTGGCCACCGTTGCGTCCGCGGCGACGCCCGAGGATACCGTGCGCACGGCGATGGGCGCGCTCGCGCCGGGCATCAAGGTCGACGCGGTGCAGGAATCGCCGATCCCTGGCTTCTACGAGGCCATCGCCGGTGGGCAGTTCGTCTACGTCAGCAAGGACGGCCGCTACGTGCTCAACGGTTCGGCCTTCGACGTCGTCGCCAAGAGCGACCTCACCGAGGCCTCGCGCGCGAAGGCGCGCAAGCTCACGCTCGACAAGATCGGCCCGGACAAGCGCATCGTGTTCGCGCCGAAGGCACCGGTAGCGACCAAGTACACGGTCACCGTGTTCACCGACGTCGATTGCCCGTTCTGCCGCCGCTTCCACGAGCAGATCGCGCAGTACACCGCCAAGGGCATCGCGGTGGAGTATCTGTTCTTCCCGCTGTCGATCCATCCGGGCGCGGACAAGAAGGCCGAGGCGGTCTGGTGCGCCAAGGACCGCAGTGCCGCGTTCACCGCGGCGATGTCCGGGCAGGATCCAGGCCATGCGACCTGCCCGAATCCGGTGGCCGAGCTGACCCAGCTCGCGCAGACGCTTGGCATCAACGGCACGCCGACCATGCTCGCCGCCGATGGGAAACAGATTCCGGGCCAGATTGCGATGTCGCCCGACCAACTCGCCGCCGAACTCGAGCGCAGGGCGCAGGCCAAGCTCGCCAAGAACTGAGGATGAATCCATGAATGCACGCCACCTGATCTCGCTCGCGCTCGCCGCCGTGCTGCCGCTGGCCCATGCCGCCGAGCCGCCGGCCGACGCCGCGGCGCGCAAGGCGCTGGCCGAGCTGGCGCCACAGGCCAAGATCGACCAGATCGAGGCCGCGCCGATGCCAGGCTTCCGCCAGGTCATCATCGGCAGCCAGCTCGTCTACGTCAGCGACGACGGCAAGTACCTGCTGCAGGGTGCGCTTTACGACACGCAGGCCAAGCGCGACCTGACCGGTGCGCGCCTCGCGATCGAGAACAAGCGCAAGCTCGATGCGGTGCCGCAGGACAAGCGCATCGTCTTCGCGCCGTCGGGCAAAGCCAAGTACAAGGTCACCGTGTTCACCGACATCGACTGCGGCTACTGCCGCAAGCTGCATTCGGAGATCGCCGAGATCAACCAGCGCGGCATCGAGGTCGACTACGTGTTCTTCCCGCGCAGCGGCCTCGGCACGCCGTCCTACGACAAGGCCGTGTCGGTGTGGTGCGCGAAGGACCGCAAGGCCGCCTTCACCGCGGCCAAGGCCGGTACCGAGCCGGCACCGGCGAAGTGCGACAACCCGGTCGCCGAGCAGTTCACGCTCGGCATGCAGGTCGGCGTCGACGGCACCCCGGCGATCATGGCCCCGGACGGCACCAAGATCGGCGGCTACCTCGCGCCGGACCAGCTGCTGGCGCGCCTGCAGGCACTCGACAAGTAAAGTCTCGGCGGCGTCCGCCGTCATTGCGCACGACGCCCGGCCTTGGCCGGGCGTCGTCGTTTCGGGAGCGGGATGCGGGCCCGAGTCACGGCGCGGACCAGCCCTGTGGGAGCGCCGGCAGGCGCGATGCCCTTCGTCGGCGAGAGGCAACGGCATTGCGGCTTCCGCTGCTCCCGCCGGGCGCTGGGCAGCCGGGGAAGCGTCCAATTTTCGGACCCTCGCCCCTAATCCCTATCCCCTGATCCCTCGCTCCAATCCCTAGCTTCCAGCGCCGATCCGCTATCATAAGGGGCTGCCCGCTACCGCCCGCGCCATGATCGCCCTCGACGGCCTGCCCGCGCTTTCCCCCTTCCGCATCGACCGCCTCAACGCCGAGCTCGCGCGCCATGCGCCCGGTGTCCGCCTGCAGGCGGCGCGGCACGTCTACTTCATTGACGCCGATGCCAGCGCGCTCGACACCGGGCGCTTGTGCGAGGTGATCCAAGCCCGGCCGGGACCGGCGCAGCCGGCCACGTTGTGGGTCGTGCCGCGGCTCGGTACGCGCTCGCCGTGGTCGAGCAAGGCGACCGACATCCTCGTCGACTGCGACTTCCCGGTGCGGCGCATCGAGCGCGGCCTCGCGTTCGAGCTGGACGGCATGCCGGCGCCGGACAGCGCCGCGTGGGCCGCGGCGACGCGCGTGCTGCACGATCCGATGACGCAGTCGGTGGTCGCCACGCTCGCCGACACTGCGCACCTGTTCGACGCCGGTGCGCCGGCGCCGCTAGCGCGCGTCGTGCTCGGTGACGATGCGCAGGCCGCGCTCGAGGCGGCCAATGCGCGCCTCGGCCTCGCGCTGGCGGCCGACGAGATCGCCTACCTGGCCGAGCGCTACGGCGAACTCGGCCGCGATCCGTCCGACGCCGAGCTGATGATGTTCGCGCAGGCCAACTCCGAGCACTGCCGGCACAAGGTCTTCAACGCCTCGTTCACGCTCGACGGCGTCGCGCAGCCGAAGTCGCTGTTCGCGATGATCAAGCACACGCACGAGGCCTCGCCCGCGCACACGCTGTCGGCCTACCACGACAACGCCGCGGTGATCGCCGGCAGCCCGGCCGCGCGCTTCTTCGCCAGCCCGGATGACGCGACCTATGGCGTACACGTCGAGGACACGCCGTACGCGATCAAGGTCGAGACGCACAACCACCCGACCGCGATCTCGCCGTATCCAGGCGCCTCGACTGGCTCGGGCGGCGAGATCCGTGACGAAGGCGCGACCGGCCGCGGCGGCAAGCCGAAGGCGGGCCTGGTCGGCTTCACCGTCTCGCATCTGCGCATCCCAGGCCTGCCGCGCCCGTGGGAAAAGGAGCGCCCGCTGCCGCCGCGCTTCGCCAGCGCGTTCGAGATCATGCGCGACGCGCCGCTCGGCGGCGCCGCGTTCAACAACGAATTCGGCCGGCCGTGCCTGGGCGGCTATTTCCGCACGTTCGAGCAGGCCACCGCCTCGCCGCACCTGCGCCACGGCTACGACAAGCCGATCATGATCGCCGGCGGCCTCGCCAACCTGCGCGCGCCGCACGTCGACAAGGGCGCGCTGCAGGACGGCGATGCGGTGATCGTGCTCGGTGGCCCGGCCATGCTGATTGGCCTGGGCGGCGGCGCCGCCTCGTCGATGGCGGCCGGCGCCAGCTCCGAGCAGCTCGACTTCGCCTCGGTGCAGCGCGACAACCCGGAGATGGAACGCCGCTGCCAGGAAGTCATCGACGCATGCTGGGCGCGCGGCGCGGCCAACCCGATCGTGTCGATCCACGACGTCGGCGCCGGCGGCCTCTCCAACGCGATCCCGGAACTCCTCAACGACTCCGGCGTCGGCGGCCGCATCGACCTGCGCGCGATCCCGAGCGACGACCCGCAGCTGTCGCCGATGCAGATCTGGTGCAACGAATCGCAGGAACGCTACGTGCTCGGCGTGCGTCCGCAGGACCTGCCCGCGTTCGAGGCGATCTGCGCGCGCGAACGCTGCCCGTTCGCCGTCGTCGGCTACGCTACCGCCGAACGCCGCCTGTTGCTTTCCGATTCCCGATTCCCGATTCCCGATTCCCGGCATTCGCCGATCGACCTGCCGCTCGACGTGCTGTTCGGCAAGCCGCCGCGCATGCAGCGCGACGCGCGCCGCCGGCCAAGCCGCATCGACCTGGTGCCGGACCTGGCCGGCATCACGCTCGACGAGGCGGTCATGCGCGTGCTGCGCCTGCCGGCGGTCGGCAGCAAGGCGTTCCTCGTCACGATCGGCGACCGTTCGGTCGGCGGCCTGTGCGCGCGCGACCAGATGGTCGGGCCGTGGCAGGTGCCGGTGGCCGATTGCGCGGTCACGCTGAGCGATTTCGAGGGCTACGTCGGTGAGGCGATGGCGATGGGCGAGCGTACGCCGCTGGCGCTGCTCGACGCCGCCGCCAGCGCGCGCATGGCGGTCGGCGAGGCGCTGACCAACCTCGTCGCCGCGCCGGTCAGGCTCGACGAGGTGCGCCTGTCGGCGAACTGGATGGCCGCGGTCGGCCACGACGGCGAGGATGCCGCGCTGTACGACGCGGTGCGCGCGGTCGGCCTCGAGCTGTGCCCGGCGCTCGGCGTGTCGATCCCGGTCGGCAAGGACTCGCTGTCGATGCAGACGCGCTGGCAGGACGGCCAGGCGCAGCAGGACACCGTCTCGCCGGTCTCGCTGATCGTCAGCGCGTTCGCGCGCGTGGACGACGTGCGCCGCGCGCTGACGCCGCAGCTCGTGCTCGACCAGGGCGACAGCGAGATCTGGCTGCTCGACCTCGGCCGCCAGCGCCTGGGCGGCAGCGCGCTGCTGCAGGTGTTCGAGCGTGGCGGCGGCGCGCCGCCGGACCTCGACGATCCGGCGCTGTTCGCGCGCTTCTTCGCTGCGATCCAGGCCGCCAACGCGCAGGGCCTGCTGCTGGCCTGCCACGACCGCAGCGACGGTGGTGCGCTTGCCGCGCTGGTCGAGATGGCGCTGGCCGGTCACTGCGGCCTCGACATCGACCTCGACCGCGCCGGCTGGAGCGACAACACGCTCGCCGCGCTGTTCAACGAGGAGCTCGGCGCACTGGTGCAGGTGCGCGCCGGCGACCGCGACGCGTTCGCGGCGCTGCTCGCCGCGCACGGCCTCACCGGCATCGCGCGCGCGGTCGGCCGGCCGAGCGCGCGCCTGCGCGTCAAACTGACCAGCGGCGACGAGGTGGTCGCGCGCTGGGCCTGGAGCGACCTGATGCGCGCGTGGTCGGAGACCAGCCACGCGATGCAGCGCCGGCGCGACAACCCGGCCACGGCCGACAGCGAGCACGCCTGGCGCTGCGACGAGGCCGACCCCGGCATCACGCCGCACCTGACCTTCGTGCCGGCCGAGGACATCGCCGCGCCGTACATCGCCACCGGCGCGCGCCCGCGCGTGGCGATCCTGCGCGAGCAGGGCGTCAACGGCCAGATCGAGATGGCGGCCGCGTTCACGCGCGCCGGCTTCGAGGCGGTCGACGTGCACATGAGCGACCTCGGCGCCGGCCGGCGCACGCTGGACGGATTCAACGGCCTGGCCGCGTGTGGCGGCTTCAGCTACGGCGACGTGCTCGGCGCCGGCCGCGGCTGGGCCGCGTCGATCCTGTACCACCCGCGCCTGCGCGACGAGTTCGCCGCGTTCTTCGCCGATGCGTCGAAGTTCGCGCTCGGCGTCTGCAACGGCTGCCAGATGCTGGCGCAGCTGAAGGCGATCGTGCCCGGCGCCGAGCACTGGCCGCAGTTCGTGCGCAACGCCAGCGAGCAGTACGAGGCGCGCCTGGTCACGCTCGAGGTGCTCGACTCGCCGTCGCTGTTCTTCCGCGGCATGGCCGGCTCGCGCATCCCGGTCGTGGTCGCGCACGGCGAGGGCCGCACGCAGTTCGCGGACGCCGCCGACGCGCAGCGCGCGCAAGCCAGCGTGCGCTTCGTCGACAACGCCGGCCACGCGACCGAGCGCTTCCCGCTGAACTCGAACGGTTCGGCGCACGGCCATGCCGGCTTCACCGCCGCCGACGGCCGCGTGACGATCCTGATGCCGCATCCCGAGCGCGTGTTCCGCAGCGTGCAGATGAGCTGGCGCCCGCGCGAGTGGGGCGAGGATTCGCCGTGGATGCGCATGTTCCGCAACGCGCGCGCGTGGGTCGGGTGATGCGCGCGCCGCCGTCTCGATGCGGGCGGTCCTGACATGACGCCGAGCCCGATCCGCGAGTTCGCGCTGAAGGCGCTGCTGTGGCTGCCGCTCAGCTTCGTCGTGTGGTTCTGGTTCGCGCCGGTGCTCGTGTGGCCGGCGATGCTGCTGGCCAAGCAGGTGCTGCTGGGCATGTGGGGCGACCTGTTCACGTCGATGGCGCTCGGTGGCGAGATCCTCGACGGCTCCGGCCGCGTCGTCGCGCGCGCCGGCTACCTGGTGCGCCTGGGCACTGCGGTGACGGTCACGGTGCCGCCGGGTCCGGACGGGCCGGGCGGCGTCGGTGTGCTCGAGCCGACGCTGAACCCGATGGTCTACGCGTACTCGCTGCCGCTGTTCAGCGGCCTGGCGATGGCAACGCCGCTGTCCTCGCGCCGGCGCCTGGTGCAGATGGCGCTGGCGTTCGCGCTGATCTGGCTGTGCCAGGCGTTTGGCATGGTCGGCGAGGCGCTCAAGGCGCTCGCGTTCGACGCCGGCGCAGAGGGCGCGGCGGCGATCGCGAGCGTCGGTCTGCCGCCCGATGCGATTGCGTTCGTCTATCAGTTCGGCTACCTGATCCTGCCTGCGGTCGTGCCGGCCGCGCTGTGGATCGGCCTGAACCGCGACTTCATCGAACGGCTGGTGCGGGCAGGTGGGGAACCTGCGGGCGGCGCCGGTGGTCAAAGCGACGCTTAGGCAAGTCCGCGACGCGTCCTGTCTCCTCCGCAGGCGGGCATCCCGGAACGGTCGTCCGCTTCGCCGAATGCGGCGGGCGCCCGGCTGATCGAAGGTCTTCCTGACGTTTCGCCAACAGCCGTTGTGGAACAATGCGTCCCTTCGGACCATTCATTGTGTGTTAGGGGATTCATGGCCGCCGTCGCACCGTTCGAACCTGCCGTCACCGAAGCCGTCGCCGAGCCCAGCCTCGACGAGCGCATCTGCCAGTTCCTGGTCGCGCGCGGCCGCCTGAAGGAAACCGACCTCGCGCGCGGTCGGCGCCTGCACGAGGAGGATCCGGCCTCGGGCAGCCTGGTGTCGCTGCTGACGCGGCTTGGCCTGGTGTCCGAGCGCGAGATGGCGGACGCGGTGTCAGAGCTGCTCGAGCTGCCGCTGCTGTCGGCCAAGGAGTTCCCGGAGGCGCCGCCGGCCAACGTGCAGACCTCGGTGCGCTTCCTCAAACACCACCACATCTGCCCGATCGGCGAGACCGACGACGAGGTCACCGTGCTGGTGGCCGATCCGGCCGACCGCTTCCCGATGCAGGCGCTCGAGCTCGCCACCGCGCGCAAGGTCAAGCTGACCATCGGCCTGCGCAGCGAGATCGACGACCTGATCGAGCGCTACTACGGCTCCGGCCGCTCGGCGATGGGCACGATCGTCGAGAACCTGACCGACGAGAACAACCGCAGCGAGGACGACATCGAGCACCTGCGCGACCTCGCGTCGGAGGCGCCGGTCATCCGCCTGGTCAACCTGATCATCCAGCGCGCGGTCGAGCAGCGCGCCTCGGACATCCACGTCGAGCCGTTCGAGAACCGCCTGAAGGTGCGCTACCGAATCGACGGCGTGCTGCACGAGGTCGAATCGCCGCCGGCGGCGTCGACCGCGGCGGTGATCTCGCGCATCAAGATCATGGCCAAGCTGAACATCGCCGAGCGCCGCCTGCCGCAGGACGGCCGCATCATGATCCGCGTGCAGGGCAAGGAACTGGACCTGCGCGTGTCGACCGTGCCGACCGCCTACGGCGAGTCGGTGGTGATGCGTATCCTCGATCGCGAAGCGATCGTGTTCGACTTCCACAAGCTCGGCTTCACCGACGAGTTCCTGCCGAAGTTCATGAACGTGCTGGACCTGCCGCACGGCATCATGCTGGTCACCGGCCCGACCGGTTCGGGCAAGACCACCACGCTGTACACCGCACTGTCCAAGCTCAACACGGCCGACGTCAAGATCATCACGGTCGAGGATCCGGTCGAATACCAGATCGAGGGCATCAACCAGATCCAGGCCAAGCCGCAGATCGGCCTGGACTTCTCGCACGCGCTGCGCTCGATCGTGCGCCAGGACCCGGACATCATCATGATCGGCGAAATGCGCGACCTCGAGACCGCGCGCATCGCGATCCAGTCCGCGCTGACCGGCCACTTGGTGTTGTCGACGCTGCACACCAACAACGCCGCGGGCGGCATCACGCGCATGCTCGACATGGGCGTGGAGGACTACCTGCTGACCTCGACCGTCAACGGCATCCTCGCGCAGCGCCTCGTGCGCCGGCTCGACCTCCCCAACGCGCAGCCGTTCGAGGCGATGCCCGAAGTCATCCGCGAATACCAGCTCGACAGGTTCACCGACGAGCGCCCGATCAGGCTGTACAAGCCCGGCTCGACCGCCGCCAACCCGACCGGCTACTTCGGCCGCACCACGATCATGGAATTCCTCGTGATGTCGGATGCGATCCGCCGCCAGATCATGCAGCACGCCGGCATGGGCGACATCGAGCAGCAGGCGCGCGCCGAAGGCATGCGCACGATGTTCGAGGACGGCCTGGCCAAGTCGCTGCAGGGCCAGACCACGATCGAGGAAGTGCTGCGCGTGACGCAGGAAAGCTGATGGTGAAGCCGGGATTCGGGATTGGGGATTGGAGATTCGGGAGAGCGCCACAGCCGCCGTCCCGGAATCCGACCGTCGACGACGCCCGCTGTCCCCAATCCCGAATCCCGAATCCCGAATCCGCGCTCTGAAATGACCCTCTACTACTACAAGGCCGTCACCCCCTCCGGCGAGACGCTCGAAGGCCAGTTCGACCTGGCCAGTCCCGACGAGGTGATCGGCAAGCTGCAGGATGCCGGCAACATCCCGCTGGAGGTGCGCGAGGCCGACGGCGGCGATTCGGGCAGCTTGTTCGCGGCATTGTTCAAGCGCGCGACGCTGCGCGAGGCGCAGATCGTGCAGTTCACGCAGCAGTTGGCGACGCTGCTCGGCGCCGGCCAGCCGCTCGATCGCGCGCTGCAGATCCTGCTCGACCTGCCCGAGAGCGACAAGGCCAGGCGCATGCTCGAGCGCATCCGCGACCAGGTGCGCGGCGGCACGCCGCTGTCGGATGCGCTGGAGGCCGAGCACGGCAGTTTCTCCAAGCTGTACGTGAACATGGTGCGCGCCGGCGAGGCCGGCGGCTCGCTCGACGAGACGCTCGAGCGCCTGGGCAACTACCTCGAGCGCAGCGCGCAGCTCAAGAGCAGCGTGATCAACGCGATGATCTATCCGGCCTTCCTGGTCGGCATGGTGCTGGTGTCGCTGATGGTGCTGCTGGTCTACGTGGTGCCGCAGTTCGCACCGATGTTCGCCGACATGAACGTCGAGATGCCGCTGATCACGAAGGTCGTGCTCGGCGTCGGCGAGGTGCTGCAGAGCTTCTGGTGGGTGATCCTGGCCGCAATCGTGTTCGGCGCCGGCTGGCTGCGCCGGCAGATGGCCGATCCGGTCGCGCGGCTGAAGATCGACGAGCGCCTGCTGCGCATGCGCATGGTCGGCGACGTGATCCGCAAGGTCGAGACCGCGCGCCTGGCGCGCACGCTCGGCACGCTGCTGAAGAACGGCGTGCCGCTGCTGTCGGGACTGGCGGTCGCGCGCAACGTGATGACCAACAGCGTGCTGGCCGAATCGGTCGAGCAGGCCGCCGACGAGGTCAAGACCGGCGGTGGCCTCGGCTATGCGTTGACCCAGTCCAAGCGCTTTCCGAAACTCGCGCTGCAGATGATCAGCGTCGGCGAGGAGTCGGGCGAACTCGACGGCATGCTGATGAAGGTCGCCGACACGTTCGACATCGAGGTCAAGAACACGCTCGACCGCCTGCTCGCCGCGCTGGTGCCGGCAACCACGATCGTGATGACCGTGCTCGTCGCGTTCATCATGCTGGCGATCGTGCTGCCGATCATGAACATCGCGGGGGCGGTGCAATAAGAGCCGGGATTGGGGATTCGAGATTCGGGATTCGGAAAAGCCCTGCACATTCGTCATCCCGGCGCAGGCCGGGATCCAGCTTTCGCCGCATGTCCTCACGAGACATGCGGTGCTTGAACCAGAAACACAGAGGACCAAACCAACCATGAGCAACCCATACCGCAACATCCGTCGCCCGTCGCGCGCGGCCGGCTTCAGCCTAATCGAAATGCTGGCCGTGATCGTGCTGATCGGCATCGTCGCCGGCATCGTCGTGCAGCAGGTCGGCAAGAACGTCGACAAGGGCAAGTACGGCTCGGGCAAGGCGCAGGTGCAGGCGCTGGCCGGCAAGGTCGAGGCCTATGCGCTCGACAACGGCTCGCCGCCGGCGCGCCTGGACGACCTGGTCAGCAAGCCCGGCAACGCGCCGAACTGGCAGGGCCCGTACGCCAAGCAGTCGGACCTGAAGGATCCGTTCGGCCGGCCGTTCCAGTACAAGGCGCCCGGCGAGCACGGCGACTTCGACATCATCTTCCTCGGCAAGGACGGCCAGGCCGGCGGTGACGGCGTCAACGCCGATTACGGCAATTGGCAATGAAGAGCTGGGAATCGGGAATCGGGAATCGGGAATCGGGAGAGCCGGTGCGTGAGCGCCGCTGTGCCCATTCCCCATTCTCCATTCCCGATTCCCAGCCGCGCGCGCGCAGCGCGCGCGGCTTCACCCTGATCGAACTGATGGCCGTGATCGTGCTGCTGGCGATCGCGCTGACCGCCGTCACGATGTCGTTCTCCAAGAGCCTGCAGAGCGCGCAGATCCGCGCCGCCAGCCGCGACCTCGTCGCCGCGCTGCGCTACACGCGCGGGCAGGCGATCGTGAAGGGCAAGCAGCAGGTGCTGGTGCTCGACCTGGACCAGAATTCCTACACCGCGCCCGGCAAGGGCGCCGTCAAGCTGCCCAAGGACATGACCCTGCGCCTGACCACGGCCGAGTCGGAGGTGACCGGCGGCAATGCCGGCGGCATCCGCTTCTTCGCCGACGGCAGCTCGACCGGCGGCCACATCGACGTGCTGCAGGGGCGGCGCGAGTGGCGCATCAACGTCGCCTGGCTGACCGGCGACATCGCGCTCGACGAGCAGCCCAACTGATGGCCGCGCGCGCCTGCCGGCGGCCTGCGGCGAACTCCGCGGCGATCACGCGGTCCACGTTGCCGATGACCTTTCGCACGCCACCACCGGACCGCCGCCGCATGCGCGGCTTCAGCCTGATCGAGATGGTCGCGGCCTTCCTCGTGTTCGCGATCGGCATCGGCGTGCTGATGCAGATCCTGGCCACCTCGATGCGCAACACGCGGCAGTCGTCCGACTACACGATGGCCGCGCTGTGGGCCGAGTCCAAGCTCGACGGCATCGGCGTCGGCGAGCCGGTCGAGGCCGGCCGCAGCAGCGGGCGCTTCGACCGTACCTACAGCTGGGAACTGGACGTGCAGCAGGTCGATCCAGCCGCCATCGAGCCGCCGCCGCAGCAGCAGGCCGGCGCGGTCGGCGTGGCTCAGGCCGGACTCGGCGGCGGCATCGAGGTGATGCCGTTCGAGCTGTACCAGGTCGACCTGACCGTGCTGTGGGGTGGCAACGGCGGGCGCGTGCGCAGCGCGCACTTCAGCACGCTGCGCGCGGTGAATCCCGATCCGAACAACCCGCAGGCTGGCGGGCCGGGCCGGCCGCAGATGCCGCAGATGCCGGGGCGGCGCTGATGCGGGCCGCACAGCCGTCACGACCGGGACTGCGCGCGCTCGCGCGCGGTTTCACGCTGCTCGAGGTGATGCTGGCGATCCTGCTGCTGGCGCTGCTGCTGGCTGGCACCTATGGCGCGATCCGCACCGCCGTGCGCGCGATGCACTCGGGCGAGGCGGCGATCGACCGCACCAACCGCCTGCGCGTGGCGCAGGAGTTCGTGCGCCATCAGGTCAGCCGGATCATGCCGCTGGCGTTCGACCACGACAGCGCCACCGGCGCCAACTTCGTTTTCGAGGGCAAGCGCGACCTGATGCGCTTCGTCGCGCCGATGCCCGGCTACCTGTCCAAGGGCGGCCCGTACGTGCAGACGCTCGAGTTCGCCGGCAGCCGCCGTGGCGGCCGCCAGTTGCTGTTCACCGAGGCGATGCTCAACGGCTTCGATCCGAACGAGAAGAAGTCCGCGCGCGAGCCGTCCGTCCTGCTCGACGGCATCGAGGACGGCCGCTTCCAGTACCGTACGATCGACGAGCAGGGCCAGTTGACCGACTGGCTGGACAGCTGGGAAGACCCGAGCATCACGCCGCTGATGGTGCGCATCGTCGTGCGCATGCGCGCCGACGCGCAGGTGCAGTTCCCGACCATGGACATTCCGCTGCTGCTCGACGTCGGTGCCCGCCGGGCGCTGATGCCGGCCAATTCCCCCCAGGCGCTGATGGCGGCGCCGCAGCCCGGTACGCACCTGCAGCCCGGAGGCAGGCGATGAGCAGGCCCGTCGTTCGTCGTGCTCGTCCGGCGCATGCGCGCGGCGTCGCGTTCGTGCTGGTGCTGTGGGTCATCGCGATGCTGTCGATCCTGCTCGGCAGCTTCTCGCTGATCGCGCGGACCGAGAACCTGCAGGCACGCCACCTGTTCGACACCACGCAGGCACGCTATGCCGCCGAGGCGGGCCTGAACCTGGCCGTGTACGAACTGCGCAAGAGCGACCCGGCCGCGCGCTGGGTCGGCGACGGCCGGCCGTACACGTTCGGTTACGGCGACGCGGAGATCGAGGTACGCATCACCGACGACTCCGGCAAGATCGACATCAACGCCGCCGACGAAACCATGCTGGCCAACCTGTTCACCGCGCGCGGCGTGCCGCTCGACAAGGCCCAGGCGCTGGCCGATGCGGTGCTCGACTGGCGCGACCCGGACGACCTGGCGCGGCCGAATGGCGCCGAGATCGCCGAATACAAGGCGGCCGGCCTGCCGTACGGTCCGAAGAACGCCCCATTCGACACCGTGTCCGAACTGCAGCAGGTGCTCGGCATGGATTACGCGCTGTACGAGCAGCTTGAGCCTTCGCTGACGATCTATTCCGGCCGTGGCGCGCCGAATGCCGCGTTCGCGTCGGCCGAGACGCTGGCGGCGATGTACCCGGACGCTTCGCCCGAGCAGCTGCAGCAGTTGATCCTGCAGCGCCAGGCGATGGCGCCCGGCGATGCCGCCGCGGCCGGCATCATGCTGCCGGACGGCACGCCGCTCGTGGCGGGCGGCGGGGGCCTGACGTATAGTGTGAAGTCCCGTGCGACGCTGTCCAACGGCGCCAGCACGACCCTCGATGCGACGATCCGCATGGGCGGCATCAACACGGCCGGCCGGCCGTACGTGATCCTGCGCTGGCGCGATGGGGAAGCCTCGTAGCTCGTGAATCCGACCCTGGAAAGAGAACTGGCGCGCCTGCGGGTGCGCCTGGCCAAGACACCGCTGCCGCGCTTCTTCACGTGGTGGGGCGGGGAATTGCTCGCGTGCCTGCCGGCGCGCTGGCGCAGCCTCGTGTCCGAGCGTTCCGAATCGCTGCTGCTGGACCTGCGCGAGGACGAGATCGTCGTCTGGCGCGAGCGCGGCGATACGGCGCGCGAGTACGGGCGCATTCGCCGCGAGCTGTCGCCGGAGGCGCAGACGGCCGAGTTCCAGCGCCTGCGCGCTGCGATCGACGATCCGCTCGTGCGCACGGTGTTCTGCATCCCGGCCGAGCGCGTGCTGACCCGCACGCTCAGCCTGCCGGCCGCGGCCGAGGAGAACCTGCGCCGAGTACTGGCGTTCGAGATGGACCGGCAGACGCCGTTCAAGGCCGACCAGGTCTATTTCGACAGCCGCGTGCTCGGCCACGATGCCAGCGGGCGCAATGCGCAGGTCGAGCTGGTGCTGATCCCGCGGGCGCAGCTCGATCACGAGCTCGGCGCACTGCCGGCCGGCGCGGCCGAGCTCGACGGCGTCGACAGCTGGCGCAGCGTACCCGGTGCCGGCCGCCGCCAGACCAACCTGTTGCCGCCCGAGCGCCGCGCGCGCCGGCGCAACCTGCGCCTGCCGCTGAACCTCGGCCTCGCCGCGCTGGCGCTGCTCCTGCTCGTGGTCAACATGGACGAATCGCTGGCCAACCGTGCCGCCGCGGTCGAGGCGATGCGCGCCGAAGTCGAGCACGCCCAAGCCGAGGCGAAGGAGGTCGCGGCGCTGAAGAAGAGCTTGGTCGATTCGATCGCCGGCGCGAACTTCCTGACCGAGCGCAAGCGCAAGGGCCCGCTGACCGTCGCGCTGATCAACGACATCAGCGAGCGCCTGCCGGCCGACGCCTACCTCGAACGCCTGCAGATCGAGAACAAGCAGGTCCAGCTGCAGGGCCAGGCGCAGGAGGCGGCCAAGCTGATCGCGCTGCTCGGCGCTTCGCCATGCCTGGGCAATCCCGGCTTCCAGGGTCAGGTGCAGCCCGATCCGCGCACCGGCAAGGAGCGCTTCCAGATCAATGCCGACCTGAAGGAGTGCAGCCCGGCGCCGCCTGCGCCCGCTGCCGCACCGGCGCCAGCGCCGCCGCAGCAGGCCGCCCCCGCCGCGCCGGCGCGGCCGGACGAGCCGAAGAAGAAGGAGGCTGCCCATGGCGCCGCCTAGGTTCCAGCCCAAGGACGGTCGCTTCCTCGCGGTCGTGCTGCTGCTGATCGTGTTGATGCTGGTCTATCTGGTCGGCGTGCACTGGTGGTTCGTCGCGCCGCAGATGCAGTTCGCCACCGAAATGGACGACCTGCGCGAGCAGCAGCTGCGCTATCGCCAGACCAGCGCGGAGAAGCCGGCCATCGAACAGCGCCTGGCCGAGGTGCGCGCCTACGAGCAGGGCAACCAGGCGTTCCTGTCCGAGACCGATCCGAACGCCGCCTCGGCCGCGCTGATCCAGCGCCTGAAGCAGGCGATGAGCGATCATGCCAAGGACGAGAAGCGCTGCCAGACCGTCAGCACGCAGAGCTACAACGCCGGCGAGGAGGAGCTGTACAAGCGCGTGACCGTGCAGGCGCGCCTGCGCTGCGACCTCGAACCGCTGGCGGCGATCCTGTACGAACTGGAGAACGGCAAGCCGTACCTGTTCGTCGACAATGTCATGATCTATAAACAGCAGGCGTACGTCCCGCCGGGTGCGAAGGTCACGCAGAGTCCGCTCGACGTGCGCTTCAACCTGTCGGGTTACCTGCGCCAGCCGGGCAAGACGAAATGAACGTCAAGACCGCCCGCCTCATGACCAACGCGCTCGCCGGCACCTGTGGCGCGCTGCTGCTGCTGGCGCTCGTGCAGTACGCCGGCCTCGGCCGCGGCTACCGCTGGGCGCCCGACGCCGAGGGCGAGGCCGCGCGCCTGGCCGTCGGCGCGATCGACCGCCAGCCGGTGCAGTTGCCGCCGGCCACGGCGTTCGCCGATATCCAGGCGCACCCGCTGTTCAATGAAGACCGCAAGCCGACCCCGCTCGACCTGAGCGAAGGTCAGGAGGCGGCGGCACCGCCGAGCCCGCTGAACGTGGCGCTGACCGGCGTGATCCTCGACGAGAAGAACCACGTCCGCATCGCGATGCTGCAGGACAAGGCGCGCAACCAGCCGGTCGCGCTGAAGGTCGGCATGCCGCTGGAAGGCGACCAGGCGAGCTGGATGCTGGTCGACCTCAAGCCGCGCCTGGCCGTGTTCAGGAACGCCGCCAACGAGACCGCCGAGGTCGAGCTGGAAACCGCGCTCGCGCCGACCTCGGCACCCGGTGCCGCGCGACCGCAACCGCCGCGCGCCGGCGCCGCGCCGGCCGCCGGTGGTGCTGCACCGGCCACCCCGCCGGGGGCGCCTGGTGCCAAGGCGGCGCTGCCCGGCACCGCCGATGCCAGCGCCGACCTGGCGCGGCGCATCGAGGAACGCCGCCGGCAGATGCGTGAAGAAGCCGAAAAGCTGCGCAATGCCAAACCGCAGAAGTAATGGAGTGAAGCCCGTGCAATCGAGACTGATGACCTTGCTGATTGCCTCCGGCATCGCATTGCTGGCCGGCTGTGCCACGCCGGCGCCCAGGGAGGCGCGCCAAAGCGACGTGCTGACTGCGGACACGATCCTGAAGCCAGCGCCGACGGCGCCACCGGTCGAGAACGTCAGCGGCATCCAGATTTCGTCGAAGGCCGATTCGAACCTGCCGCCGCCGAAGCCGGAGATTCAGGTCGGCACCGGCCAGTTCTTCACCCCGCAGGCCGCGCCCAAGCGCGTCAGCGGGGAAGGGCAGGTCACGTTCAACTTCGAGAACCAGCCGATCCAGGCGGTGGTCAAGGCGATCCTCGGCGACATGCTTCAGGAGAACTACACGATCGCGCCGAACGTCGGCGGCAACGTGACGTACTCGACCTCGCGCCCGATCCGTCGCGAGGACGCGATGCCGGTGCTGGAGATGCTGCTGTCGTGGACCGGCAACGCGCTGGTCAACGAGGGCGGCCGCTACACCGTGCTGCAGGCCAAGGACGCGATTCCCGGCAAGCTGACCCCGCGCGTCGGTCCGTCGGCGCAGCCGGGCTACGCGCTGCGCATCTACCCGCTCCGGTACATCTCGGCAAGCCAGATGGCGACTCTGCTCAAGCCCTACGCCAAGGCCGACGCGTTCGTCAGCATCGACCCGAACCGCAGCCTGCTCGTGCTGGCCGGCACGCCGTCGGAACTGGACAACTACGCGCGCACGATCGACACGTTCGACGTCGACTGGCTCAAGGGCATGTCGGTCGGCGTGTTCACGCTGCAGCACGTCGAGGTGACCAAGCTTCTGCCGGACCTGCAGAAGATCTTCGGCACCGAGGGCGAGTCGCCGCTGGCCGGCATGTTCCGCTTCATGCCGATCGAGCAGACCAACGCGATGGTCGTGATCACGCCGCAGAAGGAATACCTCAAGCAGGCCGAGGAATGGCTGTACCGCCTCGATCGCGGCGGTGCCGAGAACACCACGCGGCTGTACGTCTACAACGTCAAGAACCTGAAGGCGCCGGATCTCGCCGACTACCTCAGCGAGATCTTCCTCGGCACCACCGGCGTGCGGCGCAGCACCTCCGGCGGAGTCGCGCCGGGCCTGCGCCCGACCACGCTCGGCAGCCGCGGTGGCCAGGGCGGCGTCGGTGGCATGAGCTACCAGAATTCGCTGCGCCCGCAGTCGATGCAGGAGAAGGCCGCGCCAGCCGCCGCGCCGGCGCCTGCAGCCCCCGCTCCCGCGGCGGGCGCGGGCGGCCCCAAGGAAACCGACATCCGCATCTCCGCGATCGAGGAGAACAACCAGCTGATGATCCAGGCCACGCCGCTGGAGTGGGACCGCATCGAGTCGGCGATCAAGCGGCTCGACGTGGTGCCGCTGCAGGTGCAGATCGAGGCGCGCATCCTCGAGGTCAGCCTCACCGGCAACCTCAGCTTCGGCGTGCAGTGGTACCTGAACGGCCTGATGGGCACCGCGACGGGCTCGGCTCAGCAGAACGGCCAGTATCCGATCGAGTTCTCCGGCAACCGCTGGAACCGCCATCG
Source organism: Rhodanobacteraceae bacterium (assembly GCA_009996615.1). Taxonomy (GTDB): domain Bacteria; phylum Pseudomonadota; class Gammaproteobacteria; order Xanthomonadales; family Rhodanobacteraceae; genus Dokdonella_A. The sequence continues at coordinate 90,194 of JAACZU010000003.1, read as the reverse complement.
CCTGGCGCTCGGCGCCAACGGCAACGTCGCGCCGACCAACGACGGCGGCTTCTTCTACTCGTTCCTGAGCAAGAACTTCGAAGTCGCGATCAATGCGCTCGAGTCCAGCGGAACGGCCAAGTCACTGGCCGCACCGTCGCTGCTGGTGATGAACAACCAGGAGGCGCAGATCAATGTCGGCCAGCAGATCCCGGTTGTGCAGAACTATGTGACCGGCATCGGCATCGGCACCAACAGCAGCGGCAACGCGATCACCCCTGGCTATGGCAGCGTTCAGTACCTCAATACCGGTGTCATCCTGAACGTCAAGCCGCGCGTGAACCCGGGCGGTCTGGTCTATCTCGACATCCAGCAGGAGGTCAGCAACCCTCCGGCGGGCTACTCTTCGGGATCGAACACGAATCCGGCGATCAGTCAGCGTCAGATCCAGACCCAGGTGGCCGTCCAAAGTGGCGAGACGCTGATGCTGGGAGGACTGATCCGCGACAATCGGGACGAGTCCGCGCGAGGGCTGCCGTTCGTGAGTCGCGTTCCCGTGCTGCGCAATCTGTTCGGTTCCACGACGCAATCCAAGGACCGCACCGAACTGATCGTGCTGATCACGCCACGCGTGATCGCCAACGTCGACGAGGCGCGCGAGGCGACGCTGGAGTACACGCGCCAGTTCGAGTCGCTGACGCCGCTGCGCGCCAGCACGCCGGCGGCGCAGGCCCCGCAACCGGCACCGACGCCGGCCCAGACCTACCCGATTCCCGAACACGCAAAACCGGAGGACCAGCCGCGTGACCATTAATTCGTCCAAGGCCGTTGCCGCCCTGACCACCGTCACGTTGCTGCTCGGCCTGGCCGGCTGCGCCGACAAGGCCAGCCCGGACAACGTCGACCGCCGCGCCGTCGAGCGCTGGAACCACCTGATCGCGCACGAGGCCGAGAAGGCCTACGACTATCTGACGCCAGGCTTCCGCGCCACGCAGACCCGCGAGGCCTACGCGAGCGCGATGAACAACCGGCCGCTGCAGTGGAAGAGCGCCAAGTTCGATCACAAGGAGTGCGAAGAGGACCGTTGCACGGCCTATGTGGACGTGACGTACGGGCTGCAAATGCCCGGCGCCGGCCGCTCGGTCGAGTCCACGAACACACAGAGCGAGACCTGGATTCGTGTCGACGGGGAGTGGTATTTCCTGCCCAAGTAATTGATTCTTATTTTTTTTATCAGGACTCTGGAGGGGATTGCACGCATCTTTCCTTTGTTTTAACATGGTCGCGCTGTTGCCCGTCCCTGTATCGGCCTCGAGCCGCAGGCAGGGCGGCGGTAAAGCAAAAAAGCCCTGTGGTTCCTAAAAATTTAGGAGTGTTGCGATGAAGAAGAACAGCTTGACGACTGCTGTCGTCGCCGGTATCGCCGGCGTCGCTGGCTTCGTGGGCCTGGCGAACGCCGTCGATCTGAATCCGGATGGCGTCGGTCAGGTTCTGATTTACCCGTACTACACGGTCAACAAGGGTCAGAACACCCTGCTGTCCGTGGTCAACACCGCTGACGTTGGCAAGGCCGTCAAGGTCCGCTTCCTGGAAGGCTACAACAGCCGCGAAGTCCTCGACTTCAACCTGTTCCTGTCGCCGTACGACGTCTGGACCGCCGCGGTGACCCAGGTCTCCGCCGACGGTGGCGCGCAGATCAACACGGTCGACACCAGCTGCGTCGACTACATCCCGAACTGGCCGTACCCGTTCTCGAAGGCCGCTTACACGGGTGGCGTCGCTGGCCCGGGTAGCGCGAGCTATGGCGCGGACAAGGGCCCGCAGGACATCACGCGTACCCGTGAGGGCTACGTCGAGATGATCGCGATGGGCGACATCATCCCGGGCAGCGCGCTCGACAAGGCAACCGTGCACAAGCAGAACGGCCAGCCGAACGGTGGCAAGCCGAGCTGCGCGGCCCCGGTCGGTGACGACGCGGTCACTGCTTCGAACCTCGTGCCGCCGACCAGCGGCCTGTTTGGTTCGGGCGCGATCATCAACGTCGACGAAGGCACGTTCTACAGCTACAACGCCGACGCGATCGATGGCTTCACCGAGCAGACCCTGTACACGCAGCCGTCCTCGCTGAAGCCGACGCTGCAGCAGGCCAACACGGCCAGCATCGTCGCCACGGGTGTTGCGCGCTCCTACGTGTTCACCGAAGGCGGCTCGCTGCTGACGGTTGACTTCGCTCGCGGCGAAGACGCGGTCAGCGCGGTCTTCATGGCTGACGCGCTGTACAACGAGTACAGCATCGAGCAGGGCACGGGCGCGGCTTCGGATTGGGTTGTCACCTTCCCGACCAAGCGCTTCTACGTCGACAAGATCCTGTACCCGTCGGCGATCACCAGCCCGTTCGCCCAGGCGTTCGGCGCTCCGGGCGTCTCCAACGTCGAGCTGTCGATGGGCACGTTCGACCGCGAGGAAGGCAGCTCCGAGACCGTTCCGCCGCGCTGCCCGTCGCCGCCGGATGACAGCTGCTTCCTGCGTGCGCCGTACCTGTCGTACGAAGTCAACGTGATCACCTTCACCTCGGTCACGCCGACGGCCTCGACGGTGCTGGGCTCGAAGCTGTTCAAGTCGGTCAACCCGTTCGGTCCGAACGGCTGGGCGGTGATGAACCTGTCGGCTGGCGACGGCGGCGCTCACGTGCTCGGCGGCGGCGTTGCCGCTGACGGCGTGACCCCGATCGCGATCCCGGGCCTGCCGGCGACCGGCTTCTACGCGAACAACGTGATCAACGCGAACGCGCAGCCGGGCAAGCTGTCCAACTACAGCGGCGTGTGGCGTCATCGCGCGCACCGTTCGTGCACGGGCAACGATCCGGCTTGCTCGTAATCGAAGTAGTGGTGTGATACCGAAGGGGGCCGCAAGGCCCCCTTCTTTTGTCCGCACTGTAGGAGTGAGGTGCTCCGGTGGCGCTGGTGAGCCATGGTGCTGCCGACCTCTTTCCATGGCTGTCACGAGTGTCGGCGCCCCGATATGTTCGAGGCGATGCGTGCGATGGATTAGGAAGCGTGCGCCCCTTGGCTGGCACCGCCGGCAAAAGCAAGGGTAGAATGCGGGCACCCTGTCCGTCGCGAAGCCTTGACATGCCTGCAATCCATGCGCGTCTGTTGCCGTTGGCCTCTGCCATCGTCATGTTTGCTGCTGCCGAGCCTTCGGTGGCGCAGACCACGATCAATCTCACCACTGCCAACGGCAATTGCGTTGCGGTGACCGATCAGGCTGGCCTGACCACCGCGCCCGGCGGTACCGAGCTGCGCGCCAATGGCGTCACGCTGACCGCCGCTCAGCCGGGTGCCTGCAATCCAGCTGGGGGATCGTCATCGACCTTCCAGGCGAGCGTGCAAATCTCCGGTAGCGCGACGCCAGGCACGCCCTATACGCCCGCGATCAACGCGCCGTTCTACGTGATCTGGTCGGCCTCGTCCGATGCGACGACTTGCGTGCGTGGCGGAAATTTCACCGGCGGCATCTCTGGCTGGACGGTCGGCTCGCTTACCGGTTCGGGTAGTCACGTCGAGCAGGTCACTCCGACTGCGGCCGGCAGCTACGCGTTCAGCGTGACCTGCACCAACGCGAGCGGTTACGCCCTGACCTCCGCCGTGAACGTGCCGCAGCCGCCGACGCCGGCACCGACCCCCAATCCGATCACCTTGACTGTACCCGCCACCGCGACTGCGGGCGTGCCGTTTGCGGTGACGTGGCCGACCATGAGCAACGCAACACGTTGCGTCGGCACCGGCACCCTGGATGGCGCTACGGTTGCGAATCTGGGCGACTGGACCACCCTGACCACCGTCACGACGTCGCGCAATGTCACGGTCCCGACCGGCTCGACGGGCTCGTTGGCGCTCACCCTGACGTGCTGGAACACTGATAATTCCGCTTCTGCGGTGGGCACTTCCACCGCGATCACGGTGTCGGCGGGCTCGTCCGGTGCCTGCGGGCCGATTCCTGCCGAGAAGGCCTACGGCTATGCGCGGACATACGTGTCGTCCGTTCCGGAAGTTGTCTACGGCGCAGTGCCTAATGGAAAGCGCACCAATTGGCCGACGACGACCTGGACCAGCATCTGGGGATATGCCAGTGCCACTCAGCCTGCCCCGTACGCCTGGCCGGGTGTCGGCGGCGACGTGACTCTCCGCCAGTTCCCGCGCTCGGGCTACATCGGCGCGAAGTTCACGACTCCGCCGGCTGGCCAGGCCGGTTCCATGCAAGGTTGGTTCCTGAGCTCGAGCTCCGCGATCAATCCCAATTTGATCATGGCGATCAGCACCGCCTGCGGCGACTTCAGCGACCATCTGCCGAGTCCTGGCTGCAAGATCGACGCGCGGCCCGGTGACCCAGCTGGTACCGGCGTGCCGAGCAGCGATGGCCAGATGGTCGGCTGGAAGTTCACCACGAACAATCCGACTGGGGCGTGCAACCTCCTGCCCAATACGGACTACTACGTGAACATCATGTACGCCGACCCGACGTCCACGACCGGATGCCTTGCAGGCGCTTCGACGTGCGCGTTGACCACGGGTACGTCGAGCAACGTCACGCCAACGCAGTAAGTCACATGGCGAGCGCGGCCGCCTCCCGGCCGCGCTCGTCTGGATGTTGCAATCCAGCAGCGTCCCTGCCCAGCCCGAGGATCCCCCGCGGTCGCATCGAATCCGGGGTCTATCCTGCTTTTGTCATTTCTTAGTGTTGGAGTCCCGCATGCCCAAGCTGTGCCTTGCGATCGCCCTGCCGATACTGGCGTTCATCGTCGTCGGAAGCCCCCTCGCGTCCGCTGCAGACGAAATATCCGGGGCCCCGAGCACGATCGTCGCTCGCCAGGGCGAGGCGGTCGTCACGCTCGAAGATGTCGACGCGTTTGCCGCCGGGATCCCCGAGGCACAGCGAGGCGGCTTCTTCAACAGCCCGACGCGTATCGAGAATGCGATTCTGGGCATGCTTATGCAGAAGCAGCTCGCTGCCGAAGCCCGGAAGCTTGGCTTGGACAAGGATCCGGTCGTGCAGACGCAAGTGCGGCGGGCCGAGGACGAGGCGTTGAGCAAGGCGCGCATGCAGCGCTTCCGCGAGGACCTGAAGCTGCCGGACTTCAACGGACTTGCGCAGGAGGAGTACATCGCGCACAAGCGGGATTACGTCGCGCGCGGCAAGCTGGTCGTCAAGCACGTGCTGATCGGCACTAAGGATCGCAGCGAGGCCGAGGCGATGAAGATTGCCGAGACGGTCGAGAAGGAGGCGCGTTCGCGTCCGGACCAGTTCGAGGCGCTGGTCGAAAAGTACTCCGACGATCCGAGCAAGAGCGCCAACCACGGCGAGATGGAGGACGCCGGCGATGCGTCGAAGTATGTCCCGGAGTTCGCAGCGGCCTCGGCAAAGTTGAGCAAGCCGGGCGAGATCTCGCCGATCGTCAAGACCGAATATGGCTTCCACGTGATCAAGCTGGTCGAGCGTACTCCGGACAAGCCGCGCACGTTTGCCGAGGTCAAGCCGGAGATCGTTGCTCGACTGCGTAACGAGTACATCGAAAAGCAGGCCCGCACGCATACCGATACGCTGCGCAATCTCCCGCTGGACGCCAATGCCGATCTGGTCGCCTCGCTGCGCACGCGTTACGACAACGCCGCGGCATCGGCCAACACAAAGCCTGCGCAGCAGAAGCCCTAGGTCCTGCGCAATCAGGTGCGCGTTCAAGACAGGAGTGCGTGACGGGGCGAGCTGGCGTTGGCCGGTGCAACGGTAAGGGGCCTTTCGAGCGACGCGGGTTACGGGCGCGCACGAGTTGCCCCGTCCTGCTTGAATCCGTCTACCATCCGGCGCTGCCGTTGCCTGAGATCGCCTTTGACAGTGCCCGCCGCCGCCCTCACGCTGCGCTTCTTCCAGCGCGACCTGCGCAACCGCTTCGCGGGCAGCTTTTCCGGCGGCCTGTGGGCGCTGCTGCAACCGCTGATCCAGCTTGCGGTCTACGCGTTCGTGTTCGTGCACATCTTCAAGGCGCGCGTGCCGGGCGCCGACGCGCCGGGCTACATCCCGTTCCTGGTGACCGCGCTGTGGCCGTGGACCGCGTTCTCCGAGGCGCTGCTGCGCTCGACCACGGCGATCCAGGACAACGCCGCGCTGATCGGCAAGGTCGCGTTGCCACGCGAGGTGCTGGTGCTGTCCAGCGTCTGCACCAGTTTCGCCGTGCACGTCACCGGTTTCATCGCGATCGTCGTGATCCTCGCGCTGACGCGCAACGACGTCTGGCTGCCGGGCCTTGCCGCCGCGCTGCCGCTGTATGTGCCGCTGTTCGCGCTCGCGCTCGGCCTCGCCTTGCTGTTCGCGGCGGTGCAGGTGTTCGTGCGCGACCTCGTGCAGGTGCTCACGCAGCTGCTGCCGCTGCTGATGTTCGGCGCGCCGGTGTTCTATGACCGCGCCTCGCTGTCGGAAAACCTGCGGCCGTGGTTCGACCTCAACCCGTTCACGTTCTACGCCGAGTCGTTCCGCGCGGTCCTGCTCGGCCACGGCACGTTCGATTTCGGCCGCCTCGCGGTCGCGCTGCTCGTGGCCGGCGCCGCGCTGCTGCTCGGCCACTGGGTGTTCCGCCGGCTCGACCCGCATTTCGAGGACTTCCTGTGAACGCGCCGCTGATCGAAGCGCGCGGCCTCGGCAAGTCGTATCCGAAGGTCCACCGCAACGCCGACCGCCTGCGCGCGCTCGGCCGCCTGCTGCTGCGCGGCAGCGATCCGGACCGCGTCGCGGTGCTGCGCGACGTCGACCTGAGCGTGCGCCGCGGCGAATCGCTCGGCCTGATCGGCGCGAACGGCGCCGGCAAGTCGACCTTGCTGAAGCTGGTCACCGGCGTGTTGACGCCGACCACCGGCCGCGTGCAGGTCAACGGCACGATCGGCGCGCTGCTCGAGCTCGGCGCCGGCTTCCACCCCGAGTACAGCGGCCGCGACAACGTCGTGATGGCGGCCGCGCTGCACGGCCTCAGCGGTGCCGAACTGCAGGCGCGCCTGCCCGAGATCATCGCGTTCGCCGACATCGGCGCCTACATCGACGAGCCGGTCAAGCACTACTCGTCCGGCATGGTCGTGCGCCTCGGCTTTGCCGTCATCGCCGCGCTCAAGCCCGACCTGCTGGTGACCGACGAGGTGCTCGCGGTCGGCGACGAATCGTTCCAGAAGAAATGCATCCGCTGGATGCAGGACTACCTCGACGGCGGCGGCACGCTGATCCTCGTCTCGCACAGCATGTACCACGTGCAGAAGCTGTGCCGGCACGCGCTGTGGCTGCGCGACGGCGCGGTCGCCGAGTACGGCGACGTGTTCGACGTGACCCAGGCCTACCTCGCCTGGCACGAGCGCAAGTCCGCCCCGGCCGCAGAGCCGGCCGCCGCGCGCGGCGAGGGCGAGTTCGGCATGCTCGGCCTCGCGCTGAACGGCGAGGACGGCGAGCGCGGCGTCGTGCTCGAAGGTGGCGCGACGCTGCGCGTGCACGCGCGCGTGCGCTCGCGCGACGGCCGCGTCCCGAGCGTCGTGATCGGACTCGTGCGCGCCGACGGCACGCCGGTGTACGGCGTCGGCACCGACATGGACGGCTGCGCGCCGGTGCGCGTGGCGGCCGACGAATACGCCTGCGAGCTGCAGTTCGACGACCTCGCGCTGCTGCCGGGCAACTACCTCGTGCGGGCGCATCCGCTCGATCCGGAAGGGTTGCGCCTGTTCGATACGCTCGAGCGCGGCGTGGCCGTGCGCGGTGCTTCGCGCGAGTTCGGCCTGGTCCGCCTCGCGCACCGCTGGAATCCCCTGGCCGAGGAGGCGCCGACGCCATGAGCAGCCAACCCGACGCGCTGCCGTTCACCGGCGAGCGCTTCACGCCCGAGTGCGTGCGCGAGATCTGGTACGAGCACTTCCACCGCTACGCGTTCGCGCGCCGGCTCGCCGCGGGCAAGCGCGTGCTCGACGCGGCCTGTGGCGAGGGCTACGGCTCGGCGCTGCTGGCCGAGGTCGCGGCCGAGGTCACCGGCGTCGACATCGACGCCGCCTCGGTCGCGCACGCGCGCGCGCGCTATGCCGGCAAGCCGAACCTGCGCTACGAGCGCGCCGACGCGGCCCGCCTGCCGTTCGCCGACCGCACGTTCGACCTCGTCGTGTCGTTCGAGACGCTCGAGCACCTGGCCGCGCAGCAGGAGCTGCTGGCCGGCTTCGCGCGCGTGCTCGCCGACGACGGCGTGCTGGTCATCTCCTCGCCCGACAAGCGCACCTACAGCGAGCTGGCCGGCTTCCGCAACGAGTTCCACGTGCGCGAGCTGTACCGCGAGGAACTGCTCGACCTGCTGCGGCCACACTTCGGCGCGGTGCGCCTGTACGGCCAGAAGCTGCTGTTCCAGTCGGCGCTGTGGGCGCTCGACCGCGAGCCGGCCAGCTGCGAAGTCCGTACCGCCGCCGCCGGCGGTGCGCAACTCGCCGCCGGCCCCGACTACGCGCCGCTGTACTTCATCGCGGTCTGCGCCCGCCACGCGCTGCCCGCCGCGCTGCCGGACCTGTCGCTGTTCGGCGACCGCGAGGAATCGGTCTACGCGCATTACAATCACGAAATCCGCAAGAACATGAGCGCCGGCGCGCGCATCGCCCAGCTCGAAGCCGAGCTCGAGCGCCTGCGTCGCGCGACGCAGGCGTCGCCCGCGCGCCGCGACTGGCGCTGGTGGCGCCGCAACCGGTCAACCGAATGAGCACCGACCTGAACTACCAGATCAACTACGGCCCCGTCGCCGTCACGCCGCCGGCGCCGCGCGTCGACCCGAACGCGCCGCTGTTCGCTTCCGAGGACGGCGTGGTCGCCTCGCTGTCGAACAGCGAGTGCATCTTCCAGGTCAAGCGCAGCGGCGACACGCACGTGATGACGTTCCAGGTGCTGCAGGCGCTGGACCAGAGCCGCGAGTTCCGCACGCTGGACGAGCACACCTCGCGCATCCTGGCCACGATCCCGGGCCTGGAGGCGCGACGCGACGGCGTCCAGCGCGTGCTCGAAAGCCTGACTGCGCGCGGCCTGCTGGTGTCCGACCGCGACTTCCTGCAGCGCGTATCGACGGCCGCGTCGCGCGAGCCGGCGCCGCTGCGCGCGGTGTTCATCCGCGCCTGCGACCGCCCCGACCAGCTCGCGCGCCTGCTCGACTCGCTGGCCGAGTATGAGCGCCGCTTCCGCGCCAACCGCCACTACGTGCTGCTCGACGACTCGGCCACGCGCGAGGCGGCCAACCGCCACCGCGACCTGCTGCGCGAGTTCGCGCGCGCGACCGGCTGCAAGCTGACCTACCTCGGCAGCGCCGAGCGCGAGCGCCTCGTGCAGCAGCTCGCGCGCGCGGTGCCGCAGGCCGCGGCGATCCTGCCGCACCTGCTCAGCGACACTGGCGCCAGCCAGCGCTTCGGCGGCGGCCGTGCCTGGAACATGGCGCTGCTGCTGTCGGCCGGCGCGCGCCTGGTGCTGTTCGACGATGACCACCGCCTGCCGCTGCGCCGTCCCGACGGCGCCCGCGACGGCCTCGACCCGAACCCGTCCGCCGCCGCGCGCACGCAGTTCTTCCGCAACATCGACAACGCGCTCGGCGCCGGCGAGGAGATCGACGGCGACCCGTTCGAGCTGCACCTGGACGCGGTCGGCCGCCCGCTCGGCACGCTGACCGGCACGTCGCGCTACGCGATCGAACGCGGCGCGCTGCGCGGCCTGGCGCTGAGCCGGCTCGACCACCTGCGCGGCGACGCGCCGGTGCTCGCCACCCACCACGGCAGCTACGGCAGCTCGCGCACCGAGTCGGGCCTGTGGCTGTACCACCTCTCGCCGGAGGACCGCGCCGAGTTCACGCGCGACCGCGACAGCTACCTGCGCAACGTCGAGGCCGGCAGCGTCTGGTACGGCTTCCACCAGGCACGCGCGACCGGCGCGGCCACGTTCACGCCGTTCGCGATGGACAACTCGGTGATGCTGCCGTGCACGAACCCGCTCGGCCGCGGCGAGGACGCGCTGTTCGCGCGCGTGACCGAGCTGCTGCACCCAGGCGCGCTGATGCTCGAGCTGCCGGTCGCGGTCGGCCACGTGCAGGAAACCCAGCGCAAGCGTTCGCCGAACACGCTGGCCGCGCACACGCCGCGCTTCAACTACTTCGTCGGCGACTTCGTGCGCCGCCAGCTGCCCGAGTTCAACGCCGAGCAGCCGGCGCAGCGCCTGGGCCTACTCGCCGCGCACCTGCGCGACATCGGCGCCGCCAGCCCGGACGGCCTGCTGCGCCAGCTGCGTGACTACCTGGCCTATTCGCGCGCCGACCTGATCGAGCGCCTGCAGAACCAGTACGACGGCGCGCCCGACGCGCCGGTCTGGTGGCAGGCGGACGTGCGCTCGATCATCGAGGCCAACGGCCGCGCGCTGATCAGCAAGGCGCCGCCGCGCCTAGGCGGCTGGCCGGACGACATCGACGAGGCCGGCTGCGCGCGCCGCCTGCGCGACGAGACCGCCGCACTGGCCGACGTCTACGACGCCTGGCCGGCGCTGTGGACGTACGCACGCGAGCAGGGCGCGAAGCTGCTGGGCGCGGTCTGAGCGCCGGCGCGGCCGTGGCCAGGGATGCCGTCGCCGGACTGACCAGCGTCGTCGTCGTCGCCGCCGACAGCGGCCCGCTGCTGCGCGCCTGCGTCGCCGGCGTGCTTGCCTCGACCGCGCCGGTCGAGGTGATCCTGGTCGACAACGCGTCCAGCGACGGCGAGGTCGAGCGCGTCGCCGCCGCGCATGCGGCCGATGCGCGCCTGCGCGTGCTGCGCAACGGCGCCAACCTCGGCTTCGGCCCGGCCTGCAACCGCGGCGCCGCGCTCGCCCACGGCGACGCGCTGCTGTTCCTCAATCCGGACTGCGCGCTGGCCGCCGACACGCTCGTGCACCTGCGCGCGGCGCTGGCCAGCGATCCAGCGCTCGGCCTGCTCGGCGTGACCGTGTGCGATCCGGACGGCCGCCCCGCGCGCGGCAACCGCCGGCGCGAGCCGAGCCTGCGCCGCGTGCTGATGAGCATGAGCGGGCTGGCCCGTTTCGAGGCGCGCTGGCCGGTCCTGGCCGGCGTCGAGATGCCGCCCGCGCCGGCGTCCGGCGCGCTGGAGACGGTCGAGGCGGTCTCCGGCGCCTGCATGCTGCTGCCGCGCGCCGCGTTCGTGCGCGTGGGCGGTTTCGACGAGGGCTATTTCCTGCACGCCGAGGACCTGGACCTGTGCCGCCGCCTGCGCGACGCCGGCCTGCGCGTCGCGATCGCGCCAACGCTGCGCGTGACGCACGCGCAGGGCAGCTCCAGCCGCCACCGCCCGCTGTTCGTCGCGCGCCACAAGCACCGCGGCCTGTGGCGTTACTTCACCAAGTTCGACCCGGCCGCGCGCAACCCGCTGCTGCGCGCGCTGGTCTGGCTCGGCATCTGGACGCACTTCGCGCTGGGCGCGCCGCGGCTGCTGCTGCGCGCGCGGCGCTGACATCCCTTTCGTAGGCTGGACGGCCAGAGGCCGGCCGGCAAAAGCGCCGGTCGCGCTGCGCGCGCCCAGCCTACGTGGTGTCGGGACCTTTTTCGTAGGCTGGACGGCCGCAGGCCGGCCGGCAAAGGCGCCGTTCGTGTTGCGCGCGCCCAGCCTGCGTGGCGCCGGCCTACTTCGCCGGCTGCGTCGCGCTGCGGTACAGCAGCCAGCCGACCACGGCCAGCACGGCGAGGCCGAACCACTGGTTGAAATGCAGCGCCGCCGGCAGCGCGAGCACGTCGGCGCGCTCACTGACCACGATCGGGATCGCGATCGCGATGCCCATCAGCGCCTCGCCGGTGATCAGGCCGGCCGAGAACAGCGTGCCCGGGCGGTGGATGCGGTCGCGCTCGGCCTCGTCATGCGGGCTGACGCCGTGCTTCTTCTCGACGAAGTGCGCGAGCAGGCCGCCGAGGAAGATCGGCACCATCAGCTCCAGCGGCAGGTAGATGCCGATCGCGGCGGCCAGCACCGGCACGCGGAAGGTCGACTTGCGCGCCTTCAGCCACTCGTCCAGCGCGATCACGGCCGCGCCGACCAAGGCGCCGATGCCGATCATCGTCCACGGCAGCTCGCCGCCGAACATGCCCTTGGCGACCGACGCCATCAGCGTCGCCTGCGGCGCCGACAGCGAGTTCGGGTGCTCGGGCGTCGGTGCGCCGATGCCGTAGGCGGCGGCGAGCAGGTTCAGCACCGGAGCCATGATCAGCGCGCACGAGAACGCGCCGATCGCCAGCATCAGCTGCTGCTTCCACGGCGTCGCGCCGACGATGTAGCCGGCCTTGAGGTCCTGCAGGTTGTCGCCGCCGACCGCGGCCGCGCAGCAGACCACCGCGCCGATCATGATCGCGGCGACCGCGCCGATCTGCGAGTCGCGCCCGAGCAGCACGACCAGCACCAGCGAGGCGAACAGGATCGTGGCGATCGTGATGCCCGACACCGGGTTGTTCGACGAGCCGACCAGGCCGGCGAGGTAAGCCGACACCGACACGAACAGGAAGCCGGCCACGATCATGATGATCGTCATCGGGATGCTGACGCCCCAGCTGTCGACGATCGCCTGGTACAGCAGCGCCAGCGGCACCACGAACGCGACCAGCGCGAGCAGCATCCACTTCATCGGCAGGTCGCGCTCGGTCTCCTTGACGATGCCGGCGGTGCCCTTGCGCGCGGCGGCAAAGCCGCTCTTGACGCCGTTCAGCAGCGACTTGCGCAGCGAGAACAGCGTCCATACGCCGCCGATCAGCATCGCGCCGACACCGAGGTAGCGGATCTTGGCCGACCAGATCGCGCCGGCCGTGTCGGCCGCGCTCGCGTTGGCGATGCTGGTTGCCAGCGCCGGGTCGCTGGCGAGGAAGAACGCGTGGTAGAGCGGGATCGCGATGTGCCAGGACAGGATGCTGCCGGACACGACCACGATGCCGACGTTGAGGCCGACGATGTAGCCGACGCCGAGCAGCGCCGGCGACAGGTTGGTGCCGAGGTAGCCGAGGTACTTGCCGAGGAAGCCGGCGCCGACGGCGTTGTCCGGGATCATGCGCAGGCCGCTCTCGGCGGCGAGCTTGACCAGCGCGCCGATGAAGCCGGACAGGCCGAGGATCTTCAGGCCCGGGCCGGGGTTGTCGCCGGCCTTGAGCACTTCCGCGGCGGCCTTGCCCTCGGGGAACGGCAGCGGGTCCTCGACGATCATCGAGCGGCGCAGCGGCACCGAGAACAGCACGCCGAGCAGGCCGCCGAGGCCGGCGATCGCCAGCACCCACGAATAGCGGAAGTCCTGCCAGTAGCCGAGGATGATCAGCGCCGGGATCGTGAAGATCACGCCGGCCGCGATCGACGAACCGGCCGAGGCGCCGGTCTGCACGATGTTGTTCTCGAGGATCGTGCCGCCGCCGAGCAGGCGCAGCACGCCCATCGACACGACCGCGGCCGGGATCGCGGTGGCGATGGTCAGGCCGGCGAACAGGCCCAGGTACGCGTTCGCGGCGGCGAGGATGACTGCCAGAACCACGGAAAGGATGATCGCGCGGGGCGTGAGCTGCGCAGGTGCGGTGAGCTGCGCGGCGGGCGCGGCCGGGTCGGACTTCATGGAGGATCCCTTGTCAGCAGAGAGCGCGCGGCGGCGCAGCGCGCGAGGCCGTATGAAAGCACAAGGCCCGGCACCCGTCACGCCGCGCCGCGGCCTTGCGCCGCCTGCTCCTGAGGGCTCTCCTTCGAGGGAAGGTGTTGCGCCGTCATTGCGGCGCCGGGCCATAATCGGTCCCGGCCTTGTGAGGAGGCGGCGATGATCCGCGAAATCCTGAGGATGGGCGATCCGCGCCTGCTGCGCGTGGCGCCGCCGGTGCCGCCGGCGATGTTCGGCAGCGATGCGCTGCGCGCGCTGATCGCCGACATGTTCGACACGATGCACGCCGCCGGCGGGGTCGGTCTGGCCGCGCCGCAGATCGGCATCGACCTGCAGCTGGTGATCTTCGGCTTCGAGCGCAGCGCGCGCTATCCGGACGCCGCGGCGGTGCCGCGCACGGTGCTGCTGAACCCGACCATCACGCCGCTGACGCCGGAGCAGGAGGAGGGCTGGGAAGGCTGCCTGTCGGTGCCCGGCCTGCGCGGCGCGGTGAACCGCTACACGCTGATCCGCTACGAGGGCGTCGACCCGGACGGGCAGCGCATCGACCGCACCGCCGACGGCTTCCACGCGCGCGTCGTGCAGCACGAGTGCGACCACCTGATCGGCCGGCTGTATCCGTCGCGGATCACCGATTTCGCGAAGTTCGGCTACAGCGACGTGCTGTTCCCGAGTCTCGAGGTCGCCGCCGAGTAAGCACAACCGTAGGAGCGGCTTCAGCCGCGATGCTTTTGCCGTTCGAGGCGAAGAGCATCGCGGCTTCCGCCGCTCCCACATGAAGCAAATGCCTCAGCGCCGGTAGCGGTTGATCTCGTCGCGCAGCGCCCGCGCGGCGGCGCGCGCGGCATCGGCGAAATCGTCGCCGCTGCCGGCGTACAGGATCGCGCGCGAGGAGCTGATCAGCAGGCCGTTGCCGTCCGTCGTGCGGCCGTTCGTCACGACCGCGGCGACGTCGCCACCCTGCGCGCCGACGCCGGGCACCAGCAGCGGCAGCTCGCCGACGCGGCCGCGCACGTCGGCCAGTTCGGCCGGCCAGGTCGCGCCGACGACGAGCGCGCAGTTGCCATGCGCGTTCCACTCGCGCGCGACGGTCTCGGCGACGTGCTGGTACAGCTTGCGGCCGCTGCCGACATCGAGTTCCTGCAGGTCGCGCGAACCCGGGTTCGAGGTGCGGCACAGGATGATCACGCCCTTGTCGGCGCGGTCGAGGAACGGCTGCACCGAGTCGCGGCCGAGGTACGGGTTGACCGTCACCGCGTCGGCGCCGTAGCGGTCGAACGCCTCGGTGGCGTAGTGCTGCGCGGTCGAGCCGATGTCGCCGCGCTTGGCGTCGAGGATCACCGGCACGCCCGGATGGGCGGCGTGGACGTGCGCGATCAGCCGCTGCAGCGCGTCCTCGGCGCCGTGCGCGGCAAAGTGCGCGATCTGCGGCTTGAACGCGCAGACGAGGTCGGCGGTCGCATCGACGATCGCGCGGCAGAACGTGAAGATCGCGTCCGCATCGCCGTGCAGCGCGGCCGGGAAGCGCGCCGGCTCCGGGTCGAGGCCGACGCAGACGAGCGAGTCGTTGCGCTGCCAGGCCTGCTTGAGGTCATGCATGAAGCCCATCGACGCCTCCAGTCGAGGAAACAGTGGAGAGAAGTGAGGAACGAGAGTCGGGCTGCCTGTCTCTCGTTTCTCACTCCTATCACTCGCCTCTATTCGAGGAAACAGTGGAGAGAAGCGAGGAACGAGAGTCGGATGTGTCTTTCTCTAGTTTCTCACTCCTCCCACTCGTTCCTGTTCCTACACCAGCTTCTTGTACCGCAGCCGGTGCGGCTGCGCGGCCTCGTCGCCGAGGCGGCGCTTCTTGTCGGCCTCGTACTCGCGGTAGTTGCCCTGGAAGAACTCGACGTGCGAATCGCCCTCGAACGCGAGGATGTGCGTTGCGATGCGGTCGAGGAACCAGCGGTCGTGCGAGATCACGAACGCGTTGCCGGGGAACTCCAGCAGCGCGTCCTCGAGCGCGCGCAGCGTCTCGATGTCGAGGTCGTTGGACGGCTCGTCGAGCAGCAGCACGTTGCCGCCCTGCAGCAGCGTCTTGGCCAGGTGCAGGCGGCCGCGTTCGCCGCCGGACAGCGAGCCGACCATCTTCTGCTGGTCCGGACCCTTGAAGTTGAAGCGGCCGATGTAGGCGCGAGACTGGATCTCGATGCCATTGATGGTCAGGATGTCGGCGCCGCCGGAGACTTCCTGGAACACGTTGTGGTTGCCTTCCAGCTTCTCGCGGCTCTGGTCGACGTAGGCGATGTTGACGGTCGGGCCCTTGACGATCTCGCCCTTGTCCGGCGTTTCCTGGCCGGTGATCATCTTGAACAGCGTCGACTTGCCGGCGCCGTTCGGGCCGATGATGCCGACGATCGCGCCCGGCGGCACGACGAAGCTGAGGTCGTCGATCAGCAGGCGGTCGCCGAACGACTTCGACACGCCCTTGAACTCGATCACCGAGTTGCCCAGGCGCTCGCCCGGCGGGATGAAGATCTCGTTGGTCTCGTTGCGCCGCTGGTACTCGACCGACTGCAGCTCTTCCAGTCGCGCCAGGCGCGCCTTGCCCTTGCTGCGGCCGCCCTTGGCGTTGCTGCGCGCCCACTCCAGCTCGCGCGCGATCGCCTTCTGGCGCGCCTTCTCCTGGTTCTCTTCCTGCTTCAGGCGCTCTTCCTTCTGCACCAGCCACTCGGTGTAGTTGCCCTTCCACGGGATGCCGCGGCCGCGGTCGAGCTCGAGGATCCACTCGGCGGCGTTGTCGAGGAAGTAGCGATCGTGGGTGACCGCGACGACAGTGCCGGGGTAGCGCTGCAGGAACTGCTCCAGCCACTCGACCGATTCGGCGTCGAGGTGGTTGGTCGGTTCGTCCAGCAGCAGCATGTCCGGCTTGGACAGCAGCAGGCGGCACAGCGCGACGCGGCGCTTCTCGCCGCCGGACAGCTTGCCGACGATCGCGTCCCATGGCGGCAGGCGCAGCGCATCGGCCGCGACCTCGAGCTGGCGCTCGAGCGCGTGCGCGTCGTTCGCGGCGAGGATGTTCTCCAGGCGCTGCTGCTCGGCGGCGAGCTTGTCGAAGTCGGCGCCGTCCTCGGCATAGGCCGCGTAGACCTCCTCCAGGCGCTGCTGCGCGCCGATGATCTCGGCCACGCCTTCCTCGACGACCTCGCGCACGGTCTTTTCCGGATCGAGCTTCGGTTCCTGCTCGAGGTAGCCGATCTTGATGTCCGAGGCCGGGCGTGCCTCGCCCTGGTAGTCCTTGTCGACGCCGGCCATGATGCGCAGCACGGTCGACTTGCCGGCGCCGTTCAGGCCGAGCAGGCCGATCTTCGCGCCGGGGAAGAACGAGAGCGAAATGTCCTTGATGATCTGGCGCTTGGGCGGCACGACCTTGCTGACGCCGATCATCGTGTAGATGTATTGCATGCCTGACTCCGGGCGAAAGCCGTCGCCGCTGACGGGAGCGTGACGGGAATGAAACGGGGGATAGCCGCCCATTATCGCCGATCGGCGGGCCGAGCGCATGGGGTGGCGGAAGCAGCCGGACGGCGGCGGGCGCGCAGGCGCGGCCGGGGGCCGCGCAAACCGCTAAGATAGGCGATTCCCGGTTTTCGCAGGTGGCTGCCGATGTTTCCCAAGGATTCGCGTATCGAAGGTTACGACCCCGAGCTGGCCGCGGCGATCGCCGCCGAGCGCCAGCGCCAGGAAGACCACGTCGAACTGATCGCGTCGGAAAACTACGCCAGCCCGCGCGTGCTCGAGGCGCAGGGCAGCGTCCTGACCAACAAGTACGCCGAAGGCTATCCCGGCAAGCGCTACTACGGCGGCTGCGAGTACGTCGACGTCGCCGAGCGCCTCGCGATCGAGCGCGTCAAGCAGCTGTTCGACTGCGACTACGCCAACGTGCAGCCGCACTCGGGCTCGCAGGCCAACCAGGCGGTCTATTTCGCGCTGCTCGAGCCGGGCGACACGATCCTCGGCATGAGCCTGGCGCACGGCGGCCACCTGACCCACGGCGCCAAGGTCAACCTGTCCGGCAAGCTGTTCAACGCGGTGCAGTACGGCGTCGACGCGAACGGCCTGATCGACTACGACGAGGTGCAGCGGCTGGCGAGCGAGCACAAGCCGAAGATGGTCGTGGCCGGCTTCAGCGCGTATTCGCAGGTGGTCGACTGGGCGCGCATGCGCACGATCGCCGACTCGGTCGGTGCGTACCTGTTCGTCGACATGGCGCACGTCGCCGGCCTGGTCGCCGCCGGCGTCTATCCGAGCCCGCTGCCGCACGCGCATGTGGTGACCTCGACCACGCACAAGACCCTGCGCGGCCCGCGCGGTGGCATCGTGCTGGCCAAGGGCGCGTCCGAGGAGCTGGTCAAGAAGCTGCAGTCGATCGTGTTCCCCGGCATCCAGGGCGGCCCGCTGATGCACGTGATCGCGGCCAAGGCGGTCGCGTTCAAGGAGGCGCTGGAGCCGGCGTTCAAGGCCTATCAGGCGCAGGTCGTCAAGAACGCGCAGGCGATGGCGAAGACGCTGATCGCGCGCGGCTACAAGATCGTCTCCGGCGGCACGCAGAACCACCTGATGCTGATCGACCTGATCGGTAAGGGCGTGACCGGCAAGGATGCCGAGGCCGCGCTCGGCCAGGCGCACATCACGGTCAACAAGAACGCGGTGCCGAACGATCCGCAGAAGCCGTTCGTGACCTCCGGTCTGCGCATCGGTACGCCGGCGGTGACCACGCGCGGCTACCAGGAAGCCGACTGCATCGACCTCGCCAACTGGATCTGCGACGTGCTCGACGCGCCGACCGACGCCGCGGTGATCGCGAAGGTGCGCGACAAGGTCACCGCGCAGTGCCAGGCGTTCCCGGTGTATGGCTGAGAAGCCGGGAATCGGGAATCGGGAATCGGGAATCGAAAGAGCCCGGTTCGTGGTGTGCCCGTGCTTGTCCCGATTCCCCATTCCCCATTCCCGATTCCCGTAACCATGCATTGCCCCTTCTGCCAGCACGAAGACACGCGCGTGATCGACTCGCGCGTTTCCGAGGACGGCACGACGATCCGGCGCCGGCGCGAGTGCGAGCGCTGCGGCGAGCGCTTCAGCACGTTCGAGACGGCCGAGATCAAGCTGCCGAGCGTGGTCAAGAGCGACGGCCGGCGCGAGCCGTTCGACGAGGGCAAGCTGCGCACCGGCTTCCTGCGCGCGCTGCAGAAGCGGCCGGTCGGCAGCGAGCAGGTCGATGCCGCCGTGCGCGCGGTCGTCGCCGACCTGCGCCGCAGCGGCGAGCGCGAGGTGCCTTCCTTGCGCGTCGGCGAGCTGGTCATGCGCGAGCTGAAGAAGCTCGACCATGTCGCCTACGTGCGCTTCGCCTCGGTCTACCGCAGCTTCGAGGACGTGCAGGCGTTCCGCGAGGAAATCGAGAAGCTCGAGCGCGACCTGCCGGCGGTCGAGGGCCTGCAGTTGCCGCTGCTCGGCGAGGCGGCGGCGTCGGCGCAAGGCAAGAAGCGATGAGCATCGTTCGTGACCCCTCTCCCGTCGGGAGAGGGGTTGGGGTGAGGGTTCGGGCGAAGTGACACGTGCCATTCCAAAGGGGCCGCCGGTGTTCGATGCGACCGACCACACGCACATGGCCCGCGCCCTGCGCCTGGCCGAGCGTGGCCTCGCCACGACGCAGCCGAACCCGCGCGTCGGCTGCGTGATCGCGCACGGCGACACCGTGGTCGGCGAAGGCTGGCACCAGCGTGCCGGCGGTCCGCATGCGGAGGTGTTCGCGCTGCGCGCGGCCGGCGCGCGTGCGCGCGGCGCGACCGCCTATGTCACGCTCGAGCCGTGCGGCCTGCACGGACGCACGCCGCCGTGCGCCGATGCGCTGATCGCGCACCAAGTCGCGCGCGTCGTGATCGCGGCCGACGACGCGTTCCAGCGCGACGGCGAGGCCATCGCGCGCCTGCGCGCGGCTGGCATCACGGTCGAAACCGGCCTGCTGCGCGAGGCAGCGCGCGAGCTGAACCGCGGCTTCTTCAGTCGTGTCGAGCGCGGCCGGCCGTGGCTGCGCGTCAAGCTCGCGATGAGCCTGGACGGCCGCACCGCGCTCGCTGATGGCACTTCGAAGTGGATCACCGGCGCGCCCGCGCGCGCCGACGTGCAGCGCTGGCGCGCGCGCAGCTCGGCGATCCTGACCGGCAGTGGCACCGTGCTGGCCGACGATCCGGCGCTGACCGTGCGGCTTGAACCCCTCTCCCGCCGGGAGAGGGGCAGGGGTGAGGGTCCGGGCGAAGTGATGCGTCGCGTTCCCGCCGAACCCTCACCCGGCCCTGCGGGCCACCCTCTCCCGGAGGGAGAGGGGAAGGAGTTCTTCAAGCCGCTGCGCGTCGTGCTGGACCGACATCTGCGCACGCCGCGCGGCGCGCAGGTGCTCGACGGCGCGGCGCCGACGCTGCTGCTGCATGCGCCGGACGCGGTGCCGGACGGGCGCTTCGCCGCGGTCGAGTGCGTCGCCATTGAAAGCAGCACCGCCGGCCTCGATCTGGCGCAGGTGCTGCGCGTGCTCGCCGCGCGCGGCATGAACGAAGTGCAGGTCGAGGCCGGCCCGACCCTGTCCGGCGCGCTGTTCGCGGCCGGCCTGGTCGACGAGCTGCTGCTGTACGTCGCGCCGGTGCTGCTCGGCGACGCGGCGCGGCCGCTGCTGGTACTGCCGGCGCTCGCCGAGATGGCGGCGCGCTGGCGGCTGTGCGTGGTCGAGCCGCGCCAGGTCGGCGATGACCTGCGGCTGCTGCTGCGGCCGGCATACTAGACAATCTTTCGTCGTCCCGGCGGATGCCGGGACCCAGCGTCTTCCAGGCATCCGAAGGCACTGGACCCCGGCGTCCGCCGGGGCGACGGTTCCACCAGGTCCTCAAGGGAGCGGCAATGTTCACCGGAATCATCCAGGCCGTCGGCCGCATCGTTTCGCGCGAGGCGCGCGGCACCGACGCGCGCCTCGTCATCGACGCGGGCACGCTCGGCCTCGCCGACGTCGCGCCCGGCGACAGCATCGCGGTCGCCGGCGTCTGCCTGACCGCGGTCGAGCTCGACGGCACGCGCTTCGCCGCCGACGTGTCGGCCGAGACGCTGCGCCTGACCACGCTCGGCGCGCTCGCGGCCGGCGATCCAGTCAACCTCGAAAAGGCGCTGCGCCTGGCCGACCGCCTCGGCGGGCACCTCGTCTCCGGCCACGTCGACGGCGTCGGCGCGGTCGCCGCGGTCGACGACGACGGCGCCTCGCAGCGCTGGACCTTCCGCGCGCCGGCCGCGCTGATGCGCTACATCGCGGTCAAGGGCTCGGTCTGCGTCGACGGCACCAGCCTGACCGTGAACACGGTCGACGGCGACACGTTCGGCGTCACGCTGATCCCGCACACGCTGGCGATGACCACGTTCGGCGCGCGCGCGCCGGGCGATGCGGTCAACCTCGAGGTCGACCTGGTCGCGCGCTATGTCGAGCGGCTGCAGAGCGCGACAATCCCCAAACCGGCCTGACGCGATGCCCGCTTGCGCGGGCGTCCATCGGGTCTTTCGGCCGACACGGCCAGCTGCCTGCGCAGTCCCGCTTGCGGGAACGACGAAGCGAGTTTTTCCATGGCTTTTTCCCCGATCCCCGACATCCTCGCCGACATCCGCGCAGGCCGCATGGTCGTCATCGTCGACGACGAGGACCGCGAGAACGAAGGCGACCTGATCATGGCCGCCGAGAAGGTGCGCCCGGCCGACATCAACTTCATGGCGCGCGAAGGGCGCGGCCTGATCTGCCTGTCGATGACGCGCGCGCGCTGCCGCCAGCTCGGCCTCAAGCCGATGGTCGACACCAACACCTCGCCGCACCACACCAACTTCACCGCCTCGATCGAGGCGGCCGAGGGCGTCACCACCGGCATCTCGGCGCACGACCGCGCGCACACGATCCTGACCGCGGTGCGCGCCGACGCCGGCCCGCAGCACGTCGTGCAGCCGGGTCACATCTTCCCGCTGACTGCGCAGCCGGGCGGCGTGCTCGCGCGCGCCGGTCACACCGAGGCGGCCAGCGACCTCGCCGGCCTGGCCGGGCTCGAACCGGCCGGCGTGCTGGTCGAGATTCTGAGCGAAGACGGCACGATGGCGCGCCGTCCGGAGCTGGAGCGCTTCGCCGCGCGCCATGGCCTGAAGATCGGCACGATCGCCGACCTGATCCGCTACCGCCTCGAAACCGAGAAGACCGTCGAGCGCGTGCACGAGGGCGAGGTCGAGACCGAGTTCGGCCCGTTCCGCCTGCTCGCCTGGCGCGACCTGCTCGCGCGCGAACTGCATTTCGCACTGGTGCGCGGGCGCATCGACGACGGCGCGCCGGTGCTGACGCGCGTGCACGTGCGCAACACGCTGTCGGACGTGCTGCACCTCAAGCGCGACGACCTCGGCCTGACCGTGACCGCGGCGCTGCGCCGGATCGCCGCCGAGGAGCGCGGCGTGGTCGTCGTGCTGGCCGGCGACGCTGGCGCCGACGACCTGCTCGCGCGCCTGGCTGGCGCCGCGCCGGCCAGTGCGGAGACTCCCGCGCAATGGCGCCAGCTCGGCCTCGGCGCGCAGATCCTGGCCGACCTCGGCGCGCGCCACCTGCGCGTGCTCGGCACGCCGCGCAAGCTGGTCGGCCTGGCCGGCTTCGGCATCGAGGTGGTCGGCTACGAGGACGCCGGCACGCCACTGTAGGGAACGGTACGTCGCGGGGTCAGTGGGAGCGGCGGAAGCCGCGATGCCTTTGCGGGCAGAAGAAGAGCATCGCGGCTGCCGGCGCTCCCACAGAAGCGGCCCGTGCGCAGCCCCGCGTCGGTTAAACTGCGCGCCGCCCCTGCCGATCCCGCCCGCATGCCTACCTATACCGGAGAACTGCGCCCCGTCGCCGACGCGCGCTACGTGCTCGTCGCCAGCCGCTGGAACCCGCGCATCGTCGATGCGCTGGTCGACGGCGCGCTGCATGCGCTGCGCGAACACGGCGTGCCGGACGGCGCGATCGACCTCGTGCGCGTGCCGGGCGCGTGGGAGATCCCGCAGGCCGCGGCCAAGCTCGCCGCGACCGGCGGCTGCGCCGCGATCATCGCGCTCGGCTGCGTCGTGCGCGGCGACACGCGCCACTACGAACACGTTGCCGACGGCTGCGCCGACGGCCTGATGCGCGTCGCGCTGGAACACCGCGTGCCGGTACTGAACGGCGTGCTCGCGGTCGAGCGCCACGAGGACGCGCTGGCGCGCGCCGGCGGCGCGCACGGCAACAAGGGCGAGGAAGTCGCGCTCGCCGCGCTGGAACTGACCGATTTGTGGAGACAACTGTGATGAATGCACCGCGCCAGCCGATCGGCGTCGACCCTGCCGCGCGTTCGCGCGCGCGCCGCCGCGCGCTGCAGGCGCTGTATGCCTGGCAGCTCAGCGGCAACCGCATCGACCAGGTGATCGAGCAGTTCCGCCAGGAACAGGACATGCAGATCGCCGACCTCGCCTATTTCGAGGACCTCGTGCGCGGCGTCGAGCGCAGCCACGCCGAACTCGACGCGGCGATTGCGCCGTTCCTCGACCGCGAGATCGGGCGCGTCGACCCGATCGAGCTGTCGGTGCTGCGCATCGCCGCGTGGGAACTGCGCGAGCGCATCGACGTGCCGTACCGCGTGGTCATCAACGAGGCGGTCGAGACGACCAAGCGCTTCGGCGCCGAGCACGGCCACACCTACGTCAACGGCGTGCTCGACAAGCTCGCGGCGCAGTGGCGCGGAGCGGAGTACGCCGCGTCGCGGCGGTGATGGCCTGCGCATGCAACGACTGAAACACGAAGGAACGGATCGGTTGCTTTCGTAGGGTGGCGACGCAGCCGCGCAGCGGCGAGTCCCACCATCGTGTGGCGCGAGTCGAAGCACACGGAGGAACAGACTTGCCAGCGGTCGTCCGGTCAAGGCCGCAGGCGGCGCTCGGGGATGCTTGGCAGGTTGGAATGCCCTGGGGGCGCTTCGCTTCCCCGGGCTACGGGCTTTCGCTTCTGCGCGCAGGAGCGCGCTGCTTTTCCGGGGCCCCGTACAGCGGCGGTGGGCGCCGGACGGATCAGCCCGCAGGGGCGCGCGCACGATGCGCGCGCGTTCGCCGTCGGCACACGGACGTGCCGTCGGCGAACCCCGGCCGGCGACCACGTACCCGCAGGGCAGGATGCCCGGAGGGCGCCGCTGTTGGGGTGCCCTTCTCTTTGGTTACTTTCTCTTGGGCATGCAAGAGAAAGTAACCCGCTCGCAGGGATGCGAGCGGAAAACGCACGGACGCGGGTCGGTTTTCGCGGAAACGGTTACGCGAAAACCGAACACCATCCCCACCCAACCCTCCCCTTGAAGGGGAGGGCTAAAGCCGCGCGGCGCACACTGATCGCGCGCACCGATACGGCAGCAACGCGCAGGATGCGGTCGGCTTTCGCGGCAAACGGTATCTTTCAAACACCATCAAACCCGGCACCGTAGTGGAATTCGACCTGATCGACCTCATCCGCGCGCGCTGCGCGGTCACGCGCGCCGACGTGCATCTCGGCATCGGCGACGACGCGGCGATCCTCGCGCCTCCACCGGGGCACGACCTGGTGGTCAGCACCGACACGCTGGTCGCCGGCGTGCATTTTCCGCCCGGCACCGACGCGCACGACCTCGGATGGAAGGCGCTCGCGGTGAACCTGTCCGACCTCGCCGCGATGGGCGCGACGCCGGCCTGGGCGCTGCTCGCGCTGACCCTGCCGGAGGCGAGCCGCACCTTCGTCGAGGCGTTCGCCGACGGCTTCGCCGAGCTGGCCGCGCAGCATCGCGTCGCGCTGGTCGGCGGCGACACCACGTGCGGGCCGCTGACGATCACGGTCGTCGTGCACGGCTTCGTGCCGCCCGGGCAGGCGCTGCGCCGCGACGGCGCGACGGTCGGCGATCTCGTGTTCGTGACCGGCACGCTCGGCGACGCCGCGGGCGGCCTGCGCTGCCTCGATCCGCGCGATGCGCGGGCAGCGCAGTTGTTCGAGGCGCCGGGCGACACGCGCGAGGCGCTGCTCGCCCGCCTGCAACGGCCGACGCCGCGCGTGGCTGCCGGCAGCGCGCTGCGCGGCCTCGCCTCGGCCGGCATCGACGTCTCCGACGGCCTCGTCGCCGACCTCGGCCACATCGCCGCGCGCAGCGGCGTCGGCATCGAGCTCGACGCGGCCAGCCTGCCGGCCTCGTCGGCTCTGCTGGCGCTGTTCGACGATGCCGAGCGCCTCGCGCTGCAGGCGGCCGGCGGCGACGACTACGAACTCGCGTTCACCGCGTCGGCCGCGCGCGAGCGCGACATCCTGCGCGACCTCGCGCGGCTCGGCGGCGGCGCCACGCGCATCGGCCGCGTGGTGACCGGATCGGGCGTGCGCCTGCTCGACGCGACCGGGACGGTGATCCCGCTGCGCCGGCGCGGCTGGGAGCATTTTGCATGAGCCTCGATGCGGCGCAGCGGCGCCTGTTCCTAAGCCATCCAGCCGGCTGGATCGCCTGCGGCTTCGGCTCGGGCCTGAGCCCGCTCGCGCCCGGCACGGTCGGCTCGGCCGCGGCGCTGATTCCGTGGTTCGCGCTGCGCGAGCTGGCGTGGCCGTGGTACCTCGTGGCGCTCGTGCTCGCGTTCGCGCTCGGCGTGTGGGCGGCCAACGTGATGGTCGCGCGCCTGCGCATCGCCGACCCCGGCGCGATCGTGTGGGACGAATTCGTCGGCCAGTGGATCGCGCTCGCGCCGCTGCTCGCGTTCGCGCACGACGGGCGCTGGGTCGTCGCCGGCTTCGCGCTGTTCCGCCTGTTCGACGTGTGGAAGCCGTGGCCGGTGTCGTGGGCCGACCATTCGGTCAAGGGCGGCCTCGGCGTGATGCTCGACGACGTGCTGGCCGGCGTGTGGGCGGCGATCGTGCTGGCGCTGGCCGCGAGGCTGTTCTGATCGTGCAGTGGATCGGAAAGCGGAAAGCCTGAAACACGAAGGACATGAAGAAGGAGCTGGCCTGCCTCGCACAGCTCGCCGCCTGATCGCGTTGCGGACCGGAAAGCGAAAAGCCTGAAACACGGAGGACACAGAGCACACGGAGAAAGCTGGCGAACGGCCGGGATGGACACGGCCATCGGAAACCCGATCGGCATCCCAGGCTTCCCGTTCGCATACCGTCATCGAAGTACGTAGCCCGGGTAAGCGAAGCGCACCCGGGGTCTTCCGCCCCGCCAGGCAAGCCCCGGGTGCGGCCTGCGGTCTTGGCCGGGCTGTCGCGGCTTCCTCCGTGTGCTCTGTGTTTCAACCTTCCGCTTCGGCTCGCGCCGGCACCGCTGGTGGGACTCGCCGCTGCGCGGCTGCGTCGCCACCCTACGAAAGCAACCCGTTCGTGCTCAGGGCAGCAGCTTGCCCGGATTGAGGATGCCGTCGGGGTCGAAATCGCGCTTGAGCGCGCGCATCAGCGCGAGGGCGTTTGGATCGAGCGCGCGCGGCATGAAGTCGCGCTTGACCAGGCCGATGCCGTGTTCGCCCGAGAGCGTGCCGTCGAGGCGGATCACTGCGTCGAACAATTCGTCCAGCGCATGTTCGGCGCGCGCGTGTTCGGCGGCGTCGCGCGGCAGCAGGTTCACGTGCAGGTTGCCGTTGCCGGCGTGGCCGAAGCAGACGATCGGCAGCGCGTATTTGGAGGCGAGCGCGCGCGTCGCGGCGACGAGTTCCGGCACGCGGCTGACCGGCACGACCACGTCCTCGTTGATCTTGTTCGGCGACAGCGTGCGCAGCGCCGGCGACAGCGCCTTGCGCGCGGCCCACAGCGTGGCGACCGCGGCCGCGTCCTGCGCGATCGCGAGGTCGATCAGGCCGTCGCCGCGCGCGGCGCGCGCGACCGCCTCGCTCGCAGTGGCGAGCGTGTCCGGCTCGCCGTCGACCTCGATCACCAGCATCGCGCCAGCCAGCGGCACGGCCTCGCCGCCGTGCGCGCGTGCCAGGCGGAGGCATTCGTCGTCGAGGAACTCCAAGGCGCACGGCGTGACCGGCTGCGCCATGATCCGCGCGACCGCGGCCGCGGCGGCGCCGACGTCGACATAGGTGGCGCGCAGCGTGCGCTTGTCCGAGGGCAGCGGACTCAGCTTCAGCGTCGCCTCGGTGATCACCGCGAGCGTGCCCTCGGCGCCGATCAGCAGGCGCGTCAGGTCGTAGCCGGTCGAGCCCTTGGTGGTCGGCGTGCCGCAGCGGAAATCCAGACCGTTGCCCGCGACCGCGCGCAGCGCGAGCACGTTGTCGCGCGTGGCGCCGTACTTGACCGCGCGTGGGCCGCCGGCGTTGCACGCAAGGTTGCCGCCGATCGTGCAGAACGGCGCCGAGGTCGGGTCGGGCGGCCAGAACAGGCCGTGCGGCGCGAGTGCAGCCTGCAGGTCGGCATTGAGCAGGCCCGGCTCGACTACCGCGAGGCGGTTGTCGCG
This sequence comes from Rhodanobacteraceae bacterium, assembly GCA_009996615.1. GTDB lineage: Bacteria > Pseudomonadota > Gammaproteobacteria > Xanthomonadales > Rhodanobacteraceae > Dokdonella_A. The sequence continues at coordinate 63,030 of JAACZU010000003.1, read as the reverse complement.
GTCGATGCGCACGAGGCGGTTCATGCGCTCGAAGCTCGCCACCACGCCGCCGGCGACCGGCACGGTCGCGCCGGTCGTGTTGGTGCCGCGGCCGCGCGCGACCAGCGGCAGACGGTGCCGGCGACACACGCCGACCAGCGCGACGACCTGCGCGTGCGTGGCCGGGAACACGACCGCATCTGGCGCGGCCTGGCGGCGCGAGTTGTCGTAACCGTAGACCAGGCACTCGGCTGCGTCGACGGTCAGCGCGTCGGCGGCGAAGAGCTGCTGCAGGTCGGCGAGGGCGGCGGCGGAAAGCATGCTCGGCAAGGAAGGCACTGGGCCCCGGCCTGCGCCGGGGCGACGAACGGGGAGTTATACGCTTTCCCGAATCCCGAATCCCGAATCCCGGCTCCTAGTCCACATACTCGAACAGCTTGACGACGCGCTCGACGCCGGCGACCTCGCGCGTGATGTCGGTGACCGCTTCGGCTTCCTCGCGGTTGAGCTTGCCCATCAGGTAGACGGTGCGGTGCGCGGTGGTGACGTTGACGCGGGTCGGGTCGAAGTCGGGCAGGCTGGTCAGGTCGAGCAGCGCGGTCTTGGCGTGCGCGGTGATCGTGTTGTCGCGGCGGCGCGACCAGAAGCCTTCCGGCTCGCGCACCTCCAGTTCGTTGACGATGCGCCGGGTGCCCTCGAAACCGCTGACGCGGCGTTCGGCGCGCTGCTTCAGCTCGGGCGTGCGCACTTCGCCGACCAGCAGCAGCACGCCGTTGTAGGCAACGATGCCGACGTTGTTCTGCAGCGCCAGTTCCTTGTCCTTGTTGAGCGAGTCGTAGGCGGCCAGGTACAGGCGCTTGTCGTCGACATAGCTCGACGCGCCGCGACGATCGTGCGCGGCGCCGGCGCCAACCGCGGCGCCGCCGGCGACGGCGAGCAGGCAGCCGCCGAGCTGTGGCAGCGCCAGCAGCAGGCAGGCCCAGGCGAGCAGGGAACGAACAGGCATGGTGATCCTCCGGAGCGGCGTGTGTGTGTAGGAGCGGCGTAGCCGCGACCGATGGTTAAGCGATGTCCTGCGGGCCTCAGCCGACCTCGAACGCGTTGCGCCGCCAGTCCAGCGCCGGCGCCTCGCTCGTGCCGGCGATCGCCAGCACGTCGAAGCGGCACGGACGCGCGGCCAGCCGTGGCTGCGTCGACAGGAAGACCGCGGCGGCGCGCGCGAGTTTCGCGCGCTTGGCCGCGCCGACCGAGTCGATGCCGTCGCCGAAGCCGCCGCCGCGGCGGTAGCGCACCTCGACGAAGACGACCGTGTCGCCGTCGCGCATGACCAGGTCCAGTTCGCCGTAGCGGCAGTTGAAGTTGCGCGCGAGCAGCGCGAGGCCGGCGCGCTCGAGGTGCGCCAGCGCGAGATCCTCGAAGCGGTTGCCGGCGTCGCGTGCGGTCATTGCGCGGGCGTGGCGCTCAGCGCGCCGGCAGCCGGCTCGGCGACGCCGTTGCGGAACACCGCCCAGCCGACCAGGCGATGGATGCGGCCGAAGCTGTCGGCGGTGAGGTCGCCGGTCGCACCGGCCAGGTACGCATCCGGGTGCGCCAGCAGCCAGTCCAGGTACGGCAGCAATGCATAGGCGTCCATGCCGAACGCGAACAGGCGCGCGCCGACGCCGGCCGCGCTGTCGAGCTGGGCGGCGATCTGCTCGCGCTGCGGGCGCCCGGCGATCGGGCCGAACAGCCATGGCGCGTCGCAGAACTCGACGCCGTCGAGGTCGCGGTCGAGCGTGGGGTTGGCATCGCCGGCGTAGATGTGCGAGGTCGCGAACACCGGCGCGGCGACCGCGGCGGCCTTCAGCTGCGACACCAGCAGGCGCGCCTGCTGCGGGCGCATGCTGATGAACACGCCGGTGTCGGCGCCGCTGCCAAGCGCGCCGGTCGCCTGCGCGATCGCGGTCGAATAGTTGACCTCCTTGTCGGGCAGGCGCGTTTCGCCGACGACGCTGCCGCCGGCGGCCTCGAACTGCGCGCGGAACGCGCGCGCGGCGCGCTCGGCCCATTCGGCGTCGGTGACGACGACCGCGGCGCGGCTGATGCCACGCTCGCGCATGCGTTCGGCGACCTGCGCGCCCTCGGCGTCGGGCAGCAGGCCGAACTCGGCGCTGCCGGGTGGCGGCACTTCGCCGGTGTCGGGATGGTTCAGCGCGAGCACGCGCACGTCCAGTGGTTGGTGGAACAGCGCGCCGACCGATTCGCGCTGCAGCGGCCCGACCACGCGCTCGGCGCCGTCGGCGACCGCGCGCTGGTAGGCGGCGATGGCCTGCTCCGGCGTCTGGCCGGCGTCGTAGATGCGCAGGTCCGGCCGCCGTGCGACGTCGTCGGCGAAGTAGGCGGCGAGGAAGCCGTCGCGGATCGACTGCGCCACGCTGGCGAGCTGGGCGTTGAGCGGCAGCAGCAGGCCGATCGTGCGCACCGGCACATAGCCTTCCGGCGCGAGGCGGCCGTCGCGGCCGGGTCGCATCGTGCCGACCGGCCGGTTCGGGCGCGGCAGCGCGCGCGCGAGCGGCTGGCCGAGGCCGCGCAGCGTCTGCTCGATCCACGGCCGCAGCGCGTCGTCGGGCGGCAGCGTGTCGATGCGCGCGCGCAGCGCGTTCGCATCGAGCGTGCCGAGCGCGGCCAGCAGCGCCTTGCGGTTGCCCTCGCGCTCGCTGCCTTCGAGCTCGCGGTCGAGCAACGCGCGCGTGCGCGCGGCCGCGAACGCATCGCCGCCGGCCAGGTCGGCGCGCGCGCGCAGTTCGAGCAGGCGCAGGCGCAGCGCCGGCGCCAGTTCGGCGTGCTCGCCGACCAGCAGCGCGCGCGCCTGTTCGGCATCGCCGCGGCTGAGCGCGATCTCCGCCTCGAGCAGGTCGAGGCGGAGCGGCTCGTCGCCGTGCAGGCGGCGGCGCTTGATGTCGTCGAGCGCGCGTGCGGCGCCGTCGAGGTCGCCGCGCTCGCGCAGCGCCTCGGCCGCGCGCAGGCGCGCATGCGCGGCCGCGTCGCCGCGCACGTGCGCGGCTTCGGCGAGGAAGGCCGCCGCGGCCTGGTCGAAGTCGCCGCGCTGGTAGAGCTGCTCGGCGCTTTCGGTGGCAGGCGTGGATACTGGCGGGGCGGCCGGTTCCGGCAGCGTCGCGCAGGCGGCCAGCAGCAGCGCTAGCGTCGCCGCGGCGAGGCCGCGCAGGCGCGTGCGATACGAGGCGGGCGCTGGCGGCGTCCCGCGAAAAGGGCGTGTCGTCATGGCTGATCCGTCCGCTGGCACGGCAAGGCTGCGATGATAGCCGATCGGGCCCGGCACTCCGCCGGCGCCGCGTGAAGCGGAGAGGCAGGATGAGTGCGCAGGCTGGACGGCTGTGGGTGGTGGCGACGCCGATCGGCAATCTCGAGGACCTGTCGCCGCGTGCGCGCGAAACCTTGCGCAGCGCCGACGTGGTCGCCGCCGAGGACACGCGCCACAGCGCGCCGTTGCTCGCGCAGGCCGGCAGCCGCGCGCGCACGCTCGCGCTGCACGAGCACAACGAGCGCGAGCAGGCCGCACGCATCGTCGAGCACCTGCGTGCGGGCGAGAACGTCGCGCTGATCTCCGACGCCGGCACGCCGCTGGTCAGCGATCCGGGCTTCCGCCTCGTGCGCGCCGCGCGCGAGGCCGGCTTCACGGTGTCGCCGGTGCCGGGGCCGTGCGCGGCGATCGCGGCGCTGTCGGTGGCCGGCCTGCCGAGCGACCGCTTCACGTTCGAGGGCTTCCTGCCGGCCAGGGCGGCCGCGCGGCGCGAGCGCCTGCAGGCGCTGGTGGCCGAGCCGCGCACGCTGATCTTCTACGAATCCAGCCACCGCATCGTCGAGTCGCTGGCCGACTGCGTCGCGGTGTTCGGCGCGCAGCGCGAGGGCGTGCTCGCGCGCGAACTGACCAAGCTGTTCGAGACCGTGGTCGCCGCGCCGCTCGGCGAGATCGCCGCGCGCGTCGATGCGGATGCGAACCAGCAGCGCGGCGAGTTCGTGCTGATCGTCGCCGGTGCCGTGGGCGAGGCCGCCGACGCGACGCTGGCCGAGGGCCGGCGCGTGTTCGCGCTGCTGCGCGAGGAATTGCCGCCGGCGCGCGCGGCCAAGCTCGCCGCGGCGATCACCGGCGCGCCGCGCAAGCAGCTCTACGAAGGCGGCCCGGGTTGAGTAGATGCCCAGATCGGACCATAGGGTGGCGACGCGGCGCCGAAGGCGCGAGTGCCACCAAGCATTAATCCTTGGAGCGGTATTCCGGTCGGCATCCATGCCTCCCCATCAGCGGCCGGAGGGCCGCTTCGACCTGCAGATGGCAGGTCGCCGGCTACCATGGCGCGACTCGCCACGAAAAAGCTGCGCCCCGCGGAGGAAACGATGGAACAACGCAAACCCGTGCACGCATCGAAGCGGCCGCGCCATGCCGGCCGGCATCAGGCCATGGCGGCGCTCGGCGGCGTGGTCACGTTCGCGCTCGTGTTCGGCCTGTCGAGCGTGCTCGTGCACCGGCTCGCGACGGCGCACTATCCGGCGCCCGAGCAGGCGGCGGTCTGGTCGATGATCGGCCAGTTCGTGGCGGCGACGTTGGCGGTGGCCGCCGCCGCGCAGGCCTGGTGGTGGCTGCGCCACCGCTAGAGCGGGTGTAGACAACAGCAATTGGTTCGATCCTTGCTGCGGACCCGTTGTTTCGCTGTTGCTTCTGCTTGTGCTTCCGCGTCTGCGCGCAGGAGCGCGCCGCTTTTCCCTGGTTCCCCTTTCAGCGGCGGTGGGCGCCGGACGGATCAGCCCGAAGGGGCGCGCGCACGATGCGCGCGCGTTCGTCGTCGGCACACGGATGTGCCATCGGCGAACCCCGGCCGGCGATCACGTACCCGCAGGGCAGGATGCCCGGAGGGCAGCGTTGTTGGGGTGCCCTTCTCTTTGGTTACTTTCTCTTGGGCAAGCAAGAGAAAGTAACCCGCTCGCAGGGATGCGAGTGGAAAACGCAAGGATGCGAGTCGGTTTTCGTGGAAGCGGTAGCGCGAAAATTGAACCCCTCTCCTTGAAGGGGGCTCAAGACCAGCATCGCGCCTGCCGGCGCTCCCACGCGGCGACCTGCTAGACTACCCAAGAGAGCCGGCCAAGCAGCCGCGTCGCGTTCGCGCGCCGAGGAAAGTCCGGGCTCCACAGGGCAGGGTGCCAGGTAACGCCTGGGCGGCGCGAGCCGACGGAAAGTGCAACAGAAAGCAAACCGCCGATGGCCTCGCAAGAGGATCAGGCAAGGGTGAAACGGTGCGGTAAGAGCGCACCGCGAGTCTGGCAACAGACCGGCACGGCAAACCCCACCTGGAGCAAGACCGAATAGGGGAACCATGACGCGGCCCGCGTCGTTCCCGGGTTGGTCGCTCGAGTCCTGCGGCGACGCAGGACCTAGAGGAATGGCTGCTCACGACAGAACCCGGCTTACCGGCCGGCTCTCCTTGTTTCCCGCCGCGTGCACCGGTCGCCTGTCCGGCCGGTGCGCGTCCGGCCGCCGCGCCGGCCTGCGGAAAAGTTCACTAATTGCAAGTTGCACCGCAGCGTTCGCGTTGCCGGTCAAGGCGTTGGCGAACACTTCTCGGAACCGTCTCAACACCCCCGCTGCGGGCCGCTGATGCCCCCGTCACAGACGGTGGCGTATTGCCCGCAAATTGCCCCGATTTTTCCTTGACAGCCCGTAGGTTGGGCCCTAATGTGGGATTTAGTGGGTTCCCGTGGTGGATAGTGGGATATGTTCCAGGGCGAGACAGCTGTCACGCTGGACGAGAAAGGGCGCGTCGCGATTCCTGCGGCGCAGCGCGAACTCGTGGCCAAGCTGAGCGGCAACCGCCTGGTCGTGACCTACAACCCGTTCGAGCATGGCTGCCTGTGGATCTTCCCGCTGCCGGAATGGGAGCGGGTGCGCGACGAGGTCAACCGCCTGCCGAGCGTGAAGGCGGTGCACCGCAGCCTGCAGATGAAGCTGGTCGGCGCCGCGGCGCATGTCGAGCCCGACGCGAACGGTCGCATCCAGGTGCCGGGCAGCCAGCGCACCGCGGCCGGTCTGGAGAAGCGTGCGGTGCTGCTCGGCATGGGCAACAAGTTCGAGCTGTGGGGCGAACAGGCCCACCTCGCCAAGATCCGCGAGACGATCAGCGAGGACCAGATCACGGAGGACATGGCTGAACTGACGTTGTAACGGAGGCGGGTACGTGAGCACGACGCAATGGCAGCACGTGCCGGTGATGTTGGCGGAGGTCCTGGAGGGCCTGCGCGTGCGGCCGGACGGTACCTACCTCGACGGCACCTTCGGTCGCGGCGGGCATGCGCGGGAGGTGCTGCGCAGGCTCGGGCCGGATGGCCGGCTGCTGTTGATGGACCGCGATCCGGAAGCGATTGCGAGTGCGCAGCGCGAGTTCGCGGCCGATGCGCGGGTGGCGATCCGCCACGGCAGCTTCGCCGAACTGGCGCAGTGGCAGGCGACCGAGGCGGGGCTGGACGGCGTGCTGTTCGACCTCGGCGTGTCCTCGCCGCAGCTCGACGACCCGGCACGCGGTTTCAGCTTCCAGGGCGAAGGACCGTTGGACATGCGCATGGATCCGACGCGGGGAATCAGTGCGGCACAGTGGCTGGCGACGGCAGGCGAGCAGGCGATCGCCGACGTGCTGTGGCGCCACGGCGAGGAACGGATGAGCCGACGCATCGCGCGCGCAATCGTGGAACGGAATCGCGAGCAGCCGCTCACGACCACGCGCGAGCTCGCCGAGCTCGTCGCCAGGACGATCGGCTACCGCGAGCGCCACAAGCATCCGGCCACGCGCACTTTCCAGGCACTGCGCATCCACGTCAACGACGAACTCGGCGAGCTGCAGCGCGGCCTCGAGGCTGCGTGCGCGCGCCTGAAGCCGGGTGGGCGCCTGGCCGTGATCAGCTTCCATTCGCTCGAGGACCGCGTGGTCAAGCAGTTCATCCGCGGCGAGGTCGCCGCGCCGGTGCGACGCGGCCTGCCGCCGCCGCCGTCGGCGCCGCCGGCGCTGCACGCGGTCGGCAAGGCGCAGTTCGCCGGCGCGGCCGAGCTCGCGGCCAATCCGCGCGCGCGCAGCGCGGTGCTGCGCATCGCGGAGAAGACCGCCGTGGGGGCGAGCCCATGATCGTGCGCGCCGTCGCGCTCGTGCTGATGCTGCTGGCGACAATCGCCAGCGCGATCGGCGTCGTCTACGCGCGCCAGCAGAGCCGCCTGGCGTTCATCGAGTTGAGCCGCCTCGGCAACGAGCGCGACGACCTGAATTTCGAGTTCGGCCGCCTGCAGCTCGAGCAGGCGACCTGGGCGGAGAACAACCGCATCGACCAGATCGCACGCGGGCGCCTGGGCATGGTGTCGCCGGCGGCGGCGCAGACCATCGTGGTCAAGCGGTGAGGACACGGGCAGACATGCACGGCGCGACACGCACACGCGACGGCGGAGGCAGGCGATGAACGCCGCGCGCGTCGTGCCGGCCAATCCACGCACGCGACTCTACGTCGTGCTGGCGCTGCTCGGCCTCGCCTCGAGCGCGCTGGTCGTGCGCGCGGTCGACCTGCAGGTCGTGCGCAAGGACTTCTACCAGGGCCAGGGCGACGCGCGCTACCTGCGCGACCTGTCGATCCCGGTTTCGCGCGGCACGATCTTCGACCGCAACGGCGAGCCGCTGGCGGTGTCGACGCCGGTCGAGTCGATCTGGGCCAATCCGCAGGAAGTGCTCGAGCATGTCGAGCGCATCCCGGCGCTGGCGAAGGCGGCCGGGCTCGACGAGGACGCGCTGCGGCAGAAGCTGATCGACCGCTCCGACAAGGAGTTCATCTACTTAAAGCGCCACCTGAACCCGGACGCGGCGCAGGCGATCCTCGACCTGCAGATTCCCGGCGTCGCCGCGCAGCGCGAGTTCCGCCGCTACTACCCGAGCGGCGAGGTCATCGGCCACGTGCTCGGTTACACCAACATCGACGACCGCGGCCAGGAAGGCCTCGAGCTCGCGTTCGACGACTGGCTGGCCGGCAAGCCCGGCGTCAAGCGCGTGATCCGCGACCGCCTCGGCCACGAGGTCGAGAACGTCGAGCTCGTGCGCGAGGCGCAGGCCGGGCGCGACCTGACCGTCTCGATCGACCGCCGCATCCAGTACCTGGCCTACCGCGAGCTCAAGGCCGCGCTGGCCGAGCACCATGCCACCTCCGGCTCGATGGTGATCCTCGACGTGCCGACCGGCGAGATCCTGGCGATGGTCAACCAGCCCTCGTTCAACCCGAACGCACGCGCCAACGTCGAGCCGTCGTGGCGGCGCAACCGCGCGGTCACCGACGTGGTCGAGCCCGGCTCGACGATGAAGGCGTTCACGATCTCGGCCGCGCTCGAGAGCGGCAAGTGGAAGGCGCACACGCCGGTCGACACCAACCCGGGCACGCTGAGCCTGTACGGCCACACGATCAGCGACGTGCACAACAAGGGCCTGATCGACGTCACCGGCGTGATCACCTATTCGAGCAACGTCGGCGCGGCCAAGATCGCGCAGACGCTGCCGCGCGACCAGATGTACGACGTGTTCCATCGCTTCGGCTTCGGCGAGGTGACCGGCTGCGGCTTCCCCGGCGAGTCGCCCGGCCTGCTGCCGATCGCCAAGGCTTGGGGCCCGGTCGAGCAGGCGACGATCGCCTACGGCTACGGCCTCAACGTCACGCCGCTGCAGATCGCGCAGGCCTACGGCGCGCTCGCCAACGACGGTCGCCTGCGTTCGCCGACCTTCGTCAAGGGCGCGCAGAACCCCGACCGCACGGTGGTCGACCCGCAGGTCGCCGCGCAGCTGCGCACGATGCTCGAGACCGTCATCGTGCCGCCCGGCGGCGGCACGCGCGCGGCCGTGCGCAACTACCGCGTCGCCGGCAAGACCGGCACCTCGCGCACCGCGGTCGGCGGCGGCTACCAGAAGAAATACATCTCGCTGTTCGCCGGCATGGTGCCGGCGAGCGCGCCGCGCCTGGTCGGCGTGGTCGTGATCCACGACCCGCAGGCCGGCGCCTACTATGGCGCGCTGGTCGCCGCGCCGGTGTTCGGCCGCGTCATGGAGGGCGCGCTGCGCCTGCTCGACGTGCCGCCCGACAATGTCCAGAACTGGTACACCGCGGCGCCCGAAACGGCCCGCAGCATGCCGGCCCGGCGTCAGGCGCCCGATGCGGCGGCCGACGACGCCAATGTTGCCGAAGAAGTACCCGAATGATGAGTTCTCCCCGCGCCATGATGCTGCGCGACCTCCTTGCCCCGCACGGCGATGCCGGCAGCGCGGGCGACCTTCTCGTGCGCGGCCTCGCGCTCGATTCGCGCCAGGTGCGGCCGGGCGATGCGTTCGTCGCGTTGGCCGGCACGCAGGCGCATGGCCTGGCGTTCGCGGCCGGTGCGGCGGCGCGTGGGGCGGTGGTGGTTTTGGCCGAACCGCCGGGATCGGAGAGCGCGGATCGGGGATTCGGCAAGGACGACGGCGTGCCGGTCGTGTGGGTCGACGGCCTGCGCGAGCAGCTTGGCGCGCTCGCGGCGCGCTTCTACGGCGAGCCGTCGCAGGCGCTGCACGTGGTCGGCGTGACCGGCACGAACGGCAAGACCTCGACCGTGCAGCTGCTGGCGCAGGCGCTCGAACACGCCGGCCGGCGTGCGGCGACGATCGGCACGCTCGGCGCCGGCCTGTACGGCGCGCTGCGCGAGGGCGAGCGCACCACGCCGGACGCGATCGCCGTGCAGGCCCTGCTGGCCGAATTCCGCGACGCCGGCGCCAGCCACGTCGCGATGGAAGTGTCCTCTCACGCGCTCGAGCAGGGCCGCGTCAACGCGGTCGAGTTCGAGCTGGCGGTGTTCACGAACCTGACGCGCGACCACCTCGACTACCACGGCACGATGGAAGCCTATGGCGCGGCCAAGCAGCGCCTGTTCGCCTGGCCGGGCCTGCGTGCGGCGATCGTCAACGTCGACGACGCGTTCGGCCGCACGCTGGCCGCGCAACTTGCGCAGGAATCGCTCATCCGCTTCGGCATCGAGCGCGCCGACGCCGACGTGGTCGCCTCGGCGGTCGAATCGACCGCCGCCGGCCTCGCGTTCCATCTGCGCTCGCCGTGGGGCGAGGGCCGCGTCGCGACGCGCCTGCTCGGCCGCTTCAATGTGTCCAACCTGCTCGCGGTCGCCGCCTGCCTCGGCCGCCTCGGCCTTGCGTTCGATGCGATCCGCGCCGCGCTCGAGGCGCTGCAGCCGGTCGCCGGGCGCATGAGCCGGCTCGGCGGCAGCGCCACGCAGCCGCTGGTCGTGGTCGACTACGCGCACACGCCCGACGCGCTCGAACAGGCGCTGACGTCGCTGCGCGCGCACTGCGCCGGCGCGCTCGTCTGCGTGTTCGGCTGCGGCGGCGAGCGCGACGCCGGCAAGCGCCCGCAGATGGGCGCGATCGCCGAGGCGCTGGCCGACCGCGTCATCGTCACCGACGACAACCCGCGCGGCGAGGACGGCGATGCGATCGTCGCGCAGATCGTCGCCGGCCTCGCGCGTCCGCAGGCGGCCACGGTCGAGCGCGACCGCGCCGGTGCGATCTCGCTGGCGATCGCCGCGGCGCGGCCGGGCGACATCGTGCTGATCGCCGGCAAGGGCCACGAGCCGTACCAGGAGGTCGCCGGCGTCAAGCAGCCGTTCGACGACCTCGCCGTCGCGCGCCGCGTGCTGGAGCTGCGCGCATGCTGAACCTGCGCCTCTCCGACATCGCGACCTGGACCGGCGGCCGCCTGCACGGGGCCGACGCCGTGATCGACGCCGTCTCGACCGACACGCGCACGCTCGGCGCCGGCATGCTGTTCGTCGCGCTCAAGGGCGAACGCCACGACGCACACGACTTCGCCGGCCAGGCGCGGCAGAACGGCGCCGCCGCGCTGCTGGTCGAGCGCGCGCTGCCGCTCGACCTGCCGCAGGTCGTCGTTGCCGACACGCTGCGCGCGCTCGGCGACCTCGCGCACGCGGTGCGCCGGCGCAGCCGCGCGCGCGTGATCGGCATCACCGGCTCGAACGGCAAGACCACGGTCAAGACGCTGCTGGCCTCGATCCTCGCGCGCCACGGCCGCACGCACGTCAACCCGGGCAACCTCAACAACGAGATCGGCCTGCCGCTGACGCTGCTGGCGATGCCGGCCGACACCGAATACGCGGTGCTCGAGATGGGCGCCGGCAAGCCCGGCGACATCGCCTACCTCGCGCGCATCGCGCAGCCGGACGTGGCGCTGGTCAACAACGTCGCCGCCGCGCACCTGGAGCGGCTCGGCTCGCTGCAAGGCGTGGCCGAGACCAAGGGCGCGCTGTACCGCGCACTGCCCGACGACGGCATCGCCGTGATCAACGCCGACGATGCGTTCGCCGAGTACTTCGGCCTGCTCGCCGGGCCGCGCCGCTGCCTGCGCTTCGGCCTGCTGCGCCGCGCCGACGTCGGCGCCAGCGGCGATCCGCAGGCGTGGACCGCCGGCCGCTTCCGCCTGCAGTCGCCGGCCGGCGTGGCCGACATCGCGCTGCCGCTGGCCGGCCGCCACAACGTCATGAACGCGCTCGCCGCCAGCGCGCTGGCGATCGCGCTCGGCGTGCCGCTGGCGACGATCCGCGAGGGCCTGGAGGCCGCACCGGCGGTCGCCGGCCGGCTCGCACGGCGCACGCACGCGTCCGGCGCGGTCGTCATCGACGACAGCTACAACGCCAACCCCGGCTCGTTCGCGGCCGCGATCGCCACGCTCGCGGCCAGCCCCGGAGAGACCGTGCTGGTGATGGGCGACATGAAGGAGCTCGGCACCGAAGCCGAGCGCCTGCACGCCGACACCGGCGCGCTGGCGCGCCGCAGCGGCATCGCGCGGCTGTATGCGGTCGGCGCGCTCAGTGCCGCCGCCGTGCGTGCGTTCGGCGACGGCGCACGCCATTTTCCCGACCAGGCGGCGCTGATCGACGCGCTGCGCGGCGAGCTGCGCGAAGGCGTCGTGCTGCTGGTCAAGGGTTCGCGCTCCTCGGCGATGGACCGGGTCGTGCACGCGCTCGTCGACGGCGCCAATGGCCACGGAGGCGAACGCCATGTTGCTTGAACTGGCCGACCTGCTCAAAGGCTGGATCAGCGGTTTCCACCTGTTCCAGTACCTGACCTTCCGCGCGATCATGAGCACGCTGACCGCGCTGGCGGTGTCGCTGCTCGCTGGCCCCGCGATCATCCGCAAGCTGGCCGCGGTCAAGGCCGGGCAGGTCGTGCGCACGGACGGCCCGCAGACGCACCTGGTCAAGGCCGGCACGCCGACCATGGGCGGCGCGCTGATCATCGCCTCGATCGCGGTGTCGACGCTGCTGTGGGCGGACCTGCGCAACCGCTACGTCTGGCTCGTGCTCGGCGTGCTCGTCGCGTTCGGCGCGATCGGCTTCTACGACGACTACAAGAAGCTCGTGCTGAAGGACAGCCGCGGCCTCGCCGCGCGCTGGAAGTACTTCTGGCAGTCGCTGTTCGGCCTCGGCGTGGCGTTGTTCCTGTACTTCACCGCCGACACGCCGGCGGCGACCACGTTCTACCTGCCGCTGCTCAAGCAGGCGCAGCTGCCGCTCGCGCTGGCCGGCTCGGCGCCGTGGCTGGCGGGCCTGGGCGCGGCGCTGTTCATCGGCCTGACCTATTTCATCGTGGTCGGCTTCTCCAATGCGGTGAACCTGACCGACGGCCTCGATGGCCTGGCGATCATGCCGAGCGTGCTGGTCGGCGGCGCGCTGGGCGTGTTCGCCTACCTCGCCGGCAATCGCGTGTTCTCCGAATACCTCGGCATCCCGGCGATCCCCGGCGCCGGCGAACTGGCGATCTTCTGCAGCGCGCTGGCCGGCTCCGGCCTCGGCTTCCTCTGGTTCAACACGTATCCGGCGCAGGTCTTCATGGGCGACATCGGCGCGCTCGCGATCGGCGCCGCGCTCGGCTGCGTCGCGGTGATCGTGCGCCAGGAAGTCGTGCTGCTGATCATGGGCGGCGTGTTCGTGATGGAGACGGTGTCGGTGATGCTGCAGGTCGCCAGCTTCAAGCTGACCGGCAAGCGCATCTTCCGCATGGCGCCGATCCATCACCACTTCGAGCTGAAGGGCTGGCCGGAGCCGCGCGTGATCGTGCGCTTCTGGATCATCTCGGTGGTGCTGGTGCTGATTGGCCTGGCGACGTTGAAGGTCCGCTGACATGCTCCTCTTCGACTACGCGAGCGAATCCCAGGCGACCCGCCGCAGCGAGGCGAAGGGGCGCTACGACGCCGGCCTCGTGCTGGCGGCCACCCTGCTGGCCAGCCTCGGCGTGGTCATGGTCGCGTCGAGCTCGATCGCGATCGCGAACGGCCCGCACTTCGGCTCGTTCCAGTACCTGGTCAAGCACCTGGTGTTCCTCGCGTGCGGGCTGGTCGCCTGCGTCGTCGCCGCGCGCACCGAACTGGGCTGGCTCGAGCGCCATGCCGGCTGGCTGCTGGTAGGCGGCATCGTGCTGCTGGCACTGGTGTTCGTGCCGTTCATCGGCGTGCGCATCAACGGCGCGCGGCGCTGGATCCGCCTCGGCTTCACCGGCTTCCAGTCGGTCGAGGCGGTCAAGCTGATCCTGGTCGTGTACATGGCCAGCTACCTCGTGCGCCATCGCGACGACGTGCAGACGCGCCTGCTCGGCGTGGTCAAGCCGCTGCTGCTGGCCGGGGTGCTGGTGCTGATGCTGCTGGCGCAGCCGGATTTCGGCTCGGCCACGCTGCTGACCGCGGTCGCGGTCGGCATGGTCTGGCTCGGCGGCGCGCGCCTGCGCCACCTGATGCTGCTGGCGCTGCCGGTGCTGCCGGCGCTGGCCTGGGCCGCAACCAGCCAGGACTACCGCGTCAAGCGCCTGACCTCGTTCCTCGATCCGTGGGCCGATCCGTTCAAGGACGGCTTCCAGCTGACCCAGGCGCTGATCGCGATCGGCCGCGGCGAATGGCTCGGCGTCGGCCTCGGCGGCTCGGTGCAGAAGCTGTTCTACCTGCCCGAGGCGCACACCGACTTCATCCTCGCCGTGATCGCCGAGGAGCTGGGCCTGGCCGGCATCGTGCTGGTGCTGGGCCTGTTCGCCTGGCTGGTCGGGCGCGGCTTCGTGCTCGGCCTGCGCGCGATCGAGCGCCACCAGCGCTTCGCCGGCTACTGCGCGTTCGGCGTGTCGCTGATGATCGCGCTGCAGGCGCTGGTGTCGATCGGCGTGAACCTCGGCGTGCTGCCGACCAAGGGCCTGACCCTGCCGCTGATCAGCTCCGGCGGCTCGAGCGTGATGATGACCTGCGCGATGATCGGCGTGCTGATCCGCGTCAGCTACGAGGTCAGTCGCGCCGAGGCGTCGATGCTGCAGGCGATCGCCGAGCGCCAGCTCGCGGAGGTGCGCCCGTGAGCGCGCGCGGCGGCATGGACGAGCGGCCGGTGCTGATCATGGCCGGCGGCACCGGTGGCCACATCTTCCCGGGCCTGGCGGTCGCGGCCGAGCTGGCCGCGCGCAAGATCCCGGTGGTCTGGCTCGGCGCCGAAGGCGGCCTCGAGACGCGGCTGGTGCCGGCGCACAAGATCCCGCTCGAGACGCTCGCGATCGGCGGCCTGCGCGGCAAGGGCCTGGCGACCAAGCTGGCGATGCCGCTGCGGCTGGCGCGCGCCGTGTTCGCCGCGCGCGCGGTGCTCAAGCGGCATGCGCCGCGCAGCGTGCTGTCGATGGGCGGCTACGCCGCCGCGCCGGGCGGCATTGCCGCGCGGCTGATGAAGGTTCCACTGATCGTGCACGAACAGAACAGCATTGCCGGCCTGACCAACCGCCAGCTCGCGCGCCACGCGCGGCGCGTGCTGACCGGCTTCGACGGCGTGTTCGCGCAGGGCGAATGGGTCGGCAATCCGGTGCGCGCCGAGATCGCGGCGCTGCCGGAACCGGCGCAGCGCTATGCCGGCCGCACCGGCCCGCTGCACCTGCTCGTGCTCGGCGGCAGCCAGGGCGCGCAGAGCCTCAACAGCGCGCTGCCGGAAGTGCTGCGCCGGCGCGGCGCGAAGCTGCCGGTGGTGGTGCGCCACCAGTGCGGCGCGAAGCACCTGGACAAGGCGCAGGCGGCGTACCTGGCCGCCGGCATCGAGGCCGAGGTGGTGCCGTTCGAGGACGACATGGCCGCCGCCTACGCGTGGGCGGACCTGGTGATCTGCCGCTCCGGCGCGCTGACCCTGGCCGAACTCGCCGCGGCCGGCGCGCCGGCGATCCTGGTGCCGTATCCGCACGCGGTCGACGACCACCAGACGCGCAACGCGCAGGTGCTGGTCGCCGCCGGCGCCGCGCGCCTGGTGCCCGAGGGCGACGACTTCGTCAAGCGCCTCGGCGTGGTGCTCGACGAGTTCGGCGACCACGCGGCGTTGCTGCCGATGGCCGAGGCGGCGCGCCGCCTGGCCAAGCCCGACGCCGCGCGGCGCATCGCCGACGCCTGCCTGGAGGTGGCCGCATGACGCCCTCGCGCCTGGCCACGCACGGCGACATCATGCAGGACTTCCGCCGCGTCCATTTCGTCGGCATCGGCGGCGTCGGCATGAGCGGCATCGCCGAGGTGCTGTGCAACCTCGGCTACGCGGTGTCCGGCTCGGACAAGGCCGACAACGCGACCACGCGCCGCCTCGCCGCGCTCGGCGCGCGCATCGACCGCGGCCACGATGCGGCGCACGTGGCCGACGCCGACGTGCTGGTCGTGTCGAGCGCGATCAAGTCGGACAATCCCGAACTCGTCGCCGCGCGCGAACGCCGCATCCCGGTCGTGCCGCGCGCCGAGATGCTCGGCGAGCTGATGCGCTTCCGCCGCGGCATCGCGGTGGCCGGCACGCACGGCAAGACCACCACCACCAGCCTGACCGCCTCGGTGCTCGGCGAGGCCGGCCTCGATCCGACCTTCGTGATCGGCGGCCAGCTGCTCGCCGCCGGCGCCAACGCGCGCCTGGGCAGCGGCGAGTACCTCGTCGCCGAGGCGGACGAGTCGGACGGCTCGTTCCTGCTGCTGTCGCCGGTCATCGCGATCGTCACCAACATCGACGTCGACCACCTCGAGAACTACGACGGCGACTTCGAGCGCGTGAAGAAGGCCTTCCGCGACTTCCTGCACCGGCTGCCGTTCTACGGCCTGGCCGTGCTGTGCATCGACGAGCCGGAAGTCGCCGCGCTGGCGCGCGAGACCAACCGCCGCGTGCTGACCTACGCCATCGACGCGGCGGCCGACGTGCGCGCGTCGGACCTGCGCCAGGACGGCCAGGCGACCGCGTTCACGCTGCACCTGCCCGACGGCGCCAGCGTGCCGGTGCACCTGAACCTGCCCGGTCGCCACAACGTGCTCAATGCGCTGGCCGCCTGCGCGGTGGCGTGGCAGCTCGGCGTCGAGCCGGACGTGATGCAACGCGCCCTGGCGAAGTTCCAGGGCGTCGGCCGGCGCTTCCAGCTGCGCGGCGAGCTCGCGCTCGACCATGGCAGCGCACTCCTGGTCGACGACTACGGCCACCATCCGCGCGAACTGGCCGCCGTGTTCGCCGCCGCGCGTGCCGGCTGGCCGCACAAGCGCCTGGTCGTCGCGTTCCAGCCGCACCGCTACTCGCGCACGCGCGACCTGCTCGACGACTTCGCCAACGTGCTGGCCGAGGTCGACGTGCTGGTGCTGACCGAGGTCTACCCGGCCGGCGAGGCGCCGATCGCGAACGCCGACGGCCGCGCGCTGGCGCGCGCCGTGCGCGCGCGCGGCAAGGTCGACCCGGTGCTCATCGACCACCCGCGCGACCTGCGCGAGGCGCTGCCGCCGCTGCTGCGCGACGGCGACCTGCTGCTGCTGCTCGGCGCCGGCGACATCGGCGCGGCGGCCACCGAACTGGCCGCGCTCGGCCACCTGAAAACGAAAGGAGCCGCGTGATGCCGGCTTTCCCGATTCCCGATTCCCGATTCCCGATTCCCGGCCTTCGCGTCACCGACGCGAAAGCCTTCGGCCGCGTCGCCGTCGTGATGGGCGGCCAGTCGGCAGAGCGCGAGGTGTCGCTCGACTCCGGCCGCAACGTGCTCGCCGCGCTGCGCGCGAAGGGCGTCGACGCGCACCCGGTCGACGGCATCCCGGCGCTGCTCGATGCGCTGCGCGCCGGTCACTACGCGCGCGTGTTCAACATCCTGCACGGCCGCGGCGGCGAGGACGGCATGCTGCAGGGCGCGCTCGATGCGCTGCGCGTGCCGTACACCGGCTCGGGCGTGCTCGGCTCGGCGCTGGCGATGGACAAGGTGCGCACCAAGCAGGTGTGGCAGGCGCTCGGCCTGCCGACACCGCGCTACGTCGCCTACCGCGCGGGCGAGGACCTCGCGGCGGCGATCGGCAAGGTCGGCTACCCGGCGATCGTCAAGCCGTCGCACGAAGGCTCCAGCGTCGGCATCACGCGCGTGTTCTCGGCCGCCGACCTGCCGGCCGCGATCGAGCTGGCCGCGCGCTACGACGGCGAGCTGCTGATCGAGCAGCTGATCGAGGGCGACGAGCTGACCATCGGCATCCTCGACGGGCAGGCGTTGCCGTCGATCCGCATCGTGCCGAAGGGCGCGTTCTACGACTACCACGCCAAGTACGTCGCCGAGGACACGCAGTACCTGTGCCCGGGCCTCGACGGCGCGGCGGAGGACGCGATCCGTGCGCTCGCGCTGGCCGCGTTCGACGCCGCCGGCTGCACCGGCTGGGGGCGCGTGGACGTGATGCGCGACCGCGCCGGCAACAACTTCCTGCTCGAGGTCAACACCGCGCCGGGCATGACCAGCCACTCGCTGGTGCCCAAGGCCGCCGCCACGCTCGGCATCGGCTTCGAGGAGCTGTGCTGGCGCGTGCTGGAGACGAGCTTGAGCCGGGAATTGGGAGTCGGAAATCGGGAATCGTCGAAGGCGGCGTTCGGCGCTTCCGATTCCCCATTCCCGATTCCCGACTCCCTGCAGCCGCCTCGAGGGATGCCATGACCGGCGGCATGCTCGTGCGCCTGCTCGCCTGGGCGATCGCGCTGACGCTGGTCGCGCTGCCGGTCGTCGGCGTCCTGAACGGCTGGTTCGCCAGCGAGCGCTGGCCGGTGACGCAACTGGCCGTGCGCGCCGAGTTCAACCACGTCAGCGCCGACCAGATCCGCGCCGCCGCCGCACCGGCGCTCGGCGCGGGATTCTTCGCGCTGCGCTTGGACGCGGTGCGCGATGCGGTCGCGCGCCTGCCGTGGGTCGAGCGCGTCGAGGCGCGCAAGCACTGGCCGGACACGGTCGACCTGGTCGTGTACGAGCAGCAGCCGTATGCGCGCTGGGGCGCCGACCGCCTGGTCAACCGCCGCGGCGAGATCTTCTCGGTCGCCGGCGGCAGCGAGCTGCAGGGCCTGCCGCGCCTGGCCGGCCCGGACGAGCGCCTGGCCGAGGTGTTGGCGTTCCATGCGCAGTGCCAGAAGGAATTCGCCGGCAGCGGCCTCACGGTCGAGGCGGTCACGCTGACGCCGCGCGGCGGCTGGCGCCTGGAGCTGACCTCCGGTGCGCTCATCGAACTCGGCCGCGATGCGGCCACCGAGCGCCTGCAACGCTTCCTCGACGTCTGGCCGCGCCTTGCGCGCGCGAACCCGCAACCGCCGGCCTACATCGACCTGCGCTATGAGAACGGCTTTGCGGTGCGTTGGGCGGCGGTGCTGCCCAACGCCGGGAATCGGGAATCGGGAATCGGGAATGGTCAAGCCCGCGCGTCCGCGACGCCGGCACCCGCCTGGCTTGCCGATTCCCGATTCCCGATTCCCGATTCGCGGCTCTTCGATTCCCGACTCCCGACTCCCGATTCCCGGCCATTATGAAAACCAAGACCGACAAGAACCTGATCGTCGGCCTCGACGTCGGCACCTCGAAGATCGTCACGGTGGTCGGCGAGCATGCGCCGGGCGAGCCGGTCGAGATCATCGGCATCGGTTCGCATCCGGCGCACGGGCTCAAGCGCGGCGTGGTCGTCGACATCGACTCGACCGTGCACTCGATCCAGCGCGCGGTCGAGGAAGCCGAGCTGATGGCCGGCTGCCAGATCCGCTCGGTGTACGCCTCGATCGCCGGCAGCCACATCAAGGACGAGAACTCGCACGGCACCGCCCCGATCCGCGACCGCGAAGTCAGCGCGGCCGACCTCGACGCGGTGCTGAACTCGGCCTGCGCGATCGCGATCCCGGCCGACCGCAGCGTGCTGTACCGCGAGCCGCAGGAATACCTGATCGACGGCCAGGAGGGCATCCGCCATCCGGTCGGCATGTCCGGCGTGCGCCTGGAGGCGAACGTGCACCTGGTCACCGGCGCCGCCGCGGCGATCCAGAACATCACCAAGTGCATCAACCGCTGCGGCCTGCAGGTCGACGAGCTGCTGCCGGCGGCCGTCGCCTCGGCGCGCGCGGTGCTGACCGCCGACGAGCGCGAGCTCGGCGTGTGCCTGGTCGACATCGGCGCCGGCACCACCGACATCGCGATCTACACCGGCGGCGCGCTGCGCCACACCGCCTCGCTGCCGGTCGGCGGCGACCAGGTGACCAGCGACATCGCGCACCTGATGCGCACGCCGACCGCGCACGCGGAGGAACTGAAGGTGCGCTACGCCTGCGCGCTGGCGCAGCTCGCGCATGCCGAGGAGACGATCCAGGTGCCCAGCGTCGGCGACCGTCCGCCGCGCCGGCTGGCGCGGCAGAACCTTGCCGAGGCGGTGCAGCCGCGCTACGAGGAGATCTTCGAGATGGTGCAGGCCGACCTGCGCCGCAGCGGGCGCGAGGAAATGGTGCGCGCCGGCATCGTGCTGACCGGCGGCGCCGCGCGCATGGAAGGTGCGCTCGACCTGGCCGAGGAGTTGTTCCACATGCCGGTGCGGCTGGGCACGCCGCAGCACGTCACCGGCCTGGCCGACGTGGTCGCCAACCCGATGCAGGCGACCGGCGTCGGACTGCTCATCTATGGCAGTCGCCGCGACGGCACACGCAACGTGCCGGCGAGCGTGTCGGCGGTCGGCGGGATCTGGAACCGGGTCTCGGCGTGGTTCAAGGGGGAGTTTTGATTTTCCCTCTCCCGTCGGGAGAGGGCCCCGGAGGGCGGGTGAGGGTTCGGTCGAAGCGTGGCGTCGAGCGTTGTACCGAACCCTCATCCGGCGCTTCGCGCCACCTTCTCCCGGAGGGAGAAGGGCAGTAGGGCAAAACCGCGGCACAGGACGCGCCGCGGAGCGACCGAAACGGTCGCGGGTTTCGGCGCGCCAGCCGGAGCCGGACGGGCCGGACCACGACGGTCACGGACCCGGGAACGACAAGAAATCCAGCAGTGACTATTTGCGGAGGATGGGAAAATGTTCGAACTCGTCGAAAGGATGTCGCCCAACGCCGTCATCAAGGTCGTCGGTGTCGGCGGCGGTGGTGGCAATGCGGTAAGCCACATGGTGCACGCGGGCGTGCAGGGCGTGGATTTCGTCTGCGCCAACACCGACTCGCAGGCGCTCAAGGGTTGCGGCGCGAAGCTGACGCTGCAGCTGGGCGGCAACGTGACCAAGGGCCTGGGCGCCGGCGCCAATCCGGAAGTCGGCCGCCAGGCCGCGCTGGAGGACCGTGAGCGCATCGTGGAACTGCTCACCGGTGCCGACATGGTGTTCATCACCGCCGGCATGGGCGGCGGCACCGGCACCGGCGCGGCGCCGGTCGTCGCGCAGCTGGCCAAGGAAATGGGCATCCTGACCGTCGCGGTCGTGACCAAGCCGTTCCCGTTCGAGGGCCGCCGGCGCATGCAGGTCGCGCTGAAGGGCATCGAGGACCTCAGCCAGTACTGCGATTCGCTGATCACGGTACCCAACGAGAAGCTGCTGACCGTGCTCGGCCGCGACGTCACGCTGCTCAGCGCGTTCAAGTCGGCCAACGACGTGCTGCTCGGCGCGGTGCAGGGCATCGCCGACCTGATCACGCGCCCGGGCGAGATCAACGTCGACTTCGCCGACGTGCGCACGGTCATGAGCGAGATGGGCATGGCGATGATGGGCAGCGGCTCCGCGCGCGGCGATGATCGCGCGGTCGCGGCGGCCGAAGCGGCGATCAACAACCCACTGCTCGACGACGTCAGCCTCGCCGGCGCCTGCGGCATCCTGGTCAACGTCACCGCCGGCCCGAACCTGACCATGCGCGAGTTCAGCGACATCGGCCAGGTCATCCACGAGTTCGCCAGCGAGGACGCCACCGTCGTCATCGGCACCGCGCTCGATCCGGAGCTGCAGGACGAGGTGCGCGTGACCGTGGTCGCCACCGGCCTCAACCGCGCGGTCGCGCGCCAGCCCGTGCGCGAACGCGAACGCGAGCGCGACAGCCACAGCGCGCCGCGTCCGCCGATGCGCGTGGTGCGCAACGCCACCACCGGCGAGGCCGACTACCTCGGCATCCCGGGCCAGCCGATGCGCGCGCCGCACGTCGAGCACGTGGCGCTGGCCGCGTCCACGCCGGAGGCGAGCAGCGACTACCTCGACATCCCGGCGTTCCTGCGCCGCCAGGCGGACTGAGGAGGCAAAACGCACCGCCGATTCACCCATCCCCGACCGGTCCGGCGCGCTGCGCACGGGCCGGCATCGCCTCCGGCGACGTTTCGAACACGTCGCCAGCCCGCCGTCATGTGGCGCCATGACGGCGGGCGCTGTCGTCGCGGGCGGCGCCAGACCCGGCTGGTGCGCCGGCGATGTTGTATCGGCGCAACAGTTTGTGGGGCGCATACATCGCTTAACTTCTCTCCACAAACTCGCTGTGCTACCCTCCTTCCCGTTTTGTCAGCTCCTGCCCCAGGGGTTTCCATAAAAAAATGATCAGACAGCGCACGCTCAAGAACGTCATCAGAGCGACGGGCGTGGGTCTTCACACGGGTGACAAGGTGTACATGACCTTGCGGCCGGCAGCGGTCGACACGGGCATCGTGTTCCGCCGCGTCGACCTGCCGACCCCGGTTGAAATCCGCTCCTGCTGCGAGAACGTAGGCGACACCCGCCTCTCGACCACGCTGGTCAAGGGCGATGTCCGTGTCGCGACGATCGAACATCTGCTTTCGGCGATGGCCGGCCTCGGCATCGACAACGCCTACGTCGACCTGTCCGCGCCGGAAGTGCCGATCATGGACGGCAGCGCGGGTCCCTTCGTGTTCCTGCTGCAGTCGGCCGGCATCGAAGAGCAGGCCAAGGCCAAGCGCTTCATCCGCATCAAGAAGTCGGTCACCGTCCGCGACGGCGACAAGTGGGCCCGCTTCGAGCCGTTCGACGGCTTCAAGGTCGGCTTCTCGATCGACTTCAACCACCCGATGTTCACCAAGCGCACCTCGACCAGCGAGATCGACTTCTCGACGACCTCGTTCGTCAAGGAAGTCAGCCGCGCGCGCACGTTCGGCTTCATGCGCGACATCGAGATGCTGCGCGAGAAGAACCTCGCGCTCGGCGGCTCGATGGACAACGCGATCGTGCTCGACGACTACCGCGTCCTGAACGAGGACGGCCTGCGTTACGAGGACGAGTTCGTCAAGCACAAGATCCTCGACGCGATCGGCGACCTGTATCTGCTCGGACACAGCCTGATCGGCGCGTTCTACGGCTACAAGTCGGGCCACGAGCTCAACAACAAGCTGCTGCGCACGCTGCTGGCCGACGCGGCGGCATGGGAAGAAGTCAGCTTCCAGGACGAGCGCCTGGCGCCGATCTCCTACGCCCATCCGGCGCAGGCGGTCTAGCCGTACCGAACGCGGCGCTCAGGGTGGGCGCCACGTCACGGAATCGATGGTCCGGCCGGGGAGAATGAGCCGGATAGGTCGGCGCCAGCGCCGGACCGCGCAGGACGACGAGGACTGAACGGTTCTCGTCACACACGTCGCCCGCGGCATGAGGCCCGGCGCGTGAACTAAAACAAGAAGAAGATGGCCTTCGCCTGAAGGCCCGGCGTTGCAGGGGATGGGAGCCGCCCCGGCTCCCGATCAAGAATCATCGGCGAGGGATGCCAAGTTGAGATACAAGGCCCGGAGTTCCGGGTCGGAGAGTGCTGTTGCCTTCGCTCGCAGATGCTGGGCGGTGGCAGCGGAAAGCGGTTTCGGCCTTGTCGGGTCCGGGGGAACGGTCGGCAAGGGCGCCACTTTCACGGCAAAGCGTTCGACGTCGCCGCCGAGTGCGGCACGGGCTTCGGCCAGCAGTTCGGCTTGATGAAGCCGGATGCGGTACGCCCAGGTCGGACTGGACGCCAGAAAGACAAGCCGCCCGTTGCGGCAGTCGGCGAGACGTGTCTCGGCGGCCAGCGCGGCGGGCAAGACGGAGCGCAGCCTTCCGTCCAGCGCATCCAGCGAGCGCGCACGCTCCACCAGCGCGCCGAGCGGGATGCACTCCGTCGCCGGCTTCAGGCCGGCGGTGGGGCGATGGACGGGATTGCGCTTGGACATGGCGAACACGAACTCGATACCGGCAGCATGCACATCATTATCGTCCGCAACCCGCAATCCCTTCCACGCCGCATCGATTTCGGCGGCCGCCGCGTCCGACTCTGGGCCGGCGCGATCGCCACCGGTTGCGCCCTGTTCTTCGGCGCGGTCGGCGCGGTATCGGCCCTGCTGATCGCCAATCCGCGCAGCCACGACCTGCACGAGGTCACCGCGCTGCGCAAGCAGATCCAGGCGCAGAAGGCGCAACTGGCCGAGATCGACGACGAAACACACCGCAACCTCGATGCGCTTGCGCTGCAGCTGGGCCAGTTGCAGGCCCAGGCCACGCGCCTGAACGCGCTCGGCGACCGCCTGACCCAGGTCGGCAAGCTCGACGACGGCGAATTCGACTTCGGCAGCGACCCGGCCCTCGGCGGCCCCGACGAACCGATCACGGTGGTCGTGGCGCGCCCGCTGCAGGATGGCGTCGACGCGCTGCGCGCCGAGTTCGCGCGGCAGGAAGCGCAGCTGGACGTGCTCGACAACCTGCTGCGCGACCGCAAGATCGACAACGCGCTGCTGCCCAGCGGCATGCCGGTCGCGCAGGGCTACATCGCCTCCGGCTACGGCCAGCGCACCGACCCGATCCATGGCGGCGCCGGCATGCACCTGGGCGTGGACTTCGACGCCCCGATCGGCGCGGACATCCACGCCGTCGCCGACGGCGTGGTCACCTGGTCCGGTCAGCGCAGCGGTTACGGCAACGTGGTCGAGGTCGATCACGGCAACGGCTACATGACGCGCTACGCGCACAACTCGGCCAACGTCGCCGAAGCCGGCACGCGCGTGCACGCCGGCCAGGTCATCGCCAAGGTCGGCTCCACCGGCCGCTCGACCGGCCCGCATTGCCACTTCGAGGTCTGGCTGAACGGCCGCCCGGTCAACCCGATGGTGTACGTCAAGTCCAAGCGCGTCGTGCGCGGCTGAGCCGTCGCCTGTCCGACGTGGCGGCGGCGGCCGCGATGCCTGGCTGTTGATCCGAAAAGCGCCGTGCCTTCCGCTGCCCCGACCGTGAACGTCCGGCCCCGGGGAGCGGCGCCGCGCCGCCTTGAAACGCGCGCCGGCCAGCACAAATTGGGTTTTTATTGTACCGGCGCCGCCGTATCATGGGCGGTCCGGTCGGCTCTGCCCGGCGCACCGGCGCCCGCCGCACCGATGCGGCACCCCGTTTCCCAATCGAAGACGACCCATGCTCAACAGTGTCCTGACGCGCATTTTCGGTAGCCGCAACGAACGCGTGCTGCGCCAGCTTGGCAAGACGGTGGCGCAGATCAACGCGCTCGAGCCGCAGTTCCAGGCGCTGACGGACGACGAGTTGCGCGGCAAGACGGCCGAGTTCCGCCAGCGCCTGGCCGCCGGCGCGACGCTGGACAGCCTGCTGCCGGAAGCGTTCGCGACCGTGCGCGAGGCTGCGCGTCGCGTGCTCGGCCTGCGCCACTACGACGTGCAGCTGATCGGCGGCATGGTGCTGCACGGCGGCCGCATCGCCGAGATGCGCACCGGCGAGGGCAAGACCCTGGTCGGCACGCTGCCGGTGTACCTGAACGCGCTGGAAGGCAAGGGCGTCCACGTCGTCACGGTCAACGACTACCTGGCCAAGCGCGACTCGGCCTGGATGGGCAAGGTCTACACCTTCCTGGGCATGACCGTCGGCGTGGTCTGGCCGGGCATGGACCACGCCGACAAGCGCGCCGCCTATGCCGCCGACATCACCTACGGCACCAACAACGAATTCGGCTTCGACTACCTGCGCGACAACATGGCGCTGTCGAAGGAACAGCGCTACCAGCGCGGCCTGCACTACGCGATCGTCGACGAGGTCGACTCGATCCTGATCGACGAGGCGCGCACGCCGCTGATCATCTCCGGCCCGTCCGACGAGTCGCCGCAGCTCTACGTCAAGGTCAACCGCGTCGTGCCGCGCCTGACGCGCCAGGCCAGCGAGCCGAAGGTCGGCGAGCCGCCGGTGCCGGGCGACTACTACGTCGACGAGAAGCAGAAGCAGGTGCACCTGTCCGAGGAGGGCATGGAGCACGCCGAGCAGCTGCTGCGCGCCGAGGGCATCATCGGCGAGGACGAAGGCCTGTACGACTCGCAGCACATCGCCGTCGTGCACCACCTGAACGCCGCGCTGCGCGCGCACGCGATCTACCAGCGCGACGTCGACTACATCGTGCGCGACGGCGAGGTCATCATCGTCGACGAGTTCACCGGCCGCACGCTGGCCGGCCGCCGCTGGTCGGACGGCCTGCACCAGGCGGTCGAGGCGAAGGAAGGCGTGCCGATCCAGCGCGAGAACCAGACGCTGGCCTCGATCACGTTCCAGAACCTGTTCCGCATGTACAAGAAGCTGGCCGGCATGACTGGCACGGCGGACACCGAAGCGTACGAGTTCCAGCAGATCTACGGCCTGGAAGTGGTCGTCATCCCCACGCACCGGCCGATGGTGCGCAAGGACGAGGCCGACGTCGTCTTCCTCAAGGCCGAGCCGAAGTACGACGCGATCGTCGAGGACATCAAGGAATGCCACGAGCGCGGCCAGCCCGTGCTGGTCGGCACGGCCTCGATCGAGATGAGCGAACTGCTGTCGGGCCTGCTGCAGAAGCAGGGCATCCCGCACGAGGTCCTCAACGCCAAGCAGCACGAGCGCGAAGCGCACATCGTCGCCCAGGCCGGTCGCCGCGGCGCGATCACGATCGCCACCAACATGGCCGGCCGCGGCACCGACATCGTGCTCGGCGGCAGCCTCGAGGCCGAACTGGCCGCGCTCGGCGAGGACGCGCCACAGTCCGAGCGCGACAAGGTCAAGGCCGAGTGGCAGCAGCGCCACGACGACGTGCTCGCGCTCGGCGGCCTGCGCATCATCGGCACCGAACGCCACGAGTCGCGCCGCATCGACAACCAGCTGCGCGGCCGCTCCGGCCGCCAGGGCGACCCGGGTTCCAGCCGCTTCTACCTGTCGCTGGAAGACAACCTGATCCGCATCTTCATGGGCGAGGGCGTCGCCCGCATGATGCGCATGTTCGGCATGAAGGAAGACGATGCGATCCAGGATCGCATGGTCAGCCGCCAGATCGAGAAGGCGCAGCGCAAGGTCGAGGCGCACAACTTCGACATCCGCAAGCACCTGCTCGAGTTCGACGACACCGCCAACGACCAGCGCAAGGTCATCTACCAGCAGCGCAACGAGCTGCTCGACAGCGAGGACGTCGCCGAGACCGTCGCCAGCATCCGCCACGACGTGTTCACCGACCTCGTGCGCCGCTACGTGCCGCACGATTCGATCGACGAGCAGTGGAACCTCCCGGTGCTGCAGACCGAGCTGGCCTCCGAGTTCGGCCTGGAGCTCAACCTCAAGGGCTGGCTCGACGAGCAGCAGGAGGCCGACGCCAACAGCATCCTCGAATACGTGCTGGCCGCGGCCGACCGCCTGTTCCGCGAGAAGGAGGCGATGCTCGGCTCCGAGGTCATGCGCGGCCTGGAGAAGCACGTCATGCTCAGCGTGCTCGACAACGCCTGGAAGGAGCACCTGTCCAGCATGGACTACCTGCGTCAGGGCATCTACCTGCGCGGCTACGCGCAGAAGCAGCCCAAGCAGGAGTTCAAGCGCGAGGCGTTCGAGCTGTTCCAGGGCATGCTCGAGCGCATCAAGCACGACGTGATCCAGCTGATCGCGCGCGTGCGCATCCGCAGCGAGGAGGAAGTCGAGGCGATGGAGCAGCAGCAGCGCGCGCAGGCCGAGGCGCAGGCGCGGCGCATGCAGTTCCAGCACGCCGAAGCCGCCGGCTTCGCCGCACAGCCCGACGCCGAGGGCGACGGCGAGACGCCGCCGAGCGTGGCGATGCCGATGCACCGCGACGCGCCGAAGGTCGGCCGCAACGACCCGTGCCCGTGCGGTTCCGGCAAGAAGTACAAGCACTGCCACGGCGCGCTGACCTGAGCCTCGCTCGCCCAAGAACGCGTAGGCTGGACGGCCGCAGGTCGGCCGGCGCTTTGCAAGCGTGCCGGTCGCGCGGAGCGCGCCCAGCCTACGTGTATCCGGCGTCATGAGCCCGCTCCCGCCGGACCCCGCCACCGCTCCCCTCCACGTCGTCGCCGGCGTGCTGCGCGACGCGCAGGGGCGCGTGCTGCTGGCGCAGCGTCCGCCCGGCAAGCACCTGGCCGGGATGTGGGAATTCCCGGGCGGCAAGTGCGAGCGCGACGAGCTGCCGGTCGATGCGCTCGCGCGCGAACTGCGCGAGGAGATCGGCATCGTCGTCGAATCGGCGCGCCCGCTGATCGCGGTGCCGCACCGCTACCCGGACAAGCACATCCTGCTCGACGCCTGGGCCGTCTCCACCTGGTCCGGCACGCTGCATCCGCACGAGGGCCAACGCCTGGCCTGGGTCGCGCCCGATGAACTCGCCGACGTGCAGATGCCGGCGGCCGACCGTCCCATCGTCGCCGCGCTGCGCCTGCCGTCGCGCTACCTGATCACGCCCGCGCTGCCGCCCGGCGAGGACGACGCGCTGATGCGCGGCATCGAGCGCGCCTGTCGCAACGGCGTGCGCCTGATCCAGCTGCGCCTGCCGCAATGGCCGAGCGAGCGCATCGCCGGCATCGGCCGGCGCGTGCGCAACCTGTGCCACGGCTACGGCGCGCAGGTGCTGCTCAACGATGACTGGAAGCTCGCCACGATCCTCGGCCTCGACGGCGTGCACCTGCCCGCGCGCATCGCCGCCGCGCTCGACCGGCGGCCGCTGCCGCCCGGGTACTGGGTCGGCGTGTCCTGCCACGACGCCGCCGAACTCGCGCATGCCGAACGCATCGGCGCCGACTTCGCCACGCTGTCGCCGGTCTACGAGACGCCGGACCACCCGCATTCGACTCCGCTCGGCCTCGAGCGATTCGCCGAACTCGTCGCCGCCGCCGCCCTGCCGGTCTACGCCCTCGGCGGCCTCGACGGCGACGATGTCGAAGCCGCGCAGATGGCCGGCGCCCAGGGCGTCGCCGCAATCCGCGGCTTCTGGCGCTGAGCGGTTTCGCCCCTCTCCCCTTGCGGGAGAGGGGCCGGGGGAGAGGGGTTGTCGCGCGCAGCGCGACGCGCGTGGGGCGTACTGCCTTCGCTGCCCCCTCTCCCCAACCCCTCTCCCGCGAGGGGAGAGGGGTTGAAGGCGAAACACCCTTGGCGCTACGCGGTGCGTGCGCGCGCCAGCTCCAGATAACGCCGATGCAGCGCGTCGACCTGCGCGTCCAGCGCATCGAGGTGGCCGTCGTTGACGATCACGTCGTCCGCCAAGGCCAGGCGCTGCGCGCGCGAGGCCTGCGCATCGAGCATCGCCTCGGCCAGCTCCGGCGAGACGCCGTCGCGGGCGAGCAGGCGCGCGCGCTGCACCTCGCGCGCGGCGTCGACCACCAGCACGCGGTCGACCCAGTCGTAATGGCCGCTTTCCACCAGCAGCGGAATGACCAGCAGCACGTACGGCGCCCGGCTCGCCGCCGCTCGCTCGCGCAACGCCGCGCGCACGCGCGGGTGCAGGATCGCCTCCAGCCGCCGCCGCGCCGCCTCGTCGCCGAACACGTGTTCGCGCATCGCACGCCGGTCGAGCGCGCCGTGCGCATCGAGCACGCCCGGCCCGAACGCCGCGACGATCTCCGTCAGCGCCGGCATGCCTGGCGCGACAAGCTCGCGTGCGACGACATCGGCATCGATCACCTCGGCGCCGAGCACCGCGAAACGTTCCGCCACGGCGGACTTGCCGCTGGCGATGCCGCCGGTCAGCGCGATCGTGAGGGGAGGGCTATCCATCCGCGCATTGTAGATTGCGGCACGCGGCCCGGCTGCGGCCCACCCTGCGGGTGCGCCCGCTCGTGTGGCGTCCGATGTGGGCCACGGCAGGTCGACGACGACGTGCGTGCCGGCCAGATCGGCACAACTTCGTAGGGTGGGCCGCAGCCGCGCAACGCGATCGGATCGAGCGTGGCGCGACACGGCGAGTCCCACCATGCGCACCGCTCCACGGGCGATGGGACTCGCCGCTGCGCGGCTGCGGCCCACCCTGCATTGCTGGCGATGCCGCCGGTCAGCCGCGACGAAGCCGCACGACAGGAGCAACACGATCCCCACCCAACCCTCCCCTTGAAGGGGAGGGCTGAAACGCGTCGCGCATGCGGCCGTGCGCCACACGCTCACCCCAGCCCGAACAACCGCGCGTAGAACCCGCCCAGCCGGTCGCCGAACACGAACCACGCCCAGCCGGCGGCGGCGATGAACGGGCCGAACGGGATCGGCGTGCTGCGGTCCTGGCCGCGCAGGGCGAGCACCGTGCCGCCGACGATCGCGCCGATCAGCGACGACAGCAGGATGATCGGCAGCAGCGCGGTCGCGCCCATCCACGCGCCGAGCGCGCCGAGCAGCTTGAAATCGCCGTAGCCCATGCCTTCCTTGCCGGTCGTCAGCTTGAACAGCCAGAACACCGACCACAGGCTCAAGTAGCCGATCGCCGCGCCGACGATGGCCGCTTCCGGCGTCACGAACAGCGGCACCAGCGCGATCAGCAGGCCCAGCCACAACAGCGGAAGCGTGAGCTGGTCGGGCAGCAGTTGCGTGCGTGCGTCGATGCCCGATGCCGCGATCAGCATCCAGGTGAACACCAGCCCGGCCGCGAGCGGCCAGCCGAAGCCGAACTTCCATGCGATCGCCGCCGATGCCAGCGCGCTCAGCAGCTCGACCAACGGGTACTGCCACGAGATCGGCGCCTTGCAATAGCGGCAGCGCCCGCGCAGCGCGAGCCAGCTCAGCAGCGGGATGTTGTCCAGCGGCGACAGCTTGTGCCTGCAGTGCGGGCAGTGCGAGCCGGTGAACACGAGGTCCGGCGGCGCCTCGCCTGCGTCGCCGGCGCGCGGCACGTCCAGCATCTCGTGCGCCTGGCTGCGCCACTCGTGCTCCAGCCGCCGCGGCAGGCGCAGGATCACCACGTTGAGGAAGCTGCCGACCAGCAGGCCGAGCAGGGCAGTCAGCGGAATCAGCGCGGCGGGCGCGTGCAGCCAGTCGAGTTCGGTCATCGCGGGTCAGTTGGATGGGCGGGAGCGAGCTTCTGTGGGAGCGCCGGCAGGCGCGATGCTCCTGGTTTCATCCAGGCCAAAGCGTCGCGGCTTCTGCCGCTCCCACACAAGAGGAAACCATCGCGCTGTTCTGTGGGAGCACCGGCAGGCGCGATGCCCTTGGTTTCATCCAGGCCAAAGCATCGCGGCCTCCGCCGCTCCCACAGGAGCTACTCGATCAGCCGACCACCGAGCCGAGCTTGAAGATCGGCAGGTACATGCCGACGACCATGCTGCCGACGACGCCGCCGATGATGACCATGATCATCGGCTCCAGCAGGCTCGACAGTGCGTCGACCGCGTTGTTCACTTCGGTCTCGAAGAATTCGGCGATCTTGAACAGCATCGCGTCGAGCGCGCCGGCCTCCTCGCCGATCGCCACCATCTGCGTGACCATGTTCGGGAACAGATTGGTCTGCCGCATCGCCAGTTGAAGCTGGTGGCCGACCGCGACGTCCTCGCGGATGCGCTTGACCGCCTCGTTGTAGACCACGCTGCCCGTCGCATTGGCGACCGAGTCGAGCGCCTCGACCAGCGGCACGCCGGCCTTGAACGTGACGCCGAGCGTGCGCGCGAAACGCGCGATGGCCGATTGGCGCAGGATCTCGCCGATCACCGGGATCTTCAGCAGCATACGACCGACCAAGCGCGCAAATTTCTCCGAGCGCTGGTAAAGCATCACTATGCCGGCAATGCCGCCGATGAGGATGCCGAACACGGCCCACCAGTACGACACCATGAAGCGCGACAGGTTGACCAGCATCTGCGTGAACGCCGGCAGGTCGGCGCCGAAGTTCTTGAACACGTTCTCGAACTGCGGGATCACGAAGATCAGCAGGATCGCCGAGACGAGGAAGGCGACCGCGAGCACCGCGGCCGGATAGAACATCGCCTTCTTGATCTTGCCCTTGATGTTCTCGATGTTTTCCTTGTAGGTCGCGATCGTGTCGAGCACGGTGTCGAGCACGCCGGCCGATTCGCCGGCCTTGACCAGGTTCACGTACAGCTCGTCGAACTGCACCGGGTACTTGCCCAGCGCCTCGTTCAGCGCCGCGCCGCCTTCGATGTCGGTCTTGATCGCCGTCAGCATGTCCTTCATGCGCGGGTTGGCCTGGCCGCCGGCGACGATCTCGAAGCCCTGCACCATCGGCACGCCGGCCGCCATCATCGTGGCGAGCTGGCGGCTGAACACGGCGATGTCGCGCCCGGTGATGGCCTTGCCGGCCTGGCCGAACAGTGGCTTGGGCTTGGGCTTGACCACCTGCGGATTGATGCCCTGCTTGCGCAGGTCGGCCTTGACCAGGCTGGCGCTCTTGCTGATGTGCTCGCCGGTGATCTTGACGCCGCGCTTGTCGATGCCGGTCCAGGTGAAGACCTGCAAGTCGCCGACCTTGGCGCGGTCCTGGCCGATCTGTGTACGTTGCGCCTTGGCGGCGGTTGCGGTGGCCATGGCTTAGTCCTTGGTGACGCGGTTGATTTCGGCGAGGCTCACGATGCCCTGCTTGACCTTCAGCAAGGCCGACTGGCGCAGGTCGCGGATGCCGATGCGGCGCGCCTCGGCGCCGATCTGCAGTGCGTTGCCGCCGGCCAGGATGATCTTCTGGATCTCCTCGGTCATCGGCATCACCTGATAGATGCCGGTGCGGCCCTTGTAGCCTTCGTTGCAGCCCGAGCAGCCGCCTGCGTCGTAGATCTGCAGGCCGGCGTCGATGTCCGCCTGCGTGAAGCCTTCCGCCAGCAGCGCAGCCGGCGGCAACTGCAGCGGCTTCTTGCAGTCGTGCAGGCGCCGCGCCAGGCGCTGCGCGATGATCAGGGTCACCGACGAGGTGATGTTGTACGGCGCGATGCCCATGTTCATCAGGCGTGCGATCGTCTGCGCGGCATCGTTCGTGTGCAGCGTCGACAGCACCATGTGGCCGGTCTGCGCGGCCTTGATCGCGATCTCGGCCGTTTCCAGGTCGCGGATCTCGCCGACCATGATCACGTCCGGGTCCTGGCGCAGGAACGAGCGCAGCGCCGCGGCGAAGGTCATGCCGCGCTTCTCGTTCTGCTGCACCTGGTTGACGCCGGGCAGGCGGATTTCGACCGGATCCTCCACCGTGGAGATGTTGCGCCCCTCGGTGTTCAGGATGTTCAGCGCGGTGTACAGCGACACCGTCTTGCCCGAGCCGGTCGGGCCGGTGACCAGCACCATGCCGTAGGGCTTCTCGATCGCGCTGAGGAACAGCGCCTTCTGGTCGTCCTCGTAGCCGAGCTTCTCGATGCCCATCTTCGCGGCCGAGCCGTCGAGGATACGCAGCACGATCTTCTCGCCGAACAGGGTCGGGCAGGTGCTGACGCGGAAGTCGATCGCCTTGGTCTTGGACAGGTTCAGCTTGATGCGACCGTCCTGCGGCACGCGCTTCTCGGCGATGTCCAGTCCGCTCATCACCTTCAGGCGCGAGGCGATGCGCGGGCTGAGCTGCGCCGGTGGCGAGGCGACCGCGCGCAACATGCCGTCCATGCGATAGCGCACGCGGTAGTTCTTCTCGTACGGCTCGAAATGGATGTCCGAGGCGCCGCGCTTGATCGCGTCCACCAGCACCTTGTTGACGAACTTGACGACCGGCGCATCCTCGCCTCCGGTAGCATCGACGCCGCTGGACTCGGCCTCGTCGTCGGCCGCGCCGAGGTCGAGGTTGTCCAGTCCTTCCGTGTCATCCAGTCCGGTGATGACCTGGCTGTTCGCCGACTGTGCCTGCTCGATCGCACGAACGAGCTGGCCTTCCTCCACCAGGATCGGCTCGATCAGGTGGTTGGACTGGAACTTGATCTCGTCCAGCGCGCGCAGATTGGTCGGATCGGCGATGCCGACGAACAGCCGGTTGCCACGCTTGAACAGCGGCAGCGCCTTGTGCTTGGTGACCAGGTCCTCGCGCACGAGGCCCATCGGCAGCTGCGAGAAGTCCAGTGCCTCCACGTCCAGCAGCGGCATGCCGAACTCGGCCGAGGCCGCCAGCGCCACCTTGGCGCCCGAGGCCAGGCTGTTCTCGATCAGCCATGCGCCGATCGGAATCTTCGCCCGCGCGGCCTCCTCGACCGCCTTGCGCGCGTCGTGCTCGGCCAGCGTGCCGTCCTGCACCAGCCGGCGCGCGATGCCGGACAAGCCCGCCAGTGGTGGCGTATTGATCTGCGTCGCCATGGAATTTGCGTGCAAGCCCCTGAAGTGCCGAATGAATGTAACGCAAATTCAACGTGGTGAACATGACAGCCGCCACGTTCCCGCCACTGACGCATGCAGGCTTATGCCCCTTTCCCTCCGGGGGAGGGGTTGGGAAGAGGTTCAGGCGAAGCGCGACGCACGAATCCTTGAATGCCTGCGGCAGCATGCAGGGCGGGCCCGCAGCAGCAGCGAGTCCCACCGCCCGCACTCGACGACGGAAGGTCTGTGGCCGCGCGCAAAGTCCTTGGCCTTGAGCAGCGAAACCCCTGCTCGCCAGAGGCTCGCCGTCTCAGATACCCGCCGATTCGGCCAGGTGCAGGCCGTGATCCACAAACGGCTCGAAGTCGGCCACATTCAGGGTGAAAAACTCCGCGCCCGCGCGGATCGCGGTGGCGGCAATCAGCGCGTCCGTTTTCAGCGTGCGGCGGCGCCCTGCATCATTGAACAGCATGGCGGCCAGCCGGGCGTCGGCTGCTTCGACGGGAACCACCGCCCCGCGGATAAAAGCGTGCGCAAGGCGCACCTCTTCCGCCTCGACCGGTCCGGCCAGAAACTCATACCAGACGACTGCGCATACGGCGCACGGCTCGCCCTCCACGATGCGGGTGAGCGCGGGATGTCCTGACCGTGCCCAGAGCGGCAGCGCGATCAGCGCGTTGGTATCGAAATGAATCATGATCGCGGCGCGGGAACCCGGTGGGCATCGTCCTGATGGCGCTGTGAACGCAACGCATGCACAAGACGCTGCGTTTCTTCCCGGGTTCTCGGCAACGGCTGCGAGCGATAGCGGTTGATCACGTCGGCTGGCGACAGCTCTTCGGCCTTGGGTTGCGCCGCAGCCTGGCGTACCGAACGGCGGATGACCTCCGCTTGCGATACCTGCCATTCGCGCGCGAGGCGCTTGATCGTCTGCGATGTCTCCATGTCCAGTGCGTAGGTGGATCGATGCGACATGGTGCCCATGAGTGCCTCCAATGTGATGGTGTGGCATGATGGTATTGTATCAGTTCCGCGGATCGCCACGGCGCATTCGCATCGCCCTCGTGGGAGCGCCGCTAGCAGCCTGTTGATTTTCACCCCCGCCAGCGCTTGCTTTCCGGCGTGCAGATTGCGATACCGGATCTGGGCTGATCGCAAACGGTGGCGCATGCGCGGAGCGGACATCACTCAGGAGGCGCTGTTCACGACAGCGAAGCTGGACGACTTCGTGCCTGACGGTCACCCATTGCGGGCGATCCGGGCCCTGACCGATCAGGTGCTGCGCCGGATGAGTGGGCTGTTCTCGGCGCTGTATGCCGATACCGGCCGCCACTCGATCGCCCCGGAGAAGTTGCTTCGGGCGCAGCTGCTGCAGCTGTTCTACTCGCTGCGCAGCGAGCGGATGCTGATGGAGCAGCTGCGTTACAACCTGCTGTTCCGCTGGTTCGTCGGCATCGCTCTGGACGAGGCGGTGTGGGACCACTCGGTGTTCTCGAAGAACCGCGACCGGCTCAACGACGCGTCGGTCGCGGCGGAGTTCCTGCAGGAGATCGTTCGGCTCGCCACGCAGCGTGGACTGATGTCGGACGAGCACTTCTCGGTCGACGGCACGCTGCTGCAGGCGTGGGCCTCGCAGAAGAGCTTCCGGCCGAAGGACGGTCCCCCCGATGGCGGCGGTGGACCCCGCAATGCGGCGCCCGATTTCAAGGGGCAGAAGCGGAAGAACGACACCCACGCCTCGACCACGGATCCGGACGCACGGCTGTTCCGCAAGGGCAATACCGGTGCGCAGCTGAGCTACCAGGGCCACGTGCTGATGGAGCACCGCAGCGGCCTGGTGCGCGGTGCCTGCGTGAGCCGGGCCACCGGCCATGGCGAGCGCGAATCGGCGCTGAAGCTGCTGAAGCAGCTGGAAGGTCGACGACGACGGACGCTGGCCGCGGACAAGGCCTATGACACAGCGGACTTCGTCGCGGCCTGTCGCGAGGCCGGAGTCACGCCACACGTGGCGCAGAACACCAGCGGCCGGCGCAGCGCGATCGACGGTCGCACGACGCGGCACGTCGGTTACGCGCTGAGCCTGAAGACGCGGGCCTGGATCGAAACCCATTTCGGCTGGATCAAGGCGATGGCCGGCATGCGTCAGGTCAAGCAGCGTGGGCTGGCACGCGTCGAGGCGCTGTTCCAGTTCGCGATGGCGGCGAGCAACCTCGTGCGCCTGCCGAAGCTGCTGGCCGCCGGAGCCGTCGCGTGACGGCCCTGACGGGCAAGTTGCGCCTTGAAGGCGCCCAATCGCGCGGTGACACCGCACTCAAGGCTCAGGGAGCCATCGAAAACGGTGGAAACCGCTGCGTCGACGACTGAAATCGATCACGCCGAGACGAAAATCAACAGGCTGCTAGGCGCGATGCTTTTCAGCCCTCCCGTTCAAGAGGTGAGCCGGACTTGCGAGCACAGGGATGCGCGAGGGGGCGGGCGGGGGCGGGGATGATGCTGCTTCCCGGCGAACGGCCGCGCCGCGACGGCTCTTCCGTCCGCTGCTGCTGCCCTGCGGGGGCGGCAGGCGCGATGCTCTCCAGCCCTCCCCTTCAAGGGGAGGGTTGGGTGGGGATGGTGTTGCTTCCCGGCGAACGGTTGCGCCGCAACGGCTCTTCCATTCGCTGCCCCATGGGAGCGCCGGCGGGCGCGATGCTCTTCAGCCATCCCCTTCAAGTAGGTGAACCGGACTTTCCATCCTTGAGAGTCGCAACAACCGTGACCCGTGTCACGACGACTC
The DNA here is from genome assembly GCA_009996615.1 of Rhodanobacteraceae bacterium. Taxonomy (GTDB): domain Bacteria; phylum Pseudomonadota; class Gammaproteobacteria; order Xanthomonadales; family Rhodanobacteraceae; genus Dokdonella_A. The sequence goes on along the minus strand of JAACZU010000003.1, from coordinate 26,474 downwards.
CCCTTCGATGCGTTCTCGCGCACATCTTCCGAGCCTCACGCCGCGCCCGCACGCTATGATCACCGCTCACCCCGGGGATCCGCATCTTGAGTCTCAGCATCGTCCTGCCTGCGAAGAATGAGGCCGCCGCGCTGGCCGACCTGCTGCCGCGCCTCAAGGCTGCGGAGCCTGCGGCGCAAATCATCGTCATCGACGACGGCTCCACCGACGACACCGCGGCGCTTTGTTCCGCCCACGGCGTGACGGTGCTGCGCAGCCCGTATTCGATGGGCAACGGCGCCGCTATCAAGCGCGGTGCGCGCGCCGCGACCGGTGACGTCATCGTCTTCATGGACGCCGACGGCCAGCACGATCCGGCCCTGATCGAGCGCCTGCTGCGGCGCCTCGACGAAGGCTACGACATGGTCGTCGGCGCGCGCGGCGCGGATGGCCAGGCCAACTTCCATCGCGGCATGGCCAACACGTTCTACAACTGGCTGGCCAGCCGCATGACGGGCTTCGACGTGAAGGACCTCACCTCCGGCTTCCGCGCCGTGCGTGCCGACAAGTTCCGCGAGTTCCTGCACCTGCTGCCGAACGGGTTTTCCTATCCGACCACCTGTACGATGGCGTTCTTCCGCAGCGCCTACGCCGTCGCCTACGAACCGATCCCTGTCCACAAGCGCGTCGGCACCAACAGCCACATCCGCCCGCTGAAGGATGGCATTCGTTTCCTGCTGATCATCTTCAAGATCGCGACCCTATATTCGCCGCTGAAGCTGTTTGTGCCGACGGGCGCCGTGTTCTTCCTGCTCGGGCTTGGCCACTACCTCTATACATTCGTGACCGAGCATCGCTTCACGAACATGAGCGCGCTGTTGTTCAGCGCGGCCGTAGTCGTGTTCCTGATCGGGCTGATTTCCGAGCAGATCACCAGCCTGATGTACCAACGCACCGGCGAATGAGGTCGTCCGTGCGCAGCCGCTTCGTTCGCGCCATGCGTGTCTTGCGACGCACGCCGCTGCATCCGCAGTGGCTGCTCGACGGTTCGAACAAAACGGCACGTTGGGTCCGGGAAGCGGCGCGCGGGCGGGTCGTCGATATCGGCTGCGCCGATCGCTGGATCGAGAAATGCCTGCCGCCAGGCTGTGACTATATCGGTATCGACTATCCCGCTACCGGCAAGCTGATGTATGGCGCCCGACCCGACGTGTTTGCCGACGCCGCCCGGCTGCCGTTGCCGGATGCGTCGGCTGATACCGTGATCATCCTGGAAGTGGTCGAGCACCTGCGCCATCCTCGCGAGGCGCTGGAGGAGATTGCGCGCGTGCTCAGGCCACGGGGGCGCCTGCTGCTGTCGATGCCGTTCCTCTATCCGATCCACGATGCTCCGCACGACTTCCAGCGCTACACCGAACACGGCCTCGCGCGTGAAATCGAGGCCGCCGGCTTGCGTGTCGAGAGCGCGGCACCAAATCTGGGATCGGCCCACACCGCCGGCCTCATCGGATGCCTGGCGCTCGGCGGCATGGCGGTCGAGGCGATCCGCCGTCGCAGCCCTGCAATTGCGATGATTCCGCTGGTCGCAGCAGCGATTCCCGTCGTCAACGTGTTGGCGTGGCTGGGCGGAAAGCTGCTGCCCTCCTGGCCTGCCGTCACAGCCGGCTATGCCGTGCTCGCCAGCAAGCCATGAGCGGACGGCGGGCACTCGTGCTGGTAACCACCTCCTACCCGATTCGGGGGGATGGTAGCGAAGCGGCTGGCTCGTTCGTGTCCGACCTCGCGGAAGAACTCGCGCGTCACGTCCCCGTGCGCGTCGTCGCGCCCGGCCCGCGTGCCAGCTGCGAAACCTGGTCGCTGGGCGTCGAAGTGTTCCGCTTTGCGGCACCCGAACAGCCGCTGTCCACGCTGAAACCATGGAAACCGGCCGAGCTGCTGACTATCCGTCGCGTGCTCGATGCGGGCGAGGAGGCGACCCGACGGGCCGTGCAGTCCGGCCCCACCGGGCACATCCTCGCGTTGTGGGCGTTGCCGTCTGGACATTGGGCGCGCCGTGTCGCGCGCGCCTCCGGCGTAGCGTATTCGGTTTGGACCTTGGGCAGCGACATCTGGACGCTCGGGCACATCCCGCTCGTGCGCACCTACCTGCGTCGCGTGCTGCGTGATGCCAAAGCCTGTTATTCCGATGGCCTCAAGCTAGCCGATGAAACCCGCCGGATCGGTGGACGCGAGGTCCGGTTCCTGCCCAGTACGCGGCGCATCGAACGCACGCGCACAGAACCGCTCAGGAGCGCGCCGCCCTATCGGTTGCTGTTTCTGGGCCGCTGGCATTTGAACAAGGGGGTGGATCTGCTGATCGAGGCGCTCAGGCGACTGACCGACGACGACTGGCAGCGCATCGAGACGGTCGAGATCTGCGGTGGTGGCCCGCTCGAACCGGTGGTGCGCGCGGGCATCGATGCGTTTCGTGCGGCGCATCGCCCGGTCGAACTGCATGGCTACCTCGACAAAGCCGCCGCCGAAGATGCCATGCTCCGCGCCGATTGGCTGCTGATTCCGTCGCGCATTGAGAGCATTCCGGTGGTGTTTTCCGATGCGATGAAAATGGGGCTTCCAGTGGTCGCCATGCCGGTGGGCGACCTTCCCGGGTTGGTCGCCGGCCATGGCACCGGACATATCGCTTCGGCTACAAGCGCCGAAGCGTTCGCGCACGCCTTGGCGCGTGCACTCGATGATGCGCCGTCCCGTTTCCTGCAGGCGCTGTCCGGCATGTCGGCGCGTTTCGATCTGGCTGGAGCCATCGTCCCCGACATTCTGCGGATGCTGCAGGCTCGCCAACAAGGTGCTCACGATGTTTGATCCCCGGCGCGGCTACCAGCACGACTTTGCCGAAAACCACGCCGAGATGTATTCGGATGAAGGCCGCGTGCGTAAGGCAAACACGACGCGCCTGATCCTGGCCGAGGCCTTCAGTGATCGGCTTGCCCGCGCAGAAGTCCTCAATGTCGGATGTTCGACCGGCATAATCGATGCGGAGCTGGCCCCCTCGGTGGGATCGCTGACTGGCATCGACATCGATGCAAGCGCGATCCGGTTCGCCCAGCAAAGCCACAACGCGCCGAACTTGACATTCCAGGTTGGCGATGCAATGAACATCGATGCCCCTGATGCCAGCTTCGACATCGTGCTCTGCGCTCAGGTGTACGAGCACGTGCCGGACCCGATGCGCCTCATGAGCGAGATCGAACGCGTGCTGAAGCCGGGCGGCGCCTGCTATTTCGCAGCGACAAACCGGCTCAATCCGATCGAACAGCATTACAAGCTGCCGTTGTTGTCCGTGGTCCCGGTCAGCTGGGCGCATCATTACCTGCAACTGCTGGGGCGCGGGGACTATTACTACGAGCGACACATGACGCACGGGCAGTTGCGTCGCCTCGTGGCGCAGTTCGATGTCGAAGACATCACGCTGCGGGTGCTCGACGATCCCGATCGCTATGAGGCCGGCTACCTGTTTGCCGGCCGCAAACTGGCGCTCGCGCGGTTCATCCGGCGAATCGCGTACTGGGCATTTCCGGGTTACATATGGCTGTTGTGGAAGTCTCCCGGAAAGCCCGCGCTTGCTACGAAGCGCTGATCGGCTTCTCGCAGAGGACCCAGCGGTGCAGGCCGAAGCGTCGCCAGCCGCGATCATGGAGCCCGGGCCGCGGCCGATCCAATCGCAGCGCCACCGCCGAAAGCGCGTCGAACACGCGCGGCCAGCGGCGGGTGAGCAGCAATAGCGGCAGCAGTAAGGTCGCCGCGGCATTGCTGCCGGTGGCGATCGCGCGCCAACCTGCGGGCAGGATTCCGTGCAGCTCAGCATGACTGAAACCGCTGACGGCCAATGATTGCATGCGCTTCCGGCGGAGAACCATGCGCGATATCCGATTGAACTCTGATCCAGCTTCCAGCAGCAGCACGCGCGCGCCGGGCCTCAGACTCGCATCGAGGGTTTCCATGCCTTTCGCTGCCTCGTCCAAGCCCACGTACATGAGCGCGGTGATGGTGTAGGCGGCCGAGAGGCTGTCGGCCGCAAACGGCGGCTGCGCAATCGAACCGCGTACGGCAAGGCCATGGTCGAGCTGGTACTGGCGACAGAATCCGGCTTCGTAGTCGAGGCCAATGACGTTCGAAAAGCCCATATGGGCCGCTTCACTCGCAATGCGGCCGTAACCGCAGCCCAGGTCGGCGATCCAGGTCTCGGGGGCGCGGGCCAGCGGAGCGAGCGACCAGCGCAGCAAGGCGCGGTGCCATTGATCCAGCAGACCATTCACGCCTGAGGGCAGGTTCCGCAACAGCACGGCCTGCGGCACGTTGCCGAGCTCGAGTTGGCGCTCGCTCCAGTCCGATTGCAGTTGATCGCCGGTCACTGCGACTGCTCCTTCATCAGTGTGCCCGCAGGCGCGAGACGATCCATAGCACCGGCACGGCAAGGACGTCGGCAAACGTCAGTGCGAGGCGAACGACGACTGCCCAGGCTACCAGCGACGAGGCGGGCAGGCCGTACAGTCCGCCCAGCCAGACGAAGGCCGCCTCTCGCACCACGAGCCCAGATGGCACGAGCACCAGCAGCGAGCCGCCGATGGAGGCGAGCAGGTAGCTTGCGCCCAGCCATGACGCGGCAGCAATGCCGTGGTCCGCGGCGGCCAGCAGTATCCACATGGCGAAGAACGGGAGCCACTGAATCGCGAGCAGCAGCGTGCTGCGCCGAGCGCTGCGTCGGCTCGAGTCGGTCGAACGTGCCGGCGCTGGCGTAGCATTCGTACCAGTGCCGAGGGTGCTGCGCATGCGCTCCGGCCAGCGGTTGCGCTGCGCGAGCCACAACAAGGCGAGGACGACCGGCGCCAGGAGCCCCGGCCACGCCGAGTCCAGGCCGAGCGTGCCGAGGATGATGACGGCCGCGGCACCGGCCCACGCATATGCGAGGAGGGTTTGCAGCAACGTCGCCGTTACGACTTGGCCAACGCCCACGGCCGGCGCCAGCATCTGCGTCTCGAGGAGCACGCCGAATACCTTGCCGGGCACATAGCGGGCCACCTGACTGGCGGCATACGCATAACGCACGCGCGCAAAGTCGATCGGAGCCGAACCGGTCCGCGCGACGATCTCCGCGTGCAGGCTTGCCGTGACAAGCACGGTGAGCGTCGCCAGCAACGCGAGCGCCGGGAAGATCAAAGGATGGATCTCTACCGCGGCCGCGGTCAGGTCGGCGAGCTGCCCATGCAGCGCATGTATTACGAACAGCATGCCGCCGAGCAGCAGCAGCGCGCTCATCCCATGACGTAGCCATGGCCGGCGCGCATGCGTGGAATGGAGCCAAGTGCCTGCGACCCGTCGCAGACCGGCCAGATGGGACGGCCTGCGCGATGGCAGCGCGGGCCGTTCCGCTGGCCGCTCGTTCAACGGCATTGCGCGCGCACGGCATCGATTACGCGTGCGACATCGGCTTCGGAAAGTTTGGGCGAGATCGGCAGGCTCACCGTGCGGCGGCCGATGTCACGCGCGACGGGCCAGTGATCCGGCTGCCAGCCGAAGCGCTGCTGGTAGTACGGATGCTCAGGCACGCTGAGGTAATGCACGCCAACGCCGATGCGGGCCGCGGTCATGGCATCGAGGAACGCGTCGCGCTCGACGCCGCAGCGATCCGGGGTGACGGCGATCGTGTACAGGTGGTGGGCGTGACGCGTACCGGCCTCCGGCTCAGCCGGCAGACCAATCGGCAGGTCGACGAAAGCGGCCTGGTACTGCGCCCAGATTTCCTTGCGCCGGATCCAGTTTGCTTCGACCCGTGCCAGCTGATGGATGCCGATCGCGGCCTGCAGATCCATCATGTTGTACTTGAAGCCGCACTCGACGACCTGATAATGCTTGTAGCCGGCATCACCGAAGCGATGCCAAGCATCCTTGCTCATGCCGTGTAGCGCCAGCATCTTGGTGCGTGCGACCAGCGCCTCGTCGCGGCCGAGGATCATGCCGCCCTCGCCCGTCACGACGTTTTTCGTCACGTAGAAGCTGAAGCAGCCAAAGTCGCCGAACGTGCCGGCCTTCTTGCCGCGGTATTCGGTTTCGATCGCGTGTGCGCAATCTTCGATCACCACCAAGTCGTGCCTGCGCGCGATCGCCATGATTCGCTCCATGTCGCACGCGCGCCCGGCAAAGTGCACGGGGAGAATCGCGCGCGTGCGCGGGGTGATCGCCGCCTCGATCGCAGCCGGATCTATGTTCTGTGTGAGCGGATCGACATCGGCGAGCACAGGGGTCAGACCGGCGTGGAGGATCGCGTTAACAGTGGCACAGAAGGTCAGCGGTGTGGTGATCACCTCGCTGCCGGCGGGCAGGGAAGCGGCCACCATTGCCACGTGCAGAGCTGCCGTGCAGGAATTGACTGCCGTCACTTTGTTCGCAGTCACACCGACATAGGCGGCAAAGTCGCGCTCGAATCTAGCAACGCGCGGACCGGTCCCGAGCCAGCCCGACCGAAGGCATTCCTCGACTTCGCGTATCTCCTCTTCGCCGACCTCTGGGGCGCCAAAGACAAGAAAAGGAGGAGAGCAATCAATCTTTGATGACCGGCTGATACTCATGTGAGTCTGAAAGATCAATCAGCGTGGCGTTTCGGCCGCGGGGCTGGGTGCTGTTTCGCTTGGCAGCGGCGAAGGCGCGAGACTTTCATTGTCGAGCTTTTGCTGCAGATCGGAGATCTGCACGAGATTGCGTCGATCCCATGTCGCAACACGCTTGCTCACGTCCCCCAGTACAAGCCGCGCACTCTCCCGGTCGCCAATGAAGTAGTAGAGTCGAGCCAAGTACACACCAACGGCTGTGTCTGCCGTGCCGCTCATCCAGGCCAATGCCGCCTGTTGCTGCGCCTCTACGGGCTGGCCGTCATGCATATACAGCTCCGCGGCGGTGAAGCGACTTCGCCAGATAGCTGTCAGCGTCTGTGGTTGCGGCGCTGCATCAACGATATCGCGGATCAACGTCGCCAAATGGGCCTTACTCAGGTTCCGACATTCGTGCTTGTGGAGATACTCTGCCAACTTCTTGAATGTCAGCATCTCCGAAAGCTGGAGCTTGTCGCCGGCGATTCTGGAGATGCGTGCGATAGAATCCGGTGTGGCCTCAGCGTGCTCAAGGCACTGCAAGAATACCATCTCAATCACCGCCACGTGGTGGGCAGCAGGGTTGTCGATGCGCTCCAGATGTTCGACTACCTTTCGCGCCTCCGTATATTGCTTCCCGGCCATCAGCATGGACGCATGATCAAGCTGGGCGCGCATCGAGTTTGGATGCTCACGTGCGCCCTGCTCGGCGAGCGACGGCCAGTACCGCCAGACGGAGGCGCGCGCAAACGTGGCCAATGCCAGCATCGCGAGTATCGCTACTGCGCCGACCGTTAGTAGTCGCTTTGCGCGATCTGCACGTTCTCCTTGCAACAGCTTGGCTACTGCGCTCCCGACTACACTGGCCAGTGCGAGGAAGACGCCGACGGAAGGCAGGTAGTTGCGATGCTCGAAATACAGTTCGAGCGGAAAAACCGTGGATTCCATCGCATGACCGACGAGGAACAAACCGATGCCAGTGAAAAACGCTGGCATTCGCGTACGGACAAGAACTGCACCGACGATCAGCGCGGCCAGCCCGATTATCGCGAACAGTGTTGCTGGTGGGGTCAGCAGGCTGCGCGACGCTGCGAAATCGTCAGTATAGATGCCGAGCATGGGGCCGCGTGGCAGTAGCAGGGCGCCGATGTAGTCGAACAGCGCACGTGGCTGGCTCATTAGGCGCTCACTCAAGGTGAATAGGCGTTCGTCATAGCCTGCGAGTAGCCGCTCTGGATGAAGCGCATAGAAGCACGTGATCAGAGTGGCAGGAGCCGCCAAGAACAAGATGAAGAACACGTTTACTGATTGCGTCCGCGGCGCTTGCGCGCGCGTACGGAAGTAACCGAGCTCGATCACGGCACATAGCGCAGGCACGAGGGCCCCGTTTTCCTTGCAGAGCATGGCCATCGTGGTCGCGGACGGAACAGCCAGGAATAGCCAAGCCATACCCGCGCGCAGGCGTCCTTGCTCGATTACCTGGCGTCCATGCACGTAAGCCAGCAGTCCAAGCAATATGAATAGCGCGCTGAGCTGCGCCATCCTTTGCACGATGTACAGAACCGTGCTGACCTGGATCGGGTGGAGCAGCCACACCGCGCTGATCAGGAGTGCGATCAGTGTCGCCTTGGCGCTGAGCTGAGCGTCGCGCTTCAGTAGGCGGACGAGTAGCGCGTAGATCAGTAGGCCGCAAGCGACATGGATAGCGAGATTCGTGGCCTTGAACGGCAGCGGCTTCATTCCAGAGCTTGCCGCGTTGGCGATGAAACTCAGCATCGAAAGCGGCCGGCCCAACAGGCCGGAACGATTTCCGAGGAGGACTTCCTGCCAACCGGTTTCGCCGCGAAGCCAGGCATTGATCGGCAAGATGAGATTGGGCGGGTCATCGAGGAGAAACGGGCCATTCAAGCCAACGGCGTAGACCAGCACGGTGACGGCCAAAAGACCCAAGAGCCCTACCGCGGGGCGCATAAAAAAAGAACCCCGGCCAAGCGGCCGGGGTTCGAGAACTGCGGGCACCTCAGTCGCCAAGACTTAGCGGCAGGAAGCCGGGAGGTACTTAGGTGCGCAAGCGCTGCTAGTGCACGCCCAGTTCAGCGGGCCCGGCGCGCCACTCGGCGTCGTGGTCGCGGTCGGCGTCAGGACAATCTGGCATTCCGCCGGACCCGCGCCGGTGTTCTTGCTGATGCCAGTGATGACGCCCGTGGCCGGCGTGATGGTGACACTGGCGACGTAGGTCGTGCCGGTCGCCGGGAACTCATACCCACTGTTGGAAACCGTAACGGCACCCAAGCTACCGAGGCTTGCGGCGGTTTCGGAAACGGCGAGCTTGGCGGCATCCATCTGTACCATCGTTTCCGTGACCTTGGTGCGGATGGTGTAGTCCTGGTACGCCGGCAGCGCGATCGCCGCCAGAATGGCGATGATCGCGACGACGATCATCAGTTCGATCAGGGTGAAGCCCTTCTGGATGTTCTTCATGATGGTTCCTCTGGTGTGGATGAAACGGTTTGCCCCTGGAGCCGCCAACCTTTGCCAGGCGGGCCCGCTCTCCGCGATCGCTTCTGCCGGCGATCGACGGCTCGCGGTATCGGGTGCAGCAGCTTCCGTGCCAAGTGCAGCGTAGCGCACTCGATCACAGTTGAATTGTGGCAAAGTTTCAGGATGCGAAACAGCTCTCACGAAGGACAATCGTAGGCGCGCGGATTGTCATGGTCTGACAATTTTTGCGCGGTAACTCTGTGAGGGACGTCACGTTTTGCGTCTTGCGATGCAGCTCGCGGCGACGTGAGGTCTGCTGGTGAAGCTTGTCTTCAGTGGGCCTTGCAGGGGCGCGACCGACGTGATGCTGCGCGGTGGAAGGTCGCGGCAAGGTCGGTACAAACGCCGGCCCCACTCAGCCCTCCCTTGGCGGGGGCGCCGAAAAGCATCGCGCCTGCCGGCGCTCCCACAGGGGGCAGCGAGGGGCCGCTGCTTTTCCGGGAGCGGCGGAAGCCGCGATGCGTTTGCCTGGAGGCAGGTAGCCCGGGTAAGCGAAGCGCACCCCGGGGTCGTCCGGACGCGCCACGCGAACGGCGGGATAGGGGGTGTTGCGCGGCACTTCCGCGCGGCGCATCGCGGCGCGATGATGCGGCCGCACTCGCCCGCGCGGAGGCTGCGATGAATCCCCGGATCGCGTTCGCACCGTGTACGTGGTTGTTTGGCACCGCCTTCGCCCTGCTGTTCGCGCTGCCGGCGGCGCATGCCGGCGACGATCCGCGCTGGGAGATCCTCGGCGGACGCAGTCGCACGCTGCATTCGATGTGGACGAACACGGTGTTCGTCGAGCGCCTCGGCGACACGCATGCGCTGGGGCCGTTCACCTGGTCGCCGGACCTCGGGCTGGGCTGGCTGCAGGCGCGTTCGACCTCGCATGCGCGACTCGACCACGACGTCGGCCTGGTCGCGCTCGGCGCGCGGCTGTACGTGTGGCGCGGGGCGTTCGTCAGCGGGCAGGTCGCGCTGGCGCTGGGCCGCACCGACGCGCTCAGCTCGGCCGGCCAGTTCGTCAGCAGCATCGGCTGGCAGGGCGGACACTGGGTGGTGCTGCTGCGCCACGTGTCCGACGGCGAAACCCACAAGCCCAACCACGGCGAGACGATGCTGCTGGTGGGCGTGGGGTTCTGATTGGACCGCGTCTCGCGCCGCGGCTATCCCAGCAGCCCGGGGTTGAGCCGCCAGACGGCCAGGTTCAGCGCGGCGGCGAAGCTGACCCACAGCAGGTACGGCAACAGCAGCGCGCCGGCCAGCGGGCGCACGCGCCAGAACGAAACCAGCGTGGCCACGACCAGCGCCCACAGCAGCACGATGTCAGCGAACGCCAGCGCGCCGAGGCGCCAGCCGAAGAACAGCCAGCTCCACAGCGCATTGACGGCGAGCTGCACGACGAACAGGACCAGCGCGGTCCGCGCCGCCTGGAAACCGCGTTCGCGCCAGGCCAGCCAGGCGGCGACGCCCATCAGCGTGTAGAGCACGCTCCAGACCGGGCCGAACACCGCGCCCGGTGGCGCCCAGTCGGGGCGCGCGAGCTGCAGGTAGAAGGCGCTGGCCTGGATCGACGCCGCAGCGCCGATCGCGGCAGCGGCGAAGCTGAGCGTCAGCCAGAAGAGCAGGCCCGTGACCTGCAGAGGGTTGCGCGATGCCATGGGGTCCCCGATCGTGTGCGAGCCGTCCACGCGCGACTGTAGACGATCCCGCCCGCGCCCGCCTCGGCCGGCGGTACCGTGAAGGCGCACGGCCGGCCGACGCGGGCGCCCGCGGCGACCCGTCCGCCGGTCCGCAGCTGCCTGCAGCAGCCTTCGATGCGCCGTCGGGTCGGCGCGAGGCGGCCGGACAGGCCCGGCTACCCGATCAGCGGCCGGCCGACGCCTCGAAGCCGTTGGTGAACAGGCGGTCGCCGCCGTGGTAGGTGCCGACGATCAGCGTCGGCGGCGCGGCGCCGGCCGGGCGCGGCGGCGGCACGTCGAGCGGCGTGATCAGCGCCACGACGCCGCCGCTGACGGTATCGGTGCCGTTCCAGGTGCCGGTCTGCTCGACGATCGCGCCCGGCAACGCGCCGGCGAAGAACGTGTCGGCGTCGATCGTCGCGCCGGCCGGGTCCTCGAAGGTGGCGCCGGTGCTGTCCAGGTCGAGGCCGAGCACGGACAGCCACGGCCGTTCGACCGCCTCGACCGGGCCGCCCACGCGCACGTTCCCGGGCGCGGGGGCGCCGCGCAGGCGCGCGCGTGTCGCCCAGCCCTGGCCGAGGCGGTCGAGGTAGCCGCGCAGTTCGATCTGGCACGGCTGCGTGATGCCGTTGGTGTAGATCGCGTCGCGGTCGCGCAGCTGCGCGGCGCGGCGCACGGGGTTGCCGAGCAGCGTGACCGTGCCGCCAGCGCCGGGCACGACGTCGCCCGGCTGCGCTGGTGCCTCCAGGCGGATCATCGGCGCGTTGAACTGGATGCCTTGCGCGGCGAAGGCGAGGTTGTCGCCGAACACGCCGTCGACCTCGATCGCGGCGCCGGTGACGAGGTCGTCGGCGCCGCCGAACTTGAATTCGGTCTGCGCGTCGTAGCTGACCACGTACGGGCCGAACTGGAACGAGGTCGGCGACAGGAATTCGCCGACCAGCCCGTTCAGCACGCCGAGCGCGCCCGGCGTGCCGCGCGGCACCGGGTCGAGGCAGGTCAGCCGCGTGACCGTGTCGAGCACGCTGTCGGCATTGAAGCCGGCGATCGCGGTCGCGCGGATCTCGACGAAGCGGCCGACCGCCAGCGCGTCGCCGCAGTCGATCGGGCTGACGCCGGCCAGGCTGACGCGCTGCGGGCCGAGCCGCACCTCGTCGCCGTTCACCGCGCTCACGTAGCCCGACAGCAGCCAGCGCGGCGTCGGCGAGGGCAGGTACTCGATGAACGAGGCGAGCAGGCTGGCGTTGGTGTCGAGGTAGCCGCTGACGTCGAGATGGTCGCCGAGCGCGATGTTGCCGATCGCGCCGCCGGGCACGCCGGTCAGCCCGGTATCGCCGGTGACGGTGACTTCCTGGCCGAGCACGCGCAACGGCGTGGTCGAGGTGACGGCGCCGCGCACCGCGTAGGAGAACACCACCGTGGCCGCCGCGCCGACGCCCCGTGGCGCGACGCCGGCGCCGAACGTGGCGACCGCGCGCAGGCCGCGCTGCGAGGGCAGCGGTGCGCCGGGCGGCAGCGGCGCGTCGTCGACGATGACCTGGGTTTGTGGCGTGACGAGCACCGAACGACCCTGGATGTCGATCACCTCGTCGGCGGTGGCCGGGGCCGCAAAGGCCAGCAGCGCGGCGGGCACGGTCACGCGCGCAAGCACGGCAAGCGCTGGATGATGCATTGGCAAGCTCCCCGACTCCCGGCTGGATCGCGCGAGCATACAGGTGATGGCGCGCCGGCCCGGGCCGGTCGGCATCCGGTTGCGCCGAACGGTGGGCCGGATGCGACCAGCGGTGCGGCGCGTTCGCCGCGGCTCAGGCGTCGGCGAGGCCGAGTTGCCGCATCTGCGAGGCCGAATCGCGCGCGCCCCAGCGGCGCCTGATCTTGCCGTCGTGGATCTCGAAGAACTCCATCGCGACGAGTTCGCAGGACTTGCCGGTGGGCTCGCGCCCGAACGCGGGGCGGGTGAAGGTGCCGGTCTCGACGTAGCGCGCGGCGACGCGGTGGCCCTCGGCGACCAGTTCCTCGATCCGCAGCTGCATGCCATAGCCTTCGATGAGCTGCCGCCAGACCGGCTCGACGCGATCGAACAGGCCCTGGCCCATCACGCCCTGGATCTCCGCGTCGTCCGCCAGCAACTGGCGCAGCGCGTCCAGGTCGCCGCGGTTGAACGCGTCCACGTAGCGGCGGACGACGGCCTTGTTGGCTTCTTCGATCGACATCGGTTCGTTCCCGGTTGCGACGTGCCTCAGGTGGCCGTGTTCCATTTGACCAGCACGTAGACCAGCAGGCCGAGCAGGACGAAGATCAGCGGCAGCACGATGTTGCGGACCTGCGCCTGGCGCGCAATCGCGACGCGCTGTAGTTCCAGGCTCTCGCCGACGCGCTGGCTCGATTGCGCGAGCTGCTCCCGGGCCAGGGTCAGATGCGCTTCCTGCGCCTGCAGGGCGCGTTCCTGGTTCGCCTCGATCCGCCGGAGCAGTTCGACCATCTCGGTTTGCGGCTCCACGATCCGTCCTCGCGTGGTGGGACTGTGCGGGCGCGCAGGCTAGGCGCGGACACGGTCGATCTTCAAGTGTCGGGCCGCGCGGATGCGACCGGGCGTTGGGCAGCGGCGACAGGGCGGGCGAGGGCGCCGCGCGCCTGCCCGCTGCCGACACTCAGTAGGGCGTGCCGTCCTTGTGGAAGAACTTCCACTTGCCATCGACGAAGCGCGCGGCGATGTCGTCGTCCGGATAGCTGACTTCGTCGCCGGCGCTGCGATCGCCGACTTCCAGGTACACGGTCGGCTCGCTGGTCGTGTTCACCAGCCGGTGCGCGTTGCCGCTGCCGGCCTTGAAGCCGGCGCGCATGCCCGGCGCGAGCTCGGTCGCGCCTTCGTCGGTGTGCAGGGTCGGATGGCCGGACACGACGTAGATGAACTCGTCCTGCCGCGAGTGCGCGTGCCGCAGCGCGGACACCGCGCCCGGCGCGAGCCGGGTCAGGTTGACGCCGAAGTGGGTCAGGCCGAACAGCTCGCCGAGCGGATGCTTGGTGCGCCCCTGCATGATCGAGGCGAACGGTTCGGGATACAGCGACGGCGTCGTGCGCGGCGCGGCGTCGGTGGCGGTAATGGCGGGTGATGGTCGGGCGGTCATGGGCCGGCGTGTCGGGTGATTCACCGCCGCCATTGTAGGGCCCAGGATCGGCGTGCTCCTGCCTTCGGGCCTGCCCCCGCGCAGCGCGGGCAGGCCCGAAAGGCGGGCGAGGACTTGGACTTCCCAATCCCCAATCCCGAATCCCCAATCCCGGCTCTACTTCAGATTCGCCTCGAACAGCTTCAGGATGCGGCGGTACTCGTCGTACCACGAATCGCTGTGCACGAAGCCGTGGCGTTCGAGCGGATAGCCGGCCAGTTCGAAGTCGTCCTTGCGCAGCTCGACCAGCTTCTGGAACAGGCGCACCGAGTCCTCGTACAGCACGTTGTCGTCGATCATGCCGTGCGCGATCAGCAGGTGGCCCTTGAGGCCGTCGGCGAACTCGATCGGCGAGGAGCGCTCGTAGGCGATCGGGTCGAGCTGCGGCGTGTTGAGGATGTTGGAGGTGTATTCGTGGTTGTACTGCGCCCAGTCGGTGACCGGGCGCAGCGCGGCGCCGGCCTTGAACACGTCCGGCGCGCGGAACATCGCCATCAGCGCCATGAAGCCGCCGTAGGAACCACCGTAGAGGCCCACGCGCTGCGGATCGGCCGAAGCGTTCTTTTCCAGCCAGCGCACGCCGTCGATCAGGTCTTCCAGTTCCGGCTGGCCCATGTTGCGGTAGATCGCGGTGCGCCAGTCGCGGCCGTAGCCTTCGCTGGCGCGGTAGTCCATGTCGAGCACGACGTAGCCGCGTTCGGTGAGCAGGTTGTGGAACATCTGCTCACGGAAGTAGGCCGGAAAGCCCAGGTGCACGTTCTGCAGGTAGCCGGCGCCGTGCACGAACAGCACCGCCGGGTATTTCTTCGCAGGATCGAAGTCCCTGGGCTTGTAGAACTTGGCATAGATCGGCTGCTTGGTGTGCGAGGACGGCACCTCGACGATCTGCAGTTCCGGCCAGCTGAACGCCTTGTACTCGGCCGTGCGCGTGTCGGTCAGCGTGCGCGGCGCGGCGCTGCCGTCGGCCGGGGCCACGGCGAGCTGCGTCGGCACGTAGGAACTCGAATGCAGCAGCGCGAGCTGCGTGCCGTCGGGCGACAGCTCGAAGTCCTGCACGGCCTTGAGCTTGGTCACGCGCTCGAGCGCACCGCCGCCGGTCGGCACGCGGTAGACGTCATACGCATACGGCGCCTCGGCGTTCGCGCGCAGGTAGAACCAGCGGCCGTCGGGCGATTCGACCGGCGCGGACACCTCGAACGTGCCCTGCGTCAGCGCGCTGGCCTTGCCGCCGGGCACCTTGGCGTAGAGCTGCGCGTAGCCGGTTTCCTCCGACACGTACCACAGCGTGCGGTTGTCCTTGCGCCAGCCGAACTCGTTGAAGTTCCAGTTGATCCAGGCCGCATCGGTCAGGCGGTGCTGGTTGACCAGCCTGGCGTGGTCGAAGTCGACCGTGGCGATCCAGCGGTCCTTGTTGTCGATCGCGCGCATCTGGATCGCCAGCGACTGGCCGTCCGCGCTCCACGCGATGCCGCCGCCGCCGCCGTCGTCGGCGCGCGAGACGATGCGCACCGCGCGCGGCTTGGGCGCCTCGTCCTTCTTCGCATCCTTCTTCTTCGCGTCCGCCTTGGCGGCCTTGTCGCCGGCCTTCGCCTCGAGGCCGAGTTCGCGCTTGCGCTTGTCGTTCTCCTCGCGCACGGCCTTGAGCGGATCGTCGTGGATGCCGGGCAGGTCGTCGTAGGCGAGCGCGTGCTGCTCGTGCTTGCTCAAATCCAGCAGCAGCAGCGACTGCGGCGCCGGCGCATTGCGGCCGACGCGCACGCGCTCGTCCTCCTGCTCCTCGTAGCCCGATTCGGTGACGAAGCGCTGCAGCTTGCCCTGGCGACCCTCGTCGTGGCCCTTGGGCGAGGTCACCACGACCAGGTGGCGACCGTCCGGCGACAGCGAGGTGCCTTCGATCTTGACGTCGTCGCCGACATAGAACGGCAGCGGCGCGCGGGTCGGATCGCCCTTCGTGTACGCCTCGCGCTCGCGCTTGACCGCCTCGCGGTCGCTCTTGAGCTTGCGCAGGGTCGAGAAGTAGCGCAACTGCTGCTCGCCGAGGTCGTCGGGCTTCTTCGCGTCGGGGTCCTTCGCGGCCAGCACGAGCGCGGCCGGGCCGGCCACGCCGGCGGCGATGTCGTAGCTGAACCAGTCGCTGCCGACGCGGTATTGCAGCGCGCGGCCGTCAGCCGAGAACTGCGGCGAGGCCTCGGCTTGCGGCGTGCGCGTGACCTGCACCAGGCGGCCAGTCGCCAGCTCGCGCATGAACACGTCGCCGTTGCGCACGAACGCGGCGCGCGAACGCGCACGGTCGAACACCGCGTCGGGGCCGTCCGCATTCGCCATCGCGGCTGGATCGACGATACCGTCGGTGCCGCTGGCCAGCTCGATGCGGTGCAGGTCGCGCACCGGCGTGCCGGCCTGCTTGAGCTGGTAGTACAGGCTGCGGCCGTCGACGCTCCAGTATGGCCGCTGCACCGGCGCGCCGATCCAGTCCGGATCGGCCATCGCCTGGTCGAGCGTGACCGCCCGCGCCGGCGCGGCGGCGAGCGTGAGCAGGGTGACGAAGCTGGCGACGAGCGCGCGCTGCATGCGGAAATCTCCGGAAAACCCAAACCCCGCAGCATACCGGCTGCCGCGCGGCGTGGAACGGGTCGAAAGTCAGACCTGCCACCAAGAGCGGCCCGTCATTGCTCCAGTGGGAGCGCCGGAAGGCGCGATGCTTTTCGGACAAGAGCATCGCGGCTGCCGCCGCTCCCACCCCAAGCCGGCCTTCGCTGTCCCCTGTGGGAGCGCCGGAAGGCGCGATGCTTTTCGGGCGAGAGCATCGCGGCTGCCGCCACTCCCACCCAAAGCCGGCCTTCGCTGCCCCCTGTGGGAGCGCCGGAAGGCGCGATGCTTTTCGGACAAGAGCATCGCGGCTGCCGCCACTCCCACCCAATGCCGGCCTTCGCTGTCCCCTGTGGGAGCGCCGGAAGGCGCGATGCTTTTCGGACGAGAGCATCGCGGCTGCCGCCACTCCCACCCCAAGCCGGCCTTCTCTGCTCCTGTGGGAGCGCCGGAAGGCGCGATGCTTGTAGGCCGACGCTCACGCGGGATACCGGCATGTTCCTGCCCGCATACGCGTTGCTGTTCCATCCTGTGCTCATGTCGCTGCATGGACGATTGCTCCCCATGCACGCACCCATCTATCCGAGGCGCGGCAGCGCCGCGCTGCGACGTGGCCGCTGCTCGGAGCAAGGCCGCATCTATCTCGTGACCTTCACGACGCACAGGCGAGCCCGCTTGTACGACGACTGGACCTGCGCACGAGCAGTCGCCCGAGCCCTGCACGAGCGTCGCTTGTGGCGGGATTCGATCCTGCTGTGCTGGGTACTGATGCCGGACCACTGGCATGGGCTGGTTCAACTGGCAGGCGGCGACACCCTGTCGACGTTGATCGGCCGGGTGAAAACCGTAACCGCGCGCGCTGCCAGAACCGGACACACGTCGGACCCGGTCTGGTCCAGCGGCTACCACGACCACGCGTTGCGCCGCGACGAGCAATGCATCGCAGTTGCGCGCTACATCGTTGCCAATCCCGTGCGGGCCGGGCTTTGTGATCTCGTCGGCGAATATCCGTTCTGGGATGCGATTTGGCTGAAAGGCTGACCAAGCCAAATGCCGCCCTTCGCTGCCCCAGTGGGAGCGCCGGAAGGCGCGATGCTTTTCGGACAAGAGCATCGCGGCTGCCGCCGCTCCCACCCAAAGCTGCCCTTCGCTGCTCCTGTGGGAGCGCCGGAAGGCGCGATGCTTTTCGGGGCGAGAGCATCGCGGCTGCCGCCGCTCCCACCCAAAGCTGCCCTTCGCTGCTCCAGTGGGAGCGCCGGAAGGCGCGATGCTTTTCGGGGCGAGAGCATCGCGGCTGCCGCCACTCCCACCCAAAGCTGCCCTTCGCTGCTCCTGTGGGAGCGCCGGAAGGCGCGATGCTTTTCGGGGCGAGAGCATCGCGGCTGCCGCCGCTCCCACCCAAAGCTGCCCTTCGCTGCCCCTGTGGGAGCGCCGGAAGGCGCGATGCTTTTCGGGCGAGAGCATCGCGGTTGCCGCCACTCCCACCCAAAGCCGGCCTTCTCTGCTCCTGTGGGAGCGCCGGAAGGCGCGATGCTTTTCGGGCGAGAGCATCGCGGCTGCCGCCGCTCCCACCCAAGTGGGCATGGCATCATGGCGGGCTTGCCGCTTCCGGATGCCGCGCCGATGACCCTGCCTTGCGTCGAACTCGAAACCGCCCCGAACCCGCGCCATGCGGTGATCTGGCTGCACGGCCTGGGCGCCGACGGCAACGACTTCACGCCGATCGTGCCGCAGCTGGTCGATCCGGCGTGGCCGGCGCTGCGCTTCGTGTTTCCGCATGCGCCGGTGCGGCCGGTGACGATCAATGGCGGCATGCCGATGCGCGCGTGGTACGACATCAAGGGCATGGCGCTGGCCGACAAGCAGGACGAGGCCGGCATCCGCGCCTCGATCGGCGAGCTGGAGGCGCTCATCACGCGCGAGGCCGAACGCGGCATCGCGGCCGAACGCGTGCTCGTCGCCGGCTTCTCGCAGGGCGGCGCGATCGCGCTGGCCGGCGGCATCCGCCATGCGCAGCGGCTGGCCGGCGTCGTCGCGCTGTCGACCTACCTGCCACTGGGCGAGCGCGCCGCGGCCGAGCGCAGCGCGGCGAACGCCGGCCTGCCGATCTTCATGGCGCATGGCAGCCTCGACCCTATCGTGCCGCAGGCGCTCGGCACGCTGAGCCGCGACGCGCTGACCGCGCTCGGTTACGCGGTGCAGTGGCACAGCTACCCGATGGCGCACCAGGTGTGCTTTGAGGAAATTGCCGACCTGCGTGCGTGGATTGGCGCGCGGCTCCTGTAGGAGCGTCGCAGGCGCGACGGGGCGGCATGGCATCGCGACACCTCGTCGCGGCTGCGCCGCTCCTGCAACGCTGCGCATCAAGGAACCGTGGCGCCGGTCGCGCACCGCGTGCGCTCCTGCAACGCCGCGCCGTGGCGGGCCTCACTCGATGCCGAGCTTTTCCAGCCGGTAGCGAAGCTGGCGCAGGGTCAGGCCGAGGTGGTGCGCGGCGGCGGTGCGGTTCCAGCGAGTGAGGTCGAGCGCCTTCATGATCGCGGCGCGCTCGGTCTCGGCGACGGCCGCGGCGAGGTCGTTGGGGTAGCCGTCGGCCTCCGGCTCCGGCGCCCACGCGGGCGGACGCAGTTCGGTCCGCACCGGCGCGGCGGGCAGGGGCGGCAGCGGGCCGGGGCGGGCATCGGCGGCGCCGGCGCTCGTGCGCTCGGCCGGCAACAGGCGCAGGTCCTCGACGCCGATGCTGTTGTTCTCGCACAGCGCGACCGCGCGTTCGAGCACGTTCTCCAGCTCGCGCACGTTGCCGGGGAAATCGTGCGCGCGCAGTGCATCGAGCGCATCAGGCATGAGGCGGGCGGCGACGCCGCCGTTCTCGGCGGCCAGGCGTTCGAGCATGCGCGCGGCGAGCTGCGGGATGTCCTCGCGGCGCTCGCGCAGCGGCGGCACGCGCAGCTCGATCACGTTGATGCGGTAGTACAGGTCCTGGCGGAACGCGCCGAGCTCGACCAGGCGCGCGAGGTTCTTGTGCGTGGCCGACAGGATGCGCACGTCGACGCCGACCTCGGCGCGCGCGCCGATCGGGCGCACGGCCTTTTCCTGGATCACGCGCAGCAGCTTCACCTGCATGTGCATCGGCAGCTCGGCGACCTCGTCGAGGAACAGCGTGCCGCCGTGCGCGGCGTGGAACAGGCCGTCCTTGTCGGCCTGCGCGCCGGTGAAGCTGCCGCGCTTGTGGCCGAAGAACTCGCTCTCCATCAGCTCGGACGGGATCGCGCCGCAGTTGACCGGCACGAACGGCGCGGTGGCGCGCGGGCCGAGTTCGTGGATCAGCCGCGCGACGAGTTCCTTGCCGGTACCGGACTCGCCGGCGATGTAGACCGGCGCCTGGCTGCGCGCGACCTTGGCGATCGTCGCGCGCAGTTCGTTCATCGGCGCCGAGTCGCCGATCAGCTTGCCGGTGCTGCTGGTCTGCTCGGAGCGCTTTTCCTCCGACAACTTCAGTGCGGTCTGCACGAGGCGGCGCAGCACCGAGATGTCGACCGGCTTGGACACGAAGTCGAACGCGCCGGCCTTGAGCGCGTCGACGGCGGCGTCGACGTTGCCGTAGGCGGTGATCATCGCGACCGGGGTTTCCGGGTAGTGCGCGGCGATCTGCGCGATGATCTCCTGGCCGGAGCCGTCCGGCAGGCGCATGTCGGTGAAGCACAGCGCATAGCGGCGTTCGGACAGCCGCTCGCGCGCCTCGGCGACGGTGGCGGCGGTCTCG
Organism: Rhodanobacteraceae bacterium; assembly: GCA_009996615.1. Taxonomy (GTDB): domain Bacteria; phylum Pseudomonadota; class Gammaproteobacteria; order Xanthomonadales; family Rhodanobacteraceae; genus Dokdonella_A. Next base: position 6,130 of record JAACZU010000003.1, on the reverse strand, counting down.
ACCATGAGGCCCATGCGGCCGAGCGTCAGCGTCAGCAGCTCGCGGATGTCGCGCTCGTCGTCGATGACCAGGGCGTAGTGCTTGCTCATGCCGTAGGGGCCGGTGAGTGCGGGGACGGGCTTTAGGTTACGGGGCGGCTTGCGCCGTGGCAAAGGCCGCGTCTTGTGCGCCGGACCGGCGCGGTCGCGACGAGGCGTCGCGATGCCGGCAGCCCCGGTCGCGCCTGCGGCGCACCTACGGGCCCGGGCGCGACGCCACCGGCGCGATCCGCGACGCCAGCAGCGTTCCGGCCGGCATCAGCGTGATGCGGAAGCAGGCACCGCCGCCGGCCACCGGTACGTATTCGAGCGTGGCCTGGCTCGCCTCGCTCATCTGCTTGGCCAGGTACAGGCCCAGGCCGGTGCCGTATTCGTGCGTGGTGTAGAACGGCTCGAAGATCTGCGCGGCGACCTTCGGCGGGATGCCCGGGCCGCGGTCGATCACCTCCAGCAGCGGCGGCCCCTTTTCGCCGGCCAGGCGCGCGACGACGCTGACGCGCGCGGGCTGGTTCGGCTGGCGGCCGTAGCGCAGCGCGTTCTGCACGAGGTTCCAGACCACCTGCTGCAGGTGCTGCGGATCGACCATCGCCTCGATCGTGCGGTTGTGCGTCACCGCGCGCAGGTGGTCGGAGCCGAGGTCGTTGGACTGCTTGTAGTCTTCCACGAACGTGAGCGCCCAGGCGTTGAGGTCGATGCGCTCGGGGCGCGAGCGTTCGCGCCGCGACAGCTGCAGGATGTTCTCGACCACGTCGTTGGCGCGCGTGCAGTGGTTGTTGATGATCTCGACCAGGCGCGCGTCGTCGCTGCCCAGGTCGGGCGATTCGGCCAGCAGCTGCGCCGAGTAGCGGATGGCTGCCAGCGGGTTGCGGATCTCGTGCGCGATCGAGGCGGACAGGCGCCCGAGCGATGACAGCGTGAGTTCCTCGGCGCGGCGCGACAGCAGCGAGGTGTCGTCGAGGAAGATCAGCACGTGGCTGTCGTCGTTCGGCGCCAGGCGCGTGAAGCGCGGGATCACTTCCGGCACGTCCGGCGCCAGCGCGACCGCGGTCTGGTCGGTGCGGTTGGAGTGGCGCCAGTGGTACAGGCGCCGTGACAGCTCCGGCGCGACCTTGCCGAGCTCGCGCTGGGCCGGCGGCGGGTTGCCGATCAGGTGCCAGGCCGACTCGTTGATGCGCAGGATGAGGTTGGCCGCGTCGACCAGCAGCACGCCGGTCTTCATGCGCTGGATGATCAGGTCGTTGATCTGCTCGAGGTTGAGGATGTCGGCGCCGCGCTGCGCGGCGAGGTCCTCGGTCGCGCGCACGTGGCCGCCGAGGTAGCGCAGCAGCCCGGCGACGATGTAGTAGGCGATGATCACCGCGCCGACCTCGGAGGGCGGCGGCGTGCTGCCCGGCAGGGCTAGCAGCGCCCACAGGTACGGCGCCAGCACGGCGGCGGCCGCGCCGGTGGCGAACAGGTAGGCGCGATGGGGCAGCAGCAGCGCGGCGATGCCGACGTTGACCAGCAGCATCATCGGCACGATGCCCTGGCCGTCCAGCGCGACCAGCACCAGCGAAGCGGCGGCGATGTCCAGCGCCAGCGCGACCGTGATGCTCGCCGCCAGGCGCGGGCGCAGGCGGTCGGTGCCGACCAGCAGCGCGAGTGCGATGACGAGATATGCGGAGGCGGCGACCTGGCCGGGCAGCGGCCGTGGAACCTTGACCCATTCGCCGGCATAGGGGCTGAACACCAGGCCGGCGTAGACCACGGCCTCGAGGCAGCGGTAGAGGTTGAAGAAATACAGTTCGCGCCGGGTGATGTCGCCCGGCGTGTCGGCAGCGATGCGCGCGCGGCGATCGGCGGTCATGGTTCCCCCCTCCCTGAGTCCGCAGTATAGCGACGTGGCGAGGAGGCCTATGGGAGCGGCGGCACGCTTTCGCGGGTCCCGTGCGAGCGCCGGGAGGGGCGATGCGTCCCGGCAAAGGGCGTCGCGGCGAGCGCGGCTACCGGCGATGGCGGCCCTTCGAGCCCAGGCCGGGTGCCGGTTTTTGATTTCACCCCCGCCTTTCCCCGACAATAACGCCCCCGTTTCGCGGCCGGCTCCGTGCCGCCGCCCTCCGGATCGTGCCTGCGTGTCGCGCTGCCCGCGCCGCGCCGGCGTGTCCTCTCGTCCAAGGTGCCCGCATGAATTTCCACGAATACCAAGCCAAGGAATTGTTCGCCGCCTACGGCATCCCGGTGCCGCCGGGCAAGGTCGCCAACTCGCCCGACGCGGCCGTCGACGCCGCCAAGGCGCTCGGTGGCACGCAGTGGATGGTCAAGGCGCAGATCCATGCCGGCGGCCGCGGCAAGGCCGGTGGCGTGAAGTTCTGCCGCAGCCTCGACGACGTGCGCGCCGCCGCGCAGGGCATGCTCGGCACGCACATGGAGACCTACCAGTCGGCCGGCCGCGCGCTGCCGGTGAACCTGGTGCTGGTCACCGACGCGACCAACATCGCCAAGGAACTGTACCTGTCGGTGCTGGTCGACCGCGACAGCAAGGCGATCTCGTTCATCGCCTCCAAGCACGGCGGCGTCGACATCGAGCAGGTCGCGCGCGACACGCCCGAGGACATCCACACGATCACGGTCGACTTCGTCGAGGGCCTGCAGCCGTACCAGTGCCGCCAGCTCGGCTTCGCGATGGACCTCAACGCCAAGCAGGTCGGCCAGCTGACCAAGGTGATGCTGGGCCTGTTCAAGCTGTTCAACGAAAAGGACCTGTCGCTGGTCGAGCTGAACCCGCTGGCGATCCTCGAGGACGGCAACCTCGCCGCGCTCGACGGCAAGGTCAACTCCGACGACAACGCCGAGTTCCGCCATCCGGACCTCGCCGCGATGCGCGACCTGACGCAGGAAGACGCCGCCGAGGCGGCCGCGGTGCAGCACAACCTCAACTACGTGACGATGGACGGCAGCATCGGCTGCATGGTCAACGGCGCGGGCCTGGCGATGGCGACGATGGACGTGATCAAGCTGGCGGGCGGCGAGCCGGCCAACTTCCTCGACGTCGGCGGCGGCGCGACCAAGGAGCGCGTGACCGAGGCGTTCAAGCTGATCCTGTCCTCGGACAAGGTGAAGGCGATCCTGGTCAACATCTTCGGCGGCATCGTGCGCTGCGACCTGATCGCCGAGGGCATCATCGCCGCGGTCAAGGAAGTGGGCCTGACCATCCCGGTGGTGGTGCGCCTGCAGGGCACCAACGTCGAGCAGGGCCGCGCGCTGCTGGCCAACTCGGGCCTGGCGATCACGCCGGCCGACGACCTCAACGACGCGGCGCAGAAGGCCGTGGCTGCCGCCAAGGCGTAAAGCGATTCCACCGTTCCGGCGTCATGCCCGCGCAAGCGGGCATCCATTGGCAAGCGAAGATGGATTCCCGCGTCCGCGGGAATGACGGCGGTACCAGGCATTACCGAATTCGAAGGACATTCCCATGAGCGTTCTGGTCAACAAGAACACCAAGGTGATCGTGCAGGGCTTCACCGGCCAGCAGGGCACCTTCCACGCGCAGCAGGCGCTGGACTACGGCACCAAGGTCGTCGGCGGCGTCACGCCGGGCAAGGGCGGCAGCGAGCACATTGGCCTGCCGGTCTTCAACTCCGTCGTCGAGGCGGTCGAGGAAACCGGCGCCGACGCGTCGGTCATCTTCGTGCCGCCGCCGTTCGCGGCCGACTCGATCCTGGAAGCGGTCGACGCCGGCATCCGCGTGATCGTCGCGATCACCGAGGGCATCCCGGTGCTGGACATGCTGCGCGTGAAGAACGTGCTGGCGCAGCATCCGGAAACCGTGCTGATCGGCCCGAACTGCCCCGGCATCATCACGCCGGGCGAGTGCAAGATCGGCATCATGCCGGGCCACATCCACCAGCCGGGCAAGGTCGGCATCGTGTCGCGCTCCGGCACGCTGACCTATGAAGCGGTGTTCCAGACCACCAACGAGGGCCTGGGCCAGTCCACCTGCATCGGCATCGGCGGCGACCCGATCAACGGCCTGAACTTCATCGACTGCCTGAAGCTGTTCCAGGACGATCCGCAGACCGAAGGCATCATCATGGTCGGCGAGATCGGCGGCAGCGCCGAGGAAGACGCGGCCGAGTTCATCGGCGAGTACGTGACCAAGCCGGTCGTTTCGTTCATCGCCGGTGCCTCGGCCCCTCCGGGCAAGCGCATGGGCCATGCCGGCGCGATCATCTCCGGCGGCAAGGGCACCGCCGCGGCGAAGTTCGCCGCGCTCGAGAAGGCAGGCGTGACGACGGTGAAGTCGCCGGCCGACCTCGGCAAGACGCTGGCCGGCCTGCTCAAGAAGTAAGCCTCCGCTTCGCGCGAAGCTGGAAAAAAAGCCGCGGCCTGCCGCGGCTTTTTTCTTGGGCGATCGTCATCCACGCTGGCGCAGGCCGTTGCGCGCCGCGGCGAGCAGCGCGTCGGTGAGTCGGTCCAGCGTGGCCGAGCGGACCGACCAGTGCTGCCAGTAGAGCGGCACGTCCAGCCAGCAGCCGGGCGCCAGCGCCTGCACGGCGCCTGTGCGGAGCGCATCGCCGAGCATCGACTCGGGTGCCATGCACCAGCCCAGGCCGAGCGCGGCAGCCTGCACGAAGCCGGTCGGCGAGGGCAGGTAGTGCGTCGGCGGCGCCAGGCGTGCGCGCGTGATGCGGCGCATGAAGCGCCATTGCAGCGCGTCCTTGCGGTTGAACACCAGCATCGGCGCGCGGCCGAGCGAGGCGGCGTCGAGGCCATCGGCGAAGTGCCGCGCCGCGAACGCCGGCGCGGCGATCGGCAGGTAGCGCATGACGCCCAGCGGACGCACCGTGCAGCCCTGCACCGCGCGCGCTTCCGCGCTGATCGCCCCGACCACCGAGCCGTCGCGCAGCAGGTCCAGCGAATGGTCCTGGTCTTCCACGTGCACGTCGAACAGCAGGCGGTGGCGCTCGTGCAGCGCCGCGAGCGCGCCGAGGAACCAGGTGGCGAGCGAGTCGGCGTTGACCGCGATCGCGACGGGGGCGGACGGTTGCCCCGACGCGCGTTCCACCGCGAACGCCGCGAGGGTTTCCGCCTCCAGCAGCTGCATCTGCTGCACGCTGCGCAGCAGCCGCGCGCCGGCCGCGGTGGCGCGACAGGGCGTCTGGCGCAGGATCAGGACCTGGCCGAGTCGGTCTTCCAGCGCCTTGATGCGCTGCGAGATGGCTGATGGCGTCACCGACAGGCGGCGCGCCGCGCCTTCGAAGCTGCCCTCGCCGAGCACGGCGGCGAACGCGGCGAGCTGGGGATTGAGCAGGCTCATGGGGCCGCCTCCAGGCAATGGCAGTGATTAGCCAAGCTTAGGTCAGCTTAGATGATTTAGTTTTACTGAAGAGCGCGGCTGCTTCATCGTTGGCCGCATCGTTTCCCCGGGTGTTTCCATGCAGATGTCCGCCTACCTGGCCGGCCTGGCCGCCGGCGCCGGCCTCATCATCGCCATCGGTGCGCAGAATGCGTTCGTGCTGCGCCAGGGATTGCAGCAGCGCCATGTCGGCGCGGTGGTGCTGGTCTGCGTGCTGGCCGACGTCGCGCTGATCCTGCTCGGCGTGGCCGGCATGGGGCTGGCCGTGACGAGCCAGCCTGGGCTGCTGCAGCTGCTGCGCTTCGCCGGCGCGGCCTTCCTGGCGGCCTATGGCGCGCTTGCCGCGGCGCGCGCCTGGCGCGGCGAAAGCGGCCTGCAGCCCGCCGACGATGCCGCGCGCGATCGCTGGCGCGTCGTGCTGGCCTGCCTCGGCTTCACGCTGCTGAACCCGCACGTGTACCTGGACACGGTGGTGCTGCTCGGCAGCCTCTCGACGCGCTACGACGGCCATGGCCGCTGGGCCTTCGCCGGCGGCGCCTGCAGTGCGAGCGCGCTGTGGTTCGCCGCGTTGGGCTATGGCGCACGCGGCCTGCTGCCGGTGTTTCGCAGCCCGCGTGCATGGCGCGTGTTCGACCTGCTGGTCGCCGTGTTCATGCTCACGCTGGCGGCGCTGCTGGTGCTGCCTTCGGTGCGCTGAGAGGCTGTGAAAATTCCCCGTCGATGCTACGCATTCGGCGACACTGCCCCCCGTGCCAGG
>JAACZU010000002.1 GCA_009996615.1 Rhodanobacteraceae bacterium | reverse complement strand
GGTTTTTCTACAACGTCAACACCTGAGTTAAGCCGCGCCGCGAAGCGGCGTCGGCTTGGACGAATAGTTAGGCACTTGGCAGGAGACGCTCACGTGCCAGCACCTCCATGACCGCTGGCAGCGTGTACTTCTGCCAGCCGATTGAGTCTCGGGAGTCTCCGTCATGGAAGTACTCGCCCTCATCAAATGCCTCGTACAGCTCAATTGCAAGCTCAGAGCACCATAACGCCTCTGAACCCGACAGGCGATTCATAGCGGCGTCGCCTTGCCAATACGAGATAACCCCTTCAGCAAAATCAATCGCGACTCGCACCGCGAAGCTCCGACTGAAATCTTCCAGCGTGATGGAATGCTTTTTGCAAAACTCTTCGAGCACCGCCGGCTGGAGCGGATTGCCTGGCTGTTGCTTCATGCATGTTGCAATGAGTTGCTTTAGAGCTTCTTCCATGTGCCTAACTACAAGTAGACCCCACATCCGGGGTGTTGCACGGCATGGTGCGTGCCTCCGCGCGGGAGGTCAAGCCGCGTTTTTCCAACAGAAAGGCGCACTTACGTCATCAAGACGACCCCGACGCGGGCATCGCGCTGTCCGCGCAACATCCTGGACATGCGGGCGTAATGGGTTACGGGGTCGAAATCGCGGGCGTAACGGGTGGAGACTTCAGCCAGGCGAAAAGCGCCACCCCTGAAGCCCCTCCGGGCAGGTGTGCTCGTGCCATCCATGGCGCTCTCCCCTTCGGGCGACCCGCGCCGCGCAAAGGGGCAGCCATGCCGATTTGTCCCCTGCTAGCAGGGGAAGCGACAGCTGGCGTTTCGATAGATCCGCAGCGAGGGGGGCCCACCTCACCCCAGCTCCCCACACCGAAAGCACTCCACGACATGGTCATTGACCATCCCGGTCGCCTGCATGTACGCGTAGCAGATGGTCGAGCCGACGAAGCGGAAGCCGCGGCGGCGCAGTTCCTTGCTCATGCCGTCGGAAACCTCTGTAGTCGCCGGCACCTCGGTGCGGTCGCGCCAGCGGTTCTGGATCGGCGCGCCGTCGACGAACTGCCACAGGAATGCGTCGAGGCTGCCATGCGCTTCGATCGCGGCCAGCGCGGCGCGCGCGTTGTCGCGCACCGAGGTGATCTTCAGGCGGTTGCGGATCAGGCCGGCGTCGCCGAGCAGGGTTTCGATGCGGCGGTCGGTGAGGCGCGCGCAGTGGCCGATGTCGAAGTCGGCGAATGCGCGGCGGTAGGCCGGCCGCTTGTTGAGCACGGTGCGCCAGCTCAGGCCCGCCTGCGCGCCTTCGAGGCAGAGCAGCTCGAACAGCGCGCGGTCGTCATGCTGCGGCACGCCCCATTCGCGGTCGTGGTAGTCACGCATGGCCGTGTCGGTCTCGGGGCCGGCCCAGCTGCAACGGGTGCGGCGATCGTCTTGCATCACGCGGCTCTCGCTTCGGGGCACGTATCATACGGGGCCGGTTTGGGTCGTGGCTGGCGGGCGCTTGCGCGAAATGTCGGAAGGCGCGCGTGTGAAGCGCCGCACTTCGACCGAACCCTCGCCCCAACCCCTCTCCCGCGGGGAGAGGGGCTGAAGCCGCTTCCCGCCCCCGTATAGACGCCCTTCGTTATAGGCACCCTTCGTTGACCACCGCCGATTCGTCCCGCCGCACCGCGCTCGTCGCGCTGGTCCTGATCACGCTGATCTGGAGCTACAACTGGATCGTGATGAAGCAGGTGCTGGCCTACGTCGGCCCGTTCGATTTCTCGGCGCTGCGCTACGTGCTCGGCACCGGCGTGCTGTTCGCGGTGCTGCTGGCGCGGCGCGAGTCGCCGCGGCCGCCGCCGCTCGGGCCGACCGTGCTGATCGGGCTGGCGCAAACCACCGGCTTCCAGGGCCTGGTGCAATGGGCGCTGGTCGATGGCGGCGCCGGCAAGACCGCGCTGCTCGCCTACACGATGCCGTTCTGGGTCGTGGTGCTGACCTGGCTGCTGTTCGCCGAACGGCCGAGCCTGCGCCTGTGGCTGAGCCTCGGCGTCGCCGCCGGCGGCCTGCTGCTGGTGCTGGCGCCGTGGCTCGGCTTCGGCGATGCGAAGAGTTCGGTGCTCGCGCTCGGCGGCGGCGCGTGCTGGGCGCTCGGCGTGGTGCTGTCCAAGCGCCTGTTCCAGCGCGGCGGCATCAGCGCGCTGTCGCTGACCGCATGGCAGATGCTGATCGGCTCGCTCGGCCTGGTGGTGTTGGCGCTGGCCACGCACACGCGGCCGATCGAGTGGTCGGGCTACTTCGTCGGCGCGCTCGCCTACAACGCGATCCTCTCGTCCGGCCTGGCTTGGCTGATGTGGTCGTACGTGGTGGCGCGGCTGCCGGCCGGGATCGCCGGCCTGTCCAGCCTGGTCATCCCGATCGCCGGCATCGGCTTCGCCTGGGTGCTGCTCGGCGAACGGCCGAGCCTGCGCGAAGGCGTCGGCATCGGCCTGATCGTGCTCGCGCTGATACTGGCGACGCAGGGGCGCCGGCGCGCCTGAGCGCGCGGCGGCGGCGGTTGTCGGGGGCCGGCGTGCTTTTGCGTTAGGCTCCGGGGGACCGCCGCGCGTGCGGGCCACCGAACCCGGGAGCCGCAGCATGAACGCCTCATCGACTGCCCTCGATCTGCCCGCGGCCGCCACCGTCGTCGCACACGGCGCATCCGGCACGCGACCACGCCTCGACTCGGTCGATCTGCTGCGCGGCGTGGTCATGATCGTGATGGCGCTGGACCACACGCGCGACTATTTCTCCGCCGCACGCTTCGACCCGACCGACCTCGCGCAGAGGCGCTCGGCTGCAGCATGCTCGCGCTGGCGCGCTGATCCACCTGCCGCTGCCGGCGCTGGTCGCGTTCGGCCTCGTCATGGTCGGCGGGCACAACCTGATCGATGCAGTGTCGCCCGCCGCGTACGGTCGTCTACGCGGTCTGGCTCGGCGTCGTGCTCGCGCTGTACCTGCCGTGCCGCTGGTTCGCCGCGCTGAAGGCGCGGTGGCGCGAGGCGTGGTTGAGTTACCTGTAGGCGTGCGCTCCACGCGGCGCATGTTCTCGCCGCGGGCCCGCGAAACATTTTTCGGTCTTTCCGCGCTACGCTGCGTGTCAAACACACGCGGCAAGAGGGGAATGTCGTCGTGATCGGAAGACTTGCCTGCCTGTTCGTCTGCTTTTGCGCCGCATGGCAGGCACCGGCGTGGGCCGCTGCGTCCGCGTCTGAGGCAGCCTCGCCGCTGGTCGGCACCTGGCAGATCGTCGAGGACCAGAGCGTCGACGCGCAGGGCAAGGTCACGGCGCGCGACCGCGACGTCGTCGGCCTGCTCGTCTACACGCCGGAAGGGCGCATGGCGGTGCAGTTGATGTACCGCAGCGGCCGCCCGGTCGTGTCGGGCGACGACGACGTCGCGTCCGACGGCATCGGACTCGGCCATATCGGCTGGAGCGGCGCCGACGCGAAGGCCGCCATCGACACCTACGATGCGTACTTCGGCACCTATACCGTCGATGCCGCGCGCCGGACCGTCGTCCACCATGTGCACGGGGAGCTGCGGCCATACGGCGTCGGCACGCGCTACGAACGCCGCTACGAACTGCGCGGCGACGAGCTGTGGCTGATGCCTGCCGATCCGGACCTGCACTGGCGCGCCGTGTGGAAGCGCGTGCGATGAGACGGCGTCCGCCACCGATACGCCGACTGCTCGCCGGCACGGCGCTGCTGATCGCACTCGCGTCGGCGCACGCGGCGCCGGCGGATACGCCGGCCCGTGCGCCCGACCTGCTCCTGCTCGGCGGCAAGGTGTTCACCGCCGACAGCACGCGGCCGTGGGCCACGGCGGTCGCGATCGGCGGCGAGCGCGTGCTCGCGGTCGGCGACGACGCCACGCTGCGCGCGCTGGCCGGGCCGACCACGCAGGTCATCGACGTGGGCGGCCGCGTCGTCGTGCCGGGCTTCAACGATGCGCACACGCACATCGCCGCCGATCGCGGCGGCGTGCGCCTGGACTTCGGCGAACACGATCCGCCGCCCGATCCGCCGATGGCGCGGGTGCTCGATGCGCTCGCCCGCACCGTGGCCGACACGCCGCGCGGACGCTGGATCCTGAGCAGCCGCATCAGCGCCGCGGTGCTGGACGCGCCGACACCACGCGAGGCGCTCGACCGCGTCGCGCCGGACCATCCGGTCATGCTCACCGCAGACACCGGCCACGGCAGCGTGCTCAATTCCGCCGCGCTGCGCGCGCTGGGTTACGGCGAGCGCTCGTCCGATCCGCCCGGTGGCCGCTTCCTGCGCGACCGCGATGGCCGCCTGACCGGCGTGCTGCTCGAGTACGCCAACACGAATGCGGTGATGCGGCAGGTCGGCCGACGTTCCACGGCGGTGCACCGCGCCGCGCTGCAGCAGGCCGCCGCCGAGGCGCTGCCGCTGGGCATCACCTCGCTGCAGGGCATCGCGAGCAACATCGCGCCCAAGCCGACGCTGCACGCGCTGCATCGGCTGGCGCTGCCGCTGCGACTGCGCCTGATTCCGATGCCGACCACCGATGCCGAGGCCCCTCTGTCCGCCTGGCGCACGGCCGAGCGCATCTGGCCGCTGCCGAAGGACGGCAGCGTGCGCGTGGCCGGCGTGAAGTGGATGCTCGACGGCACGCCGCTGGAACGGCAGGCCGCGCTGCGCGCGCCGTATGCGGACCGGCCGGGCGAGGCGGGCGCGATCAACTTCTCCGACGCCGACCTGCGCGTGCGGCTGCGCGCGGCGCTGGCGCAGCTGCCGGGAGCCGCGCACCAGCTGCTGCTGCACACCTGCGGCGACCGCAGCGCGGAGCAGGTGCTGCGACTGATGCGCGAGCTGGCACCCGCGGCGGACTGGCGCGCGCGCCGCGTGCGGCTCGAACACGCCGAGGGCCTGTTCGACGACCTGCACGCGCTGGCGCGCGAACTCGGCGTGGTCGTGGTCGAGAACCCGACACACTTCGACGATCCGCCCGGCCTCTCGCTGGCGCGCCTCGGCCCGCAGCGCGTGCGCCAGTACCAGCCGCTGCGCTCGCTCATCGCGGCCGGCATCCCGCTCGCGCTCGGCTCGGACGGGCCGGTCAACCCGTTCCTGAACCTCAAGTTCGCAATCACCCATCCGAACAACCCGGCCGAGGCGATCTCGCGCGAAGCGGCGGTGATCGCCTACACCTACGGCTCGGCCTTCGCAGAGTTTGCCGAGCACGACAAGGGCCGGCTCGCGCCGGGCCAACTCGCCGACCTCGCCGTGCTGTCGCAGGACATCTTCACGGTCGACGCCGAGGCGCTGCCGGCCACGACCAGCGTGCTGACCGTGGTCGGCGGCCGCGTCGTGCACGACGCCGGCATCCTGCCCGGAACGACCGACTCGGCGTCCGCTGGCCGGCTTTCCCACGGAGGCACGCCATGAGCAGTCTCGAGGCAACGCGCACCACCGACGCATGGCCATCGCACGCGCTGCTGCGCGTGCTCGGCGTCGGCTTCGGCCTCGCCGTCGTGGTCGGCGGCACGATCGGCATCGGCATCCTGCGCGCGCCCGGACCGATCGCCGCCACCCTGAACGACCCGACGCTGATCATCGCGGTCTGGCTGCTCGGCGGCTTCTACGTGCTGCTGGGCGCCAACAGCTTGGCGGAACTGGCAACGGCCCTGCCGCGCGCGGGCGGGCCGTGCGTGTACGCGCGACGCGCCTACGGCGATTACGCCGGCTTCGTGGTCGGCTGGGGCGACTGGCTCAACTACACGGTGGCGCAGGCCTTCCTGGCGGTCGCCTTCGCCGAGTACGCCGGCGCGCTGGTGCCGCCGCTGGCCGGCCATGAAGGCGCGGTCGCCGTAGTCACGCTGGCCGCATTCGCGCTGCTGCACTGGACCGGCGTGCGCAGCGGCAGCGCCGTGCAGCAACTGGCCAGCGTGCTGAAAATGCTGGCCCTGATCGGATTCGTCGCCGTGTGTCTATGGGCCGATCCGGCGCCGACGCCGGTCGCCGCACCTGCCGCGCCTCCCGCCGAGCCGCTGCGCGGGGCGTTGCTGCTGATGGCGATGGTGGTCTCGATGCAGATGGTGTTCGAGACCTACTCGGGCTGGAACTCGGCGGTCTATTTCACCGAGGAGGACCGCAATCCAGGCCGCAACCTGCCGCGCGCGCTGTTCGGCGGCGCACTGCTGGTCATCGGCATCTACGTGCTGGTCAACCTGGCCTACCTGCACGTGTTGCCGATGGAGGTGCTGGCCGCCTCCAAGCTGCCGGCGGCCGACGCGATGCATGCGGTGTTCGGCCCGCGTGGCGCGCAGCTCGTCACCGCGCTCGCCGCACTGTCGCTGCTGGGCATCCTCAATGCCGGCCTGATGAACACGCCGCGGATCCTCTATGCGCTCGGCCGCGACGGCTTGTTCGCCGATCGCGCGCAGACGGTCAACGCCGGCGGCACGCCGGTCACCGCGCTGCTGGTCTGCACCGTAGGCGCGGCCGTGCTCGCGGCCAGCGGTACGTTCGAGAAGCTGTTCCTGCTCGGCGCATTCATCGGCGTGCTGCTCGACGGCTCGATGGCGATCGCGCTGTTCGTGCTGCGCCGGCGCGAACCCGGGCTCGAACGGCCGTACAAGGCGTTCGCCTATCCGTTCGCGCCGCTGCTGTACGCAACGATCGCGCTGGCCATCTTCATCGGCTTCCTCGTCCACGATCCACACGGCAGCCTGCTCGGGCTCGCGGCGATCGCGGCGAGCTACCCGCTGTACCGGCTGGTGCGCCGCCGGCGGATGGCCGCGTCACGCGCCAGCCGCGCGGCGGCCGGCTAGCCGCGCACCTCGGCGCGCTTCACCACGGCAGCGCGTCGAGGTCGACGTTGCCGCCGGACAGGATCAGGCCGACGCGGTGGCCGGCGAAGCGGGCCGGATTGTTCAGCACGGCGGCGAGCGCGATCGCGCTGGACGGTTCGACGACGAGCTTCAGGCGCTCGAAGATCAGGCGCATCGCGGCAACCGTGTCGGCGTCGGCGACGGTCAGCACCTCGACCGCGTGCGCGCGCAGCAGGTCGAAGTTGATCGGCCCGATCGTGCCGCGCAGGCCGTCGCAGAGCGTGTCCGGCACGATATCGGTGACGCGCTCGCCGCGACGCAGCGACTCGGCCGCGTCGGCGGCGCCGAGCGGTTCGGCCGCATGGACGGCCATGCCAGGGTGCAGCCTTCGCGCGACGATCGCGCTGCCGCCGATCAGGCCGCCACCGCCGATCGGCGCGACCAGCGCGTCGAGCGGGCCGGTCTCATGCAGCAGCTCCAGCGCGGCAGTGCCCTGGCCGGCGATCACGCGTGGGTCGGTGTAGGGATGCACGAGCGTGGCGCCGGTCGCGACACGGACCTGCTCGGCCGCCGCCTCGCGCGCGGCGATGGTCGGCGCGCAGCGGTGCAGCATCGCGCCGAACGCCTCGATCGCGGCGAGCTTGGACTTGACCGCACCCTCCGGCACGACCACGTGCGCCGGGATGCCGCGCGTGCGCGCCGCCAGCGCGAGCGCCGCGCCGTGGTTGCCGGACGAATGCGTGACCACGCCGCGCGCGGCCTCGGCGTCGCTCAATGACCAGACCGCGTTGCAGGCGCCGCGGAACTTGAACGCGCCGACGCGCTGGAGGTTCTCGCACTTGAAGTAGAGCTGCGCGCTGGCCAGCGCATCGAGCGAGGACGAGCGCAGCACCGGCGTGCGCTGCGCATGCGGCGCGATGCGCGCGGCGGCGGCCTCGACGTCGGCGAACGTGGGCAGGGCGGGCGTCGACATGGCGCTGCAAGCTCCGGCGGGACGAAGCGCCGCACGATACACGCGCGTTCGGCGCGCGTGCTAGCCTGCCTGTTGACGGCTTGCCGAGGGCGGAAGTGGCATACGTCGTGTCGCGTGCCATTAACACCATCCCCACCCAACCCTCCCCTTGAAGGGGAGGGCTTGAAAGCGCAGCCGGCGCCGCAGCGCGCGCGGAAAGCCGAAACATCTGCACGACATCACCAAGGCCCGACCCATGACCGACCCCAGCGGCGCCAAGCCGACCGTGTACCTGCACGACTACCGCGCGCCGGCCTGGCGCGTGCGCGAGATCGAGCTAACCTTCGATCTCGACCCGGCGGCGACCGAGGTCGCGGCGCGCCTCGTCGTCGAACGGGATCCGGCGCAGGCTTCGGCGCCGCTGGTGCTCGATGCCGAAGAGCTCGAGTTGCTGGAAGTCCGCATCGACGGCCGCGTGCTCAGCGCGGACGAATACGCGTTCGACGCGAAGCAACTGACCATCCCAGGCCCGCACGATCCCGATTCCCGAATCCCGGCTTTGACCGTCGAAACGCGCGTGCGCATCGCGCCCGAGCACAACACCGCGCTGCAGGGCCTGTACCTGTCCGGGGCGCGCGAGTCCGGGTTCCTCTTGACCCAGTGCGAAGCGGAGGGCTTCCGCCGCATCACGCCGTTCCCGGACCGGCCGGACGTGCTCGCGCGCTACACGGTCACGCTGCGCGCGGACCGCGCGCGCTTTCCGCTGCTGCTCGCCAACGGCAATGCCGACGGCGCCGGCGAGCTGGCCGATGGCCGCCACTGGGCGCGCTTCGTCGATCCGCATCCCAAGCCGAGCTACCTGTTCGCGCTGGTCGCCGGCCGCCTCGCGTCGATCGAGGACGAATTCGTCACCGCCGAGGGCCGCCGCGTGCGCCTGGTCATCCACGCCGAGGCCGATGCGATCGGCCGCTGCGGCTGGGCGATGCAGTGCCTGAAGTACGCGATGGCCTGGGACGAGCAGCGCTTCGGCCGCTGCTACGACCTCGACGTGTTCCACATCGTCGCCACGCACGACTTCACGATGGGCGCGATGGAGAACAAGGGCCTCAACATCTTCAACGCGAAGTACCTGCTGGCCGATCCGGACAGCGCGACCGACGACGACTACCGCCACGTGCTGGCCGTGGTCGGCCACGAATATTTCCACAACTGGAGCGGCAACCGCGTGACTTGCCGCGACTGGTTCCAGCTGTGCCTGAAGGAAGGCCTGACCGTCTACCGCGAGCAGGAATTCGAGGCCGACCTCGCCGCGCGCACGCTGCGCCGGATCGAGGACGTGAAGACGCTGTGGCGCGCGCAGTTCAGCGAGGACGGCGGCCCGCTCGCGCACGCGGTGCGCCCCGAGCAGTACAGCGAGATCAACAATTTCTATACCGCGACCGTGTACGAGAAGGGCGCCGAGGTCGTGCGCATGCTGGCGACCCTGCTCGGCCGCGACGGCTTCCGGCGCGGGCTGGACCTGTACTTCGAGCGCCACGATGGCGCGGCGGCGACGGTCGAGGATTTCCTCGCCGCGCTCGGGGACGCGAACGGCCGCGACCTGACGCCCTGGCTGGCCTGGTACCGCCAGGCCGGCACGCCGGAGCTGCGCGCGCACGGCCACTACGACGCGGCCGCGCGCAGCTACGAACTGACGCTGGAGCAGCACACCGCGCCGACGCCGGGCCAGCCGGACAAGCAGGCGCTGCCGCTGCCGGTCGCGCTGGCGTTGTTCGACGCGCACGGCGCGCCGCTGGCCGTTCCGCTCGAGGGCGAACACGCGCCGATGCACGAGCGCGTGCTGCTGCTCGAGCGCGCGCGCGCGACGTTCCGCTTCATCGGCGTCGACGCGGCGCCCGTTGCCTCGCTGCTGCGCGGCTATTCCGCGCCGGTGCGCCTGCGTCACGACGTCGACGCCGCGGCGCTCGCGCTGCAGGTGCGCCACGACAGCGACGGCTTCAACCGCTGGTTCGCCGCCGACGCGCTGGCACGGCGCGTGTTTGCCGATGCGCTCGCGCATGGCGCGCCGGATGCGCAGCTGTGCGCGCTGTGGACCGGCTGCCTCGAGCACGCGCTGCGCGTGGACGGATCCGACGCGGCGCTGCTGGCCGAGCTGCTGACCCTGGCCGATGCCGGCTCGCTGGCCGACGGCCTCGCCGAGGTCGATCCGGAAGCCGTCCACCAGGCGCGCACGCAGGTCGAGCAGGCGCTCGCGACCGCGCTGGCCGGCCCGCTGCTGGCGCGCTACCACGCGCTGGCGCAGGACGACCTCGCCGCGACGACGCTCGCCGCGCAGGCGCAGCGGCGCCTGCGCAATGCCTGCCTCGCGCTGCTGTGCCGCGCCGATCCGGCACATCTGGAACTCGCGCGCCGCCAGTTCGCCGACGCGTCAACGCTGACCGACCGCCTCGCCGCACTCGCGGCGCTGGTCCGTGGCGGCGGCGACGAGGCGGACGACGCGCTGGCCGCGTTCGCCACGCGCCACGCCGGCGATGCGCTGGTATTGGACAAGTGGTTCACGCTGCAGGCCGCGGTCGCCGATCCGGCCACGCTCGCGCGCATCGAGGCGCTGAGCGCACACGCGGCGTTCCGCTGGAGCAACCCGAACAACGTCTACGCGCTGTTCGGCGCATTCGCGCTGCGCAACCCGCGCGTGTTCCACCGCGCCGACGGCGCCGGCTACGGCTGCGTCGCCGAGGCGATCGCGCGCCTGGACGGCCTCACGCCGCAGGTCGCGGCGCGGCTGGCGACCGCGTTCGGCGGCTGGCGCCGCCTCGAGCCGGCGCGCCGCGCGCTGATGCGCGCCGAACTCGAGCGCCTGGCCGCGCGCGCCGGCAACTCACCCGATCTGGCCGACATCCTCGCGCGCAGCCTGGCTGATTGAGCATGCAACCGCGTTCGGCTCCGGCAGGAGCCGCAAGTCCAATGTGCGGTTATTGAAAAGTGCAGCCATGGATGGCCGCTGTGGACTACCCTAAGCAGCGCACGCCGTTGCGACGCGCGCCTGCCAGTGCAGCGCTCATGGACGAGCGCCCGAATTCACGCCGGCAGCCGGCTCAGCGCCTCATTGATCTTCGCGCAGCGCGTCTCGAGCTGCACCAGCGTGTCGTTCGCCGCGGCCTGCTGGCGCGCACTGTCGATCGCCATCTCGAGGCGACCGAGCTCGATCATCAGGTCGTGGCGCAGGAACAGCGGGTTCACGCTCATGCTCGCGGCGGTGCTCATGTCGGCAGGCTCCTGGATGCTTGCAGCGGGTCCAGCAAGGGCCGTGCCAGAAAAACGAGATACAGGTCACGCGCGATTTCACGCTGCCGAGTGCGGCACCGTTGGCAGTCGGCGGCAGAACTGTGACGGGATTCGTCCAAAACTGACCTTGGCTGCGCATCGACGGCGCCCGGCGACGGGACATCGGGACAGTCATCACAGTCTGCAAGATTGCGTAAGGTTACTTTGTGGAATCTTGCATGTGACGGATCGCGGCGAAGCCGCCTCCGTCTTTCGGACCAGGAAGTCTTCACGGTCACTGGCGCCCGGCATACGGTCTTACTGGATTCCCCCCTGTTCCTGGGACCGCCGGGCGCCAGCCTTCTCCACGGCAGCAGCCTGCCGCACGGCGCCGCCGAAGGCGTTCGTTCCAGCCGGGCGCATCGCATGAAGCTTGTACGGCAGCGGTTCCGCCCGGGACGGGCGGCGCGTCGAGGACGCCAAGGCGGCGATCGCTCGAAGATGGGGCCGTGACGAGGCAGTGCTCCCACCGGCGCGCGGCCGGCCCCTGAATTCCGGCCTCGGCGTGCTCGCATACGCCGTGCGCCGGTGGGAGTGGCGAGAGCAGCAGCAGGTTCCATGCCAGCGCTGTGCGCGGCGCTTGGTAAAATGGCTGCCTCGCAATGCGGCCGATGCGGCCGCCAGAGAATCCTCCATGCATAGCTACGACGTCATCGTGGTCGGTGGCGGCCATGCCGGCACCGAAGCCGCGCTCGCCAGCGCGCGCTGTGGCGCGCGCACGCTGCTCCTGACGCACAACATCGAGACGATCGGCGCGATGAGCTGCAACCCGGCCATCGGCGGCATCGGCAAGGGGCACCTCGTGCGCGAGATCGACGCGCTCGGCGGCGCGATGGCGGCGGCGGCGGACCGCGCCGGCATCCAGTGGCGCACGCTGAACGCATCAAAGGGGCCGGCGGTGCGCGCGACGCGCTGCCAGGCCGACCGCGTGCTGTACAAGGCGGCGATCCGCCGCACGGTCGAGACGCAGGCGAACCTGGCGGTGTTCCAGCAAGCGGTCGATGCGCTCAAGGTCGAGCACGGCCGCGTGACCGGCGTGGTCACGCAGTCGGGCCTGGAATTCCGCGCCGCCGCGGTCGTGCTGACCGCCGGCACGTTCCTCGCCGGCAAGATCCACGTCGGCCTGACCCAGCACGCGGCCGGGCGCGCCGGCGATCCGCCGTCGCAGCGCCTGGCCGAGACGCTGCGGGAACTGGCGCTGCCGGTCGGGCGCCTGAAGACCGGCACGCCACCGCGCATCGACGGCCGCACGATCGACTGGTCGGTGCTGGAGGAGCAGCCCGGCGACGATCCGGCGCCGGTGTTCTCGTTCCTCGGCTCAGTGGCCGACCATCCGCGCCAGGTCAGCTGCTGGATCACGCATACCTCCGAGCAGACGCACGCGCTGATCCGCGGCGCGCTCGACCGCTCGCCGCTGTACGGCGGCGTGATCGAGGGCATCGGCCCGCGCTACTGCCCGTCGATCGAGGACAAGGTCGTGCGCTTCGCCGACAAGGGCTCGCACCAGATCTTCCTCGAACCGGAAGGCCTGGACACGCACGAGGTCTACCCGAACGGCATCTCGACCTCGCTGCCGTTCGACGTGCAGGTCGCGCTGGTGCGCTCGATCCGCGGCCTCGAGCAGGCGCACATCACGCGGCCCGGCTACGCGATCGAATACGACTACTTCGACCCGCGCGGCCTCAAGGCCTCGCTCGAGACCAAGGCGATCGACGGCCTGTACTTCGCCGGCCAGATCAACGGCACCACCGGCTACGAGGAAGCGGCCGCGCAGGGCCTGATCGCCGGCCTCAACGCGGCGCGCGCGACGCGCGGAGAGGCGCCATGGACGCCGCGCCGCGACGAGGCCTACATCGGCGTGCTGATCGACGACCTGGTCACCAACGGCACCACCGAGCCGTACCGCATGTTCACCTCGCGCGCCGAGTATCGCCTGCAGCTGCGCGAGGACAACGCCGACCTGCGCCTGACCGAACGCGGCTTCGAACTCGGCTGCGTGCCGGCCGCGCGCCACGACGCACTGCGCCGCAAGCGCGACGCGGTCGCGGCCGAGAGCGAGCGCCTGCGCGCGCTGTGGGCGACGCCGGCGAACGCGCTCGGGCGCACCCTCGAGGCCGCGCTCGGCGTGGCGGTGTCGCGCGAGACCAACGCGCTCGACCTGCTGCGCCGGCCCGGAATCGGCTATGCCGACCTCGTCGCGGTCGAGGGCTTCGGGCCCGGCGTGGACGATGCGCGCGTGGCCGAGCAGGTCGAGGTCGCGGTCAAGTACGCCGGCTACCTCGAGCGCCAGCAAGAGGAAATCGAGCGCAGCCGCCGCCACGACGACACGCCGATCCCGCCCGCGTTCGAGTTCGAGCGCGTGCGCGGGCTGTCGGCCGAGGTGCTGGCGAAGTTCAAGTCGGTGCGCCCGCAGACGGTCGGCGAGGCGCGCCGCATCGCCGGCGTGACGCCGGCGGCGGTGTCGCTGCTGCTGATCCATCTCAAGCGCAACGTACGCGCGGCGTAAAGGTGAGGCACCGCAGGCCGGATCCGCCGCCGTATGGCTTGATCCGGCCTGCGAAGCTGCGCATGTAGGAGCGCACCCTGTGCGCGACCGCGGCTTGGTCGCGATTGCGCCGTGGCCGTCCAGACGCAAAAAAGGCCGGGCAATGCCCGGCCTTTTCGTGTCGGCGGCTTGCGCGGCGCGCCTACTTCTTCTTGCTCGCGTCGAGCTTGTCCTGCGCCATCTGCAGCGCCTTCATCGCGTCGTCGTGCAGCGCCTTGACCTCGGCATCGCCGAGCTCGCCGCCGCCCGGCTTCTCGTTCCACAGCACCTTGCCGTCGTCGCCCCAGCCGACGAAGGCGCCGCCCTTCTGCTTGGCGACCATCGGCTTGCCGTCCTTGAACGCGTAGTGGACCGAGCTGCGCGCGCCGCCCTTGTCCTCGTCCATGACCGTGTTGATGCGCACGAAGCGGATCGCGCCCTTCTCGCCGAACGCGTCCCAGCCGATCGAGGCGTTGTCGGTGGTGTAGGTGCCCTCCACCTTCTTCATGCCGCCGATCTGCGTCTGCAGCCTGGTGAACTCTTCCTTCGTCTTCTCGGCCGGCGTCGGCTCGGCGACCAGCACGACCTGGGTCGTGATGCCCGAACCGTGCGTGAGCACCGGCGAGTTCAGCGCCGGCAGGAAGCGGCGCGCACCGTCGGTCAGCACGGCGTTGATGACGTAGGTGCGGTTGGCCGTGACCTTGGCCGGGTCGAAGTCGAGCGAGAACTGGTACGGCGGCGCGCCGGTCACGTCGATCGACTTCTCCGCCAGCGGCAGCTCGGGCTGGGCGACGTCGACCAGGCGCACGTCGAGCTTGGCGCCGGCACCGATCGCGATCTGGTCGCGCAGCGTGACGGTACCGGTGATCGTCGTGCCCGGCGCGATCGCCGGCGTCGCCTGCTTGCCGCCGTTCGCACCCTGGTCGGCGGAATTGCAGCCGCCGAGGAACACCAACGCGGTCAGCGCCGCAATCCACAAATTCCGCATGACAGTTCTCCGAAAAACGAAATGTATCGTACTACGATCGCACCGGCGGTTGCCGAGGGTGGTAACGAGCCGCAGGGGACGCCGTGTTTGGGCTGCGCGCCTCTGCTGGAGCGGGGTGGCGCGCGATCTCGGGGGCGGCACGATAATCCGCGCGGCCGCGGCGCGCAATCGCGCCCCGGCCACGCCGGGCCGGCCATGCGGGCCGCCCTGCCGCCCCGGTCGATCCTGCCGCCGAGACCGTCATGCTCGCGCCGTCATGTGGCCGGCGCGTGAACGGCAGCGGAACGGCCGTTCGGCCGTCCCTTCGCGCGTGCCGGCCGCGGCCGCGTGCCTCGCCATGCAAGCGGCTTCAGGCCGCCGGCAGCAGCGAGATGTCGGCCACGCGCAGGAACAGGCTGCGCAGGTTGCCGAGCAGCGCGAGCCGGTTCGCGCGCACGGCCGCGTCGTCGGCCATCACCATGACCGCGTCGAAGTAGCGGTCGACCGGCGCGCGCAGTTGCGCCAGGCGCTTGAGCAGGCCGACGTAGTCGCGCGCGGCGACCAGCGGCGCGCCGTCGGCCTGCGCCGCGGCGAGCGCGGCAGCCAGTTCCTGCTCGGCGCCGGCCTCGAGCAGCGCGGCGTCGACCGTGCCGGCTGCCGGCGCGCCGGCCTGGCGCAGGATGTTGCCGATGCGCTTGTTGGCGGCGGCGAGCGCCTGCGCCTCGGGCAGCGCCGCGAACGCGACCACCGCGCGCAGGCGCTGGTCGAAGTCGGTCAGGTCGGCCGGCGCGAGCGCACGCACCGCCTCGAACGCCTCCGCCGCAATGCCCTGCTCGGCGTAGTAGCCGCGCAGGCGGTCGAGGATGAACTCGTACAGCTCGGCGCCGAGCGCGGCGCGGCGCGCACCGGCGTCGAGCGCCGGCGCCGGGCCATCCTTCTTCGGCTTGGGCAGGCCGGCGGCGAGCGCCGCCTCCGGCAACTGCGCCAGCGCCTCGTCGATCTGCGCGGTGAGGTCGAGCGCCAGGCCGCCCTCGATCAGCGTGCGCGCCAAGCCCAGCGCGGCGCGGCGCAGCGCGAACGGGTCCTTGTTGCCGGACGGCTTCAGGCCGACCGCGAAGATGCCGGCCAGCGTGTCGAGGCGCTCGGCCACCGCGAGCACCTGGCCGACCTTGCCGGCAGCGATCGCGTCGCCGGCAAAGCGCGGCGCGTAGACCTCGTCGAGCGCGGCGGCGACCTCGGCCGGCTCGCCGTGCGCGGCCGCGTAGCAGCGGCCCATCACGCCCTGCAGCTCGGGAAACTCGCCGACCATGCGCGTCAGCAGGTCGCACTTGGCCAGCGCCGCCGCGCGCGTGGCGAGGCTGGCGTCGACGCCGACACGGTTGCCGATCACGCGCGCCAGTTCGGCCACGCGCACGGTCTTGTCCCACAGGCTGCCGAGCGCCTGCTGGTAGGTGACGTTCCTGAGCTGGTCCTGGTAGCCGGCCAGCGGCGTCTTCAGGTCCTCGTCGAAGAAGAACTTGGCGTCGGCGAAGCGCGGGCGGATCACGCGCTCGTAGCCCTTGCGGATCTCGGCCGGGTCCTTCGACTCGATGTTGGCCACGCCGATGAAATGCTCGGTCAGCTTGCCGTTCGCATCGAACACCGGCACGAACTTCTGGTTCGTCTCCATCGTCATGACCAGCGCTTCCTGCGGCACGGCGAGGAACTCGCGCTCGAACGCGCAGGCGATCGCGACCGGCCATTCGGTCAGGTTCGCGATCTCGTCGCACAGCGCGTCGGACAGGCGCGGCGCGGCGCCGACCGGCGCGACACGCGCGACCTCGGCGCGCACGCGCGCGCGGCGTTCGGCCGGATCGGCCAGCACCCTGGCCGCGCGCAGCGCCTCGAGCCAGGAGTCGGCGTCGGCCACGTGCACCGGCTGCGGATGATGGAAGCGGTGGCCGCGCGAGGTGCGGCCGGACTTCAGGCCGAGAACCTCGCCGTCGATGATCTGCGCGCCGTGCAGCATGACCAGCCAGTGTGCCGGGCGCACGAATGCGTAGTCGTGGTCGCCCCAGCGCATGGGCTTGGGGATCGGCAGCGCCTTCAGCGCCTCGGCGACGATCGCCGGCACCAGCGCGGCGGTCGGCTGGCCGGGCTTCTCGCTGCGCGCGACGAAGCGCTCGCCCTTGGCGTCGGTGATGCGCTGCAACGCGTCGACCGCGACGCCGTTCTTCGCGGCAAAGCCGGCCAGCGCCGGCGTCGGCGCGCCGTTCGCATCGAGGCCGATGTTGAGGTACGGCCCGAGCACTTCGGACGTCTGCGCCGGCTGCTGCGCGGCGACGCCCGGCACGAGCACGGCGAGGCGGCGCGGCGAGGCGTACGTCTTCGCGTGCGCGAGGTCGGCGGCGATGCCGCGCCGGGCCAGGCCGTCGCAGACGCCGCTCGCGAACGCAGCGGCGAGTTCGTCGAGCGCCTTCGGCGGCAGTTCCTCGGTGCCGAGTTCGATCAGCAGGGATGCGTTCGTGCTCATGTCGCGATTGGCTTCCATCTTGAACCCCTCTCCCCTCGGGAGAGGGGCAGGGGTGAGGGTTCGGTCGTGCGGCGAGGCCCGGTGCGATGCCGAACCCTCACCCGGCCCTGCGGGCCACCCTCTCCCGACGGGAGAGGGAACAGCATCAAGCGGCCTTCGGCGGCTGCTTCAGGCCCGGAAACCCGAGCTTCTCGCGCTGCGCGTAGTACGCCTCGGCGACGCTGCGCGAGAGCGTGCGCACGCGCAGGATGTAGCGCTGGCGCTCGGTCACGCTGATCGCGCGGCGCGCATCGAGCAGGTTGAAGGTGTGGCTGGCCTTCATCACCTGCTCGTAGGCCGGCAGCGGCAGGCCGGCGGCGACCAGCTTCTGCGCCTCGGCCTCGCAGGTGTCGAACCAGGCCAGCAGCTTGTCGACGTTGGCGTGCTCGAAGTTGTAGGTCGACTGCTCGACCTCGTTCTGGTGGAACACGTCGCCGTAGGTGACCACGCCGTGCGGCGCGCGCGTCCAGACCAGGTCGTAGACGTTGTCGACGTTCTGCAGGTACATCGCCAGGCGTTCGAGGCCGTAGGTGATCTCGCCGGTGACCGGCCGGCACTCGAGACCGCCGGCCTGCTGGAAGTAGGTGAACTGGGTCACCTCCATGCCGTTCAGCCAGACCTCCCAGCCCAAGCCCCAGGCGCCGAGCGTGGGCGATTCCCAGTTGTCCTCGACGAAGCGCAGGTCGTGCACGAGCGGGTCGATGCCCAGCGCCTTGAGCGAGCCGATGTAGCGGTCGAGGATGTCGTCCGGGTTCGGCTTCATCACGACCTGGTACTGGTAGTAATGCTGCAGGCGGTTCGGGTTCTGGCCATAGCGGCCGTCGGTCGGCCGGCGCGACGGCTGCACGTAGGCGGCCGCCCACGGCTCCGGCCCGATCGAGCGCAGGAACGTGGCCGGGTGGAACGTGCCGGCGCCGACCTCGGTGTCGAGCGGCTGAAGCAATACGCAGCCCTGCTCCGCCCAGTAGCGGTTGAGGGTCTGGATGACGTCCTGGAAGGTCGGTCCTGGCATGCGCCGGCACTCATTCGGTAGTTGCAAAAACAGAAAACAGTCGCGGCGGAGCCGCGCCACCTTTTCCGCCCGAATCGCTACGCGTTTCGGACGGCGGCACCTCCCTGTGCCGGGGCGCGGCTTTGCCCAGCCGCGCACGAAGTCGGGGGCGAAAAGCAGGCTAGTATAGCGGCGATGCCGAACGCGGACTTTCCAGCATGGCCAGCGTGAGCGGGATTCCGGCGGACGGGGCCGCCGCGGCCGGGACGGTGCTCGGCCGCTACACGCGCCTGGACCTCGACGAGGCACTGGCGGCGCTGGTTGCCGATGGCCTGCTCGAAGAGGCCGACGCCCAGCGCGTGCGCGCCGACGTACGCACCGTGCGCGGTCGCAGCGAGCTGCATCCGCTGGTCCTGGTGGCGAACCTGAGGTTCCCCGATCCGCGTGCGCCGGACAAGCCGCTGAGCCTGGAAGTGCTGACGCAATGGCTGGCGCAGCGCGCGAACCTGCCGTACCTGAAGATCGATCCGATGAAGATCGACGTCGCCGCGGTGACGCAGGTGGTCAGCCACGCGTATGCGCAGCGCTACCGCATCCTGCCGGTCGCGGTCAGCGAGCTGCAGGTCGTGTTCGCCACGTCCGAGCCGTTCGACACGCGCTGGCTGGCCGACCTCGGCCACATCCTGCGCCGCGACATCCAGCGCGTGGTCGCCAGCCCGCTCGACGTCAACCGCTACCTGGCCGAGTGGTGGAGCGTGCAGCGCTCGATCCAGCGCGCGCGCGACGCCAAGACCGACCTGCACGACGGTCGCGCGATCCTGAACTTCGAGCAGCTGGTCGAGCTCGGCAAGACCGGCGAGGTCGGCGCCGACGACCGCCACGTCGTGCACATCGTCGACTGGCTGCTGCAGTACGCGTTCGAGCAGCGCGCCTCGGACATCCACTTGGAGCCGCGCCGCGACACCAGCAACATCCGCTTCCGCATCGACGGCGTCATGCACAAGGTGTTCGAGCTGCCGACGCCGGTGATGACCGCGGTGACCAGCCGCATCAAGATCCTCGGGCGCATGGACGTGGCCGAGAAGCGCCGGCCGCAGGACGGCCGCATCAAGACGCGCTCGCAGGGCGGCCGCGAGGTCGAGCTGCGCCTGTCGTCGATGCCGACCGCGTTCGGCGAGAAGGTCGTCATGCGCATCTTCGACCCGGACATCGTGGTCAAGGAATTCGCGCAGCTGGGCTTCTCTGCCGAGGAGGAGGCGACCTGGCGCAGCCTGGTCGAGCGGCCGCACGGCATCGTGCTGGTGACCGGCCCGACCGGCTCGGGCAAGACGACCACGCTGTATTCGACGCTGAAGGTGCTGGCCACGCCCGACCTCAACGTCTGCACGGTCGAGGACCCGATCGAGATGGTCTCGCCCGAGTTCAACCAGATGCAGGTGCAGGCGTCGATCGACCTCGATTTCGCCGCCGGCGTGCGCACGCTGCTGCGGCAGGACCCGGACATCATCATGGTCGGCGAGATCCGCGACCTGGAGACCGCGCAGATGGCGGTGCAGGCCTCGCTGACCGGCCACCTGGTGCTGTCGACGCTGCACACCAACGACGCGCCGAGCGCGCTGACGCGCCTGCTCGACCTGGGCGTGCCGAACTACCTGATCCAGTCCACGCTGAGCGGCGTGGTCGCGCAACGCCTCGTGCGCACGCTGTGCCCGCACTGCAAGGCCGAGGCGGCGCTCGACGTGCCGGCCTGGGCCGCGTTGACGCACCGCTGCGCGATGGCGCCGCCGCCACGCTACTACGGCCCGAAGGGCTGCCTGGAGTGCCGCAAGACCGGCTTCCTCGGCCGCACCGGCATCTACGAGATGCTGCGCATCTCGCCGGCGGTGCGCGCGCTGATCCAGCCGGCGATGGACCTGGCCCGGCTCACCGAAACCGCCTATGGCGAAGGCATGCGGCCGCTGCGTGCCTCGGCCGCCGCGCAGGTCGCGCGCGGCCTGACCACGATCCCCGAAGTCCTCAATGTCCTGCCACCGACCGACTGACCCTGCCCTCGCCCGCCGCTTCCTGATCGTCCAGACCGGCACCACGCTCGCGCACCTGCGCGCGCGCCACGGCGACTTCCCGGAGTGGTTCCGGCGCTGCCTGCGCCTGCCGCGCGCGGCGGTCGAGGTGGTCCGCGTCGATGCCGGCGAGGCCTTGCCGGCACACGGCCGCCACGCCGGCGTGATCGTGACCGGCTCCGGCGCGATGGTCAGCGAACGGCTGCGCTGGAGCGAGGACACCGCCGCCTGGCTGCGCACGGTGGTCGACGCCGGCGTGCCGGTGCTCGGCGTCTGCTACGGCCACCAGCTGCTCGCGCACGCGCTCGGCGGCCGTGTCGATTACCACCCGGACGGGCGCGAGGTCGGCACGATCGACATCGAACGGCTGCCGGCGGCGGCCGGCGATGCGCTGCTCGGCGTCGCGCCGGCACGCTTCCTCGCGCACGCCACGCACCGCCAGAGCGTGCTCGAGCTGCCGCCGGGCGCGGTCGCGCTGGCGCGCTCGGCGCACGATCCGCACCACGCGGTGCGCTATGCGCCGCGGGCCTGGGGCCTGCAGTTCCATCCGGAGTTCAGCGTCGCGGCGCTGCGCGGCTACCTGCACCGCGCGCCGCACGCGGCGGCGTTCGATTGCCGCGCCGCCTGCTGCGCGCAGCGCGGCGACCGTCCGGCACCGCACGCGCGGCGCCTGCTGCGGCGCTTCCGCTCGATAGCGCTGGCGCGCTAGGTCAGCCGCCGGCCTTGCGGCTGCGGCCGGTTCGGCGGATCGCGGCGAGCGGGTCGCCCAGACGCAGGCCGGCGAGGTAGTTGCTGATCGCCTCGTTGGTCACGTCGTACAGCGGCCGCCCCATCACCGCGGCAGCCGCCTTCAGGCTGTCGCGCACGCGCTTGGAGACGCGCAGGCTTGCATCGCGCGCATCTTCATTGGCGATCGTGGTCTTCTTCATGGCGGTAATCCTGCTCCGTCGAGGCGAGGACGGTTGCTGCCTCGTCGACAAGTGTAACTATGCCAACTGCGTCACGCTATTGGCATCGGCAGCCGTTGATCTTGTGAGGTAATCGTCGGACGGCATGGGCCGGAATGTGCTAAGCCCCCATGAGACGCAGCGCGCCGCCGGCAGGCGCTTCCGCAGGGTCCGGCCCTGGCCGCGCGCGGCGCATATCGAGGCGCATGCCGCGCGTGGCGGACATTGTACAGACGTGGCAAACGCCCGAAGTAAAATTCGCTGAACCGCGAACGGCGTGGACAGCCGGCTATCCGTCCTCGCGCGGCTCGGGCGCCGGCGCGGTGCGCGTGAGCGTGCGCGCGCCGACGATGCCGAGCTCGTACAGCAGGCACATCGGCAGCGCCAGCATCGTCTGCGACAGCACGTCCGGCGGGGTCAGCACCGCCGCGACGACGAACGAGCCGACGATCGCGTAGCGCCGGCTGTCGGCCAGCTGCGCCGGCGTGACGATGCCGAGCGCGACCAGGATCACCAGCACCACAGGCAGCTCGAAGCACAGCCCGAACGCGAGGAACAGGCCGAGTACAAAGCTGAGGTAGTGGCCGATGTCCGGCATCACCGCGACGCCGGCCGGCGCGATGTGGGTCATGAACGTGAACACGGCCGGCAGCACGAGGAAATAGGCGAACGCGCAGCCGAGGTAGAACAGCACGACCGACGAGACCAGGATCGGCACCGCCAGGCGCTTTTCGTGCCGGTACAGGCCCGGCGCGACGAACGCCCACAGCTGGTACAGCACGTACGGGATCGCCGCGAACAGCGCGACGAAGAACGCCAGCTTGAGCGGCGTCAGGAACGGCGAGGCGACCTCGGTCGCGATCATCGTGCCGCCCTGCGGCAGGTGCCGGATCAGCGGCAGCGCGAGCCAGCCGTACAGCTTGTTGGCGAACGGCAGCAGCGCCAGCAGCAGCAGCAGCACGGCGGCGACCGCCTTGAGCAGGCGCGAACGCAGCTCGACCAGGTGCGAGACGAACGACTGCTCGGCGTCGTCCTCGGGGCGCTCAGCGTCGGTCATCGGTCGGCGTGGAGGTCGGTGGCGGCGCGGCGGGCGTGCGCGTGGAAGCGTCCAGGTCGGCCGCGGCTGCCGCGACGTCGGGCCGGATGTCGGCCGCGTGGCGCGCCTCGTCGAGCGACTTCTTCAGGTCCTCGGCGGCCAGCTCGCGCTCGATCTCGCTGCGCACGCTCTGCCAACTCGAGCGCGCGCGCCGCAGCAGCGCGCCGGCCGTGCGCGCGACGCGCGGCAGCCGCTCGGGGCCGAGCACGAGCAACGCGACGACCGCGATCAGCGCGAGCTCGCTGAAGCTGACATCGAACATGACGGGTCATCCTCCGCCGGGGCCGGCGGCGGCACTCAGGGGTTGCGCTCGGACGCCTTGGCGTCTGCCTGCGCGTCCGGCGTCGCGCCGGGCGCCGCGGGCGGCGGATCGGCCTTCAGCTGCGCCGGATCGGCGGACTCGCCATCCTGCATGCCCTTGCGGAAGCTCTTGATCGCGGCGCCGACGTCCTCGCCGATGTTGCGCAGCCGCTTGGTGCCGAACACCAGCGCCACGATCACCAGCACGACCAGCCAATGCCAAATGCTGAAACTACCCATGATCCGGTTCCTCTGCGCGGTGCGTGCGCGCCTGCGGCGGCGCACGCCGGGAATGGCGGCGCCGGCCGTGGGGCCGGCGCCCGAAACGCCCAGAATAGCCGGTTCCGGGGCGTTGCGACTTACTTGCTAGTGTACTCCTCGAGGCGGTCGCGGAAGTCGACCACCGCGTTCGGCACGTTGCCGACGCCACCTTCGAAGATGCGGCGGGCGGTCACACCCTCGCCGTAGACGGCCTGGTTGGCGCCGTTGTCGATCGTCAGCGCGCTGCCGTCGAGCGCCGCGCCGGCGAACAGGCCGCGCGCGCGCGAGTAGGAATAGATCTCGGCCTTGAGCTGCGCATCGGTCGCCGCCTGCGCCGAGCGGCCGACCGGGCCGGCCGCGGCCGAGGCGTCGGCACCGAGCGTGAACTTGCCGTGCACGATCGACTCGACGCCGCGCTGGGTGCGGAACACCAGGATCACGTCGGTCGAGGACACGCCGGCTTGGAAACCGACGCTGCCGCCGGTCAGGCTGATGAAGCTCGGGTTGGACCAGGTGCCGTCGCGCGTCTTGACCGCGATCAGGCCCTCGCCATGGCGGCCGCCGAGCACGAAGCCGGCCTTGATCACGTCCGGGATCACCGCGATCGCCTGCGCGTTCTGCAGCAGGTCGCGCGGGATCGCCTTGTCCGGCGCCTGCATGACCTCGCTCAGCACGCGCAGCGCGTTCTCCGCGCGCTTGTTCTCGCGCTCGCCCGCGCTCGCGGTCAGGGCGATGGTCGCAAACAGGGCCAGCGTGAACGTCAGCAGGGTGCGGCGCATGGGCATCTCGTCTCCGTGGGGTAAGGAAGCGGCGCCCACGTTACCAGTCCGGCCTGAGTGGGCCATGACCGGCGCGGCCGCATACCGATGCCGCACAGCGTGCAGGAGCGACGCAGGCGCGACCGGGCTTGGTTCAACGTCGCGGCGCCTCGTCGCGGCTGCGCCGCTCCTAAAAAGCGCGGCGGAAGTGGCGGCGTCCGGCGATGGCCAGCAATGCGCCGAGCAGCGCCAGCGCCCACGGTGCGCCGACCGGCGCCGGCTGCGCCGCGGGCAGCGTGCCGCACGGCGCCGGCCCGACCGTGAAGCCCTTCATGCCGACCCCGCGCAATGCACCGGGCCCGGTGATCGGACCGAGCATGGTGACCTTGCCAGTGACAGGATCGATCTTCGCCAGATCGCTCCAGTCCGGCGTCGACGAGGAACCCGGCGCGGGTGGCGTGTAGTTGAACACGGCCCAGAGCGCGCCGCGCTCGTCGAAGCTCATCGATACCGTGGTGATCCAGGCCGGAGCGGCGGCGCCGAATGGGCCGATCAGCGTGGCTGCGCCGGTCGCGGGATCGATGTCGTAAAGGCTGTTGTCGCCTTTGCCGCCAGCGCCGTAGAGGCGTTTGCCATGCGCGGCGAGGCCGGTGATCGTGCGACCGGTCGGACCGACCAGGGTCGTCGCGCCGGTGCCCCGATCGACCGTCCACAGCTTGTTGGCGACCGCGGAGGACAGCCACAGCGTGCCGTCGCAGGCCGCCGTCATGTTCAGGTCGAGCGGGTCGAACTGGCCCGAGCCCTGGCCGCTGAGGCCGAGGCTGCCGATCACAGTGGCGGCACCGGAGCCCGGATCGACGCGCAGCAGCAGCTTGAAGCCGCCGGCGATCGCATAGAACGCTTCGCGCGCCTGCACCAGGCCGCTGATGTTGACGATGTCCTGGCCGGCATACCTGCCCGCCGCGCCGACCGCGGTCGCGGTGCGCGCATCGAGGTCGATGCGGTAGAGCGTATCGAATGCCTCTCCATAGGCAACCGGCGCCGCGTGTGCGGACGCCGCGGCGACAGCAAACATCCCTGCTGCGATGAGGCAGGTCAGTGGGCGCATGGCGGCGTGTTATCGTTATAGTAGTCGTCAGCCCCGCGGTGGTCCGCGGTGGCATGCCCGAGTCTAACAGCAATTCCGACGACGTCAAAACCATGTTAATGCAGGCCTGAGCCGCCGTTCCGGCCTGCCATCACCGCGCCTGCTCGAGAGCGACTGCCGGGCAAGCGACGATCCCCGCCAGGCGGCGGGCCGGCACGACCGGTCCGCGTAGAACCCAGCACACCCCACCGATGCCGCGTTATTACGGACAGCCCCAATTCCGGCATGGCAGCGAAGCCGCCGCCGCCGTGCTCCTGGTCAACCTCGGCACGCCGGACGCACCGACGCCGCGCGCGCTGCGCCGCTACCTCGGCCAGTTCCTCGCCGACCCGCGCATCGTCGAGATGCCGCGCGTGCTGTGGCGGCTGATCCTGCACGGCATCATCCTGCGCGTGCGGCCGGCGCGCTCGGCCGCGCTATACGCCAAGATCTGGACCGCCGAAGGTTCGCCGCTGGCGACCGGCACCGCCGCACTGGCCGAGCGGCTGCAGGCGGCGCTGCGCGCGCAACGGCCGGGGCCGATCCTGGTCCGCCACGCGATGCGCTACGGCCAACCCGGCGTCGGCCCGGTGCTGCGCGAGCTGGCCGCAGCCGGCGCGCGCCGCGTGCTGGTGCTGCCGCTGTTTCCGCAGTATTCGGGCACCACGACGGCCTCGGTGCTCGATGCGGTCGGCGCGGAACTGGCGCGCTGGCGCTGGGTGCCGGACCTGCGTTTCGTCGCCGACTACCATGCCGACGCGCGCTACATCGAAGCGCTCGCGCGCAGCGTCGAGGCGCACTGGCAGCGCCACGGCCGCGCGCAGCGGCTGGTGCTGTCCTACCACGGCATTCCGGACAAGTACTTCCGCGCCGGCGATCCGTACTTCTGCCAGTGCCAGGCGACCGCGCGGCGCCTGCGCGAGCGGCTGGACCTGCGCGAGGACGAGCTGCTGGTCACGTTCCAGTCGCGCGTGGGCCGCGCCAAGTGGCTGCAGCCGTACACCGAGGCCACGCTCGATGCGCTGCCCGGCCAGGGCGTCAAGCATGTGCAGGTGCTGTGCCCGGGCTTTGCGATCGACTGCCTGGAGACGCTGGAGGAGATCGCGATGGCCAACCATGCGCGCTTCCTGCACGCCGGCGGCGAGCGCTTCGAGTACATCCCGGCGCTGAACAGCAGCGACGACCACGTCGCCGCGCTGGCCGAGCTGGTGCTGCGCCAGGCTCAGGGCTGGCCCGAGTTCGAGCCGGGCTGGGACGCCGCGCGCGCAGCCGCGCAGGGCGCCGCGGTGCGCACCCGCCACGAGCGCCTGCGCGATGCACGCCGCTGAGGAACTCACGCTCGCGCTGCCGCAGGGCACGCTGGCGGCGCGCTGCTGGGGCGATCCGGCCGCGCCGCCGCTGCTCGCACTGCACGGCTGGCTCGACAACGCCGGCACGTTCGACCATCTGGCGCCGCTCTTGGCCGCGCACTGGCGCGTCGTCGCGCTCGACCTGCGCGGGCACGGCCGCTCCAGCCACCTGCCAGCGGGTGCCTGGTACCACTACGTCGATGCGCTCGACGACCTGCGCGCCGCGTTCGACCACTTCGGCTGGGCGCGCGCGGACCTGCTCGGCCATTCGCTCGGCGGCACGCTGGCCAGCCTGTTCGCGGCGGCCTGCCCCGAGCGCGTCGGGCGCCTGCTGCTGATCGAGGCGCTCGGCCCGCTGACCGCGACGCTGGACGAGGCGCTGCCGCGCCTGCGCAGCGCGCTCGACCAGCACGCCGCGTTCGGCGCGCGGCGGCCGCTGCGCGTGTTCGCCACGCTCGACGAGGCGATCGCCGCGCGCGTCAGCGTGAACGACCTGTCCGAGGCCGGCGCGCGCGCGATCGTCACGCGCGGCGTCAAGCCGGTCGAGGGCGGCTGGGTCTGGTCGACCGATCCGCGCCTGACCCTGCCCAGCCCGCAACGCTTCACCGAGGAGCAGGTGCTGGCGATGCTCGCCGGCATCCGCGCGCCGACCGTGCTGGTGCTGGCCGACCCGGCCACCAGCTACCTGCCGCGCGCGATGATGGACGCGCGCGCCGCGCGCGTCGCCGACATCCGCGTGGTGCGGCTGCCGGGCCACCACCA
This sequence comes from Rhodanobacteraceae bacterium, assembly GCA_009996615.1. Taxonomy (GTDB): domain Bacteria; phylum Pseudomonadota; class Gammaproteobacteria; order Xanthomonadales; family Rhodanobacteraceae; genus Dokdonella_A. The sequence goes on along the minus strand of JAACZU010000002.1, from coordinate 309,253 downwards.
CCTGCACCTGGAAGACGCGGCGGCGGTCGCGGCGGCGCTGGCCGGCGCTCCCATTCGCGCCTGACCACCACGCAGCCCACTCGGCGGCGCCCCGTGACGACCGCGCCCGGCGTGCGCGATGATGGCGCGCCCGCACGACCATGCCGTGCCACCAGGGGTCCACCATGCAACGCATCCGGAGCGCCGCCGCCGCGGCGCTGATCTTCGCGCTGTGCCTCGTTGCGCAGGCGGCGCGTGCCGAAGCCGACGGCTTCCATCTCGGCGACGGCCACCACGGCAGCCTCACCGTCGGCGTCGCCAACACCGTGATCAACACCTACGCGCCGGTGAGCGTGCCAGTGGCAGCGGGTGACACGCTGGTCGCGATCGGCGCGTCCAGCGGTGGCGTGGAAGGATTCGCGCCCGGCGACCTTGTGATGCTGTGGCAGGCCACCGGCCTCGTGCCGGAGCCGGCCAGCGGCCAGCCCGGTCCGTTCGACCTCGGCACGGACGGCGTCGGCCACTGGGAGCTGGCGCGTGTCGCGGCGGTGACGCCCAGCGCCCTCACGCTGACGGCGCCGCTGCTGGCGGCGTTCCCGGCGGATGCGACGCAGGTGGTGCGGCTGCCCGAATACACCACGCTGACATTCGGCAGCACCGGCAGCGTCAGGCCGCTGCCGTGGAACGGCAGCGTCGGCGGCATCGTCGCGGCGCTCGTGCAGGGCACCGTCAACCTCTCCACCGCCAAGGCCTTCGCGGCGAACGGCACCGGCCTGCGTGGCGGCAACTACGTCGACGACGCAAGCGGTGCGATGGGATGCACCGGCCTGGACGAGCCGGCCGCGGCCGGCGCGCAGAAAGGCGAGGGCGTGGCGGCGACGCGCTTCGGCGTCGCGCAGACCGGCCGCGGCAACGTCGCCAACGGCGGTGGCGGCGGCGCGTGCTACCACAGCGGTGGCGGCGGCGGCGGCAACGGCGGCAGCGGCGGGCAAGGCGGCTACAGCGACGGCTATCTCGACGGCAGTCGTGCGGCCGGCGGACTCGGCGGCGCGGCGCTGGCCGCGCCGCTGCCCCAGGCTGCGCTGCTGATGGGCGGTGGCGGCGGCGCCGGCCACGGCGACAGCGGCGGCAACGGCCAGGGAGGCCGGGGGGGCGGCGTCGTGTTCCTGCGCGCCGGCAGCATCGTCGGCAGTGGCGGCGTGCTGCAGGCCGCCGGCGCGAGCGCCCCAGCCGTCGCGACGGGCGATGCGGCCGGCGGCGGCGGCGCCGGCGGCACGATCCACCTGCGCGTGGCGGGCAGCGCTTCATGCAATGCACTGCAGGCACCGGGCGGCGTGGGCGGGAACGCCCAGGGCATGCGGGTCGGACCGGGCGGTGGCGGCGGTGGCGGCCGCGTGCTGCTGCAGAGTGCCGGCGGCAGCTGCAATCCCCAGATCCTCGGCGCCAGCGCCGGCGTGCAGGCCGATATGACCGCGCCGGGCGGCTTGGCCTACGGCGCGCTGAGCGGCGGCACGGGCATCGCCACGGTGCTGCCGGGCGGCTATGCGCAGGCCGCCGCGCCGGTCGTGCATACACCCGCCAACGGCAGCTACGTGGGCAACCCCACGCCGGTCGTCACCGGCAGCGGCGCGCAGGCCAGTCGCGGCGTCGCGCTCTTCGTCGACGGCGCGCTGCAGCTCGTGACGACGGCGGACGGCGCGGGCACCTTCAGCGCAACGATCCCGACCGCCCTCGGCACTGGCGTCCACCAGGTGCAGGCGGCGGTGTACGACCAGGGCGACCTCGGCCTGCGCAGCGCGCCGACGAGCTTCACCATCGACACTACGCCGCCGCCGGCGCCGGTGCTGCTCACGCCGGCGAACGGCAGCGTCGGCAACGACAACCGCCCGACCTTTGCCGGCACGGCCGAGGCCAACAGCATGGTGACGACCTACATCGATGGCGGCATCGCCGGCACGGTCGCCGCGTCCGTGGGCGGGGACTGGGCATTCACGCCGTCCACCGCCTTGGCCGATGGCGCGCACACGGTCAAGGCAAGTGCGACCGATGCGGCCGGCAACACCAGCCCGTACTCGGCCCCGCACACGTTCACGATCGACACGACACCGCCGCCGGCGCCGGTGCTGGCGACACCGGCCGACAGCAGCACGACCAACGCCAACCAGCCGGCCATCAGCGGCACGGCCGAGCCGGCCAGCCTCGTAGCCGTCAGCGTGGACGGCGCGGTCGTCGGCACGGCCACGGCCGATGCGGCCGGCCACTGGTCGTTCACGCCGGCGACGGCGCTGGCCGACGGCGCACATACGGTCAAGGCGAGTGCGACCGATGCGGCCGGCAACACCAGCCCGGACTCGGCCCCGCACATGTTCACGATCGACACGACGCCGCCGCCGGCGCCGGTGCTGGCGACCCCGGCCGACGGCAGCGTCACCCTCGACAACCGGCCCGCGGTGTCGGGCACCGCCGAACCGGGCAGCACGGTGACGGTGCTCGTCGACGGCAGCGCGATCGGCAGCACCAGCGCGGACGCGGCGGGCCAGTGGCTGTTCGCGATGCCCGCGCCGCTCGCCGACGGCCTGCACACCGCCAGGGCGCGCGCGACCGACGTCGCCGGCAATACCAGCGTCGACTCGGCCAGCCACGCCTTCACGGTGCTGGCGAACGACCGCGTGTTCGCCGACGGCTTCGAGCAGCCGTAGCGGACGACCCGGACAGGGCGCGTGTTGTTGGCGCGGCGGCGCCACGCGCCGCGGCGTACGGTCGCGCGGCGCTGCTACGCCTGGCCCGGCTGGATCAGGCGGTTCAGCTCGGCCTTCAGCGCCTGGCCGTGGATACGCAGCCAGTCGCGCTGCTCGCGCCATTCCGGGTAGAGCTTCTCGACCAGCGCCCAGAAGCGCGGCGCATGGCTGCGGATGCGCAGGTGGCACAGTTCGTGGACGACCACGTATTTCAGCGCGGCCGGCGGCGCCAGCGCGAGCGCGAGGTCGAGCGTGACGCGGTCGCGCGTGTCCAGGCTCCCCCACAGGCTCTTGAGCGGGCGCAGCTTGACGCCGGTCGGCGCGCGCTCCAGCTCCGGGCAGTACCGCGCGAGGTAGCGGCTGACGTCGCGGCGGATCTGCGCCTCGAGGAACGAGCGCAGCAGCGCGCGCGCGGCCGGCAGCGTCGCCTTGCCGTGCGGGCGCGGCAGCGTCAGCACGAGGCGGTCGTCGACCTGCTCGATGCGCGGATACGGGCCGTCGCGCCAGGACAGGCGCGTGGTTTCGCCGCGCAGCGGGATCACGGTCGCCGCACCGGGCTTGAGCGGCGGCGGCGCCGAACCGAGGTTGAGCTCGTCGAGCTTGCGCTCGAGCCATTCGCCGTGCTTGCGCAGGAACGCGAACACCTGTGCCGGATGCGTGCCTTCCGGGTAGGTCACGCGCGCGCCGCCCGGCGTCACGGTCAGGCGCAGGCGGCGCGCCTGCGGGTGGCTCTTGCGCAACACCTTGATCGTGTCGCCGGTCGGCGTGGCCAGTTCAAGGTAGTCGTTCGCAAGATCCACTTCTTCTTCTCCGTCGACCCCGCCTAGCCGCTCTCGCCCGGGCGGGGGACTCCAAACCATTGTTCCAGCTGCGCGAACAGGTTCTTCAGCTCGAGCGTCATCAGCGCGAAACTCGCGTCGAGCTCGGCGCGCGCCGACTCGGCGCTGTCGTCGAGCTGGTCGAGCACGGCGTCGAGGAAGCGCAGCTTGCGCACGACCAGATCCTCGCCGAGCACGAAGCTGATGCGGTCGTCGAACACGAGGCCGAGCTGGAACACCTGCTTGCCCGACTTCAGATGCTCCCGCACCTCGTCCGATTCAAGGTCCTGCCGGCGGCAGCGCACGATCGCGCCGGCCTCGGCCGGGTCGCGCAGCTCGCACTCTTCGCCCAGCGCCAGGCCGGCCGGCAAGTTGCCGTCGACCAGCCAGGCCGTCATCAGCGTGCGCGGCGATTCCTCCGGCGCCATCGGCGTGGCCGGGAAGCACCCGAGCGCCTCGCGCACCTCGCTGACCGCGTCCTCGGCCGCCTTGCGGCTGGCGCTGTCGACCACGAACCAGCCGTCCTTGGCATCCAGATAAGCAGAGCGGCGTGACGGGCGGATGAACGCGCGCGGCATGAGGTCGGTCATGACCTCGTCCTTCAGGCGCTTGCGCTCCTTCGCGCCGACGCGGCGGCCTTCCTTTTCATGGATCTCGGCCAGCTTGGCGGCGAGCGCCTCGTTGACCACCACGCCCGGCAGCATGCGTTCCTCGGCACCGATCGCCAGCAGCGAGAAGGCGCCCTGCCGGTGCACCAGCGCCTCGTCGTTGCGACCGTAGGGCGAGACGAAACCGCGGGTCGCCAGCTCGAGCGGACCGCACGGGCGCAATCGGCGCTGATCGAGGTCATTTTCGAGACTTTCGAGGGAGTTGACGACGCTTTCGGGGAAGCGGAACAGGGTCAGGTTGCGAAAGAACATGTAGGGGCCGGGATTGGGGATTGGGGATTCGGAAAAGGCTTACTCGGCCGGCTCGCGGCCGGCCAGCCAGGCGTGCGCGTCGGCGCGCGGCGCGGCGGCGTTCGCGCCGAGGCCGGCGAAGTCGAACAGGCTGCGGTCGGCCAGCTGCGACGGCGCGACGTTGCCGAGCGCGCGGAAGATGTTCTCGACGCGGCCGGGGAATTTCGCGTCCCACTCGGCCAGCATCGCCTTGATCGCCTTGCGCTGCAGGTTCTCCTGCGAACCGCACAGGTTGCACGGCATGATCGGAAAGCCCTGCTGCTGCGCGTATTCGGCGATGTCGGCCTCGGCGCAGTACGCCAGCGGGCGGATCAGCACGTTGCGGCCGTCGTCCGAGCGCAGCTTCGGCGGCATCGCCTTCAGCGTGGCCTGGTGGAACAGGTTCAGGAACAGCGTCTCGACGATGTCGTCGCGGTGGTGGCCGAGCGCGATCTTGGTGAAGCCCTGCTCGGCCGCGAACGTGTACAGCGAGCCGCGGCGCAGGCGCGAGCACAGGCTGCACATCGTCTTGCCTTCCGGGATCACGCGCTTGACGACGCTGTAGGTGTCCTGTTCGACGATGTGGAACGGCACGCCGAGCGCGCGCAGGTACGCCGGCAGCACGTCCGGATCGTAGCCGGGCTGCTTCTGGTCCAGGTGCACCGCGGTCAGCTCGAAGCGCACTGGTGCCTTCGCCTGCAGCTTCAGCAGGATGTCGAGCAGCGTGTAGGAATCCTTGCCGCCGGACAGGCAAACCATGACGCGGTCGCCATCCTCGATCATGTTGAAGTCGGCGATCGCCTGGCCGACCTGGTGGCGCAGGCGCTTGGCCAGCTTGCCGGCTTCGTAGTCGTGCTTTCGATTCGGGATCGCGTTCATGGCGGCGGCGCGGCGGACGAGCCGTGCATTGTAGACGCCGCCGGTCTCAGTTACCGATACGTTGTGCGCGTCACTCCTGTGGGGCTTGTCGCTCCCGCTTCTGCGCGCAGGAGCGCGCTGCTTTACCGGGTCCCCGTCAGCGGCGGTGGGCGCCGGACGGATCAGCCCGCAGGGGCGCGCGCACGATGCGCGCGCGTTCGCCGTCGGCACACGGACGTGCCGTCGGCGAACCCCGGCCGGCGACCACGCACCCGCAGGGCAGGATGCCCGGAGGGCGCCGCTGTTGGGGTGTCCTTCTCTTTGGTTACTTTCTCTTGGACAAGCAAGAGAAAGTAACCCGCTCGCAGGGATGCGAGCGGAAACGCAGGGATGCGGGTCGGTTTTCGTAAACACGGTGACGTAGAAACAACCCCATCCCCACCCACCCCTCGCGCATCCCTGCGCTCGCAAGCCCGGTCCGCACATCCCTGTGCGGCCGTTCGCCGGCTCGCGATGCCCGATGGCATCGCTCGGAAGCCCGGCTCACCCCCTTGAAGGGGAGGGCTTGAAAGCGCGCCCGATCCGTCGCGTCCGGCTAGCCCAGCCCCGCGTGATATGATGCGCCACCCCGTGCACCGACCCTCGCCGGTGCCATCCCTTCGCAAGTCCCTTTACGCCGCGGTCTGGCGCATCCTCGTGCACAACCAGCAGAAGACGCAGGCCCGGCAATCCCCCGTGGAGTGCAGTCCATGAGCAGCGCGCAACCGCTGGCCGCGTCGAGCGTCGATACCGCCCGTCTCGCCCATTCGATCCGTTTCCTCGCCGCCGACGCGGTCGAACAGGCCAAGTCCGGCCACCCCGGCATGCCGATGGGCATGGCCGAGATCGCCGTCGCGCTGTGGACGCGCCACCTCAAGCACAACCCGGCCAATCCGGCCTGGGCCGACCGCGACCGCTTCGTGCTGTCCAACGGCCACGGCTCGATGCTGCTGTACGCGCTGCTGCACCTGTCCGGCTACGACCTGCCGCTGGACGAGCTGCGCAACTTCCGCCAGCTGCACTCCAAGACGCCGGGCCATCCGGAAGTCGGCATCACGCCGGGCGTGGAGACCACCACCGGCCCGCTCGGCCAGGGCCTGGCCAACGCGGTCGGCCTCGCGCTGGCCGAGAAGCTGCTCGCGGCCGAGTTCAACCGCCCCGGCCACGCGGTCGTCGACCACCACACCTTCGTGTTCCTCGGCGACGGCTGCCTGATGGAAGGCATCTCGCACGAGGCCTGCTCGCTGGCCGGCACCTGGCAGCTCGGCAAGCTGATCGCGCTGTACGACGACAACGGCATCTCGATCGACGGCCAGGTGCAGGGCTGGTTCACCGACGACACCGCGGCGCGCTTCCGCGCCTACGGCTGGCAGGTGATCGGCCCGGTCGACGGCCACGACGTCGACGCGGTCGACGCCGCGATCGCCGAGGCCAGGCGCCACACCGCGCAGCCGAGCCTGATCGTCTGCCGCACCGTGATCGGCAAGGGCGCGCCGAGCCGCGCCGGCACCGCCAAGGCGCACGGCGAGGCGCTCGGCGCGGCCGAGCTCGCCGCGACGCGCGCGGCGCTCGACTGGGCGCATGCGCCGTTCGAGATCCCCGACGACGTCTACGCCGGCTGGGACGCGCGCGCCGACGGCGCCGCGTGCGAGGCCGACTGGACGCGCCGCTTCGATGCCTACCGCGCCGCCTATCCGGCCGAGGCGGCCGAACTGCTGCGCCGCCTGTCCGGCGAATTGCCGGCCGATTTCGCGCAGGTCGCCGCGAAGCTGATCGCCGGCGCCAACGCGAAGGCCGAGACGGTCGCCACGCGCAAGGCCAGCCAGCTCGCGCTCGAGGCGTTCGCGCCGGCGCTGCCGGAGATGATCGGCGGCTCGGCCGACCTGACCGGCTCGAACCTGACCGCGTGGAAGGACGCGCCGCTGCTGACCGGCGCCGGCACCGGCCGCCACGTCGGCTACGGCGTGCGCGAGTTCGGCATGGCCGCGATCATGAACGGCCTCGCGCTGCACGGCGGCTTCATCCCGTTCGGCGGCACGTTCCTGACCTTCAGCGACTACAGCCGCAACGCGATCCGCATGGCCGCGCTGATGAACCTGCGCGTGATCCACGTGTTCACGCACGACTCGATCGGCCTGGGCGAGGACGGCCCGACGCACCAGTCGATCGAGCACGTGTCGAGCCTGCGCCTGATCCCGAACCTCGAGGTCTGGCGCCCGTGCGACACGGTCGAGACCGCCGTCGCGTGGAAGCTCGCGCTTGAGCGCGCGAACGCGCCGACCGCGCTCGCGCTGTCGCGCCAGAACCTGCCGTTCGTGCCGCGCAGCGACACGCAGATCGCCGCGATCGAGCGCGGCGGCTACGTGCTGGCCGAGGCTGACGGCGCGCCGGCGCGGATCCTGATTGCGACCGGCTCGGAGGTCGGCCTCGCGCTGGCGGCCAAGCAGCTGCTCGACGCCGAAGGCCTGCCGACGCGCGTCGTGTCGATGCCGTCGACCGAGACGTTCGACCGCCAGGACGCGGCCTACCAGGCGCAGGTGCTGCCGGCCGCGGTGCCGAAGGTCGCGATCGAGGCCGGCAGCAGCGCGCTGTGGTGGAAGTACGTGCGCGGCAACGGCAGCGTGATCGGCATCGACCGCTTCGGCGAGTCGGCGCCGGCCGGCAAGCTGTTCGAGTTCTTCGGCTTCACCGCGCAGAAGATCGCCGAGGCGGCGCGCGCGGCCTGAGGCGCGCCATGGCCGTTGTGGGAGCGCCGGCAGGCGCGATGCCTGTGCCTGCAGAAGGCAACCGCATCGCGGCTTCCGCCGCTCCCACCCAAAGCCACCCTGCTTCCGTGGGAGCGCCGGCAGGCGCGATGCTTGTGGAGGCCGCAGCCGCTCAGGCGAGCCTGAACGGCAGGCGGCGCAACCGCTGGCCGGTCAGCGCGAACAGCGCGTTGCCGACCGCCGGCGCGATCGGCGGCGTGCCAGGTTCGCCACAGCCGCCCATCTTGTCGGTGCTCGGCACGATGTGCACCTCGACGCGCGGCATGTCGGGCAGGCGCAGCACGGGATAATCGTGGAAATTGCCCTGCTCGACGCGGCCGTCCTTGAACGTCAGTTCGCCGTACAGCGCGGCCGACAGGCCGAACACGATGCCGGACTGCATCTGCGCCTCGACCGTGAGCGGGTTGACGACCGGGCCGCAGTCGATAGCGCAGACCACGCGGTGCACGCGCGGCTTGCCGTCCTGCAGCGACACCTCGGCGACCTGCGCGACGTAGCTGCCGAACGAGGCGTGCACCGCGAGCCCGGCCGCGTGGCCTTGCGGCAACGGCTGGCCCCAGCCGAACTTCGCCGCGGCGAGGTCGAGCGCGCGGCGTTCGCGTGAATCCTTCGGCAGCAGCGCGCGGCGGTATTCGAGCGGGTCCTGCCTGGCCGCGTGCGCGAGTTCGTCGATGAAGCTCTCGACCACGAACGCGGTGTTCGAGTGCCCGACCGAGCGCCACCACAACACCGTGACCGGGCTGGTCGGCGAGTGCAGGTCGACGCGGTGCGCCGCGATCGCGGCGAGGTAGGGCGAGTCGGCGGCGCCCTCGACCGAGCTGCCGTCGACGCCGTTCTTGATCGACGCCGCGAACGGCGTACCGGCCATGATCGACTGGCCGACCAGCGTGTGCGCCCACGCGACCGGCTTGCCGTCCTTGCCGAGCGCCGCGCGCAGCCGCGACAGCCACATCGGCCGGTAGTAGCCGCCGTGGATGTCGTCCTCGCGCGTCCACACGACCTTGACCGGGCGCTTGGCCGCGCGCGCGACCTGCACCGCCTCGACGACGAAGTCCGACTGCGGGTTCGCACGGCGGCCGAAGCCGCCGCCGAGGAACATCGTGTGGAGGCGCACCTGCTCGGGTTTCAGCCCGAGCAGCTTGGCGACGGTGCCCTGGTCGACGCCCTGGAACTGCGTGCCGGTCCAGATCTCGCAGCCGTCCGGGCCGAGCTCGACCGTGCAGTTGAGCGGCTCCATCGGCGCGTGCGCGAGGAACGGCACCTCGTACTCGGCCTCGATCACGCCGGAGGCCGCCTTCAGCGCCGCCTCGACGTCGCCGGCGGCCTTCGCCGGCGCACCCGGCGTCGCCGCGAGTGCGCGGTACTGCTCGCGCAACGAGGCGGTCGAGGTGCGCGCGAACGCGCCTTCGTCCCAGTCGAGCACGAGCGCATCGCGCCCCTGTTTGGCGGCCCAGAAATGCTTGCCAAGCACGGCGACGCCGCTCGGCACCTGCACGACGTCGATGACGCCGGGCATCGCCTTGGCCTTGCGCGCATCGAACGTCTTCAGCGTCGCGCCGAACACCGGCGCGCGCGCGACCAGCGCGACGGCAAGATCCGGCCGTTTCACGTCGAAGCCGAACTCGGCGCGGCCAGTGGTCTTGGCGAGGCTGTCCAGGCGCCGCGTCGGCTGGCCGATCAGGGTCCAGTCGCGAGCGTCCTTGAGCTTGACGTTGGCCGGCGTCGGCAGCTTCGCCGCGGCCGCGGCTACCTCGCCGAAACTGACGCGGCGGGCATCGTGCAAGACGTAGCCGCGCTCGACGCGGCAGTTCGCCGGCGCCGTGTCGAGCCGCGCCGCCGCAGCGGCGACCAACAGCTCGCGCGCGACCGCGCCGGCCATGCGCAACTGGTCGAACGACTCCCACGTGCTGGTCGAGCCGCCGGTCATCTGCAGGCCGAACACCGTGTGCGCATACGCCGGCGCGACCGGCGCGTGCTCGACCTGGATCGTGGCCCAGTCGCAGCCGAGCTCCTCGGCGACGACCATCGGCAGCGAGGTCCACACGCCCTGCCCCATCTCCGAATGCTTGAGCAGGATCGTCACGCGGTTGTCCGGCGCGATGTGGATGAACGCGTTCGGCGCCACCGGCGCCTTGGCCGCCGGCGCGGCCTCGGCCAATGCCTTGCGCAGCGTCGGCGGGATGCAGCAGGCGACGACGAGGCCGGCCGAGGCAACGGCCGTTGTTGACAGGAAAGCGCGACGTGACGTGTCGATGACGGTACTCATGGCGACTCCGATGCAATCGTGCGCAAGCAGCCATCCATGGCGCGGGGTTCCGGCCCGGCATCCCTGCCGGTCGCGCGGCCGGGCCGACGACCCGGAGGGGTCGTCGGCGCTATCCGGCCGCGCCCTTCTGCAGCTCCGCCGCGCGATGCACCGCCGCGCGGATGCGCTGGTAGGTGCCGCAGCGGCACAGGTTGCCGGCCAGCGCGGTGTCGATGTCGGCATCGCTCGGCGCCGGGTTCTGCTTGAGCAGCGCGGCCGCGGCCATGATCTGGCCGGACTGGCAGTAGCCGCACTGCACGACGTCGACCTCCTGCCAGGCGCGCTGCACCGGATGCGTGCCATCCGGCGACAGACCTTCGATCGTCGTGACCGGCTGCCCCGCGACCGCCGCCACCGGCGTCACGCAGGCGCGCACCGGCTGGCCGCCGACGTGCACGGTGCAGGCGCCGCACAGCGCCATGCCACAGCCGAACTTGGTGCCGGTCAGGCCGACCAGGTCGCGCAGCACCCACAACAGCGGCATGTCGGCCGGCGCGTCGACCTCGTGCGCGCGGCCATTGACGACGAGCTTCATGGACGTCTCCCGGGCCAAGCTGGGAACGGCACGCTACTCCGCCGCGCGCGGCCGCACCAGTGCGCGGCCGGCAGACCCGCGGCGGCGGCAGGAGCGGCTTCAGCCGCGATGCTTTTGCCCACCAGACATCACCGCGTCGAACACCATCCCCACCCAACCCTCCCCTTGAAGGGGAGGGCTAGAAGAGCGCTTGACCGTTTCTTCACGCCGCCTGCGCGGATTCGCGCCGCGCGATCTGCGAGCCTCGCCCGCCTCATGTCGATCCTCATGCTCCCGCGCGCCCCGCTCGCGCTCACCCTCGCCCTCGCGCTCGGCGCCGCCGGCGCGGCCGACGACGCGCAGCTCGGCCCGGCGCCGCGGCTGGACACGGCCGGCGCCGCGCCGGCCGCGCTGCAGCCGTGGCCGGTCGCGACCACCGCCGGCGTGCCGGCGGTCGTGGTCGACCCGCAAAACCGCGACCAGGTCACCGCGATCTACCGCGGCGTCTACCTGCCGCAGGGCGACGTCGCGCCCGGCTGGAGCGGCGGCGTCGCCGGCTGCCTCGCCGGCACCACCGCCTCCGCCTACCGCGAGGCGACGATCGGCCGCGTCAACGTCTACCGCGCGCTGGCCGGCCTGCCCGGCACGGTCGCGCTGGCCGGCGGCAGCCAGGCCACTGGCACGCAGGCCGCCGCACTGATGTTCAGCGCGAACCGTTCGCTCAGCCACAGTCCGCCGAGCAGCTGGACCTGCTGGACGCAGGACGGCGCGAGCGCGGCCGGGCAATCGAACATCGCGCTCGGATCGAGCAGCCTCGCCGCCGGCCCGGCCGCGGTCGACCTGTACATGGACGACGCCGGCACCGGCAACGAGGCGGCCGGCCACCGCCGCTGGCTGCTGTATCCGCCGCAGGCGCAGATGGATTCCGGCTCGATCCCGTCGGGGTCGCAATGGGCCGCGAACGCGCTGTGGGTGCTGTCGGGCTGGGGCGCGCGCCCGCCGACGCCGAATGGCGTGGCCTGGCCGCCGCGCGGCTACGTGCCGTGGCCGCTGCTGCCGCAGCGCTCGAACCGCTGGTCGTTCTCGTGGCCGGGCGCCGATTTCAGCCGCGCCACGGTCAGCATGACGCGCAACGGCGTGCCGCTCGGCGCGCCGAGCTACGAGGCGATCACGAACGGTTACGGCGACAACACGCTGGTTTGGAAGCCGCAAGGCGTGACCTATGCACAGCCGGCCGCCGACGTGACCTACCGCGTCACGATCAGCGGCCTCAGCGGCGGCGGCGCGCCGGCCAGCCTCAGCTACGACGTGATCGTGTTCGACCCGCCACCGCTGGCCGATCCGCTGTTCGCGAACGGCTTCGAGCGTTGAGGCGCCCGCCGGCCGGCCTGCGGCCGTCCAGCCTGCGAAGTCCGCCGTCGTCGGCTGGACGCGCGCAGCGCGGCCGGCGCGTCAATCCCGCATCAAGGTCGACTTGCCGAACAGGCTCTCGACCAGGTCGACGGCGAGGATCGCGGTCTGGTTGCGCACGTCCAGCGCCGGGTTCAGCTCCATGATGTCGAGCGAGCCGAGGCGGCCGCTGTCGGCGATCATCTCCATGCACAGCTGCGCCTCGCGGTAGTTCGGCCCGCCCGGGATCGTGGTGCCGACGCCGGGCGCGATCGACGGGTCGAGGAAGTCGATGTCGAAGCTGACGTGCAGGTGGTCGTCCTCGCGCAGGCCCGCCAGCGCCTCCTCCATCACGCGCTTCATGCCGACCTCGTCGATGTAGCGCATGTCGTAGATGTCGAGGCCGACGTCGTGCACGAGCTTCTTCTCGCCGGCATCGACCGAGCGGATGCCGATCTGGCGGATGCGGTCCGGCGTCAGCGCAGGCGCGGCGCCGCCGAGGTCGGTCAGCTCGGCCGGCCCGAAGCCGCACAGGCACGCGACCGGCATGCCGTGGACGTTGCCCGACGGCGTGATCGCGCTGGTGTTGAAGTCCGCGTGCGCGTCGAGCCAGAGCACGGTCAGGCGCTTGCCCTGCTCGCGGCAGTGGCGCGCGACCGCAGTGATCGAACCGATGCCCAGGCAATGGTCGCCGCCGAGCAGGATCGGCAGGCGGCCGCCGGCCAGCTCGGCCGCGACCGCGCGCATCACCGCGCGGTTCCAGGCGACCACTTCGGCCAGATGGCGGTAGCCGCCGAGCGGCGGCAGCCACGGGTTGAGCGGACCGCTGACGTTGCCGCGGTCGACCACGTCGAGCCCGCGCGCGGCGAGCGCCGGCGCCAGGCCGGCGACGCGCAGCGCCTCCGGCCCCATCGACGCGCCGCGGTGGCCGGCGCCGATGTCGGTCGGCGCGCCGATCAAGGAAATCGGTGGAAAGGTCTGCATGGCGTGGAAGCAGGCGCCGCCGGCGACGCGCTTCCCGCCGCGCCGCGTCCGCACCTGCCGCATTGTTCCGGTGATGGACCGGCGCGCATGATCGGCGAATTCGCGCGGCGCGTCACGCGGGCGGCGATGCACCGGCCGCGCGCGGCGCACGGCGCGGCGCCGGTGGCGTCATCAGGCGCAGCATCGCTTCGGTGTCGCGGCGGCAGTACGCGCTCAGCTCCGCGTGCAGCGCGGCGCGCCGCTGCGGCGGCGTGGCGGCGTCGATCGCCTCGAGGTAGCCGGCCTGCGCCGCGTTGCCGTCGCCGATCGCGAGCTCGTCGTAGGCGAGCTCCGGCGCGACGGTCGGCAGCACGCGCTTGATCGACCACGAGCCGCGCATGTCGCGGTGGTAGTAGTGCGCGCGGTACAGCGGCAGCAGGTCGAGCAGGCGTTCGGCCACGCCGAGCAGCGCGTCGGCCAGGTCCGGAAACAGCGCGGCGAGGTCGCGCAGGGGCGCAGCCTCGAAGCCGCGGTTCCACACCAGCACCGGCCCGTGCGTGCCGAGCGTGGCGAGCAGGCATTCGGCGAACGCGCGCAGCGGCGAGGCGCCGGACAGGTCGAGGAAGTCCGCGTGCGCGAGCTCGCCGGGGCGCTGCTCGACGTGGCACGAAAACTGGAACGGCACCGGCTGGAATGGCCGCGTGCCGGGCCAGCGCGGCACGACGAAGCTGACCGTCTCGAAGTCGAGGTAGTAGCGCGGATACGCGATCGCGGCGAGCAGGCGCGGCAGCTTCGGCGACACATGCGCGCGGCCGGTGCGCGTGACGCGCGCGATGCGCTGCAGCCGGCCCGGCGGCAACGCGCTGGTCGGCACCTTGCGCAGGTCGGTGTAGCCGGCGGCGAGCAGGCGCGCGATCACGCCGACCGCGTGCGGCAGCAGGTCGACCGGGTACTCGGGACCGGGCGGCTCGGCCGCGCGGCAGTGCTCGAAGAACGGGCAGTCGTACGGCTGCGCGCAGTGCGCGCCGGTCGCGATCGCCGGCATCGGCCCGGCCGCGACGCGCTTGAGTTCGGCGACCAGGCGCGGGATCTCCGGCAGCCGCGCCTCGACCTCGGCGGTGATGTCGACCCGGTGCAGCAGGCCGCGGTAGTCGCCCGGCGTTTGATACACGAACGCCGTGTCCACGTGCGCCAGCACGACCTTGGCGATCGCGCGGCCGGCGCCGCGCGCGACCCAGGTCTGGATCGCGCAGTCCCACAGGTGCTCGTCCTTGACCGAGGCGGTCGACTTGACCTCGACCAGGGTGTCGCCGCGGCGGCCGCGTTCGAGCGCATCGACGCGCACGCGCACGCCGCGGTGCGAGAACGCGGCCTCGAACAGGCGCGGCGCCTGCCGCCGCGGCAGCGCCAGCGCGGCCGCCGTCTCGGCCAGCGCGTCGTCCACGTGCAGGTGGTCGGCCTCGATCAGCACGCCGCCGCCGAGCAGCTCGCGCGCCAGCTCGCCGAACTGCGTGCCGGCGTCGAGCACCGCCTGCGCCGCCTCGCTCCACTGCGCCGCGTCGCGCCGGTGCAGTTCCAGCCACAGCCGCTTGTGGCACTGGCGGCCGGACTGGACGCGGGATTTGGACAATCGGGGTGTCGTCGCGCTGGTACCGGCCACGGCTGCTCCTCCTCGTTCGAGGCGCCAGTGTGCGAGCCGCTGGCGACAGTTCGTGTCGCGTCGGATGCCGGGCTCAGTCCGGCAACACCGGATAGAGGATGTCGCCGAAGTCGGCCGCCGGGTGGTCCAGCATCAGCTCGATCACGACCGGCACGATCGCCATCAGCAGGTTGGCGCCGTCGCGCACCTGGGCGCGGTTGACCTGGCTGCTCCAGGTCGCGCCGCCGTGCACGAGCTGGTTGCGCAGCACGTACAGGCGGTCGAACACGACCTCGAGCACGGTGCCGGCCTGGCCGCCGACCATCGCGCGCGTGGCGACCCGGCGGCTGGCGCTGAACTGCTCCTGCCAGCGCTCGCTGGCGTCGTGCTCGCGCAGCGCGCGCCAGAACGGCTCGAACACGTAGCGGTTCTCGATCAGCGTGCGGATCGGGCCGGAGAACTGCGACAGCAGCAGCGCCGCCAGGCGCCCGGCGCGGTCGAGCGCGAGCAGGCGCGCGAAGAACGCCTTGAGCTGCTCGCGCGCGCTGGCGCTGC
Organism: Rhodanobacteraceae bacterium; assembly: GCA_009996615.1. GTDB lineage: Bacteria > Pseudomonadota > Gammaproteobacteria > Xanthomonadales > Rhodanobacteraceae > Dokdonella_A. Next base: position 293,753 of record JAACZU010000002.1, on the reverse strand, counting down.
CGCCCAGCTCCTGTGCGTAGGCCGCGTTGAACGCGATCCACAGGAACACGAAGCACGCGTCGTGGTCGTCCGTCTCGGCCTCGGCGCGCGCCAGCCAGCTGATCGCGCGATGCAGGCGGATGCGCGACGGCTCGGCGTGGTCCGCCGCCCCGCGCAGTTTGTCCTTCAGCCGCTGAGCGTGCCCGTCGCGCGCCATGTGCATGCCCTCCCCCGGGGAGCGCCGATTCTAGGCCGCGCCGCGACGCCGGCGGAAGCCGCGCCTACACGCGGTACGCCGCGGCGAGCTGCGCGACCTCGTCGGCCAGCCGCTTGCGCAGCCGCGCGGGCTTGACGATCTCGACGCTCGGGCCGAGGCTGCGCAGCCACCAGTACAGCTGCTCGGTCGCGGCGACGGTGGCGGTGACGCGGAACATGCCGGCGCGGCCGCGCAACGGCACGACGGCCTGGTCGGCAGCGAGGCGGCGCTCGCCGAGGTGTTCGGCCAGCCACGCGTCGGCGCGCAGCTCCAGCCGCACCGTCTCGCCATGCGGCCACTCGAATGCGCGCTGCTCGCGGATGTGGCGGTCGAGGTCGAAGGCGTCCGGCCGCGCCGCGGGCGCGTCCTGCACCTGCGCGCTGCCCATGCGCTGCAGCGCGAAGTGGCGCGGATCGTCGTAGTCGTTGACCGTCGCGACGAGGTAGAACACGCCGTCGCGATGGACCAGGCCGAGCGGATGCAGCGTGTAGCGGCGGCCGCGCGGCGCGCCGATCGCGCGGTAGCTCGCCTGCAGCTGGCGGCCGCGCAGCAGCGCGTCGCAAACCGCTTCGAGCACGTCCGGCGCGACCTCCGGCGGCAGCAGCGGCGGACCGTCCGGCAGCACCGCGACGCGCTCGCTCCAGCGGCCGACCGGCACCTCGGCGAACAGGTCGAGCGTGCGCCGCGCCTCGTCGAACGGCCGCTCGAGCAGCGCCAGCATGCGCCGCGGCAGGATCGCCGCCAGGTGCCGCCGCACCAGCTCCAGCGCGAGCGCGTTCTCGGTGCTCATCGGCGGCAGCGTCGGCACCTTCCGGTCCGCGACCCACGACCAGCCGGCCGGCTTGGCGCCGTCGTCGACCAGGCCGAAGTTCGACAGCTTGTGCAGGTCGCGCTCGATGCTGCGCACGTGCACGTCGAAACCCTGCGCGGCGAGCTGCGCGCGCAGCTGCGAGGCGGTGGTCTTGCGCGGCAACGCCGGAATCAGGCTCAGCATCGCCAGATGGCGCTGGATCGTATCGGACATGGCGGCCTCGATGGCGGGAGTGACGCGGCAGTCTACCCCTATCCGACAGGATCTGTCGTGACCGTTGCCGACAATGGCCGTCTCGAAGCGACGAGGAACCTTGCATGTCCGCCATCGATACGGCCGCGACCGCCGCCTACGCACCGATCCCGTTCCGCTCGCCGCTCGCGCGCGAGGCGGCGCTGCTGGCCACACGCATGCTCGCCGGCAGCGGCTGGTACCAGCGCCTGTTCGAGCGCGGCCGCCTGCGCGACCACGACGTGCTGACCCTGCTCGGGCTGGAGGAGAGCGACGAGTATGACGGCCGCGCCGGCGCCGCCGACCTGCGCGCGGCGGTGGAACGGCAGTTGCGATCGCTGCAGGCGCGGCGCGGCGGCGGCCGCGATCGGCTCGCGCGCAACATCGAGCGGCTCGGCGACATGCTCCACCTGGGCCGCACCGAGTGCGCGCTGTTGCGCGTGATGGTGATCGCCGCGCGCGTCAACCACGTGCACGACTTCTACCGCGTGGCCGTGACGACCGAACGCGACTTCCTCGAGCTGATGCGGCACGCAACCGGTTGCCGGCCACAGGACCTGGCCGGTGCCTACCGACCCGCCGGCACGCTGCGCCGCAGCGGCTTCCTGGACTCGGGCACGATCGGCTTGAGCTTTCCGACCGCGCTCAATGACGGTCTGGCCGACGCGCTGCTCTCGCCGAGCTTCGACGAGGCGGGCTTCCTGCGTCACCTGGTGCGCCCGGCGCCACCGCCGCGCCTGACGCTGGAGGACTACGCGCACGTCGCCGACGCCGACCTCGTGCGCGACTATCTCGCCGAAGCGCTCTCGCGGCGCCAGCGCGGCGTCAACATCCTGCTGCACGGCGCGCCCGGCACCGGCAAGACCGAGTTCGCGCGCATGCTCGCCGGGCCGCTGCGCGCGAGCGTGCATGAGGTGCCCAACTGCGACAGCGACGGCGATCCGATCTCCGGCCAGCGCCGCTTTCGCGCCTACTCGGCCTGCCAGTCGGTGCTCGCCGCGCGCCCGCGCCAGCTGCTGCTGTTCGACGAGGTCGAAGACGTGTTCGGCAGCGAAGAGGACGGCGCCCTGCTCGCGCTGTTCGGCGCGCGCCCGCGCAGCGCCGACCCCGACCGCCTGCGCAAGAGCTGGGTCAACGAGACACTGGAATCGAACCCGGTACCGGCGATCTGGGCCTGCAACACGATCGGCGCGATCGACCCGGCGTTCCTGCGCCGCTTCGACCTCGTGGTCGAGTTCCGCGCGCCCGGCGCGGCGATCCGCCGGCGCGTGCTCGAACGCTACTTCGCGCCGGGCCAGGTGTCCGACGCCTGCCTCGCGCGGCTCGCCGCGATCGAGGGTCTCGCACCGGCGCAGGCCGAACGCGCCGCGCGCGTCGTGCGCACGCTGCGCGGTCGCAGCCAGGCCGCGCGCGATGCCTGCGCCGAGCGCGTGATCGGCGCCTCGCTGCGCGCGATGGGCCACGCGGCGACGGTGGCCGAGCCGGCCCTTCCCGCCCATTACGACCCGGCCTTCCTCAACACCGACCGCGACCTCGACGCGCTCGCGCGCGGCCTCGCCACCGGCCACGGCGCGCGCCTGTGCCTGTACGGCCCGCCCGGCACCGGCAAGACCGCCTTCGCGCACCACCTCGGCCGCGTGCTCGAGCGCCCGGTGCTGGTGCGCCGCGCCTCCGACCTGCTCGACAAGTACGTCGGCGGCACCGAGGCGAGGATCCGCGCCGCGTTCGCGCAGGCCACCAGCGACGGCGCGATCCTCGTCATCGACGAAGCCGACGGCTTCCTGCGCGACCGCGCCGGCGCGCAGCGCCGCTGGGAAGTCACCCAGGTCAACGAACTGCTGACCCAGATGGAAGCGTTCGACGGGATCTTCGTCGCCTCGACCAACCTCGTCGACACGCTCGAAGCCGCCTCGCTGCGCCGCTTCGACTTCAAGGTGAAGTTCGACTACCTGACGCGCGAACAACGCCGCGCGCTGCTGTTGCGCGTCGTCGCCGACACCGGCGAAGCACTCGACGCGCTGCGCCCGGCGCTCGCGCAACTCGACCGCCTCGACCATTTGACCCCGGGCGACTTCGCGAATGCGCTGCGGCAGATGCGCGTGACGGGCGAGCGCGCGACCGCGGAGCGCCTCGTGCGGCTGCTGTCGGTAGAGCAGGCGATGAAGCCGGAGGGGCGGCGGCGCGGGATCGGGTTCCACTGAATGGCGGTCGGGAGAGCGGTGGGGAGAGGGTTCCGGCGAAGCACGACGCGGACTCCCGGCGCTGGCTTGCCCGCACGGCAAGCGCGATGACATATTGCGGCGGGGAGATGCGACGACCGGCGGCGTGGGCACGCACCCGCGCACGGATGATGCCGCCGTCGCATGCACAGGGGGCCACAGATGGCAATTTCCGGCACGTTGATCCGCCTGATCCGGCGGCAGTTCGTTCTCGATTGGCACGGCATCCACGGCGCTCCGCACTGGGCGCGCGTACGACTGAACGGGCTTCGCCTGGCCGCACTGACCGGCGCCAATCCATCCGTCGTCGAACTGTTCGCGTTCCTGCACGACTCGCAGCGCCGGAACGACGGCCACGATCCGTTCCACGGTCCGCGCGCCGCGGCGTTCGCGCGATCGCTTCCGCGCGAACTGGTGCGCCTGTCGACCGACGAGGTCGAGCTGCTCGCCCACGCGTGCGAAGGCCACAGCGATGGCCACATGAAGGCGGACGTCACGGTGCAGACCTGCTGGGACGCGGATCGACTCGACCTGGGCAGGGTCGGCATCGTGCCGGACTCCGACCGCCTGTGCTGCGAGGCCGCGCGTGATGCCGAGTTCGTGCGGTGGGCTTATGCCAGGAGCCTCAGCGGCCGGAGCACGGAAATGTTCGATGCGCTGGCCGAGTTGCCGGACTGACGTGCACACCCGACCGGCCGGCCCGAAGAAATCGCCTGTGCAGGACGATCCGGCCACCGAGCCGGCGCATCACCGGTGCACACACGTCGTGGTGCCAAACGGAGGAGAGGGAGCATGAGCAAGTGCCGCTACTGCAATTCGACCTCGTACGGAAGCGGCTGCTCGTACAGCCCGCACAAGAAGCACGAGCACACCGACGACGAACGCAAGTGCGAGTTTTGCGGCTCGTCGTCCTACGGCTCGGGCTGCTCCTACAGCCCGACACACAAGCATCGTCACGGACATGGCGCCAACAAGTGCATCTGGTGTCGTTCCGCGTCCTCCGGATCGGGCTGCTCGTATAGCCCGAACAGGGTTCACGAAAAGTAGCCGCCGTACGATTGACCGGGGCCGGCCTTGCATCCGTCAGGCTCCTTGCAGGCGGTCAAAGCCGCGGCCCCGGCAATGCGTCGATGTGCTTGAACAGCCAGTGTGTGCCGATGCTGTGCGCGGTTGCCACGCTGAGCACCACATCCGATGACCCCGTCGCTGCCTCGCCGCTGGCCGCTGCGTCGGCGACGGAGCCGCGTTGCAGAAGGTCACGGATGCGCTCGCGCTCGAGGGTGCCCGTCCGGGCTCGCGCGTGCGCCAGGTCGCCCAGCGCGGACATGACCTCCGCAGTCGCATCGAGCGTCGCCCACACGCGACCGTCCGTGCCGCGGACCTCGGCCTGCCGGTCCTGCGCCCGGCGGATCACGAACGCGCCCTGACCGGTCTCGGTCGCGAGCGATTCGGCCGCTGCGACCCAGTCGCCGTCCTCCACGCCCTGCGGCTTCGGAACCAGCCACAGATATTCGGCGCCGGACGTGACCTGCCCTTCGGGCCCCGAACCGCTCGCGTGGCAACGCCGATCCGCGGCGTCCCGCCAATGGGCGATCAGCCAGTATCCGGGCGACCGCCTTCCGAGCCGCGCACGCAAGCACCCCGGCACTGCGAGGAACGCCTCCACGTTCTCCTGCACGGACGCCGCTAGCCGGAATGCAGTCAACGCGAGAAACCCGCAGCCGGACTCGAGCAGTTCGAAGACGACCGTGGCGGGCCCGGCGATGCGGAGCTCCGCCCCCGACCTGACCGCGACGAAACCCGGTGCGTGCGCGAGCGTCGTGACACGGAATCCGTTCTGCTCCACTGGCACCTCCCCGCATGTCGAAATTCCCACGCCGAGGGGCGATCGTGGTTGGTGCATGCGACAGCGCATGTCGCATCCATGCCGCCATTTGGAGGCCTCGAATCCCTCGATGAGGACCGGACATGCACCTGCACGCTGCGTTCTGCACGCATCGCGGCTCGCCCCCGGGGCAGCAGGACGCCGTCCTCGTCGGAACGCGGGTACATCAAGCCATGGATCTCGAGGCGCAGGTCGTCATCGACCACGGGATGCTGGCGGCGATCGCCGACGGCCTGGCGGTCAGCCCGCGATCAGGCCGCGTGAGCCGCACCCTGCTCGAACTGCTGCCGGCGATCGTGCGCGAGCACCCCGACTGGCTGCGCGATGACCTGCTGGCGAACCGGCATTTGCGCGAAGCGCATACGCGGCTATGCGATCGCGCCGAACGCTCGCCCGGCCTGCGCGGCGGCGCGAGCACGCTGGTCGCCGCGCAGGTGCGTGAGGATCGCGTCGCGATCCTGAACTGCGGCGACAGCCGCGCCTATCTGCGGCGGGCGGACGGCGACATCGGCCAGCTTAGCCGCGACCACACCGAGCTGCAACGGTTGCGCGATGCCGGGATCGCGGGCGAAGGCGTCGAGTACGCCAGCCTCTACGACATGCTGACGGACTGCATCGGCACCGATCCCGACGACTCGGATTTCTCGATCCATCGCGTCGAGGCACGGCTGGCGATGGGCGACCTGCTCGTACCGTGCAGCGACGGCGTGCACGACGTGCTGGCCGAGGCGGATTGGCATCGAATCCTTCGTGCGTCCGGTGATCCGCCGACGCTGATTGCGGCGACGCGACACGCCGTACCTCGCGCGGGCGCGCCCGACAATTTCTCGGTGATCGCGCTGGCGAGAACGACTTCCGGCTGATGGGCACGCCACCAGCCGGAAGGCTCGCTACCTACTGCCGCGCCGCCAGGGCGTCGACCAGATCGTCGTCCGTCATCTCGTCCAGCGCGAGCGCCGCGTCGCGCGACACGCGCTCGATGAGCTGGCCGAGCTTCAGGTCCGGATTGACCCTGAGCGCATCGCCGATGCGCGCGGCAATGCGCTGGACGTCGGCCTCGCTGCGCAACCGGCGCGAGCGCACGGCTTCGACGATCTCGACGAACGTCGCACCGTCGATCCAGTTGCCAGTCGCCTTGGTGCCGATCGTGCCCTTGCCGGCATCGCCCGCCCAATCCCACTTGTACAGACGCTCCTCGAGACGCGCGACATCCTGTCGCTGCAGTTCGCGCTCGCCGCCCGCAAAGCCGACGATGACCGGCTCGGCGCCCTTGCACAGCGCGAGCGCTTCATCCAGAGGAACCAGCCCGCGATAGTTCGATCCGACCACGCCCGGCGGGCCGCCGGCATCGTCCTCGTCGTTCTTGTCCAATAAGAGCAACGCGTCATACAGGATGTCGCGGTAGCGCGCGAAATCGAACTCGCCAGCGGCATGCGCGCTTCCCCTCAGGTCCTCGAAGGACCGGAACTCCACACGATCTCCAAGCGCCGAGCCGGGATGTTCCTTCGTGAATTCAGCGAGCGCCCGGCGGAACGATTCGGCGGCCGACTTGGGGGCGAGATACAAGACCCTTACCTGCGCCCGTTCGATGCCAGCGCAGGTGGCGGACACCGCCTCCAATTGCTTTGCCACGTAGTCGTATTTCCGGCTGTACGCGGAAGCATCGCGGATCGAGTGGAAGGCTTTTTTCATGTCCGTCCAAGGAGCCTCTTGGTTGGCGAGCGCAAGGTAGGTATCGAACTGCTCGCTCCGAAAGCTCCCGGGTTCGGTCTTCAATTCCAGCAGCACCAGCTCCCCTTTCTGCTGGTCGTACATCAGCCAGTCGATGTTCGTCGACTGCCTGTTCCCCGGTTTCTTCAGCGGAAATTCCGCCGCCAGGGTGACCACTTTGCTGCCAAGCAGATGCGATATCGCCTGGTCCAGAAAGAACCCCAGGATCGGCCCGACCGCACGCTCGACCTGGAACTTTGGAATGCGTCGCCCCTTGTCGATGAGCTTTGCCAGCAATGCGCTCCAGAAGGCCTCATCGTTCCCGCGTTCCAGCTCAACCATCACTCCCTCCCCGTGTTTGGAAACTCACTCCCCCGCCACCACCACGACTTCCACGTCGCCCAGATCGAGGCGCTCAGCGCCTGCGATCGCCTCGATGGTCGACGGATAGCCGCCGCTGACTGCGACCTCGAGGTGGAACCCCGATGGCTCGCATCCCGCCTCGACTTCGGCCGCGGTGCGCCGGGCCGCCCACTCGTGCAACTGCCGCGTCTGCTCCGGCGACAGGCGGATATGCAGCGCCTCCCCGATCTCGCTCTTCACGATGCTTCCGTCCTTTTGGTCAAGGCAGTCTTGCCGGGCAGGGTCGACGACACCGCGCGCCGGCGTGATCGTCGGATGCCGCAACGGCCTGCGCGCAGGCCGAAAGGCCGAGCGCCGCGGACGTGCGCAGGCACAGGTCCGCGCTGGCCGACAATTCGGTGTCCTCCGGGTTGATCTCGACCACGGTGGCGCCGGCGCGGCGGGCGATCGCCGGCAGGCCGGCGGCGGGGTAGACGACGCCCGCGGTGCCGACGACGAGCAGCAGGTCGCAGCGGTTCGCGAGCGTCACCGCCGCGTTCCACGCGGCTTCCGGCAGCGATTCGCCGAACCAGACCACGCCGGGACGGATGCGCTCGCCGCAGTGCGCGCAGCGCGGCGGCTCGACGCGCAGGCGCGGTGCGTGCGCGGCGGCGTCCGGGATCGCGACGGGCGCGTGCGGGCGCGCGCAGGCGAAACAGCGGTGCGCGAACAGCTCGCCGTGCAGGTGGATCACGTCGGTGAGGCCGGCGCGTTCGTGCAGGTCGTCGACGTTCTGCGTGACGATGTGCAGCGCGGGCACGCGCGCGCGCAGCGCGGCGAGCGCGTGGTAGCCGGCGTGCGGCTGCGCGTGGCGGACCTGCGCCATGCGCCACAGGTACCAGCCCCACACCAGCGCCGGATCGGCGCGCCAGGCCTGCGCGGTCGCCAGTTGCGCCGGGTCGTGGTCGGACCACAGGCCGCCGCGCGCGCCGCGGAAGGTCGCCACTCCGCTTTCGGCCGACATGCCGGCGCCGCTCAGGATCAGGACCGAGCGCGCCGCGCGCAGGCAGTCGGCGAAGCGGGCAGGAAGGGTGGGAAGCACGTTCATTGCGGGCTAACGGGCATTCGGTGCGATCAGGATGCCATGCGCTCGCGACAGGTTGTGTCGCCAGCGCATGGCGCTTCGCTTGCCCGGGCTATCCGACAATCGCGCCTGCGGCGCGCCTACAGCACCCAGCGCCACTGCACGCCGAGCATCAGCGTGCGGTCCGGGGCCGGTTCGAAGTAGCGGCCGTTGGCGTCGTTGACGATGACCGAGCCGGCGTAGCGGCGGTCGAACAGGTTGTCGATGCGGCCGAACAGGCGCAGGTGGCCGCCGGGAAGGTCGCGGCCGTAGCCGAGGTCGGCGGCGGCGACGGTGTAGGCCGGGGCGGCGTCGCTGCCGCGGTCGTTGACAACGACCGCGCCGACGTAATCGGCGCTGAGTCCGGCGCGCCAGCCGCGCTCGCCGCCCCAGCGCAGCGCGGCGTGCAGGTCGGACCTGGGCAGGCCCGGGATGCGCGCGCCAGCGGCGACCGGCGTGTTCGGCGTCGTGCAGGTCGACGTCGCGCAGGTCAGGAAGCCGCTGCGGAACGTCGCGTCGAGCCGCGTCCAGGCCAGCTGCAGCGTCCACGCCGGCGCGAAGCGCCAGTCCAGCGCGGCCTCGAGGCCGTCGCGGCGCGCGCGGCCGATGTTCTGGTAGGTCGTGCGGCCGCCGATGCTGGTCGCGACGGCGAGTTCGTCGCGCGTGTCGGCGCGGAACAGCGCGAGGTTCGCCTCGATGTCCTGGGTCGGACGCAGCTTCAGGCCGAGCTCGGCGTTGCGGCTGCGCGCCGGGCGCAGGTCGAACGCGAGGCCGGCGCCGCCATCGGCGCGGTAGCCCAGCTCGTTGAAGGTCGGCGTCTCGAAGCCCTTGCCGTACGAGGCGTAGGCGTGCACGCGCTCGCTGGCACGGAACATCAGGCCGGCCACCGGCGTGGTCGCGGCGTAGGCGACGTGGCCGCTGTCGTCGGGATTGCCGGGCACGATGTAGCGGTCGGCGGAGCGGAAGCGCACCTGGCTGTGGCGCACGCCGGCGGTCAGCGACCAGCGTTCGGCGAGGCGCCAGGTCGCCTGCGCGTACTGGTCGAAGTTCGACACGGTGTCGTCCTCGTCGCGGCGCAGCGCGCCGCGCACGCCCAGGCGCGTGCCGACGAAGTTCTCGTAGCCGCGGCGATGCTGCTGCTGGCGGTCCCAGGCGAGGCCGGCGGTCAGCTCGAACGGCCGCCCGCCGAGGTCGCCGCGCCAGCTCCAGCGTGCGTCGCTGCCGCCGTAGTCGCTGGCGAGGTCGACCACGCCGCCCGAACTGAGCGGACTGGCCTGCGCCGCGGCCGGCACGGCGAGGTACTGCTCGACGCCGCGCTGGCCGGCGTAGCCCATCAGGCGCAGCTGGTGGCCGCCGCCGAGGTCCTGTTCCCAGATCGCGCCGCCCTGCGCCTGGTGCACGCTCTTGCGCGTGTCGAACTGCGTCGCGACCGCGGCGACCTGGCGCGGGTCGGCGTCGAACTGCGCATGGGTCAGGCCGAGCGGATCCTGCGCGCCGGGCAGCGCCAGCGTGTTGGCGAGCAGGGTCAGGCGGCCGCTATCGCCGAGGTCGAGGCCGAGCTTGGCGTTGCCCGACTCGCGCTGCGCGCGGCTGTGGTCGCGGTAGCCGTCGGTCTGGAAATGCGTCAGGTCGAGGTTGTAGTCGAGCGGCCCGGCCACGCCGCGCGCGTTCGCGCTCGCGCGCCACAGGCCGTAGCGCGCGCCGACCGTGCCGAACTCCAGTTGCGGCGGCTCGCGGCCGTCGGCGGTGAAGAGCTGGATCACGCCGCCGGAGGAGTTGCCGTACAGCGCCGAGAACGGCCCGCGCAGGATCTCCACGCGCTCGGCCGAATCGAGGTTGAAATGCGACACCTGGCCCTGGCCGTCCGGCATCGTCGCCGGGATGCCGTCGGTGTACAGGCGCACGCCGCGCACGCCGAAGGTCGCGCGTGCGCCGAAGCCGCGGATCGAGATCTGCGCGTCCTGTGCGTAGTTCTGGCGGTCGCGCGCGAGCAGGCCCGGGATCGCGGCGAGGTACTCGGACAGGTTCACGCCGGCGGTGTCGGGCACGGCGTCGATGCGCACCGCGTCGATCGAGGCCGGCACCTCGAACGGCGGCTGCTCGCTGCGCGTGGCGGTGACGACGACGACCGGCAGGCTGGCCGCGTCCGGCGGGGCGGCGCCGGCCGCGGCGGCGAACGCGGACAGCAGGCTTCCACTCGCCGCGAGGAGGCGGCAGACGGTCATACGGGGCATGGTCACTCGGCGAGCGCGATCTGGTGCTTGCGGATCTTACGGTACAGCGTGTTGCGGCTGACACCGAGCGAGTCGGCCGTGTGCGTGATGTTCCAGCGATGGCGCTCGAGCTCGCGCAGCAGCGCCGCGTGCTCGGCGCTGTCGAGCGGCGTGCGGCAGCAGGCCGCGGCCTCGTCCGCCGCGCCCGGCGGCGCGTCGGCGGACGCCGCATCGAGCAACTCCTGCGGCAGGTTGGAGCGGCGGATGACGCCGTCCTGGCACAGCGCCGCGGCGGTGCGCAGCACGTTGCGCAGCTGGCGGATGTTGCCGGGCCAGGCGTAGGCGAGCAGCGCATGCAGCGCGTCGGGCAGCAGGCGCAGCGGCGCGGCGTCGGCGCACTCCTCGGCCAGCAGCTGCTCGATCAGCTCGGTGCGGTCGGCGCGGTCGCGCAGCGGCGGCAGGTGCAAGGTCGTGCCGGCGAGGCGGTAGTACAGGTCTTCGCGGAACTCGCCCGTCTGCACCATCTGGCGGATGTCGCGGTGGCTGGCGCTGATCACGTGCAGGTCGACCGCGACTGCGCGGTCGCCGCCGAGCGGCACGATCTCGAACTCCTCGATCACGCGCAGCAGGCGCGTCTGCAGCAGCAGCGGCATGTCGCCGATCTCGTCGAGGAACAGGGTGCCGCCGCTGGACTGCAGGATGCGGCCGGTGCGGCCGTGGCGGTCGGCGTCGGTGAACGCGCCGCGCGTGTAGCCGAACAGCTCGCTCTCGATCAGCGCTTCCGGGATCGCGCCGCAGTTGACCGCGACGAACGGCTTGTCGGCCCACGGCGCGGCCTGGTGCAGCACGCGCGCGAACGCCTCCTTGCCGGTGCCGGTGGCGCCCTGCAGCAGGATCGGCACGCGCCGGCCGAACAGCTGCTGCGCGCAGTGGAAATTGTGCTGCATGCGCGGGTCGCTGCCGACGTAACGATGCGCCGGCGCCGGGACCGATGCGGGCACGGCGACGGCGCGCGGGCGCGGCTGCGGCGCGCGCACCAGCGCATGGAAGCGGCGGCCGTGTTCGGTGTCGCGGATCGGCCAGATCGCGCGTGGCGCGCTCGCCGCGCGCTGCGCGAGCGCGGCGTGGCCGAGCTGGAACACCGTCTCGATCGGACGGCCGACCAGGCCTTGCCGGTCCACCTGGCCGAGCTGCGCCAGCGCGCTTTCGTTGGCGGCGAGCACGCGGCCGTCGTTGCCGACCGCGAGCAGCGCCTCGTGCAGCAGGCCGACGAACTCGGGCCGGCTGTGGAAGCGCAGGATGTACGCATCCGGGAACGCCTGCAGGAAATGCCAGCGCGCGATCAGGTTCGCCGACATCGCCACCAGCGCCATCGTGTGGCGCTGGATCAGGCGCGGATCGGCGCAGTTCGCCGAGGAGGCATCGAGCACGCCGAGCAGGCCGCCGTGCGCATCGAGGATCGGCGCGCCCGAGCACGACAGGCTGAGGTTGTAGCCCATGAAGTGCTCGTCGCGGTGCACCGTCACCGGCGCCTGTTCGGCGACGCAGGTGCCGATGCCGTTGGTGCCCTCGTGGCGCTCGTCCCAGACCGCGCCATGCCACAGGCCGGCGGCACGGAACGCGCGCGTGAGCGCCGGATCGCTGATCGTGTGCAGGATCGTCGCGTCGGCGTCGGCGAGGATCACCGCGTAGCCGGAGCCGGCGATCTGCTCGTACAGGCTCTCCATCTCGGCGACCGCGACGCGGAACAGCTCGCCCAGGCGCTGTTCGCGCTCGCGCAGCGCGGCCGGCGGCAGCACCTGCGTGGCGCGCGCGCCGGCCGGCTGCATGCCGTACTCGGTCAGGCAGCGCTGCCACGAGCGCGCCACATGCGGCGCCACCGCCACGCGCCGCTCGCCGCGCACCGCCTCGATCACGCGCGAGGCATGTCGCAGGACCCGAGCCGAATCGCCCATCGCCGTCTCTCCTCCAGTGCGTGGCGCGGGTGGACGCGCCGGCCGCCAGGACCGCCGTGGCGGGAGTGTTCCGACCGGCCTAGCGTGGCCCTCGCCAGCGGCAAGCGCAAGCCGGCCGGAACGCAGCGCGGCTGACGCCGCTCCCGCGAAGCGGTGCGGGCACGCAAGCGGATTGGCGCCGCAGCATGAATGCGACACACCCGCCCTGCCACGGCCGCGTGAACGCGTCCGGCCCGCGGCGTAGACTCCGACGCGTCCTTTCGACGCCGGGGGCTGCCATGAGCATCGCCACGCTGCCGTTGACCGAAGACGAACACGATCTCTCGCCATGGTGGCGGCGCGCGGTGCTGGCGGTGCTGGTGCTCGGCTTTGCCGGCCTGCTCGCGATCACGCTGCTGGCCTACCGCAACGCGCCGCCGATCCCGGCGCAAGTGGTGGATGCGCACGATACGACGCTGTTCAGCGGCGCCGACATCGAGGCCGGCCAGGCCGTATTCCTCAAGTACGGCCTGATGGACAACGGCAGCATCTGGGGCCACGGCGCCTACCTCGGGCCGGACTTCGCGGCCGCCGCGCTGCACCGGATCGGCGAGGACAGCGCCGCGGCGATCGCGCAGCAGCAGTACGGCCAGCCGCTGGCCGCGCTGGAGCCGGCGCAGCAGGCCGCGGTGCGCGCACAGGTGGCGGTGGTGCTCAAGACCAACCGTTACGAGCCGGCCAGCGGAACGCTGCGCCTGACCGTGCCGGAGACCGCCGCCTACCGCCAGCAACTGGCGCTGTGGACCGACTATTTCCACGACCCCGCGCGCAACGGCGGCCTCCAGCGCGACCTGATCCGCGATCCGCTCGAACTGCGCCAGTTCACCGCGTTCGTGACCTGGGCCGCGTGGGCGTCGGTCGCGAACCGGCCCGGCTACACGCACTCCTACACCAACAACTTCCCCTACGACCCGGACGTCGGCAACGTGCCGACGTCCGACGCGCTGCTGTGGAGCGCGCTCAGCCTGCTCGTGCTGCTGGCCGGCATCGGCGTGGTGCTGCTCGCGTTCGGCAAGTTCGACTACCTCGGCTGGATCACGCGCGGCCACCACGTGCACCCGCAGTTGTTGCCCGGCGCGGCCGGACCGGGGCAACGCGCGCTGGTCAAGTTCTGCGTGCTGGTGGCGCTGATGTTCCTCGCGCAGACCCTGGTCGGCGGCGCGACCGCGCATTACCGCGCCGACCCGGCCAGTTTCTACGGCTTGCCGCTCGAGCGGATCTTCCCGAGCAACCTGATGCGCACCTGGCATCTGCAACTGGCGATCCTGTGGATCGCAACCGCCTACGTCGCCGCCGCGCTGTTCCTCGGCCGCTCGCTGCGCCGCGACGAGCCGGGTGGCCTCGGTGGCTGGATACACCTGTTGTTCGGCGCGTTCGTGATCGTGATCGGCGGCAGCCTGCTCGGCGAGTGGCTGGGCCAGGCACAGCTGCTCGGCGGGCTGTGGTTCTGGCTCGGCAACCAGGGCTGGGAGTATCTCGAGCTCGGGCGGATCTGGCAGTTCCTGCTGGTGGTCGGGCTGCTGGTCTGGTTCGCGCTGCTCGTGCGCCTGGCCGGCCCGCGCACGCTCGCCGACGCGCGGGCGCGGCCGATCGCGCGGATGTTCCTGTTCGCCTCGCTGGCGATCCCGCTGTTCTACCTGCCGGCGCTGTTCTTCGGCGCGAAGACCAACTACACCGTGGTCGACACCTGGCGCTTCTGGATCGTCCACCTGTGGGTCGAAGGCTTCTTCGAGTTCTTCGCCACCACCGTGGTCGCGCTGACCTTCTACCAACTCGGCCTGACCCGCCGCAACGTCGCGCTGCGCGTGATCTACCTCGACGCGATCCTGTACTTCGGCGGCGGCCTGATCGGCACCGGCCACCACTGGTATTTCACCGGCCAGACCGGCTTCAACATGGCGATGTCGGCGATGTTCTCGGTGCTGGAAGTGGTGCCGCTGACGCTGCTGACGCTGGACGCGTGGGATTTCGTCAAGACCACGCAGGGCCGCTGCGACATCTGCGGCAAGGCGATCGCGCTGCCGCACCGCTGGACGTTCCACTTCCTGATGGCGGTCGGCTTCTGGAACTTCGTCGGCGCCGGCATGTTCGGTTTCCTGATCAACCTGCCGATCGTGAGCTACTACGAGGTCGGCACGCAGATGACGCCGACCCACGGCCACGCGGCGCTGATGGGCGTGTTCGGCATGCTGGCGATCGCGCTGCTCGTGCTGATGCTGCGCCAGGCCAGCAGCGATGCGCGCTGGGCGGGCATCGAGAAGCACATCCGCGTCGCGTTCTGGGGCCTCAACATCGGCCTGGCGATGATGCTGGCTCTGAGCCTGTTCCCGAGCGGCGTGCTGCAGGTGTGGGACGTGGTGCAGCACGGCTACTGGCACGCGCGCAGCCTCGACTACGTCTCCAGCGCGCGCTCGCAACTGATCGAATGGCTGCGCCTGCCGGGCGACCTCGTGTTCATCGTGTTCGGCGCGCTGCCGCTCGCGATCGCCGCGGTCAAGGGCTACGCCGGCATGCGCGCCGACGCCGCCGCGGGCGCGGCTGCCACGTGAGCGCCGCTCATTCCGGCGCGGCGGTGAACGCCAGCGCGGCGCCGTTCATGCAGTAGCGCAAACCGGTCGGCGGCGGGCCGTCCGGAAACACATGGCCGAGGTGGCTGTCGCAGCGCGCGCAGCGGATCTCGGTGCGCACCATGCCGTGGCTGGTATCGCGGATCGCGCGCACGTGCGCCGGATCGAACGGCGTGAAGAAGCTTGGCCAGCCGGTGCCGGAGTCGAACTTCGTCTCCGAGCGGAACAGCGGCAGGCCGCACAGGCGGCAGGCGAACACGCCCTCGCCGTGTTCGTCGAGCAGGCCGCCGCAGAACGGCCGCTCGGTGCCGTGTTCGAACAGCACGTAGCGCTGCTCCGGCGTCAGCCGCGCGGCAAGGCGTTCGCGCTCGTCCGCCGACGGCGGCGTCAGGTCGAAGCCGGAGGCCGAGCGGTGCGGGGTCGGATCGAAGGGCATGGTCATCGAAGTCACTCCGGGGGTAGCCGCGCACTGCGCGGGCGTGTCGAGATCGTGCGCGAGCGCTGGTGCGGCGAGCGCGGTCACCTCGCCGGCGCGCGTGCGCAACAGGCTACGCGCGCCGGTGTCGCCGTGCAGCCGCATCAGCTCGTCGAACCAGGCGCGCGGCAGCAGCGCCGGTACGCCGAGCACGCCGGCATAGGCGCTGGCGACCGCGCGCCGTGGCGCCGCGCGCCAGGCGTCGCGCAGCGCGCACAGGTGCGCGGCGGCGAGCGCGGGCTGGTCGGTCAGCGCGACCAGCGCGCCGGCGCAGTCCGGCGCGAGCGCGGCGAGGCCGGCGCGCAGCGAGGCAGCCAGGCCCTCGGCATGATCCAGCGCGACGCACGTGCGCAGCGGCAGGCCGGCGAGCGCGGCGTGCAGGCGCTCGGCGTCGTGGCCGAGCACGACCACCAGTTCCGCCGGCGCAGTCGCCAGCAGCGCGCGCGCGGCACGGCGCAGCAGCGGTTCGCCGTCGAGCGCGAGCAGCTGCTTGGGCTGGCCGAGCCGGCTCGACGCGCCGGCGGCGAGCAGGATCGCCGCGTGGCGCGGGATGTCAGCGGCGGCGTTCATCGTCGGCGAAGCGGGCCTGCAGCTGGGCGGCGATCGCCAGCGCGATCGCCTCGGCGCCCTCGCCGCCGAGCGGCAGGCCGACCGGCGCGTGCAGGCGCGGCGCCAGTGCCTCGCGCGCGGTGGGATCGAGCCCGGCCAGCAGCTCGTCGCGGCGCGCGGCCGGACCGAGCAGGCCGATGTAGGGCGGCGCGGCCGCGGCGAGCAGCGCCAGGCCGCGCGCATCGAGGTCGAAGTTGTGGTGCATGACCAGCGCGGCATCCAAGCGCGTGGCCGCGAGCAGCTGCGGCAACGCATCGGGGCCGGCGTGATGGACCGCGTCGAGGCCGCCATCGTCGGCGTAGCGCAGCCAGCGCTCGCGCCGCTCGAGCAGCTCGACGCGCCAGCCGAGCAGGCGCGTCAGCTGCAGCAGCGGGCGCGTCTCCGGCCCGGCGCCAAGCAGCAACAGCCGTCTGGACGGCCGGATCGTCAGCTCGAAGGCAGGCTCGGGCAGTGCCGCTGCCACGGCCGGCGCGCCATGGCGGTCGAAGCGGTAGACGTGCGCGTCGTCGCCATCGAGCCGCGCCGTGCCGGCGCCGAGCGCATCGAGGGCGAGCGTCAGCGCAAGGCCGCGTTCGTCCGCCGCGAGCAGCGCCTCGCGCAGCGGCGCCTGCGCCGGCGGCAGCGGCAGCAGCAGCAGCCGCGTGGAGCCGCCGCAGCCGGTGCCGGAGCCGAACACGCGGTCCTCGTCGCCGCTGGTGTCGAACAGCGCCGGCGCGGCGGCGCCGTGCGCGAGCACCGCCTGCGCGCGCGCCTCCAGCTCGGCCTCGAGGCAGCCGCCGGACAACACGCCGACGCGCACGCCGCGCGCGTCGAGCAGGATCAGCGCACCGGGCTTGCGATAGGTCGAGCCGCGCGTGGCGACGACCACGCCGAGCACGCCGGCGGCCTGCTCGCGCGCCAGTTCGCGCAGGCCGGCCGCGAGCGCGCGCAGGCCGCCGAGCGGCGGCGCGGCGGACGGGACGGGCGAAGCGGCGTGGGCAACGGACATGGCGAAGGTGAGCGGCGCGGGGCGGACGCGGACGTGCCAGCGTAGCGCGCGCCGGGCGATGAAGCGAAGGTCAGCGCGGCCGCCGGCGCAGCCAGGCCAGCCGCTCGACCAGCCACGCACGCCGCGCCACCGCGCCGCCGAGCTTCAGGCCGACCCTGGCCACGCCGCCGTCGTCGGCCAGCTCGCGCGCGACCAGCGTGAGCGCGCCGAGCCGCACGCGGTCGCCGACCTGGATCGTGTGCTCGAAGCGGCGCGCGAAGTGCTCGCCGAGCGTCAGCGGCGCATCCTTCGCGCGCACCGGCAGGCCGTAGAACCCGGCCACGTCGGCCAGCCGCACGCCGGCCTCGAAGCTGAACTCGCCGAACAGCTCGCGCTCGGCCTCGCGCGCCTCGTCGGGCGGCGCGAACAGCCAGTCGAGCCGGTACACGCGGCCGGGCGGCGCGAGCAGGTAGGCGTAGTCACCCGGCGCCAGCGCGCCGGCCGACTCGGGCGTCAGGATCTCGCCGCCGCGCACGACCATCGTCAGCTGCGCCCAGCCCGGCACCGGCGCGGCGGCGAGGATGCGCGCCTCGGCCGCGACCGGGTAGCCGACCAGCTCGCGTTCGAGCGAACCTGGCAGGTCCAGCTCGACGCGGCGCACTGCGCGCTCGCGGTGTGGCAGCGCGACGTCGAACAGGCGCGCGGCGAAACCGAGCGTCCAGCCCTGCACCAGCAGCGAGACCAGCACGACCACGAACGCGACGTTGAACACCAGCGGCGCGTGCGGCAGCTGCGCCAGCATCGGGATCGAGGCGAGGAAGATGCCGACCGCGCCGCGCAGGCCGATCCACGCGATGAACGCGATCTCGCGCTTGCCGTAGCGGCGCAGCGGCGCGAGGCAGGCGACCACCGCGAGCGGGCGGCCGACGAACATCAGGAACGCGGCGACGCCGAGCGCCGGCAGCAGCGAAGGCAGCAGCATGTGCGGCGAGGCGAGCAGGCCGAGCACGAGGAACATCGCGATCTGGCACAGCCAGGTCGCCGCGTCGAGCGTGCCGAGCAGGTTGGTCAGGCCGCTGGTGACGCGGTTGCCGACCACCAGGCCGGCGACGTAGACGGCGAGGAAGCCGCTGCCGCCGAGCTGGCCGGTGACGCCGAACACCAGCACCGCCGCGGCCAGCGCGAACAGCGGCGCCAGCGCGTTGCCGAGCTGCAGCCGCGACAGGCCGCGCGCGATCGCGCCGCCACCGAGCACGCCGGCGGCGCCGCCGATGCCGAACTGCACGACGAGTTCGCGCAGCAGCCCGGGCGCATGCAGCGCGTGCGGCGCGGCGAGGTAGTCGACCAGCAGCATGGTCAGCAGGATCGCGGCCGGATCGTTCGCGCTCGACTCGATCTCCAGCGTCGCGCCAACACGCTCGCGCAACTGCAGGCCGCCGGCGCGCAGCAGGAACAGCACCGCCGCGGCGTCGGTCGAGGCGACCACCGCGCCGACCAGGAAGCCGACCGCCGGTTCGAGGTCGAGCAGCCACGCCGCCGCGGCGCCGGTCAACAATGCGCTGAGCAGCACGCCGAGCGTCGCCAGCAGCAGCGTCGGCGCCAGCACGCGCCGCACCGTCGCCATGCGCGTGCGCAGGCCGCCGTCGAACAGGATGATCGCCAGCGCGAACGAGCCGAGCTTGTAGGCGCTGCTGTAATCGTCGAACGCGATGCCGCCGGGCCCGTCGGCACCGGCGAGCATGCCGATGACGAGGAACACCAGCAGCAGCGGCGCGCTGAAGCGCCGCGCGACGAGACTGGACGCGATGCCGACCAGCACCAGCGCGGCGGCAGCGGCGAAGACCCAGTAGACATGCTCGATCGCGATCATGGGCGGGCGACGTGAAACGCGAGACGGGAGGCATGCGCACGCGCAGCGCCGGCGCGCGGACACATCGCTGGTGTCGTCATTCCGGCGCAGGCCGGAAATCCATTGTGCTGGTGATTGCGCGGCATGGGAACCAAGGGTCGCCCCGCGCATCACCTCGCCGGCCTCACCACGCAAGGCCCGTTCGGCCTGCGCGCAGGTCGTGCCAGCGCGTCGATGTCGAAGTGCTCTTGCCGTCATCCCGGCGCAGGAGCGGCGCGAACGACATGGTCGGATCCGAAGGATCGGAGGGCAGGACGCCCGGAGTCATCCGCCGCTGTGCGGCTTGATCCGGCCTACCTCGACGTCTCGACCTGACAAGTGGTGCGCGGGAGCTACGCGTCCCGCCTCTCGCCTCTCCCGTCTCCCCTCTCACGTCCGCCGGTACTGGATCGCCTCGGACAAATGCGCTGTCTCGATCCGCTCGCTGCCGGCGAGGTCGGCGATCGTGCGGGCGACGCGCAGCACGCGGTGGTAGGCGCGCGCGGACAGGCCGAGGCGCTCGACCGCGCGGTCGAGCAGCACGTGCTGCGCGGCGTCGAGCACGCAGTCGCGTTCGACTTCGCGGTTGCCGAGCCAGGCGTTCGGCTTGCCGGCGCGGGCGAGCTGGCGCGTGCGCGCGGCGGCGACGCGCGCGGCGACGGTCGCGCTGGATTCGCCGGCGGCGCTGTCGCGCAGCTCGGCCTGCGGCACGCGCGGCATCTCGAGCTTCAGGTCGATGCGGTCGAGCAGCGGGCCGGACAGGCGTGCGCGGTAGCGCGCGATCGCGTCGGGCGTGCAGCGGCAGCGGCCGCCCGGGTCGCCGACGTAGCCGCACGGACACGGGTTCATCGCGGCGACGAGCTGGAAGCGCGCCGGGAACTCGGCCTGGCGCGCCGCGCGCGAGATCGCGATGCGGCCCGATTCGAGCGGCTCGCGCAGCACCTCGAGCACGTGCCGGTCGAACTCGGGCAGTTCGTCGAGGAACAGCACGCCGTGGTGGGCGAGCGAGACCTCGCCCGGGCGCGGGATCGAGCCGCCGCCGACCAGCGCGACGGCCGAGGCGGTGTGGTGCGGGGAACGGAACGCGCGCGCCTTCCAGCGCGTGACGTCGCCGTCGTGGCCGGCGACCGAGCGCACCGCGGCGAGCTCGAGCGCCTCGTGCTCCTCCAGTGGCGGCAGGATGCCGGGCAGGCGGCTGGCCAGCATGGTCTTGCCGGTGCCGGGCGGGCCGACCAGCAGCAGGTTGTGCGCGCCGGCGGCGGCGATCTCGAGCGCGCGTCGCGCCTGCGGCTGGCCGCGCACGTCGGCGAGGTCGGGCGCATCGGGCAGCGGCGTGTCGGCCTGCGGCGCCGCCACCGCCGGCGCCAGTTCGGCGCGACCGGCCAGGTGCGCGCAGACCTCGAGCAGGGAACCGGCCACGCGCACCTCGGCATCGGCGACCAGCGCCGCCTCGGCCGCGTTGCCGCGCGGCACGATCACGCGGCGGCCGCGCCGCGTCGCCTGCACGACGGCCGGCAGCACGCCGCGGACCGGGCGCAGTTCGCCGGACAGCGCCAGTTCGCCGATGAATTCGCAGTCCTGCAGCCGCTCGCGCGGCACGCCGCCGTTGGCGGCGAGGATGCCGAGCGCGATCGGCAGGTCGAAGCGGCCGCCGTCCTTGGGCAGGTCGGCCGGCGCCAGGTTCACCGTGACTTTCCGCTGCGGATAGTCGTATTGCGCGGTCAGGATCGCCGCACGCACGCGGTCGCGTGCCTCCTTCACCGCAGTCTCGGGCAGGCCGACGATCGAGGTGCCGGGCAAGCCGCCGGACAGGTGCACTTCGCAGGCGACCTGCGGCGCGGCGATGCCGTCCTGTGCGCGGCTGTAGACGACGGCGAGGCTCATGCGCCGCGCCCGAACGGAAAAGAGCCCGCTGCCCCCGCCAGGGGGTGATCTGCACAGGGCAGCGGACATCCCGGGAAATCGTTCTTGCGCATGTCGCGGTCCGGTGTGCGGGCCGCGCCTGCCGGCCGCCGCGTCGCGACGGCCGGGCGGAACAGCGGCGGCGTCAGTGCCTCGGCGGCGCCTCCGCGCTGGCGCCGAGCGTGCGTTCGAGGGCCTGCAGCTGCTGCTCCAGTTGCTCGATCTTCTCGCGCGTGCGCAGCAGCACGCAGCGCTGTACGTCGAACTCCTCGCGTGTCACCAGATCCAGCCCGCGCAGGCCCGATTGCAGCGCGCTGCGGAAGGTCGCGGTGAGGTCCTTGCGGGCGTCGTCGAGGCCCGGCGGAACCAGCGCGGCGAGCTTCTGCGCGAGTTCATCGATGGCTTGCACGTTGATCATGGCGTGTCCTGGCGTGTTGCATTCGGTGCGGCCCCCGGTGTCCCGGTGGGCCGCGCCGATTGTACCGACCCGTCCGTGGGCCGTGGCGGCGGGCATCCGTTGCCGCTTCGGTCCGTGGGGATCGACCGGTGGCGGGCGCTTGCGCCAGCCACCGGTCGGAGCCTCCCTGCGGCGCCGATCCATCGACGCTCGTCCCCGCCAGAGACAGTCTAGCCATCGCCCGGCGCGGCACCAGCCGGCGAATTCGGAAGTCGTTGTAGGAAATTTCCTACAGGCCTCGGCCGCCGCGCCGCGGGTCGGTCGATGCGCGACGGCGCGCCCGGGCGGTTCGGGCGATCCGGTATAGTCGGCGGCCTTGCGCAATGCTCAGGAGACGGCCATGCACATGGTCATGGCGATCATCAAGCCGTTCAAACTCGACGACGTGCGCGAGGCGCTGGCCGATGCCGGCGTGCAGGGCGTGACCGTCACCGAGGTCAAGGGCTTCGGCCGGCAAAAGGGCCATACCGAGCTGTACCGCGGCGCCGAGTACGTGGTCGACTTCCTGCCCAAGATCAAGCTCGAGGTCGCGGTCGCCGACGACCAGCTCGAGCGCGTGATCGAGGCGATCGCCGGCGCGGCCAACACCGGCAAGATCGGCGATGGCAAGATCTTCGTCTGGCAGCTCGACCGCGTGATCCGCATCCGCACCGGCGAACTCGACGCGGACGCGCTGTAGGCGAGCGTGTCCCGCGCGGCGCGATCGGCGCGCCGCACCTGCGCCTGCGTCGCACGCGCGTGGCAAACTGCCGCTTCGAACCCGCCCGATCGAGGAGAACGCCATGTCGCACCTGCACCCGGTTCCTGCGGCCTTTGCCGCCACGGCGCGCGTCGACAAGGCGGCGTACGCGCGCGACTACGCCGAATCGGTGCGCGATCCGGCCGCGTTCTGGGGCCGCGTCGGCCGGCGCCTGGACTGGATCACGCCGTACACGCAGGTCGAGGACTGTTCGTTCGACGCCGCCGACCTGCACATCCGCTGGTACGCCGACGGCGAGCTGAACGTCGCGGCGAACTGCCTCGACCGCCACCTCGCCACGCGCGGCGACAAGGCCGCGATCATCTGGGAAGGCGACGACCCGGCCGAATCGCGCCGCATCAGCTACCGCGAGCTGCACGCCGAGGTGTGCAAGGCCGCCAACCTGCTGACGAACCTCGGCGTGCGCAAGGGCGACCGCGTCGCGATCTACCTGCCGATGATCCCCGAAGCGGCGATCGCGATGCTCGCCTGTGCGCGCATCGGCGCGATCCACACGGTCGTGTTCGCCGGCTTCTCGCCGGACTCGCTGGCCGGGCGCATCGCCGACTCGCGCTGCAAGCTCGTCATCACCGCCGACGAGGGCCTGCGCGGTGGCCGCAAGGTGCCGCTGAAGGTCAACGTCGACGAGGCGCTGCAGCGGCCCGACACGAGCAGCGTCGAGACCGTGCTGGTGGTGCGCCGCACCGGCGGCGCGGTCGCGATGCAGCCGCCGCGCGACCGCTGGTGGCACACGCTGATGGACGGCCAGCCGTCCGAACACGCGCCCGTCGCGGTCAACGCGGAGGACCCGCTGTTCATCCTCTACACGTCCGGCTCGACCGGCAAGCCGAAGGGCGTGCTGCACACGACCGGCGGCTACCTCGTGTTCGCCAGCTACACGCACGAGTGCGTGTTCGACCTGCGCGAGGACGACGTCTACTGGTGCACCGCCGATATCGGCTGGGTCACCGGCCACAGTTACCTCGTGTACGGCCCGCTCGCCAACGGCGCCACCACGCTGATGTTCGAGGGCGTGCCGAGCTACCCGGATGCCTCGCGTTTCTGGCAAGTCGTCGACAAGCACCAGGTCACGCTGTTCTACACCGCGCCGACCGCGATCCGCGCGCTGATGCGCGAGGGCGAGGCGCCGGTCAAGGCGGCCTCGCGCGCCTCGCTGCGCCTGCTCGGCACGGTCGGCGAGCCGATCAATCCGGAGGCGTGGGAGTGGTACTGGCGCGTGGTCGGCGACGGCCGCTGCCCGATCGTCGACACCTGGTGGCAGACCGAGACCGGCGGCATCCTGATCACGCCGCTGCCCGGCGCGATCGACCAGAAGCCCGGCTCGGCGACCTTGCCGTTCTTCGGCGTGCAGCCGGCGATCGTCGATGCGAACGGCGTCGTGCAGCACGGCGCGGCCGAGGGCAACCTCGTCATCACCGCCGCCTGGCCGGGCCTGATGCGCACGGTCTACGGCGACCACCAGCGCTTCATCGACACCTACTTCCGCACCTATCCGGGCATGTACTTCACCGGCGACGGCGCGCGCCGCGACGAGGACGGCTACTACTGGATCACCGGCCGAGTCGACGACGTGATCAACGTTTCCGGCCATCGCCTCGGTACCGCCGAGGTCGAGAGCGCGCTGGTCGCGCACGCGAAGGTCGCCGAGGCGGCCGTGGTCGGCTGCCCGCACGACATCAAGGGCCAGGGCATCTATGCCTACGTCACGCTGAAGGCCGGCGAGGAGCCGAGCGAGGCGCTGCGCAAGGAGCTGGTCGCGTGGGTGCGCCACGAGATCGGCCCGATCGCCACGCCCGATCACCTGCAGTGGGCGCCGGGCCTGCCGAAGACGCGCTCGGGCAAGATCATGCGCCGCATCCTGCGCAAGATCGCCGAGAACCAGCCCGAAGCGCTCGGCGATACCTCGACGCTGGCCGATCCGTCGGTGGTGCAGAACCTGGTCGACGAGCGGCTGGTGAGGTGACGAGGAATGCGTTGGAGGAGTGACAGCGAGGAACGAGAGACAGAAATGAGAAACGAGAGTTCGGGCCGGCCACGTCGCGTTGAGGCGAACGGAGTGCGGCATGTTCACTCGTTTCTCGCTTCTCACGCCTTTTTCCTCGCTCCGTCCGCCAACCCGATCCTGCTCGCGTGGCGCTTCGAGCGGCGCCGGCGCGTGCGGCAGTTCTTCGCCCGGCGCGCACGCGCGGGGACCCTGCTCGCGCTGATCGGCGTGTTCGCCGGCATCGCCGCGGTCGCGCTCGGACAGCGCCTGCGTGGCGATGCGGCCGCACTGGTCGCGCTGCTGCCGGCGCATCTGCTGTCGCTGGCCGTAGCCGCCACGCTCGTGGCCACGAGCGCGATCGTGCACGGCCGGCGCCACGCCGAGCGGCAATGGGCGACGGCGTGGCTGGCCAGCGCACCGATCGCCGCGCGCGACATGCGCGCCGCGCTGCGCCGGCGCCTGGCGGCGCGCTGGCTGCCGGCGGCGGTGGTCGTGCTCGTGCTGCTTGCAGCAGCCGGAACGGTCGGTGCGGTCACGGTCGCCGCACCCATCGGCGCCGTCGCGCTCGGCTTCGCCGGCGGCGCCGTGATCGGCTGGTATGCCGGCGGGCGGGCGGCACATGCGCCATCCGTCGCGACACTGCCGCGGCTGCGCCAGGCGCGGCATGAGCATGCGTTCGAAGTCACGCTCACGGCGCTCGGTCGCTGGCCGTTCGCGCAGCTGCGCGCAGCACTTGCGCCACGCGTGCACGCACAGATCGTCGGCGCTGCGCTGGTGGGCATGCCGATGGGCATTCCGGCGCATGTCGTGGTGCTGGCACTGCTGCTGATCGCGACTGCGCTCGGCGCGACGGCGCTGCTGAACGCGCAGCTGGCGGTGATCCCGCGGGCGGCCGACTGGCTGCGCGCGACGCCACTCGCATCGGGCCGCTTCACGCTCGCGCTGTGCCGGCGTGCCCTCGCCGGCCAGCTCGTCGCCGGCGCGTGCGGCGCCCTGCTGCTGGCCGCACTCGGCGTCGCGCCGGTGCGCGCGCTCGCGCTCGCGGCGGCCTGGCTGGCATGGGTGCTGACCGCCACCGCGTGCGCGCTGGCGCGGCGCCATCGCACCGGGCCGCTGCGCGTCGAACTGGTCGCCTACGCCGCGCTGCTGCTCGCGCTCACCGCCACGCTGCCGGCGGCGCTGGCGTTCTTGCTGCCGGCACTATGGTGGCGCGACGGCCGCCGGATGCGCGCCGCATGAGCGCGCCGCTGCATGTCGCCGGGTTACGCGGTGGCCACGCCGAGCGCGACGTGCTGCGCGGCGTCGATCTCGTCGTCGGCCGCGGCGAATGGGTCGCGCTGCTCGGCGCGAATGGCAGCGGCAAGAGCACGCTGCTCGATGCCTGCGTCGGGCGGCTGCGACCGCGTGCCGGCACGATCCACGTCGCCGGACACGCGCTGGCCGGTGACGGCGTCGCGGCGAAGCGCTCGCTCGGCTATGCGATCGCGGCCGAGCGTCTGCCGCCGCTGCTGAGCGCGCGCGAGTGCCTGGCCGTGCAGGCCGCGGCGAAGCAGCTGGCGGCGATCGACGCCGAGGTGCTGCAGCTCGCCGAAGCGCTGGGCCTGACGCCGTGGCTGGACGAGGCCGTCGCGACGATGTCCTACGGCACGCGGCAGAAGCTCGGCGTGCTGCTCGCGCTGCTCGGCGAGCCGGCGCTGGTCGTGCTCGACGAGACCTTCAACGGCCTCGACCCGGCCAGCGGCCTGCTGCTCAAGCGCCACCTGCGCGAGCGCGTCGACGCCGGGCGCGCCGGCGTGCTGCTCGCCACGCACGCGCTCGACATCGCCGAGCACTGGGCCGACCGCGTCGCGCTGTTGCACGAGGGATGCGTGCTGCACTGCTGGGAGCGCGGCGAACTGGCGGCTCTGCGCAAGGGCGGCGGGCTCGAGGTCGCGCTGGCGCAGCGGCTGGCGGCGGCACGCGCCTGAGCCGGCTTGACGCCGGTGCCGCGCCCGCCAAGCATGGCCGCATGACTGCTCCCGATGCGACCACGTTCGTCCCTTGCGCCGCCGTGCCGGCACTCGCCGTCGACGAGATCCACGTGTGGTCGCTGGCGACCGCGCCGGGACCGCCGCGCGCGATCGGCGCGGCCGCGCGCGAGGTGCTGGCGTCGCTGCTGTGCGCCTACGCCGGCGTCGGCGTCGCGCCGGTGATCGAGCGCGGCGAGCACGGCAAGCCGTACGCGCCGGCGCTGCCGGAGCTCGACTTCAACCTGAGCCATGCCGGGCCGCACGTGCTGCTGGCGTTCGCGCGGCGGCAACCGCTCGGCATCGACGTCGAACGCGGCGAGCGCCGGCTGGCCGTCGACGAGCTGGCCGGGCGCTTCTTCACCGCCAACGAGGCGGACGCGCTGGCGCACCTGCCGGCGGCTGCGCGCACCGCAGCGTTCCTGGCGTTGTGGACGCACAAGGAGGCCGTGCTGAAGGCGCTCGGCGCGGGATTGTCGTTCGGCCTGGACCGGCTCGAGTTCGCGGTCGACGCGCATGGCCACATCGCCGGGTTGCGTGCGATCGCGCCCGAGGCCGGCGCCTGCGCGGACTGGCGCCTGCTTGCGCTCGCGCCGGCGCCGGGCCTGCTCGGCGCGCTCGCCTGGCGCGGCCCGCCGCGGACGGTACGCCTGCTCGCACACGCATGCTGACGCGCGGTCGCTGCTGGCGGGATCGGTCCGCGTGCCGGATGCGGGGACGCGCGACGATCGGCGTCGCCCGCCCGTCTTGTCCGGTGAAATGGCCGACGGACAAACCAATCTCGTGGACAATGGCCGGGTGAACTCCGGGTTCGGCCAGCCGCTCGATCCGTTCACGCTGGAGCGTGCGCGCCGCGGCGACATGGCGGCGTTCGCGGCGATCTACCAGCGCTTCGGCAGCGCGTGCTACAACCTCGCGCTGCGCGTGCTCGGCGAGCCGGCCGCGGCCGAGGACATCGTGCAGGAGGTGTTTCTGAAGATGTTCTCGACGCTGCGCGGGTTCCGCGGCGAGGCGCCGTTCGGGGCGTGGCTCAAGCGCATGACCGCGAACGCGACGATCGACGTGCTGCGCGCGCACCAGCGCTTCCGCGACGACGATGCCGAGACGCTGTTCGCCGCGCTGCCGGCACCGCTGGCGGAAGCCGAACAGCGCACCGATGCGTGGTCGTTGCTGATGCGCCTGCCGCCGCGTGCACGCGCGATCGTGATCCTGCACGAGGTCGAAGGCTATACGCACAAGGAGCTGGCCGAGCTGTTCGGCCAGAGCGAGAGTTATTCGAAGTCGATCCTGGCGCGCGCGTTGAAGCGACTCAACGAGGACGCGCAACCGCTCGACAGCAACGAGGCCTGGCGCCATGCATGACGACATTTCCCGCCTGAGCGGCCGGTTCGATCCGCACCGGCTGCCCGAGTTCGCACCGGATCGGGGCCTGTGGCCGCGCGTGCTTGCGGCGCACCAGCGCCAGGTCCGCTGGCGCCGCTGGCAGCGCGGCGCCGGACTGGCGGCCGCGTCGGTGGTGGCCGGGCTGGCGCTGTGGACGGTGCAGCCACCGCCGCAACCCGGTTCGCTGGCGTTCCAGCGCGAATCGCAGGTGCTCGAGCGCGAGTGGCAGAATCTGGCCGCGCAGCGACGGGCCCCGGCGGCGGAACTGGCGCGCGTGCGCGTCATCGACGCGAGCCTGCAGGCGGCCTACGACCGTGCGGCGTCGGTGGACGAGCTCGCGCCGCTATGGCAGCGGCGCAACGAGGTCTTGCGCGGAATGATCGCGCAGTTGCAGGCGCCTGAAGCCGGCGTGGCCGGCGTCACGCGCATTTGACGGCACAGGGCAACGAGGGCGACATGAAGATCGAACGCGACAATCGGATCTGGCGGGCCAGCCTGCTGGGGTCGGCCATCGCGGCCGTGCTGGGCCTCACCGGCCTTGCGCGGGCGGACGTCGGCGCCGGCACGGTCAGCCCGGCGGTGCAGGAGCGCGTGCGCCAGGAAATGCGCGCGCTGCTGACCGAGCTGATCGAGACCGGTGCGTTCGGCGACCAACCTCCGCAGCAGATCACGCTCGACATCGACGCGCCGGCACAGCGCGTGAACAACCTCGGCGTGCTGGTCGACAGCGCGCATGCCAGCCGCGACGGCCTCGCCGTGCTCGGCGTGACGCCTGGCGGCAGCGCCGAGCGCATGGGGTTGCGTGCCGGTGACGTGCTGGTCGCGCTCAATGGCACCGCGCTGACCGGCAGCGGTGCGACCGCGACGCTGCGCGAACGCGTCGAGGCGCTGCCCGATGGCGGCACGCTGGACTTCGAGGTGCGCCGCGGCGGGCGCACACAGACCGTTTCCGGGACGCTGGCGCGCATCTATCTGCCGGCCATGCACCTGACCGTGGGCGGCGATGCCGCGCTGGCCGCCGCCGATCCGGCAGCGGCGGCGGCAGGCTGCGGCCGCATCAGCCAGTTCGACGTCGCGCCGCGGCAGCAGGACCTGCACGGCGCGAAGGTGATCAGCATCGACGGCCAGCTGGCCGGGCCGACCGACAGCAACACGTTCCGGGTCGCCGCGGGGCGGCACACGCTGCAGGTGTCCGAGCGGATCGAGAGCCGCTACCTCAGCTTCAACGACCGCCTGCGCAACAGCACGCCGGACCGCTACAAGACGCTGGTCGTCGACGTCCTGCCGAACACGACCACGCTGATTGCTGCGCGCCTCAACCCCGACAAGCGCACCGAATGGAAGAACGGCGCCTATTGGGATCCGGTCGCGTGGAAGCAGATCGCCGAGCCGTGTCGCTGACGGCAGTGCTCGCGCGGGGTCGTGGCCCGAGCAGCATCGCGGCTGAAGCCGCTCCCACGGCCTCGTCCCGGAGTCTCTCCCACGGTCTGTGGGAGGGACTTCAGACCCGATGCTTTTATACTGCACGCATTCCGACCGCCAGGGCCGCACGATGACCGCGCTCAGCGTCAACGTCAACAAGATCGCGGTGCTGCGCAACTCGCGCGGCGGCACGCTGCCCGATCCGGTGGTGGCGGCGCGCGTCGCGATCGAGGCCGGTTGCCACGGCATCACCGTGCATCCGCGGCCGGATCAGCGCCATATCCGCGTCGACGATGTCGCGCGCATCGGCGCGGTGCTTGGCCACGTCGAGTACAACCTCGAGGGCAATCCGTTCGCGCCGGCGCGGGGGACGTATCCGGGTTTCCTCGAACTCGTGCGCGCGGTACGCCCGGCGCAGGCCACGCTGGTGCCCGACAGCGACGCGCAGATCACCTCCGACCACGGCTTCGACCTCGACCGCGACGCCGCGCGGCTGGCGCCGCTGGTGCGCGAGCTGAAGGCGCTCGACTGCCGCGTCAGCCTGTTCGTCGATGCCGAGGGCGCGGCGATCGAACGCGTCGCCGAGCTTGGCGCCGACCGCATCGAGATCTACACCGGGCCATATGCCGAGGCGTTCGCGTGCGGCGACCATGGGCGCGCGCTGGACGCGTGCGTGCGCACGGCCGAGCGCGCGCGCGCCTGCGGCCTCGGCGTCAACGCCGGCCACGACCTCGACCAGCACAACCTGCCGGCGCTGAAGCGCGCGATTCCGTTCCTGGCCGAGGTCTCGATCGGCCATGCACTGATCGGCGACGCGCTGTACGACGGCCTCGCACCAACCGTGCGCAATTATCTGGCGATCCTCGCCACGCCCTGAGCGCGCGCGCTCACTGGGCGCCGACCACGCGGATAGCGCTCAGGCCGCTGTTGCCGGCCAGCACGAGCACTTCGGCGACGTAGTCGTAGCGCGTGTTCGCCTCGGGGCGGATCTCCAGCAGCGGCGGCTGGTCCTGCACGGCGGCCGCGGCCAGTGCCGTGGCCAGCTGCGCGCGATTGACCGCGCCGCCGTCGAGATAGAGTTCGCCGCTGGCCTTGACCGACAGCGCCAGCATGCGCGGTACGTCGTTGCCGGCGTTCGCACCGAGCGGCAACGGCACGCGGTGCAACGCCAGTGGCGTGGTCAGCATCAGGATCATCAGCAGCACCAGCATGACGTCGATCAGCGGCGTCACGTTGATCTGGGCCTGCACCGCGGAAGCGTCGGAACGAAGCGCGCGCATCGTGATCTCCGGCAGCCTTGGGGAACCCGCGCCCCCAGCCTACGCCGCACCTGCCGCCGCAGGCAAATCCGACGTGCGCGCTTGGACCAACAAAAACGGCGCTGCGTTGCCGCAGCGCCGTCTTCGTAGATCGCATGCGGTGAACCTTACTGGTCGCCGCCGGTGCCCGTCGTCATGAAGCCGAGCTTCACCATGCCGGCGCTCTTCGCCTCGGCCATCACCGTGGCGATCTTCTGCCACTGGGTCGGCTTGTCGGCGCGAATCTGCAGCTCCGGCTGCGGACTCTTCTGCGCCGCGACGCGCAGCTGCGCCTGCAGGATCGCCGGGGTGACCGGCTCGTCGTTCCAGAACAGGTCGCCGTTCTCCTTGATCGCCAAGTCGATCGGCTCCGGCGGATTGGTTTCCTGCGTGTTCGGGTTCGCCTGCGGCAGGTCGATGCGGATCTTGTGCGACATCAGCGGCGCCGTGATCATGAAGATGATCAGCAGCACCAACATCACGTCGACGAGCGGCGTGACGTTGATTTCCGCCATCGGGCCGCCGCCCGAACCACCTGTGCTCATTGCCATGACTTACTTCCTCGCGGCTGCCGCCGTCGCAGCGCCCGCTTCAACGCGCGAGCCGGTGGCAAAGAAATCGTGCAGGTCGTGCGCGAACTCGTCGAAACGGGCGTAGATCACGCGGTTCTGGCGCACGTAGAAGTTGTACGCAAGCACCGCCGGGATCGCGACGAACAGACCGAACGCGGTCATGATCAGCGCCTCGCCGACCGGGCCGGCGACCGCTTCCATCGAGGCGTTGCCCGACGCGGCGATCTTGATCAGCGCGTGGTAGATGCCCCACACGGTACCGAGCAGGCCGACGAACGGCGCCGACGAACCGACCGTGGCGAGCACGGTCATGCCGCCTTCCAGACGCAGGCTCTCGCGGGCGACGGCCTGGCGCAGGGCGCGGTCGATGAACTCGGAGCGGTTCAGCGCCTCGACCAGGCGGCTGCCTTCGTTGCGCTGGTGGTGGGCCGCGGCCGACGCGCAATCCAGCGCGATCTTCGAGAACGGCTCGCCCTTGGGCTGCTCTTCCAGGAAGCGCACCGCGTCCTGCGCGGACGGCGTGTCCCAGAAGGTGTGGATGACGCGCTCCATGCGCGCGCGGATCATGCCGTTGCGCAGGAAGTTGGCGACGATGAAGTAGATCGAGGCGACCGACATCGCGCAGAGCGTGATGAAGACGATCCAGCCCAGGACGTCGAAGTTCTGGATCAGGTCGTGGAAACCCATCTGGCTCATCGCCGCGGCGTTGTTACCGCCACCGGGCGCGGGGACGACAGCCGGCGGGGCCGCTGCGGGGGTCTGGGAATCTTGCATGGCGCTACCTATTTATTCAGACAGATTGAACTCAATGGGAACCAAGGCATACCCACGGCTGGGTTTGCCACCTTTAGAGCCTGGATTGAACATCCAGTTCTTCACCGCGTCGATCGCCGCCTGATCCAGCAGGCGCGAGCCACTGGACCTTTCGACCGTCACTTCCTCCGGCTTGCCGTCGACACCCACCAGCACCTTCAGCAGCACCTTGCCCTGCTGGCGCTGGCGCGCAGCCTGGGGCGGATACTTCGGCGGCCGCATCTTACGGTAGCTGATGTTTTCGCTCGGCGCGATGTCTTCCGGCGGCGCAGGCGGCGCAGGCGGTGCCGGCGGCGGCGCAGGCACGGACATCGGCGAGGCCTCTTCCGTCACGATCGGCGGCGGAGGCGTCGGCGGCGGCGGTGTCGGCGGCGGCTTGATCTTCTCGATCACCTTCGGCGGCGGCTTCTTCGGCGGCTCCGGCGGCGGCGGTGGCGGCGGCGGCGGCGGCGGCGGCGGTTCGATGAACTCCACCATCACCTTCTTGTCTACCACCTTGTCTTTCGGCGGCGGCGGGGCGACCGGCGCCATCATCATCGCGAACGCGAAAGCATGCAGGGCGAACGCACTGGTGAACGCGGTGACGCGTTGCCAGCTGAATGTTGCGCCGCCGGTTTGATAGTTATCTGCCATATGACCAACGAGAGTGTTTCGGGGCGGCCGCTCGAGCGTCGCTGTCGTTACGCCCCGGTCTGCAACCCCTAGGGGCGTAAGCACGAGAGCAGAGCACGGTACACCACCCAATGCCCCTGCGACAAGCGGTCAAGGCTCTTGACCTTGCCCTGATTATGGAGTTGTGGTTCGAATCGTTGCGAATTCATGTCCCGCCGGGCGCTCGCCTCGGCGCAACTGCCACTCCCTGGCCTTTGCCCGTCCGCGCAGCGGCTACGCTGCGCGGACGGATTCACGTCACTTCTTCGCCGGGCGCTTGAGCTTGGTGCCGCCCTTGACCGCCTTCATGCGCTGCTCGGCCATGGTCTTGGTGCTCGGATAGCCGGCCGCCTTCTGCCAGTCGGCCATCGCCGCGGACGTGCGATCGAGATCGTTCTCGGCGTCGCCACGCAGCAGGTAAGCCTCGCCTTCCTGGCGCAGGCCGCCGCGGCTGATGGCGCGCGTCATCGCCTCGACCGCGTCGGCCGACTTGTTGGAATAGTACAGAAGGTAGCCGAGCTGGTAGTCGACGTTGCCGTCCTTGGCCAGCGGCGAGGCCTTGCTGTAGCCCTCGATCGCGCAGGCGTCTTCCTCGGCCTGGTTGCACACGTCGCCGAGCAGCTTGTAGCTCTCGTAGGACGGGGTAACGACGCCCTTCTCGAAGCCTTCGCGCATCGTCGCCGCGGCGTCCTTGGGCTTGTCTGCGTTGGCATACAGCTTGGCCAGCTGCAGGTAGTCGTCGCTGGTCGAGACCAGGCCCTTGGCCTTGGCGTCCGCCATCACCTGCAGCGCCTGCGGCAGCTTGTCGGCCTGGATGTAGATCGTCGCCAGCTGGTTGACGAGCTTCTTGTTGGTCGGGTCCTTGGCCAGCTGCGCCTGCACCATCTGCGCGGCCTGGTCGTACTGGCCAAGCTCGAAGTAGCTGGCCATCAGGATCTGGTTCCAGCTGTCGTTGGGCTTCTCGGCCATCGACAGCGCCTTCTTCATCGTGTCGATCGCTTCCTGGTACTTGTCGGTGCGGTAGTAGGCGTTGGCCTTGAGCGCCAGTTCATCGGCGCTCTGCTTGCCGGTCAGCTTCTCCCACTGGTCGATCGAGGCCAGCGCCTCGGTGTACTTCTCGTCCTGCAGCTGCAGCTGCGCGACGAGGTACAGCACCTGGAAGTGGCCAGGATTGGGCAGGCCGTTGGTCTCGAGCGCCTTCTGGTACTCGGCGATCGCCTGGTCGCTCTTGTCCTGGTCGTAGTAGACCTGACCGAGCAGCTGGTGCGCGAACGACTGCGCGTACTTGGAGCGGCTCTTCTCGATGACCTTCTCGATCAGCGGCTGCGCCTCGGCGCCCTTGTTCTCGTTGACCAGATCGGCGGCCTTGTTGAGGTCGCGCTGGTCGCTCTGCGACATGTCCGGCTTGGGCTCCTGACGCGTCGCGTTCGGGTACTCGTTCTCCGGCTTCTTGTCCCGGGCCGCAAACGCCTCCGCGCCGAACAGCAGTCCGGTGGCGCAGAGCGCAGCGATGAGCCATTTCGAGAACTTCATGGTGATTACCTCGTCGTGATGTACGAAGACCGTCGCAGATCGTCGCAGATGACAGAATGCAATGCAAAAAGGGCGCTGAGCGTACCGCTGCGGCGATGACCCGCACAAGCACGCGGGCGCGTGCCTGGTTGCTGCAATGCAGCAACCGGCGCGTACCGCAGCTGCCCGCCTCAGACGTCCAGGTTGGCCACGCGCAGCGCGTTCTGCTCGATGAACTCGCGGCGCGGCTCGACCACGTCGCCCATCAGGGTCGAGAAGATCTGGTCGGCGGCCACCGCGTCCTCGATGCTGACCTGCAGCAAGCGGCGCGTGTCCGGATTGACCGTGGTCTCCCACAGCTGCTCCGGATTCATCTCGCCCAGGCCCTTGAAGCGCTGGATGGTGCGGCCGCGCTTGGCCTCGTCCATCAGCCAGGTGTAGGCCTGCGCGAAGCTGGCCACCGCCTGGC
The DNA here is from genome assembly GCA_009996615.1 of Rhodanobacteraceae bacterium. GTDB lineage: Bacteria > Pseudomonadota > Gammaproteobacteria > Xanthomonadales > Rhodanobacteraceae > Dokdonella_A. The sequence continues at coordinate 259,255 of JAACZU010000002.1, read as the reverse complement.
TCTTGCCGCCACGACGGATCTGCGCACCCGGCTGCAGCAGCCCGGCGAGCTGCGTCGCCGCGTCGACCAGCGGCTTGAACTCCGGCGCCGCGACGAAACTGGCCGGCAGCACCTGCAGGTGCTTGAGGCCGTGCTGCTCGCGTTCGACCACCAGCGCGGCCGCCTGCTCGCCGCTGGCCGGCTCGACCCGCAACGTGTAGCGCGGCCGGCCCAGGCCCGATTCGGACAACGTCTTCTGCAGCGTCGCCGCCCACGCCTCGAGCGTGGCGGGATTGCGCGCGCCGTCGAGCGACAGCGGCAGGTCGAGCAGCGCGTGCAGCAGCGCGGCATCGAAGCGGAAGCTCAGGCGCTCGATCTGGTCGAGCGCGACGCGATAGGCCGCCATCAGCTTTTCCAGCGCCGCGCCGCTGACCGGCGGCGCGTCCGGGCTGTAGGCCAGCTCGGCGTTGTCGACCGCGCTCGAGATCAGGTACGCATTCAGCGCGCCGTCGTCCTTCAGGTACAGCTCCTGCTTGCCCTGCTTGAGCTTGTACAGCGGCGGCAGGCCGATGTAGACGTGGCCGCGCTCGATCAGCTGCGGCATCTGGCGGTAGAAGAACGTCAACAGCAGCGTGCGGATGTGCGAGCCGTCCACGTCCGCGTCGGTCATGATGATGATGCGGTGGTAGCGCAGCTTGTCGGCGTTGAACTCGTCCTTGCCGATGCCGGTGCCGAGCGCGGTGATCAGCGTGCCGACCTCGGCCGAGCCGAGCATGCGGTCGAAGCGCGCGCGCTCGACGTTGAGGATCTTGCCCTTCAGCGGCAGGATCGCCTGGTTCTTGCGGTTCCTGCCCTGCTTGGCCGAGCCGCCGGCAGAGTCACCCTCGACGATGAACAGTTCCGACAGCGCCGGGTCCTTCTCCTGGCAGTCGGCCAGCTTGCCCGGCAGGCCGGCGATGTCGAGCGCGCCCTTGCGCCGCGTCATCTCGCGCGCCTTGCGTGCGGCTTCGCGGGCTCGCGCGGCATCGACCACCTTGGCCGCGATCGCGCGCGCCTCGGCCGGGTGCTCGAGCAGGAACTCCTCGAGCTTCTGGTTGACGATCGACTCGACCACGCCCTTGACCTCGCTGGAGACCAGCTTGTCCTTGGTCTGCGAGGAGAACTTCGGGTCGGGCACCTTGACCGACAGCACCGCGATCAGGCCCTCGCGCATGTCGTCGCCCGACAGCGCGACCTTGGCGGTCCTCTGCAGGCCGGCGGTCTCGATGTAGTTGGACAGCGTGCGCGTCAGCGCCGCGCGGTAGCCGGCCAGGTGCGAGCCGCCGTCCTTCTGCGGGATGTTGTTGGTGAAGCAGAACACCGTTTCCTGGTACGCATCGGTCCACTGCATCGCCAGCTCGACCGTGATCCCGTCGTTCTGCGCGCTGAACGTGATTACCTGGGCGTGCAGCGGCGTCTTCAGCTGTGCGAGGTGTTCGACGAACGAGCGGATGCCGCCCTGGTACTGGAACACGTCGTGGCGGTCGACGCGCTCGTCGATCAGTTCGATCCTGACGCCCGAGTTCAGGAACGACAGCTCGCGCAGGCGCTTGGCCAGCACGTCGTAGTGGAATTCGATGTTCGAGAACGTCGCCGCGCTCGGATGGAAGCGCACGGTGGTGCCGCGTTTGCTCGACGGGCCGACAACCTTGAGCGGGTACAGCGGCTCGCCGAGCGCGTACTCCTGCTGGTGTTCGTGGCCGTCGCGGCAGATCGTCAGCCACAGGTGGTCCGACAGCGCGTTGACGACTGAGACACCGACGCCGTGCAGGCCGCCGGAAACCTTGTAGCTGTTGTCGTCGAACTTGCCGCCGGCGTGCAGCACGGTCATCACGACCTCGGCCGCGGAACGGCCCTCGTCCGGCTGGATGTCGACCGGGATGCCACGGCCGTTGTCGGCGACGCTGGCCGAGCCGTCGCTGTGCAGCGTGACGACGACGTGGTCGCAGTACCCGGCCAGCGCTTCGTCGATCGAGTTGTCGACGACCTCGAACACCATGTGGTGCAGGCCGGTGCCGTCATCGGTGTCGCCGATGTACATGCCCGGCCGCTTGCGCACCGCCTCCAGACCCTTGAGGACCTTGATCTTGCTGGAATCGTACTGATCGTTCATGAGGCTCCGCGCACGCCGTGCGGGCGCCTGGGAAAGGCGCCGGCAAGTGGTTGAATCGGCAAATTATAGCAGCCGCGCCACCCGGCCATGTTCCACGTGGAACATCGTTGGCTGGACAGTCAGCGCGGCGAGGGCCGCCGGCGCCTCCGTGCCGGTCAGGAGCACCTGCGCGGGTGCCGCCTGGAGCGTCGCCAGCATGCGCGTCTGGTGCGGCGCGTCGACCTCCGATGCGAGATCGTCCAGGCAGAGTACCGGCCACTCACCGCGGGTCCGCGCGAACAGGCGCGCCTGGGCGACCACGCAGGCGAACGCGGCCAGCTTCTGTTGGCCGCGCGACAGGTGCTCGCGCCGCGGCGCAGCCGGGAAGCCGAGCGTCCAGTCGGCGCGCTGCGGGCCGGCACTGGTGTAGCCGCGCGCCAGATCCAGACCGCGCCGTGCGGCGAGCGTCGCCAGCAGCGGGCGCTCCGGGTCGAAGCCGGGTTCGAAGCCAAGCTCGACCGCCCCGAGCTCGCCCAGCAGCTCGCCGAGAACGTGGGCCAGTATCGGCCGCAGCGCTTCGACGTAGCGCTGGCGCATCGCGGTCAGCGGCTCGGCCGCGGCGGCGAGTTCGTGGTCCCATGCGTCGAGGCCGGCCGCGCCGCCCTCGTTGCGCAGCAAAGCATTGCGCTGCTTCAAGGCGCGCTGGCAGCGGCGCCAGGTCGGCAGAAACTCATGTTCCACGTGGAACACGCCCCAGTCGAGGAAGCTGCGCCGATTGTCGGCGGCGCCGGCGATCAGTTCGTGCGAACCGGGCTCGAAGCAAAGCACCGCCGCATGGCGCAGCAGCGTCGCCGCTGCGACCGGCGTGCCGTCGATGCGCGCCTGCAGGCGCGCCCCGTCGCGCGCGAGGCCGAGCCGTTCGCGTTGGCCGGATGCATGCAGCACCTCGCCGTAGATCGCATAGCCGGCGCTGCCGTGCCGCACCAGCGCCTCGCGCAGCGAAGTGCGGAACGAGCGGCCATGCGAGAGCAGGTACGCAGCTTCGAGCAGACTGGTCTTGCCGGCGCCGTTCGGACCGATCAACAGGTTCCAGCCAGGCGCGAGGTCGAGCTCAAGCCGCTCGATCACGCGCAGGTTCTGGATGCGGAGCTGGGTCAGTTCCACGGCGCCTCAAGCATCGGCGGGAGGTCGTCTGTTCTGCGCGTGGGAGACGCGGGCCCGTGGCGCCGCGGGCGACGAAACGAAGCCGCGCGCCGGAGCCATGGCACGCATTGGACGGCCTGGCTCCGGTCGTACCCTGTCCCCTCTCCCGATGGGAGAGGGGACAAAACGACGAGGCAGCCGGTCAGAGCCGCAGCGGCATGATCACGTGGCGCGTGTCGTCCGACTCGGGCTTGCGCACGAGGCAGCTCGACTGTCCGTCGCGCAGGCACAGCATGACCTCCTCCCCGGACAGTGCGCCGAGCGCGTCGAGCAGGTAGTTCACGTTGAAGCCGACGCTGAGGTCGCTGACGCCGGTTTGCGCCTCGACGTCTTCGATCGCCTCTTCCTGCTCCGGGTTGTGCGCGACGATGCGCAGCCGGTTCGGAGCGACTTCGAGCTTGACGCCGCGGTACTTCTCGTTCGACAGGATCGCCGCGCGCTGCAGCGCTGCACGCACGTCATCGCGCTGCACGCGCACTTCCTTGTCGGCGCCGATCGGAATCACCGCCTCGTAGTCCGGGAAGCGGCCGTCGATCAGCTTGGACGTGAACGTGACACCGTCGCGACGCACGCGCAGGTGGTTGCGCGCGAACTCGAGTTCGACCACGCCGTCGCCCGGTTCGAACAGGCCCTGCAGCTCGTTGATGCCCTTGCGCGGCACGATCACCTGGCGCGGCGCGGCGACCTGCGTCTCGATCTGCGTCTCGGCCAGCGCGAGGCGGTGGCCGTCGGTCGCGACGCAGCGCAGCGCGTGTTCGCGCAGGTCCAGCAGCATGCCGTTGAGGTAGTAGCGCACGTCCTGGTTGGCCATGGCGAAGCTGGTACGGTCCATCAGCTCCTTCAGCGTGGCTTCCGGCAGGCTGACGCGCTCGACCAGCTCGATGTTCTCGATCAGCGGGAACTCGGTCGCCGGCAGCGTCGCCAGCGTGAAGCGGCTGCGGCCGGAACTGACCGATACGCGATCGCCCTTCTGCTCCAGCTTGATCCGGCTGCCGTCGGGCAGTGCGCGGCAGATGTCGAACAGCTTGCGCGCCGGGATCGTGACCTCGCCCGGCTCCAGCTCGTCCGCATCGGTCCGCGCGATCATCTCCACTTCCAGATCGGTGCCGGTCAACGAAACGCCGTTCGCGTCAACCACGACCAGCAGGTTCGCCAGCACCGGCAGCGTCTGTCGTCGTTCGACGACGCCGACAACCTGTTGCAGTCGTTTCAGGAATGCTTCGCGTTGGATGCTGAATCGCATGGTGGTCTGCCCCGTCTATCTCTGGCTCTTGGTCTTTTAAAGAGGATCGTGGTTGCGGTTGGTGCTGTGCACAACTGCAGTTCCGTCCGTAAATCTTTCAAAATCAATCGGTTGCGCAGTTTTGAAGCGCGGTAGAACAAACCGGCATGGCTGTGGACCCCCTGTGGATAATAATCGGCGCCGCGCGATCGCACAGCTTTTCCACAGGCCATCCCCGGGCTTGTGCGCAGTTTCGCTATTCGCTCAACGTCCTTACCAGCTTTTCCCAGTCCTGGCGCAACTTGCCGTCGGTCTCGCGGAAATCGCGGATCGTGCGGCAGGCGTGCAGGACGGTCGTGTGGTCGCGGCCGCCGAATGCATCGCCGATCTCCGGCAGGCTGTGTTCGGTCAGCTCCTTGGCCAGCGCCATCGCCATCTGGCGCGGGCGCGCGATCGAGCGGCTGCGCTTCTTCGACAACAGGTCGGCCAGGCGCAGCTGGTAGAAGTCGGCCACGGTCTTCTGGATGTTCGGAATCGTGATCGCCTGCGCGTGCACGGTCAGCAGGTCGCGCAGCGTCTCCTGCGCGAACTCCAGGCTGATGCGGCGGCCCTCGAAGTTCGCGCGCGCGACCAGCGTGTTCAGTGCGCCCTCGAGGTCGCGCACGTTCGAGCGCATGCGCTTGGCCATCAGGATCGCCACCTCTTCGGGCAGCGCGACCTTCTTCGCCTGCGCCTTGGCCAGCACGATCGCCGCGCGCGTCTCGAAGTCCGGCGGCTCGATCGCGACCGACAGGCCCCAGCCCAGGCGCGACTTCAGGCGCGGCTCGAGGTTCTCCACTTCCTTCGGGTAGCGATCGCAGGTCAGGATGATCTGCTGCTTGCCCTCGAACAGCGTGTTGAAGGTGTGGAAGAACTCTTCCTGCGTCGTGTTCTTGCCGGCGAAGAACTGGATGTCATCGATCAGCAGCGCATCGACCGAACGGAAGCGGCGCTTGAAGTCGTCCATGTTCTTCTGCTGCAGCGCGCGCACCATGCCGCTGACGAACTGCTCCGAGCGCAGGTACAGCACCTTCATGTCGGGCCGGTTCGCGCGCATCAGGTTGCCGGCCGCGTGCATCAGGTGGGTCTTGCCCAGGCCGGTGCCGCCGTACAGCAGCAGCGGGTTGTAGGCATGGCCGGGATTCATCGCGACCTGCGTCGCGGCGGCCTTGCCGAGCTGGTTCGACTTGCCCTCGACGAAGTTCTCGAACGTGTAGTTCGGATCGAGGTTCGATTCGGCCGGCGCGCGCGCGACGCCGGCACTCTTGCCGCGCGGCGCCGCGGCGGCCGGCTTGGTCGCCTCGCGGCTGCGCGTGCGTGTGCCGACCTGCACGCTCAGCGCGACCGCATGGCCGGCGAGGTGCTCGAGCACTTCGTCGATGCGGTCGACGAAGCGCTCGCGCACGGTTTCCACGGTGTAGGCGTTGGGCGCCCACAGCGTGATGCCCGCGCCGTCCTCGACGACCTGCAGCGGGGCCAGATAGGTATGAATGTCCTCCGCGCTGAACTCCGTCTCCAGACGGGCCAGGCAGCGGCGCCAAAGCTCGCTCATGCTCAGATTGCTTCCAGGGAAATGTCGCCGTCGCCGCCAGGAGCGTGTCGGACTCGGGGGCGGCTGGCCAGACAGGCACGGCAGTCTAACAGGAAGGGCCCGAGGCCCCGGCCGCCGCCTGCCGTGGCCGGCCGGACGCGCCAGCGTCCCGGCGGGCTGCAGTCCAGGCCCGGTGTCGCCGCCATCACGCCGCCGTTCCAGCCTCAGGCGTCGTTGCAATCACGCCGTCCCCTTGAGGCTCAGGTGCCGTTGGACGAAGCTCGCGCTTGACATTGCCGGCGGGCCTGCCTACGATCCGCGCCCTTTTTCCGTTTACCGGCAGCACCATCATGGCCACCAAGCGCACCTACCAGCCGAGCAACCTCAAGCGCGCGCGCGACCACGGTTTCCGTGCCCGCATGAAGACCCGCGGCGGCCGCGCGGTCATCAACGCCCGCCGCGCCAAGGGCCGCAAGCGCCTGGCGGTCTGACCGCCGACCGCTGCGTGACGGCGCCCGCCCCGTTTCCGCGCGCGGCGCGCCTGCTCCGCCCGGCCGACTTCGCGCGCCTGCAAGGCGGCCAGCGGGTCGGCACCCGTCATTTCAGCGCCCAGGTGGCCGCCAACGAACACAGTGGCGCGCGCCTGGGCCTGGCGATCTCCAAGCGCGTGTCCAAGCGCGCCGTGCGCCGCAACCGCCTCAAGCGCTTGGCGCGTGACAGTTTCCGCCACCGCCGCGCCGAACTTCCCGCCGTCGATATCCTGATCATCGCGCGTCCCAGCGCCGACCAGGAGGACAATGCGAGCCTGCGCGCCGAGCTGGCCCGCCTGTGGCAGCGCATCATGACGTTGAACGGCGCCGACGGCGTCGGCACAATGCGCGCCTGATTTCACCGCCATCCCATCGGCCGCGCGTCGCTCGCCGCCACGCCGCCCAACCGTTCCTCCGCCCCGCCGGCTCCGCGCAAACGCCGCGCCGTGCCGCCGATGCGGGCCATCGCGTCCCTCGTCATGACTAGCCCACGCAACCTGCTCCTGATCGCCCTGCTGTTCATCGGCTACCTGCTGTGGATGCAGTGGCAGGAGGATTACCACCCGGCCCCCACGCAGGTCGCGCAGCAGCCGGCCGTGCCCGCACCGGCCGCGACTCCGGGCAGCGCCGAGATCCCGGGCGCGGCGCCGGCGCCCGTGGTGCCGACGACGCCAGCGGAAACCGCCGCGCCAGTGGCGCCGGTCGTCGTCACCACCGACGTGCTGCGCGTCGAGATCGACCCGCGCGGCGGCAACGTCGTCGTCGCCGACCTGCTCGCCTATCCGCAGCAGCCCAAGGACTACGCGCACCCGGTGCGCCTGTTCGACGACCGCGCGGCGACGTTCTTCGAGGCGCAGAGCGGCCTGGTCAGCGCGAACGGGCCGGCGCCGGACCACCAGGCGCTGTTCAGCGCCGCGCAGAATGACTACACGCTCGCCGCCGGCGCCGACACGCTCGAAGTGCCGCTGACCTGGACCGATGCCGCCACCGGCCTGACCGTGCGCAAGGTCTACGTGTTCAACCGTGGCAGCTACGCGATCGGCCAGCGCCAGGAAATCGACAACCGCGGCACGGCGAGCTGGAGCGGCAGCGCCTACCACCAGCTGCAGCGCGTGCCGCCGATCGTCGACACCGCCGGCATCAAGGGCTACAGCAACACCGAGCGCTACAGCTTCGCCGGCGCGGCCTGGTACAGCCCGGCCGACAAGTTCCAGAAGCTCAAGTTCGACGCGTTCCAGAAGGAACCGCTGAAGAAGGAGATCGCCGGCGGCTGGGCGGCGATGCTGCAGCACTACTTCTTCGCCGCGTGGATCCCGCCGTCCGGCCAGACCGACACCTACTCGACCGCGACCGTGCCGGCCGGCGACGCCACGCGCTACCTGATCCGCACCGTGTCGCCGCTGCTGACCATCGCACCGGGCGAGACCCGCGTCGACACCGCCACGCTGTACGTGGGCCCGAAGCTGCAGAGCACGCTCGATGCGATCGCGCCGGGCCTGTCGCTGACGGTCGACTACGGCATGCTGACCGTCATCTCCGAACCGCTGCACTGGGTGCTGGCGCAGCTGCACAAGCTGACCGGCAACTGGGGCCTCGCGATCATCCTGCTGGTGCTGCTGATCAAGGCGGTGTTCTTCAAACTCAGCGAGGCGCAGTACCGCTCGATGGCGAAGATGCGCAAGCTGCAGCCGCGCATGGCCGCGCTGAAGGAGCGCTACGGCGACGATCGCCAGAAGCTCAACACGGCGATGATGGAGCTGTACCAGAAGGAAAAGATCAACCCGCTCGGCGGCTGCCTGCCGATGCTGATCCAGATGCCGGTGTTCTTCGCGTTGTACTGGGTGCTGCTGGAGAGCGTCGAGCTGCGCCAGGCGCCGTTCGTCGGCTGGATCCAGAACCTGACCGCGCCCGACCCGTACTACGTGCTGCCGGTGCTGAATGCGGCGGTCATGATCGTGACGCAGCACCTGACGCCGATGACCGGCATGGACCCGACCCAGGCCAAGATGATGAAGATCATGCCAGTGATCTTCTCGGTGCTGTTCGCGTTCTTCCCGGCCGGCCTGGTGCTGTACTGGACCGTCAACGGCGCGCTGTCGCTGGCGCAGCAGTGGATCATCATGCGCCGCCTCGAAGCGGTCGAGGCGAAGGCCAAGGCCTGACCTCATCGATCCGGCCACCCGGCTTCCTTCTCCCTCCGGGAGAAGGTGGCCCGAAGGGCCGGATGAGGGTTCGGGCGGGACGAGTCACCGGCACATCAACACGTACATGTCGTGCGTCGCCCGAACCCTCTCCCCCACACCTCTCCCGGCGGGAGAGGCTTCAAGCAGCTCAGTCTCGACGCTGACCAAGAGGCCTGATGCGATGAACAGCGCCGCCGACACGATCGCCGCCGTGGCCAGCGCGCCCGGCGCCGGTGGTGTCGGCGTGCTGCGCGTGTCCGGCCCGCATGCCGGCGCGATCGCGCGGGCCTTCCTCGGCCGCGCGCCGACTCCACGCCACGCGCACTACGCCGCGTTCCGCGACCGCGATCGCGCGCTGATCGACCGCGGCCTGCTGCTGTGGTTTCCGGCGCCGCACTCCTACACCGGCGAGGACGTGCTCGAACTGCAGGCACACGGCAGCCCGGTCGTTCTGCGCCTGTTGCTCGCGTGCTGCCTCGAGCTCGGCGCGCGCCACGCGCGGCCGGGCGAGTTCTCCGAACGCGCGTTCCTCAATGGCAAGCTCGACCTCGCCCAGGCCGAGGCGGTCGCCGACCTGATCGCGAGCGGCTCGGAAGCCGCCGCGCGCGCCGCGCAGCGCAGCCTCGACGGCGTGTTCTCGGCGCGCGTGCACGCGCTGACCGAGGCGGTCATCGGCCTGCGCGTTTGGATCGAGGCCGCGATCGACTTTCCGGAAGAGGAGATCGACTTCCTCGCCGCGCCGCAGCTCGCGACCGACCTCGCAGCGATCCGCGCCGACCTCGCCGACCTGCTTGCCGCCGCGCGCCGCGGCGTGCGCCTCGCCGACGGCCTGCACGTGGTCATCGTCGGCCGCCCGAACGTCGGCAAGTCGAGCCTGCTTAATGCGCTCGCCGCGAGCGAACGCGCGATCGTGACCGACATCGCCGGGACCACGCGCGACGTGCTGCGCGAGGCGATCGACCTCGACGGCATCGCGCTGACCCTGGTCGACACCGCCGGCCTGCGCGAGGCCGGCGACGCGGTCGAGGCCGAAGGCATCCGCCGCGCGCGCGCCGAACTCGAACGCGCCGACCTCGCGCTGCTGGTCAGCGACGACGCGCACGCCGACGCCGACCTCGCCCTGCTCGCCGGCCTGCCGCCCGGCGCGGCGCAACTCGTCGTGCACAACAAGATCGACCTCGCCGGCGCCACGCCGCACGCGCAAACGCTCGACGGCCGCACGCACCTGTGGCTGTCGGCCAGGAGCGGCGCCGGCCTCGACCTGCTCGTCGCCGAACTGCAGCGCCACGCCGGCACCGCCGAAGCGGGCGAGGGCGCGTTCACCGCGCGCGCGCGCCACGTCGCCGCGCTCGAACGCGCGCGCGACCACCTCGCCGCCGCTGACGACGCACTGACCGTGCAGCGCGCCGGCGAACTGGCCGCCGAAGAATTGCGCCAGGTCCAGCACGCGCTCGGCGAGATCACCGGCGAATTCACCCCCGACGACCTGCTCGGCGCGATCTTTTCCTCGTTCTGCATCGGCAAGTGACAGCGTTCCAAGCTGTCCCTTTTTTTGGGGCTGCTCTCCAGCCTGGATCAACCTGTTAAGACTCATGAATGCTGTGCATCGCGGCAGCGAGTGGAAGGCCCGTTGGATTGATTGTTTATCTGGCTAGCCAACTGCTTAGCGGTGTCCAGTGCCACAGCCTGCTTTAGCTCGCATTCCCACACGGTGAAGACTCGCCAACCGAGGTGGAGTAGGGCTTTGACTTTGCGAGCATCGCGCGCGCGATTCGCCGCGATCTTGGGCGCCCAATAGTTCACGTTAGAGCTCGGCGTGCGCCCTTGGCGGCACTCATGGCCGTGCCAGAAGCAGCCGTGCACGAACACGACGGCCTTGTGCTTTGGTAAGACAAGGTCGGGGGTGCCCGGCAGTCGCTTGTCGCCGATGACGTAGCGGAATCCCAGTCGATGGAGCGCCTTGCGAAGCGTAACCTCAGGTTTCGTGTCCGAGCGCTTCACGCGCTTCATGAGCACGGATCTGCGTTCGGGCGAGATGGTGTCCACGACCCAAGGCTACAAGCGAACCATCAAGGGCAAGGTCGCGGCATATCCGAGGAGAGGAGGCACGGCGTCGCCAATCCACTTTTGGATGCCCGTGCGGCTTGGCGGATTCGCGGTGTCGACCACGAATGAGAACGTGTCGGGAAACGACTGGATGCGCGCCGCCTCGTGCGGCGTAATGACGCGAGGATGCAGCGGATGGATATAACGGCCACGGCCGGGAGTCAAAAAGCCCGTCGTGATCGTCTGGGCGGGTTTGTCCCACCACAACCGCCCGTAGACCGAAGGATAGGTGTGCCCGTCCTTGTGGCAATCGGGGCGGACCTCGTTGGGCAGGTCATGGAGGTTGTTGTCGAAGAGGTGGCGGATGCGCGTCAGATTGTCGGCCGACAGCATCGGCGTTGTATCCATGATGCCGGTCTTCGGCTCCTGTGACGGATCGCTGAGCAGGTCGCCAATCGCCCAGCTCAACGGCCTGGCGGCGTGCTTCAAGCCCTTCGCCACTTCCTTGATCGACAGCTCGGCAACCGGCTCGGATACGCGCGAGGCGACAAGGAAATAGCGCTTGCGGGTCTGCGCTCCGCCCATGTGATCGGCGGCAAGCACGCCGCTGTCGATCCACGCATAGCCCGCCGCCTTCAACAGCGCCTTGGCGATGTTGACCACGTCGCTCTTGTCGTTTACGACCTCGGGGACGTTTTCGATGACGATGGACTTCGCTCGCAGGCCTACGCCCAGCGCAACCGCGGTGACGTAAAGCAGGTTGCGAGGGTCCTCGCGACGGGTTTTGTTGTTGAGGTTCGAATGGCCCTGGCAGGGCGGCCCGGCCAGGAACAGATCGATGTTGCCGACTTCGCCCGCGAGCGCCGGATCGATGATCTCCGGCTCGTATGCGAAGCGCGACCTTTCGCCCTCGCCGCTGACGTGCCAGTCGACGAGGCTGGACGCGTTCGAATGCAGGATGTGCTTGGTGCCGAAATTGGCCCTGTGGATGGCCAGCCCATCGTCGTCCACGTCGATCGCCGCGACGGATTCAAGGACGTGGCCGGTGGCAATGGCCGCCTGGGCCGCCCCCAGGGTCAAGCCCCCGCTGCCGCAAAAGGCGTCGACGCTGCGGATCTTCTTAGGCTTGCCCACCGACGAGTCGACGTAGACCGTGCCGCCGCGGAGGAAGCTCTGCCACCAGGCTCCCGCCGGCTGCAGGCCGGCGTCCGCGCGGTTGTCCACCGCCGACGTCCATGATCTGTCTCCGACTGATACGGTCCTCACCACTCGCCCCTCGGACAGAGAGTAGGCCTCCAACGGGATTTCACTCATTCAACTGGCCAAAACGACTGCCGCCTCCGCTTCGATGACGGCGCGGCAATCCTCCTCAGGGAGGATTTCTAGGAATAGGTTGGATCGCATCCGGCGCAACCGCTTGACGAGATCGCGGATCTCCAAGAGCTTGAGCTTCGGCTCCGCCGGACTCGACTTCTTCGGGTATTGGAACCGCAACAGCGCCCGGGCGAAGTTGCGGGCGTTCGCGTAACCCTGTCGGAAGAGATGGCTTCGATAGAAGTCGATCTGTCCCGAGTTGGCGAGATGATAGCGATCGGCTGCCTCTTCGTCGAGCACCAGCTCAGCCCGCAGCCAGATGCGGTAGAGGAGGTTCTCCGTGCGAGAGCCGACGCCATAGTTCGCCAACTGCGCGGCTCTATCTTCCTTGCCGTAGCGATAGCGCCATTCGACGACATCCGGAAAGTGCGTCACCGCCAGCCAGATCCAGAACTCCGGATCTGCCAGGACTTCGCTGCCGACCGCGAGGCTCTCGTGAATGACGCGGGACGCCTTGCCCTCAAATGCGTTGGCCTTCGGGTCCGACTTGGACTTGATGCCCTCGGGGAAGCTCGCCATCAATTTCGTGAGCTCGGCGCGCAGAGGCTGCAAGAACGAGCTGTCGAATTCGTCGCCGGAGCCCGCGAATCGCGCGAGGGATTCAACGTCCAGTTGGTTACCCGCGCGCTTGGCTTGCAGGTAGGTGGTGGCGTCGCCCGCCGTCATGATTGGATATCGCATGTTCCTCAGCCCTCAGCGATGGAGCGGACCGACTGCTGGTCAGCATGGAGCAGCGCCTTGAGTCGCGGCATCCCTGGTTCTTTGGCGAATTCCTTGAACTTTTCGAACGTGAACTTCGAATCGATACGCTCCATCCGCTTCAAGAAGGCGGACAGCGGACTGCCGTTGGCGGCCTCATCGGCGCCCTCCCACTCGGACACGCTGGCGGCGATGATGTGACCCGTGATCTCGGCGGCCAGCGAAGCCATCATGGGCTTGGCCAGGCGCTGCGCGGATTCAAGCGTCAGCTTCTTGTGAACGTCGGCATGGATGCGCACCGTGGCGAGGTGGCTGTCCTTGCCCACGGGGTCGTTGAAGCCTCCGATGTATTGGACGGTGTAGAGCGTCTTGGCGGGATAGCCGATCAGCTTCCATTGTTCGTCCGTCATCGGCTCAATCGGGAAGGCCTCGGCCAACTTGGGAGTCTTGATGGCGAAGCTCTTCTTCGAGAGCCAGTGGCCGAGCAGGAACGGGCTGCCGGGTTTTTTGGCGAGCTGCTTGCCGAGGCAAAGAGCCACTTCAATGATCACGTTGGAGCCGCCGAGCTTGTCGATGATGTCGCTGCCCACGCCGATCTCGTCGGGGATCTTGCCCGACACCTTATGGGTTGCGACGACGATGGTCTTCTTCATGAACGGCTGGACCGCCGTCACGGCCAGGACCAGATCGCCTTTGGCCATCGGCATCTCCGCGGGCAGCGCGAGATTGGGCCGGATCACGATGTCGAGCGGCTGGCTGTCCGACGGCTCCACCGCGTGGGCGGTGTCGGCCATGAATGCGCCGTCTTCGTAGAGGCGGATCTCGGCCAGCTCGACGCTGCTTTCAAGCGTCGCCGCGCCGAAGAAGGGGCGAACGTCTTTGGTGGCGGACTTACGCCAAGTGATGTTACTCACTGCACCTCCACGCGGTCGATGTCAGGGCGCAGGCGGACCGTCCACGCCGGGTCGTACGGCGCGGACTCGACCTTGAACTTCGCCTTTCCGTTCCTAGGCAGGGTGAAGCGATAGGTCCACGGGTTGGCCTCATCGCTCACCGCTTCCACGCCTTCGACGACGATGGACAGCGGGAGGTTGTCGCCTTCCTCGTTGTTGTCTTCGAGCACTGGGCAGTTCATCTGCAGGCGCAGCGGCACAGAGTCTTCCTCCGAGGAGTCGTCGAGGCGCACTGTGAAGATGCTCTTCAGCCGCAGCATGCCGTCATCGGCTGCCTCGGCGTAAGGCGCCTTCGAGAATTCCAGGTGCAGCGGAGACGGTCCCGCTTCCGGCGGAGGCGGATTTCCAGGGCTGCCGCTCGGCTTGAAGTACGTGCCGAGCGCGCGCTCAAGCTGAGTCATGCGGCGCTGCTTGACCGGAGTGGCCGGAGCCGCCTCGGTCTGAAACTTGCGCAGCTGAGTCTTGATCCGGTTGAGGATCGACTGGACGATGCCGCGGCCCTTCTGATCCTCGTCGCGCAGATTCGTCGAGTCCGGATCCCAGCGATCGTGCGCGGGCGGCTCGCTCTTGCGCAGCAGCTGCTCCACGGCGTCCTCGTCCGGCGCGACGTAGGCGCCGACGATCGCGGGATTGGCCTGCGAAACCGGGTGATAGGCGACCACCATGAGCGGACTGCGGATCAGCGCGACGGAGTTGACGCGCTCAGGCGGGACGGTCGCATTGCCGCTCGGATCGAGCGGCGCGACGACGAAGCCACAGCGCCCCATCTCCAAGCCGCCTTCCTTGTTGAAGGGGGCGAGCTTGTGGACGCCGATCTTCGGCACCGCGCGGCCCACGGCCACATCGTAGGCTTCGATGAAGGGCTTGATAGCCGGATTCTTCTTTGGCTTCGGATAGTGGTCGGTGCCATCGCTGTCTTGGATGACCACGTCAAGCTTATTCTCGATCAGGCGAGGCCACCACCAGTCTTCGATGCCACGCTCGATGGCCTTGATATCGACGGCGGCGTCGACGATCAAGATCGAGGTTCCCAGCTCGCCGGCCTTGCGCAGCGTGAAGCCGAGCTTGGCCGCCAGTTCGTCCGCTTTCACGCCTTCGATGGGATCGACGACGACACGGCCCTTGTTGTCCGTCTTCTCTGGCATGCCGAGCCAGGCTCGACCGCTGTATGGCTGCTTCTTGAAGTCGTGGCTGACGAAGTAGCCGCAGCCGAAGACTCGCGTGCGCTCGGTGTCGCCGTCCTTGAATCGCGTGTAGGCGAAGATGGTTTGGATCGCCGAACTCGACGAGTAGACCGATTTGCCGAAGCCGTAGGAGCCGCCGGTGCTGCCCTGCGCGGTGCGCGACTTGGAGCGGTCGCCAAGCGACAACAGTAGGCGATAGAAGTTCGAGTTCTTGTCGTGCGGATCGCCCGACAGGCCCACCGCGTTGTAGTCCTCAACGTAGAGCAGGCAGAGCTCCTTCTGCGGCTTGTCGAGCGTCGAGAGGCAGTTGGGGCCGGAGAGCATCAGCTCTTTGGAGCGCTCGGCGATGCGGCCAAGGTCAGCGGCTTGGACGAAGGCAGTCTTCTTGGCTCCCTTCACGACGCTCGCGCGGAAGCGAACTTCGACCTTCGCGCCATTGCCGGCGTCGACCGAGTTCTGGATCGCTTCGCGGGCCAGAACGTGCTCGGGCAGCATGCCCGGAGATTTCAGCGTGTTTGCGAACGCCTCGCCGGCCGCCCCTCCCATCGGGTCGCTGGCGTGAAACAACCATCCCATCTCGTCTCTCCCTTAACCGAGCTTGAATTCGTCCTTCGGCCGCTTGCTCAGGGCGGTCTGGAACTTGGCTTTCAACAGCTTCATCTCGGCGTCAAGCGCCGTGAAGATCTTGTAGGCGTCCTCGGCTGAATACTCGTAGTTGTTCGAGTTCGCCAGATTGCCGATCAGCCGAAGCATCTGGGTCGCCTTGGTGACTCTCGCTTCGCCGAGCTCGATGAACCGACTACGCTTATCTCGCATAACAGTCCCCAGGCACATTCTACCTACATATTGTAAATGTAGCATATAAATATCACAAAAATCATACTTTCTGAGAATAAAGCTCTTCAAATCTCCCTTGCCTGTCTAGGTGTTTTGCAACGTCAGCCCTTCCCACCTCGCCCCAGGATTGCGGATCAGGCCAGCGGCAACAGCGAGTCGATGTTGCGGTCCTTGGCCGGCAGCGGGTGAGCACGTCTGTCAGCCAGGCGTGCAGCTCAATGCCGTTGGCCTTGGCGGTGGCGATCAGGCTCATGATCGCGGCAGCGCGTTCGCCGGCGTTTTCCGAGCCGGCGAATAGCCAGTTCTTGCGGCCGAGGGCAATCGGCCGGATCGCGTTCTCGATCGGCTTGTTGTCGATCGACCAGGTGCCGTCCGCGAGGAAGCGCGCGAGCGCGCGCTCCAGGGCCGCAACGTGTAGTCGATAGCGCCGTTCAGGCCGCTGTTGCCGAGCACCTTCGGGCGCTGGTCGTCCAGCCAGTGCTTGAAGGGGTCGAGCGCTCAGCCGTGCGCCGCCGCGTGCACGTGCTGCATCGTGTCGATCGCCAGCGCTGAGTGCGCATAGGCGCCGCCGGCGCGCATCTCGGCGGCGACCCAGATCGCCTCCATGATCTGCTGGTCGGTCGCGCCGGCCTTGAGCGCGGCTTCGGTGTGGCCGCGGATGCAGTACGGGCACTGCGTGACGTGCGCGACCGCGACCGCGATCAGCTGTTTGGTCCTGACCGGCAAGGCGCCCTCGGCGAACACGCGCGCGCTGAACGCGTGGAACGCTTCGAGGATGTCAGGTGCAAGTTCGCGCCGGCGGTGCGCGATGTCGCCGCCGGCTTTGGGATACATCGGCGTGTCCATGGGACCTCCTCGTGGGCAGGCGGATCTTCCGGCATTGCGGCACCGTCGGTCGCTGCTGCGCCGCTCCTACAACACGGCTGGAGCGCGTCTCACTGGGCCTCGCCGCCACTATCCTCCCGGCGCGGGCGAATGTCCCGCTCGGGCTCGGATCGGCCGAAGCCGCGACCAGCGACCGCGGCCGTTCAGGATTGAGAACACCGCGCAGACCCCTACGTTGTCTGTGCCACACACAACGGAGATGTTGATGATCGACCTGTATTACTGGCCGACGCCGAACGGCCACAAGATCACGCTGTTCCTCGAAGAGGCCGGCCTGCCCTACACGATCAAGCCGGTCGACATCGGCAAGGGCGAGCAGTTCGATCCGGCATTCCTCGCGATCTCACCGAACAACCGCATGCCGGCGATCGTCGACCGGGCGCCGGCCGATGGCGGCGCGCCGATCAGCATGTTCGAGTCGGGTTCGATCCTGCTCTACCTCGCCAACAAGACCAAGCGCTTCATCCCCGAGGACATCCGCGGCCGCATCACGGTCAACAACTGGCTGTTCTGGCAGATGGCCGGGCTCGGGCCGATGACCGGCCAGTACGGCCATTTCACCGTCTACGCGCCCGAGCCGGTCCCATACGCGATCGAGCGCTACACGCGCGAGGCGCAGCGCCTGCTCGGCGTGCTCGACCGCCGCCTGCAGGGCCGCGCGTTCATCGCCGGCGACGACTACACGATCGCCGACATGGCCTGCTATCCGTGGATCAATCCGTACACGAAGGCACCGCTCGACCTGACGCTGTTCCCCGAGGTGCGCCGCTGGCATGCCGCGATCGCGGCGCGGCCGGCGACGCAGCGCGCGTATGCGCGCGGCGACGAGGTCAGGCCGCCGACGGATGCGCCGATGAGCGAGGCGGAGAAGCGCGTCCTGTTCGGGCAGGGCGCAGTGCGCTGAAGACTCCCCGCTTGCGAACATCCGCGCCGGGCGTCCGTGCACGGCGGCTTGGCGCAAGGCCCGGCGCAGCCGGGGCGCGAGTCCCGTCGTCGTTGGGCGCGGGCGGTGGGACTCGCCGCTGCGCGGCTGCGTCCCACCCTACGACAGCTGCATCAGCAGCGTCCGACGGCGATCATGGACGATCGCACAGGTGAACCCCTCAGTGCGGCGCATAGCCGGCCGGCGTCGCGGCCACCGGGGCGACCGTCGGCTCGACGCGCAGGCGCGGGCCCGGGTCGTGGTCCATGCGCGTGGTGAAGCTCTGGCCGCGGAACTCGTACGTCACGTCGTAGCCGACGAGCTTGTCGCTGGTGTCCTCGACCGTGTGGCAGCGCGTCTCGGTCGAGGTGACGGTGCGGTTCGCGTCGTGGCGCACGCCGACCTCGTGGCCGATGAAGCCGCCACCGACCGCGCCGGCGACGGTGGCCGCCTTGCGCCCGTTGCCGCGGCCGATCTGGTTGCCGAGCAGGCCACCGACCGCCGCGCCGACCGCGGTGCCGACGACGTGGTTGCCGTTGCCCGGCGCAGGCTTCGTCACCGCGACCTGGTCGCAGACCTTGCGCGGCGTCTTCACCTGCTCCATCACCGGGCGCACGCTGCGCACGTCGGCCCAGTTGTCCTCGGCCGGCGCGCTCGCTGCGGCGACCGGCGCTGGCGCGGTCTCGCCGCCGGTGTAGCGCTGCGCCACGGCCATGCCGCCGATCGCCAGGATCGCGCCGACACCGGCGCCCAACAACGTCTTGCTCTCCATCGTGTCCTCCCTTTTCTCGTGCGTTCGAAGGTGCGTGGATTGCAGCCGATCGCGCCTGAACGAAGCCCGGCCGCGGACGGCGAACGCGATCGCGATCACACAACTTTCCGGCGCGGACGCGGCCGGCGCGCATGGCCGATAATGCGCGGTCGCCTGTGGAGTCGCCGATGCGCCGCCTGATCCTTTCCGTCCTCCTGTTGTCGAGCCCTCTCGTGCACGCCGAACGCCTGACCATCGACCGCATCTACGGCGCCGCCGGCCTCGATGGGCCGAGCCCGCGCGAACTGAAGATCGCGCCGGACGGCCGCCGCGTCACGTTCCTGCGCGGTCGCGCCGACGACCAGAACCAGCTCGACCTGTGGGAATACGCGATCGACAGCGGCAAGACGCGCCGGCTGGTCGATTCGCTCGCGCTGGGCGGACACAAGGAACTGTCCGATGCCGAGAAGGCGCGCCGCGAGCGCGCGCGCATCGCGCAGTTGAAGGGCATCGTGTCGTACCGCTGGGCGCCTGACAGCGGCAAGCTGCTGTTCAGCGTCGACGAGCGGCTGTGGCTGTACGACCTTCATACGAAGGGCGAGCAGGCGCTGCGCGCGCTGACGCCCAAGGGCGTCGAGGTGATCGACGCGAAGGTCTCGCCGAAGGGCCGCTATGTGTCTTGGGTCAGCGCGCAGAACCTGTACGCGATCGAGCTCGCCAGCGGCACGACCGTGCAGCTCACGCACGACGGCAAGGGTCCGATCCACAACGGCGAGGCCGAGTTCGTCGCGCAGGAAGAGATGGACCGGCTGACCGGCTACTGGTGGGCGCCGGACGATTCGGCGATCGCGTTCGAGCGCTACGACGAATCCGGCGTCGACGAGGTCGAGCGCAGCGAGGTCTACGCCGACCGCACCGAGGTGATCCGCCAGCGCTACCCGGCCGCCGGCCGGCCGAACGTCGCGGTCAGGCTCGGCCTGGTCGCGCCGGGCGGCGGCGAGGCGCGCTGGATCGATCTCGGGCCCGAGGCCGACATCTACCTCGCGCGCGTCGACTGGCTGCCCGACGCCAGGCGCATCAGCTTCCAGCGCCAGAGCCGCGACCAGCGCCGCCTCGACCTCGTCGCGGTCGACGTCGCCACGCTGGCGCAGACGCCGCTCCTGACCGAAACCCGCGCGACCTGGATCAACCTGCACGACGACCTGCGCTTCCTCAAGCACGAGGACGCGTTCGTGTGGGCGTCCGAGCGCGACGGCTACAAGCACCTTTACGTGATCGGCCTCGACGGCACGCCGCGGCGCACGCTGACGCGCGGCGCGTTCGACGTCGACAAGCTGCTCGCGCTCGACGAGAAGGCAGGCCTGGTCTACTTCGCCGCCAACCGAGATGATCCGCTGCAGCGCCAGGTCTACGTCGCCCGCCTCGACGGCCGCGACGCCGACCGCGCCAAGCGCCTCAGCGAGGGCGACGGCTGGCATGAGGCCGTGTTCGGCGACAACGCGAGCGCGTGGATCGACACGTTCTCCGATCCGGCCACGCCGCCGCAGGTGTCGCTGCGCCGCGCCGACGGCACGCGCATCGCCTGGATCGAGCAGAACGAACTGAAGGACGGCCATCCGTACTGGCCGTACCGCGACAGCCAGGTCGCGCCGCAGTTCGGCTCGCTCAAGAGCGAGGACGGCCAGGACCTGTACTACCGCGTGTTCAAGCCGCTCGGTTTCGATCCGGGGAAAAAATACCCCGTGTTCATGACCTACTACGGCGGTCCCGGCCGGCAGTACGTCAACCGCGCCTGGGGCGCGCACTTCGAGCAGTACATGGCGCAGCACGGCTACGTCGTGTTCGCGCTCGACAACCGCGGCACGCCGCGGCGCGGGCGCGCGTTCTCCGACGCGATCTTCAAGCAGCTCGGCAAGCCCGAGATCGCCGACCAGCGTGCCGGCCTCGCCTGGCTGAAGGCGCAGCCGTGGGTCGACGGCGGGCGCATCGGCGTGTTCGGCTGGAGCTACGGTGGCTTCCAGACATTGATGCTGCTGGCCAAGGCCGACGCCGACATCGCCGCCGGTGTCGCGGTCGCGCCGGTCACCGACTGGAGCCTGTACGACACGCACTACACCGAGCGCTTCCTCGACACGCCGCAAAACAACGCGCAGGGCTATGAGCTGTCCGGCGTGCTGCACTGGCTCGACGGCCTTGCGTCCGACAAGCTGCTGCTCGCGCACGGCATGGCCGACGACAACGTGCTGTTCGCCAACTCGACCAAGCTGATGGCCGCACTGCAGCAGCGCGGCACGCAGTTCCGCCTGATGACGTATCCGGGCGCCAAGCACGGGCTGTCGACGCCGGCGTTGCGCACGCACGTCTACACACTGATCGCGGCCTACTTCGACGAGAAGCTGAAGCCGGCGCCCTGACGGATCCGGCCGGATGCGCCGCGATGCGGCGCGTCCCGCCCCTACATCCGCCCGCGCCTCGCGATGGGGCCCGTCTTGGTAGGGTGGGACGCAGCGCCGAGAGGCGCTTCGATGAGATGCAGCGCACGGGCGCGAGTCCCACCGAGGCGCCTCGACCGTGGTGGGACTCGCCGTGGAAGGGGTGCGCCTCAGCGCGCGTTGCCGCGCGGCTGTGTCCCACCCTACATCCGCTGCGCCTCGCGATGGGGGCTCGCCTTGGTAGGGTAGGAGCAGCGCCGAGAAAGCGCTTCGATGAAACGTGAGGCATGGGCGCGAGTCCGAGGCGCTCCGACCGTGGTGGGACTCGCCGGCGAAGGTTGCATTTCACCCACGGCCGCCGCGCGGCTGCGTCCCACCCCACGAAGTGCGGACAACGGCGGCGGCGCAGACCAGCGCCGCCGCCGGAACGCTTACAGCCCGCTCTTGCCGCCGAACTTGTGCGTGTACTGCACGTAGTAGCTGCGGCCGACCGCGTCGAACCACGAGATGTCGTAGTACGGGTACGCGGTGTAGGTCGGATCGCGCGGCGGCATCTTGTCGAACAGGTTCGTCACCGACAGCGCGAGCTGGTCGCGCTCGCCGAAGCGGTAGCGCACCGACGCGTTGAAGCGCGTGGTGGCGTTGATCCACGCCTTGTCGCCGGCCTCGACGTCGACGATGCGGTCGTACGAGTCGGAGTTCGGCAGGCGGCCGAGGCGCTCGCCGTGCAGCGTCGCGGCCCAGCCGCCACGTTCCCAGGTCACGCTTGCGCTGGTCTTGTTGCGCGGGATGTCGAAGCCGCTGTTGACCGCGAACTCGTCCTCGACGACGTCACCCGGATAGCGCTGGAACGTGTGCTTGCGCGTCCAGGTGTAGTTGCCGCTGAACAGGAAGTTGCCGATGCCGGTCTCGAGCTTGTAGTGCGCGCTCAGGTCGATGCCGTTGGTGTGCTCGCGCGCGATGTTGATCGGATTGACGTAGACGCCGTACAGCTTGCCGCTGGCCGTGCGCGTGACGCGCGACAGTGCGTCCACGCAGCTGGGCGAGTGCGGGTCGACCGGCTTGCCGTTGGCGTCGGTGCCGATGCGGCAGTCGGCTTCCAGCTGCAGCAGGCGGTCGGTGCTGAGGTCCTGCACCTGGTTGCGCATGTCGATGTCGAAGTAGTCGATCGACAGGTCCACGTTCGCCAGCGGCGACCACACAAAGCCGGCCGTCCACGACTTGCTCGTCTCCGGATCCAGCTTGCGGTTGCCCTGGCGCGTGCGGATCAGGCCCTCGTCGGACCAGCTGCAGTCGTTGATGTTCTCGCCCGGTTCCTCGGTGCGGCAGCGGTAGTAGTCGGTGCCGCTGGTCTCGTCGTTGCCGATGCCTGCGAACACGTAGTGCAGGTCCGGCGCGCGGAACGCGGTGCCGTAGGAGCCGCGCGCGAGCAGGCTGTCGACCGGGCGCCACTCCACGCCGGTGCTCCAGGTGAACTTGCCGGTGCCGTGGCCGGCGAACTGGTAGCGGTCGTAGCGGCCGGCGAGGCTGACGTCGAGCTTGTCGAGCACCGGCAGGCGCAGCTCGCCGGCGGTCGCCCAGCGGTTGCGCGAGCCGTGGCCGTCGGAATCCTTCCAGCTGTAGTAGTAGTACTCGGTGGCGAGCGGATCAGGCTTGAGGTTGTAGCCCTGGTTGCCGAACTCGACCACGCCGGCGAAGCCGGCCGCGCCGGCCGGCAGCTCGAACAGCGACAGGTTCGACACGGTGAAGGCGAGCGTGTCGCTGCGCGATTCGGGGTGGTAGACCGTGCGCGCGAAGATCGATTCGTACTCGCCGCGCGTGAGCGGACGGTACAGGCGGTCCGGATCGGCGTTGAAGATCGGGTAGCCGCTGTCCTCGTCGACGCCGAGCTGCGGGCCGAGGTAGAGGTCGTTCGCGCGCGAGGCGACGATCTGCGGCCAGCTGATCGTGGCGTCGTACTGCGAATGCGCCAGCGAAGCCTCGTAGTCCCAGTCGCGGCCGAACGTGCCCTTGAGGCCGGTGGTGAAGCCGAACGTCTTCTGCGTCGTCTCGATCATGCCGCGGTTGAGGCCGCCCATTTCCTCCGGCGTGAACTGGCGGCCCCAGTACTCGATCTGGCCGGTGGCCTCGTTGTAGAAGTAGCCCTCCTCGTTGCCGTCGGGCGCCATGTAGCTCCACTGCTCGACGTCGCGGAACAGCTTGACCTTGCTGTAGCCGGCCTGGATGTCGGCGAACCACGACAGCCCGTCGCCGAACGGCATGCTCATCGAGGTGTAGGTGTTGATGCCCTTGCGGCCGCTGGTGATCGTGCCGTAGCCGATCGATGCCGCGCTGCCACAGAAGTTGCCGTAGTTGCGGCGGTTCGCGTAGGTCGTGGTGCCGCCGTTGAGGTAGGCCAGGCCCGCGCAGGTGGCCTCACCCGGATCGAGGTAGTCATCATCCCAGTCGGTGCGCAGGAACGTGCGGCGCGGCGTCTGCGAGCGGCTGGTCGGCGCGTCGAGCGTGGAGTCCTGGATCGAGCGGTCGTACGCCCACAGCGGCTTCTGGTCGAGCAGCTCGGCGCCGAACACGAGGTTGAAGTCGCCGCGCGTGAAGCCGGTCGACAGGTTCAGCTTGTACGACTCGCCGCCGCCGCGCGTGGTATCGCCGTAGCGCAGGTCGAGCTGCGTGCCGTCGGCTTCCTTCTTCAGGATGAAGTTGACCACGCCGGAGATCGCGTCCGAGCCGTACACGGCCGAGGCGCTGCCGGTCAGCACCTCGATCCGCTCGATCATGCCGAGCGGGATGTTGGAGATGTCGGTGAAGTTGCTGCGGCCCTTGAACGGCATCGGGAAGTCCGCGATGCGGCGGCCGTTGACCAGCACCAGCGTGTGGTTCGGACCGAGGCCGCGCAGGTCGACCTGCTGCGCGCCGGGCGAGAAGTCGGCCGCGCTGCCCGACTGCTGGCTTTGCGTCTCGCCGCCGTTCTGCGTGATCGAACGCAGCACGTCGGGCACGCTGGCGAAGCCGTTGGCCTTGATCTCCTGCGCGGTGATCACGGTGACCGGGGCCGGACCCTCGACCTGCGCGCGCGGAATGCGCGAGCCGGTGACCTGGATCGTTTCGAGCGACTGGGTGGACTCGCTGTCCTGCGTCGCAGCGTTCTGCGCGAACGCACGGCCTGGGACGACAACGGCGAGGACACCGAGACTGGCGGCAATGGCCAGGGCGAGGGGCGACAACTTCACGGACGTGAGCATGCGGACTCTCTGAGGAAAAATGGGCCCCGGCGCCTCTCCCGCGCCGCGTGGCATTCGATGGGGTGGCGTGGCTTGCACCGCGCCGGAAACGATTCTTTCACAAGCGTGGGCAGGCGCACCACGCTGCGCCGCCGCATCGATGGGTATTGATGCCGGCTGCCGGGCGGTGACAGACTCGGGCTAGATGATGTGAAAGGAGATTCCGATGCGCCCTGCCGTTCCGAATGTCGCACGCCTCGTGCTCCTGCTGGCGAGTGCGCTCGCGTTGTTCGGGTGCAGCGCCTCCGGCGGGCTGGCGCGTCCCGGCAGCTCCGCCGCCGGCGCCCAGGTGCACGACGGCTACACCTACTACCGCACCGGCGACCTCGCCGCGCCGACGCCCGGCACGCGCTCGATGGGACTGATGCTGATGGGCGGCGGCGACTGGCCGGAGGATGCGTTCCGCTGGCTCGTGCGCAAGGCCGGCCACGGCCACATCGTGATCCTGCGCGCGTCCTACGGCGACGAACTGCAGCGTCGCCTGGTCGAGCAGATCGGCGGCGTCGCCTCGGTGCAGACCTTCGTCTTCAACAGCCGTGCCGGCGCGGACGATCCGTTCGTGCTCGACGCGCTGCGCGGCGCCGATGGCGTGTTCATCGCCGGCGGCGACCAGTCGCGCTACATCCGCTTCTGGAAGGGCACCGGCGTGAACCGCGTGCTCGACGAGCACGTGCGCGCCGGCAAGCCGCTCGGCGGCACCAGCGCGGGCCTGGCGATCCTTGGCGCCAGCAGCTACGGCGCGCTCGATGGCGGCAGCCTCGACTCGCGCCGCGCGCTGAACAACCCGCTCGGCAAGTCGGTCACGATCGACACCGACTTCCTGCACCTGCCGTACCTGCACCGCGTCGTCACCGACAGCCATTTCGCCGAGCGCAACCGGCTCGGCCGGCTGATCGCGTTCCTCGCCAAGGCCGCGCAGGAGCAGCAGCGCGACGACCTGGTCGGCATCGGCGTCGACGAGGACACCGCGCTGTGCATCGACGACGAGGGCATCGCGCGCGTGTTCAGCCGCAAGAACGGCCACGCCTGGCTGGTCACGCCCACGCGCCCGGCCGACGTCGCCGAGCCGGGCAAGGCACTGACCTACGCGGACATCAGCGTGACCGGCATCGGCGTCGAGAGCCGCCTCGACCTCAATGCGCTGTCGGTGCAGGCACCGGCGTTCGAGAACGTCGCGCACGTGCTCGACGGCGAGCTGAGCCTGGGCGAATAACGCCTGCCGTTGCCGATGCCCTCATCCCGGCCAGGGCCGGGACGAGGATTGGCCTCAGAACTTGCCCGCCTGGTAGTCGCGGATCGCTTCCATGATCTGCTCGGGCGTGTTCATCACGAACGGCCCGTACTTGGCGACCGGCTCACCGAGCGGCCGCCCGGCGACGACGATCAGCCGCGCCGGCTCGCCGCCGGCGGCGATGACCAGCTCGTCACCGTTGCGCTCGAGCACGCCAAGGTCGCCGCGGCGCAGCGGCGTCGGCGCCTCCTCCGGCCCGAGCTGCGCGTGGCCGCCGTAGACGTAGGCGAACGCGTTGTGCGTCGGCGGCAGCGGCAGCGCGACGCGCGCGCCGGCGGCGAGTTCGACGTCGAAATACACCGGCGCGGTCGCGATGCCGCTGACCGGGCCGCGCACGCCGTCGAGCTCGCCGGCCAGCACGCGCACGCGCACGCCGTCTGCCGGCTGCACCTGCGGGATCCGCTCCGGCGCAATGTCCTGGTAGCGCGGCGCGGTCATCTTGTCGCTGGCCGGCAGGTTGACCCACAGCTGGAAGCCCCACATCAGGCCGTCCTCCTGCTCGGGCATCTCCGAGTGCACGATGCCGCGGCCGGCGGTCATCCACTGCATGCTGCCCGGCGTCAGCAGGCCGGAATTGCCCTGGTTGTCGCCGTGGCGCATGCGCCCGGCGAGCATGTAGGTGACGGTCTCGAAGCCGCGGTGCGGATGGTCCGGGAAGCCGGCGAGGTAGTCGCCGGCCTGGTCGGAGCGGAACTCGTCCAGCATCAGGAACGGATCGAGCATGTCGAGGTCGCGCTGGCCGATCACGCGCGTGAGCTTGACGCCGGCGCCGTCCGAGGTCGGCTGTCCGCGCACCACGCGGGCGACGCGGCGGCTGGTCAGTGCAGTGGCAGTCATGGCGGATCTCCGTGGAGGAATGACCCGCAAGATGCGCGCGCGCCGTGCCCTGCACAAGCCGGCCGGCGCGAACGATCCGGCGCACTGGGCGAACGATCGGTGCCTGACCGGTCGCGGGCATGGCCCACTCCTGCGCGAACGGCGGGGCTACGACGCCAGCTTCAGGCCGATCAGGCCGGCGAGGATCAGTCCGGCGCTGGCCAGCCGCGCCGGGTTGGCCGGCTCGCCGAACAGCACGATGCCGAGGATCAGCGTGCCGACCGCGCCGACGCCGACCCAGACCGCGTAGGCGGTGCCGACCGGCAGCGTCTTCATCGCGATGCCGAGCAGGCCGAGGCTGACGACCATCGCCGCGGCGGTGGCCAGGCTCGGCCACAGCCGCGTGAAGCCTTCGGTGTACTTGAGGCCGATCGCCCAGCCGATTTCGAACAGGCCGGCGAGGACGAGGATGAGCCAGGACATGGATGCTCCTTCAGTGAAAAAGGGGCCGTCCCCGATCGGTGAAGGAACACCGGGGCCGTCCCCGAGTCCGTGTGCGCGATGCCACCGCAGGGTGGGCCGCAGCCGCGTAGCGGCGAGTCCCACCGGCGAAACGCCCGCCTAATCGCCAAACAACGCCGCCAGCTTGGCGATGCTCGAGGCGGCCACTTCCTTGCGGTGCTCGGCGTCCTGCTCGCTGTCGCGGCCGGACCAGTGCAGGTCCTCGCCTGGCATCTCCTTCAGGAAGCGGCTCGGCTCGTTGAGGATGATCTCGCCGAAGCGCTTCTTGCGCTTGGCGTAGCTCAGGCTCAGCAATTCCTTCGCGCGCGTGATGCCGACGTACATCAGGCGCCGCTCCTCCTCGACGCGGCCTTCGGCGAGGCTCCCCTCGTGCGGCAGCGTGTTGTCGTCGACGCCGACCAGGAACACGAAGCGGAACTCCAGCCCCTTGGCCGAGTGCAGCGTCATCATGCGCACCGCATTGCCCGGGTCGTCGCGGTCGCCGTGGCTGAGCAGCGCGAGCTGCGCGGCGAGGTCGCCGGCGGCGCCGTCCTTCTGCATCGCGCGGAACCACTCGGAAAGTTCCTTGAGGTTCTCCAGCCGCCGCTCGCGCAGCGCCGGCTCCTTGACCTGCGTCGCGATGTGCTCGGCGTAGCCGACGCGGCGGATCAGTTCCTCGACCAGCTCGGACGCCGGCAGGCGCCGCGCGCGCGCGGCGAGTTCGCGGATCAGGTCGGTGAAGCCGACCAGCGACGAGGCCGCGCGGCCGGTCAGCTGGCCGAGCACGGCATCGCTCTGCGCCGCCTGCAGCAGCGAGACGTGGCGCGCGCCGGCCAGTTCGCCGAGCTTCTCCAGCGTGGTCGCGCCGATGTCGCGGCGCGGCAGGTTGACCACGCGCAGGAACGCCGCGTCGTCGTCCGGGTTGTTGACCAGGCGCAGGTAGGCGAGCAGGTCCTTGACCTCGGCGCGGTCGAGGAATGCGGTGCCGCCGGTCACGTGGTACGGCACGCGCGCGACGCGCAGCGCCTTTTCCAGCACGCGCGACTGGTGGTTGCCGCGGTACAGGATCGCGAACTCGTGCCACGGCGCCTTGTGCTTCTCGGCCAGGTGCGTGATCGCGCCGGCGACGCGCTCGGCCTCGTGCTCGTCGTCGCGGCATTCGACCACGCGGATCGGCGGGCCCTCGCCCTGCTCGCTCCACAGGCGCTTTTCGAACAGGTGCGCGTTGTTGGCGATCACCGCGTTCGCCGCACGCAGGATGCGCCGCGCGCAGCGGTAGTTCTGCTCGAGCTTGACCACCTTCAGCCTGGGGTAGTCGCGCGACAGCTCGGCCAGGTTCTCCGGGTTCGCGCCGCGCCAGGCATAGATCGACTGGTCGTCGTCGCCGACCGCGGTGAACAGGCCGCGCTCGCCGGCGAGCGCCTTGACCAGCCGGTACTGCGCGCCGTTGCTGTCCTGGTACTCGTCGACCAGGAGGTAGCGCAGGCGCTCGCGCCAGATCGCGCAGGCCTCGGCATCGCCTTCGAGGATCGTCAGCGGCAGGCGGATCAGGTCGTCGAAGTCGACCGCGTTGAACGCGGCCAGGCGCTTCTGGTACGCGGCGTAGATCGCGGCCGCCTCCTGCTCGCGCGCGCTGGTCGCGCGCAGCGCCGCCTGCTCCGGCGTGAAGCCCTCGTTCTTCGCGCGCGAGACCAGTGACTGCAGCGCGAACAGCGCGTCCGGCTTGATCCCCTTAGGCGCCAGCTCCTTGATGATGCCTTGCGTGTCGTCCGCGTCGAGCACCGAGAAGCCACGGCGCAGGTTCGCGCGCTCGTGCTCGATCTGCAGGAACTTCAGGCCCAGCGCATGGAACGTGCACACGGTCAGGCCTTCGCCCGCGCTGCCGCTGACCAGCTTGCCGACGCGCTCGCGCATCTCGCGCGCGGACTTGTTCGTGAACGTGATCGCGGCGATCTTGGCCGCCGGCACCTGGCGGCGGCGGATCAGGTGCGCGATCTTCTCGGTGATCACGCGCGTCTTGCCCGAGCCCGCGCCGGCGAGCACGAGCAGCGGACCGTCGCAGTACTCGACGGCGGCGCGTTGTTGCGGGTTGAGGCTCATCGCGGGATCGTGGAACGGGCGCGCCATTGTGCCTGCGCGGCCGGGTCGGTCACAGCTTGACAAGCCGCATGGCGGCGTCGGTGTGCGACGATGCGGCACGCCGTGGCGTCACGGCGCAACAGGCTGGCGCGACCGGTGTCCAGCAGACTCATGGGGAGGACTTTCCGATGCGATTCATCCACCGCGCGCTCGCGCTCGCCCTCGGCCTGGCCATGCTGCCGCTCGCGCAGGCCGTCAATCCGCAACCCGACCTCGTCAGCAGCGAGGGCTACCTGATCGCGCATCCGGACCTGCGCTGGCGCGACGCCGGCGAGCAGGCGTACCAGAAGAAGCGCTACGCCGAGGCGTTCGACAAGTTCCGCCTCGCCGCACGCTACGCCGACAAGCCGTCGCAGGCGATGCTGGCGACGATGCTGTGGAACGGCGAGGGCGTCAGCCGCGATCGCGCACAGGCGTATGCGTGGATGGACCTGGCGGCCGAGCGCGGCTATCCGGACCTGCTCGCGCAGCGCGAGCGATACTGGAACGAACTCGATGCGGCCGAGCGCACCCGCGCAGTGGAGATTGGCCAGGGCATCTACGCCGGGTTCGCCGACGACGTCGCCAAGCCGCGCATGGAAAAGGAGCTGGTGCGCTACCGGATCGAGACCACCACCGGCAGCCGCACCGGCAAGGGCGGCACGTCGCGAGTCAAGATGTTCGATCAGGCCAGCGGCCGCGTCATCGAGCTGCCGGGCCTGATCTACCACGACCCGCGTTTCTGGGACGCGGACCAGCACTGGCGCACGCAGGATGCGCTGTGGACGCGCCGTTCCGGCACGGCATCGAAGTAGGCTGGACGGCCGCAGGCCGGCCGGCATCACCAACGTGCCGGTGTGCGTCCTTGTCGCGACGCCCGGCGTCACGGGATGGGGTCAGCTCGTCGTCCCGCGGGAGGGCACGCGCCCATGTGCCACACTTGCGCATTGCCGCGGGCACGCTGTGCCCGAATCCCCAATCCCGAATCCCCAATCCCGGCTCCTCAATGGCCAAGCTGTATTTCTATTACTCGGCGATGAACGCCGGCAAGACCACGACGCTGCTGCAGAGCGCGTACAACTACCACGAGCGCGGCATGCGCACGCTGATCCTGACGCCGCAGCTCGACACGCGCGCCGGCGAGGGCGTGGTCGCCTCGCGCATCGGCCTGCGCGCGGACGCACGCCGCTTCGCGCGCGAGGACGACCTGCTCGCCATCGTGCAGGCCGACGTCGCCGCGCACGGCCCGCTCGGCTGCGCGCTGGTCGACGAGGCGCAGTTCCTGTCCAAGGCGCAGGTCTGGCAGCTCAGCGACGTGGTCGATGCGCTCGGCGTGCCGGTGCTCGCCTACGGCCTGCGCACCGACTTCCGCGGCGAGCTGTTCGAGGGCAGCCAGTACCTGCTCGCGTGGGCCGACAACCTGACCGAGATCAAGACGATCTGCCACAGCGGACGCAAGGCGACGATGGTCGTGCGCGTCGACGAACACGGCCGCGCGGTCACCGACGGCCCGCAGGTCGAGATCGGCGGCAACGACCGCTACGTCTCTGTCAGCCGGCCCGAGTTCAAGAACATCATGTCCGGCGCCGGCCGCGTCGAACTCCAGCAACCCGTGTTGCCGCTCGATGCGCGGCAGGAGCCGCAACGATGACGACCCCGCACTGGCCCCGGCCGCAATGGCGCGACAGCGGCGAGGAGGCGTTCCTGCTCTGGTTCGTGTTCGGCGACTTCGGCAACGACTTCCAGGTCGACGCGCAGAAGTACCGCACGCGCGGCACGCCGCCCGGCATCGACGTCGTGCGCTACGTGAACCGCGAACTGGCGCGCTGGGACGGCTATCCGCTGGCCGGCATGCTCGGCGGCCTGCTGTACGAGGAGGACGCGCCGCTGTTCGAGCGGGCCAAGCGCGCCGGCGAATGCGTGATGCTGCGCGGCAGCCTCGCCGACCCGCCTGACCTCGACGCGCTGCGCGACCTCGTCGGCACGATCACCGCGCTGATGGACGGCGGCGGCGTCGCCGTCATCGACCCGCAGACGCTGTCGATGTTCGACGCGCCGACCTGGCGCGAGCGCTTCTTCGCCGCCGACGCGTTCGACGCGCGCGACCACGTGCTGATCCTGTGCAACGAGGACGAGCAGCACCCCGGCCGCCTGCACGTGCACACGCGCGGCCTGCGCAAGTTCGCCCGGCCCGACCTCAGCATCCGCAACGTGCCGGCCGAACTGGCCGAATCCGCCGGCGAACTCGCCGGCCAGTTCGTCGAGTTCCAGGCGCGCGGCGGACGCGTCGCCGACGGCCACGTGGTCGAGGTCGAAGGCGCGCCGCAGGGCATGACCGTGCACGCCGCCGGCACGCTCGACGACCCGGCCTTCAACAACCGCCACCTCGCGCTGCGCTGGCCCTGAGGGCCGGGAATCGGGATTCGGGAATTGGGATTCGCAAAAGCGAAAAAGCGGCATGCAACCCCGTAGGGTGGGCGGCAGCCGCGCAGCGGCGAGTCCCACGGCACGCTCTGTGGTGGGACTCGCGCCTTCGGCGCTGCGTCCCACCCTACGCAAGAGTCTTGCGGTCAGCGCTGGCAGCGCGCGCAGAAGAACGTCGAGCGCTGGCCGAGCACGATCGCGCGGATCGACGCGCCGCAGACCTTGCACGGCTCGCCGTCGCGGCCGTAGGCGAACAGCTCCTGCTCGAAATAGCCGGGGACGCCGTCGGGGCTGATGAAGTCGCGCAGCGTGGTGCCGCCGCGCGTGATCGCGTAAGCGAGGATGCGCTTGACCTCGTCCGCGAGCCGCGCGTAGCGCGCACGCGAGACCGCGCCGGCGGCGCGGCGCGGATCGATGCCGGCCGCGAACAGCGCCTCGCTCGCGTAGATGTTGCCGACGCCGACCACGATCGCCTGGTCCATCAGGAACAGCTTGACCGCGGCCTTGCGGCCGCGTGACAGCGCCCACAGGCGATCGCCGTCGAAGGCGTCGGACAGCGGTTCCGGGCCGAGCCCGGCCAGCAGCGGATGCACGGTGCCGGCCGGCCGCCACAGCTGGCAGCCGAAGCGGCGCGGGTCGGTGTAGCGCAGTACCTGGCCCGAGTCGAGGCGCCAGTCGACGTGGTCGTGCGTGCCGACCGGCGTGTCGGCCGGCAGCACGCGCAGCGCGCCGGACATGCCCAGGTGCAACAGCGCGCTGCCCGGTTCGGTGTGCACGAGCAGGTACTTCGCGCGCCGCTCGATCGCCGCGATGCGCTGGCCGGGCAGCTGCGCGACCAGTTCGTCGGCGATCGGCCAGCGCAGCCGCGGCTGGCGCACGTCGAGCGCGACGACGCGGCGACCGAGCAGATGCGGCGCGAGGCCGCGGCGCGTGGTTTCGACTTCGGGCAGTTCGGGCATGGCCGGCCATTGTCGCAGAGCGCGGCATGCACCGTGCGGGTCGCGGCCGTGCCGGTCCGTAGGGTGGGGCGCAGCGCCGCGGAGCAGTTGGACGAGGTGCGACGCACGGACGCGAGTCCCACCGGAGCGCCGCGGCGATGGTGGGACTCGCCGCGAAGGGTGCGCTTCAACGCTGCGCTGCCGCGCGGCTGCGTCCCACCCTACGTGGGAAGCGCGGCTTTCACCCAATCCCGAATCCCGAATCCCCAATCCCGGCTCTTCAGGCCGTAGGGTGGGACGCAGCGTCGCGGAGCGGTTGGATGAGGCGCGACGCACGGACGCGAGTCCCACCGGAGCGTCGCGGCGATGGTGGGACTCGGGTGCGCTTCACCCAGCGCTGCCGCGCGG
The DNA here is from genome assembly GCA_009996615.1 of Rhodanobacteraceae bacterium. Classification (GTDB taxonomy): domain Bacteria; phylum Pseudomonadota; class Gammaproteobacteria; order Xanthomonadales; family Rhodanobacteraceae; genus Dokdonella_A. The sequence continues at coordinate 226,580 of JAACZU010000002.1, read as the reverse complement.
CTGCGTCCCACCCTACGTGGGAGGCGCGGCTTTCACCCAATCCCTAATCCCCAATCCCCAATCCCGGCTCTTCAGCGAACAACAACGCGCTGAAGCGGTCCGGCACCAGCGCGATCGTCGTACCGACGGCGACGTAGCGGTCGCCGTGGATCGCGTCGGTGGCGCCGAAGGCGAGCGTCGTGCCGTCGAGCTGCAGCGTTGCCTGCGGCGGGGCGAGGCCGACTTTGGCGGGATCGATCTCGCCGCGCGCATGGCGGAAGCGCACCGGCGCGTGCGCGATCGCGAGCATCCTGTCGATGCGCGCCGCGTCGGCCGGCTGCTCGCGCGGCGCGGTCATGCGCCAACAGCCGTCGACCTTTTCGTAGCGGCGCGGCGTGCAGCCCTGGCAGTCGACGATGAGCGTGCGCACGGCGGCGAGGTCGAGGTCGGTCAGGGGATCGTGCGCCTGCGCGCGTTCGTGGCGCAGCTGCGCGAACACGGCCGCGCCGAGCAGCGCGGCGGTCGCGGCGAGCAGGACCAGCGTGCGCGTGCGCCGCTTCATGTCAGCGCCGCCGCCGGCGCCACCAGATCGCCGCGCCGCTACCGGCCAGCAGCAGCGGCAGGCCGACCAGGAACGTCGCGGCGAGCGCGGTCAGCGCGCCCTGCGACAGGTGCAGTTCGCGGTCCGGCGCGCTCTTGTCGGCGACCGCGATCTGCGCGTCGTCGCCGAGCAGCCAGTCGAACACGCGCTGTCCGAACTCGCGGTTGCCGCCGTTGCCGATGAAGCTGTTGGACAGGAAGTCGCCGTCGCCGAGCACGACCACGCGCTGCTCGCGCCGGTCCGGCCGCGGCGACACGCGCGTCAGTGCGAGGCCGAGGTCGAGCGGCCCGGGCAGCTCGCCGGCGTCGGCGTCCTGGCGGATCGTGTCGGCGTTCTCGCCGGCCTTGGGGATGTGGCCGGTCTCGTTCCACGAGCGCTCGCTCGAGCGCAGCAGCGGCGCGATCGCCCAGCGCGCCTCGGTGAGCTTGGCCAGCGCCACCGGCTGCGGCAGCAGCGTGGTCAGTGCGAAGTCGTGCGTGATCGCGTGCGCCGGATATGCGCTCATCGCGACGAAGCTCGGATCGGACAGGCCGAACGCCTGGCCGCTGGCGTCGACCACGGTGCCGGGCAGCACGCGCAGGCCGAGCGCGTCGGCGAGCGCGTCGAGGCCGCCACCGGCGGAAAGCCCGGGCTCGCCCGGCTCGGCCAGCCACAGCAGCGCGCCGCCGCGCTCGACGTAGTCGATCAGCGCGTCGGCGACGGAGGCCGGCAGCGCGACCTGCGGGTTCGCGACGACGACGAGGTCGGCGTTGTCGGGTACCGCGTTCGTGTGCGCGAGCGGCAGCGGCACTGCGCGCAGGCCGCGGCTGGCGAGCGTGGTGACGAACTGGCCGAGGTCCGCGTTGGCCTGGCCGAGCGGGGCGCGTTCGCCCTCGCCTTCGAGGAACGCGACGATGCGCTCGCGCTGGCGCGACAGGCGCAGCAGCGCGCTCGAGAACTCGGCTTCGCTGAGCACCTTCAGGCGCTCGCTGCGCTCGCCGTAGCGCAGTTCCAGCTCGCCGTCGATGGTGACGCCGGCCGCGCGCATCGCGCCGGGGTCGGCATCCGGGTCGACGAAGCGCAGCGTGAGGTCCGGCTTGGCGCGGCGGTAGCGTTCGACGAAGTCGGCGATCAGCGCGCGCAGGCCGCCCTGCCGGCGCGCGTAGCTGACCACCTCGACCGGGCCGTCGAGCGCGGCGATCAGCGCGCGCGATTCGGCGCCGAGGCTGGCGGTCTGCGCGTGGCTGAGGTCGCGCTCGACGCCGAAGCGCGTGGACAGGAACGCGAGCAGCGCCGCGACCGCGACGACGAGCAGCGTGTAGAGCATGTTGCCGAGGTGCTCTCGCATCAGTCGGCCCTCGTGCGCAAGGCGCCCAGGCGGCGCACCGCCAGCGCCAGCGCGACGCCGGCGAGCAGCATGAAATACATGGCGTCGACGCTGGCGACGATGCCGCGGAAGAACGGCTCCAGGTGCGTCGGCAGCGCGAGGTAGTTGATGCCGGCGTTGGCCACGCCCTGCAGGCGCGCGCCGGCGTCGACGACCGCGAGCAGCGCGGTCAGCGCGAGCGTGGCGGCGGCTGCCAGCGCCGGCTGCGCGGCCCAGGCCGAGCACAGCACGCCGAGCGCGGTCAGCGCGGCGGCGAACAGCGCGAGCCCCAGCGTCGCGGCGGCGAGCTTGCCGAGATCGAGCGTGGTGCCGGCGCCGAGCGCGAGTGGCATCAGCGCGACCAGCGCGACCAGCGCGAGCACGTAGCCGAGCGCGCCGAGGTACTTGCCGAGCACGATGCGCGCATCGCCGACGCCGCTGGCGAGCAGGAGCGGCAGCGTCGCCGCGCGGCGCTCGCCGGCGAACGTGCGCATCGTGATCAGCGGCACCAGCAGCATCAAGAGGTTCGAGAAGCTGCGCAGCAGCGGCAGCGCGACGAGGTCGGTCACGCCGGGCGCGTCCTTGAGGCCGCCGAGCTTCGGCGCGAGGTCGATAAAGCCCTGCAGCGCGAGCAGGAACTGCCAGGCCATCAGCGCGACGACGACCGCGGCCAGCGTCCACGCGAACGGGGCCACCGCCAGGCGCCGCCATTCGTGGCGCGCGATCAGGCCGACCGCGCTCATGCGGCCGCCGCCGTGTCGCCGGCGGCGATCGCGAGGAAGGTCGCCTCGAGCGGCGTGTCGTCGGCGCGCAGTTCGGTCAGCCCGACGCCGCGGCCGACCAGCGCGGCGGCGAGATCGGCCGGCGTCGCGTCCGCGCGCAGGCGCACGCGCCAGCGCATCGGAGCGATCGGCTCGGCCGCGGCGACCGGCGCCAGCGCGGCCCAGTCGGCGGCGGTGAGCGGCGTGCCGACGCCGACGCGCAGCGCGCCCGGCGCCGCGCCATCGGCCGGGCCGGTGTGGCGCAGCACGCCCTGGTGCAGGATCGCGACGCGGTCGCAGCAGGCGGCGACATCGGGCAGCACGTGCGTGGACAGCACGACCGCGTGGTCGCGACCGAGGCCGCGCACGAGTTCGCGCAGCTTCAGCGCCTGCACCGGGTCGAGGCCCGAAGCCGGCTCGTCGAGCACGATCAGCTCCGGCGCGTGCACGATCGCCTGCGCGATGCCGATGCGCTGGCGCCAGCCCTTGGACAGCGCGCCGATCGGGCGGTGGCGCACCTCGCCGAGCGCGCAGCGCTCGAGCGTGCGGTCGATTGCCGCGGCGACCGCACCGCGCGCGAGCCCGCGCAGGCGCGCGCAGAAGGTGAGGAACTCCTGCGCGGTCAGCTCGGCATGCAGCGGCGGCGTCTCCGGCAGGTAGCCGATGCGCCGGCGCGCCAGCTCGGGTTGCTCGTACAGGTCCTCGCCGCCGAGCCGGACCGTGCCGGCGCTCGGCGCGAGCACGCCTGCCATCATGCGCAAGGTCGTGGTCTTGCCGGCGCCGTTGACGCCAAGCAGGCCGAGCACCTCGCCGCGTGCGATGGCGAGGTCGAGGCCGTGCACGACCATGCGACCGGCGAGGCGGCGGCTGACGGCGTCGAGGGCGAGGATCGGAGTGGACATGGGCCCGGGATTGTTAAGGCCGGCGCCGCGGACGGCAAGCCGCAGCTTGCGATGGCGGTCACAAATCGGCCGGCCCAAACTTGACCTGCGCAGGTGCGGCCCCATTCCGGTGGGCGTATAGTGGCCTTTGGCCATCCCTCCATTGCGCTGTTTCCTCTCCATGCTCGATTTCCTGATCTCCTTCGCCGCGCGCGGCCTGACCCAGGCTTCCTGGGGCACCTGGCTCGTGTACATGTTGATCGCGACGCAGCTCACGATCTTCACGGTCACGCTGTACCTGCACCGCAGCCAGACCCACCGCGGCGTCGACTTCCACCCGGTGCTGGCGCACTTCTTCCGCTTCTGGTCGTGGCTGACGACCGGCATGGTGACCAAGGAATGGGTCGCGATCCACCGCAAGCACCACGCGAAGGTCGAGACCGCGGAGGATCCGCACAGCCCGCAGGTCCACGGCATCAAGAAGGTGTTCTGGGACGGCGTGTCGCTGTACCGCGACGCGGCCGAGAACTTCGACGACATGGACAAGTACGGCCGCGGCACGCCGGACGACTGGCTCGAGCGCCACCTCTACGGCAAGCACCCGTACTGGGGCCCGACGCTGCTGGCCGTGGTCATGCTGCTGCTGTTCGGTTCGGTCGGCATCGCGATGTGGGCGATCCAGATGATCTGGATTCCGTTCTGGGCCGCCGGCTTCGTCAATGGCCTCGGCCACTGGTGGGGCTACCGCAACTTCGAATCGGCCGACACCTCGACCAACCTGTCGCCGTGGGGCGTGTGGATCGGCGGCGAGGAGCTGCACAACAACCACCACGCGTTCCCGAGCTCGGCCAAGTTCGCGCTGCGCAAGTGGGAATTCGACATCGGCTGGGCCGCGATCTGCCTGTTCGAAAAGCTCGGCCTGGCCAAGGTGCTGCGCGTGGCGCCGACGCTCGACATCCGCCCGAACATGCACCTGCCCGACACCGAGACGGTCAAGGCGCTGCTGGCGCACCGCTTCCACGTGATGAGCGACTATTTCCGCGGCGTGATCGTGCCGACCCTGCGCGAGAACACCAGCGCCAGCCTGAAGGCGCTGCCGCGCAAGCTGCGCCGCGCGCTCGGCAACGGCGGCCGCTGGCTCGACGCGGCCTCGCGCGAGCGCATGGTCGCGTTCACCGAGCAGTGCCCGAAGCTGCGCACGGTGTGCGAATTCCGCGCGCGCCTGGCCGCGCTGACCGAGCGCAACGGGCGCAACGCCGACGGCATGCTCGATGCGCTCAAGGAGTGGTGTCGCGAGGCCGAGGCGACCGGCATCCGTACGCTGGCCGACTTCGCCGCGCGCCTGAAGGGCTACCGCGTCGCCGAACACCACTGAGTCGCTGCCGCCTCCCGCAAACCCCGAAAACCCGCCTCCACGGCGGGTTTTCTTTTGTCGCGTATCGATCGTGTCCGCCGGCGCGAGCCGGCGCTGCGGCCATGCCGGCCAGCCGCGCCCCCTGATCGGCCGGACCCAGTGCACGTCAGTTGCGTGTTGAAGCGGGTGGTCACCGGCCCCATACATGAGGCCTATGGAATCCATTCCATCGATCGATTTCACAAACGCAGGCCCGTGTCCTAGGATGCAAGGCCAATTCACCACCCCCAACCAAGAGGACGCATTGATGTCTCTGATCAACACCACGGTCCAGCCGTTCAAGGCACAGGCTTTCCATAACGGCAAGTTCGTGGAAGTCTCCGACGCCAGCCTCAAGGGCAAGTGGTCGGTCGTCATCTTCATGCCGGCGGCCTTCACCTTCAATTGCCCGACCGAAGTCGAGGACGCGGCCGACCATTACGCCGAGTTCCAGAAGGCCGGCGCCGAGGTCTACATCGTCACGACCGACACGCACTTCTCGCACAAGGTGTGGCACGAAACCTCGCCGGCGGTCGGCAAGGCGCAGTTCCCGCTGGTCGGCGACCCGACCCACCAGCTGACCAACGCGTTCGGCGTGCACATCCCGGAAGAAGGCCTCGCCCTGCGCGGCACCTTCATCATCAATCCGGACGGCGTCATCAAGACGATGGAGGTCCACGACAACGCGATCGCGCGTGACGTGACCGAGACGCTGCGCAAGCTGAAGGCCGCGCAGTACGTCGCCAACCATCCGGGCGAGGTCTGCCCGGCCAAGTGGAAGGAAGGCGCCAAGACGATCGCGCCGTCGCTGGACCTGGTCGGCAAGATCTAAGCCGTACCGGCCGCATCCGCCTTCCCCGGCGTGCCGGGGAAGGCGGGGCGGCAGACCGGAATCCGCCGCGGCGGCTTGCGGTCTGCCTCCCCGCGACACGATGCCTCCGCGCTTGCGCGGATGCCGCCCCTTTGCCTGAAGTGGAGATCGACGCCATGTTGGACGACGCCCTCAAGACCCAGCTCAAGGCCTATCTCGAACGCCTGACGCAACCGATCCAGCTGGTCGCCGCGCTGGACGACGGTGACACCTCGCGCGAGATGCGCGAGTTGCTGCAGGACATCGTCGCGCAGTCGGACAAGATCACGCTGGTCGAACGCAGCGAGGAAGGCGTGCGCCGCCCCTCGTTCGCGATCGCGCGCGCCGATGGCAGCGTGCACCTGTGCTTCGCCGGCCTGCCGCTCGGCCACGAGTTCACGTCGCTGGTGCTCGCGCTGCTGCAGGTCGGCGGCCATCCGTCCAAGGAAGCCCCCGAGCTGCTGGAGCAGGTGCGCAACCTCGACGGCGACCATCGCTTCGAGACGTACTTCTCGCAGTCGTGCCAGAGCTGCCCGGACGTGGTGCAGGCGCTCAACCTGATGGCCGTGCTCAATCCGCGCATCCAGCACGTCGCGATCGACGGCGCCGCGTTCCAGGACGAGGTCGAGCAGCGCCAGGTGATGGCGGTGCCGTCGGTGTTCCTCAACGGCGAGCCGTTCGGCAGCGGCCGCATGGGCCTGGCCGAGATCGTCGCCAGGCTCGATACCGGCGCGGCCGCGCGCGAGGCCGGCAAGATCGCCGCCAAGGCGCCGTTCGACGTGCTCGTCGTCGGCGGCGGCCCGGCCGGCGCCGCGGCGGCGATCTACGCCGCGCGCAAGGGCATCGCCACCGGCATCGTCGCCGAGCGCTTCGGCGGCCAAGTGCTCGACACGCTGGGGATCGAGAACTTCATCTCGGTGCCGCACACCGAAGGCCCCAGGCTCGCCGCCGCACTGGAGCAGCACGTGCGCGAGTACGACGTCGACATCATGAACCTGCAGCGCGCCGAGCAGCTGGTCCCGGGCGAGGAGTTCATCGAAGTCCGGCTCGCCAGCGGCGCGTCGCTGAAGTCCAGGGCCGTCATCCTGTCCACCGGCGCGCGCTGGCGGCAGATGAACGTGCCGGGCGAGGACGAGTACCGCAACAAGGGCGTGGCGTACTGCCCGCATTGCGACGGCCCGCTGTTCAAGGGCAAGCGCGTGGCGGTGATCGGCGGCGGCAATTCCGGCGTCGAGGCCGCGATCGACCTGGCCGGCATCGTCGGCCACGTCACGCTGCTCGAGTTCGACGCCAGGCTGCGCGCGGACGAGGTGCTGCAGCGCAAGCTGCGCAGCCTGCCGAACGTGAGCGTCATCGTGTCGGCGCAGACCACCGAGGTGACCGGCGACGGCCACAGGGTCAACGGGCTGGTCTACAAGGACCGCCATGGCGGCGCCGAGCACCGCATCGAACTCGAAGGCATCTTCGTGCAGATCGGCCTGCTGCCGAACACCGAATGGCTGAAGGGCACGGTCAAGCTGAGCCCGCGCGGCGAGATAGAGGTCGACGCGCGCGGCGAGACCTCGGTGCCCGGCGTGTTCGCGGCCGGCGACTGCACCACGGTGCCGTACAAGCAGATCGTGATCGCGATGGGCGAAGGCTCCAAGGCCGCACTCGGCGCGTTCGACCACCTGATCCGCACGAGCGCACCGCAGGCGCGCGAAGCCGCCTGACGGCCCCCCATCGTCGCGCCGGCCTCCTCCCTCTCCACCCGGCGCGATGATCCGAAGGAACCGGCGAACCTGGCGTTCCCGGTTCCTTCCCTTTTGCCTCCGCTGCGCGGACGTCGCGCGGCACCCGCGCTCCCGCATGAAGGCCCCGCATCGAGGTCCCGCCTCCCCGATTGCGCGCGATGCGTGCTTTCGGTTCCAATGCGCGCCGATGCCATTCGGCATCATCCACATCCACGGGGGACATCATGAAAGGCTCGATCACGTGCGGCGCACTGGCGCTGCTCGGCATCTTCGTGTGCGCCACACCCGCCGTTGCCGGCAAGAACGACTCCGACATCACCTTGAAGAACAAGTCGCGCTGGGCGATCCACGAGTTGTACCTGTCGTCCACCGGCGACCGCGAGTGGGGCGATGACCAGCTCGGCCGCCACACGATCAACACCGGCGACAGCTTCACCCTGACCGGCATTCCGTGCGACAAGTACGACGTGCGCCTGGTCGACGAGGACGGCGACGAGTGCGTGGTCGAGAACGTGGCGATCTGCGCCGACTCGGAGTCGTGGAAGATCACCGACCACGACCTGCTCGGCTGCCAGGCCGCGACGGAGCAGTAAGCCCCGCAACGCGGGTTCGGGCGGAGCGACGCGTCATGTGCGACGCAGCATTTGCGCGTCGCACTCCGGCCGGACCCTCAGCCCCGCCCTCTCCCTCCGACGGGAAGGGGGCTTCCAGCGCCTTCTCCCTCCGGGAGAAGGTGGCCCGCAGGGCCGGATGAGGGTCCGGGCGAAGCCACGAGTCACCGCCAGGCCAGCAAGTAGGGTGGGACAACAGCGCCGAAGGCGCGCGTCCCACCAGCAACCCCGAAGAGGCGCGCGGGGAGACGCAGCGGCAGGCGAGAAACCTCGAAAGCGTGAAGCCCGAAAACAGGAAACCCGCCACGAGGGCGGGTTTCCAAAGGCGCTGGACCCCGGCTTTCGCCGGGGTGACGCATTGTCAGCCGCGCGCTGCGCGCGCGGGATCCGAAAACAGAAAACCCGCCATGAGGGCGGGTTTCCCGAAGACGCTGGATCCCGGCCTACGTCGGGATGACGCAACGGCAAAGGCCTTCGCGCGGTGCGCGAAGGCGCCATTGCGTCACTTGATCTTGCCTTCCTTGTACGTCACGTGCTTGCGGACGACGGGGTCGTACTTCTTGACCTCCATCTTCTCCGGCGTGTTCTTCTTGTTCTTGTCCGTGGTGTAGAAGTGGCCGGTGCCGGCCGAGGAGATCAGACGGATCTTGTCGCGCTTGGATGCCATGATTCAGTACTCCTCAGACCTTCTCGCCGCGCTTGCGCAGTTCGGCGAGGACCACTTCGATGCCCTTCTTGTCGATCGTGCGCAGGCCGTGGCTGGACACGCGCAGCGAAACCCAGCGGTTCTCGCTCGGCACCCAGAAGCGGCGCTCGTGCAGGTTCGGCAGCCAGCGGCGCCGCGTCTTGTTGTTGGCATGCGAAACATTGTTGCCGGAAAGCGCTCCCTTTCCGGTGACCTGGCAAACCTTGGCCATGGCGAACCTCTCGATGATGTCTTTCCGTCCTTGGCCAGGACGGTGGCGGCCCAGCGGCGGCGATGCGCCATGCGGTGCTGGTGGTCCCTGGGCCGGCCGACGCGGGCGGACCGCATGCCGATGTCCGCGTGCCCTGAAGGGCGATGAATGGCGCAGGGAGCCGCGCTTTATACCCGATCGCGGCGGCGTCGGCAAGTCGCAGCTCAGCGCTGCGCCGAGCCGAAGAACATCAGGTAGACGAGGCGGCCGTTCTCGAGGCTGTCGCCGAACGCCTCGCCGGCGGTGTGCCAGAACCACGGCCGCAGCAGCACCAGGCGGTTGAAGCGCATCGGCACGCGCATCGTCAGCTCCCACGCATCCTCGTCGTTGCTGTCGCGCTCGATGATGTCGCGGTGCATCTCCTCCATCGAGGCGTAGCCCATCGCGCGCAGCTCCTCCAGGCTGGTCGGCCCGCGCTCGGTGCCGGTGCGGCGATGGCGGAAAAAATCGGTGCCGCCGCGGCAGTCCTCGGGCCGGCTCAGGTAGAGGATGCCGGACCAGTACGACTTGTCCACGTGCACCCGCGCGCGGCCCGTGTCCGCCGCCAGCGTGATGCGGCACTTGGCGTGCGACTGCGGCGGGTCGAGCAGGCGCAGCGGCTCGCCGACGATGCGCGAGACCTGCGCCACCAGGCCGTCGATCTGCAGCCGCTCGAGCGAGTTGCGGCCCGGGAACGCGCCGTCCTGCTCCGGATAGGTCAGCCGCAGCGCGGCCTCGCGCAGCTCGTGCGCGTTGCTGAGGAAATCGTCGACGATGACTACGGAGGTCGGCATGGCGGCTCGGTTGGCGGGGACGGACGGGCGGAAGCGAGGCGGGTGGCCTACAGCTCCTCGGTCGCGGTGCGCCGCGAGCGCCGGATCAGCCAGCCGACGCCGCGCAGGTCGGCGATGCCGACCAGCGCGCGGTTGAGATTGTTGTACTTGGACGTGCCGGCGCCGCGCGGGCGGTGGTTGACCGGCACGCTCTTCACCTGCCAGCCGGCGCGCTGCATCAGCGCGGGCAGGTAGCGGTGCATGTGGTCGAAATACGGCAGGTCGAGGAACGCCTCGCGCTCGAACAGCTTGATGCCGCAGCCGGTGTCGGGCGTGTCGTCGCGCAGCAGGCGCGAGCGGATCGCGTTGGCCCACTTCGACGCCCAGCGCTTGCTGCCCGAATCCTTGCGCTCGACGCGCCAGCCGGCGAACAGCTTGATCTGCGCCGGCGAGGCGTCGCGCATCGCGAGCAACCTGGGGATGTCGGCCGGATCGTTCTGGCCGTCGCCGTCGAGCGTGGCGATCCACGCGCCGCGCGCGGCCTTCACGCCGTTGCGGATCGCCGTGCTCTGGCCGCTCTGCGCCAGGTGGCGCACCACGCGCAACTCCGGATAGCGCGCCTTCGCGTCGGCCAGTACGGCGAGCGAATCGTCCTTGCTGGCGTCGTCGACGTAGACGATCTCGAAATCGACGCGGCTGCGCAGCGCGGCGGCGATCTCGGCCAGCAGCGGCGGGATGTTGTCGCGCTCGTTGAAGACCGGCACGACGACGGAAAGCTCGGGCATGACGCGGGGAACCTGCACGGAAGAGGCGCATTATCGCCGATCGGGCGCGCACGCGTCCTGCCCGCGGCCGGCGGCCGTCCAGCCTGCCGCCGTGGTGCTGGCGCCGTCAGCGGATCCGCTCGAGGATGCCGTCCAGCTCGTCGAGGCTGTGGTAGTGGATCACGACCTTGCCGCGGCCGTTCTTGGCGTGGGACAGGCTGACGCGCGTGGCCAGCTTCTCGGCCAGGTCGCGTTCGAGCGCGGCGATGTTCGGGTCGGGGCGGGCGGCCGGCTTGGCCGCCTTCGGCAGCACCGGCGCGTCGGCGCGGCGCACGGCTTCCTCGAGTTCGCGCACCGACCAGCCGTGGTCGGCCGCTTCGCGCGCGAGCGCGATCGCGCGCGGCTCGGGCAGGGTCGCCAGTGCGCGCGCGTGGCCCATGTCGAGCTTGCGCTCGTCGAGCAGGCGCTTGATCTCGGCCGGCAGTTCGAGCAGGCGCAGCAGGTTCGACACCGCCGCGCGGGATCGGCCGACCGCGTCGGCGGCCTGCTGGTGGGTCAGGTCGAACTCGTCGATCAGGCGCGCCAGCGCCTGCGCTTCCTCCAGCGGCGACAGGTCCTCGCGCTGGATGTTCTCGATCAGCGCCATCGCGACGACGGCCTGGTCCGGCACGACCTTGACCAGCGCCGGCACCTCGGCGAGGCCCGCCTTCTGCGCCGCTCGCCAGCGGCGCTCGCCGGCGATCAGCTCGTAGCGGCCGGGGCCGATCGCGCGCACGACCACCGGCTGGATCAGGCCCTGCGCCTTGATCGAGGCGGCCAGCTCGTCGAGCAGGTCGGCGTCCATGTGCTGGCGCGGCTGGTACTTGCCGGGCTGGATCGCGTGCGTGTCGAGCGTGCGCAGCTCGCCTTCGGCGTCGAGCGGCGTCGCGGCGGCATCGCCGCCACCGCCGCCGAGCAGCGCGTCGAGGCCGCGCCCGAGTGCGAGTCCGCGTTTCTTGGCTGCCATCGGAGGTTCCTGCGTCAGTGGGCCGCGGCCGCGCCGGGCATGCGCTCGCGGCGCAGCATCTCGCCGGCGAGGCCGAGGTAGGCGATCGCGCCGCGTGACTCGCGGTCGTAGAGGTTGATCGGCTTGCCGTGGCTGGGCGCCTCGGCCAGGCGGATGTTGCGCGGGATGATCGAGCGCAGCACCTTGTCGCCGAAATGCTTGGTCAGCTGCAGCGAAACCTCGTTGCCGAGGTTGTTGCGCATGTCGTACATCGTGCGCAGCAGGCCCTCGACCTCGAGCTGCGGGTTCAGGCGCGCGCGCACCGCCGCGATCGTGTCGAGCAGGCTGGTCAGGCCCTCCAGCGCGAAGTATTCGCACTGCACCGGGATCAGCACGCCGTGCGCGGCAGTCAGCGCGTTGATCGTGAGCAGGTGCAGGGTCGGCGGGCAGTCGATCAGGATCGTCTGGTAGCGGTCGCCGAGCGTGGCGAGCTGCTCCTTCAGGCGCGATTCGCGCGCCAGCGAATCCATCAGCTTGAGCTCGGCCGCGGTCAGGTCGCCGTTGCCGGGCAGCAGGTCGAAGCCACCCTCGGTCGGCACGATCGCGTCGGCCATCGGCACCTCGCCGAGCAGCGCGTCGCAGCCGTTCGGCTTGACGTTCTTGGCGATGCCGCTGCCGGTGGTCGCGTTGCCCTGCGGGTCGAAATCGATCAGCAGCACCTTGCGCCGCGCCTCGGCCAGCGCGGCGGCGAGGTTGACCGCGGTCGTGGTCTTGCCGACCCCGCCCTTCTGGTTCGCAATCGCGATGATGCGCGTCATGATGCCGCTGCCGTCCCGTGTTCGTTGCCGTTGTGCCGGCCGATCCGCCTGATTATCACGGCGTGGCGCTCCGCGTCCAAACCGGGCACGTCGAGCGCGACCACCGCCTCGACATGGACGCCGGCCGGCACGCCGGTGAGTTCATCCTGCGGGAAGCGGCCCTTCAGCGCCACCCACAGGCCCTCCGGCGCGAGCAGGTGGCCGCCCCAGGCCAGCATGTCGGCGAGCGTGGCGAACGCGCGCGCGGTCACGCAGTCGAACGTGCCGGGCACGTCCTCGACGCGGCTTTCGAGCACGCGCACGTTGGCCAGGCCGAGCTCGCGCACGGCCGCGCGCAGGAAGCGCGCCTTCTTGCCGTTCGAATCGACCAGCGTGACCTGGCGCTGCGGCGCGACGATCGCCAGCGGGATGCCGGGCAGGCCGGCGCCGCTGCCGAGGTCAGCCAGCGTGGCGCCCTCGACGAGGGGCGCCACGGCGAGCGAGTCGAGCAGGTGGCGCGTGACCATCTCGACCGGGTCGCGCACGGCGCTGAGGTTGTAGGCGGCATTCCAGCGCGCCAGCAGCTCGACATAGTCGAGCAGCCGTTCGACGCGGTCGGCGGGGAGTTCCTGATGCAGGGCAGCCAGACCGGCGCCGAGGCGCTGCCGCAGGAGATCGCGGTCGGACATCGGGGGTCGCAACGATACGGGCCGGCAAGTATCGGGGCCGGCGCGCGCAAAATCCACGCCCGCCGTCACCGCCGCGGCGGCTCAGTCGCGCGCGTCGAGGTCGACGCGCGCGACCAGCAGGCCGTTCGCGCGCGCTTCGGCGTTGAGCGCCCGCTTCAGCCAGTGCCGCCGCGCGTCGGCCTCGGCCGGCAGCTCCGGCGCCGCGAACTGGCGCCGGGTCGCGGCGCGCAGGCGCTCCTCGAGGTCGGCGAGCAGGTTACCGGCGCGCGCGGCGTCGAGCACCTGGTAATAGACCACGACGGTCTGGCGTTGCCCGTCGCGCTCCAGTTCGACCTGGACGGTCGCGCCGGCCAGGCTGATCTTGCGTTCGACCCGCTCGACCAGCGGCATGACCCAGTGCGTGCCGGAGCCGACCAAGCGCACGTGGCCGCCCACGCGACGGAACGTGTAGACGTGGCCCTCGGGGATGCGGCGCAGGCTCGTGACGAGCAGCAGCGCGGCAACGGACAGGACGGCGAGCATCGGGGACAGCATTTTCTTATGTCCGGCAATGGGTTGTGGAACCCAAGCCGGTCGCACGCGAACAACGGAGCACGAACCGGCTAACAAGTGCTTAACAGTTTGCCTGGCGCCCGCCAACCTCGGCTGAATGCGGCCGGCGGGAGCCTTCGGTGCATCGCGCGGCATCGCGCCGCGGCGGCGCGCCGGAAGCGGCGCGTACAATGACCATTCCCTTGCGCGATTGATTCCATGCCGATGAGCTATCCGCACACCCGCCTGCGTCGCATGCGCCGCGACGCGTTCTCGCGCGCGCTGATGCGCGAGACAGACCTGACCCCGTCCGACCTGATCCTGCCGGTGTTCGTGCGCGAAGGCAGCGCGACACGCGAGGCGGTGCCGTCGATGCCCGGCGTCGAACGCCTGACGATCGACGAGCTGCTCAAGGTCGCCGGCGAGGCGCACGCGCTCGGCATCCCGGCGCTGGCGCTGTTCCCGGTCACGCCGGCGGCGGCGAAATCGCTCGATGCGCGCGAGGCGTGGAATCCGGACGGCCTCGTGCAGCGCACGGTGCGCGCGCTGAAGCAGGCGTACCCCGAGCTCGGCGTGATCACCGACGTCGCGCTGGATCCGTTCACCACGCACGGCCAGGACGGCCTGATCGACGAGTCCGGCTACGTCGTCAACGACCTCACGGTCGAGGCGCTGGTCAGGCAGGCGGTGTCGCACGCCGAGGCCGGCGCCGACGTCGTCGCGCCGTCGGACATGATGGACGGCCGCATCGGCGCGATCCGCGCCGCGCTCGAGGCCGGCGGCCACATCCACACGCGCATCCTCGCCTACTCGGCCAAGTACGCCTCGGCGTTCTACGGCCCGTTCCGCGACGCGCTCGGCTCGGCCGGCAACCTCGGCAAGGGCAACAAGTACACCTACCAGATGGACCCGGCCAACACCGACGAGGCGCTGCGCGAAGTCGCGCTCGACCTCGACGAGGGCGCCGACATGGTCATGGTCAAGCCGGCCATGCCGTACCTCGACGTCGTGCGCCGCGTGAAGGAACGCTTCGGCGTGCCGACCTTCGCCTACCAGGTCAGCGGCGAGTACGCGATGCTGAAGGCGGCCTTCCAGAACGGCTGGCTCGACGAACGCGCCTGCGTGCTCGAAGCGCTGACCGGCATCCGCCGCGCCGGCGCCGACGCGGTGCTGACCTACTTCGCGCTCGACGCCGCGCGCTGGCTGCGCGAGGCGCGCTGAGCCCCGCGCAGGCTGGACGACCGCAGGTCGGCCGGCGCCGTTGCCATCCGCTTCTTTAGCCCTCCCCATCAAGGGGAGGGTGGGGATGGTGTTCGAGACACTGCACGCCTCGCAACTCAAAGGGCAACGCCCGCACCGCACGGACATGACCCTGCACTACGCCGTCTTCGGCCAACCGATCGCGCACTCGCTGTCGCCGCGCATCCACGCGGCGTTCGGCGCGCAGCTCGGCATCGCGCTCGACTACCGCGCGATCGAGGCCGGCCGCGCCGAATTCCCGCACGCGCTCGATGCGTTCGCGCACGCCGGCGGCCGCGGCGCGAACGTGACGCTACCGCTGAAGGAAGATGCGGCCGCGCTGTGTGCATCCTTGAGCGAACGCGCGCGCCGCTGCGGCAGCGTCAACACGCTGCTGCGCGAGGGCGAAGGCTGGCACGGCGACAGCACCGACGGCGCCGGCCTGCTGCGCGACCTGCGCGAGCGGCATGCGCTCGACCCCCGCGATCAACGCATCCTGCTGCTCGGCGCCGGCGGCGCCGCACGCGCGGCCGCGTTCGCGCTGGCCGGCGCCGGCGCGGGCGAACTCGCGATCGCGAACCGCACGCACGAACGCGCCGCCGCGCTCGCCGCCGCACTCGGCGCGCCTGCGCGTGCGCTCGCCTGGAGCGGGCTCGCCGAGGCCGGCGCCTTCGACCTCGTCGTGAACGCGACCGCCGCCGGCCACGCCGGCGCCACGCTGGCGCTGCCATCGACGCTGTTCGCGTCCGACGCGCTCGCCTACGACCTGTCCTATGGCCGCGCCGCGCAGCCGTTCCTCGCCGCCGCCCGCGCCGCCGGTGCGACGCACGCCGTCGACGGCCTCGGCATGCTGGTCGAGCAGGCGGCCGAGTCGTTCGCGCTGTGGCACGGACGCCGGCCCGACACCGCGCCGGTGTACGCCGCGTTGCGGGGCTGAGCATGGACTGCCGGTCTGGCTGCGGCGCCTGCTGCATCGCGCCGTCGATCTCCTCGCCGATCCCGGGCATGCCACACGGCAAGCCGGCCGGAATCCCGTGCGTGCAGCTGCTCGACGACTACCGCTGCGCGCTGTTCGGCCGACCGGAACGGCCCGCGGTCTGCCGCGGCCTGCGGCCATCGGCGGCGATGTGCGGCGCCGATCGCGTCGAGGCCATTGCGATGCTCGATGCGCTCGAGCGGGCAACGCGACCGGACTGACGCACAGGCTCCCAGTCCCCTATCGTTGGGCGACCGGGCACGACGCGCTTCGACGCAAGAGGACACGATGGACCACGATTTCTGGCTGCAACGCTGGCGCGAAGGCCGCACGGGCTTCCACCAGGACCGCGTGATGCCGTTGCTCGAAAAACACTGGGACACGCTCGCGCTGCCGCCCGGCAGCCGCGTGTTCGTGCCGCTGGCCGGCAAGACGCTGGACATGCTGTGGCTGGCCGCGCGCGGCCATCGCGTGCTCGGCGTCGAGCTGTCGCCGCTCGCGGTCGAGCAGTTCTTCGCCGAGAACAAGCTCATGCCCGAAGTGCACGCGTCGCGCTACGGCACGCACTACGTCGCCGGCGAGATCGAACTGGTCTGCGGCGATGCGTTCGCGCTCGACGCGGCCGCGTTGGCCGACTGCGCCGGCGTCTACGACCGCGCCGCGCTGATCGCACTGCCGCGAGACCTGCGCGCGCGCTACGCCGGCGAGCTCTACGCGCGCCTGCCGGCCGACTGCCGTGGCCTCTTGATCACGCTCGAATACCCGCAGCACGAGAAGGACGGCCCGCCGTTCTCGGTCGAGGAAGCCGAGGTGCGCCGCCTGTACGCGCCACGCTGGAGCGTCGACCTGCTGGAACGACGCGACATCCTCGCCGCGGAGCCGGGCTTCGCCGCCGAGGGCGTGACGGCGCTGGCGACGGCGGTGTACCGGCTGCGGCACGCGGGGGCGTTCCTCGGCGCGGCCTGATCGCGCGGCTCCCACGGCGTACCATGCCGGTCCCAAGTCCCTGCGACAGGGGCATCGAGGAAGCCGCCAATGGACGCGCGTGCACAGGTCGAGCGGGCCGCGCAATTCCGCGCGCTGCATGACCGCCGGCAGGTCTTGCTGTTGCCCAACGCGTGGGACGCGGGCAGCGCGCGCGCGTTCGCGGACCTCGGCTTTGCCGCGATCGCGACCACCAGCGGCGGCGTGGCGTGGTCGCTCGGCTACGCCGATGGCGAACAGATGCCGTTGGCGGAAGTCCTCGCGGCGATCCGGCGCATCGTGCGCGCCAGCGCGCTGCCGGTCAGTGCGGATTTCGAGGCCGGCTACGGCGACACGCCCGCCGAAGTCGGCACGAGCGTGCGCGCGGTGATCGAAGCCGGCGTCGCCGGCATCAATCTCGAAGACGGCGTACGGCACGAACGCCTGCGCGGCCTCGACGAGGCCGCATCACGGATCGCCGCCGCGCGCGAGGTGGCGCGGACCTCCGGCGTGCCGATCTTCATCAACGCGCGCGTGGATACCTGGATCGTCGGCTACGGCGCCAGCGACGCCGAGCGCTACGACGAAACGCTGCGCCGCGCGCGTGCCTACCTCGCCGCCGGCGCCGACGGCATCTATCCGATCGGCCTGGCCGAGCCGGCCATGATCGCGGCGCTGTGCGCGGCGATCGACGCGCCCGTCAACATCGGTGCGCGCGCCGGCCTGCCGGACGTGGCCGAACTGGGCCGCCTCGGCGTTGCACGCGTCAGCACCGCGACGCGGCTGGCCACGCTCGCGCTGTCGGCCGCGCGCGACGCGGCGCGTGCGCTGCGCGACAACGGCCGCTTCGACAGCCTCGATGCGCCGTTCGGTTACGACGATGCGCAGCGCCTGTTCATGCACGAGCGATAGCTAAGCGCGCGCGGCGTGAATCGCGCATGGCAACCTCGTACCAACCCCTCTCCCGGCGGAAGAGGGGCTGAACGTCAACGCTCGCCGGAGGAACACGCCATGCACCAAAGGATCGATTACAAGAACGCATCGCCGGACGCGTTCAAGGCCCTGCTCGCGACCGAGCAGCAGGTGCACCAAAGCGGCCTGGAGGAGTCGCTGATCGAACTGGTCAATATGCGCGCGTCGCAGATCAACGGCTGCGCGTACTGCCTGGACATGCACAGCAAGGATGCACGCGAGCGCGGCGAAACCGAGCAGCGCCTGTACCTGTTGAATGCCTGGCGCGAGGCGCCGTTCTACAGCGAACGCGAGCGCGCCGCGCCGGCCTGGACCGAGGCGGTCACGCGGATCGCCGAAGGCGGCGTGCCCGATGCGTTGTATGCCGAGGTGCGCCGGCACTTCGACGAGAAGGCGATCGTCGACCTGACGCTGGCGGTGATCGCGATCAACGGCTGGAACCGCATGGCGATCGCGTTCTGCTCCGAAGTCGGCGGCTATGTCAGCCCGCACGCGGCGTCGCGGTGAGCACGCGCTCGGTCTGCGCCCCGCGTGAACGAGTAGCCCGGGTAAGCGAAGCGCACCCGGGGCATCCTGGCGAAACCTCCCGGGTGCGCTTCGCTTACCCGGGCTACGCGCTTGAGTGCCTGCGTGCGCGGCCGTGATAGTGAGGTGTTGCGGACAGCAACTCGCATGGCGTCTCGAACACCATCCCCACCCAACCCTCCCCTTGAAGGGCAGGGCTGAAGAGCATCGCGGCTGAAGCCGCTCCCACAGTCTCCCGCCGGCTCCGCCGCCCTATGCCACGTCGATGCCGAGATAGCGGTTCTTCAGCCTCACGTAGTGCTGAGCCGAGTAGTACAGGCGCTCGATCTCGGCGTCATACAGCTTGCGCACGCAGCGCGCCGGGTTGCCGACCCACAGTTCGCCCTCGCCGACGATCTTGCCCGGCGTGACGACCGCGCCGGCGCCGATCATGCTGTGCCGGTGCACGACCACGCCGTCGAGCACGGTCGCGTGCATGCCGATCAGGCAGGCCTCGTGGATCGTGCAGGCGTGCACGACCGCGGCGTGGCCGATCGTGACGTCGGCGCCGATGACCAGCGGAAAACCGTCGTCGGTGTATTCGCCGGCATGCGTGACGTGCAGGATCGTGCCGTCCTGCACGTTGGTGCGCGCGCCGATGCGGATGTAGTGCACGTCGCCGCGCGCGACCACGCCGGGCCACAGCGAGGCGTCCTCGCCGATCTCGACGTCGCCGATCACGTGCGCGCCGGCGTCGATGTAGACGTTCGCGCCGAGGCGCGGGGTGATGCCTTGGTAGGGTCGGATGTTCATCGGGAACGGCATGCGGGAAAACGGCAAGGCTAGCAAAAGCGCCCCCGGCACGCCGAAGGCGCACGGCGCGCTTGATTTCACTCCGCCCGCGCGCCACGTTGTGCGGTCACTCCCTCCAATGTCCCGCCCATGACGCCCGACAATCCGCTGCTGGCCGAGACCGGCCTGCCCCGCTTCTCCGCGATCCGCCCCGAACACGTCGAACCGGCGGTCGATGCGCTGCTGGCCGACTACCGCGCGCGCATCGATGCGCTGCTCGCGTCCAATGCGACGCGCGATTTCGCGTCCGTGCTGCTGCTCGGCGAGGAACTGGAGGACCGCCTGAACCGCGCCTGGGCGCCGGTGTCGCACCTGCACGGCGTGGCCGACTCGGAGGAGCTGCGCAAGGCCTACGCCACCGCGCAGGAGAAGATCGTCGAGCATGCCAGCGAGCTCGGCCAGAACCGCGAGCTGTACGCCGCGGTGAACGCGGTCGCCGGCCGCGCCGAGACGGCCGGGCTGCCGCGCGCGGCGCGCACGCTGATCGAGCACGAGCTGCGCGACTTCAAGTTGTCCGGCGTCGCGCTGGAGGAACCGGCGCGCACGCGCTTCCGCGAGATCGCCAATGAGCTCGCGAGGCTCTCGACCGAGTTCGAGGAAGCGGTGCTCGACGCGACCGACGCGTGGAGCGAGCCGATCGCGAGCGAGGCCGGCCTGGCCGGCATCCCCGAGTCCGGCCGCGCGGTGCTGCGCGCGTATGCGCAGGAGAAGGGCGTCGACGGCTGGCTGGTCACGCTGAAGCAGCCGAGCGTGCAGGCGGTGCTGACCTATGCCGACGACCGTGCGCTGCGCGAGCGCGTCTACCGCGCCTACCAGACGCGTGCCTCGGACCAGGGCCCGAACGCGGGCGAGTTCGACAACTCCGCGCGCATCGAGAAGATCCTCGCGCTGCGCCACGAGGCCGCGCAGCTGCTCGGCTTCCGCGATGCGGCGGAGGAGTCGCTGGCGACCAAGATGGCGCCGTCGCCGGATGCGGTGCTCGCGTTCCTCGACGATCTCGCCGCGCGCGCCAGGCCGGTCGCGCAGCGCGAGCTCGACGAGCTGCGCGCGTTCGCCGCGGACGAGCTGGGCCTCTCCGACCTGCAGCCGTGGGACGTCGGCTACGCGGCGGAGAAGCTGCGCGAGAAGAAGTACGCGCTGAACGAGGAGGAGCTCAAGCCCTACTTCGCCGCCGACGCGGTCATCGCCGGCCTGTTCGCGATCACCGAGCGCGTGTTCGGCATCGCGCTGCGCCAGCGCGAGGGCGTGGATACCTGGCATCCGGACGTGCGCTACTACGACCTCGTCGACGCCGACGGCCGCGTGTTCGCCGGCGCCTACCTCGACCTCTACGCGCGCAGCGGCAAGCGCGGCGGCGCGTGGATGGACGTGTGCATCAACCGCTTCGCGCGCGACGGCGGACGCGAAGTGCAGGCGCCGGTCGCGTTCCTGACCTGCAACTTCGCGCCAGCCACGGCCACCACGCCGTCGCTGCTGACGCATGACGACGTGCTGACGCTGTTCCACGAGTTCGGCCACGGCCTGCATCACCTGTTGACCGAGGTCGACTACCCCGGCGTCGGTGGCATCAACGGCGTCGAGTGGGACGCGGTCGAACTGCCGAGCCAGTTCATGGAGAACTTCGGCTGGCAGCGCGAGGCGCTGGACCTGTTCGCGCGCCACTGGCAGACCGGCGAACGCCTGCCGGACGAGCTGTTCGCGCGCATGCAGGCCGCGCGGCATTTCCACGCCGGCCTGTTCCTCGTGCGCCAGCTCGAGTTCGGCCTGTTCGATTTCCGCCTGCACCGCGAATATGACCCGGCGCGCGGCGCGCGCGCGCTGGCGATCCTCGACGAGGTGCGCGACGAGGTCGCCGTGATCAAGCCACCCGCCTGGCAGCGTTTCCCGCACGCGTTCACGCACATCTTCGCCGGCGGCTACGGCGCCGGTTACTACAGCTACCTGTGGGCCGAGGTGCTCTCGGCCGATGCGTTCGAGCGCTTCGAGCAGGCCGGCGTGTTCGACCGCGCGACCGGCGAGGCGTATCGCCAGGCGATCCTCGCGGTCGGCGGCTCGCGCCCGGCGCTGGAGAGTTTCGTCGAGTTCCGCGGGCGCGAGCCGCGGCCGGAGGCGCTGCTGCGCAGTTACGGCCTGGCCGCCTGATGCATCGCGCGCGCCGGCAACGTCCGGTGCGCGCGATGGCTCGGCCGCGCTCCCGCGCAAACCGTCGAGGTGCGCGATCAGTCCGTTCCGTCGCGGAAGATGACGTCCGGGACGAGGCGCACGCGGTCGAAGTGCCCGCCGAAGCCGACCTGCCGTGCGGGGTCGACGCACAGGCGCACGTCGACGGTGGTGTCGGGCGCGGGCGGGTCGTCCACCGGGACGGACAGCGCGTGGTAGGTCCAGGCCCCGACGCTCGGCAAATAGGTGCCGCCACTGGCAAAGCTGCCGCCGGTGCAATCGGGCGCGTTGCGCCGCGCGGTATAGCTGAGCACCAGGTTGCCGAGGCCCTGGCCCGGCGGCGTATACGCCCACACGCTCAGCACCTGCCGGCCGGAGCGCGGCAGCGCGACGCATTGGCGCAGCACGCAGACGCGCCCGCTCGTACTCATGTTGACGCCATGCGCAGAGCCGGACTGCGCCGAATCACCCGCATCGAGCGGCGACCACGCCGGCGTCGCGTCGGGGAACTCCCAGCCGTCGAGGCCCGTGTCGAAATCGCCATTGACGATGAGGTTCTGCGCCATCGGCGAGGCCGGCGCCAGCAGCAGGGCGGCGAGGACGCGTAGCAGGACATTCTTCGAACGGCGCTTCATGGCGGATTCCTCCCTCGTGCCCGGATCGGGCTGCGGCGAGAAACGCCGCCACGTGCGCAAATGCGACATGCGACCGCGCGGGTCGAACGCTATCGCGACACCTCGCCGAGCCGCCGGGCGAGTACGGCGAGCCGCCGCGGCGGATTGCGCAAACCGGCCAGCGCCTCGAGCGCCGCGCGTGCGCGCGCTGCGTCGCGTTCGCCGAGGGCGAGGCGCGCGGCCACATCGAGCAGCGGTACCTCGACGCGCAGCACGGCGTCCGCGTTCTTCGACGCCGCCAGCGCGGCGGCGGCGGAGTCGAGCAGCGGGCGCGCGTCGGCGGCGCGGCCGTCGGCGAGCAGCGCGCTCGCGCGCAGTGCCGCCACGCGGCCGTCCCAGTACGTGCCTGGTGCGTCCATCTTGGCGAGCAGCGTGTCGATGCGGTCGATCGCCGGGAATGCGCCGGCGGCATCGCCGCGGTCGAGGCGGACGCGCGCGAGCTTCTCCCACGTGACGGCCTGCTCGTCGGGATCGGCCTCGGCAGCGTTCTCGAGCGAGGCGATCGCGTGCCTCAGCTCCGCCTCGCCGGCGGCCACGCCGCCGGCGCCCGCGAGCGCGAGGCCATAGTTCGCCCGCGTGCTTGCGGTTTCGGGATGCTCGGGTCCGAACGCCGCCACATGGCGCTCGAGCGCTTCGCGCAGCAGCGGGAGCGCCGCCGGCCAGTCCTCCAGCAGCGCATGCATCATGCCGACCGAGTTGATGTCGTTGGCGATCTCGGGATGGTCGCCGTCGCCGAACAGCGCGCGGTGGATGCGCAGGCTTTCGGTGGCCGAGCCGAGCGCCGCGCGGAAGTCGCGCCGCGCGTACTGCACCATCGTCAGCGCGTTGAGATGGTTCGCGCGACGCCAGTGCTCGGCCGGCAGCACGGCGGCATCGATCGCGAGCGCGGCGCGGATGTGCCGTTCGGCCTCGTCGAGCCTGCCGTCGCGGCGATAGGCGCGCGAGAGCGCGGCGTGCGACGCGGCGACCTGGATGTGCGCCGCGCCGAAGCGCCGCTCGCGCAGCGCCAGCGCCTCCTTCCACGCCGCGATCGCGCCCGTCACGTCGCCAATGGCGAGGCGGACGTTGCCGTACTCGTCGAGTGCCCGTTCCAGGGCGATGTCGTCGCCGAGGCGGCGCATCTGGCGCATTCCCTCGTCGGCATCGGCGATGGCGCGGTCGAGTTCGTGCTGCTTGCTCGCCAGGCGCGCCGAATCGAGGCGCAGCGCCGCGTCGATCCCCGCCTCGCCGCCCGGCGCGTGGGCGAGCAGGCGGTCGAGCAGCGTGCGCGCCGCCGCGTAGTCGCCATCCAGGATCAGCGCATCGGCGAGGTGATGGCCGGTGTCCAGCGTTTCGCGTGCATCGTCGCCGAACCCGGCGCGCGCGCTGTCATGGTTCCACTGCAGCACCTCGCGCGCGCGCGCGATGTCGCCTTGCGAGCTCAGCACCGCGCCGAGCCTGGAGACCAGCTCCGCGCGCACGCGAGGGTCCATGCGCAGGTCCGCGCGTGCGCTGGCGAGCGCCTGTTCGACGACTTCGGTGATGCGCGGCGGCCCGTCGCGCGGCGCACCTGGCTGTGCCTCCTCGAAGGCGGCGACCATGAAATCGCGCATGGCGTTGGCGCGCTGCGCCTCGCGTCGTGCGACGTGCGCCTGCCACAGCGCGACGCCGAGCGCGGCGAGGACCGCCAGCAGGAATGCGAGCGTGGTCGCGACGCCACCCTTGTGCCGTGCGATGAACTTGCGCGTGCGGTACCAGCGCGAGGGCGGATGCGCGACGACCGGACGGCCGTCGAGCAGGCGCTCGACGTCGTCGGCGAACATGCCGGCCGAGGCGTAGCGGCGCGCCGAGTCCTCGTCGAGCGCCTTCAGCACGATGTTGTCGAGGTCGCCGCGCAGCAGGCGCCGCGTCACCCGCGGCGGCGCCGGCAGCACGCCGGGTTCGTGGCGGTCGTCGACCCGACCCGACGGCGTATGGCTGCCGTCGGCGAGGCGCTCGCCGGTCATGAGTTCGCCGAGCAGCACGCCGAGCGCGTAGACGTCGGTAGCCGTGGTGATCAGGCCGCCGCGCTTCTGTTCCGGCGCGGCGTAGGCCGGCGTGAACGCCGGCAGGCGCGTCTGTGTCTCGTCCTCGCCTTCAAGCAGCTTGGCGATGCCGAAGTCGAGCAGCTTGACCTCGCCGTCCGGCGTGACCAACACGTTCGACGGCTTCAGGTCGCGGTGCACGATCAGCGCGCGGTGCGCCGCCTCGACCGCGCGGCAGACCTTGAGGAACAGGCGCAGCCGCGCGCGCAGGTCGAGCCGATGCGCGCGCGCGTGCTCGGTGATCGGCTGGCCGTCGACCAGTTCGAGTGCGATGTAGGCGAGGCCGGTCTCGGTCACGCCGCCTTCGATCAGGCGCGCGATGCCCGGATGCTGCAGTTGCGCCAGCGCGAGGCGCTCGCGGCGGAACTGGCGCTGCGCATCGGGCGTGTACAGCCCGCGCCGCAGCAGCTTCAGCGCGACCTGCTGGCGAACGCCATCGTGCGTGCGTGCGGCGCGGAACACGGTGGAGGAGCCGCCCTCGCCCAGCACTTCGAGCAGTTCGAACGGGCCGATCGGGCAGCCCGGCGGCAGGTGGCGCAGGTGGTCGACGTCGCCGAGCCGGCTGGCGATGGCCTGGGCGTCGCCACCCGGCACGTCCTCGTCCCGTTCGTCGGCGGCGAGCATGCGCGCGAGTCGCGCGCGCGTGCCGGCATCGGCGCAGGTCGCGACGAAGGCGGCCCGCTCGGCGGGTGGGCGCTGCAGGGCCTGTTCGAACCAGTCACGCAGATTCGTTGAGGTTTGCTGAGTTCCCATGAGGCGCGCCCCTGCTGGACTGGATCCGCGCCGTACAACGCCGCCGCGGCGCGAAATGCGACACGCGGCTATTCGATCTCGGCCCTGAGGAAGGCGCGCGCGAAGCGCCAGTCGCGGTCGACCGTGCGTCGGGTCAGGCCGAGGATGCCGGCGATCTGCTCCAGCGTCAGGCCGGCGAAATAGCGCAGCTCGACGACCCGTGCCGCGCGCGCGTCGGTCGCGGCGAGCCGGTCGAGCGCCGCATCGAGCGCGAGCGCCTGTTCGGCGGCATCGAGCGCGAGCGCCTCGTCGCTGCCGGTCAAGGTCACGCGCAGCCAGTCGCCGCCGGCATGCAGGCGCAGGTGGTCGCGCGCGCGGTCGAGCAGCAGGTGCCGCATCGCCTGCGCCGCGTAGGCGAAGAACTGCGCGTCGTGCTCGAACACGAGTTCGCGGTTCGCGTTCACGCGCAGGTAGAGCTCGTGCACCAGCATCGTGGTGTCGAGCGTCGCGCCGCGCGGTCCACGTGCGAGCTGGCAGCCGGCCATCGCCTTCAGCCGCGCGTAGACGGCGTCGAACATCGCGTCGGTCGAACGTGGCGCGTGGACTTCCGCGCCGCCGGGCATCGCGTCTTGCGTCAAGACCCCTCCCCGCCGCCACGCATCCCGGGCGCAGCGGCGGGGCCAAGCATGTCGCGTCGGCGCCGGCGGCGCAAACGGGCGTCCATCCGGCCCGAGGTTGCTACAGCCGCTCGATGTCGGGTGCGCTCTTGCCGAGCCACGCGCGCTTCCAGGCGCGTCGGGCGGATTGCTCCTCGACCGTATCGCCCTTGCGCTTGTAGACCTCGGCCAGCCCGGCCAGCGCCCAGCCGTTGCCGCGCACGCGCAGCAGCGACTCGCGCAGCGTCTGTTCGGCCGCATCGAGCTTGCCCTGGCGCAGCTGGACCGAGCCGAGCGACTGGCGGATCGGGTAGTACCAGTACGGCGGCTCCATGTAGGACAGCGAGTCCTCCACCGCGATCGCCTCTTCGTAGGCCTTCGCGGCGGCGGCGAGGTCGCCCTGGGCGTCGGCCAGCCGCGCGCTGGCGACGAGGCGCGCGGTCTGCACGATCTCCTTGCCGGGCACGTACCAGTCCGCGTACGGCTTGAAGTCGGCGCCGCTTTCCAGCGCCGCGATCGCGGCGATTTCGCGGCCGGCGCCTTCGGCGTCCTTCTTCGCCGCGTAGCCGAGCGCGCGCGAATAGTGCGCCAGCGCCGACACCAGTACCTGGTTCTGCGGCGGCGCCTTCAAGGCGAGGATCGTGTCGGGCGTGCTGAAAATCGCATGCGCGAGGTACGGCGCGGCCTTGATCGGCTCCAGCAGCGGATAGCGCGCGACCGTCTCGTCGGCGAGCGAGGCATCGAGCTTGCCGGCGGCGTCGATCGCCGTCTCGCCATCGCCGCCCATCTGCGCGGAAAACAGCACGAAATGGATGTTGTGCGGGTAATACGCCGACTTGTACAGCGGGTCCGAGGGCGAGGTCTTGAAATATGCCTCGTCGGCGGCCATCGCGCGCTTGTTGATGTCGAGTGATTCGCGGAACAGCCCGGTGCGGTAGTAGATGTGCGCCGGCATGTGCACGATGTGCCCCGCGCCCGGCATCAGCGCGGCGAGCCGGTGCGCGTGCGGCAGCGCGCGTTCGGGCGTGGCCGAGGATTCGACCGCGTGGATGTAGAGATGGATCGCGCCCGGATGGTCCGGATTGCGCGCCAGCACGGTTTCCAGCGTCGAGAAGATCTCGCCGGCACGGCCTTTCGGTTTCGTGCCGGCCGCTTCCCAGTAGTCCCACGGCTGCGTGTCCATGACCGCTTCGGCGTACAGCGTGGCGAGCGTGTCGTCGTCGGGGAACTGCGCGACCGCCGCCTTCATCGCGTCGGCGAACGCGGTGTCGAGCATGGCGCGGTCGGCGGCGGGATCGGGCGAATAGCGCTTCTGCAGCGCCGCGATCAGCGCGCGGTCCCGGGCCGGCGCGGCGGGCGCGAGTTCCACCGCCTTCTCGAGCGCGGCCCAGGCCGGGGCGACCGCTTCGGGCAGCATCGGCGCATTGATGTTCGGCCCCAGCACGAAGGCCTCGCCCCAATGCGCCAGCGCGAAGGCCGGGTCTTGCTGCTGCGCGGCGCGGAACGCACGCTGCGCCTCGGCATGGTTGAACGCGAACGCCCAGCGCAGGCCCTGGTCGAAATACGCCTGCGCCTTGGCGTTCCGCGTGCCGGCCTTGAGGCTCAAGGTACCCAGGTTGCCGTAGAGCGGCGGCGTGCCGGCCGCGGCCTTCATCGGCTGCGGCGGAAACGGCTTGGTTTCGGCCTTTTGGGTCTGGGCTTGCGCCAGCACCAGCGTTTGCAGCAGGCGAGGACGGCCGCCGGCGGCCGGCGTGCAGACCGCGCCGGGACCATCGAGCAGCGGGTCGAACGCCGGCGCGGTGAGGGCGGCTTCGCCCTGCTTCAGGGCGATGGCGCCGGTGACGCCGGCAAGCGCCACGGCCAGGGCGGCGACGCGTGGAGTGGATCGGTTCATGGGTGCTTCCTCGGCGGTCGGGTCGATGGGATGGCACGCATTACGGGTTCCAGCGGGAGGAGTATCACCTCATTCCCCGCTGGAAATCCCCTCCCCGTTGCGCGACGAGGAGGAGCGGGAGCGGCGCTCATGGCTCGAAGCCGTTGGCGAAGATGCCGTCGTCGAGCGGCCGGGCCTCCAGCGTGATGCCGTCGAACCACGCGTTGGTGACGCTCGTTCCGGTGCCGAACTCCACGGCGACCAAGGTGATGGTGATCGAAGGCGAGCTGCCCCAACTGGTTTCAGGGATCTCGATGAGGCTGGGCTCGGCGGGCCGGCTCCAGACGTTGGTGCTGCTGAGGTGATGCACGCCGAACGCGTCCGGCGCGCCGGTGCAGTTCTCACCGCCATTGCGGCGGTACTCCCAGTGCAGCTGCGCCGAGTCGCCGGCGAGGACCATCGTGCCGGTGCCGCGCCCCCAGCCGTTGAGTGCGTAGACGGCCGGGCCGGGCAGGTGGATGCATTGCGACAGGCCGCGTGTCTCCTGGCCGCTGGCCGGGTTCGTGCGCGTGATGCGCGCCGAGGCCGAGCCGGCCGCGCCACTGGCATTCTGCGTGGTGTCGCGGGTGGCGACGCCGGCCAGGACCGGATTCCACAGACGCAGGTCCGGCGCATCGAAATCGCCGTTCAGCACCATCGGCTGCAGCGATTGCCGTTCGAACGCGCCGATGTCGCGTGGGCCTTGGTAGTTGACCCTGATCGGCATGTCCACGTCGCGCGACAGGCCGAGCACGTCGAAGTCGTCGCCAGCGATGGCGGGTGCGAGGTCGATCGCCGGCGACCCGGCGCGCAAGGTGTAGTCGCCGTGTTCGGGATCGACGAAGCGCGGGTTGAAGGCATATCCGGGCAGGCCGACGTTGTCGCTGACGTTCACGAACTCGGTGACCAACGTGCCGCCGCTGCGCGCCAGCAGTTGCGTGCCGGGTTGCCAGAGGATCGAGCGCGCGAGCGTGACATCCGTGCTGCCGGTGGACAGCACGTGCGTCCCGGCGATGAGGTTTCCGGCCAGGGTGGTATCGCTCATCCGGATGCCCCCGAAGGTCGCTCCGGCGGATATTCGCATCGCCTGCTGGCTGAACTCGTTCGCGGCGATCAGGGCGTCGTGAATATTGATGCTGGCTTCGACACTGTCCATCTCGATCAGGCGTCCGCCCTTGTTGCCGTGGATGACGACGCCACCTTTCGGCAGGACCGGGGTCGTGGTGAAGGTCGTTTCGCCAATAATGATGTGCGGGGAGTCCGCCGCGCCGCGCAGGATCGCGCCGTTGGTGTAGACACCGCCGCCAATCCCGGTGTTGTTTCCGGTGATGCGCCCGCAATCGCCGATCGCGGGCGAGCACGGCAAGGCCCCGGAAGGCCGCGATGCGCTGTTCGTCGTGTTGAATCCGAACAGGGCGAACCCGTCGCCGCCCAGATGGACCGCGGCGCCCTCCGGCGCGGAGTTGTCATCGAGGACGGCGTTCCAGAGATGGGCGAGGGAAAAGATATCGCCGTCGAACGCGCCTGCGTCGCCCTCCACGTAGAGGCCGCCGCCCGCGACCGTGGCGCTGTTGCCGCCGATGCGGCCACGGCGCGCGATATCGGTGGAGAACAGGTGCAGCCGGATGTCCTGGATCGAACCCATGTCGTTGTTGTAGCCGGCCAGCGCCGCGCCGCCGCCATAGCGCGCCTGGTTGCCGTAGATCGCGCCGAGGCCGTTCACGCCGCTGCTGCCGATGAAGGCGGTGGTGTCGCGATGATTGGCGTGCAGGTACAGGCCGCCGCCGAATCCGAAGCTGCCGCTCACGCCGAGGGCCTTGTTGTTGAACAGCATGCTGCCAGGTTCACGCATCGTCATTTCGATTTCGTGCGCGTAGATGCCGCCGCCGCCGTAGGGCGCGGTGTTGCCCGAAACCAGCACGTTCGCGCCGATCACCAGCTTCGCGTTGGGTCCGGTGCCGCTGGCGGCGATGCCGCCGCCGTAACCGGCGACGTTGTTGCTGATCGTGCTGTCGTGGATCTCCAGCGTGCCGTCGCCCTCGAAGCGGATGCCGCCGCCCTTGCCGTCGCCGGCGACATCACCGCCGCTGATCGTCAGGCGGCGCAGGCGGATCAGCGCGCCGGTCGGCGCGTTGATCGTGAACACCGGCGCTGCCACGCCGCCGGTGCCGCTGACGACGGTGTTGGTGGTGTCGGCGGTCGAGGTGCAGGTGGCGTAGCCGCCTTCGATCGTGAGTTCCTGCGCGGTGTTGATCGTGTTCGCCTCCGGCTGGTAGGTCAGCGAACGCGTCAGGCGGATCGTGTCGGCGCCGGGCGCGCTGTTGGCGGCATTGATGGCCGACTGGATCGTGCCGTGCGTGCACGGCTGCCCCGGTCCGGACGGCGAGCCGACGGTGAAGATCGCGGCCTGCACGGGGGCGCCGAACGCCGCAACGAGCGCGAGGCCGATGAGTCGGAACGGAAAGTGCGGCATGGCGTTCTCCCGGTAGGGTTCGGGTGGTCGGTACGGAGCAGGCCGTCGGGCTTCGCGTCGAAGCGGGGGACCGGCCGCGTATTTCGGGCAACGGCGAGGAACGCCGGTTTGCCCCGAAATGCGACATGCGGCGGCCGGGAAAGCCGTCGGACCGGGCCCGCGCTCGCGTGTCGCGGGGACGGCTTGCCCGGCGCGGCGACCCGCCTACCCGCCGCCGCGCGCGGCCCGAACCTGGCAGGACCGGTGGCCGAGCAGTACCCTCGCGTCGCCCGGCTCGGATCTGGCCATGTCCCCACCGTCCTCCGACCTCGACCGCTTCGTCCGCGCGCAGGCGCCGATCTACGCCCAGGCCCTGGCCGAGCTGCAGGCCGGCCACAAGGAGTCGCACTGGATGTGGTTCGTGTTTCCGCAACTGCGCGGACTCGGCCGCAGCGAGATGGCTTGGGAGTACGGCATCGCCGGTCGGGACGAGGCGGCGGCGTACCTCGCCCATCCGCTGCTCGGCCCACGGCTGCTCGCGTGCGTCGATGCGCTGCTGCGCCACCGCGGGCGCGACGCCGACGACATCCTCGGCGAGGTCGATGCGCTCAAGCTGCGCTCGTCGCTGACCCTGTTCGCCGAGATCGCGCCGGCCGAGCGCCGTTTCCGCGACGCGCTGGCGGTGTACTACGGTGGCCGGCCGGATGCCGCGACGTTGCGCCTGCTGGGCGTTGTAGCGCTGCGCGAGCCGGCGGCGCAGCGGCCGCGCGACTGAATGCAGCAGGGCGCCCGAGAAACGAGCGCCGGGCGGCCTGCGGCCACCCAGCTTGCTGCGCGCGCGTCGCGATCGCCGGTTCGCGCCAGCCGATCAGTGCCCGAACGCGCGGAACACCTCGATCGCGCGTTCGATCGCCGCGTCGTCGATGTCCAGGTGCGTGACCAGGCGCACGCTCGGCAGGTAGCCGATGCTGGCACGCACGTCGTGCGCCTTCAGGTGCGCATCGAGCGCGCGCAGGCGCTCCGCGGCGACCTCGATGAAGACCATGTTGGTGAACTGGCCGATGACGCGGATGTCGGCGATGCCGTCGAGCCCGGCGGCCAGGCGCGCGGCGCGCGCGTGGTCGTCGGCGAGGCGCGCGACGTGGTGGTCGAGCGCGTACAGGCCGGCGGCGGCGAGGATGCCAGCCTGGCGCATGCCGCCGCCGAGCATCTTGCGCCAGCGCCGCGCCGCCTTGATCAGCGCGGCGGAAGCGACGAGCACCGAACCGACCGGCGCGCCGAGGCCCTTGGACAGGCACACCGAGACGCTGTCGAACGGCGCGGCCAGCGTGCGCGCCGGCACGCCGCTGGCGATGGCGGCGTTGAACAGGCGCGCGCCGTCCAGGTGCACGCCAAGGCCGCGCCCACGCGCCCACGCGGCCGCTTCGCTTACGTAGTCCTGTGGCAGCACGCGGCCGTGCCAGGTGTTCTCGAGTGCGAGCAGGCGCGTGTGCGCGAAGTGCGGATCGTCCGGCTTGACCGCGCGTTCGAGCGCATCGAGCGGCAGCGTGCCGTCGGCCGCCTGCGGGATCGGCTGCGGCTGGATCGAGCCGAGCACGGCGGCGCCGCCGCCTTCGTACTTGTAGGTGTGCGCCTCCATGCCGACGAGGTATTCGTCGCCGCGCTGGCAATGCGCGAGCAGCGCGCACAGGTTGCTTTGCGTGCCGCTCGGCACGAACAGGCCGGCCTCGAAGCCGAGGTCGTCGGCGAGGCGGCGTTCGAGCCGCGCGACGGTCGGGTCTTCGCCGTAGACGTCGTCGCCGACCTCGGCCGCGGCCATCGCCGCGCGCATCGCCGCGCCCGGGCGCGTGACCGTGTCGCTGCGCAGGTCGATCGTCTGCATCGGAGTTCCTCCACGTTGGCTGGCCGCGAGCGTACACGAGCCGGCGCCGCGCTCGGCTACACTTGCACGATGAGATTAGCGAGCTGGAACGTCAATTCGCTCAACGTGCGCCTGCCGCACGTCGAGCAGTGGTGCGCATCGGCCGGCCCGGACGTGCTGGCGCTGCAGGAAACCAAGCTCGAGGACGCGAAGTTCCCGCGCGCGGCGATCGAGGCGCTCGGCTACCACGTCGCGTTCGCCGGGCAGAAGACCTACAACGGCGTGGCGATCCTCGCGCGCGCGCCGCTGGAGGACGTGCTGACCGACCTGCCCGGGCTGGACGATCCGCAGCGGCGCATCCTCGTCGCGACCGTCGGCGGCGTGCGCGTGGTCAACCTGTACGTGGTCAACGGCCAGGCGGTCGGCAGCGAGAAGTACGCCTACAAGCTGGACTGGCTGGCCAAGGTCACCGCGTTCCTCGCCGAGGAAATCCGCCGCCACCCGCGCCTGGTCGTGATGGGCGACTTCAACATCGCGCCGGACGACCGCGACGTGCACGATCCGGCTGCCTGGCACGAGCAGATACTGTGCTCGACGCCCGAGCGCGACGCGCTCCGGCGCCTGCTCGACCTCGGCCTGGCCGACAGTTTCCGCCTGTTCAACGAGGACGGCGGACACTACAGCTGGTGGGATTACCGGCAGGCCGCGTTCCGCCGCAACCTCGGCCTGCGCATCGACCTGGTGCTGGCGAGCGAGGCGCTGCGTGCCAGTTGTCGTGCGGCGACGATCGACCGCGAGCCGCGTACGTGGGAACGCGCGTCGGACCATACCCCCGTAGTGCTGGACATCGACGATGGCGCCTGACTGGCTGGTGGCACCCAGTGACAACGAATTGGAGGAACTGGACCAGTTCCTGCGCGCGCATGCCGGCGACGAGGACCTGCTGCTCGACGGCGTGCACGGCTTCCTGACCGCGCTGGCGATCGGACCGCAGCCGGCCAAGCCGGAGGAGTGGCTGCCGGAGGTGCTGAATGCGCCGTTCGGCGACGCGGACGAGGGCGCGCGCGTGCTCGGCCTGCTCGCGCGCCTGAACGATGCGATCGTGCCGGAGCTGGAAACGGGCACCTACGAGCCGATCCTGGGCGAACTCGACGGCGACGAGGGCGACGAGCCGGCGTTCACCGCGCGCGGCTGGTGCGAGGGCTTCTCGCGCGGCATCGACCTGCGCGCGGCGGCGTGGGAGGGGCGCCTGGCGCACGACTCGACGCTGATGGAGCTGCTCGGGCCGATCATCGCGCTGGCGATCGAGGACGGCGTGTTCGAAAGCGACGCCGACTTCGCCCCGCTCAGCGAGGACGACTACGAGGAATGCCTGGCGCAGATCCCCAGCGCGGTCGCCGCGATCGCCGAGTACTGGCGCGAGCACCCGCCGACCGGCGAGGAGCAGCACGCCACCGACACCAGCGGCCAGCCGCTGCGGCCGCGCCGGCGCGGCGGGCACTGGGTGCACTGAGGCCGCCCGGGCCGCATCCGCGCGGCGCGCTCAGATCAGCCTGGCGTCGGTCAGCTCGCGCTTGAGGCAGGCGTAGTAGATCGGCGCGGCGATCAGGCCGGCGGCGCCGAACGCGGCCTCCATGAACAGCATCGCGATCAACAGCTCCCATGCGCGCGCGCGGATCTGCGTGCCGACGATGCGCGCGTTGAGGAAGTACTCGAGCTTGTGGATGACGACCAGGAACACCAGCGCGGCGATCGCGACGCCGAGCGACACCGACAGGCTGACCACGAAGATCAGCGTGTTGGAGATCAGGTTGCCGATCACCGGCAGCAGGCCGGCGACGAACGTCGCCGCGACCAGCGACTTGGCCAGCGGCAGCTCGATGCCGAACAGCGGCAGCACGACCAGCAGGAAGATGCCGGTGAACACGGTGTTGAGCGCCGAGATCTTGACCTGCGCGAACACGATGTCGTGGAACGCGTTGATCAGGTGCGTGCAGCGCGCGGTCAGCGCGCGCACCAGCGGGCCGCCTTCGCCATTCGGGCGCGCGCTGGCCAGCGCGACCATCGCGCCGAGCACCATGCCGATCAGCAGGTGCACGATCACGCGCGCGGCGGCCTTGCCGGCCACCTGCAACTGCGCGGCATGCTCGCGCAGCCATTCGATCGCGGTCGTGCGCAGGTCGTCGATGCTGTCGGGCAGGTAGTTCACGACCGCCTGCGGCATCTGCCCGCGCGCGCGGTCGATCAGCGGCATCAGCATGTCGAACACCTTGCCCGGGTTGCCGCGCTCGCTCTGCAGGAACGCGACCGCGCCGAAGATCGCCAGCGTCAGCGTGCCGACCACCACGATGCTCAGCAGCGCGACGATCAGCCAGTGCGCGCGCGCGCCGGGCAGGTGGCGCTGCAGCGGCGGTGCCAGCACGTCGACCAGCGCATACACCAGCAGCCCCGCGAGCAGGGCCGGCAGCAGGTGCAACTCCAGGATCAGCAGCAGCGCCAGCGCGGCGAGCAGGTAACTGGCATGGCGGGGCAGCGAACCGGGTGTCAGGGGCATGAAGATCCCGAAGGTGGAGCGGACCGGCCGATCGTACACGGCGGCCCGCACGGCAGCGATACGACGCGGTGTCATAAAATCGTGCTCTTCTGCCGCGCCGCGCGCGACCCTCCGGAGCCCCCATGTCGAAAGTCCTCGTCCCCCTTCTCGCCGCCGCCCTGCTGGCCGCCTGCGCCACGCCCGCGCGCAAGCCGGTGGCCGAGGCCGCGCCGGCGCCCGTCGCCGCCGCTGTCGTGGCGCCGGCCGCCGCCCCGGCCATCGCCGCCGACGACAACCTCAACGCGGTGGCGTGGACGCAGACCGCGGTCGAGCACGACCTGGTCTACCGCCAGGCCTTCCATGCCGCCGGCGAGAAGCTGCTGAAGGCGCTCAAGGACCGCTCGTGGGACGCGCTCTCGCGCGAGGACCGCACGAACGCGTTCGCGCGCCTCAAGCCCGCGGTGATCGTCGACATCGACGAGACCATGCTCGACAACTCGCCCTACCAGGCGCGCCTGGTCCGCGACGGCGCCAGCTACGACGAGTTCACCTGGGCGCAGTGGTGCCGCGAGAAGACCGCCAAGCCGATGCCCGGCGCGCTCGAGTTCGCGCAGCTCGCGGCGAAACACGGCGTGACCGTGTTCTACCTGTCCAACCGCTCGCAGGACCTCAACGAGGCCACCGTCGAGAACCTGCGCGCGGCCGGCTTCCCGCTTGCCAGCGACGAGGTGTTCCTGGGCTTGGGCACGGTCGTGCCCGGCTGCGAGCAGGTCGGCAGCGAGAAGGGCTGCCGCCGCCAGCTGGTCGGCCGCGAGCACCGCGTGCTGCTGCAGCTCGGCGACCAGCTCGGCGACTTCCTCGACGTGCTGGTGAACACGCCCGACGGCCGCCGCACGGCGGTCGCGCCGTACCTGGACTGGGTCGGCGAGCGCTGGTTCGTGCTGCCGAACCCGACCTACGGCTCGTGGCAGCCGGCGCTGTTCAACAACGAATGGTCGCGCCCGGCCGCCGAACGGCGCCAGGCGACGCTGGACGCGCTGCGCTACCACTGAGCTGATGGGGCTGAGGGGGAGAGGGTCACCTGCAGGGTGGGCCGCAGCCGCGCAGCGGCGAGTCCCACCGCCCGCAACGACGGTGGGTTCCGGTGCATTGAAATTCATTAACAACAATAACTTGCACATGCAATCATCACGTATTGCATCAACTGTAGACCGCAAGTTATAGTCGCGCCGAGAACACGCTGGACGTGGCCGCTGCACGCGCCCTGCCGCACCGGACACCGCACACAACGACGTACAGGTTTTCCCCCTCCGGCATGCTGCCGGATTGCGCCCGGCCGGGTTCGCCCGCCGGGTTTTCTTTTGCCGGTACAGGCGCTTGCCGGTGGCCGCCATTGCCGCCCGCTGCTAAAGTCCGCGGCTTCCTCTGCTTCGGGGCCTCCCCATGTCCACGTCCTTCGTCCGCGCCGCATTCGTGGCGTCGCTGCTGCTGTTCGTCGCCGGTTGCGAGCAGAAGCCCGCCGAGACCAACGCTCCGGTCGCCGCGAACGCGAACACGCCCGAGGCGACGATCCGCCGCTCGGCCGACCTGCTCAAGCAGGGCGACCTCGCCGGCTTCATGCAGAACGCGCTGCCGCCGGCCGAATTCGCCAAGGCCAAGGCCGAC
Source organism: Rhodanobacteraceae bacterium (assembly GCA_009996615.1). Lineage (GTDB taxonomy): Bacteria > Pseudomonadota > Gammaproteobacteria > Xanthomonadales > Rhodanobacteraceae > Dokdonella_A. Next base: position 190,738 of record JAACZU010000002.1, on the reverse strand, counting down.
TGGAAGCGCGACGCGAACGAAAAGCCGGTCACCGACGAGGACCGCGCCAAGTTCGCCGAGACGATGACCAAGCTGACCGCGCCGGACGCCGAGCAGGCGCTGTTCGCCGAGATCGAGCCGCAGCTGAAGGAATTCGACGCGACCTACCAGCAGCAGATGCCGATGTACGTTGCGATGGGCAGCGGCTGGCTGCAGGGCATGGTGCAGCAGAACAAGGACATGTCCGAGGCGTCCAAGCAGCAGGCGCTGGCCGCGATCAACGCGCTGACCGGCTGGGTGCAGAAGACCCGCTTCACCGACCCGGAGGCGATCAGGAAGGTGCTCGCGATCACCGTCAAGGCGGCGCGCGAGATCAACCTGAAGACGCTCGACGAGGCGCGCGCGCTCGACTTCGATGCGTCGATGGCCAAGGCGCGCATCGCGTTCGTCGGCTTCAAGGCCGCGCTGGCCGTCTACGGCTTCTCGTTCGACCAGCTGCTCGACTCGATCAAGCCGGAAGTCATCGAGAACGACGGCAAGACCGCCAAGGTGAAGGTGTCCTACATGCTGTTCGACACGCCGCTCAGCGCCGAGACCGAGATGGTCAACGTCGACGGCCGCTGGTACGGCAAGGACGCGATGGAGAAGCTCGAGCACAAGGCCGAGGACGCCGGCGACGAGGCCGAGACGACGGACGCGGCCGGCGCGGACTGACCCCGGCGCCGCGCGCCGCCATCCCGCAATGGCAGGGCGTGGCCCTGCCATTTGCTTTGCGGATCGCTAGACTGCGCGCATGAACGACTCCCTCCCGGCGCCCGTCGCGAGCGAAGCGACGCGGGTGCCCGCCTGGCTCGGCGCGCTCGGCGCGCTGCTCAAACCCTGGATCCGCCTGCGCCGCACGCCGGCGGACGCGCGCGCGCTGCTCGGCGACGACGCGCGCCCGACCGTCTACGTGATCGAGCGCTACGGCCTGTCCGACACGCTGATCCTCGAACAGGCCTGCCGCGAGGCCGGCCTGCCCTCGCCGTCGGCCGTCGCCGACGGGCTGCCGCTCAAGCGCCGCCGCGCACTGGTCGCCCTGTCGCGGCGCCCGCGCCTGTTCGGCCGGCGTCCGCACCCGAGCCGCTCGGAGGCGCTCAGCCTGCTGGCCGAGCGCGTGCGCGCCGAGGCCGACTTCGACGTGCGCCTGGTGCCGGTATCGATCTTCGTCGGCCGCGCGCCGCAGCGCGAATCGGGCTGGTTCAGCGTGCTGTTCTCGGAGAACTGGGTCGTGGTCGGCCGTTTCCGCCGCCTGCTCGCGATCCTGCTCAACGGCCGCGACACCGTGGTCGAGTTCGCCGCGCCCGTGTCGCTGCGCGAGGCGATCGCCGACCAGGCCGACGCCGAGCGCGGCGTGCGCAAGGTGCAGCGCCTGCTGCGCGCGCACTTCCGCCGCGTGCGCGCGCTCGTGATCGGGCCGGACCTGTCGCACCGCCGCACGCTGATCGACGCGGTCGTCAACGCCGCGCCGGTGCAGGACGCGGTCACCGCCGCCGGCAGCAAGGAGGGCGTCGGCCGCGAACGCGCGCTGGCCAAGGCGCGCGCGTTCGCGTGGGAGATCGCCGCCGACCAGTCGCCGCTGGTCGTGCGCTCGGCCTCGTTCCTGCTGACCGGGCTGTGGGACCGCATCTACAGCGGCGTGCACATGCACCATTTCGACAAGCTGCGCGCGATCGCGCCCGGCCACGAAATCATCTACGTGCCGTGCCACCGCAGCACGATCGACGACCTGGTGCTGCCGTACCTGCTGTACCGCAACGGCTTCGCCGTGCCGCACATCGCCGCCGGCGTGAACCTGAACCTGCCGGTGCTCGGCTCGGTGCTGCGCCGCGGCGGCGCGTTCTTCCTGCGCCGCAGCTTCAGCGATCCGCTCTACTCGACCGTGTTCCGCGAGTACATCGGCCAGCTGTTCGCGCGCGGCGTTTCGCTCGAATACTTCATCGAAGGCGGCCGCTCGCGCACCGGCCGCACGCTGGCGCCGCGCGGCGGCCTGCTGTCGATGACGCTGCGCAGCTTCCTGCGCGCGCCGCACCGGCCGGTCGTGTTCCAGCCGGTCTACATCGGCTACGAGAAGATCATCGAGGGCGAGTCCTACATCGGCGAGCTGTCCGGCAAGCCGAAGGAGAAGGAGTCGTGGCTCGGCCTGCTGCGCAGCCTGCGCGCGCTGCGGCAGAACTTCGGCCAGGTGGCGGTGAACTTCGGCGAGCCGATCTTCCTGACCGGCCTGCTCGACCAGGTCGAGCCGGCCTGGCGCGAGGCGGCCAGCGACCCGCAAGCCAAGCCGGCCTGGCTCAAGGGCGCGGTCGACACGCTGGCCGAGCGCATCCTGGTCAACATCAACCGCGCCACCGACGTCAACCCGATCAACCTGCTCGCGGTCGCGCTGCTGGCCACGCCCAAGCACGCGATGGCCGAGGCCGACCTGATCGCGCAGCTGGAGCTGTGCAAGACGCTGCTGACCGCGCTGCCGTACTCCGAGCGCGTCACCGTCACGCCGCTCGGCGCGGCCGAGATCATCGCCTACGGCGAGAAGATGCAGTGGATCCGCCGCGTCGCGCACCCGCTCGGCGACGTGCTCACGGTCGACGAAAAGCCCGGCGTGCTGCTCAGCTACTTCCGCAACAACGTCGTGCACCTGTTCGCGGCGGCGGCCTGGATCGCCTGCTGCTTCCTCAACAACCGCCGCATGGCGCGCGCCTCGATCCTGCGCCTGGGCCGGCTGGTCTACCCGTTCGTGCAGGCCGAGCTGTTCCTGCCGTGGAGCGAGGAGGAGTTCGGCGAGCGCGTGCAGGCGACACTGGAGTTCTTCATCGCGCAGGGCCTGCTCGAGCCCGACGCCGACGGCCGCATCATGGAGCGCGGCCCCGGCCAGGGCAACGCCGCGTTCCGCCTGCGCGTGCTCGCGCGCAACCTGCTGCCGACGATCGAGCGCTACTACATCGGCCTGGCGCTGCTGGTGAAGAACGGCCCCGGCACGCTCAGCGCCGGCGAGTGGGAAAACCTGTGCGCGCTGACCGCGCAGCGGCTGTCGCTGCTGCACGAGCTGAACGCGCCGGAGTTCTTCGACAAGAGCCTGTTCCGCGGCTTCATCCAGAAGCTGCGCGAACGCCGCGTGGTGTGGACCGACGACGACGGCAAGCTCGCGTTCGACCAGGAACTGGAAACCGTCGCGCACGACGCGCGCGTGATCCTGTCGCGCGAGATCCGCCACGGCATCCTCAAGCTCACGCCGGAACGGCAGGCCGCGCTCAGCGCCGCGCCCTGAGTCGGCGCCGGGGGTCCCCTGCATCCAGACCGGGTTCGACTGCGTATGCAGTCGACGCGCCGCCCGCCGCCTGGCCGGCGGCGCGCCCACCACCGATCCGGAGGATGTCATGCCGTCTGCCCTGTCGAAGTCGTTTGCGCTCATCCTGTCACTCGCCGCCGCCGCCGCGCACGCGGAAACGCGTGTGAATGCGGCCCACTTCGCGCCGTTCGCCGCGCCCGCCTCGGCGACGGCCGTGTCGATCAACGTCAACGGCGCGCAGGTGCTGACCGGCGTCGTGTTCGACCAGGTCTCCGGCTACCTCGCGCTGAGCGGCCCCGGCGTGGCGCCGGGCAGCACGCAGGTCGACGTGTATGCGCCGCCCGGTGCGGCCACGCCGGCGATCAGCGGCACGTTCGACCTCGCCGCCGACACCGACTACACCGTCGCCGCGATCGGCAATGGCACCAAGCAGCCGCTCGCGCTGTTGCCGCTGGTCGACGACAACGCCCCGCCCGCGGCCGGCAACGTGAAGCTGCGCGTCGTGCACGCGGCGCCGTTCGCGCAGAACCTTGCCGACACCGCGGTCTCGGTGCGCACCGAGGCGGGCGACGTCGTGGCCGGGCTGTCGAACGTCGCGTTCGGCCAGGCCTCGGGCTATTTCGAGTTGCCGGCCGGCACCTACGACCTCAAGATCGCCACCCCCGACGGCGCCACCAAGCTGATCGATCCGGCGCCCGTCACGCTCGCGGCCGGCACGGTCGCGACGCTGTTCGCGGTCGGCGACGGCAGCACGCTGCCGCTCGGCATCACGGCCGTGTTCGGCGATGGCAGCAGCGCGCCGCTGCAGCTGGCGCCAGCGCCCGCCGCCAACGCGGTGCCCGCGCCGACGCTCGGCACGGTCGGCATCGTCGGCATGGCGACCGCGCTGGTTCTCGTCGCGCTGGCGCAACGCCGTCGTCGCGGCCTGCGCGCCTGAGTCCGCCCGGTCCGGTGTCGGCACCGGATCGATGATGCCCATGGCGGAGGTGCCCATGCCCCGAACCAAGTCCAGCCCCGCGCGATCGCCGCGGCGCACGCCGGCGCGCACGCGGGACGTGCCGACGCGTGAGAGTCGATCGGGCGTGCGGCGCGCACGCCAGCGCGCTGATCGCCGCCCGCCGTCACCTGCCCCCGAGCCTTGGGAGTTCTACTACTACTACTGAGGAGCCAGGCGGCCCGTCCGCCCGCGCGTCCGGCGAACGTCAGCGCGCCGGACGCGCGGGCGGGTGCCGGCGGCGGCTCGAGCCCCATCGAGCCGCCGCCGAGCCATGGCTGGATCGCGCCGGCCGGCTGATCCGCGACAGCCGAACCGCTGGACGCGGTCGCCGACCTCGTCGTCTACTGCGCCGACGACGCGGACGGGGGCGTGACGATGCGGGGCGAGCACGTCGAGTACGAGGGGCGCGATCTCGAGGCGATGGCCTTCGCGCGCAACTACCACGCCTGGATCCGCGACCAGTTCGCCGAGTTCGTGCGCGGCGACGTGGCCGAGGTCGGTGCCGGTGACGGCACCTTCAGTGCGCTGCTGCTGCCGCTGGCGCCGCGCTCGCTGACGCTGTTCGAGCCGTCGGCGGCGATGCATGCCCGCCAGCCGCGCCAGCTGCGATCGGCGCCGTGGCTGCGCCGCGTCAATGCGGCGTTCGGCGCCGGTGGCCCGGCACACGCCGGCGCGTTCGACTGCCTGCTGTATGTCAACGTGCTCGAGCACATCGGCGATGACGAGCGCGAACTGGCGCTGGCCTTCGAGGCGCTGCGTCCGGGCGGCCACCTGTGCGTGTTCGTGCCGGCCCTGCCCTGGCTGATGAGCGACTTCGACCGCCGCATCGGCCACCATCGCCGCTATCGGCGGCACGAGTTGCGCCGCAAGCTGCGCACGGCCGGGTTCGCCGTGCGCCGCGACCACTACGTCGACGGCCTGGGCGTGTTGCCGTGGCTGCTGTGCATGCGGCTCGGCCGCCGGGACCTCAGCCCGGCCGCCGTCGTGGCTTATGATCGCCATGTCGTCCCCGCGCTGCGTGCGCTCGAGACGCGCGTGCGCCCGTTGATCGGCAAGAACGTGCTGGCGGTCGCGCAACGCCCGCCGCGCGACTGATGGGCGGTGCGCGATCGCGCGGCACCGGCGCCGGTCCGGCTGCCCGCGCCCGGTGGATTCGGGCATCATCGCCGCGCGCCGCGGCGCAATGGGGACGAACAGGGGTGTCATGCCATACGCAGGCAGTCGGCGGGTACTGGTCACGGGCGGCGCGGGATTCCTCGGTTCGCATCTGTGCGACCGTCTGGTCGCGCGCGGCGACGACGTGCTGTGCGTGGACAACTTCTACACCGGCAGCAAGCGCAACGTCGCCTCCCTGCTCGGCCACGAGCGCTTCGAGCTGCTGCGCCACGACGTCACGTTCCCGCTCTACGTCGAGGTCGACCGCATCTTCAACTTCGCCTGCCCGGCCTCGCCGATCCATTACCAGTACGATCCGGTGCAGACGACCAAGACCAGCGTGCACGGCGCGATCAACATGCTGGGCCTCGCCAAGCGCGTCGGCGCGCGCATCCTGCAGGCCTCGACCAGCGAGGTCTACGGCGATCCGGAGGTGCATCCGCAGCCCGAGCACTACTGGGGCCGGGTCAACCCGATCGGCTTCCGCAGCTGCTACGACGAGGGCAAGCGCTGCGCCGAGACGCTGTTCTTCGACTACCGGCGCCAGCACGGACTCGAGATCAAGGTCGTGCGGATCTTCAACACCTACGGCCCGCGCATGCACCCGCACGACGGCCGCGTGGTCAGCAACTTCATCGTGCAGGCGCTGCGCGGCGAGGACCTGACGATCTACGGCGACGGCAGCCAGACGCGCAGCTTCTGCTACGTCGACGACCTGATCGACGCGGCGCTGCTGGCGATGGACAGTCCGGCCGGCTTCACCGGGCCGGTCAACCTCGGCAACCCGGCCGAGTTCACGATGCTCGAGCTGGCCGACATGGTGCTGCGCCTGAGCGGCAGCCGCTCGCGGCTGGTGCATCGCCCGCTGCCCGAGGACGACCCGCGCCAGCGCCAGCCGGACATCGGCCTGGCGCGCTCGGCGCTGGGCTGGACGCCGCGCGTTTCGCTCGAGGACGGGCTGAAGGAAACGATCGCCTGGTTCCGGGAGTTGCTTGAGGCATGAAACTGTCGATCGTCATCCCCTGCTACAACGAGGAGCGCACGATCCGCGCGATCGTCGACGCGGTGCGCGCCTCGCCGTACGCGAGCAAGGAGATCATCGTCGTCGACGACTGCTCGCGCGACGGCACGCGCGCGATCCTCGAGCAGGAAATCGCCGCGCGCGTGGACCGCGTCATCTACCACGCGGTCAACCAGGGCAAGGGCGCCGCGCTGCGCAGCGGCATCGCGGCGGCGACCGGCGACATCGTCGTGATCCAGGACGCGGACCTGGAATACGACCCGAACGAATACCCGCTGCTGGTCGAGCCGATCCTGCAGGGCAAGGCCGACGTCGTGTACGGCTCGCGCTTCATGGGCGGCCGCCCGCATCGCGTGCTGTACTTCTGGCACCGCGTCGGCAACGGCCTGCTGACGTTCGTGTCGAACATGTTCACCAACCTCGACCTGACCGACATGGAGACCTGCTACAAGGTGTTCCGGCGCGAGATCATCCAGGCCATCGCGATCGAGGAGAACCGCTTCGGCTTCGAGCCCGAGATCACCGCCAAGGTCGCGCGCACCGGCTGCCGCATCTACGAGGTCGGCATCTCCTACTACGGCCGCACCTACGCGGAAGGCAAGAAGATCGGCTGGAAGGACGGCGTGCGCGCGCTCTACTGCATCATCAAGTACAACGTCTTCCGGCGTCGCGCCGTGCCGCGCCGCGGGCCGGCAGCGGCCGCCGATGAACCGGCCGGCTAGCGCGAGCGCGGCGCCCGCCCGTGCCGCCGCGGCGCGGGCGTGGCCGGCGTGGCTCGCGCTCGCCTTCGGCCTCGTCGCGATCGCGTTGCCGCAGTCGGACTTCTTCCGTGCGATCCCCGGCGACCTCGGCGACGCCCGCCTCAACGGCCTGCTGCTCGAGCATGTGCTGCGCTGGCTGCGCGGCACCGACCCGAGCCTGTGGAGCCCGGCGTTCTTCTTTCCGTTTCCCGGCGCGCTGACCTTCAGCGACAACCATCTCGGCAGTGTCGCGGTCTACGCGCTGCTGCGCCTGGGCGGGCTCGATCCGGAGCGGGCCTACATCGGCTGGTTCACGCTCGCGTACGTGGCCAATTTCCTTGCCTGCCACTACGCGCTGCGCCGGCTTGGCCTCGGCGCCGCCGGCAGCGCGGCCGGTGCGTTCGTCTACGCGTTCGCGATGCCGGCGCTGCTGCAGGCCGGCCACGCCCAGCTCGGCTACCGCTTCGCCGTGCCGCTCGCCGTGCTCGCGCTGCACCGGCTGGCGCGCGAGGGCCGCCCGCTGCACCTGGCCTGGCTCGGCGTGTGGGTCACGCTGCAGTTCTATTGCACGATCTACGTCGGCTATTTCCTGCTGCTGCTGCTGGGCGCCTACCTGGTCGCGCTGTACCTGCTGCCCGCTCCGGACGCGACGTTGCGGCCGCATCGCCTCGTCGCGGCGCTCGCGCGCGCGCCGCGCGACGGCGAGTTCCGGCGCAGCCTCGCCGTGCTGGCCGCCTGCGCGGTCGCGCTGGCCGCGCTGTTCGCGCCGTATGCGTACTACGCGCACCTGTACGGCTTCGCGCGCAATCCGGTCGAGATCGCGAGCATGCTGCCGCGCCCGGGCAGCTACCTGCTGGCCGACGCGTCGCGCCTGTGGGGCGGGCTCAGCCAGCGCATCGGCGGCATCCCGATGCGCCACGAGCAGCAGATGTTCGTCGGCGTCGCGGCCGGCCTGCTGGCGCTGGTCGGCATCGGCCGCGCCGCGGCCTGGACGCGCGCGTCGGCACTCGCGCTGGCGCTGCTGGTCGGGCTCACGCTCGACCTGCGCGGGCACTCGCTGTACGCGTGGCTCGAGCCGCTGCCGCTGGCGAATGCGATCCGCGCGGTCAGCCGGATCTGCCTGGTCATGCTGCTGCCGCTGGCGTTGCTGGCCGGCGCCGGCGTCGACCGGCTCGCGGCCGCGCGCGGCCGCGGCGGGCCGCTCCTGGCCAGCCTGCTGGTGGCGCTGCTGGCGCTGGAGAGCGCCGCGTTCGACACCGCCCGCGTGCCGTTGCCGGAGTGGCGTGCGCGCCTCGCCGCGGTCCAGGTGCAGGCACCCTCGCCGCTGGCGGCGGATGCGATCGTGTTCGTGCCGCGCCAGCCGCGCGTGCCGTTCTACCTGACCGAGCTCGACGGCATGGCGCTGGCTCAGCGGCTGGACCGCGCCACGCTCAACGGCTACTCCGGCAACAGCCCGCCCGGCTACGGCCAGACCGCCGATCCGTGCGACGACCTGCTCGACCGGCTGGTCGGCTACGCGACGTTCACGCAGCAGGGCCTGGCCGGGGTCGACGCGCTGCTGCGCCGTGTCGTGCCAGTCGGCGCGCCGCTGCACTGCGAACGGCCGGACGTGCTGCCGCGCCGCACGCCGGTGCGCGGCGCGCTGCCGCCGGCGCGGCTCGGCCAGATCGACCTCGCCATCGCCGGCGTGACGATCGCCAACGCGCAGCAGCTCGCGGTCGAGGTCGTGCTCGGCAACCGCGCGGACATGCCGCTCGGCTCGATCTCGGCCAGCAACCAGCCGGTCCGCTTTTCGTGGCGTTTCGTTGCGGCGGAGGACACCGCGCCCGGCCCCGGCTGGGACGCGCGCAGCGAACTGCGCCAGGACGTTCCCGCGCACGGCCACGCAAGCCAGCGCCTGCGCGTCGATGCCCCCGCCGCGCCCGGCCGCTACCGGCTGGAGGTGTCGCTGGTGCAAGAGGGCGTGGCCTGGTTCCACGACCACGGCATGGCGGTCGCGCGCAGCACGGCCGTGATCGAGGTCGGCGGCGACGGCGCGATCGCGCGCGTGCAGTGAGCGTGGCCGGACCCGCGCGCCGTCAGGCGTCCAGGTCCGGGATCAGCTTGTCCTCGAGGTAGGCGATCATGTCCTTGAGCTTGAGCTTGCGCTTCTTCATGCGCGTCAGCTGCAGTTCGTCGCAGCCGGGTCCGGTCGGCAGGCGCGCGATCGCGGCGTCGAGGTCGCGGTGCTCGAGCCGGAGCTCGGCGAGTTTGCGCACGATGGTGGCGGTGTCGTCGGTGAACATTGGGCAGGCTCTGGACCGCGCCAGTGTAATGCCGCGATGCGCGCTTGGGAGCGCGCGCCACGGACCTCCGGATCGCGGCAGCGGCACGGCTTCGACCTATTTGGTCAGGATCAGCCTGTCGTTGCGGGTCAGGCGCAAGTGGTAGTGCTGGCCGGCGTGCTCGATCACGAGCTCGCGGCCGCCGCCGAGCAGGCGCCGGCTGTCGACGTGCCGCGGGCGCGGCACGGGCGGGCGGCTCGGCGCCGGTGCGCAGCTGGCGTCGGCCGGCAGGGCGGACGGCACGAAGTCGGGGTGGTCGAACATGGCGGCGCTCCGGTCGTGGTTCCTGCAAATGATAACGATTCGCATTTGCTGGTCAACCGACGCCGGGCTGCTAGACTCGCGCGGCTCCATCGGGGAGTAGTCGACCGCGGCGAGCCGCCGCGGGGCGCGCGTCAACACACTTGGCGACCACGCCATGGCGCGCGCGCCGGAACCGCTGTGCGGCTTCCGCCCGGCAAGACCGCTGGTTCACGCTTGCCGCACCCGGGCCGGGACGGCGCGCGTGGATCATCGTGTCCAGTCCCCGGCCCGTCGGAGTTTGCATGCAAGCCTTCCTTGTCTCGACCAGTGCCGTCGCGATCGCCGAGATCGGCGACAAGACGCAGCTGCTGTCGCTGGTCCTCGCCGCGAAGTACCGCCGCCCGTGGCCGATCTGCCTCGGCATCCTCGCCGCCACGCTGGCCAACCACGCGCTGGCCGGCTGGGCCGGCACGCTGGTCGCGCACTGGCTGACGCCCGACGTCCTGCGCTGGCTGGTCGCGCTGAGCTTCCTCGCGGTGGCGGCGTGGACGCTGGTGCCGGACAAGGTCGACGAGGAGGGCGCCGCGCGCGGCGCCGGCCACGGCGTGCTGGTCGCGACGATGATCGCGTTCTTCCTCGCCGAGATGGGCGACAAGACGCAGGTCGCCACGATCGTGCTCGGCGCGCAGTACTCGCCGCTGTGGCAGGTCGTCGCCGGCACCACGCTCGGCATGCTGCTGGCGAACGTGCCGGTGGTCTGGCTCGGCGCGCGCTTCGCGCAGCGCCTGCCGCTGACCGCCGCGCGCATCGGCGCGTCGCTGCTGTTCGCGGCGCTGGGGGTGTGGATCCTGCTGCGCTGAGGCGATTGGCGGAAGCGCCTGCGGGCGAGGCAGGACATCGCGGCTTCCGCCGCTCCCACCAAAGCCACGCTTCCCTGCTCCTGTGGGAGCCGCTCCTGCTGCCCCCTCAGCGCAGCTTCGTCGCGCGCCGCGCGACGAGGTCGGCCGGTGGCGCGAACGTGTCCGGCCGCGCGGCGGCCCAGAAGCGCTGGAACACCGCGTGCTCGGGCACGCCGGCGAGCAGCTCGCCCGGTTCGAGGAAGCGGTACAGCGTCGCCAGCGAGCGCACCTCGTGCGAGGACACGCGCCGGATCACGTGCTCGGGGCCGAGTTCGGACGGATGCGTCAGCCCGGCCGCCTGCAGCAGGTCCTTCAGCGCCAGCAGCGTGTGGGCGTGGAAGTTCGCCACGCGGCCGGCCTTGTCCGGCACGTCCAGCTGCTGCCAGCGGCGCGCGTCCTGCGTCGCCACGCCGGTCGGGCAGCGGTCGGTGTGGCAGCTTTGCGACTGGATGCAGCCGAGCGCGAACATGAAGCCGCGCGCGGCATTGCACCAGTCGGCGCCGAGCGCGAGCGTGCGCGCGAGGTCGACCGCGGTGATCAGCTTGCCGCTCGCGCCGAGGCGGATCTGCGCGCGCAGGTCGAGCCCGACCAGCGTGTTGTGCACCAGCATCAGCGCCTCGCGCAGTGGCGTGCCGACGTGGTCGGCGAACTCGACCGGCGCGGCGCCGGTGCCGCCCTCGCCGCCGTCGACGACGATGAAGTCGGGCAGGATGCCGGTGGTCTGCATCGCCTTGGCGATGCCGAACCATTCCCACGGATGGCCGATCGCGAGCTTGAAGCCGACCGGCTTGCCGCCGGACAGCGCGCGCAGGCGCGCGACGAACCGCAGCAGGCCCTCGGGCGTGTCGAACGCGGAGTGGCGCGCCGGCGAGATGCAGTCCTGGCCGACCGGCACGCCGCGCGTGGCGGCGATCTCGGCGCTGACCTTGGCCGCCGGCAGCACGCCGCCGTGGCCGGGCTTGGCGCCCTGCGACAGCTTGATCTCGATCATCCTGACCTGTTCGAGCGCGGCCTTCTCGGCGAACTTCGCCTCGCTGAACACGCCGGCGCGCTCGCACGCGCCGAAGTAGCCCGAGCCGAGTTCCCACACGATGTCGCCGCCGCCTTCGCGGTGGTATGGCGACAGCGAGCCCTCGCCGGTGTCGTGGTAGAAGCCGCCGCGGCGCGCGCCTTCGTTGAGCGCGCGGATCGCGTTCGGCGACAGCGCGCCGAAGCTCATCGCCGAGATGTTGAACACGCTGGCCGAATACGGCCGCGCGCACTGCGCGCCGCCGACGCCGACGCGGAAGTCGGGATTGCCGACCGCGCTCGGCGCGATCGAGTGGTTGATCCACTCGTAGCGCTCGGCGTACAGATCCAGTTCGCTGCCGAACGGGCGCACGTCGGACACGGCCTTGGCGCGCCGGTACACCAGCGCGCGCTGCGCGTGCGAGAACGGCACCTCCTCGGTGTCCGACTCGGCCACGTACTGGCGCAGCATCGGCCGCAGGTATTCGAACAGGAAGCGCAGGTGCGCCAGCAGCGGATAGTTGCGGCGCAGCGTCGAGCGCTTCTGCGTCAGGTCCACCACGCCGACCGCGACGAGCGCGCCGGCCACCAGTGCGAGCAGGTGCATCGCGGTGCCGTGCCGCCACAGCGCCAGCGCGAGCACGAAGGCCAGCACGCAGAGCGCGAACGCGAGGTAGCGGACGGGGAAGCGACGCGGCATCGAAGGCTCCGGCGGCAGGCGTGGCGGAATGCCCAGCATAGCCGACGCGATTGGCCGCTAAACTGGCGCGATGGAAGACACCCGGACACCGAACGCGCCGCCGCGGCGCGGACCTGCGGGCGCCATGCCGGCGCCTGCCTCCCCGCCCGACCGTCCCCCGCATGCGGGGAAGGCGGCCGACGCGGCACGCTCGTCGCCGTCACGCGCGACCGGCGCGGCGCGGCCGGCAACGCCACCCGAGCCGGCGCCCGAAGCGGTACCGTCGTTCGCGCGCCGGCCGCAAGCGGCCCCGGCGGCAGCGGCCGACGTGCGCCCGGCCGACAGCTCGGCGCGCTCGGCGCGCGTGATCGAGTGGCTGCTCGGCCATGTGCCGGAGCACTACCGCGACCGCATCCGCGAATACCTCGTGCTGTCGCGCATGGACCGCCCGGTCGGCGCGCTGCTGCTGCTGTGGCCGACCTGGTGGGCGCTGTGGTTCGCCGCCAACGATTTCCCGTCGCCGGGCCTGCTGGTGATCTTCACGCTCGGCGTGTTCGTGATGCGCAGCGCCGGCTGCGTGATCAACGACTATGCCGACCACGGCTGGCTCGATGCGCACGTCGAGCGCACGCGCGGACGGCCGATGGCGGCCGGGCGCGTGTCGAAGAAGGAGGCGCTGGCGCTGTTCGGCGGCCTGCTCGCGTTCGCGTTCGTGCTGGTGCTGTTCACCAACGCGCTGACGATCAAGCTGTCGTTCGTCGGCGCCGCGCTGGCGGCGATCTACCCGTTCACCAAGCGCGTGACGCACCTGGCGCAGGTCGTGCTCGGCGCCGCGTTCGGCTGGTCGATCCCGATGGCGTTCGCCGCGGTCACCAACACGCTGCCGCCGCTGGCGTGGCTGCTGTTCCTCGCCAACGTGCTGTTCTCGGTCATCTACGACACGCAGTACGCGATGGTCGACCGGGACGAGGACCTCGCCGTCGGCGCGAAGTCGACCGCGATCCTGTTCGGTGACGCGGACCGGCCGATCCTCGGCGTGCTGATGGTGACGTTCGTGTTCGCGATGCTGCTGGCCGGCACGCGCGCGCACCTGCCGTGGCCGTACTTCCTCGGCTTGGCCGGCGCGGCCGGCCTGTTCGGCTGGCAGCAGTGGCTGATCCGCGATCGCGCGCGCGACGCCTGCTTCGCCGCGTTCCGCAACAACAACTGGGTCGGCCTGCTGCTGTGGGTCGGCCTGGCGCTGGCGCTGGCGATCCGCTGACGCGCAGCGGGGGCGCGCGTCAGGTGGTGGCGTGGCGCTGCTGCGTCTCCGCCACGGCGCCGGCGACGAGCTGTTCGAGCACCTCGGCATCGACGTCGGCGAGTCGGCGCAGGTGCAGGCAACCCTTGCCCATCTTGTGCTTGCCGAGTTTCGCCAGCAGCGCGTCGCGCTCGCAGAAGTCGGCCATCAGGTAGACGCTGATGTCGCCCTTGCGCGAGGCGAAGCCGATCAGGCACGACTCGCCCTCGCGGCCGCTGTCGTACTTGTAGCGGTAGCGGCCGAAGCCGACGATGCTGGCGCCCCACATTTTCGGTGGCTGCCCGGTTGCTTTGGTCATCAGCTTGGTCAGGGTTTCGCAGTCCGTGCGCCGGCCTTCGTCTTCGATCGCGGCGAGGTAGGTTTCCACACTCGCCTCGGTCGGTTTGGTCTTGTTTTCCGCCATTGCTGCTTCCTTCCCCCTCGGCTCTTCAGGGAGCCTCGTTCTTTGTCGTCATCCCGGCGAAAGCCGGGATCCAGCTCTCGTGTAACGCGTTGAAAGGCTGGGTTCTGGCTTTCGCTGGATGACCAATCTGGGAAAAATCACTTGTTCAGACCTTCACTGAAGCTGCCGCCGGAATTCGGCAGAAGACCGGCAGGTCCACCGGAATCAAGTGTTATATGAGTTATTTCTAGCGCGTTGAACCGATTCGGAAAAGATTGGATTCCAAAGGCCGTAGTCAAACCCTGTCGATGGGTGTTGGATACAGCAAATCTCGACGCCATCTGGGATCTTTGGAAGATGGGCAGATAATCTCTTTCCGAGAACCAGAACAACATTTGGCTCGAGTTCGCTCAGAACGTGAAGAAACGGTGCCGGAGCCGCGGCCCACATTTCATCCAGCGGACTTACCCTTGAGTCGGTACTAACGAATTCCTGAATATAGTTGTAGAAAGCTACGTGCTCCCATACCTCGCCGCGAACCTCGTCGTCGATCCATGTTGTCTTGTCGAGGCCGAGAAGCACTTTCGATATTTTGGTAAAGAAAGCATGTCGCTCATCCTGAGCAAGCCATCGTACGACCTCGGTAGTAACCGTTCGCCTAGTTTCAGATTTATCGCCATAATGTGATTCTCCCAGCACAAGTACGCGAACACCGAAGCGATTATCGCCACGGTATTTGCTTCCGATCCATGGCTCAAACACGATATCCGACATACGTTCCCCTCTGAGTGTTTAGAACAGGTGCCCATAAGGACCAATCTTCTTCCCGAGCGCTGCTCGATTCGGCGTCGCGGCTCCCCCAGCGCGCGGCGGCGCTCCGATCCTCCCATCCAGGCTCGGCACCGACAAGCTGCGCAGCAGCAGGTCTGCTGGCGCCGCCGCGCCATGCTGCACCGCCGCGCAGTCCGGCGCGGGCTTGCCGCTATGATCGAGGCTTTGGTCCGGGGGAAACCGCGCATGAGCCTGATCGCGCAACTGACGCGCCACAAGTCGGTCGAACAACTGCAGGGCGAGCTCGGCCAGCGCCGCGACTTCCGCCGCGTGCTCGGGGTGTGGCAGCTGACCGCGATCGGCATCGGCGGCATCATCGGCGTCGGCGTGTTCGTGCTGGCCGGGCAGCAGGCGGCGCTCAACGCCGGGCCGGCGGTCGCGCTGGCCTTCATCATCGCCGGCATCGCCAGCGCCGCGGCGGCGCTGTGTTACGCCGAGTTCGCCGGGCTGATCCCGGTCACCGGCAGCGCCTACACCTACAGCTACGCCACGCTCGGCGAACTGGTCGCGTGGCTGATCGGCTGGGACCTGCTGCTCGAATACGCGCTGATCGTGGCGGTGGTCGCGATCGGCTGGTCCGGCTACGTGCAGGCGGCGCTGGCCGGTGTCGGCATCGTGCTGCCGGCGTGGGCGCAGGGCGCGATCGGCACCGGCGAGGGCCGCGTGTTCAACGTGATCGCGGCGGCGATCACGCTGGCGGTCGCGGCGCTGCTGACCTTCCGCACCGAATGGGGCGCGCGCTTCAACACGCTGGTGGTCGCGGTCAAGGTCGCCGCGGTCATGCTGGTGATCGGCATCGGCGTGTTCTACATCGATCCGGCCAACTGGCATCCGTTCATCCCGGCGCGCGTGACCGACGCCGCCGGCGTCGGCCACTACGGCCTGCAGGGCATCGTGACGGCGGCCGCGGTCGTGTTCTTCGCGGTGTTCGGCTACGACACGCTGACCACCGCGGCGGAGGAGGCGAAGAATCCGCAGCGCGACCTGCCGCGCGCGGTGCTGCTGTCGCTCGGCGTGTCGATGGCGATGTACCTGGCCGTGTCGATGGTGCTGACCGGCATCGCGCACTATTCCACGCTCAACACCGACGCGCCGGTGGCCGACGCGTTCACCCACCTCGGCCTGCGCTGGGTCGCGGTGGCGATCTCGGTCGCGGCGGTGTTCGGCCTGATCAGCGTCTTGTTCGCGTTCATGCTCGGCGCGGCGCGCATCTGGTTCGCGCTGGCGCGCGACGGCCTGCTGCCGGGCTGGTTCGCGCACGTGCACCCGCGCTACGGCACGCCGCACCGACCGACGCTCGCGCTCGGTGTGTTCACCGCGCTGGTCGCCGGCCTGTTCCCGCTCGGCGAGGTGGCCAAGCTGGTCAACATCGGCGTGCTCAGCGCGTTCATCGTGATCTGCGGCTCGGTGATCCTGCTGCGCATCCGCAAGCCGGACCTGCCGCGCACGTTCCGCACGCCGTGGGTGCCGCTGGTGCCGCTGGTCGGCATCGCCTTCTCGATCTGGCTGCTGTCCGAGCTCGCCGCGATCACCTGGCTGGTGTTCGTGGTCTGGGTCAGCCTCGGCCTGATCGTGTACTTCGGCTACGGCATCCGCCACAGCCGGCTGGCGCAGAAGTAAGGCCGGCGCGGGCGCGGGAAGGGACAGCGGGCGCGCGTTCGTGCCACAATACGCGGACGCGCTCGTAGCTCAGCTGGATAGAGTACAGCCCTCCGAAGGCTGGGGTCGTGGGTTCGAATCCCGCCGAGCGCGCCATCTTCCCGCACTGCGGTGTCTTGTCGCACCGCGGTGCGCTTTCGTGCTTCGGATGCGACCGCTATACTCGGCGGACTTTTTGTCCGGTCCGCGGGCGCGCCCGCTCCTTCGCCTGTCCAGAGGGTGTTCTGTGAGCAATCCCATCACCAAGACCGACGCGGTGTTCCTGAAGCGTTTCGCGATGCTGATCGGCTTTCTTGCGGTGGTCGCGATCGTGCTGATCGTGCTCGCGACGTACATCTACAACAAGAATCCGCCCGAGGCGAACCCGGCCAGGGAACAGCTCGTCGGGCAGCGCATCGCGCCGGTCGGCGGCGTCTACGCCGGCGACACCGGTCGCGCGGCGATGCAGGCGGCGCAGGAGGCGGCAGCCAAGGCCGCGGCGGCGCAGGTCGCCTACGGCGGCACCACCGACGGCAAGACGATCTACGA
Organism: Rhodanobacteraceae bacterium; assembly: GCA_009996615.1. Classification (GTDB taxonomy): domain Bacteria; phylum Pseudomonadota; class Gammaproteobacteria; order Xanthomonadales; family Rhodanobacteraceae; genus Dokdonella_A. The sequence continues at coordinate 173,668 of JAACZU010000002.1, read as the reverse complement.
CAACCTCTGCCACAGCTGCCACACCAGCGGCGCGGGCGGTGCGCCGATGATCACCGACAAGGCCGCATGGGCGCCGCGCGTCGCGCAGGGCCTCGACACGCTGGTCAAGCACGCGCTCGAAGGCTTCACCGGCCCGCACGGCGTGATGCCGGCGCGCGGCGGCAATCCGGCGCTGAACGATGAGCAGGTCAAGGCCACGGTCGAGTGGATGGTCAGCCAGGTGAAGTGACGCGTTCCGCGCCATGTGGTTGATGAAAACGCCGCCTCCGGGCGGCGTTTTTGTTTGTGTGTTCGCGCTGCCCCAAGGCATCGGGACTGAAGTCCCTCCCACAGCCATCGCGCGGCGGCACCTAGTATCTGTGGGAGCGGCTTCAGCCGCGATGCTTTTCCGCTAGGTCGTCAGATCCGCCCATCAGCCGCATTTGCGCGCGCCCGGCGTGCGCCACCAGCTCCGGAAAGAACGCCGCGAAATGCTGCTCCAGCGCCGGCGCCTGCGCCTGCAGCAGCGGCAGCGCGTCGGCCAGAGGATTGGCGTGGTTGAGCCGGCCTGACAGGCCGCGCAGCACCTGATCGATCATCGCCAGTTCGCGATAGGCGGCCGGCAGGTCGTTGGCCTGCAGGTAGCGCGCGAAGCCGTGCATGCGCGGCGGCAGCTCGGCCGCGCGCGTGGCGAGCAGCGCCTGCACCTCGCGCGAGAATGCGCGCAGCGAGCCGTCGCCATAGGTCGCCCAGTCGCGCGCGAGCAGGTGGTCGAACCAGACGTCGAGCAGGATGCCGGCGTAGCGCCGGTACGGCGGCGCGAAGCGCGCGCGTGCGGCGACGACCTCGGGATGCGCGTCGGTGTAGACGTCGATCGCACGGTGCAGCGCGATGCCGGCGCGCACGCCCGGCGGCAGCGCCGGGTCGATCGCGCCGCGCACGAAGTCGGCGGTGAGGCTGCCGAGCATGAGTCCGGCCTCGGCGCGGCCGAGCAGGGCGTGGGCGAGATGGTTCATCGCAGCGGGCAAAGCGTAACCGGCGTCACGCTATCATGCGGCCGATGAGCGTCCATGAAACCCCCACGCCGCCGGCGTTCCCGGCCAACGGCGGCGCCGTGCTGCTGCCGGGCCCGGCCGGCCTGATCGAACTGGCCTGCGCGGTGCCGGAGCCCGCCGTCGCGCGCGCCGGCGTCGCGATCGTCTGCCATCCGCATCCGCTGCACGGCGGCACGATGCACAACAAGGTCGTGACGATCGTCGAGCGCGCGCTGCTCGAGCTCGGCCTGACCACGGTGCGCTTCAATTTCCGCGGCGTCGGCCAGTCCGAGGGCGTGCACGACCACGGCATCGGCGAGACCGACGACCTCGCCGCGGTCGCCGCCTGGCTGCGCGCGACGCACCCGGGCGAGCCGCTGTGGCTGGCCGGCTTCTCGTTCGGCAGCTACGTCGTGCTGCGCGGCGCCGGGCGCCTCGCGCCGGCGCAGCTGATCCTGATCGCGCCGCCGGTCGGGCGCTGGGATTTCCGCGACGTCGCCGCGCCGGCCTGCCCGTGGCTGGTCGTGCAGGGCGAGGAGGACGAGGTCGTCGACGCCAAGGCGGTCATCGCCTGGGCCGAGGCGCTGCAGCCGTCGGTGCAGCTGGTGCGCATGCCCGAGACCAGCCACTTCTTCCACCGCCGCCTGATGGACCTGCGCGGCGTGCTGAAGAACGCGCTCGCGGCGAACCTGCCGCCGAAGCGCGCATGAGCCGGCCGGTGCAGGACGGCGCGCCGAGCGCGCGCTACCGGGCTGGCGTGGCCGCCGGCGACTGGCAGGACGATCCGGCCCAGCACGCCGCGCTGGCCGCGTTCGACCGCCTGTGGGCCGAGCTGGCCGCGCCGCCGCGCGCGTCGCTGTGGCAGCGCCTGCGCGGCGCGGGTGCGCCGGCGCCGCAGGGCATCTACCTGTGGGGCCAGGTCGGCCGCGGCAAGACGTTCCTGTCGGAACTGTTCTGCGAGGCGCTGCCGACGCCGCACAAGCGCCGCGTGCACTTCCACCGCTTCATGCGCGAGGTGCACGCGCAGCTGCGCCAGCTCGAAGGCCGCCGCGATCCGCTGGTCGAGGTCGCCGCGCGGCTCGCCGCCGAGCTGCGCGTGCTGGTGCTGGACGAGTTCTTCGTCGGCGACATCGGCGATGCGATGATCCTCGGCAACTTGCTGCAGGCGCTGTTCGCGCGCGGCGTGGTGCTGGTGACGACCTCGAACACGCCGCCGGCGGAGCTGTACAAGGACGGCCTGCAGCGCGCGCGCTTCCTGCCGGCGATCGCGCTGATCGAGCGCCATTGCGAGGTGGTCGAGCTGGTCTCGGCGCAGGACTGGCGCCTGCGCGCGCTGAAGCAGGCGCCGGTCTACCACACCCCGCCCGGCGCCGACGCCGAACGCGCGCTCGAAGCGACCTTCCGCCGCATCGCGCGCGGCGAGGCGCGCGCAGGCTTCCGGCTAGCGCTCAACGAGCGCGAGATCCCGGTGCGGCGCGAGGCCGACGACGTGATCTGGTTCGATTTCGACGCGCTGTGCGAGGGCCCGCGCGCGGTCGCCGACTACATCGAGCTGGCGCGCGGCTACAGCACGCTGCTCATATCCAACGTGCCGCAGTTCACGCCGCAGACCGACGACGCCGCGCGCCGCTTCATCGAGCTGGTCGACGAGCTGTACGACCGCGGCGTCAAGCTGGTGCTGTCGGCGGCGGCGCCGATCGTCGACCTGTACGATGGCGAGCGCCTGCGCGCGGCGTTCGCGCGTACCGAGTCGAGGCTGATCGAGATGCAGAGCGAGGACTACCTGGCGCGCGAGCACCGTCCATGAGTGTCGCCTGGCCAGGCTCGCGCAGGCACTGGCTGCTCGCCGTCGCGCTGGTGCTGCTGTACGCGTGCGCGCTGCAGGGCGTGCGGCCGCTGTATTCGCCCGACGAGGGCCGCTACACGAACGTCGCGCTGGAGATGCTCGACAGCGGCGACTGGCTGCATCCGCAGCTGCACCGCGAGGTGCCGCACTGGTCCAAGCCGCCGCTGACCTACTGGGCGCTGGCCGCGAGCTTCGGCGTGTTCGGCCGCCACGAGTTCGCCGCGCGCCTGCCCGGCGCGCTCGCGTTCGCCGGCACGATCCTGCTGCTGCTGCGCCTCGGCCGCCGCTTCACGCCGCCGCAGCCGTGGCTGCCGGCGCTGGTCTACGCGACGTTCCTGTTCCCGCCGCTGGCGGCGAACCTCGTCACCACCGATACGCTGCTGACGCTGTGGGAAACGCTGCAGGTGGCCGCGTTCGTCGAGCTGTGGTGGGCGGCGACGCCGGATGCGGCGCGGCGTGCGCGCAGGCTGCTCGGTCTCGCCGCCGGACTGGCCTTCATGACCAAGGGTCCGCCGGGCCTGCTCGCGCTGGCTGGCTGCCTCGTGTTCGCCTTTTGGAGCGAGCGCGGCCGCGGGCTTGCGCGCGTGGCCGGCTGGGACTTGGTGGCCATGTTCCTCCTCGTCGGCGGCAGCTGGTACGCGGTGGTCGTGCTGCAGGATCCGCGCGTGCTGCACTATTTCCTGGTCGAGGAAGTCGTCAACCGCGTCGCCAGCGAGAAGATGCACCGCAACGCCGAGTGGTACGGCGCGTTCAAGGTCTACGGCCCGACCTTGCTGCTCGGCACGCTGCCGTGGCTGCCGGTGCTCGCCGCCGGCGCCTGGCGGCACCGGCGCGACGTGCTCGCGACCCTGCGCGCCGATGCGCCGCTGCGCCTGCTCGCCTGCTGGCTGCTGCTGCCGCTGGCCGTGTTCATGCTGTCGCGCTCGCGCCTGCCGCTGTACGTGCTGCCGCTGTTCGCGCCGCTGGCGCTGCTGGTCGCGCGCCGGCTCGTGCCGTTCGCGCGCGGCGCGTGCTGGCCGTACGTGCTGCTCGCCGCGTGGGCCCTCGCGCTGGTCGGCGCGCGCGCGCTGCCGGCGTGGCTCGACGTGCCCGACGACGACGGCCGCCTCGCGCACGACCTGCGCGCGGAGCTCGCGTTCACGCCGGCCGAGGTGATCTTCGTCGAGACCGCGCCGCGCTTCGGCCTGCGCTTCTACCTCGGCAGCCCGATCGAGCGCGTCGGGCTGCCCGGCCGCCCGCCACGGCCGCAGAGCCAGGACCTGCTGAGCGAGCTGGCCGAGCCGGAAGGCTGCCGCGTGATGCTGGTCGAGCCGGCCGACCGTGCCGACCTCGAGCAGGCGCTGACGACGGCCGGCGTCGCCTGGCTGCGCCTGCCCGACGTGCGCCGCTACGCGGTGCTGGCGCCGGCCACGCGCGATTGCACGGTGCACGCGCCGCGCTGAGCACGGGTTTGCGAGCGGACGCCGCAGGAGCGCCGCAGGCGCGACCCGGCATGACCTCCGCCCATTGTGGCGGGGGCGCGGAATCGCATATCGTGCCGCCTCCGTCGCTGTGGCCGCGACGCGTCTCCGGTTGATCGAGCCAGCGCGATCAATCATTATTGAACTTAGTAGTTCAGTTTTTGGATGCCTCCGATGACTGAGTATCGAAGCCGGCCCCGTCCCGCCCTGCGCCCGCTCGCGCTGGCCGCGACCTTCGTGCTGGCCGGTTGCGCGGTCGGCCCCGATTTCCGTACCCCGCCGCCGCCGTCCGCGCAGGCCTTCACGGCCGAGCCGCTGCCGGCGACGACCGCGGCCGCCGACGTGCCGACCGGCGATGCGCAGCGCTTCCTCGAAGGCGAAGGCGTGCCGGAGCGCTGGTGGACGCACTTCGGCAGCGCCGAACTCGACCGCCGCGTCGAGCGCGCGCTCGCGCACAATTCCTCCGTCGCCGCCGCGCAGGCCGCGCTGCGCCAGGCGCAGGAAGGCGTGCGCGCCGCGCGCGGCGCGCTGTTCCCGGCGCTCGACGCGCGCGCCGGCGCGCTGCGCGAGAACGCCAACGCGGCCGGCTTCGGCGAGACCGGCACGAGCGCGCCGCCGTTCACGCTCTACAACGCCTCGGTCGGCGTGTCCTACACGCTCGACCTGTTCGGCGGCGTGCGCCGCGGCATCGAGGCGCAGCAGGCGCAGGCCGACCTGCAGCGCTTCCAGCTCGAAGGCACCTACCTCAGCCTCGCCGCCAACGTCACCACCACCAGCGTGCGCGAGGCGGCGCTGCGCGAGCAGATCCGCGCGACCGAGGAGATCGAGGCGATCTTCCGCGAGGAACTCGGCCTGATCGAGCAGCAGCACGAGATCGGCGCCAAGTCGCTGGCCGACGTGCTCGCCGCGCGCAGCGCGCTGGCCTCGACCAGCGCGCAGCTGCCGCCGCTGCGGCAGGCGCTGGCGCAGACGCAGACCCAGCTCGCGGTCTACCTCGGCCACTTCCCGGCCGAGTCGGAGGCCGCCGCGCTCGAGCTCGCCGCATTGAAGCTGCCGACCGAGGTGCCGCTCAGCCTGCCGTCGACGGTGGCGCGCCAGCGGCCCGACATCCGCGTCGCCGAATCGGCGCTGCACGCGGCGGCCGCGCAGGTCGGCGTTGCCACCGCCAACCTGTATCCGCAGATCACGCTGTCCGGCTCGCTCGGCACGCAGGCGCTGCATGCCGACGACCTGTTCGGCGCCGGCTCGAAGGCGTGGAGCGTCGGCGTCAACCTGCTGCAGCCGCTGTTCCACGGCGGCAGCCTGCGCGCGCAGAAGCGCGCCGCCGAGGCCGGCTTCGACAAGGCCGCCGCGGACTACCGCACGACCGTGCTGACCGCGTTCCAGAACATCGCCGACAGCTTGCACGCGCTCGAACTCGACGCCGAGGGCCTCAAGGCGCAGGCGGCCGCCGAGCAGGCCGCCGCGCGCGCGCTCGCGCTGGTGCGCTTCCAGTACAAGGACGGCGCGACCGGCTACCTGCAGGTGCTCGACGCGACGCGCCAGTACCAGCTCGCGCGCATCGCGCTGATCCAGGCGCGCGCCGCGCGCCTGGCCGACACCGCCGCGCTGTATGCGGCGCTCGGCGGCGGCTGGAGCGAGGCGTCCCGGCGTGACAGCAACACCATCCCCACCCAACCCTCCCCTTGAAGGGGAGGGCTAGAAGCGAAGCGGAATCCAGGAGAGCGACGCATGCAGACGCGCGCCGAACGCAAGCCGAGCACGACCAAGCGCATGATCGTCATGGTGCTGCTCGTGCTGCTGCTGATAGGCATCATCGCCGGCATCAAGGTGCTGCTCGTGATGCGCATGATGGCCGGCATGAAGCCGCCGCCGCCGGCGGTGGTCAGCACGGCCAAGGCGACTTGGCAGGACTGGCAGCCGACGCTGACCGCGGTCGGTTCGCTGCGTGCCGCGCGCGGCGCCGACCTCGCGTTCGAGGTCGCCGGCGTGGTCACCCGGGTCGGCCTTGCCTCCGGCGAGGACGTCAAGGAAGGCCAGGTGCTGGTGCAGCTCAACGACAGCAGCGAAGTGGCGCAGTTGCGCCAGCTCGAGGCCGCCGCCGCGCTGTCGCAGGTCACGTTCGAGCGCGCCAGGCGCCAGCTCGAGGTCAAGGCGATCAGCCAGGCCGACTATGACGCCGCCGCGGCCGACCTCAAGGCCAAGCAGGCCGCCGTGCAGCAGCAGCAGGCGGTGATCGCGAAGAAGCAGCTGCGCGCGCCGTTCGCCGGCCACGCCGGCATCGTCACGCTGAACCCCGGCGCCTACGTCAATTCCGGCACCAGCGTGGTCACGCTGCAGCAGCTCGACCCGGTGTTCGTCGACTTCTCGGTGCCGCAGCGCAGCCTCGGCGACCTCAAGCCGGGCCAGAAGATCACGCTGACGCTCGATGCGTTCCCCGGCAAGACGTTCGACGGCGTGCTGACCGCGATCAACCCGAAGGTCGACGGCGACACGCGTACCGTGCAGGCCGAGGCGAGCGTGCCGAACCCGGAGCGCATGCTGGTGCCGGGCATGTTCGCGCACGTGGCGGTCGAGGTCGGCGAGCGCCAGCGCCAGCTGACGCTGCCGCAGACCGCGATCGTCTACAACCCGTACGGCGACACGGTCTACGTGGTCAAGCCGCAGGGCGAGATGCCGGCCGCGGCCGGGCAGAAGGCGCCGGCCGCCGCCAACGCGCTGGTCGTGCAGCAGACCTTCGTGACCACCGGCGCCACGCGCGGCGACCAGGTCGCGATCGTCAAGGGCGTGGACGAGGACGCGGAGATCGTCACCAGCGGCCAGATCAAGCTGAAGAACGGCGCGCCGGTCACGGTCGACAACAAGGTACAGCCGGCGGACAACCCGAATCCGCAGCCGCAGGAGCACTGACCAGACGGTGATCCGGAGCCGGCGCTGGCATTCACCGCGGCGTCAACACCATCCCCACCCCGGCCCTCCCCTTGAAGGGGAGGGGGAAAAGCGGTCGCACCAAGGTGCGTGAAGCCGAACGCGGGGCCAGAGGACCGAAGCGATGAAATTCACCGATCTTTTCATCAGGAAGCCCGTGCTGGCGATCGTCGTCAGCGCGTTGATCCTCGTGCTCGGCCTGCGCGCGGTCAGCGACCTGGCGGTGCGCCAGTACCCCAAGACCGAGAACGCGGTCGTCACCGTCACGACCGCCTACTACGGCGCCGATGCGCAGACCGTGGCCGGCTTCATCACGCAGCCGCTGGAGCAGGCGATCTCGCAGGCGCAGGGCATCGACTACCTGACCTCCTCGTCCGTCAGCGGCGTGTCGACGATCACCGCCACGCTGCGCCTGAACTACGACGCGAACAAGGCGCTGACGCAGATCCAGACCCAGGTCACCTCGGTGCGCAACCAGTTGCCGCCGCAGGCGCAGCAGCCGGTGCTGAACGTGCAGGTCGGCCAGACCATCGACGCGATGTACCTGGGCTTCCGCAGCGACACGCTGCCGTCCAACAGCATCACCGACTACCTCGTGCGCGTGGTCAAGCCCAAGCTCGACGCGCTCGAGGGCGTGCAGACCGCCGAGATCCTCGGCGGCCGCCAGTTCGCGCTGCGCGCGTGGCTGGACCCGGCGCGCTTGGCCGCGCACGGCGTCACCGCCGCCGACGTCTACCAGGCGCTGGCGGCGAACAACTACCTGGCCGCGGTCGGCACGACCAAGGGCCAGATGGTCAGCGTCGACCTGACCGCCGCGACCGACCTGCACTCGGTCGACGAGTTCAGGAGGCTCGCGGTCAAGCAGGCCAACGGCGCGATCGTGCGCCTCGAGGACGTCGCCAACGTCACGCTCGGCGCCGAGGACTACGACTTCAGCGTCGCCTTCAGCGGCAAGCAGGCCGTGTTCGTCGGCATCAAGGTCGCGCCGGACGCGAACGTGCTCGACGTCGCGCAGCGCGTGCGCGAGGCGATGCCGGAGATCAGGTCGCAGCTGCCCGGTGGTCTCGACGGCGAGATCGTCTACGACGGCACCGAGTTCGTCACCGCCTCGATCGACGAGGTGGTCAAGACGCTGGCCGAGGCGCTGCTGATCGTCACGCTGGTGATCTTCCTGTTCCTCGGCAGCCCGCGCGCGGTGATCATCCCGGTGGTGGCGATGCCGCTGTCGCTGATCGGCACGTTCTTCGTGATGCTCGCGTTCGGCTACTCGATCAACCTGCTGTCCCTGCTCGCATTGGTGCTGGCGATTGGCCTGGTCGTCGACGACGCGATCATCGTGGTCGAGAACGTCGACCGCCACATGAAGGAAGGCAAGACGCCGCTGCAGGCCGCGCTGGTCGCCGCGCGCGAGCTGGGCGGCCCGATCCTGGCGATGACGGTCGTGCTGATCGCGGTGTACGTGCCGATCGGCTTCCAGAAGGGCCTGACCGGCGCGCTGTTCACCGAGTTCGCGTTCACGCTGGCCGGCGCGGTGACCGTCTCGGCCATCGTCGCGCTGACGCTGTCGCCGATGATGTGCGCGACGTTCTTCAGGGAGGGCCAGGGCAGCGGCCGCTTCGTGCAGTGGCTCGACCGCCAGTTCGAGCGCGTGCACGACGGCTATCTGCGCGTGCTGAGCGGCGCGTTGAAGACCTTCAGCGTGATCGTCGTGATGGGCCTGCTGCTGCTCGGCGCGACCGTGCTGCTCGGCGTGACCGCGCAGTCGGAGCTGGCGCCGGAGGAGGACCAGGGCTTTTTGTTCTACCAGCTCAACGGCGCGCCGAACGCGACCGCGGCGCAGATGCAGGGCTATTCGCAGCAGGTGTTCGACCTCGGCAGCCGGCTGCCCGAGTACGCGCAGATGTTCCAGATCGTCACGCCCGGCAGCGGCTTCGGCGGCATGCTGTTCAAGCCGTGGTCGCAGCGCAGCAAGACCGCGCACCAGCTGCAACAGGAACTGCAGGGGCTGTGGAGCACGATCGCCGGCGGCCAGGTGTTCGTGTTCGCGCTGCCGGCGCTGCCCGGCGCGCAGGGCGCGCCGATCCAGTTCGTGATCAACACGACCGAGCCGTTCCAGAACCTCAACGAGGTCGTGCAGGCGGTGCTGCAGAAGGCCAAGGACAGCGGCAAGTTCTGGTTCGTCGACACTGACCTGAAGATCGACAAGCCGCAGTCGACCGTGGTGGTCGACCGCGACCTGGTCGCCACGCTCGGCCTGACCCAGCAGGACGTCGGCAGCGCGCTCGGCGCCGCGCTCGGCGGCGGCTACGTCAACTACTTCTCGATCGCCGGGCGCTCGTACAAGGTCATCCCGCAGGTGCTGCAGGCCGACCGCCTCAATCCCGACCAGGTGCTCGACTACTACCTGCGCGCGCCGGACGGCTCGGTGATCCCGGCCGCGACGGTCGCCTCGCTGAAGAACGAGGTCGTGCCGCGCTCGATCAGCCACTTCCAGCAGCTCAACTCGGCCACCATCTCCGGCGCCAGCGGCATGTCGCAGGGCGAGGCGCTGCAGTTCCTGCGCGATGCGCTGCACGAGGTCGCGCCGAGCGGCTATTCGATCGACTACGCTGGCCAGTCGCGCCAGTTCGTGCAGGAATCGGGCGGCTTCGCCACCACGCTGCTGTTCGCGATCATCATCGTGTTCCTCGCGCTGGCGGCGCAGTTCAACAGCCTGCGCGACCCGGTCGTGATCCTCGTGTCGGTGCCGATGGCGCTGTTCGGCGCGCTGATCTTCGTCAACCTGATCGCGAGCCTGAACATCTACACGCAGGTCGGCCTGGTCACGCTGATGGGCCTGGTGTCCAAGCACGGCATCCTGATCGTGCAGTTCGCCAACGGGCTGCAGCGCAGCGGCATGGCCAAGCTGGATGCGATCGAGCACGCCGCCGCGGTGCGCCTGCGCCCGATCCTGATGACGACCGCGGCGATGGTGCTCGGCGTGATCCCACTGGTGGTCGCCTCCGGCGCCGGTGCGGCCGGCCGTTTCAGCATGGGCCTGGTGATCTCCACGGGCCTGGCGATCGGCACGCTGTTCACGCTGTTCGTGGTGCCCGCGTTCTACATGCTGCTGGCGCAGGACCACCACGGCGAGGCGGCGCCGCAGGCCGAAGCGGGCCTGGACGAGGCGCCGGCGACGCATTGAGATTGGAGGCGCTGCAGCGCGCGCATGGGAGCGGTGGAAGCCGCGATGCCGGCGGCTCTCGCCGGCGAACAGCATCGCGCCTGCCGGCGCTCCCACAAAGAGTGGGTGCCGCTGCGGCTACAATCGCCGCCTGATGAACGCCCCGCACGACTCCCCGCTCGGCCAGAGCACCGTCTATCCGGATCGCTACGATCCGGCCCTGCTGTTCCCGGTCGCGCGCGCGGCCAACCGCGCCGCGCTCGGGCTCGGCGACGCGCTGCCATTCCACGGCGTGGACGTCTGGAACGCCTACGAGCTGTCCTGGCTCGACGCGCGCGGCAAGCCGCAGGTCGCGCTGGCCGAGTTCCGCATCCCGGCCGACTCGCCGCACCTGATCGAGTCGAAGTCGTTCAAGCTCTACCTCAACGGCTACAACCATGAGCGCCTCGATGCGGCCGCGCTGCAGCAACGGCTCGTGCGCGACCTGTCGGCCGCGGCCGGCGCGCCGGTCGCGGTCGCGCTGACACCGCCGGCGCAGTTCGGCGCGCTCGCGCTGGCGGAGCTGGCGGGCGAGTCGATCGACGCGCTCGAGCTCGACATCGACGACTACGGCCCGCCGAAGCCGGACCACCTGCGCGCCGATCCGGCCGAGCTGGTCGAGGAAACGCTGGTGTCGAACCTGCTGAAGTCGAACTGCCCGGTCACCGGCCAGCCGGACTGGGCCAGCGTGCAGATCCGCTACGCCGGACCGCGCCTGGACCGCGCCGGGCTGCTGCGCTACCTCGTCTCGTTCCGCGACCACGCCGATTTCCACGAGCATTGCGTCGAGCGCATCTACCTCGACCTGCTGCAGCGCTGCGCACCGCAGCGGCTGCAGGTCTACGCACGCTACACGCGCCGCGGCGGCCTCGACATCAACCCGTGGCGCAGCAGCGTGCCGGGCACGCCGCCGAACCCGCGCGGCGCGCGCCAGTAGCCGCCGCGCTTTGCCACTTTTGCCATCGGCCACACTTACCCGCGGTTAAGGCCGATCGGGTGTAATGTGCACTTCTCGCAACGCGGAGGAGGTGCGGTCGTGGCCAAAGAACCCGGCAAACCGGATTTCTCGAACGTGCAAGGCGGAGCGACGAGCACCGCCGCCAAGGCGGACTTCAGCAACGTCCAGTCCGGCGCGCAGTCGACCGCGCCGGCCGCCGCGCCGCGCACCTACACGGTCGTCCGCGGCGACAACCTGTCGAAGATCGCCAAGGCCATCTATGGCAACGCGAACCGCTGGCGCGACATCTTCGAGGCGAACCGCGACCAGCTCGACAACCCGGACCTGATCCAGCCGGGCCAGGTGCTCAAGCTGCCCTGACGCCGCCCGACGGCATCAGCCTACGTCGATCCCATCGCATCCCAGCCTGATACAACGGAGAGGACAGGACCATGAACACGTCACGCACCCAGCAGTTCGGTCTGATCGCCGCGCTGGCCGGCGCACTCGCGCTGAGCGCCTGCGGCAAGAAGGAAGAGGCCCCGCCGGCTGCCCCGGCGACCACGCCGGCTCCGGCCGCACCGGCCGAGACCGCGCCGCCGCCGGCCGCGCCGGCCGGCGTGGAGGTGTCCGCGGTCGACCTCGGCACCGCGGTCGGTCCGGACCAGAAGGTCACCGCGCCGACGACCGAGTTCGCGCCGACCGACACGATCTACGCCGCGGTCTCGACCACCGGCACCGCGCCGAACGCGGTGCTCGACGCGAAGTGGACCTTCCAGGACGGCCAGACCGTCAACGAGTCGAGCCAGACCATCGCCCCGAGCGGCCCGGCGGTGACCAGCTTCCACATCAGCAAGCCGGACGGCTGGCCGGCCGGCAACTACAAGGTCGAGATCACGCTCGACGGCAAGATGGTCGCCAGCAAGGACTTCACGGTGAAGTGAGCGTAGGGTGGGACGCAGCGCCGTAAGGCGCGAGTCCCACCATCCCGCTCGGTGGGACTTGCCGCTGCGCGGCTGCGTCCCACCCTACGGATTGTCTTGTACGGGAAAAGCTGCGCTTCCGTGGGAGCGCCGCAAGCCGCGATGCCCGGGCTCCCACCACCCATCACGGGCGGTGGGACTCGCCGCTGCGCGGCTGCGTCCCACCCTGCAGGTTGCCTTGCACGGGGGAGGCTGCGCTTGTGTGGGAGCGGCGGAAGCCGCGATGCCCTTTCTGCAACGATGACGGAAAGCATCGCGCCTGCCGGCGCTCCCACGGGGGTGAACACCCCTCAGTCCGCGAACGCATGCTCCTCGGCCGCGAAGCCGAGCGTGACCGCGCCGGTGCCGACGTTGATCATGCCGGTCACGCTCATCGGGCTTTCGTACAACTCCACGCCTTGCTCGGCGCAGGTGTCGCGCAGTGCCGCGTAGCCGGGCAACGCGGCCAGTTCGGCGAGGTCGCCGCCGTAGCTGACGCACAGCGTCGGCGTCAGCAGGCCGGCGCGCACGCGGCGGTCGGCATACTCGAACAGCATCTGCGCGGCCGGCTCGAACCCGCGCGCCTTGCCGACCGGCTTGGTTTCGCCGCGCCAGCCCTGCAGCAACGGCTTGATGTCGAGCGCACTGCCGAGCGCGACGCTGAACCAGCCGACGCTGCGATCGCCGCGCTTCTGCGCGCGCGAACGCAGGTAGTAGAGGTCGCGCGGCACGACGTAGCCGTAGGTATTGCGCGCGATCAGCTCCAGCCGCTCGCGCATCTGCCCAGGATTCTGCCCGCTCGCGCGCAGGCGCACCGCCTCGACCGCGGTCACGCCCTGCGCCGCGAACAGGTTCTCGGTGTCGATCACGCGCAGCAGGAACGGTCCGGCCACCTGCGCCGCCTGGCGGATCGGCCGGTAGTCCTTGAGGATCGCGAAACTCGCCTGGCTGGCATTGGCATGGATCAGGCTGCGCGTGGCGGTGATGGTCAGGCAGAACACGCAGTCGTAGTCGAGCACGAGGCGGCCGAGGAACAGGTCGCGGATCTGCTCGACCGAATACGGCTCGGTCTCGGCCGCGTGGCCGCGCGTGCCGAAGCCCTCGGCGAAGAAGCGCTGCCACGCCTCGGGTTCGCGGGCGTCGACCAGGGTCTCCGCGCCGAGATGGATGCTGATCGGCAGCACCGTGACCGCGTGCTGCCGCAGGAAATCGGCCGGAAGGTCGCAGGCCGAGTCGACCACGATGCCAATGCGCATGACACCCCCTAGCGTCTGTTGCCTGGCCGCGACGAGCCACCGCAAGGGCGCCATCGCGTCCGGCAACCGTACCATCGGTGCGCGCGGGAAGATTCTTGCGCTGCAGCGAAACGCCGCGCGGCTTCATTGCGCGGCGCCGACGCGCGACAATGGGCGACTGCCGTGCGCGCTGGTCGCGCGGCTGCCATCCGCCTCACCCGGAGAATGCAATGACGCAATCCCCCCTCGTGCCGCCTGCCGGCGGCGCCAAGATCACCATCGCCAACGGCGTGCTCAACGTGCCGGACAACCCGATCGTCCCGTTCATCGAGGGCGACGGCACCGGTCCGGACATCTGGCGCGCGTCGGTGCGCGTGCTCGACGCCGCGGTCGCCAAGGCCTACGGTGGCAAGCGCAAGATCCACTGGATGGAAGTGCTCGCCGGCGAGAAGGCGTTCAACCAGACCGGCAACTGGCTGCCCGACGAAACGGTCGAGGCCTGCCGCGAGTACCTCGTCTCGATCAAGGGCCCGCTGACCACGCCGGTCGGCGGCGGCATCCGCTCGCTCAACGTCGCGCTGCGCCAGATGCTCGACCTGTACACCTGCCTGCGCCCGGTGCGCTGGTTCAAGGGCGTGCCCTCGCCGGTGAAGGATCCGTCCAAGGTCGACATGACGATCTACCGCGAGAACACCGAGGACATCTACGCCGGCATCGAATTCCAGGAAGGCAGCGATGACGCGAAGAAGTTCGAGGCGCTCCTGAAGGAGCACTTCCCCGAGCGCCACCGGAAGATCCGCTTCCCGGCGACTTCCGGCTTCGGCATCAAGCCGGTGTCGAAGGACGGCACCGAGCGGCTTGTGCGCGCGGCGATCAAGTACGCGATCGACAACGACCGCAGCTCGGTGACGCTGGTGCACAAGGGCAACATCATGAAGTTCACCGAGGGCGCGTTCCGCGACTGGGGCTACGCGCTGGCCGCGCGCGAGTTCGGCGCGGTCGAGCTCGACGGCGGCCCGTGGATGACGTTCAAGAACCCGAAGACCGGCAAGACCATCACGGTCAAGGACGCGATCGCCGATGCGTTCCTGCAGCAGATCCTGCTGCGCCCGGCCGAGTACGACGTGGTCGCGACGCTGAACCTCAACGGCGACTACCTCAGCGACGCGCTCGCCGCGCAGGTCGGCGGCATCGGCATCGCGCCGGGCGGCAACATCAACTACGTCAGCGGCCACGCCGTGTTCGAGGCGACCCACGGCACCGCGCCGAAGTACGCGGGCCTGGACAAGGTCAACCCGGGCTCGGTGATCCTGTCCGGCGAGATGATGCTGCGCTACATGGGCTGGACCGAGGCCGCCGACGCGATCATCGCGGCGATGGACAAGGCGATCGCCGCCAAGCGCGTGACCTACGACTTCGCCCGCCTGATGGACGGCGCGACCGAGGTCAAGTGCTCGGAATTCGGCGACGCGCTGATTGCCGCGCTGTAAGCCGATTCAAGCGGGACCCTGCGCCGGGCGCATCGCCCGGCGCAGCGGCTTCCGGTGGGGCCCGGCATTGCCAGTACGGGAACCCGTCGGCTTCCGCACCGCTGCCACGAGTCGTTCCTCCTCGCGTCAGGAGCCGGCCTCGCGCCGCCCGCCCGCCTGTGCGAGCGCCTCTTTGGCGCGTGCGTAGACGGCCGTGCCGGTTGCGGAAGCGCGCTCGAGGCCGTCGATCGCGGACTGCAGCAGTGGCAATGCCGCGCGATCATCGCCGCGCTGGCTGAGCAGCAGGCCGCGCAGCGCGTCCAGCCGGAACGGCCAGAGGCCGTCCGCGCCGGCGGCCTCGAGGGCCTGGACATCGAGCGTATCGAGCAGCCCGGCGGCCGCGTCGTTGCGGCCAAGCGCGAGTTCGGCCGCGGCCAGCCAGAATCCGGCGACCTGGCTCTGCGGATTGCCGCGCGAGAGCTGTGCGCTCAGGCCTTCGTACGCGGGGCGCAACTTGGCCTCCGCCGTGCGCGCGTCGCCGCTCTCGTAGAGCACCTGGCCCCAGTTCGCGAGCGTGAGGTTGGCGACGTTGTGCCCGGCGCCGAACTTGGCGCGGAAGCCCTCGTGCACGCGTTGCGCGCGGTCGAGTGCCTGCGGCCAGTCCTGACGCTTGATCGCGATGTCGAGCAGGTCGCTCAGTACCATCAGGTTGCGCGTGTGGCCGGCGCCGAGCAGGGCGACGATCGTGCCCTGTGCGTCGCGCAGCTCGCGTTCGGCCTTCGCGTAGTCACCTTCGAGCGTGTAGGTGCGCGCCACGGCGGCGCGCGCGAAGGCCGTGACGAGGCCGTTGTCGTCGCCGCGCGCGGCGATCTCGCCGATCAGGTCGCCGCCCTCGCGCTGCGCGTCCTTCAGGCGGCCGGCCTGGGTCAGTGCGCCGATCAGGTCCATCCGCATCGAGTCGCGCAGCGTGACGTTGTCGGGCTCGAGCTGCCGCAGCAGCGGAATCGCCGCCTCGTACTCGGGCAGCGCCTTGGCGTAGTCGCCCTGGTTCATGTGGTACATGCCCCATGACGAGGCCGCCAGGTAGCGCGCGTAGGGCTCCTTCGACCCGGCGGTCAGGCGATCGAGCATGCGCAGCTGCGCCAGCGATTCGTCGAACTTCCCGGTGCGCGTCAACAGGCGCGCGAGCAGCGCGCGCGCCTTGAGCGCATCGAGGCTCGCCTCGCCCTCCGCGCGTTCGTACAGCGCCAGCGCCTGGCGGGCCTCGTCCTCGGCTTCCGGCAGCAGCTCGATCATGTTCAGCAGCATCGTCAGGCTGGTGCGGATCGAGGCCTCGGTCAGCGGCTGTGCTCCGAACCGCCGGGCGACGCGTTCGCGCGCGCCGAGCAGCAGCTCCTTCAGCGATGCGCCCTGTCCCTTGGCGACGACCAGCGGATTCGAGCGGCCGATCAGGTCTTCGTTGAGGAAACGGTTGAGTGCGCTCGCGCGGTCGAGCTCGCGCTGCGCATCGTTGCGCGCGCGCAGCGCGGACTGGTACAGCGCGAGCGAGGCCACCACGCCGGCAATGAGGGCCGCGACGGCGGCGACCAGGTATGGCCGGCGCGCGCGGCTGCGCGCCAGCGCCTCGCGCGCCAGCCGCGCCTGCTGCCCCGCCTCGTGCGCGCGCCGCGCTTCCTCCCGGCGCTGCTCGCGGTGGCGCAGGCGGCTGGCCAGCTCGGCGGCGCCGGCCAGCCGCCGCTGCGGATTGCCGTCGGTGGCCAGGCGGATGTCCTCGCGCAGCAGGTCGTCGCCGATGTCCCGCTCCCAGCCCGACGCCATCGGCTGGCCCAGGTTCCCGGCCAGGAGCTGGTACAGCATCACGCCGAGCGCATAGACGTCGCTCTGCGCGGTCGGTGCCTGCCCGGCGAAGACTTCCGGCGCGATGTACAGCAGCGTGCCGGTGGAGGAGTCGGCGGACAGGCTCTGCGTCATCGTCAGGCCGAGCTGCGTGATGCCGAGCTCGTCGAGGCGCTCCGGATCGAGCAGGCGGCCACTGCCGAAGTCGGTCAGGCGCACGTGCCAGCCGTCCCCGGCCGGCGCGATCAGCACGTTGGCGGGCTTGAGGTCCTTGTGCAGCACGCCGACGCCGTGTGCAGCCGCGACCGCATCGGCGATCTGCAGGAACAGCGCGATTCGCTCGTCCTGCGTCGTTGCGACAAGATGGGATGCGGCCCACTCGAGCAGGTTCTCGCCGCCGTACTCGCATTCGAGGAAGAACGGCGGCGTTTCGAAGTTCCAGTCGATGATGTCGACGAAGTGCCCGCGTTCGGTCAGGCTCTCGCGCAGCACGCGCGAGAGGGTCGCCTCGCGCTTGAGCGCGCGCAGGCGCTCGCCGTCGGCGCCGAACTTGTACACGCGCTGCACATGCGTGCGCGCCTGCTCGGACAGCCATACCTCGCTGCCGGGGTGGCTGCCGAGCGGGCGGCGCAGCACGAAGTTCCCGCGTGACGGCACCGGCCGGCCCGGTGCCAGCTCCAGCCGGCTCGCCGCGCGCCGCCCGACCGCGATGCGCTCGACCGGGCCGTCGAGCCGGTAGCCGATGCGCGCCTGCGTCACCAGCCGTTCGGCATGCGCTTCGCCGAGCGCACGGCGCAGCTTGGCGACCGCGTTCGGCAGCACCTTGTCGACCGTGATACGGCCGGCCCAGACCTCGCGCAGCAGTTCCTCCTTGGTCACCACCTCGCCAGCGTGGCGCAGCAGGTAGGCCAGCACCTCCAGCGCGCGGCGCTCGACCTCCACCGGCAGCCCGCCGACGCGCAACTCGAAGCGCGCCTCGTCGAACTCGACGTTGCCGAAGCGGTAGCGGTGGCAAGCGGGCGGGGACGCGCTGGTTTCGATGCTCATTGGGCAGGGACCGAAATTGGATGTCAGTCGGGCCGGCGACGTCCGGCGCTCGGGCCGTGCGTGGCGGCAGCACGCCGGTCGCCACCAACGGGGGCTGGCAGTGGCGCTTCCCGCCGCCGTTACCCAACCGTTACCACGCGTTGCGCGGACGTGCCGACATCGGCCGACCATCCTGCCTAGTATGCGGCGGCGCGCAAGGAAAATTGCTGCGCATTAACAAAAACAACAAGTTGCATGCGGCGCGGATCGCCGACGCGCGGGCGCGCTGGCCTGCGCCACCGGCCACGGACCGGCGCGTGCCGGCCGCGGTGCCGACACGGCTGATACGCGCACGCGCGCCCATCCACGACCCCTGAAGGAACCGATATGTCGAACAAGCTCAATCTCGCCGCCGCGCTCGCGGCGGCGCTGGCAACGCCCCTCGCCCTCGCCCAGGACGTCTCCTGGCGCGTGCTCGCCGGCGACAGCGCGGCGATCGTCGCGCCCGGATTGCCGGGCGGCAGCCGCTCGACCAACGACGAACTGCTCGGCGATCTCGGCAAGGGCTACATCGGCCTGCGCATGACCAGCCCGAACACGGCGGCCGGCTACTGGGCGCTCAGGCAAGGTGCCTGGACGCAGTACACCAAGAGCGGCGTCACCGGCAGCGCGCTCGGCCCGGGCCGCACCGGCACGGAAGCCGGACACGTCTTCCTGTCGGTCAACAGCGGCGGCAGCGGCGCCGGCACCGACGGCCAGCGGGTGTTCAGCGCGAACGCCGGCGACCCGGCTGTCACGACGAGCGCGACCTGGGGCATCTGGCGCTGGGATACTGCCAGGAACATCGAGATCGTGCGCGCGCTGACCGACGGCGCGCTGGGCCCGAACCTCGGTGCCGGCTGGGTCTACCAGAACCGCTACGATTTCGGCTCCGCGCGCGCGCTGAACGGCGGTCACGTGCTGGTCAACGCCTACGTGACCTCGCCAAGCGGCCTGTCGCGCCTGTACCTGGCCAGGGGCGTTCCCGGCCAGGCCGTGACGCCATGCGCGATGAAGGACTCCACCGACCCCAATCTCGCCCCCGGCCTGGCCGCGGGCGACACGTTCGACACGGCCTGGAGCTTCGACAACCTCTCGACCACGCCGACCGGGCGCGTCTACGGCGCGCTGCAGACCAACCAGGGCCGCAACGGCATCTGGAAACTGTGCGAAGGCGCGCCGCAGGCGCTGGTCGTCAACAACGAGACCGGCGCGCGCGGACCGGACATCGGCATCGCCACGGCCACGTTCGCGACCCTCGGCACGCCGCATCCGGGCGACGATGGCGCGCTGTTCTACTTCGCGACCTACCGCCGCACCGCGTCGGAGTCGTCACGCACCGGCCTGTTCTGGCACGACGGCGTGACCAATCGCCCGCTTGCGATCAACGACGATGCCGGCGTCTACGGACCGGGCTGGGCGGGCGCCACGTGGCAATCCTTCGATACGGGCTCGCTCACCTCGGCGGGCGAGTGGGTAGCGTTCCAGGGCACGCTGCGCGCCGCCGACGGCGGAACGCCCTCCGGCCTGTGGCGCGTGCGTGCCGGCGGTACGCCGGAGATCGTCGCGCTGCGCGGCCTGGAGGCGTATGGCCCGGAACCGAGCCGCACCTGGGATGCGTTCTACGGCAACGCCGTGCTCGCCAACGGCGACATCCTCGTGCAGGCGCGCACGATGCCCGGCTCGGAATACGCACTGTGGCTGCTCAAGGCGAACGGCACCCGGCAGCGCGTTCTCAAGATCGGCCAGACCGTGTCGGTGCCGACGGCGACCGGCGTCGTGCAGGGGTCCGTCAGCAGCTACACGGTGCCGTCCGGCGCCGCGCCGTACAGCCGTGGCGGCGACACCTGGATCGGCGCCGATGGTTCGCTGCTGATCAAGGCCAACCTGACCACGTACGGCGCGGCCCTGATCACGGCGACACCGTCCAATCCGATCGACAAGATCTTCGCCAGCGGCTTCGACGGCTGAGCGTGCGCAGCGCGAAGGCCTCGCTGCCGGGGCCTTCGCGTGCCATGGCCGCTCCATTCCGGCGCGTTAAACTGCGGCGATGGAGCAGAGCCCGCCCGGCCCGAATCCAGCCGCATCGCGCATGCCCGCGCGCGCCGCCGCGCTGATCCTCGACGCGTTCCTCGACTACGACGGTCGTTTCGCCGACATCACGCGGCGCGCGCAGCGGCATTTCGAGCGCGGCGACTGGCGCCAGGCGCAGCTCGACGCGGTCGCGCGCCTCGACCTCTACGAGGCCTGCATCCGCCAAACCCTGGCGCGGCTGGAGACGCTGCTCGACGACCGCGTGCGCTCGCGTCCGCTGTGGCGCGCGATCCGCGACGACTACGCGATGCGCGTCGCGCCGCTGCTCGACCGCGAGCTGACCCGCACGTTCTTCAACTCGCTGGCGCGGCGCTTCTTCCTCACGCGCGGCGTCGATCCGGCGATCGAGTTCGTCGCGCTCGACGACGATCCGCTGGCCGGCGTCGGCGCGCCGGCCACGCTGCGGCACTACGCGGTCGGCGCCGACCTCGCCGCGACGTGCGAGCGCGTGCTCGCCGACGCTCCGTTCGCGCGCGGCTGGGCCGACCGCAGCGGCGATGCGCGCGCGATCGCCACTGCGCTGGCCGAGCGCGCGTTCGAGGACGCCGCGCCGCTGCGCGCGCTGGAGTTGCTGCGCCCGGTGTTCTACCGCGAGCGGCGAGCCTATCTGGTCGGCCGCCTGGTCGGCGACGGCGCGCCGGCGCCGCTGGTGATCGCGCTGGTCGGCACGCCGCAGGGCATCCGCGCCGATGCGGTGCTGACCAACCTAGGCCTCGTCGCGCAGCTGTTCGGCTACGCGCGCAACAGCTTCCACGCCGACCTGCCGACGGTCGCCGACGTGGTCGCGTTCCTGCACGCGCTGATGCCGCACAAGCCGGTCGGCGAGCTCTACAGCGTGCTCGGCCGCCGCAAGCAGGGCAAGACCGAGCGCTACCGCGCGCTGCTGCGCCACCTGCACGCGCATCCGGACGAGCGTTTCGTGCGCGCGCCCGGCGTGCGCGGCATGGTCATGGCGGTGTTCACGCCGCCGGGCCATGCGGTCGTGATCAAGGTGATCCGCGACCGTTTCGCCTGGCCCAAGGACATCGCGCGGCGCGAGGTCGAGGCGCAGTACGAGCGCGTCGTGCGCTACGACCGCGTCGGCCGCCTGCTCGACGTGCAGGAGTTCCGCGACCTGCGCCTGCCGCGGCGTCAGTTCGAACCGGCGCTGCTGGCCGAGCTGACGGTCGAGTGCGCCGACAGCCTGCTCGCCGACGGCGACGACGTGGTCGTGCGCCACTGCTACATCGAGCGCCGCCTGCAGCCGCTCGACCTGTACGTGCGCGAGGTACCGTTCGCGGCGGCGCGCCGCGCGGTGCTCGACTACGGCCAGGCGATCAAGGACCTCGCGCGCAGCAACATCTTCCCGGGCGACCTGCTGCTGAAGAACTTCGGCGTCTCGCGCATCGGCCGCGCGATCTTCTACGACTACGACGAGCTGTGCCGGGTCGAGGACTGCCGCTTCCGCCGCCTGCCGGCCGCGCGCGAGGAGGACGAGACGCGTCCGCTCGAGGACTGGCTGAGCGTGCGCGCCAACGACGTGTTCCCGGAGCAGTTCGTGCACTTCCTCGGCCTGCCGCCGGCGCTGCGCGACGCGTTGCTGGCCGAGCATCCGGAGATCTTCGAGCCGGCCTGGTGGGAGGCGCTGCGCGCGCGCTTCGTGCGCGGCGAGCCGGACGACGTGCCGCCGTACCCGGCGGCGGCGCGGCTGCGGGGCTGATCGGCGCCTGTGCTACGCTGGCGCGCTGCATTCATCGAGCAAGGGAGGGTCGAATCATGAAGAAGCTTGCCTGTCTGTTGCCGTTCGCCGTGGCACTGGCCGCCTGCGGCGGGCCGGAAGCGCCCGCACCGGCCGCCAATCCGCAGGCCACCGCGCCGGCCGACCAGCCGGCCGAAATGACGCCGCCGCACAGCATCGGCGACCTGGCCGCGGCCCGTCTCGACGCGGCCCTCGCCGGCGACTGGCGCTCGGCCGCGAACAAGGCGCGCGACGAATACCGCCATCCAAAGCAGACGCTCGAGTTCTTCGGCGTCAAGCCGACCGACACGCTGATCGAGATCACGCCCGGCGGCGGCTGGTACACCGAGGTGCTGGCGCCGCTGCTGAAGGGCACCGGCAGCTATGTCGCCGCGATCGCGGCCGATGCCAGCTCCGACTACGCGAAGAAGAACAACGACAAGTACCGCGCGCTGCTGCAGCAGGACGCCGCGCCGTTCGGCGACGTCAAGCTGGTCGAGTTCGATCCGAAGGCGCCGGTGCTCGGCGCTCCCGGCTCGGCCGACACCGTGCTGACGTTCCGCAACGTGCACAACTGGGCCAAGGCCGACACCGCGCCGCTCATGTTCAAGGCGTTCTTCGACGTGCTCAAGCCGGGCGGCACGCTCGGCGTGGTCGACCACCGCGCCGCCGCCGGCACCGCGCTGAACCTCGACAGCGGCTACCTGCCGCAGGACTACGTGGTCAAGCTCGCCACCGACGCCGGCTTCGTGCTGGTCGAGCAGAGCGAGGTCAACGCGAACCCGAAGGACACCAAGGACTACGCCAAGGGCGTGTGGACGCTGCCGCCGACGCTCGCGCTCGGCGAGCAGGACAAGGACAAGTACCTCGCGATCGGTGAGTCCGACCGCATGACGCTGAAGTTCGAAAAGCCCAGGGCCGACGAGATCTTCAAGCAGAACGCCGACCAGCAGAACGAGCAGCCGTCGGGCGGCTGATGTTTCCGCTCTCCCCCGACCGCTTCAGCGTCGGGGGAGAGGCTGGGGTGAGAGCCGCATCCGCAGCGCATTGGGTAGGATGGGACGCAGCCGCATCGCGGCGAGTCCCACCGCGCATTGGTGGGACTCGCGCCTGCGGCGCTGCGGCCCACCCTACGTCTGTCCTTGCCGGCCGCAACGGCTTCATCGTTACCTTCCCCATGCTGCTGCTGTTCAACAAACCGTTCGGCGTGCTGTGCCAGTTCACCGACCGCAGCGATCCGCCGCGGCGCACGCTGGCGGAGTTCATCCATCAGCCGGACGTCTATGCGGCTGGACGGCTCGACTACGACAGCGAAGGCCTGCTGCTGCTGACCGACGACGGCGCGCTCGCGCACCGCTTGACCGATCCGCGCCACAAGCAGGCCAAGACCTACCTCGTGCAGGTCGAAGGCACGCCCGACGCGGCCGCGCTCGAAGCGCTGCGCCGTGGCGTCGTGCTCAACGATGGCCCGACGTTGCCAGCCGAGGTCGAGGCGCTCGCCGCCGCGCCGGACTGGCTGTGGCCGCGCGATCCACCGGTGCGCTTTCGCAAGAGCGTGCCGGACGCGTGGCTGCGCCTGACGCTCCGCGAGGGCCGCAACCGCCAGGTGCGGCGCATGACCGCCGCAGTCGGCCTGCCGACGCTGCGGCTGGTGCGCGAACGGATCGGTCCGTACGCGCTGGACGACCTCGCGCCAGGCGAAACGCGCATGGTCGCGGCGCCGGCGCGTCGCTGAAGGCCGTCACGGCGGTGGCGCCGCCGCCGGCATAGAATCGCGCACCGTTCTTCCGGCCGCGCCCGATCGCATGACCTTCAAGGACCACTTTTCCGGCCACGCCGCGGTCTATCGCGAGGCGCGCCCGCACTATCCCGATGCGCTGTTCGACTGGCTCGCCGCCGCCGCGCCGGGCCGCGCGCTTGCCTGGGACGCCGGTTGCGGCAACGGCCAGGCCAGCCGCGCGCTGGCCGCGCGCTTCGCGCAGGTGCACGCGAGCGACCCGAGCGCGCAGCAGATCGCCAATGCCGATGCGCGCGCGAACATCGACTATCGCGTCGAGCCGGCCGAGCAGTGCGCGCTGCCCGACGCCAGCGCCGACCTCGTCACGGTCGCGCAGGCGCTGCACTGGTTCGACCATCCACGTTTCTACGCCGAGGTGCGCCGCGTGCTGAAGCCGGGCGGCCTGATCGCGGCGTGGAGCTATGCCGACTGCCGCGTCGACGCCGCCGTCGACGCGGTCAAGCACCGGCTCTACGTCGACCTGACTGGGCCGTACTGGCTGCCCGAGCGCGACCACGTCGAGTCCGGCTACCGCACGCTGCCATTCCCGTTCGAAGAGCTCGCGCCGCCGCGCTTCGAGCTGTGCATGCACTGGACCCTCGCGCAGTTCCTCGCCTACCTGCGCTCGTGGTCGGCTTCGCAGCGCTACCTGAAGGCCACCGGCGTCGACCCGGTCGCGCTGGTCGAGGCCGACCTGCGCGCGGCCTGGGGCGACGCGGCCGCGCCGCGCGCGGTGCGCTGGGATTTCCATCTGCGCTGCGGGCGCGTCTAGCCCATCAAGGTTCCACAGCCGAAAACGGCCACACGCGCCGCGCGTCCGGCGCGATCATTTGTTCACTGCGGCCAGCGGGCCGCACGAGGAAGACCCATGACCCAGCTGCAAACCGAAACGCTCGCGCCGGCCGTGCGCGACCTATGGACGCCGTTCGAACTGGTCGCGCTCGGCGCGATCTGGGGCGGCTCGTTCCTGTTCATGCGCGTGGCCGCGGCCGACTTCGGTCCGTTCGCGCTGGTCGAGGTGCGCATCGTGCTCGGTGCGCTGATCCTGCTGCCGTTCCTGTGGCGCGCCCGCGCGCAGCTCAAGCGCGGGCACGCGTGGCGCTTCGCGGTCGTCGGCGTGCTGAACTCGGCGATCCCGTTCTCGCTGTTCGCGTGGGGCGCCGAGCGCGCGCCGGCCGGCATCGGCGCGATCGCGAACAGCCTGACCGTGCTGTTCACCGCGCTGGTCGGCTTCGCGCTCTACCGCGAGCGCATCGGCCGCACGCGCGCGCTGGCGATGCTGGTCGGCTTCGTCGGCGTGATCGTGCTGATGAGCGGCAAGACCGCCGGCGACAACGTCGCCGCGGCCGCGCTGGCCGGCACGCTGGCCTCGTTGTGCTATGGCTTTTCGGCGAATTTCACCAAGCGCTGGCTGGCCGACGTGCCGCCGCTGGCCGCTGTCGCCGGCACGCTCGGCAGCGCCGCCGTGCTGCTGGCGCCGCTGGCCGCGCTGAGCTGGCCGGCCACGCCGATCCCGCAAGCGTCGTGGCTCAGCGCGCTCGCGCTCGGCATGCTCTGCACCGGCATCGCCTACGCGTTCTACTTCCGCCTGATCCAGCGCGTCGGCGCCGCGCGCGCGTCGACCTGCACGTACCTGGTCCCGCTGTTCGGCGTCGCCTGGGGCTGGCTGCTGCTCGGCGAGGCGCCGACGCCGACGATGCTGGTCGCCGGCACGCTGATCCTCGGCAGCGTGGTCGTGAGTCAGAGAAGCAGGGGCTAGGGGTTAGGGGCGAGGGCGCCAAGATCGGCAACCGAGCCCAGTACGCGACGGCGCTACAAAGGGCCGAAACGGATCACGCGGCAACTTCATGCGAACGCTGCGGTTGCCGCGCCCTCGCCCCTCGCCCCTAGTCCCTAGTCCCTAGTCCCTAGTCCCTAGACTCACCGATTCGTCAGCTGGATCTCGATGCGCCGGTTCTTCGCCCATGCCTCGGCCGTGTCGGTGCCGTCGAGCGGCTGGAACTCGCCGAAGCCGTTCGCCGACAGCCGGTGCGCCGGGATGCCCTGCACGACGAGGTATTTCACGATCGCGACCGCGCGCGCGGTCGACAGCTCCCAGTTAGACGGAAAGCGCGGCGTATTGATCGGGCGCTTGTCGGTGTGGCCGTCGATGCGCAGCACCCAGTCGATGCTCGACGGGATCTCCGCGGCGACCTCGCGCACGGTGTCGGCCAGCCGCGCCAGGCGCGCCTGCGCGTCGGCGCCAAGGTCGGCCGAGCCGGTGTCGAACAGGATGTCGGTCGGCAGCACGAAGCGGTCGCCGACGATGCGGATGTCGCTGCGGTCGCCGAGCGCGGCGCGCAGCTTGCCGAAGAACTCCGAGCGGTAGCGCTCGAGTTCGCCCACCTTGTGCGCGAGCGCGAGGTTGAGCTGCTTGCCGAGGTCGGCGATCTTCGCGTCCTTGGCCTTGACGTCCTGGTTGGCGATATCGAGCGCGGCCTGGATCTTGCCGAGCTGCTCGTTCAGCGCGGCGAGCTGGCGGTTCAAGAGCTCCGTCTGCGCGGCGGCGGCCGAGGTCAGCGCGGTCTGCTTGACCAGGTCCTGCTTCGAGCCGTCGAGCTCGGCACCGAGGCGTGCGACCTCGGCCTCGAGCTGCTGCTTCAGTGCGTTCAATGCGGCGATGTCGGCGGCGAGCTTCGACGCTTCGCTCGTGGCCGTGTCGAGCTGGCCCTTGAGCGCATCGCGCTCGCTGCTGGCCTGGCCGAGCGAGGCGGACAGCTCGGCGACCTTCGCGTCGAGCGCGTGCTTGTCATCCTGCGCCAGCGACAGCGTCTTCGCCAGCTCGGCCACGCGCGCGTTCAGTGCATCGAGCGCGCGGTTCTTGCCCGACAACGTATCCGACAGCACGAACTGGCCGATCGCGAAGATCAGCAGCACGAAGATCATGACCATGACCAGCGAGGTCAGCGCGTCGACGAAGCCGGGCCAGATGTCGAACGCGCCACGGCGGCGGCGCAGGGTGCTCATGCGCGGATCCCCTTCGGGGAGGCCGACGAGCAAACCCATCCCCTCCCAACCCTCCCCTTGAAGGGGAGGGCTAAAGAAAGGCGCGCTTTGAAGCCCTCCCCTTCAAGGGGAGGGTTTGGGTGGGGATGGTGTTCCGAGCGACCCAACACAAACATCGCGCCCCTCACAGCCGCGGCTCGCGCTCGGCGACCATCGGCGCCGGCGCGCGCGGGCGCTGGCCGTCGAGTGCGACGGCGATCGTGCGCGAGAGCAGGCGCAGTTCGGCGCGCAGCTCGTCGGAGACCGACTCGGCCGGGCGCGGCTGCTGGGCGAGCTGGCGCAGCACGCCCTTGAGCTCATCCTGCACCGCGGCCGCCGCCTGGCGCTCGCGTGCGTCGCGGCCGAGCAGGTCGGCGAGGCGGCCGAGCTGTGTGCCGAGCTCGCCGAGCTGCTGGTTGGTGCCGTGGCGCTCGCGTTCGTTCTCGACGATCGCGCGCTGCATGCGCTCGAGGCCGTCGGCGGTCTGCTCGAGCAGCGCCTGCACGTAGGCCGGCACCGACGCGTCGGCTTCCAGCGCGCTGCCCGAAGCCAGCCGCGTCATGCCCGACAGCCATTCCTCCAGGCCGTTGTAGAAGCGGTTCTGCGCGTGCCCGGCCTGCAGGTCGAGGAAGCCGATCACGAGCGAACTGGCCAGGCCGAACAGCGAGGTCGAGAAGCTCGTCGACATGCCGCCGAGCGGTTCCTTCAGGTTCTCCTTCAGCGCGCCGAACATCGTCACCGCGTCGTTGCCGACGTTCAGCGTGCCGATGATGTCCGACACCGAGCGGATCGTGACCAAGAGGCCCCAGAACGTGCCGAGCAGGCCGAGGAAGATGGCCAGGCCAATCAGGTAGCGCGACAGGTCGCGCGATTCCTCCAGCCGCGACTGCACGCTGTCGAGGATCGTGCGCAGCGACGGCGCCGACAGCGCGGCGCGGCCGCGCTCGCGGCCGTCGAGCATGCGTGCCATCGGCGCAAGCAGGCGCGGCCGGCCGGGCGGGCGCTGGTCCGGGTTCGAGCGCTTGAAGGCCTCGATCCAGGCGACCTCGCGCCCGAGCAGCAGCACCTGGCGCAGGTTCACGATCACGCCGGCGGCGAGCACGGCGAGGATCACGCCGTTGAAGAACGGATTGGCCGCGAAGATCGCTGCCAGGCGCGGCGCGACCAGCGCACCCAGCGAGCCGACGGCGATCAGGAACGCGATCATCCAGGGCAGGACACGGTGCGGGTTGCTCATCGGGGGCGGACCTTCGGTGACGGTACAGGCCTGTGCGACCGCGGCGGTCGCGCAGGGTTCCGTTATACCCCAAGCACGCGCGACGCCGGTTCAGCCGCGCGGGTCCGGACGCGCTGGCGCACGCGGGCCGCGCGTGAGTGCGTGCGCGAAGCGGCGCAGCGCGGCCCACTGCTGGCCCGGCAGGCCGAGCGTGTTGTCGGCGTCGATGCCGGCGTCGTCGACGCCGCATGGCCGCGGTGGCTCTCGGTAAAGCGCGGTGCCGAACACGATGTCCCACAGCGGGAAGATCAGCGCGAAGTTGCAGTTCTCCAGGCCCGGCCGCGTGCGGTCGGCGCGCATGTGGTGCAGGCGGTGGTAGGCCGGGTCGACCAGCAGCTTGTCGAGCACGCGGCCGAAGCGCAGTCGCACGTTCGCATGCGACAAGTTCTGCAGCAGCTCGCCGAGCAGCACCAGCAGCGCGTACTCGACCGGCGCGACGCCGATCAGGTGCGCGACGCCGGCGACGATCGAGGCCTCGAACAGGTCGTCGAGGATGCTGTCGCGATCGTTCGACCAGCAGCTGATCTGGCGCTGGCTGTGATGCAGGCTGTGCAGCGCCCAC
Source organism: Rhodanobacteraceae bacterium (assembly GCA_009996615.1). Classification (GTDB taxonomy): domain Bacteria; phylum Pseudomonadota; class Gammaproteobacteria; order Xanthomonadales; family Rhodanobacteraceae; genus Dokdonella_A. Next base: position 145,265 of record JAACZU010000002.1, on the reverse strand, counting down.
CACCACGGCAGCGCGTGCTGCAGGCGGTGGATCGCGTAGTAGACGAAGTCGGTGATCGCCAAGTAGACGAAGAACAGCAGCAGCGGATGCGGCCGCAGCCACGGCAGCCACACGTCGAGCTGCAGCGGCGCCGCCGCCGCGTCCGCGTCCGTCGCACCCAACAGGTGGCCCAGCAGCGGCAGCGCGACGTAGGCGAACAGCGGGATCAGCCCGAACAGCTTGAGGAACGTGTAGGTGCGGTCGATCCGCGTCGCGCGCCGGTCGGTCCAGCGCTCGAGCGGGCGCAGGCTCTCCATCGGTCGGAACACGCCGGCGATGATCGCGACCTGCACGAGGCCGATCAGCAGGTACTGCGCGATCTCGTCCGCGTCGTCGCCGACGCGGTCCAGGTGCGCGAACGCGAGCAGCGGCGCGATCGCATGGTGGGCGAGGAACGACACCGCGCTCGCCCACGCCGTGGCTGGCCAGTCGAACATCGCGATGCCGCGATCTGGCACGTTGGGCCTGCCAGTCTACTCCGCGCCCCGGCGGGCGGCGTCCGGTACCGAAGGCCCACGGCATCGGCCGCGCCCCGTAGGGTGGGACACAGCCGCGCGAAGGCGCCCGATGGCGCCGGGCGCGACCACGGCGAGTCCCACCGTGGCGCCCGATGGTGGGACTCGCCGCTACGCGGCTGCGTCCCACCCTACGAAGGACGTGCGACTGCGTCCCACCCTGCGAAGGACGCGCGGTTCAGCGCCGCGGCTTGGCGCGGTGCGTGGGCGTGGCGGTCCATGGGTCGTCCGGCCACGGGTGCTTTGGATAGCGCCCCTTGAGCTCCTTCTTGACCTCCGGGTAGGTGCGCTCCCAGAAGCTCTTCAGGTCCTGCGTCACCTGCACCGGCTTGCCGCCGGGCGAGAGCAGGTGCAGCGTCAGCGGCACGCGGCCGTTGGCGATGCGCGGCGTGTCGGCCAGGCCAAACAGCTCCTGCAGCTTGACCGCGAGCACCGGCGGCGCGTCGGCGGCGTAGGCGATGCGCCGCTCGAGGCCGCTCGGCACGCTGATCGTGACCGGCGCCTGCTCGTCGAGCGCGCGGCGCAGGTTGAAATCCAGCCGCGCCGCGAGCGCCTCGGACAGCTCGGCCGGCTGCAGCGCGTCGAGGCGGCGCTTGTTGGCCAGGTACGGCGCAAGCCAGTCCTCCAGCGTGGCCAGCAACGCCGCATCGGAGAAATCCGGCAGGCCGAGCTCGGGGCACCAGCTGCGCAGCGCCTGCACGCGCAGGCGCAGCTCGCGCGCATGCTCGCTCCACGGCAGCGCGTCGAGGCCGAGTTCGCGCACGGCCGCGAGCAGCGCCGGCACCGCATCCTCCGGCCGCGCCGGCACCGCGCGGCGCTCGAGCACGAGCGCGTCGAAGCGGCGCTCCTCGAACGCCTCGACCGCGCGCGTGTCGCGGTTCCAGCGCACGCTGCGCACGCGCGCGAAGCGCTCGGGAAAGTCGGCCTCGAGCCGCGCCGGATCGAACGGCGCGGCGGCGAACACGAGGCTGTCGCGCGCCTCCTGGCGCAGGTCGATCACCACCAGCCACGGCTCGCCGTACAGCGCGCTGTCGTCGGCCAGGCGCGCGCCGCGGCCGTTGGCGAGCGTGTAGCGGCGCGGGTTGGCCGGATCCTGCCGCGCGATGCGGTCGGGGAACGCGTGGATCAGCAGGTCGCCTGCTTTGAAGCCCTCCCCTTCAAGGGGAGGGTTTGGGTGGGGATGGGTTTTCTCGTTGTGCCGGGAATCGCGAACACCATCCCCACCCCGGCCCTCCCCTTGAAGGGGAGGGGGAAAAGCCGCGCGCCGCCGCCACGCGTCTCCCGCCTGCGCGATCGCCGCCAGCGCGCCGGAATCGGCGCCGAACTCGCGCGCGCCGGCGCCGCGGCGCGCGCGCCAGGCCGCGAGCGCGCGCACGCGTGCGCGGAAATCGTCGCTGCGGCCGTCCGCGCCGCGCAGCGGATTGCGCGCCTCGATCAAGGCCGCGAGGTCGCAGGCGAGCGCGTGCTGCGATGCCGGCGCGCGCAGCACCGCGGCGGCCAGGCGCGGCTGCGCGCCGAACGCGAGCATGCGTCGGCCGAGCGCGGTCATGCGTTCGTGCGTATCGAGCGCGCCGAGCCGGCGCAGCAGGTCGCGCGCCTGCGCCAGCGCGCCGGGCGGCGGCGGATCGAGCCAGCGCAGCGCGTCAGAGCCCCATGCGGCCAGTTCCAGCGCCAGCTGCGACAGCTCGACCTGCGCAATCTCGGCGGTGCGCTCGGCGTCGAGGCGGCGGCTCTGCGGCCACAAGCGGTAGCAGGTGCCGGGGCCGAGGCGGCCGGCGCGGCCGGCGCGCTGGTCGGCCGAGGCCTGCGAAATCGCCACGGTGTCCAGCCGCGTGAAGCCGGAGTTCGGATCGAAGCGCGGCTCGCGCGCGAGGCCGAGGTCGACCACCGCGCGCACGCCGGGCAGAGTCAGGCTCGACTCGGCGACGTTGGTCGCCAGCACCACGCGGCGCGTGCCCGGCGCGGCGGCGGCGAGCGCGGCGTGCTGCTCGGCCAGCGTCAGTTCGCCGTGCAGCGGCACGATTTGCACGGCGTCCGAGCTAGCCTCCTCCTGTGGGAGCGGCGGAAGCCGCGATGCTTTGTCTTCGACGCGAGCCTTCGGAACAGCATCGCGGCTTCCGCCGCTCCCACAGAGTTCGGCCAGCACCTCGCGCGCGCGCTCGATCTCGCGCTTGCCGGGCAGGAACACCAGCACGTCGCCATCGTTCTCGGCCAGCGCGGTCTCGACCGCGCGGCGCAGGTGGAACGGCCAGCCGCGCTCGGGGAACGCCTCGCCGGCGCGCGCCGGCGGGTGCGCGATGCGCACCGGGAAGCTGCGCCCCTCGCTGACCAGCTGCGGCGCGTCGAACCAGCGCGCGACGCGCTCGCCGTCGAGCGTGGCCGACATGATCACCAGGCGCAGGTCCGGGCGCAGGTTCGCCTGCACGTCGAGCGTGAGCGCGGCGCCGAGGTCGCCGTGCAGGTGGCGCTCGTGGAACTCGTCGAACAGGATCGCACCGACGCCGTCGAGCTCGGGGTCGTCCTGGATCATCCGCGTCAGGATGCCTTCGGTGACGACCTCGATGCGCGTGGCGGCGGAAACCCTTGATTCGAAGCGGATGCGGTAGCCGACCGTCTCGCCGACGCGCTCGCCGCGCTGCGCGGCCATGAACTCGGCCGCCGCGCGCGCGGCGATGCGGCGCGGTTCGAGCATCAGCACCTTGCGCCCGCCGAGCCAGTCGGCGTCGAGCAGAGCCGGCGGCACCTGCGTGGTCTTGCCGGCGCCGGGTGGCGCCTCGAGCACGGCGCGCGGGCCGGCGGCGAGCGCGGCCAGCAGGTCCGGCAGCACCGCGTCGATCGGGAGTGGGGTGTGGCGCATGGATGCGTCGGGGCGGCGAAAACCGCCATTGTAGAAGCGCCGCGGGCGCGACCGGCCTCACCTAGCGCCATGTGCGGCTTGCAGGCCGCGCCGCTGCGACCGCCGTCCGCGCCTGCTGCTGCCTCAACGCCAGGCGATGCGGTGCAGGAAGGCGTCGGGCTCGTCCCGCGTCACGCGGCGCAGGCGGCGCAGCACGCGCTGCTGCAGGCCGATCGCGTGCGCGATGGCCGCATGCGGCCGTGGCGCGAGCGCCCGGCGGGACCGCCAGATCTCGCCGAGCAGCGGCCAGCGGCTGCCGCCGACCAGCGCAAGGTCGAGCGCGGTCAGCAGGCGCGCGGCGGCATGGCGTTCGTCGCCGGTCCGTGCGGACAGCGCCGCCAGCATCCCGCGGCACTGCGCCAGCCATGATCGCGTCGCCGCGAGCGAGCGTTGCCGATCGCGGCCAAGGGCGGTCAGCGCGCCGTCGTGGCGGCGAAAGCGGACCAGTGGCTCGTCGAGGTAGACCAGGCCATTGCGCGCTGCGGCGACGAGCGCCAGCCACCAGTCGTGGAACAGTTCCGGCGGAAACGGCCGCGCGGCTTCGAACAGGTCGCGGCGCAGCAGCGCCGCATGGCCGGAGACGGTGTTGGCGAACGCGAAGCGCAACGCACCGCGTCCGCTGAGCATGTCCAGGTCGTCGGAGATGCTCCGTCCGAGGCTGCGACCGCGCTCATCGATGTAGGCCGAGTCGGCGTAGGCTAGATCGTGCGCGCCGATCGAGGCGAGCAATCGGGCGAGCTTGTGCGGATGCCAGATGTCGTCCTGGTCGCAAGGTGCAATGAACGGCGCCGTGCCGAGCGCCATCGCGCGCTCGAAGCTGGGCGACGGACCGAGGTTGTGCGGGTTGGAGATCACGCGCACGCGCGCGTCGCGCGCGGCGTATTCATGCAGCAACGCGAGGCTGCCATCGGTCGAGGCGTCGTCGAGCGCGATGACTTCCAGCCGCGGCTCGCTCTGCGCGAGCACCGACTCGATCTGCTCGCGCAGGAACCCGGCGCCGTTGTGCACACACAGCGCGACCGACACCAACGGCTCGGCGACCTGCCTGGCCATCGCCTCGAAAACCATCACTTCCTCCCTGACAGGCCGCGTCCGCCGACGATGATCCTGCGCAACTGAATCAGTCCCGAATGTCGGCCGTGCAAGGCAGCCGCCCGTATCCCCGACGGGGCTCGCATGGAGACGCCTTGCGAACGGGGATCGTCGCAGTGCGGCGTTGCAGCGCGATGGGACGGAGCGCTCGAACGGCGCGAGCCGCCGCCGACTCAGCCGACCGGCGCCGCGGCGCCCGGATGCTCCAGCGGCAGGCGCAGCGTGAACACCGCGCCGCCTTGCGCGTCGTTCTCGGCGCGCACGCTGCCGCCGTGTTCCTCGGCGATCTTCTTGACCACCGCCAGGCCCAGGCCGGTGCCGCGCGCCTTGCTGGTCGTGTACGGCTCGAACCAGCGCTCGCCGAAGTCGGCCGGCAGGCCGGGGCCGTTGTCGGCGATCGACAGCTCGACCCAGTCGTCGCCGTCGACGTGCACGCGCCGCGTGGCGATGCGCAGCTGCGGCTTGTGCGCGTCGCCGATCGCCTCGAGCGCGTTCTTGATCAGGTTGTGCAGCGCCTGGCGCAGGCGCACCGCATCGCCGCGCACCAGCGGCTCGTCGTCGGCGAGCTGGCGGCTCAGGCCGATGCGCTGGTCGTTCTCGTACAGGTCCAGCACCTCGCCCACCAGCGCGTGCAGCGCGAGCGGACGCACCGCCAGCTGCGGCGCGCGCGCGTAGTCGCCGAACGCGTTGACCATTGTCTTGAGCGCCTCGACCTGGCTGACGATCGTGTGGGTGGCGCGGTCGATCAGCTCGCCCTCCTCGTCCGACAGGCGGCCGAGGAAGCGCCGGCGCAGGCGCTCGGCGGCGAGCTGGATCGGCGTCAGCGGATTCTTCACCTCGTGCGCGAGGCGGCGCGCGACCTCGCCCCAGGCGGCGTCGCGCTGCGCGCGGTTGAGCACGGTGAGGTCGTCGAACACGGCCACGTAGCCGGCCTGGTCGGGGAGCGCGGTGCCGCGCAGCATCAGCGTGCGGTGGCCCTCGGCGGTGTCGACCACGACCTCCTCGCGCCACTCGCGCAGGTTCTCGCGCAGGTGCCGCGCCAGCGGGTCGACGAACGCGGCCAGGTCCGGCCGCACGCCGCGCAGCTCGGCCAGGCCACGGCCCAGGTGCGGCGACAGCGCCACGCCGAGGATCGCCTCGGCGGCGCGGTTGGCCACGCGCAGCTGGCCGTCGCGGTCGAAGCCGAGCACACCGGCGGACAGGCGCTCGAGCACCGCCTCCAGCCAGGCGCGCTGCTGCTCGGTCTCGCGCGTGCTCTTCTGCGCGCGCGCGCCGGCGAACTCGAGCTCGCGCGTCATGTCGGCGAACGAGCGCACGAGGAAGCCGAGCTCGTCGTCGCTGGCCGGCGGCAGCGGGGTGTCGTAGCGGCCGGCGCCGACCGCGCGCGTGGCCGCGGCGAGGCGCCCGATCGGCGCGACCAGGCGGCGCGCGACGCCGAATGCGGCGAGCACGACGACCAGCACCGACAGCAGCAGCACGAAGGTCAGGATCAGCGCGAAGGTGAGTTTCAGCGAACCGCGCAGGAACTTCAGGCGCTGGAAGTCGAAGCTGGCGCGCTCGACGCCGCGGGTCAGTGGCTGCAGCCGCTCGGGCAGCGGGAACAGGCCCTGCAGCAGGCGACGCGGCGCGCCGGCGCCGTCGAGCGGGCGCACCACGCGCAGCATCAGCGCATCGCCGAACGGCTCGGCCGCGGCGTAGCGGCCGTCGTGCTCGAGGCGCAGCAGCAGCGCGCCGTCCGGCAGCGGCGGGTCGAGGTAGCGCGGGTCGGAGCTGGCGGTCGCCTGCACGCGGCCGTCCGGATCGAACACGGTCAGCTGGATCGCGTCGAGCGCGTCGATGCGTTCGTCGAGCACGGCCTGCGTCTCGGCCGCCGGTGTCGCGGCGAGGCGTTCGGCGAGTTCGGCGCCGGCGTGCTCGGCCGTGTGCAGGTGTTCGTCGACGACGAGGCGGCCGATCTCCAGCGCATCGTCGAGCGCCTGCTCCAGGCGCACGTTGAACCAGTTGTCGATCGTCGCGTCGAGGAAGCGCAGCGCGAACGCATAGACGACCACGGTCGACGGCAGCGCGAGTACGATCAGCAGGCGCAGCAGGCGCCGGTTCAGGCGCGCGCCGGGCGCGGCGCGCGCAACGTCGGTGTGCAGCCGCCACAGGCGCTGGCCGATCGTGACCACCAGCAGCACCAGCGCGGCGGCGGCGGCGCCGAGCACCCAGCGGTAATGCGCGGCGAAGCGCGCGTTGTCGCCGGCGGCGTCCTCGGCCAGCTTGAGCGAGGCGACCAGCAGCGCGGCCACGGCCAGCACCGGCAGCACGCGCCGCAGCAGGAAGGTCAGTGCGCCGCGACGGTCCATGCGTGCTCTTCGGCGGCGAGCCGCCAGGCCGGTTCGAACAGGGCCGGCAGGCGCAGCGCGCCGGGCAGCGCGGCCGGATCGAGCGCTGCCGACACGCGCAGCGGCGTCGCCGCGGGCAGCCGCGCGAAGCCATCCGGCAGCGGCAGGTGCAGCGTGCCGAGTGCGGCCAGCAGCGAAGCCGGCGTGGCGAAGCTGCGCACGTCGTCGCTGCCCGCTTCGCGCAACTGGTAGCGACGCGACAGCGGAAAGTAGCGCAGCTCGACGTGCTGGCGCTCCTGGCGGTGCGTGCGCGTCAGGCGGCGGCCGGCATCGAGGTCGATGCGCAGGGTCAGCGGGATGCCGTGCTCGAGCGCATCCTGCATCGGCCCGCTGAGGCGGCAGTCGAGCGCGAGGTCGAGCATCGCGCCGCCGGCCGTGTCGCGCAGCTGCGCGCTGCGCACGGCGAGCTCGCCGGGGACTTGTTCGGCGAATGGGATGCAGCCGGCGAGCAGCGCCAGCGCGGCGAGCAGCGCGCATGCACGCAGGCGCCGCCACACGTTCGCGCCGGATCGCGCGGCAGCAACACCATCCCCACCCAACCCTCCCCTTGAAGGGGAGGGCTCAGGAGCGATAGCAGGCGCTGGCTCAGGCAACCTTCTCAAGCACCGCATAGTAGAAACCGTCCATGCCGCCCTCGCCCGGCAGGTTCTGGCGGCCGACGCCGGCGGCGTGGCCGTAGTGCGCCGGCACCGGCAGCGCGCGCGCATCATCGCGCGTGGCGAGGAAATCGGCGAGCACCGCCTCGTTCTCGGCGCGCAGCAGCGAGCAGGTCGCGTAGACCAGCCGCCCGCCCGGCGCCAGCAGCGGCCACAGCGCGGCGAGCAGGGTCCGCTGCGTCGCCGCCAGCGGCGCGATGTCGGCGCCGCGCCGGTGCAGCTTGATGTCCGGCTGGCGCCGCACGATGCCGGTGGCCGAGCACGGCGCGTCGAGCAGGATGCGCTCGAACGCGCGGCCGTCCCACCAGCCGTCCGGCGCGGCGGCGTCACCGGCGACGACCGTCGCCGACAGGTCGAGCCGGGCGAGGTTCTCGTGCACGCGCAGCAGGCGCGCCGGATCGCTGTCGAGCGCGACCAGCTCGACGTCGGCGCGTTCGAGGATGTGCGCCGACTTGCCGCCCGGCGCGGCGCAGGCGTCGAGCACGCGCTGGCCGTCGGCGAGATCGAGCAGGTCGACCACGCGCTGCGCGGCGCCGTCCTGCACCGAAAACTGCCCGTCCGCATAGCCTGGCAGGCGCGTCACATCGGTGCTGTTGGCGAGCACGAGCGCATCGGGCAGCTCGGCCGGCGCATCGGCCGCGACCTCGGCCGCGGCGAGGCGTGCCAACAGGTCCGCGCGCGTCGTGCGGCGGCGGTTCACGCGCAGCGTCAGCGGCGCCTCGTGGTTGTTGGCGGCGAGGATCGCCTCGACCTGCTGCGGCCAGTCGCGCGCGAGCGCGTCGAGCAGCCAGCGCGGATGCGCGTGGCGCGTGACCGCATCGGCGTCGAGCTTCGCGTCCAGGGCCGCGCGCTCGCGCAGGAAGCGGCGCAGCACCGCATTGACGAGGCCGGCGAACTGCGGCGCGCCGAGCGTGCGCGCGGCGCCGACGCAGGCGGCCACCACCGCGTAGTCGGCCAGGCCGAGCACGGCGAGCTGGGCAAAGCCGAGCACGAGCAGCGCGCGCACCTCGCGCGCCTTCGGCGGCAATGGCTTGTCGGTCAGCGCGCCGAGCGCGGCGTCGTAGCGCAGCCACCAGCGCGAGGCGGCGAAGAGCGAGGCGGCAAGCAGCGCACGGTCGCGCGGATCGGCGATGCGCGGATTGACCTCGGCCAGCGCGGCGCGCAGCGAGACGCCGTCGAACGCGACGCGCGCGAGCGCACGCGCGGCCTCGGCGCGCAGCGCGGCGCCGGGCACCGCCGGCGGCGGCGCGGGCTTGTGGCGCGGCGGACGTCGGGTCTGGCTCATCGCGCGCTCCCGCCTTGGCGGCGCGCGTTGAGCCAGTCGCGCACGCCGATGCGGCGGCCGCCCTCGCGCTGCAGTTCGCGGATACGCAGCAGGCCCTCGCCGGTGGCGATGTCGATCGCGTCGCGGTGCGTGGCGACGATCTGGCCCGGCGCCGCCTCGTGCGCACCCGGCACCGCTTCGGCGGCCCAGATGCGCAGGCGCTCGCCGTCGAGCACGCCTTCGGCGACCGGCCACGGGTCGAACGCGCGCACGGTGCGCGCAAGCGCCGCCGCCGGCTGGTTCCAGTCGAGCCGTGCCTCGGCCTTGTCGAGCTTGTGCGCGTAGACCACACCGTCCTCGGCCTGTGGTATCGCCGTCAGCGTCTCGCCGCGCAGCACGCGCGCAAGACCCTCGCCGAGCACCTGCGCGCCGAGCGCGGCGAGGCGGTCGTGCAGCGTGCCGCCGGTGTCGTCCGGCGTGATCGGCGTGCGCGCCTCGAGCAGCACCGGGCCGGTATCGAGACCCGCTTCCATCTGCATCAGGTCGACGCCGGACTCGGCGTCGCCGGCGAGGATCGCGCGCTGGATCGGCGCCGCGCCGCGCCAGCGCGGCAGCAAGGACGCGTGCACGTTCCAGCAGCCCAGGCGCGGCAGCGCGAGCACCGATTTGGGCAGGATCAGGCCATAGGCGACCACGACGATCAGGTCCGGCGCATACGCGGCCAGCCGTGCGCGCGCGGCCTTGTCGCGCAGCGTCTCGGGCTGCTCGACCGGCACGCCGGCGGCGAGAGCGGCCTGCTTGACCGGGCTCGCGGCGAGCTGGCGCCCGCGCCCGGCCGGCCGGTCCGGCTGCGTGTAGGCGGCCACGACCTGCGCGCCGCTGGCGAGGCAGGCGGCGAGCGAGGGCACGGCGAAGTCGGGGGTTCCGGCGAAAACAAGGCGCATGGTAGGGCCGGGATGGGGGATTCGCGATGGGAGATTGGGGGAGCTTACATGCGCCCGCCGGCGGACGGCGGACGCCTTGGTGGGCTTGGTCTGCAGTCGCGACGCAGGCCGAGCTACGGCAAGGATTGGGACTTCGCGCGCCGGAGCCGCGAGCCCGAACGAAGCGACGCGCGAAAGAGGAAGAGACGCGGCGCCTTGCAGCGTCGCCGAATCCCCAATCCCGAATACCCAATCCTGACCTTTCAGGCGCTCTGCTTGCGCTTCTTTTCCATCCGCTTGAGCAGCAGGCTGCGCTTGAGCGGGGACAGGTAGTCGACGAAGACCTTGCCGGCGAGGTGGTCCATCTCGTGCTGCACGCAGACCGCGAGCGGGCCTTCGAACTCGCGCTCGAACGGCGTGCCGTCGGCGTCCTGCGCGGCGACCTTCACGCGCAGCGCGCGCTCGACGTCGGCGTAGATGCCCGGGAACGACAGGCAGCCTTCCTGGTAGACCTGCTCGCCGGACTTTTCGAGGATGCGCGGGTTGACCAGCACGATCGGCTGGTCGGAGTCCTCGGACATGTCCATCACCAGCAGCTGCTGGTGCACGTTGACCTGGGTCGCGGCGAGGCCGACGCCGGGCGCGGCGTACATGGTCTCGAACATGTCGGCGACGAGCTGCTTCAGCGCGGCGTCGAACACGGTGACCGGCTGCGCCTTGGTGCGCAGGCGCGGGTCGGGGAACTCGAGGATGGTCAGTTTGCTCATGGCGGCATCATCACCGGCCCGACATGCGGCCGGTCGGCGCGGGTTGCAAGGCGGGAAGGTCGCACAGTCTAGCGGCTTGCGTGCCGCGACGCCGCACGCCGGCCGCGCCGGACGCCCTGCAAGCTTGCGACGCAGTTCGTTTTCCTGCGTTGCGGGTTTGCTTTACACTGAGAAAAATCCACGGGGATCGGGGAGTTGGCGGTCATGCTTAAAAAACTGCTTGCGGTTTCGGCCGGGCTGACCTTCACCGTGGCCGTGTACGCCGCGACGGTCGAGTGGACCGAGGGACATCCGGACCGCTACGTCGTGCAGAAGGGCGACACGCTGTGGGACATCTCCGCGCGCTTCCTGCAGAAGCCGTGGTACTGGCCGCAGATCTGGCAGGCCAATCCGCAGATCCGCAATCCGCACCGCATCTATCCGGGCGACACGCTGGTGCTTGCCGGCGGCCGCGTCGGCCTCGCGCAGGGCGACGGCGCGCTCGGCCCGCGCGTGCGCGGCGAAGGCTACGAGGACGCGGTGCCGCCGGTGCCGCTGTCCGCGCTCAAGCAGTGGCTGAAGAACACGCGCATCGTCGCCGAGGACGCCTACAAGCACGCACCGCACGTGGTCGGCATCGAGGAGAACCAGCTGCGCGGCGCCACCGGCCAGCTCGTCTACATCCGCGGCCTCGACGCGCAGCCGGGCACGAAGCTGGCGCTGGTGCGCCCGCTCGGCCGCTACTACGACATGCCGCCGGTCGACGACGGCCAGCCGCGCGAGGTGCACCGCCAGGGCGACAACACGCGGCGCCCGATGGACAAGCCCGATTCGCGCGACGGCCGCCCGGCGATGCTGTGGCACCACGGCCCGAACGAGTACACGCTCAAGGGCCGCGTGCGCTTCCTCGGCTACGAGATGCTCGACTTCGGCACGGTCGAGGTCACGCGCAGCGCGGACGTCTCCTCGGCGCTGGTCACCTATTCAGACTTCGAAGTGCGCCCGGGCGACTACGTGCTGCCGATCGACGAGCGCCCCTACGACGACGAGTACGTGCCGCACGCGCCGGCCAAGGTGCCCGACAACATGCGCGTGATCGCGTTCACCGATGCGCTCAACGCGGTCGGCCCGCGCCAGGTCGTCGCGCTGTCGCGCGGCAGCGAGGACGGCATCGAGAACGGCCAGACCTTCAGCATCTACCATCCGGGCGAACAGGTGACCGACCGCACCGACTACCCGGACGGCAGCGCGCGCAAGTTCTTCCACCCGCGCAAGGCACAGGCGACGCTGCCGCCGGAGTTCGTCGGCCACGTGATGGTGTTCCGCACGTTCGACCGCGTCAGCTATGGCCTGGTCATGGACGCGATCAAGCCGATCCACAACGGCGACTTCCTGCACGATCCGGACAAGACGCCTTGAAAGCCGGGAATCGTTGACGGGAATCGGGAATCGGCAGAAGCCGCTTGCACGATTCCCGAATCCCGATTCCCCATTCCCGCTCTTTTCCTACACGGCGCGGTGCTTTCATCGCGCCGTGTTCGTTTGCGGCACGGGCTAGACTGCCGGCATGGACATCGACGCGAACCGCGCCGGGCTCGAAGCCTGGCTGATCCTGCTGCGCGCGCCCGGACTCGGGCCGGCGGCGCTGCGCGGCCTGATCGCGCGCTATGGCGATGCCAGCGCCGCGCTGGCCGCGGCGCGGCGCGGCGAGTTCGAGCGCACGCCGGAACCTGGCTGCCGCGACTGGCTGCATGCGCCCGAGCGCGCCGTGATCGAGGCGGACCTGGCCTGGCTGGCCGCGCCGGACCGCACGCTGCTGACCTGCGACGGCGCCGACTTCCCGGCCCTGCTCGTCGACAGTCCGGGCGCGCCGGCGGCGCTGTTCGTCGCCGGCGACGCCAGCGCGCTGTGGCGGCCGCAGATCGCGATCGTCGGCAGCCGCAACGCGAGCCAGGGCGGCCTCGCCAACGCGGGCGCGTTCGCGCGTGCGCTGGCGACGGCCGGTTTTGCGATCACCAGCGGCCTTGCCGAGGGCATCGACGGCGCCGCGCACGCGGCCGCGCTTGATGCCGGCGGGTTCACGGTGGCCGTGCTCGGCACCGGGCCGGATCTGGTCTACCCGCCGCGGCACCGCGAGCTGGCCGCGCGGATCGAACAGCGCGGCGCGCTGGTCAGCGAGTTCCCGCCCGGCACGCCGGGTCATCCGTCGCATTTCCCGCGCCGCAACCGCATCATCGCCGGGCTCTCGCTCGGCACGCTGGTGGTCGAGGCGGGGCTGCGCTCGGGCTCGCTGATCACCGCGCGCCTGGCGACCGAGGCGGGGCGCGAGGTGTTCGCGATCCCGGGCTCGATCCACAACCCGCTCGCGCGCGGCTGCCACCAGCTGATCCGCCAGGGCGCCAAGCTGGTCGAGACGGCCGAGGAGATCATCGCCGAGCTGGCGCCGCTGGCGCAGCGCCTCGGCGCGACGCTGCGAGAGCGCCTGGCGGTCGCGCCCGCCGAATCCGCCGATACGCGCGCGCGGCCGGTTGCGCCGGCACATGCGGACGATCCGGACTACGCGCGCCTGTATGCTGCGCTCGGCCACGACGCGCTCGGCATCGACCAGCTCGCCGAGCGCACCGGCCTCGGCGTGGCGGCGCTCGCGTCGATGCTGCTGATGCTCGAACTGGAGGGCGAAGTCGTCGCCAGCGGCGGCGGCGCCTACGCGCGGAGCGTCGGCGCCTGAGGTGGCCGGATCGGGATTCCGCAGGGTGGGGCACAACGCCGAAGGCGCGAGTCCCACCGTCACGTTGTGCAGATGGTGGGACTCGCCGCTACGCGGCTGCGGCCCACCCTACAAAGCGGGGCCGCGCGGCCAAGGAACGCCCGACGTCCACCAGCCGCGCGCTTCGTCGCCGAACTCCTTTGATCTTCGGCTTTCGCGCGCCGTCTGCCGGACCGCGTCGGCGCGGCCGGCTTGACAGCATCGCGCCAGGCGTTTGCACTGGAAAAGGCGACACACCGTCGCAATTGCTTTATATAGCGGCGCAATGACCGCTCACGCTGCCGCCCGTTTCCGTCGGCAAGGACTGCAATGGCAAAGAATCTCCTGATCGTCGAGTCGCCGGCCAAAGCGAAGACGATCAACAAATACCTCGGCAAGGATTTCCAGGTGCTGGCCTCCTACGGCCACGTCCGCGACCTCGTGCCGAAGGAAGGCGCGGTCGATCCGGAGCGCCACTTCGCGATGAACTACGAGGTGATCGAGCGCAACGAGCGCCACGTCGACGCGATCGCCAAGGCGGCCAAGGCGGCCGACAGCCTGTACCTGGCGACCGACTTGGACCGCGAAGGCGAGGCGATCTCCTGGCACATCGCCGAGATCCTCAAGCAGCGCAAGCTGCTCGAAGGCAAGGCGCTGCACCGCGTCGTGTTCTCCGAGATCACGCCGCGCGCGATCAAGGACGCGGTCGCGCATCCGCGCGACCTGTCGATGGACCTGGTCAACGCGCAGCAGGCGCGCCGCGCGCTCGATTACCTGGTCGGCTTCAACCTCTCGCCGGTGCTGTGGCGCAAGGTGCAGCGCGGGTTGTCCGCCGGCCGCGTGCAGTCGCCGGCGCTGCGCATGATCGTCGAGCGCGAGGAAGAGATCGAGGCGTTCAAGGCGCGCGAGTACTGGACCATCGAGGCCGATTGCGCGCACCCGGACCAGGCCTTCAAGGCGCGCCTGCTGAAGCTGCGTGGCAAGAAGTTCGAGCAGTTCGACCTGACCAACGAGGCCGACGCGCTGGCCGCGCGCGCGGCGCTGGAACGCTCGGCGCAGGGTCGCCTGGTCGTCGCCAACGTCGAGTCGAAGGAGCGCAAGCGCCGCCCGTCGCCGCCGTTCACGACCTCGACGCTGCAGCAGGAGGCCGCGCGCAAGCTCGGCTTCACGACCAGCCGCACGATGAAGATCGCGCAGGGCCTGTACGAGGGCGTCGCGCTCGGCGACGAGGGCGTGGTCGGCCTGATCACCTACATGCGCACCGACGCGGTGTCGCTGTCGATGGACGCGATCCATGAACTGCGCGAGGTGATCGGCCGCGACTACGGCCCGCGCGCGCTGCCCGAGCAGCCGCATTTCTACCGCAACAAGTCCAAGAACGCGCAGGAAGCGCACGAGGCGATCCGCCCGACCTCGGCGGCGCACCGGCCGAAGGACGTCGCGCGCTTCCTCACCGACGAGCAGCGCAAGCTCTACGAGCTGATCTGGAAGCGCGCGCTGGCCAGCCAGATGCAGCACGCGACGCTGAACACGGTCAGCGTCGACCTCGACGCCGGCGGCGAGTCCATGTTCCGCGCCAGCGGCACGACCGTGGTCGATCCGGGCTTCCTCGCGGTGTACGAGGAAGGCCGCGACCAGAAGAACGCCGACGACGAGGACGAGGGCCGCAAACTGCCGAAGATGACGATCGGCGAGGCGGTGCCGCTGGCCGCGATCAACGCCGACCAGCACTTCACCGAGCCGCCGCCGCGCTATTCGGAAGCCTCGCTGGTCAAGGCGCTCGAGGAATACGGCATCGGCCGCCCGTCGACCTACGCCAGCATCATCCAGGTGCTGCTGAACCGCGAGTACGTGATCCTCGACAGCCGCCGCTTCAAGCCGACCGACGTCGGTCGCGCGGTCGCCAAGTTCCTGTCCGGCCACTTCAGCCAGTACGTCGACTACGACTTCACCGCCAAGCTCGAGGACGAGCTCGACGCGGTCAGCCGCGGCGAGGAGGACTGGGTGCCGCTGCTGGAGAAGTTCTGGAAGCCGTTCAAGGCGCAGGTCGACGAGAAGAGCGAGACGGTCGACCGCTCCGAGGCGACCGGCGCGCGCGAGCTGGGCCTCGATCCGAAGTCCGGCAAGCCGGTGCAGGTGCGCCTGGGCCGCTACGGGCCGTTCGCGCAGATCGGCAGCAAGGACGACGAGGACAAGCCGAAGTTCGCCTCGCTGCGCAGCGGCCAGAGCATGCACACGATCACGCTGGAGGAGGCGCTGGAGCTGTTCAAGCTGCCACGCACCCTCGGCAAGGCCGAGGACGGCGAGGAGGTCACGGTCGGCGTCGGCCGCTTCGGCCCGTTCGTCAAGCACGGCGCGATGTACGCCTCGCTCAAGCCGGAGGACGATCCGTACACGATCGAGCTGGAACGCGCGCTGCAGCTGGTGCGCGAAAAGGCCGAGCTGATCGCCAACCGCACGATCCTGGACTTCGGCAACGGCATCCAGGTGCTGAACGGCCGCTACGGCCCGTACATCACCGACGGCGACAAGAACGCGAAGATCCCGAAGGACAAGGAGCCGCGCGAGCTGACCGAAGCGGAGTGCGTCGAACTGCTCGCCGCGGCGCCGAACCGGCCCAAGCGCGGCGGCGGCCGCTTCGGCAAGGGCAAGGCGGCCAAGGCGGTCGCGAAGGAACCGACCGCGAAGGCGCCGAAGAAGGCGGCCGTGAAGAAGGCGCCGGCCAAGAAGGCGGCGGCGAAAAAGGCCCCGGCCAAGAAGGCTGCCGCGAAGAAAACCGCCGCCAGGAAGAAGGCAACTCCGTAGGCTGGACGCGCGTGCGCGGCCGGCACATGCCTGCCGGCCGGCCTGCGGTCGTCCCGCCTGCGTCGGAGCGAGGGTTCCGCTCGCCATTTCGCGTACTGCTTGTGGATGAACCGAGCTCGACGAGTCCCGCCCATGACTTCCGACGCCCACGCCACCACCCTCGCCGCCACCGCCGCCGCGCTGCGCGCCGGCGGCGTGGTCGCCTACCCGACCGAGGCCGTGTACGGCCTCGGCTGCGATCCGCACAGCCGCGTGGCCTTCGAAAAACTGTTCGCGCTGAAGCAGCGCCCGCCGACGCAGGGCGTGCTGCTGATCGGCGCCGACTTCGACCAGGTCGCGCCGTACATCGACCTCGCCGCGACGCCGCGCGAGGCGCTCGAACGCGCGCAGGCGAGCTGGCCGGGGCCGCACACCTGGATCTTCCCGCGCGCGGCCGGCGTGCCGGACTGGATCGCTGGCGGTCACGCCGGCATCGCGCTGCGCGTGACCGAGCATCCGGTCGCGGCGGCGCTGTGCCGCGCGTTCGGCGGCGCGCTGGTGTCGACCAGCGCGAATCGCCACGGCGAGCCGCCGGCGCGCAGCGCCGCCGCGGTGCGCGCGATGTTCGGCGACGCCGTGACGGTCCTCGACGGCGCGCTCGGGGGGCTTGAGCGGCCGACGCCGATCCGCGACGCTATCAGCGGGGAGTTGTTGCGTCAGTGACGGGAGGGGGGAGGATGTCGGCCGTTTTCGAGTGCGCGGCGGCGCGCGTGTTGCCGTTGCTGGCGGGTGCCGATCCGGCGCGTACGATCGCCTGGCGGCGCGGTCGCGCGGTGAGCGCGCGTGCGTTTCTCGACGATGTCGCCACGGTCGCGGCCGCGTTGCCGGCCGGCCGAGGCGCGATCAACCTGTGCGAGGACCGCTACGCGTTCCTGGTCGCGTTCTGCGCCGTGCTCGCGCGCGGCCAGACCAACCTGCTGCCGCCCTCGCGCGTGCCGCAGGCGGTCGATGAAGCCCTGGCCGCGTACCCGGGCAGCTATGCGCTGAGCGATGTCGCGCGGCAGCCGGCGCCGCCACGCTGCGTGCTGCTGCCGCCACTGGCGGCCGCGGCGGACGCTGTCGTCGACGTGCCGGAACTCGACCCGGTCCATGTCGCCGCGATCGGCTTCACCTCCGGCAGCACCGGCGCGCCGAAGGCGAACCCGAAGACCTGGCGCGCGTTCCACGCCAGCGCCACGCTGAACGCGGCCGCGATCGCCGCCACGCTCGGCCTTCCGGCCGGCGCGCTGGCGCACGTCGTCGCGACGGTACCGTCGCAGCACATGTATGGCATCGAGCTGTCGGTGCTGCTGCCCTTGCTCGGCCCGTTCGCAGTGTCCGACCGCCATCCACTGTTTCCGGCCGATGTCGCGGCGGCGCTGGCCGAACTGCCGGCGCCGCGCGTGCTGGTGACGACGCCGGTGCACCTGCGCGCGCTGCTGCGCGACCCGGCGCCGCTGCCGCCGCTCGGCGCGATCACCTCGGCGACCGCGCCGCTGCCGCCGGAACTCGCGGCCGCGGCCGAGGCGCGATACGGCGCGCCGGTGCTGGAGCTGTTCGGCTCGACCGAAACCTGCGTGATCGCGCAGCGGCGCACCGCGCACGAGGAAGACTGGCGGCTCTACCCGGACGTGACGCTGCGCCCGCAGCCGGACGGCACCGTGGTCGACACGCCGTACTTCGAGCAGCCGGTGCTGCTGCCCGACGTGGTCGAGCTGTTGCCGGGCCACCGCTTTGCGCTGCGCGGCCGGCAGGCCGACTTGGTCGAGATCGCCGGCAAGCGCGCCTCGCTGGCCGACCTGACCCGCCGCGTGCTGGCGCTTCCCGGCGTCGAGGATGCGGCCGTGTTCCAGACCGACGAGGCCGATGCGTTCGGCGTGCGCCGCATCGCCGCACTGGTGGTCGCACCGCGGCGCAGCGAGGGCGAGCTGCTGGCCGACCTGCGCGACGCGGTCGACGCCGCGTTCCTGCCGCGCCCGCTGCGCAAGGTCACCGCCTTGCCGCGCAACGCCACCGGCAAGCTGCCGCGCGCGGCGCTGCTGGCGGCGCTGCAGGGTGCGGCTTGAGGGTCCGAACGGTACCGACGCAGGCGACGCCGAAAGCCGCGTTTCGGTGATGCCCTTGCCGCTTCGGCCGCAAAAGAGCATCGCGCCTTCCGGCGCTCCCACCCAAAGCCGTGCCTCGTTGCTTCCGTGGGAGCGCCGGAAGGCGCGATGCTTCTGCCCGGCTGGCCCGCGGCTGGCCCGGGTGGGCCGCCGCGCCTTGGGTGCGCTCAAAGCGGCGGATCCCCGCCGGCTGTAATGCCGGCGTCGGCCGTAGGCTGGACGGCCGTCAGGTCGACCGGCGCTTGTGCCGGTCGCGCTACGCGCGTCTGGCCTGCCAGGTGATCTGCTTCGATCTACGCGGAAAATCGGTCAATTCATGGGAATGGGCCGGCTGCCGATCGGCCGAGCCGCACCCGGCGCGCCATCAGCCTGCGCACGCCCCACAAAAACCGGACCCCAGAAAAAGAAATGCCCCGAGGGCCAGGGGGAGCCCTCGGGGCGGGAAAACCGGTCTGGGGAGGGACCGGCCTTCGCAGGTTGCACTCAGGGAGGTGAGCCAACCAGGGCGCCGTTGCGTGCGCCCGATGACATAGATAGGGACGAGGGCGGAAAGTTTCCAGAGTCCATACGGTACCGTTTAGCGGGCATTCATCCAGAAAATCCGCCCTGCTCCGCCGACCTCAATGCGCCTCGTCCCAGTTCGCGCCGGCGCCGATATCGACCACCAGCGGCACCGCGAGTTCGGCCGCGGCGGCCATGCGCTCGCGGATGCCGGCGCTGATCGCCTCGACTTGGTCGGCGCGCACCTCGAACACGAGTTCGTCGTGCACCTGCAGCAACATGCGGGCAGCATCCTGCCGGTCCAACAGCCAGGCGTCGACCGCGATCATCGCGCGCTTGATGATGTCGGCCGCGGTGCCCTGCATCGGTGCGTTGATCGCGGCGCGTTCGGCGCCGGCGCGCTGCGCGGCGTTGCGCGAGGCGATGTAGTCCAGGTGCAGGCGGCGGCCGAACAGCGTCTCGACGTAGCCGTCGCGGCGCGCCTTCTCGCGCGTGGCCTCCATGAACGCCTGCACGTCCGGGTAGCGCGCGAAGTAGCGCGCCATGTACTCCTGCGCCTCGCCGCGGCCGACGCCGAGCTGGCGCGCGAGGCCGAACGCGCTCATGCCGTACATCAGGCCGAAGTTGATCGCCTTGGCCGCGCGGCGCTGGTTCGCGTCGACCTGCTCGGGCGGCAGGCCGAACACCTCGGCGGCGGTCGCGCGGTGCACGTCCTGGTTGCCGTGGAACGCGGCGAGCAGGCCCGGATCGCCGGACAGGTGCGCCATGATGCGCAGCTCGATCTGCGAGTAGTCGGCCGCGACGATCTGCCAGCCGTCCGGCGCGACGAACGCCTGGCGGATGCGCCGGCCTTCCTCGGTGCGGATCGGGATGTTCTGCAGGTTCGGGTCCGACGAGGACAGCCGCCCGGTCGCCGCGACCGCTTGGCCGTAGCTGGTGTGCACGCGGCCGGTGCGCGGGTTGACCATCTCGGCCAGCTTGTCGGTGTAGGTCGAGCGCAGCTTGGCGAGGCTGCGGTAGTCGAGGATCAGGCGCGGCAGCGCGTGCTGGTCGGCGATCGCCTCGAGTGCCTCCTCGTTCGTCGATGGCTGCCCGCCCGGCGTCTTCACGACGATCGGCAGCTTCAGTTCATCGAACAGGATCGCCGCGAGCTGCTTGGTCGAGTCGAGGCTGAAGTTGCGGCCGGCCAGCGCATGCGCCTCGCCAGTCAGCTCGTGCATACGTTTGGCCAGCTCCTGGCTCTGGCGCTTCAGCGCCGCGGCGTCGATCAGCACGCCGCGCTGCTCCATGCGCGCGAGCACCGGCACCAGCGGCATCTCGATCGTCTCGTAGACGCTTTTCAGGCCCGGCTCGGCCTCGAGCTTCGGCCACAGCGCGTGGTGCAGGCGCAGCGTGACGTCGGCGTCCTCGGCCGCATAGCGGGTCGCGGTGTCGAGGTCGACCGCGGCGAACGGGATCTGCTTGGCGCCCTTGCCGGCGACGTCCTCGTAGCGGATCGTGTCGTGGCCGAGCTGGCGCCTGGCCAGCGTGTCCATGTCGTGGCGCGAGGCGGTCGAGTTCAGCACGTAGGACTCGAGCATCGTGTCGTGCGCGACGCCGCGCAGCGTGATGCCGTGGTTGGCCAGCACGTTGATGTCGTACTTCATGTGCTGGCCGAGCTTGGGCCGCGCCGGGTCCTCCAGGATCGGCTGCAGCGCCGCCAGCACGGTCGCGCGGTCGAGCTGCGCCGGCATGCCGGGATAGTCGTGCGCGAGCGGCACGTAGGCGGCGTGTTTGGGTGTCACCGCGAACGACACGCCGACGATGCGCGCGCGCATCGGATCGAGCGCATCGGTCTCGGTATCGAACGCGATCAGCTCGGCCGTGCGCAGCTTGCCGAGCCATGCGTCGAGCTGCGCCGGCGTGGTGACCTGCTCGTACTCGCCCGGCCCGGTCAGGGCCGGATCGGCGCTGACCGGCGGCGCCGGCGCGATGCCGCGCACGCCGAACTCGCGGTGCAGCGGCGGCTCGGCCGCGGCCAGATCCGGCGCGGCCGGCGCGGCGCCGGCGTCGAGCTCCTTCAGCGCGGCGTTGAATTCGTAGCGCCGGTACAGCGTGCGCAAGTCGTCGACGTGGCGCTCGCGCAGCACGAGGTCGGTCGGCCCGAGCGCGAGCGCGACGTCGGTCTTGATCGTCGCGAGCTGGCGCGACAGCGGCAGCTGCGGCAGCGCCTTGCGCAGGTTCTCGCCGATCTTGCCGCCGATGTCGGCCGCGTGCGCGACCACGCCATCGAGGCTGCCGTACTCGGCCAGCCACTTCGCCGCGGTCTTCGGCCCGCACTTCTCCACGCCGGGGATGTTGTCGACGCTGTCGCCGACCAGCGCGAGGTAGTCGATGATCTGCTCCGGGCGCACGCCGAACTTCTCGACCACGTGCGCCGCGTCGGTGACCGAGTTGGTCATCGTGTTGACCAGCCGGATGCCGGGCCGCACGAGCTGCGCGAAGTCCTTGTCGCCGGTCGAGATCGTGACGTCGATGCCGGCGGCGGCCGCGCGCAGCGCGAGCGTACCGATCACGTCGTCGGCCTCGACGCCGGGCTCGCGCAGGATCGGAAAGCCGAGCGCCTCGACGATCGCCAGCATCGGCTCGACCTGCGCGCGCAGGTCGTCCGGCATCGGCGGCCGGTGCGCCTTGTACTGCGCGTAGAGTTCGTCGCGGAAGGTCGGCCCCGGCGCATCGGCGACGAACGCGACGTACTCGGGCTTCTCCTTCAGCGTCGCGCGCAGCATGTTGACCACGCCGAACAGCGCGCCGGTCGGCTCGCCGGCGGCGTTGGACAGCGGCGGCAACGCGTGGAATGCGCGGTACAGGTAGGAGGAACCGTCGATCAGGACGAGGCGCGGGGAAGACGACATGGGGACACGGCGCGGCAGCGGTCCCGCAGCTTGGCGCGCGGCCGGCGGGTTTGCAACGCCGTACGCCCCGGCCGGCGCGCGCTCAACACCCCTGCGGCCGCGGCGTAACCCCGCAGATGTCGAGCGTCAGCACGTTGCCTTCGTTGGCGGTGCGGAAGATCACGTCGTTGGTCACGAACAGCGGCACCTTCGGATAGCCGACCACGCCGATGTCGGGATTCACGCGCCAGGTGATGTTGGTGGCGCCGAACTGCGGCTGGGTCGCGCGCAGCGGGATCAGCAGCTCGAGCCAGAAGCCGCGCCCCATGCCCCAGGCGCCGCCGCCGATGCCGCCGCGCGGCGCGCGCACGGCCAGCCCTTCCAGGCCTTGCGGATAGCTCTGCGGGCAGCCGTAGCCGGCGTCCGCGCCGAGGTCGAACAGGCGATTGCTGACGCCGGAGACGGCGAAGCAGAACGCCGGGTTCTCGGCCGAATTGGCCGGCTCGACGCCGGCCGGCAGCAGCAGCTCGATGCCGACCGCGCTGCCGGCGCACGGATTGCCCGGATGGCTCAGCACCAGATGCGTGTAGAACACTTCGCCGACCGCCGGCGCGAGGTTCGGCGGTATCACGCTGAAGCCGGCATAGCCCTGCACGCGGATCTCCGGGATCGGCGGATCGCTCAGGCAGGCGAAGTCGGTGCCGATATTGGCGATCACGCCGTTGTACCAGGGCAGCACCTGCGTCGGCGCGGCGGGCGTCTCGACCCCGGCAATGAAGCTGGATTGCGCATTTCCCGGGCCCGGAACGGACGCGAGCGCGGCGGCAAACAGGCAGGGCAGGCGGTGCATCGTCATGGCGGACACTCCAGAATGGGCCATGACCCATACGTAAAAGCGTGGCAAAACCTTGAACGGTCCGCCGAAACGCCCCGGCGGCCACGCTATGATCGCCACGCAACCCGGTGCTCCCATGAGCGATATCCCTGCCACCGCCCCCGCCACGGTCGACCACGAGCTCACCTGCCTGATCGCCGCCTGGCGGCATGGTGACACCGATGCGCGCGAGGCGCTGGTGCAGCGCGTCTACGCCAACGTGCGCGCGATCGCCGCGCAATCTCTGCGGCAGATGCCCGGCGCCACCCTCAGCGCGACCGACCTCGCCCACGAGGCGCTGATCCGCCTGCTCGGGGCGGACGCGAACTGGCAGGACCGGCGCCACTTCTTCCACGTCGCCGCGCAGGCGACGCGGCAGGTGCTGGTCGATGCGGCGCGCCGGCGCCTGGCCGGCAAGCGCGGCGGCGGCGCCGAGCACGTCGAGCTCGACGCTGCGCTCGGCCTGGCCGACCCGGACGGCGATGCCAACCTCGTGCGCCTGGACGATGCGCTGCGCGATCTGTACGAGAGCGATCCGCGCCGCGCGCAGATCGTCGAACTGGTCTATTTCGGCGGCCTCAGCCGTTCCGAGGTCGCCGCAAGCCTCGACGTCTCCGAGGCGACCGTGGACCGCGACCTGCGCCTGGCGCGCGCCTGGCTGCGCAGCGCACTGGATGGCTGACCCGATGTCCTCACTGGAGGCGCTCGCGCCGCATTTCGAGCACCTGCGCGCGCTGCCGGCGGCCGAACGCGCCGCCGCCCTGGCCAACTTGCCGTTCGACGAGGCCGCGCGCGCGCGCCTGGCGCGCATGCTGGCCGCCGACGAAGACGACGACGATGCGCTCGCGCGCGTGATCGCTGGCAGCGCCGCGCACGCTTCGACGCCGCGCAGCGAGCGCCTGGGGCCGTACCGGCTGCTGCGCGAGCTCGGCGCCGGCGGCATGGGCACCGTGTTCCTGGCCGAGCGCGCCGACGGCCAGTTCACGCGCCAGGTCGCGATCAAGCTGCTGCGCGGCTTCCCCACGCGCGAGGCCTCGCGCCGCCTGCGCCAGGAGCGGCAGATCCTGGCCGGGCTGGACCACCCGAACATCGCGCGCCTGCTCGACGGCGGCGAGACCGCCGACGGCCAGCCGTGGCTGGCGATCGAATACGTCGACGGTGCGCCGCTGCTCGAGCACGTCGCCCGCCACGCGCCGAGCTTGCGCGCGCGCCTGGCCCTGTTCGAGGCGATGCTCGACGCGGTCGCGCACGCGCACCGCCACCTGATCGTCCACCGCGACATCAAGCCGGCCAACGTGCTGGTCGCGCGCGACGGCACGGTCAAGCTGCTCGACTTCGGCATCGCGCGGCTGGTCGAGGCCGGCGATGCCTCCGAGCGCGAAACCTCCACGCGCGTCTACAGCCGCGGCTACGCGAGCCCGGAGCAGCTCGACGGCCGCGCGATCACGACCGCCAGCGACATCTACAGCCTCGGCGTGCTGCTGCGCGAGCTGCTGACGGGCCGGCGCGACGCGCGCGATCCGGCGCCGCCGACGCTCGCGCCGCTGCCGCTCGATGCCGAGCTGGCCGGTGTCCTTGCCAAGGCCAGCGCGGCCGATCCGGCGCAGCGCTATGCCGGCGCGGCCGAGTTCGCCGACGACCTGCGGCGCTATCGCGAAGGACGACCGGTGCACGCGGCGCGCTGGACGCGGCGCTACCGCCTGCGCAAGTTCGTCGCGCGCCACCGCCTCGCGTTCGCCGCCGGCATGTTCGCGGCCGTCGTGCTGGCCGGCTTCGTCTGGCGCATCGAGCGCGAGCGCAGCCGCGCGGTGGCGGCCGAGACCGCCGCGCAGCGCGCGCTGGCGGCGGCCGAGCGCGACGCGGCCAGTGCGCGCGCCTCGCTCGACTTCCTCAGCGCTGCCTTCGCCGCCGCCGCGCCGGAGCACGCGCTGAGCCGTCAGGTCAGCGTGCGCAGCCTGCTCGACGCGGCACGCGCCCAGCTCGCCACGCGCACCGATCCGGCGGTCGTCAAGACGATGCAGCGGCTGCTCGCGCACCTGTACGGCGACCTCGGCGACGTTGCGACCGGCCTCGAGCTGATGCGCGCAGGCCTGGATGGCGTGGCGCCGGACGAGCGCGGCGAGGCGTTGCGCCTGGCCGCCGACTACGACCAGTACGCCAGCCTGCTCGGCCTCGATGGCGATGGCGCGGGCGCGCTGGAAGCCGCGCATACGGCGCAGCAATGGCGCGAGCGGTTCGCGCCCGGCGATCCGGTCGAGCACGTGCGCAGCCTCACCGCGATGGCGCTCGGCCACCACCGCAGCGGCGACGACGCGACCGCGATCACGCTGCTGCGCGAGGCGATGACGCTGGCCGACGACACGCCGGCGCTGCCGCTGGAGCTGTATGTCGAGGTCGCGCAGACGCTGTCCGCCCTGCTGGCGACCAGCGGCGACGGCGAGGCCGCGGGCGCGATCGCCAAGCGGGGCCTGGCGCGCGTCGATGCCGTGCGGCCGCCCGAATCGCCCGAGCACGTGATGCTGCTGCGCGCGCAGGCCAACGCGCTCGGCGCGGAAGGCAACCCGGCCGGCGCGGAGAAGCTGCTGCGCGAGGCGATCGCGCTGCAGGACCGCGTGGTCGCCTCCGGCGGCGCACGCATGATGGAACTGACCAACGATCTCGCGCTGGTGCTCAACGACCTCGGCCGCTACCGCGAGGCGGCCGAGCTGCTGCTGGCTTCGGACCGCCACATGACCGGCGCCGGCCTCGCCGGCGCCGTCGACCGCGCGCTCTCGCACGGCAACTACGCCGGCGTGCTCGAGAGCGCCGGCGACTACGCCGCGGCGCTGGAGCAGTTCCGCGTCGCGATGCGCATCCTCGACGAGGGCGGGGTTTCGGCCGACCACCAGTCGCGCCGCCGCATCGAGCGCTCGCTGGCACGCACGCTGGGCCTGTCCGGCCAGCACGAGCGCGCGCTGGCGCTGCTGACCGACCTGCGCGCGCGCAGCGCACGGATCGAGGGTGAAGAGTCGGGCGAGTACGCCATGCTGACCTGGCAACTGACCTTGCTGGCGCGCCGCATGCACCGCACCGATACCGGCCTGCCGCTGCTGGCCGAGGCCGAGCGACGCTGGCACGCGCTGGCGCCGGACGACCATCCGATCTTCCTGCACGCGCGGCGCGTGCGGGCCGCGTTCGCGCTCGATCGCGGCGATCTGGCCGGCGCGGCGCGCGAACTGCACGCCGCGGTGGCCGGCTTCGAGGCGAGCGGCGCACTGCCGGTGGACCTGGCGATCGCGCGCAGCGAGCTGGCCGAGATCCTGCTGCGCCAGGACCGGCGCGACGACGCGCGTGCGCTGCTGCGGCAGGCGCTGCCGGTCCTGCGCGCCTCGCTGCTGCCCGGCGAGGTCAGCCGCGCGGCGGCCGAGCGCCTGGCCGCGCACCTCGGCGTGGCCGCCTGATCCGCGCCTGAAGCGCGCATGTGGCCGACGTCGGGCGCGCTTGCATCGCGCCGGTGCCGACACCATGCTGGAACACCGCAGGACGGGCTCGCCGCCACGCGTGGCCCGGACGGTAATGCGCCCGGACGAACTCGGCGATGGTCTGCTAGGCTCGCTGCATTCCGAGGAGGCGCCGCCATGACCCCGATCATCCGCCCGCTGTTTCCCCTGCTCGTCGCCGGCACGCTCGGCTTCACCGCCGCGCAGGCCGCCGACCGCAAGCCGCCGCCGCAGGACATTCCGCCGCCACCGGGCCTGAACGAGGCCGGCGTCGAGACGCAGGCCGCGCCCGCCGCCCGGGCGGAAGGCGCCGCCGCTGCCGCCGCCGCGGAAGACCCGATGGCGCCGCTGCCCAAGCCCGATGCGCGCCTGGTGCGCGACAAGGCCTCGCGCGATGCCGCCACGACCACGCGGCGCATCGCCACCAGCAAGGTCACGACCCGCCACCAGGGCACCGACACGGTCGAGGAATACCGCGAGAACGGCCGCATCTGGATGATCAAGATCGTGCCGCAGAGGGGCCCGACGCAGACCTTCATGGATACCGATGGTAGCGGCCGCCTGGCCCGCGATCCGAACGAAGGCCCGGTGTCGCCGGTGTACTACACGCTGTACGAGTGGAAGTGACAGGAGCCGGGATTGGGGATTCGGGATTGGAAAAAGCCCTCCGATCACCGAACTCCAGCGCAAACTTCGTCATCCCGGCGAAGGCCGGGATCCAGCGGCTCAAGGGCCACAGGAAAAGTCCGAGGCATGAAGGCGGGCGCAAGGGCATGCCTCGCTTGGTATCGACGCTGACCGGCGTCGTGCAACCGACGGCAGGAGCGCGCCCTAACGTCCCGCGGTCGCGACGCGACGGGCGCGCGCACGGCGCGGTCCTACAGCCACTCGCGCGGCTGCCGGTCGTCGGCCACGCGCCAGGATCGATGACGTGCGTCATCGATCCGCGGGCGACCCGTCCTTGGATCGTGCTGGTGGGCTGCGCCGCACCAGCCTGCTAGTTGCCGCGCGGCGTGCGCGGCGAATCCGCGCGCAGCGGCGCGAGGGCGGCGGGGCCGTCGAACACCAGGATCGTGAGCTCGCCGGGGTTCGTGTCGACCGCTGCGTTGCCGCCGATGTTGACCGCCACCGAGCCACTGGGGCGCGCCGTGCGCAGCTCGACCGTGTGCGTGCCGGCCGCCAGCGTGACCATCGTGTTGATCGCCACCGTGTTGAAGCTGGCCGTGTTCGAGCCGTTGACGACGCTGAAGCGGTTCCAGCCGCCATTCGGCAGGAAGTTCCCGTCGATGTAGATGATCGCGTCGACGTTGGACCAGGCGCCCGACGTCGACGCGACGTTGAGCGCGCCGATGCTGGCCCAGAGCATCACGTTGGCCGTGTTCGCCAGCGTGAAGGTCTGCGAAAGGCCCGGCTGCAGCGTGGCGGAGTTGCTCGTCACGCTTGTGCGGCCAGCCGTCCCGTAGAGGTGGTATCGCGTCATCGTCGCCGCAGGCCCGGCCGGCCCGGTGGGGCCGGTCGCGCCGTCCGCTCCGGTCGCGCCGGTCGGACCCGTGGCGCCGGCAGGGCCGATCGGACCCGTGGCGCCCGCCGCACCCGCGGGGCCGGTCGGACCGACCGGCCCGATCGGTCCGACCGGACCCGTCGCACCGGTGGCGCCGGTTGCCCCGACCACGGACCCGGCGGCGCAGGGGCCGAGGGCGCCGTCGGCGGCGCCGAAGCACAGCACGGAGTCGCCGTTCGCGGCGGTGGAGAGGCCCGGCACGCGTACGCGGCCGGCTTCCTCGACCGTCAGCACGGGCGTGCTGTCCTGCCGGCGGACCTCGAAGCTGGAACCGGCGCGTGGCGTGACGACCGTCTGCGCGCCGACTGGCAGGGCAAGTCCCAGCGCCACGCTGGCCACCAGCGCGTGGTGGCGGAATTGCGGGGAGTACGGTCCGTGGTGGGTCATGGCGGGCTCGTGCGATCGCAGCAAATGGATGGGACGGTGGAGGCGCGCGCGGCGGGGCATGGTCTGCCTCAGGGCGTCAGTTGGCGACGCAGGCGATGTCGCCCGAGCAGGCCCAAGCCCAGCAGCAAAACGAGCAGTGCCCCGCCGGAAGTGGTCGGAACCTGTGCCGGCTGGGCCGGCTCGGCCGTCTGGAACCAGCGCAGGTTGTTGCCCGAGTCGACGGAGTGGAAGTCTTCCGGCCGCCCGGGCGCGAGCCAGGCCGAACCCTCGGGTGCGGCCATGTCCGCCACGTTCACCCACGCGATCTGCTGGGTGCCACCCGTGCTCAGGGCCAGGCCAGCGCGCGTGCCCGCCTGCGTGCTGCCGATCGCCAGGTACTGGCCCGCGGCGCCGGTGAGCTGCAGGGCCTGCGCGACGGACTGGGTCGTGCCCGCCTCGAACCGGTAGGCCTTCGCGCGCGCGCTGTCGATGCGCAGCGTCGAGAACGTCGTGGTTCCGCGGATCGACGCGGCCGCTTGGTCGCAGCGATCACTCAAGCGCACCGTGCCGGAGCCAGCCAGGAAGCTGCCGTGGTTGTTCCAGTTGCCGCCGACTTCGAGCGCGGCGGTCGTCGCCGTCACCTGGCCGGCGATGTCCAGATCGCCGATGCCGTCGACGCGGCCATCCTGCGCATCGAGCGCGCCGGCGACGTTCACGGCGGCGCAGTCGAGATCGACCACGCCGTCGCCGACGCTCCAGCGCGCGCCCGGCTCGATCGACACGGTTTGCGCGAATGCACCGGCCGGAAGCGCGAATGCGACCAGCACGACGGCGGCGCACCTGCGCACGCGACGACGGCGTTGGCAATCGACGTTACCCATGACCTTTTTCCCTGAAGCCCCTGCGCCACTATGACATGGCCAAAGGACGCGCAACAACGGCCCCGGTTGCGCCGCCGGGTGCCCGCCTCCGCTTCAGCCGTGCGCGAGCCAGTCGCGTGGCTGCAGGTAGTCGGCCAGGCGTGCCTCGGCGCTGCCCGGCTCCGGCGCGTAGGCGTACTCGAAGCGCACGCGCGGCGGCAAGCTCATCAGGATCGATTCGGTGCGGCCGCCCGACTGCAGGCCGAACAGCGTGCCACGGTCGTGCACGAGGTTGAACTCGACGTAGCGGCCGCGCCGGTACAGCTGGAACTCGCGCTCGCGCTCGCCGAACGGGGTGTCCTTGCGGCGCGCGACGAGCGGCAGGTAGGCGTCGAGGAAGCCGTCGCCGACCGCCTGGGTCAGGCCGAAGCAGTGCTCGAAGCCGCCTTCGTTGAGGTCGTCGTAGAACAGGCCGCCGACGCCGCGCGCCTCGCCGCGGTGCTTGAGCCAGAAATACTCGTCGCACCACCGCTTGTAGCGCGGATAGACGTCCGCACCGAACGGCGCGACCGCGTCGCGCGCGACCGTGTGCCAGTGCACGACGTCCTCGTCGAACGGGTAGAACGGGGTCAGGTCGAAGCCGCCGCCGAACCACCAGACCGGTTCGGCATCGTCGGCGTGCGCCTCGAAGTAGCGCACGTTCATGTGCGTGGTCGGCAGGTACGGGTTGCACGGATGCAGCACCAGCGACACGCCGAGCGCGCTCCACGCGCGCCCGGCGATGCCGGGCCGGTGCCCGCTCGCCGACGGCGGCAGCCGCGTGCCGTGTACCTGCGAAAAGTTCACGCCGCCCTGCTCGAACACGGCGCCGTTCTTGAGCACGCGCGTGCGGCCGCCGCCCGTAAGGGAACCGGCGGCCGTGGGTGCTCCAGCCCTGCCACCGCAATCGCGCTGCCAGGCATCCAGCTCGAAGCGCGCGCCGCCGTCGGCGGCCTCGAGCGCGCTGCAGATGCGCTCTTGCAGGTCGAGCAGGTACGCGGCGACCGCGTCGGTGTGCGTGGAGGAGGACACGGCGTGCTCCGGCGACCGCGGCGTCAGAGGCCGGCCAGCGTCAGGTTGCCGCTGATGTCGGTCATGAGGTTCTGGATCCAGCTGTTGTAGTTCTTGTGGATGTAACGCTGGCCGTTCTTGACCTCGTACTTGAGGTCGGTGCTGTCGACGTACTTGATCTGGATCTGCTTGCGGTCGTAGCCGATCGCGATCGTCGCGCTGAAGCCGCGGCGCGCGTAGGTCGCGGTCAGCTTGCCCGGCTCGTCGCTGTTGATCATCCACTCGCGCTTGATCAGTGCCTGCTTGATGACCTTCTCGACCTGCCTGGCGTCGACCTTGGACGGCACCGCGATCGGCTGCGGATCGACCAGCGGCGCCTCGCGGAACGCCATCAGCAGGACCAGCACGGGCAGCAGCAGCAACGGCAACAGACGCGAACGCAGCATGATCGACTCCTTCGATGGACGGCCGGCGGATCCGGCCGTGGCCGCGCATGGTAGCAGCGGCCCTGCGCCCGGCTTCAAGTCCGCGCCGGGCGCGCTGCGGGCCATGCCATAATCGGCCGCCCACGATTCCCCATCGCCGCCGCGTGCCCGACCGGATCGCTCCGACCGCCATCACCGCCTACACCGCGATCTCCGCGCTCGGCAGCGGCCGCGCCGCGCACGCCGAGGCGCTGCGTGCGCGGCGCAGCGGCCTGCGCGCGAACGACTTCACGGCGACGCCGCTGGCCTGCGCGATCGGTCGCGTCGACGGCCTCGAGGACGCGCCGCTGCCGGCCGACTTCGCGCGCTACGACTGCCGCAACAACCGCCTCGCCTGGCAGGGCCTCTTTGCCGACGGCTTCCTCGACGCCGCGCGCGCGGCGATCGCGCGCCACGGCGCGCAGCGCGTCGCGCTCGTCGTTGGCACCTCCACCGCGAGCATCGGCGCGACCGAGCAGGCCTATCGCGAACTCGACGGCGGCGCGTTCCCGGCGTACCTGGCCGAGCCGCGCCTGCACACGCCGCATTCGCTCGGTCTGTTCCTTGAAGCCGTGCTCGGCACGCGCGGGCCGTGCCTGACGATCGCGACCGCGTGCTCGTCGAGCGCGAAGGTGTTCGCGCAGGCCGAGCGCCTGCTGCGCCTGGGCGTGGCCGACGCGGCGATCCTGGCCGGCGTCGACACGCTGTGCGGCAGCGTGCTGTTCGGCTTCAACGCGCTCGAGCTGGTCGCGCCGGAGGCGTGCCGGCCGTTCGACGCCGCCCGCCGCGGCATCTCGATCGGCGAGGCGGCCGGCTTCGCGCTGCTCGAGCGCGACGGCGCCGGGCCGCGCCTGCTCGGCCACGGCGAATCGTCCGACGCGCACCACATGTCCACGCCGCATCCCGAGGGCCTCGGCGCGCGGCTGGCGCTGGCCGATGCACTCGCGCGCGCGGGCATGACGCCGGCCGGGATCGACTACGTCAACCTGCATGGCACCGCCACGCGCAAGAACGACGAAGTCGAGGCGGCCCTGCTGGCCGACCTGTTCCCGGCCTCGACGCGCGCCAGCTCGACCAAGGGCTGGACCGGCCACACGCTCGGCGCGGCCGGGATCCTCGAGGCGGTACTGACGCTGCAGGCGCTCGAGCACGACCTCGTGCCCGGCACGCTCAACACGACCACGCCGGACCCGGCCTGCGGCCCGCAGCTCGCGCTTGCCAACGAGTCGCGCCCGCTGCGCACCGCGCTCAGCCATTCGTTCGGCTTCGGCGGCAACAACTGCATCCTCGCATTCGGCAGGGACTAGACACGGCGACCATGGACGAACTGCTCGTGCACATCGAAGGCATCGGCTGGTGGACTGCGCAGGCCACCGACTGGGCCGCTGCCGCCGCGCAACTGCGCGGCGAGGCGGCGCCGGCTGCGCCGGCGACCAAGCCGGCCGCGGCGCTGCTGCCGCCGAACGAGCGCCGCCGCGCGCCGGAACCGGTGCTGCTCGCCTGCGAGGCGGCCGCGCAGGCCTGCGCGATGAGCGAGCGCGATGCGGCCACGCTGCCGTGCGTGTTCGCCTCGATCCACGGCGACCTCGCCATCACCGACGCGATGTGCGCGACGCTGGCGGACGATCCGCTGCAGCTGTCGCCGACGCGCTTCCACAACTCCGTGCACAACGCGCCCGCCGGCTACTGGACCGTCGCGACCGGCTGCCATGCCGCCTCGAGCGCGACCTCGGCCTGGCACGCCAGCTTCGGCGCCGGCCTGTTCGAGGCTGCCGTGCAGGCGCTCGCCGACGCCACGCCGGTGCTGTTCGCCGCCTACGACGGCCGCGCGCCGGATCCGCTCGGCGCCGTCGTCGGCACCGCGCCGGCCTACGCGAACGCGTTCGTGCTCGGCCCTGCGCGCAGCGCGCGCACGCTGGCCAGCCTGCGCCTGCGTCACGAGGCGCAGCCGGCGCCGGCAGCGGATGCAGCGCACGACCCGCTGGCGGCGTTGCGGCCGCTGTTCGCCGCGCTGGCGCAGGCCGGCCCGAGCTACATGCGCCTGCCGGCCGGCCGCGCGAGCGCGCTGGCGATCGAGGTGCTTCCATGAGCGCGACCGATCCCGCCCACATCGCGGTGGTGATCCCGGCGCTCAACGAGGAACTCGCGATCCGCGAGGTGGTCACCTCGGTGCTGGCGCTCTGCCCGCACGTGATCGTGGTCGACGACGGCTCGATCGACGCGACGCTCGAGCGCATCGCCGACCTGCCGGTCACGCTGATCCGCCACGCGCGCCCGCTCGGCAAGGGCCAGGGCCTGCGCGACGGCTTCCGCAAGGCGCGCGAGCTTGGCTTCGACGCGGTCGTGACGATGGACGGCGACGGCCAGCACCTGGCGGCCGACATCCCGCGCCTGCTCGCCGCCGCGCGCCGCCATCCCGAGCACATCGTGATCGGCGCGCGCATCCGCAACCGCGCCAGCCAGCCGCCGGCGCGGCGGCGCGCGAACGACGTCGCCGACTGGGGCATCTCGTGGGGCTGCGGCGTGCCGGTCGCCGACACGCAGAGCGGGCAGCGCTACTACCCTCTCGGCGCGCTCGAGCTGGTCGACCTGCCGGCCGACGACTTCGTGTTCGAGGCCGCGATCCTGATCGCCGCCGCGCGCGAGAAGAACCTCGGCATCGTCTCGGTACCGATCGACTCGCGCTACCACGGCGAGTTCCGCCTCAGCCATTTCCGCCCGGTGCGCGACGTCACGCGCATCACCTGGTACACGATCAGGCGCGTGGTGCACTACGGCCGCGTGATCGCCAGCTACCGCCGCTCGCACGCGCAGCCGCCGCTCGTGTTCGACCCGCCGGAGTCCTGAGGCATGGGCCAGGTACCGCACCTGCTGCTGCAACTGGCGGTGATCCTCGCCACCGCGCGCGTGCTCGCGCTGCTGCTGCAGCGCGTCGGCCAGCCGCCGGTGATCGGCGAGATGGTCGCCGGCATCGTGCTCGGCCCGGTCGTGTTCGGCGCCGCGCTGCCGGAGCTGCATGCGTTCGTGTTCCCGCCCGGCCGGCTCGCCGCGCTGGAGGGCCTGAGCCAGATCGGCCTGGTGCTGTTCATGTTCATCGTCGGCGCCGAGCTGCGCACGCCGGACGGCGCCGCCGCGCGGCTGCGCGCGGCCGGCTGGGTCGGCGTGTCCGGCGTGCTGCTGCCGATGGCGCTGGGGCTGGCGACCGCGCCGCTGCTGCACGCGCGCTTCGCGCCGGCCGGCGTCGGCTTCTGGCCGTTCGCGCTGTTCATGGCCGCGTCGATGGCGATCACCGCGTTCCCGATCATGGCGCGCATCCTGAAGGAGCGCGGCATGACGCAAAGCCGCCTCGGCCAGCTCGCGCTGGCCTCGGCCGCGATCGCGGACGTGCTGGCCTGGATCATGCTCGCGCTGGTCGTCGCGCTGATCGGCACGCACGGCGGCTGGGGCGCGTTCGCCGCGATGCTGGCGGGCCTCGCCGGCCTCGGCGCGCTCGGCTTCGGCCTGCTGCGCCCGCTGCTCGCGCGCGTGCTGGCGCGGCACGCGCCGGACGGCCGCCCCGGCGGCGCGCTGCTCGGCAGCCTGTTGATCGGCACCTGCGCGATGGCCGCGGCGACCGAGGCGCTCGGCCTGCACGCGGTGTTCGGCGCGTTCCTGTTCGGTGCCTGCCTGCCGCGCGACGACCGCCTGCTCGACACGCTGGTCGAGCGCCTGCAGCACGTCGCGGTGCTGCTGCTGATGCCGGTGTTCTTCGCGCTCGCCGGCCTCCACACGACGCCGGACGCGTTCACCGCGACCGCGCTGCCGGCGCTGCTGCTGATCCTCGCCGCGGCCGTGCTCGGCAAGGTGCTCGGCGCCGGCGGCGGCGCGCGCATCGCGGGCCTCGGCTGGCGCGAGGCGTTCGCGGTCGGCGCGCTGATGAACGCGCGCGCGCTGATGGAACTGATCGTGATGAAGGTCGGGCTCGACGCCGGCGTGATCGGCGCGGAGATCTTCACGATGCTGATGGTGATGGCGATCGCCACCACGCTGATGACCACGCCGCTGCTCGACCTGGGCCTGCGCCGCCGGCGCGAAGCGGTGCTGCCGACGGCGGCGCCGTGAGCGCCGCCGTGGCGGATCCCCGCCGATGCGTCGGCGGGGCGCGCGGAAGCCTGCGCTGAACCTTACTCGGAGAACTCGATCGGGTCGTCGAGGTCCTGGCAGAAGTCCTGCTTGCTCGGCTCGCTGGTCGAGCCGTCCTTGAACTTCGCGCGGATCCACTGCTCGCACGGCTCGTCGTTCGTGCTCGCGTCCCACACCAGCGTCTCGGTCGCGCCGGGGCCGATGCCGCTGCCGATGTCGAAGTTGCCCCAGCTCTTCTTGTCGATCGACACCTCGAGCTTGACGATGTTCGAATCGGTCTTGTTCTTGACCACGAAGTGCCACTGGTCGGCGCCGAAGGCCTGCGCGGCCGG
Organism: Rhodanobacteraceae bacterium; assembly: GCA_009996615.1. Lineage (GTDB taxonomy): Bacteria > Pseudomonadota > Gammaproteobacteria > Xanthomonadales > Rhodanobacteraceae > Dokdonella_A. The sequence continues at coordinate 110,591 of JAACZU010000002.1, read as the reverse complement.
CAGCGCCAAGAGTGCGCCGAGCAGTACGTTGCGTACGGTGTTGCTGATCGTCATGCATTTCCCCTGATGGAAGGACCCACGCGTTCGGCGTGGACCGATGCCTCGCGAGAGGCGCTGGTGGCAGCCGCGCGGACGTCCGCGCACCTGCCGGCGCGCATTCTTTCACAAATGTATTGCGCCGACGTTGTCGCCCGCGCGGGCGATGCGCGCGGCCGTGCGCTCGGGCATCATGACGGCCGACATTCGAGGCGGTCCTGACATGCACGATACGGTGGACGTGGCGATCCTCGGCGGCGGCCTGGCCGGCCTGACCCTCGCGCTGCACCTGCGCCAACGCTTCCCGGAGCTGTCGATCCGCGTGCTCGAACGGCGCGCGCACCCGCTGCCGGCGGCCGCGCACAAGGTCGGCGAGTCGACCGTCGAGATCGGCGCGCACTACTTCGCCGACACGCTCGGCCTGCGCGCGCACCTCGACGCGCAGCACATCCGCAAGTTCGGCTTCCGCTTCTTCTTCTCCGACGGCCGCGACGACCTCGCCGAGGTGACCGAACTCGGCGTCAGCCGCGTGCTGCCGACGCCGACCTGGCAGATCGACCGCGGCGTGTTCGAGACCTTCCTCGGCGAGGAGGCGCGCCGGCGCGGCATCGAGTTCGTCGACCAGGCGACCGTGCGCGGCATCGAGCCCGGCACCGGCGGCGCCGCGCACGGCGTCCGCTACGGCGCCGGCGGCGCCGAGCAGCGCGTGAGTGCGCGCTGGCTGCTCGACGCCAGCGGCCGCGCCGGCCTGCTCAAGCGCCGGTTCGGCCTCGCTGCCGGCAACGGCCACGACGCCAACGCGGTCTGGTTCCGCCTCGACGACCGCCTCGCGATCGACGGCTGGTGCACGGACCGCGACTGGAGCGCACGCTGCGACCCGGCCGAGCGCTGGCGCTCGACCAACCACCTGGTCGGGCCCGGCTACTGGGTCTGGCTGATCCCGCTCGGCTCCGGCGCGCACTCGGTCGGCATCGTCGCCGACGCCGCGCTGCATCCGCTGGAGACGATGAACACGCTGGACAAGGCGCTGGACTGGCTCGCGCGCCACCAGCCACTGGTCGCGCGCGAATGCGCGGCGCGGCGCGACAAGGTGATGGATTTCCTGTTCCTGCGCGGCTATTCGCACGGCTGCACGCAGGTGTTCTCGGCCGACCGCTGGGCGCTGACCGGCGACGCCGGCGTGTTCCTCGACCCGTTCTACTCGCCCGGCAGCGACTTCATCGCGATCGCCAACACCTACATCTGCGAACTGGTCGCGCACGACCTTGCCGGCCGCCCGCTGGCGCCGTACGCGCGCCTGTACGAGCAGCTGTTCCAGTCGTTCTACGAGAACACGCTCAGCCTCTACCACGGCCAGTACGCGCTGTTCGGCGACCCCGAGGTGCTGCCGATCAAGGTGATCTGGGACTACGCCTACTACTGGGGCGTGCTGTGCCCGCTGGTGTTCAACGACGCGCTGGTCGATTTCGGCCTGCTCGGCGAGCTGCGCGGCGAGCTCGACGACGCGCGCGCGCTGAACCGCGACATGCAGGCGTTCTTCCGCGCCTGGCACGCGGCCGGCGCCGCGCGCAACGAGCGCACGCTGCTCGACCAGCGCCGGCTCGACTGGTTCGTCGCGCTGAACCGCGGCCTGCACGACGCGCTGACGCGGCCGCAACTGGCCGCGCGCCTGCGCGACCATGTCGAACTGCTGCGCAACCTCGCCGCCGCGATCCGCCACCACGTCAGTGCGGCCTGCCCCGACTTCGACGTCGGCGCGCTCGATCCGGCGCGGCTGGCCGCCGCGCCGGATCTGTGCATGCGCGCCGCCTGAGCGCGGCGCAAACGGCTTACTTCAGGTCGCCGAGGTCGGCGTCCATCGTCGGCCGCTGCAGCCATTCGGCGATGTCGCCGCCGAGCGCCTTGACCGTGCGGCCGAGCACCGAGCACGAGCCCTTGAAGCCGGCGAACGCGCCGCCCATCGAGTCGCGGCGGCCGCGGAAGCTGGCGACCTTGGTGCCGTCCTGGTACAGCGCGCCGCGCACGCTGGTCGCCTTGTGGTGACCGACGAACGCATTGCCGGACGAGGTCGCATCGCGGATCTCGACCACCAGCACGCGGCCGGGCATGGTCGGCTGGGTCTCGGCGACCGTCTCCACCGCGACGCCCTTCTTGCGTGAAAACTCGACGATGAACTCCGACAGCTGCGAACTGAGCGGGCATTCGCGCTTGATGTTGCCGGCGACGTCGCTGTCCTCGGCATACGGCACGCTGGCCGGCACCTTGACCACCTCGGCCGACGCGGCCGCGCTGAACATCGCCACGGCCGCGATCACGGCCGTCCGGATTACTCGTTGCATGTAGCTCTCCCTGAGAGGTGCACTCCCGCACCCGTCGGCAGGATGCCGCACGCCGCGCGCGGCGATCAACCCCGCCATTGACGCGGTGGACTGCATCCTAGTATAGGAGTGCAATCAACGAGCGCTTTGCTCGCCGATTTGCAGCGCGCGACCGATCATTCAGATCGCGCAACAAGGGGCTAGCTTGATCCTACGAAATGAAGTAAATCCGAAAGCGTTCAATGCCGAGAGCCACCTGCCGTTTCAGCTGCGCCACAAGGACTTCGAGCTGGCGATGCAGGACGTCTACGACTTCTTCTACGACGTAAACATTGCCTTGACCGGCAAAGGCCTTCTTCGGCTCGACGATATCCTTCGTCCGGCGATCATGTCAGGGCTGCTGTCTGACATGCTCACGGCGAGCTTGGCAAAGCACTCACGGACGTTGACCGAAAATCGGTATCACAACGGCCATCCTGACCTGATCGTTCGTGGTGTCTATGCGGATGATAGCGTCAAGGCGGGAGTCGAAGGCGTCGAGATCAAGACGACGCGAAAAGCAGGTGGCGCGGTTGACACGCATGGCGCACGCGAACAATGGATGTGCGTTTTCGTCTACAAGGTAGACAATAAAGGCCAGCCGGCCATCGATCGCGATCCTATGACGTTCACCGAGGTCTATCTCGGCAAGGTCGGATTGGCGGATTTCCGGCGCAATGATCGTGGAGATCTCGGGACGCGCACAGCGACGCTACACGCGGCTGGTATCGAAAAGCTTCGCCGCCACTGGATCTATAGGCTTTGATCGGCAACTTTGATCTCGCGCAAGCGCGGGATCGCCTTTGTTGCCAAGTCGAAATAAGCGCCGTCCTTCTCCACTCCGACCGCTCGATAGCCAAGCGCGGCGGCCGCTGCCAATGTGGAACCGCCCCCAGCGAATGGATCGCAAACGACACCATCGCCAAGCGGCAGCACTGCCGCGACGATGCGACGCATGAACGCTTGTGGCTTGAGGCTCGGGTGCGGTGCAAGTCTGCGCTCGACGGCGCGGGTCGGCGCGGAAGGAATAACGTCACCGAAAGGCTTGTCCCGCGACGGGCGGCGGAAGCCCCCGGTCCCCCATTTGCGCAGATTGTCCTGTACGCGTCCCTCGATGGGTTTGCGAAACATCAACCATGGCTCCCACATCGAACGCGGCATGACGCTGACGCCGTCGAATTCTTCATGGGCTGCTTTGGGGCGATCCCCGCCGCGCATGGTCATGACGAGCCGCACGATCTCGCCTCGCCGCTCCAATCCAGCCTCCGCCAAGGCAGCCGATGCGATGTGCGACAGGAGTGGATTGGATGCAACGAGCACGTTGGCGCCCGGAACCACCGCGCGAAGAACGAGCGCACCCCATTGACGAAAAAATTCATGCAGCGCACGGATGTCGCTCGGTTTGAGCACGGTAAAGCGAGGTAACGGCGATCGCTGAGCTCCGTCGAATGCCGGAGGAATGCGCCAGACTCCCCCTTTGCCTCCACGCAACTTGCTTACCTCCCGCTCGCTATACTCGACAAGTCCATAAGGCGGGTCGGTGACGACCGCATGAATCGAGTTCGGCTTGCGGCTGCGCAGCCATTCGAAGCAGTCGGCATGCTCCAGTCGGACGCTTTCGTAGTCGAAATGCCGCCCAGTCGCTATGGGCTCCGGTCGAAACAGGTCGAGGCTGCTCGCTTCCCCAAGGAGATCGGGATGCAGGCGATAGACTCCTCGTTCCGCGCGAACAAACATGTGCGGTGTGTTGAGTTGCAGGTAGGAGCGCACCGACGATGGCGACGTTGCTCCTAACGTGTCATTGACTGCTTTCGTGATTTCCGTCGCCGATGCCCCATCGGGGCGGACAGAGAGAGCCCGCACGATCGAGTCGCGAACGGATCCGGGTGGGTGCTTTATTGCCTTCGCTGACATTGGCGCATGTTGACGTCTAGACGTCAAATTGTCAACCGCCGACACCGCCGCCAGCGTTGCGACGGCGCGATCACCCCATGCCACCGTTGACGCCGATCACCTGACCATTGACGTAGCCGGCCGCGTCCGAGCACAGGAAGCGCACCAGTGCGGCGACCTCGTCCGGCGTGCCGGCGCGGCCGGCCGGCACCAGCGCCTTGATCTGCGCGGGATCGAACGTGTCGGCGGTCATGCTTCCGGCGATCACGCCCGGCGCGACCACGTTCGCGGTGATGCCGCGCGAGGCCATCTCGCGCGCGAGCGACTTCGTCGCGCCGTGCAGCGCGGACTTCGCCGCCGCGTAGTTGACCTGGCCGCGGTTGCCGAGCACCGCGGCGACCGACGATACGCTGACGATGCGTCCGAAACGCGTCCGCGCCATCGGCAGCAGCAGCGGCTGCGTGACGTGGAAGAAGCCGTGCAGCGACACGTCGATCACGCGATGCCACTGCTCTTCGCGCATGCCGGCCAGCGGCGCGTCGTCGTGGATGCCGGCGTTGTGCACCAGCACCTGGATCGGCCCGGCTTCGAGCTCGCGCTCGAGCGCCGCGCGCGTGGCCGCGCCGTCGGTCAGGTCGAACACGAGCACGCGCGCCGCACCGCCGGCGGCGAGGATCGAATCGACCACGGCCTGCGCGCGCTCGACGCCGGCGTTCGCGTGCACCAGCACGTCGCAGCCGTCCGCCGCCAGCGCGCGTGCAATCGCGCCGCCGATGTCGCCGCTGCCGCCGGTCACGAGTGCGCGTTGGGTCGTCATGGGTCCGCCTGTCCGGTTGTTTCGATCGCACCATCATGGCGGCTTGCACGGCGCTTGCGTAGCCTGTAGCGCCGAACCCGGAGAAACACACCGATGCCCCAGTCCATCGCCGCGGTCGCGCTCGTCGTGCCGGACTACGACGAGGCGATCGCCTACTACACCCAGGTGCTCGGCTTCGCGCTGATCGAGGACACGCCGCTCGGCGCCGACAAGCGCTGGGTACTGGTCGCGCCGCCCGGCTCGTCCGGCACGCGCCTGCTGCTCGCGCGCGCGGCGACGCCGGCGCAGCGCGAGCGCATCGGCGACCAGACCGGCGGCCGCGTGTTCCTGTTCCTGCACACCGACGACTTCCGGCGCGACCACGCCGCGTATTCGGCGCGCGGCGTCGAGTTCGTCGAAGGCCCGCGCGAGGAGAGCTACGCGACCGTCGCGGTGTTCCGCGACCGCTACGGCAACCGCTGGGACCTGATCCAGCCGAAACGCGCAGCCGTGTGATGTTCCGCGCTCCTGCACGAATCACCCATGCAAGACATGGGATCGGGAGCGCAACGTTGGACAGGACGCAAGCCAGCATGGCGACCGTAGATGCACGCGAGCGCTTCCAGGCGTTGATCGAGCGCCATCGCGGCATCGTGTTCAAGGTCGCGAACAGCTATTGCCGCAACGCCGAGGACCGCGGCGACCTTGTGCAGGACATCAGTGCGCAGGCGTGGAAGGCGTTCGCGAGCTGGGATGCGGCACGGCCGTTCTCGACCTGGCTCTACCGGATCGCGTTGAACGTCGCGATCTCCGCCCTGCGTCGCCAGGGCACACCCGGCCGGCAACCGCTCGCGCTCGACGAGCTCGCCGCCGAACCCGGCCACGACGACGACGACGCGCGCGAGACCGACGACGGCCTGCGCGCGCTTGCGCGCTGCATCGCGCGGCTCGATCCGCTGAACCGCGCGCTGCTCGTGCTCTACCTCGACGAGAAGAGCCAGCGCGAGATCGCCGAGATCCTCGGCCTCAGCGAAACCAACGTGGCGACCCGGATCGGCCGCCTGAAGGCGCGCCTGCGTGCCGACCTTGCCCCGAACGGAACCCGATGATGGAGACGACGATGGAAACCGACGACCTCAAGCGGGTCTGGCAGCTCCTCGACCAGCGCCTGCAGCAACAGCACGCGCTGACCCTGCGACTGCACACCGAGCGCCGGCTCGACCAGGCCCGCGCGCGGCTGCGCCCGCTGCACCGCGGCCAGCTTGTGCAGATCGCCGCTGGTGGGGCGCTGGCCGTGCTGGCCGGTTCGTTCTGGCCCGGCGTCGTGTCCGTCCCGCATCTGCTCGCGGCCGCCCTGCTGCTGCAGGCGTATGGCGTGCTGCTGCTGGCCTTCGGCGCGCACACGCTCTGGCGGCTGCAGCGGATCGACTACGCCGCGCCGGTGCTGGCGATCCAGCAGCAACTGGCCGAGCTGCACCGCGCGCAGGTCCGCATCAACGTCTGCGCCGGCCTGTCGTGGTGGCTGCTGTGGGTCCCGTTCGTGATGGTGCTGTGCGCCGGCCTTTCCGGGGTCGACCTGTACGCCAACGCGCCGCAATGGGTGCTCGCCTGCGCGGCGGTCGGCGGCGCAGGCCTGCTCGCGAGCTGGGGGCTGTACCGCCGCTCGCGCGATCCGCGCCGGCCGCGCCTGGCGAAATTCGTCGACGACAGCCTGATCGGGCGCAGCCTGCGCCGGGCCCAGGTGGAGGTCGACGAAATTGCGCGGTTCGAGCACGAATGAGTACAACGGGCATGGACGCAGCCGATCGGCGCATGCGTCCGACTGGAGGGCGTTCGCGTCGACGTTTTCGCTAGCATGTCGTGATGCCGCTCCTGCGCACCCTCGCCACGCCCGCGACCGAGCCGATCCGGCAATGGGTCCTGCGCGCGTTTCCGCGCGACCAGAGCGGGATCGACTATGCCGCGCCGGCCGGCGATGCGGGACTGTTCGGGCCGGACAGCGTGACCTGGCGCATCCATGCCGATTTTCCCGGCATGCTGGCCGGCGGCCTGTGCGCGCTGATGCTGCAGACGCTGCATCCGCTGGCGCTGGCCGGGGTCTGGGACCACTCGAACTTCCGCGCCGACCTGGTCGGGCGGTTGCGGCGCACGACCGCGTTCGTCGCCGGCACGACCTATGCCGGGTGCGCGCAGGCCGAGGCGCTGATTGCGCGCGTGGCGCGCATCCACGCGCAGGTGCGCGGCGTCGCGGCCGATGGCCGCGCGTACGCGGCGGACGATCCGGACCTGCTGACCTGGGTGCACGTGACCGAGGCGTACGGCTTCCTGCACGGCTACCGGCGCTACTGCCGCGACGTGCCCGCGCCGATCGCCGATCGCTACTACGCCGAGGTGCGGCGCGTGGCCGAGCGGCTCGGCGCCCGCGCGGTACCGGCGTCGGAGACCGAGGTGGCCGACTTCTTCCGCCGCGCGCGCGGCGAGCTGGCGTTCGATGCGCGCTCGCGCGAGGTGCTGGCGGTGCTCGCCCGCATCCGCCTGCCGGTGCCGGCGGCCGGCCTTTCGCGCGACCTGTTCCTCGGTGCCGGCGCCGCGCTGTTGCCGGACTGGGCGCAGGCGATGCTCGGTCACGGCCCGCTGCAGCGCGCGCGGGCGGGCGCGGCCGCGCGCGTGCTGCGCACGCTCGCGCCGCTGTTCCGCCTCGCGCTGCCGGACGGCATCGCCGCGCAGGCGTGCCGGCGCGTGGGTATCGCGCCGGCGCTGCTGGGCCGCTGGCCGGACCTCACCAGACCTTGACGCGCTGCTCCGGCGCCAGGTAGCGCTGTTGGCCCGGCTTGACGTCGAACGCCGGGTACCACGCGTCGAGGTTGCGCACGGTCTCGGTGCGGTAGCGACCCGGCGCGTGCACGTCGGTCAGCAGCGCGTTGCGCAGCGCCTGCTCGCGCGCCTTGCCGCGCCAGGCCTGAGCCCAGCCGAGGAAGAAGCGCTGGTCCGGCGTGAAGCCGCCGAGCACCTGCTCCGGCTGGCCCTGCTGCGAACGCTTCCACGCGTCGTAAGCGGTCGCCAGGCCGGCGACGTCGGCGATGTTCTCGCCGAGCGTGAGCTTGCCGTTGACGGCCAGGTCCGGGAACGGCTGGTAGGTGTCGAACTGCGCGGCGAGCGCGGCGCCGGCGGCCTCGAAGCGCTTGAGGTCGTCCGGCGTCCACCAGTTGGCCAGGCGTCCGCTCTCGTCGAACAGCGCGCCGGCGTTGTCGAAGCTGTGCGTGATCTCGTGGCCGATCACGCCGCCGATCGCGCCGTAGTTGACCGCGTCGTCGGCGGCCGGGTCGAAGAACGGCGCCTGCAGGATCGCGGCCGGGAAGATCAGCCGGTTCTCGAGCGGCACGTTCAGCGCGTTGACGTCCTGCGGCAGCATGAACCACTCGCCGCGGTCGACGCCCCGGCCGAGCTTGGCGAGGTTGCGGCGGTATTCGAACAGGCTCGCGCGCTGCGCGTTGCCGAGCGCGTCGTCGCGGCGCACCTCGAGCGCGGCGTAGTCGCGCCAGCGCTCCGGATAGCCGATGCCGACCTTCAGCGTGGCGAGCTTGGCCTTCGCGCGCGCCTTGGTCTGCGGCGTCATCCACTCGACCGCGTCGATGCGGCGGCCGAACGCGGCGATGATGTTCTGCACCATCGTCTCGGCGCGCGCCTTGGTCGCCGGCGTGAAGTGGCGCTCGACGTAGGCCTTGCCGACCGCCTCGCCGAGCGCGCGGTCGGTGTCGTCGACCGCGCGCTTCCAGCGCTCGCGCTGCTGCGGCGTGCCGCTCAGCGTGGTGCCGTGGAACGCGAAGTGCTCGTCGGCGAACGCCTTGGGCAGGTACGTCGAGGCGCGGTCGAGCGCGTGGTAGGCGAGGTAGTCCTTCCAGGTGTCCAGCGGCTGCGCGTCGACCAGTGCGGCGATGCCGGCCACCGCCTTCGGCTGCCAGACGATGAACAGGCGCTGCTCGGCGAGGCCGGCGCCGTCGAAGAACGCGGCCCAGTTCAGGCCCGGCGCGCGCCGGCCGAAGTCGATCGGCGCCCATTCGTTGGCGCCCTTCTCGACGTCGTTGGTCTCGAGCTGGCTCGCATGCACCTGCGCGATCGCGACCTCGAGCGCGAGGATGCGCGCGGCCTTCGCCTCGGCGTCGGCGATGCCGGCCAGCGCCAGCACCTTGGCGACGTGCGCCTGGTAGGCGCTGCGCAGCTCGGCCATGCGGCCGCCTTCGAGGTAGAAGTCGCGGTCGGGCATGCCGAGGCCGCCCTGCACCAGGTACGGCGCATACTCGTCGGGCTGCTTCAGGTTCGGCGACACCCACAGGCCGAACAGGCGGTCGGTGTAGGTGTCGGTCGCATTAAGCAGGTCGACGTCGGCGCGCAGCGAGGCGCCGAGCGTGCGCGCGAGCGCGGCCTTGTCGGCCAACGCGGCGATGCCGTCGAGCTCGGCCTGCACCGGCGCGAGGCCGCGCGCCTCGATCGCCGCCTCGTCCATGAACGCGGCGTAGTAGTCGCCGACCTTGCGCCGCTCGCCCTCGGCGGCGGCATCGCCGGCCATCTCCTCCAGCAGCGCGCGCGTGTCCTTCTGCGCCTGCTCGGCGAGCACGCCGAAGCTGTTGTAGCTGGAGCGGTCGGCCGGGATCTGCGTGGCCTCGACCCACTGCCCGTTCGCATGCTGGAAGAAGTCGTCGCCGGCGGCGACGGCGCGGTCCATGCCGGCGGCGTCGAAGCCGAACCCGCCGCGCGCCGGATGCGCCGGCGCCGGCGTCGGAGCAACGGCAGTCTGCGGGGGCGTCGGCTGCGAGCAGCCGGCGAGCGTGGTGGCGAGCGCGATGGCGACGGCGAGGGTGGTGCGGCGAAGGGCGATGGGCATGGGCGTGCAGGCTGCGGAAAAGCCGCGAGCCTACGGCATCGACCGTCGCGCGCCTACCGTGCGGAAGTCACGTCTGCGGATTCGTGCTCACGCACGTCGGTGCGGCGAGCACCGCCGCACGCCCGCTGGCGAGCAGCACGCCGGCATGTTCGACGCGGAACGTGCACTGCCAGCCGCCGCCCCCGGACGCGCACTCGGCGTAAACATCGAGCGCGCCGGGCAGATCGTCGATGCGCGCGACGTGCAGCTCGACCGCGCGCAGCGAGACGAGGAAGCCGGGCGCGGCGGCGGCGCCGGCCGCGCGCGCGACGAGGCCGCCATGCACGGCCATCGCCTGCGCGGCGTACTCGCACAGGTGCAGCGCGCGCAGCGTGCCGTCGCTGCGCAACGGATTGTCGGCGCGGCGGTGCGAGGCGCTGCGCGCGTGGATCGTCGTCTCGTCCCAGGCGAGGACTTCGTCGATCAGGCACATCGCGCCGGCGTGCGGGATCAGGTGCGCCCAGTCGGCGTGCGGCAGGCCGTTCATGCGGGCGGCTTCCGGTTGGGAGAAAGCGGGGTTGCGTTCGCGGCCGACCCGCGCGCCATCAGGATCGACAGGCAGAAGTGGAAGCCGACGCCGAGCGCGACGGTCAGGCCGATCGCGCGCAGCACCGGCAGCGACGACCACGCCTGCAGGCCGAACACGAGCAGCGCGCTCGCGACGCACACCAGCGTCGCGTGCAGCGTGCGGCGGCCCTCGGCGGCGTCGGCGACCGGGCGTTCGAAGAACAGCGCGTAGTGCAGGCCGAGGCCGGCGGCCAGCGTCAGCGCGACGAGGTGGAACAGCGACAGCGAAATGCCGCACGCGCGTTCGACCACCAGCACCAGCAGCGTCGCCAGCGACATCGGCGCGAGCACGTGCCAGGCGCGGCGCAGGCTGCGCAGCGCGACGATCACCGTGACGGCGAGCAGACCGAGCGCGAGGCCGAGCGCGTGCAGGATGCGCTCGCGGTAGGCGACCACCAGCGATTCGGAGGCGGCCTTGAGGTCGAGCAGGCGCGCCGCGCCGTGGGTCGCGTCGGCGAACGCGGCCAGCGCGGCCGCATCGTGCACGCCCGACAGCGTGGCCAGGCCGAGCGCGCCGTCGTCGCGCGCGACCAGCATCGCAGCCAGGCGCGCACCGAGCGGCGTCGTAGCGAAGCGCTCCGGCGTCAGCAGCGGCAGCGCGCGCGCGGCCTCGACGTCGTCGACGAACGGCGCGAACAGGCCGGCGCGGAACGGCAGCTCGGCGCTCGCATCGGCCAGCGCGACCTCGAGCGTGGCGCGGTCGGGCAGTTTGGCCTGTCGCGCACGCTGCGTGGCCAGGCTCGGCAGGTAGCGGCTCGGCAGCTCGGCCGCGTCGAGCGCGCCGGCGTGCACCAGCTCCTGCAGGCGCGGCTCGAGTGCTTCGGACAGGGTCAGCACGCCGTCGGCGTCGCGCGCGGCCAGCACCAGCAGGTAACGCACGTCCGGCGCGCCGAGCTCGCCGCGCAGCATCGCATCGCGCAACAGCAGCTCCTGCGGCACCGGCGTCAGCGCGGCGAGGTCGTTCTGCCACATCGGCCCCGGCGCGCGCCACAGGACGGCCAGCGCGAGCACGGTCAGCAGCCACGGCAGCCAGCGCGGCCGCGGCAGCGCATCGAGCCAGCGCGCCGCGGCGGCCAGCCCCGGCGTGTCGGCGGCGTCGCGGAAGCGCGCCGGCAGCACGCGCGGCAGCAGGTAGCGGGTCGAGAAGCCGGCCACCAGCAGGCCGGCGATCGTGAACACCGCCAGCTGCTGCAGGCCGGTCACGCCGGAGGCGAAGAACGCGAGGTAGGCGATCGCCGCCGACACGATCGCGGTCGCCAGCAGCGGCCACAGCGCGCGCGCGCTGGCCAGCGCGTCCTCGCCGGCGCGGCGGTGGCTGAGCAGGCGGATCGGGTATTCCTGCGCGACGCCGAGCAGCGTGAAGCCGAACGCGAGCGTGATGCCGTGCGCGCTGCCGAACGCGAACGCGAGCGCGGCGATGCCGGCGAGGCCGCCACTGACGACCGGCAGCGCGCCGAGCAGCAGCGCCGGCACGCTGCGGTAGGCGACGAGCAGCAGCACGACGAAGCCGAGCGTGCTGAGCGCGCCGATGCGGTCGGCCTCGGCGCGCGTGGTCGTGCTGACGCGCACGCTGAAGTAGCCGGGGCCGCTGATCGTCAGGTGCGCGGCGTCGGCGCCGGGCAGCGACGCGAACGCGGCCTCGAGCGCGCCGATCGCCTCGCCCTGCGCGGCCGGGTCGAAGCCGGCCGCGTGCGTCTGCGCCAGCAGCAGCGCGGCGCCGTCGGACGCGAACCAGACGCCGTCGCGCACGGCCGGCGGCTTCGGCGGCGACCAGCGCTCGGCCAGCGCCAGCGTCTCCAGCGTCGGATCGCGCGGCAGCAACGGTTTCAGCAGCGCCGCCGCCGGCGAGGCGAGGTCCTCGACGCGCTGTTCGAGCTGCTCGCGCAGGTACGTCGCGTCGAGCGTGTGCGCATCGAGCGTCGGCGCGAGCAGCCAGCGGTACGGCAGCAGCGCCGGATCGAGCGCGGCCGGATCGAACGCGCCGTTGAGCACGCGCTCGAAGCGCGCATCGTCCTGGAGCGCGGCGGCGAGGCCGCGGCTGAGCTCGGCCAGCTGCGCCTCCGGCGCACCGTCGATCGCCAGCAGCAGCAGGCGCGCGCCGGGGCCCTCGCCGATCTGCTCCATCAGCAGCTTCTGGTCCGGCGTCTGCGGCGGCGGCATGAAGCTGCGCAGGTCCGAACCGATGCGCAGGCCGTGCAGCGCGAACGCGGCCAGCGCGGCGAGCGCGAGCAGCCACGCGGCGAGTATGAGCGGGGCGCGTGCGCGCTGCGCGGCGCGACTCACGGCGCCTTGCCGCCGCGGCACAGCGTCTCGACCTGCGACGGCAGCACGCGCACCGGCAGCTTCGTCTCGGCCAGCGCATCGACCAGCAGCACGCCGACGTCGCCGTCGGCGTCGCGCGTGCGGAAGCAGCGCGGCTCGCGCCCGGCGCCGTCGACCTCGATCGTGCTGATGCGCCGCGCCAGGCGCGCATCACGCGGGGTCAGCACCAGGCGCCAGTTCGCCGCGACGCCGCTGGCGGCGATCGTGAAGTCGCGCTCGAGCGCGGCGGCGTCGCCGCCGAGCAGCGCCGCGAAGCCGCGCAGGAAGCCTTCCAGCTCCGGCGCTTGGCTCAGCGCGAACGTGCGCGGCGCGCGCTCGCCGCGCTGCACGGTCGCCTGGCCGTCGGCGATGCGCGTCTGCTCGCGGTATGGCGCCGCGACGCTCTTGCCGAGCCGGCCGGGACCGAGGTATTCGAGCTCGCCGCGCAGGATCAGCGGCCGTTCGAGCAGGCCGGAGAAGCGCACCTCGGTGTAGGCGGTGCGCGCCGGCGCGCTGCGCGCCAGGCTCGCGATCAGCGCGGCGGCATCGGGCGCGGCCTCAGGCGGCGCTGCGGGACCGGGCGGGCTCAGCGCCAGCGCCAGCAGGCACAGCGCGCGCCGGCGCCACGGCGCGATCGAGTTTCCAGAAGTCATGCCAGTTGAACCAGTTGTAGGGGTCTTGGCGGGTGTGGTGCTCGAGCCGTTCGGCGTAGCGCTGCACGACCGCACGCAGCTCGGCCTCGCGGCCGCGGCGCGGCAGCGCCAGCTCGTCGGCGAACGGCTCGAAGTACAGGTCGTAGCGGTTGCCGCCGCGGTACAGGCCGAAGCACAGCACGATCGGCACCTTCAGCACCGAGCCGATCAGGAACGGCGCGACCGGGAACGGCGCCGGCGAGCCCATGAAGTCGACCGCGACGGTCGCCTCGTGCGGTCGCGCGCGGTCGGCCAGCAGCGTCGCCAGCGCACCCTGGTGCAGCGCCTCGCCGAGCGCGAGCACGATCTCGGTGCCGGGGCGCGCGGCGTCGATCACGTTGCGCGCGACCTGCGGGTTCAGCGCGTGCAGCAGCTCGGTCAGGGCCGGCGTCTGCTGCGTGTCGAGCACGACGCGCACATCGACGTCCGGGCGCTCGGCCGCGGCCACGCGCAGCACCTCGAAACTGCCCAGGTGCGAGCCGAGCAGCAGCACGCCGCGGTCGGGCCGCATGCGCGCGGTCAGCGCGTCGAGTCCGTGCAGGCGCACGTCGAAGCGCTTGAAGCGGTCGCCGAGCAGGAACACGCGGTCGAGGATCGTCGCGGCGAAGCGGTGGATGTGGCGCAGCACCTGCCAGGCACTGGCCGGGCGGCCGAGCGCGCGCGTCAGGAACGCGCGCGACATGCGCCGCTCGAACGGCCGCCGGATGAAGAAATACAGCGTGATCGGATACAGGAACAGGCGCGCGAAGCCGCGCCCGCCGTACAGGCCGATCGCGCGGATCAGCCAGATCGCGAAGCGTCCGCCGCCCTCGGGCCGCTCGGTCCAGTGCGCGCTCATGCCAGCTCGCCGTCGCCGCTGAGGATCGGCACGCCGTCGCGCTCGATGCGGAAGCGCACGCGGGCGCCGTCGCGCTGCAGGTGCAACTCGGCGTCCTGTTCGGGCAGCAGCGGGGCGAGGAACTTGACCGCGCCGAGGCGCGCGAGGCGGGCGCCGTCGCGTTCGAGCGCGGCAGCGACGCGGTCGAGCAGCACCACGCCCGGCACCACCGGCCGGCCAGGGAAATGGCCGGGCAGGCTCGGGTGCGTGGCCGCGATGCGCAGCCGTTCGACCGGCGCGCTCATGCGCGCGCCCGCGGCGCATCGTGCGCCAGGCTGTGTAGCAGGGCCGGCCAGCGCTGCGCCAGCCGGGCCAGGAACAGCGGCAACGGCGCATGCGGCAGCGCGCGCAGCCAAAAGCGCCGGAACGCGTACTCGAGCACGAGGAAGGCCGGCACCAGCGCGTAGCCGCCCCACTGCAGGTAGGCGCGCCAGGCGGCGCCCTCCAGCGCGAGCGGCGGCACCAGGCCGAACGCGGCGAGCGCGCCGTCGGGGACGCGGCAGGCCAGCACGATCGCCAGTGCCAGCGCCTGCGCGCCGAGCAGCAGCGCCCACGCCGCGGTCAGCGCGCGCGCATACGGCGCCACGCGCGGCAGCGCGAGGCGCTCGGCGCCTTCGAGCACGCAGATCACGCGCGCAATCAGCGGTTCGGAACCGGCGCGCAGCGTGCGCGCGAACACGCCGGCGAGCAGCGCGTTGACCAGTACCGGCAGCGCGTCCAGCGCCAGCCGCATGCGCCCATGGCGGCCGAGCCAGAGCAGCAGCGCGGCGCTGCCGAGCCAGGCGAGCCAGGCCAGCGCGCGGCCGCGGCGCAGGCCGGCGCCGAGCAGCAGGCCGAGCAGCACGAACGCGGCCAGCCCGGCCAGCTCGTCGCGGCCGCTGACGAACGCGGCCAGCAGCAGCGCGGCATACAGCGCCGCGAGCACGAGGGCGGGCGGGCGGCGGACTGGCGCCGCGGCGGTCGGGGCGGGCACGGTGGCGACGGCGGCCGGCGTGCTCAGGCCGGGCGATGCTGTTCGATGTGCGCCGACAGCGCGCGCAGGCTGGCGAAGATGCTGCGGTTGTCCGGGTTGTCCGAGCGCAGCTGGAAGCCGTAGCGCTTGGACACCGCCAGCGCGAGCTCGAGCGCGTCGATCGAATCCAGGCCGAGGTCACCGCCGAACAGCGCCGCCTCCGGATCGATCTCGGCCGGCTGCAGCCAGTCGATGTTGAGGCTTTCGACCAGCAACTGCGCGAGCTCCTGTTCGGCGGGCGTCTGCTTCGTGGCGGTGGTGTCCATGGCTTTCCGGTTCGAAAGGGAGAGTCAGCGCGCCAGTGTATCATCGGCGGTTTGCCGCCTTCCGCGTGCCGTGCCGATGTCGAGTCCGCCCCCCGTTTCCGAATTCGCCGCGCCGTCGCTCGCCTTCGGCTTCGAGCACGCGCCGGTCGCGCAGCTGCTCGGCCAGGCCGACGTGCTGGCGGTGCTCGGCTTCGGCGCGACGCCCGGCCTGCCGGACGATCCGCGCGTGCTGCGGGTCGGCCTTGCGCCGCTGCAGGCGGCGGCGCCATTCGAGGTCTGGCGCAGCAGCGGCACGGTCGCCTGCGGCCGCGACGGCGACCTGCGCTGGAGCGGCGACGGCGAGCACCTGTTCGTCGCGTTCGAGGTCGACGAGGCCGCCCATGGCGGCATCGCCGGCGCGGCCGAGTACGCCTACGAGCGCCTCGGCCGCTTCCTTGCCGGCTGCCCGACGCCACACCTGTGGCGGCTGTGGAACTACCTCGACGCGATCAACCTCGGCGACGGCGACGACGAGCGCTACCGGCGCTTCTGCCAGGGCCGCGCGCGCGGCATGCGGACGCTTGACGGCGCGCCGTATCCGGCCGCGACCGCGATCGGCCGCCAGGACGGCGTGCGCGTGCTGCAGGTCTACGGCCTGGCCGCGCGCCGGCCCGGCACGCCGGTCGAGAACCCGCGCCAGGTCAGCGCGTGGCGCTATCCGCGCCAGTACGGCCCGACCGCACCGACGTTCGCGCGCGGCATGCGTGCCGACGCGCGCCTGCTGATCTCCGGCACCGCCGCCGTGGTCGGCCACGCCTCGGCCCACCACGACGACCTCGCCGCGCAGGTCGACGAGACGCTGGCGAACCTGGCCAGCCTGCTCGACACGGCCGGCACGACGATGCCGCTCGGCGCGCCGAGCCAGCTCAAGGCCTACCTGCGCGACCCGGCCGACGCCGCCTTCGTCGCCGCCGCGCTGGCCGCGCGGCTGCCGCAGCTCGGCGGCCTGCTGCTGCTCGCCGGCGACATCTGCCGGCGCGAGCTGCTGATCGAGATCGACGGCGTGCACCGGCTGCGCTAAGCACCGCCGGCGTGCGCATGCCCGGGCCGCGGCTGCGCCGCTCCTGGGCCGCACTGTGCCACCGGCGGCACAGCGCGACCGGCGACCATCCCCCAAGCTCCTGATTCATCGGGCTTTCCCACGGCGGGCGCGGTTGGCACGCACGCTGCAACGATGCGGGTGATCGTCACGCCCGCCGTGCCGGCAGTGCGCCGGCGCGGCAGTGCGCTGCGCGCGTCGACCCGTCCGTTCGCCTGGAGGAAGCCTCGCCATGAGCACGCGTCCCGCAGCACTTCCGTCCCACCGCTTCGCCCTGTGCGCCGCGTTTGCAGCGGCGCTCGCGGCCGGCGCCGCGCAGGCGGCCGATCCGACCAGCGGCGCCGAGTGGACCGCGCCGGCCGGCGACGCCGCGCTGACGCGGCACAGCACGCTGGCCGAGATCAACACGAACAACGCCGGCCACCTGCAGATGGCGTGGTCGATGTCGACCGGCGCGCCGCGCGGCCACGAGGGCCAGCCGCTGGTGATCGGCAGCACGATGTACTACGTCAGCGGCTACCCGAACTACGTCTACGCGCTGGACCTGTCCACGCCGGACGACTACCGCGTGCTGTGGAAGTACACGCCCAAGCAGGACGACCACGCGGTCGCGGTCGCCTGCTGCGACACGGTCAACCGCGGCCTCGCCCATGGCGACGGCAAGCTCGTGTTCAACACGCTCGACGGCCAGCTGATCGCGCTCGACGCGAAGACCGGCAAGGAGGCGTGGAAGGTCAAGCGCGCCGATCCGAAGAAGGGCGAGACCTCGACGCCGACGCCGGTCATCGTCAAGGACATCGTCGTCACCGGCATGGGCGGCAACGAGTTCGGCGTGCGCGGGCGCCTGCAGGCGTATTCGCTCGCCGACGGCCACGAGCTGTGGACCTGCCAGAGCACCGGCAGCGACAAGGACGTGTGCCTGGGCGCCGGCTTCAACAAGGCGCACCCCGAATACGGCCGGCTCGGCGACCTCGGCATCTCGGGCTATCCCGGCGACGAATGGCAGCGCGGCGGCGGCGCGCCATGGGGCTGGATCAGCTACGACCCGAAGCTCGACCTGATCTACTACGGCACCGGCAACCCGGGCCTGTGGAGCCCGACCTACCGCTGCAAGTACAAGACCCACGAGCAGTGCAACAACGGCACGCAGGACAACAAGTGGTCGATGACGATCTTCGCGCGCAAGCCGGCCACCGGCGAGGCGGTGTGGGGCTACCAGAAGACGCCGTTCGACCAGTGGGACTACGACGGCATCAACGAGAACATCCTGGTCGAGCTGGACGGCAAGCCGGTGCTGGTCAACTTCGACCGCAACGGCTTCGCCTACGTGCTCGACCGCCGCGACGGCACGCTGCTGCACGCGCACAAGTACGTCAACGTCGACTGGGCCGAGCGCATCGACATGAAGAGCGGCCGCCCGGTCAAGGTCAAGGCGCATTCGCCGTTCGACATCGACAAGCCGGTCAAGGCCTCGCCGTCGGCGATGGGCGGCAAGGACCAGCAGCCGTGCGCGGTCGATCCGAAGGAGCCGAAGATCTTCTACTGCCCGACCAACAACTGGTACATGGAGGACGAGCCGAAGACGCGCGGCGCGATCATGACCGGCATCCCGTACGTGTTCGCCAACGTCGCGATGAAGGCCGAGAAGCCCGGCAACCTCGGCGTGTTCAAGGCGTTCGACGTGACCACCGGCAAGAGCAAGTGGGAGATCCACGAGCAGTTCCCGACCTGGGGCGGCGCGCTCGTCACCGACGGCGGGCTGGTGTTCTACGGCACGCTCGACGGCTGGTTCCGCGCTGTCGACAAGGACACCGGCAAGGTGCTGTGGTCGAAGAAGCTGTCGTCCGGGATCATCGGCAACCCGATCACCTACAAGGTCGCCGGCCACCAGTACGTGTCGGTGTTCACCGGCATCGGCGGCTGGATCGGCCTGCCGATCGCCGGCGGCCTCGACCCGTCCGATCCGTACGGCGCGCTCGGCGCGGTCGGCCTCGCCTACGCCAGCGGCTTCGACAAGATCCCGACCGGCGGCTCGCTGTTCACGTTCCGCGTCGACACCGGCCAGCCGGCGGCGACGCCGGTGGCGCAGAACTGATGCCGTGCGGCCCTCTCCTTCGGGGGCTGCGCCCGATCCCCTCTCCCGTCGGGAGAAGGGTTGGGGAGAGGGTGCGGTCGAAGGCCGACTTCGCATCCGCTTCGACTGCGGCCCCAAGCCATCGCGCCTGCCAGCGCTCCCACGGGAGCAACGAAGCACCGCTTTCGGTGGGAGCGCCGGAAGCCGCGATGCCGTGGCCTCTGCCGGCCCAAAGCCATCGCGCCTGCCGGCGCTCCCACGGGAGCAACGAAGCGCTGCTTTCGGTGGGAGCGGCGGAAGCCGCGATGCCGTGGCCTCTGCCGCCCCAAAGGCATCGCGCCTGCCGGCGCTCCCACGGGCTGATGGCGCCATGGCCGCCCGCCGCTTCCTAGCCGCGCTGCTGGCACTCGCCGCCGGCCACGCCGTGGCGGCCGACCCGACGCCGCTGCGCGTGTGCGCCGATCCGGGCAACCTGCCGCTGTCGAACGCGCAGGGCGAGGGCTTCCAGAACAAGGTCGCGCAGATCCTCGCGCGCGGCCTCGGCGCGCCGCTGGAGTACTACTGGTACCCGTACTACGGCCGCGGCCTGGCGCGCAGCACGCTCGGTGCTGGTCACTGCGACGTGCTGATGGACGTGCCGTCCGATTACGAGCCGGCGCTGGTCACGCGGCCGTACTACAAGTCCACCTTCGTGCTGGCCTGGCGCAGCGACCGCGAGCGCCCGCTCGTTTCGCTCGATGATCCCCGCCTCAGGCGCTGGCGCATCGGCGTGCTGCAGAGCTCGCCCGCGCGCGAGGTGCTGCGCGCGCACGGCGTGATGCGCAACACGCAGGTGCAGTACGCGTTCCTCGACTCGGCCGCCGAGCCGCAGGGCCATCCGGGCCGCCAGGTCGAGCAGGTCGTCGCCGGCACGCTCGATGCGGTCGAGGCGTGGGGCCCGGTCGCCGGCTGGTACGCGCGTCGCGCGCCACTGGCGCTGCTGCCGCTGAACCGGCTCGACGACACGATTCCGCTCGAGTTCGCGCTGTCGCTCGGCGTGCGCCGCGGCGACGCGGCGCTGAAGCAAAGCCTCGAGACCGCGCTCGCCGCGAACAAGGACGCGATCCGTGCGGTGCTGGAGGCGTACGGCGTGCCGCTGGTCGAATGCGCCGAGTGCGTGATCTCCGGCGCGCTGCCGGCGCACGGCCCGTACGGCGCGATCGAGCGCGCGCACCAGGACGCCGCGCGCGACCGGCCTGCGTCGCCGCCGGCCGCGCTGGCCGCGCTCGAAGCACGCATCGCCGCCGGTGCCGACGCGGACAAGGAACTCGCCGCGGCGGTGATCGCCGACGATCCGGCGCGCGTGCGCTGGCTGCTCGCGCAAGGCGCCGATCCGGAGCAGGTCGCCGAGCCGGCCTACAACGCGCTGCAGTGGGCCGTGCGCGAGGGCCATGTCGAGATCGCGCGGCTGCTGCTCGAACACGGTGCGGCGGTCGACGCGCGCGACGCCGACGGCTGGACGCCGCTGATGAGCGCAGTGTGGCGCAAGGACGCCGCCCTGCAGCAGTTGCTGCTTGCGCACGGCGCGCGCATCGACGCGTGGAACGCGCAGGGCTGGAACGCGCTGACGCTCGCGATCCGTGCCGGCGACGTGGCGCAGGTCCGCGGCCTGCTCGCCGCCGGCGCGCAGGTCAACGCGGCCAACGCGGCCGGCTACACGCCGCTGATGTTCGCCGCCGCCCAGGGCTCCGATGACGTGTTCGAACTGCTGCTGCAGCACGGCGCCGATGCGCGCGCGGCGAACCGGGCGGGCGTCACGCCGCTGATGCTGGCCGCGGCCGACGACGACGTGGCCGCCGCGCGCGCACTGCTCGCCGCCGGCGCCGACGCGGCGGCGACGGACGCGCACGGCCAAACCGCGCTCGACGTCGCGCGCGACAAGGGCAGCCGGCAAGTCGCGGCGTTGCTGGCGCGGGCACAATGACGACGCGCCGGCCGCGTCCCGGCGAACCGCGGCGCACGTGCGCAGGAGCGCCGCGCCCAGCCCCATGGAGAAACCGATGAGCGTGCGTTTCGTGCTTTGCCTCGCTGCGCTGGCCGCCGCCGGCGCAGCCGTCGTCGCCGCGCTGCCGTCCGCGCAGGAGGTGAAGGAGCAGTGGAACATCGCCACGCCGCCGCCGGCGGACGCGAACACGACCTGGCAGGGCAAGCCCGGCACGCCGCCCGCGCCGGCGAGTACCGCGGCCGGCCAGGCCGCGGCGGGCGGCGCCACCAATGCGCACGGCCTGCCGATCGTCAAGAACCCCGACACCGGCGACGCCGCCGCGATCGCGGCCGGCAAGGACCTGTTCGTGGCCAAGGCCTGCAGCGGCTGCCACGGCGCCGGCGGCGGCGGCGGCATGTGCCCGCCGGTGATCAACGACACCTGGGTCTACGGCAGCGACGACACCACGTTGTTCAACCTGATCAAGCTCGGCAGCAGCGGCCTGCAGGCGAAAGGCTACGCGCGCGTCGGCCACGAGAAGGTGGTCGGCGACATGCCCGCGTTCGCCGGCGTGGTCAGCGACGAGGAGGCGTGGAAGCTGCTCGCCTACATCCGCTCGAAATATGCCGGCGATCCGGCGTTGCGCAACTGGTGAAGGATCGGAGCGCCCGCGACCGGGCACGATGGAAGTCGCGGCGTTGTGCGCTATGGTCGCCGCCTCAAGTCCGCACCGGAGCCGTGATGCCAGTCCTGGTCTTTCCTTCGCGCCTCGCCGCCCTGCTGCTCGCCGCCGCGCTGGCGCCGGCGCAGGCCGCGCCGTTCGCCTACGTGCCGAACCAGAAGAGCGGTTCGATCTCGGTCATCGACACCGCGACCGACACGGTCGTGCGCACGCTGACCGGGCAGGGCCAGCTCGGCAAGCGCCTGCAGGCGATCGAGGCCGCGCGCGACGGGCGCGTGCTGTACGTGGTCGACGCCGCGCACGATGCGCTGGTCGCGCTCGACCCCGCCACCGACACGCTCGTGCGCCGCGTCGCGATCGGCAAGGAGGCCGAAGGCGTGCGGCTGGCGCCGGACGGCAAGACGCTGGCGGTCTGCGCGGAAGGGCAGCACCAGGCGCTGCTGGTCGACGTCGCGACGTTCGCGGTCACCGCGCGCATCCCGGTGCAGGGGCGCAATCCGGAGCACTGCGAATTCACGCCGGACGGCCGCCGGCTGCTGACCAGCAACGAGGGTTCCGACAACCTCGACGTGATCGACCTGGCCAAGCGCGCCTCGACCGGCACGATCGCGACCAGCGGCCATCCGCGCGGCGCCGCCTTCGTGCCCGGCAGCACGCGCCTGTACGTCGCGCAGGAGGGCGCGGCCAGCGTCGACGTGATCGACCTCGCCACGCGCACGCGCATCGCCAACATCCCGACCGCGCTGCGCGCCGCCGGCGTGACCGCGAGCGCGGACGGCCGCCGCGTCTACGTCGCCAATGGCGGCGCCGGCAGCGTGTCGGTCATCGACGTGGCGACGAATACGGTCGTGAAGGAGATCCCGACCGGCCAGCGGCCGTGGAACATGGCGCTGACGCCGGACGGCAGCAAGCTCTACGTCGCCAACGGCCGCTCCAACAACGTCAGCGTGATCGACACGAAGACGCTGGCCAAGCGCGTCGACATCGCGGTCGGCGAGCTGCCGTGGGGTGTCGTGATCGCGCCCTGACTGTGCCGCCGCGGCCGCGGCTGCGCCGGCCGCTGTGCCATTTCCGTCGCAGCGCCGCGCGGTCGCGGCGCGAGGCCCGCGGCAGGCCGCGCCGCGCGCCCGCCGTGCAGCGTGGCACGCGCATTGCACCGTTCGCCGCTGGTCACTTCCTTGAAGGTTGCAGCGATGAAGACCCGTGCCGCGGTCGCGTGGGAAGCCAACAAGCCGCTGTCGATCGAGCAGGTCGACCTGGACGGGCCGCGCGCCGGCGAAGTGCTGGTGCGCATCGTCGCGACCGGCGTCTGCCACACCGACGCGTTCACGCTGTCGGGCGATGACCCGGAGGGCCTGTTCCCGGCCATCCTCGGCCACGAGGGCGGCGGCATCGTCGAGGAGGTCGGCCCCGGCGTGACCAGCGTCAAACCGGGCGACCACGTGATCCCGCTGTACACGCCCGAATGCGGCGTGTGCAAGTTCTGCCGCTCGGGCAAGACCAACCTGTGCCAGGCGATCCGCGTGACGCAGGGCAAGGGCCTGATGCCGGACGGCACCTCGCGCTTCTCGATGAACGGCAAGCCGATCCTGCACTACATGGGCACCAGCACGTTCTCCGAATACACCGTGCTGCCGGAGATCGCGCTCGCGAAGATCAATCCGGCCGCGCCGCTGGACAAGGTCTGCCTGCTCGGCTGCGGCATCACCACCGGCGTCGGCGCGGTGCTGAACACGGCCAAGGTCACGCCCGGCTCGACCGTGGCGGTGTTCGGCCTCGGCGGCATCGGCCTGTCGGTCGTGCAGGGCGCGGTCATGGCCAAGGCCTCGCGCATCGTCGCGATCGACACCAATCCGGACAAGTTCGCGATGGCCAAGGCGCTCGGTGCGACCGACTTCATCAACCCGAACGACCACAAGGACATCCCGATCCAGCAGGTCATCATCGACCTGACCGACGGCGGCGTCGACTACTCGTTCGAGTGCATCGGCAACACCAAGGTCATGCGCCAGGCGCTGGAGTGCTGCCACAAGGGCTGGGGCGAGTCGATCATCATCGGCGTCGCCGGCGCCGGCCAGGAAATCTGCACGCGGCCGTTCCAGCTCGTCACCGGGCGCGTCTGGCGCGGCTCGGCGTTCGGCGGCGTGAAGGGCCGCTCGCAGCTGCCCGGCTACGTCGACCGCTACATGGACGGCGAACTGAAGATCGACGAGTTCGTCTCGGCGGTGCTGCCGCTGGACGACATCAACGAGGCGTTCACGCTGATGCACGAGGGCAAGGTGATCCGCTCGGTGATCAAGTACTGAGAGTGTGTCGACAAGAACAATCAGCCAGATCGCAGTTGCTTGCTGTTGCTGTTGCTTGTGCTTCTGCGCGCAGGAGCGCGCTGCTTTTCCGGGTCCCCGTTCAGCGGCGGTGGGCGCCGGACGGATCAGCCCACAGGGGCGCGCGCACGATGCGCGCGCGTTCGCCGTCGGCACACGGAGGTGCCGTCGGCGAACCCCGGCCGGCGACCACGTACCCGCAGGGCAGGGGAGCCCTGCGGGCGCCGCTGTTGGGGTCGAAGCCGCTCTCAGGCGGCTGAGGGCGAGACAGGGATGTCGAGCGGCAGGCGCCCCAGGGATGGATGCTTGTACCAAACGAGATGGACAAGGAAAGAGAAGTAACCCGCTCGCAGGGATGCGAGCGGAAAACGCATGGATGCGGGTCGGTTTTCGCAAACACGGCGACACAAGAACAACACCATCCCCACCCAACCCTCCCCTTGAAGGGGAGGGCTCGCAAGCAGGCCACCCGAGCAAGCGGAGGACCCCATGGCAGTCACGATCCATCCGTCGGTCGATCATGGCATCGCCCCGGCCGTGCCCGGCTTCAGCGGCGGCACGCTGGTGTGCAAGTGCGCACGGGATCCGGTCGAGGTGCGCATCGACGCGCAGAGCGCGCACAACCACGTCTGCGGCTGCACGCGCTGCTGGAAGCCGGCCGGCGCACTGTTCTCGATGGTCGCGGTGGTGCCGCGCGACAAGCTCACGGTGACGAAGAACGCGCAGAAGCTGAAGGTCGTCGACGACAAGGCGACGATCCAGCGGCATGCCTGCACGGCCTGCGGCACGCACATGTACGGGCGCATCGAGAACAAGGATCATCCGTTTTACGGCCTGGACTTCGTGCACACCGAGCTGTCGCCGCAGCACGGCTGGTCGCCGCCGACGTTCGCCGCGTTCGTGTCCTCGATCATCGAGGCCGGCGCCGACCCGGCCAACATGGGCGCGGTGCGCGCGCGGCTGAAGGAGATCGGCCTGGAGCCGTACGACTGCCTGTCGCCGCCGCTGATGGACGCGATCTCGACGCACGTGGCCAAGCGCTCGGGCGTGCTGAAAGCCTGAGCGACGGCAGCCACCGCTCGCGCCTGCCGCCGCGCGCATGCGCGGCGCCCATCCGAGGGCGTCGCTGACGACAAGCCCGCCGATCGGCGCGCTTGTCGTTGATCGGGCGCGGGAAATCGCGCCGGAGCCCGGCCTTGCCGCGGCAGCGAGGCCGCGGTGGCGCGCACGCGACGGCCCGTCTTTACATTCCCGGCGATTCCCCGAGGAACCATTTCCCTGCAGACCGTGGCAGGATGCGCGGCTCCGCGATCCGATCCTGTGTCTCCGCCGTATGACGGGGACGCCGTCGCGTGCGTGGGCGAAAGGCGGCGCGGCCGCCGACTATCAACCGTTGGGGAACCGGAATGAACGTGAAGTTGACGCAATGGGGCCGGAGCCTGCTGCTCGGCCTGCTGCTGGCGGCGCCGGCGGCGGTGTTCGCCGAGCAGGAAGGCGAGCACGATGACGCCACCGCGCGCCGCAAGGCGATGGCCGAGTGGTACAACGACGACCTGGCCCGTGGCAGCGATGGCGGCCTCAGCCAGAAACAGGCGCTGTTTTCGCCGGAGTACCAGCGCTTCCTCAACGAGGCTGCCAAGCGCGAGCGCGAACGCCATGCCGCGCTGATGCCTTACAGCGGCACCTCCAGCCCGGTGACCGACGTGCTCGCGCCGCTGGTCGCCGCGGCCAACGGCAACTGGCTCAACATCGGCCCGACCAGCGCCAACTACGCGATCAACGGCGGCACGTTGAACGTCACCGACGCCGGCCGCGTCAATGCGATCGTCACCGATCCGGCCAACGCCAACGTCATCTACGTGGCGTTCTCCGGCGGCGGCGTGTGGAAATCGACCGACAACGGCAGCACCTGGGCAGCGAAGACCGAAACGCTCGGATCGCTCTCGGTCGGCACGCTCGCGATGGCGCCCGACAATGCCAACACGCTGTACCTGGGCCTGGGCGATCCGTTCGACGGCACCGGCATGGGCCTGGTCAAGTCGACCGACGGCGGCGACAACTGGGGCAGCGTCGTCTACCTCGGCAACGCCACCATCATTCCCGCGATCGAAGTCGCGCGCACCGACACCAACATCGTGCTGGCCGGCACCAATGCCGGCCTGTATCGCTCGACCAACGGCGGCGCGAGCTTCAGCAAGGTCACGATCGACCCGATGTCGACGACGGGCGATCCGTACGTCTGGTCCATCGCCTGGGGTGGTGGCAGCAACTTCGTGCTGAGCCTGGAGGCCGATCACAACAACGCCAGCTACCAGACCAACGGCCAGATCTGGCGCTCCACCGACAACGGCGCCACCTGGGCCCGCTCCAGCGGCATCACCGACAGCGGCGGCATCACCCGCCTGACCGTGGCGGCGGCGCCGTCCAATCGCAACGTCATGTACGTCGAGGCGGCCAACAACACGTCCTACACCGGCGGATCCACCGACGTCGCCAATTTCTTCAAGTCCACCGACAACGGCGTGACCTGGACCGGCGTCGCCAAGACCGGCACGACCTACAAGACCTACTCGAATGCCACCTCCACGCGGGTCAATACGCTGCTGAACGGGCAGGGCTGGTACAACCAGGTGGTGCTGATCGACCCGACCAATGCCGATGTCGTCTATTTCGGCGGTGCGCTGACCGCCGCCAAGACCACCGACGGCGGCGGCACCTACGCGAAGGCGACCGACTGGCTGGCGCAGAGTGGCCTGCCCTACGTGCATGCCGACTTCCATGCCGGCCACATCGCCAGCAACGGCGCCGTCTACTTCGGCACCGACGGCGGCATCTTCCGCTCCACCAACAACGGCAGCACCTTCACCGACACGCTCAACCGCGGCATCGCCTCGCACCTGATCTACCAGGTCGGCTCCTCGGTCGCCAACCGCAACGCCGTGGTCGCCGGCCTGCAGGACAACGGCACGCGCGTGCGCGACGGCAACACGGCCGTGTTCAACCAGATCATCGGTGGCGATGGCTTCGGCTGCAACGTCAACCGCTCCAATGCCAGCCAGATGCTCGGCAGCCTGTACTACAGCCGCATCTACAAGAGCACCAACGGCGGCACCAGCTTCAGCCAAAGCTGCAGCGGCATCACCGAATGCAACAACTCCAGCACCGCGCCATTCATCACGCGCATCGCGGAGTGGAAGGGCGACCCCAGCGGCAACACCCTGTTCACCTACAGCAACGCCAAGGTCTACAAGAGCACGAACTACGCTTCGAACTGGGCCGCGCTCGGCACCAGCGGCCTGCCGACCAGCGGCCTCTCGATCCGCAACATCGGCGTGGCGGCGAGCAGCGCGAACACGATCGGCGTCGTCGCCAACTCGGGCCGCGCCTACCTCACCACCAACGGCGGCACCAGCTGGACGCAGATCGGCAGCAGCACGAGCCTGCCCGGCAACGGCCTGAGCCTGTCCTCGATCACGTTCGATCCGGCCAATCCGAGCATCATCTACATCGCCTCGGTGGCGCCGGATGCACAGGCCACGCACCTGTGGCGCTCGGCCAATGGCGGCACCAGCTGGACCGCGATCGACAGCGGCGCCTCGGGTTTCCCGGCCGGCATTCCGGTCAACAGCCTCATCGTCGATCCGCTGAGCAGCAGCACGCTGTACGCCGCCACGCACCTGGGCGTGTACACCTCCGACAACAGCGGCGCGACTTGGACGCGCTACGGCGCCGGCATGCCGCTGGTGAACGTGACCGACCTGTACGTGGCCGACGATGGCAGCCTGATCCGCGCCGCCACGTTCGGCCGCTCGGTGTGGGAATACGTCCCCAGCGGCAACGCCGCGCCGACGGCGAACTTCACCTTCACCACGAACGGCCTGACCGCCCAGTTCACCGACGCGTCCAGCGACAGCGACGGCACGATCGCGTCGTGGGCATGGACGTTCGGCGACGGTACTACCTCCACGCAGCAGAACCCCAGCCACACCTATGCGGCGGCCGGAAGCTACACCGTCACGCTGACCGCGACCGACGACGGTGGCGCCACCAACACGATCAGCAAGCCGGTGACGGTGGCGACGTCGAACGTGCCGCCGACGGCGAATTTCGGCTTCACCACGACCGGCCTCACGGCGAACTTCACCGATGGCTCCACCGACAGCGACGGCAGCATCGCCTCGCGCTCGTGGACGTTCGGCGACGGCGCGACGTCGACGGCGACCAACCCGAGCCACACCTACGCCGCTGCGGGCACCTACAGCGTCACGCTGACCGTGACCGACAACCTCGGCGCGACCGATTCGATCACCAAGCCGGTGACGGTGGCGGCGCCCACGTTCACGGTCACGCCGAGCGCCAGCGGCAACGGCACGATCTCGCCGTCGACCCCGCAGACGGTGAACCAGGGTGCGACCACGACGTTCACGCTGAGCCCGGCGCCGAACTACCACGTCGTCACGCCGGTCGGCGGCACCTGCGGCGGTACGCTCGCCGGCAACACGTACACGACGAACGCGGTCAATGCCGATTGCACGGTGATCGCGAGCTTCGCGATCGACACGCACGCGGTGACGCCGAGCGTGAACGGCGGCAACGGCACGATCTCGCCGTCGACCGCGCAGACGGTGAACCACGGGGCGACGACGACGTTCACGCTGAGCCCGGCGCCGAACTACCACGTCGTCACGCCGGTCGGCGGCACCTGCGGNCGGGGCGACCACGACGTTCACGCTGAGCCCGGCGCCGAACTACCACGTCGTCACGCCGGTCGGCGGCACCTGCGGCGGTACGCTCGCCGGCAACACGTACACGACGAACGCGGTCAATGCCGATTGCACGGTGATCGCGAGCTTCGCGATCGACACGTTCACGGTGACGCCGAGCTCCAGCGGCAATGGCACGATCTCGCCCGACACGCCGCAAACGGTGGCGAGTGGCGCGACCCGGACCTTCGTGCTGACGCCGAACGCCGGCTACCACGTCCTGAACGTGACTGGTTCCTGCCCGGCCGGCGCGCTGAACGGCAACAGCTACACCACCGGCGCGATCACCGCCAACTGCAGCGTGGTCGCGAACTTCGCCGCCAACCCGCCGCACCACCTCGTGGTGGCGCCGGTGGCGAACGTGTTCCGCGGCGATCGCCTCGGCGCGGTGACGGTGTCGATCGTGGACGTGGACGGCCGCGTGATCACGACCGACTCGACCTCGCAGGTCACGCTGGCGACCACCGCCTGCGGCAACCCGGTGACGCTGGCACAGGCCACCGTCAGCAACGGAGTCGCCAGCTTCCCGGCCAATGCCACGGTGCGCTTCTACACGCTGGCCATCGGCAAGGTGTTGAGCGCGGGCAGCGGCAGCCTGGCCGGCAGCGCGACGTTCGATGTCGTCAACGGCGGCGAGCTCGTCTTTGCCGATGACCTCGAAAACTGCCGTCTGTAACGGGTGAACCAACCGGGCATGCCCGGACCAGTCCGGCGCGGGCTCTGCGGCGATTGAGCGCCGCATCCTGCCCGGGCCCTCGAAACCCGGATGCGCCAGGCGCATCCGGGTGCCGCGCCCTTCGGGCAGCGCGAGGGGGGGGCGATCCGCTGCGGGCGGGCCGGCAGGTCCGCGCCCGTCCCATTGCGCGTCGCCGGCGGCGTCGAGCTTCTGCAGCCGGAATCCACCCCCCTCGTTCCACAGGCCGACGAGGCCGCCATCGCTGGTCGCCGCCGCGAGCACGGTGGAGGTCGCGCTGTCGGGAAGGATGCGGCCGCCCGCGCCCCACGGAAAACCGCCGTCCGGCGCGACCTTGACGGAGGCGGTGGCGGAGCCGGCGAGCAGGGCGATGACCGCGTTGCCGTCGGCATCGATCGTCAAATCGGTGAAGTTGCCCGCCCTTGCGGTCGCCACGCCATCGTGCGCCCACAGCTCGCGGCCGGCCGCGTCCAGCCGCTGCACGCCCACCGGCGAGGCCGCATCCTCGCAGGCGACGTGGAAGCCGCCATCGGCGGTCGCCACCATGCGCGCGCCGCCTTGGCGCCCGGGCCGGTCCGATACGACCAGGTCGCCCGACGCATCCGACGACCACTGCGCGTGCGCCGCCGCGCCGGCCAGCGACCAGACACGCACCAACATTCCACGGACCGCTCCCCAGCGGGCAATGCGTGACATGGCCACCCTCCCCAGGGCGCTGCGGATTTCGCGGCTGAGCGCAAGCCGCCGCGGCGCCCACGGCAAACCGTCGCGACCGCCGTGGCGTCGAATCGTGCGCCGCTTGCCGGCGGTGCCCGCGCCACCGCGGTTAGAATCCGGCCTCGCAGGGCCGCGACAGCGGCCTTGCCTGTTTTCGCATCCTGCAAGGACCGATCGACCGCATGCTTTCCATCGAACACCGCATCGCCGCCGACATCGCCGCGCAGCCGGCGCAGGTCAGGGCCGCCGTCGAACTGCTCGACGGCGGCGCGACCGTGCCGTTCATCGCGCGCTACCGCAAGGAGGTCACCGGCGGCCTCGACGACACCCAGCTGCGCCTGCTCGAAGAGCGCCTGGGTTACCTGCGCGAGCTCGAAGACCGCCGTGCCGCGATCCTCGACAGCATCGCCGAGCAGGGCAAGCTCGACGACGCGCTGAAGGCGCAGATCCTCGAGGCCGACACCAAGGCGCGCCTGGAGGACCTGTACCTGCCGTACAAGCCCAAGCGCCGCACCAAGGCGCAGATCGCGCGCGAGGCCGGGCTGGAGCCGCTCGCGCGGGCGCTGCGCGAGGACCCGAGCGTCGCGCCGGAGCAGCGCGCGGCCGCGTTCGTCGATGCCGACAAGGGCGTGCCGGACGTCAAGGCCGCGCTCGACGGCGCGCGCCAGATCCTGATCGAGACGATCGCCGAGGACGCCGCGCTGGTCGGTGGTCTGCGCGAGTGGGTGTGGAAGCAGGGCCAGATCGTGGCCAAGGTGATCGAGGGCAAGGAAGCCGAAGGCGCCAAGTTCCGCGACTACTTCGACCATGCCGAGCCGATCGCGAAGATTCCCTCGCACCGCCTGCTCGCGCTGATGCGCGCGCGCAACGAGGGCGTGCTGGCGCTGGAGCTGGCGCCGACTGCCGAGCCCGAGCAGGGGCACCTCGAAGCGCAGCAGCGCATCGCCGACCACGCCGGCATCGCCGCGCGCGGGCGCGCCGCCGACGCCTGGCTGGCCGAGACCTGCCGCCTCGCCTGGCGCGTCAAGCTGCACCTGTCGCTGACGCTCGACCTGTTCGCGCGGGCGCGCGAGGCGGCCGAGGACGAGGCGATCCGCGTGTTCGGCGAGAACCTGAAGGACCTCATGCTGGCCGCGCCGGCCGGCCCGAAGGCGGTGATGGGCCTGGATCCGGGCATCCGCACCGGCGTCAAGGTCGCGGTGGTCGATGCGACCGGCAAGCTGCTCGCGACCACCACCGTGTATCCGCACGAGCCCCGCCGGCAGTGGGACCAGTCGCTGGCCGAACTCGGCGCGCTGTGCCTCAAGCACGGCGTCGCGCTGATCGCGATCGGCAATGGCACCGCCTCGCGCGAGACCGACAAGCTCGCCGGCGAAGTGATCCGGAAGCTCGGCGACAAGGCGAAGATCGCCAAGATCGTCGTCAGCGAAGCCGGCGCCTCGGTCTACTCGGCCTCCGAGCTCGCCGCGAAGGAATTCCCGGACCTGGACGTGTCCCTGCGCGGCGCGGTGTCGATCGCGCGGCGCCTGCAGGATCCGCTCGCCGAGTTGGTCAAGATCGAGCCGAAGGCGATCGGCGTCGGCCAGTACCAGCACGACGTCAACCAGGGCAAGCTCGCGCGCGCGCTCGATGCGAAGGTCGAGGACTGCGTCAACGCGGTCGGCGTCGACGTCAACACCGCCTCGGCGCCGCTGCTCGCGCGCGTGGCCGGATTGTCGGCGAGCGTGGCCGAGAACATCGTCAAGTACCGCGACGAGCACGGCGCGTTCGCCACGCGCGCGGCGCTGAAGAAGGTGCCGCGCCTGGGCGACAAGGCGTTCGAGCAGAGCGCCGGCTTCCTGCGCATCCCGCACGGTGCCGATCCGCTCGACGCCAGCGGCGTGCACCCGGAGAGCTATCCGGTGGTGGAGCGCATCATCAAGGCCTGCGGCCGCGAGGTTAAGCAGCTGGTCGGCGACGGCGCGTTCCTGCGCACGCTGCGCGCGGAGGACTTCACCGACGAGCGCTTCGGCGTGCCGACCGTGCGCGACATCCTGAAGGAACTGGAAAAGCCCGGCCGCGACCCGCGCCCGAGCTTCGTCGCGCCGACGTTCGCCGAGGGCGTCGAGGACCTCAAGGACCTCGTTGTCGGCATGATCCTCGAAGGCCGCGTCACCAACGTCGCCGCGTTCGGCGCGTTCGTCGACATCGGCGTGCACCAGGACGGCCTCGTGCACGTGTCGGCGCTGTCGCACAAGTTCGTGCGCGACCCGCGCGAGGCGGTCAAGGCCGGCGACATCGTCAAGGTCAAGGTGATGGAGGTCGACCTGCCGCGCGAGCGCATCGCCCTGAGCATGCGCCTGGACGACGTGCCGGGCGAAGCGCGCGGCGGCCGTCCGGCCGGCGGCGAGCGCCCCGAGCGCGGCGGCCAGCGCGGCCCCGCGCCGAAGAAGCCGGCCGCGGCGCCGGCCGGCAACAGCGCGCTGGCCGATGCGTTCGCGCGTGCGCTGAAGCGCTGATCGCCAGCATGCGTGCGATGGGGATCGCGACTGGATACGATCCCCATCCATCATCGTGCGGGGAGAAAACATCATGCGTGCCATCGTTTCGTCGCTGCTCGGCCTGGCGGCCGCGACCTGCGCCGGTCCGGCGTGGAGCCTGGACATCAACGGCAAGACGATCGGCATGCCGATCGAGCAGGTGGCGCGCTCCTACGGCAAGCGCTGGACCTGCGACACCGCGACGGATGCGCGGGCGGGCGACAAGATCTGCCGGAAGAGCCCGGCCGTCGACGAGTTCCCGCGCCTGCAGAACGAGAACTTCGCCGGGCGCCACGTCGCCATCTTCTATCGCTTCCACGAGGGCCGGCTGGTGCAGATCCGCGTTTCGCGGATCGACAAGGGCTGGTTCGACGGCATCCTCGACACGCTCACGAAGACCTACGGCGAGCCGAAACTCGAACACGGCACCGCGCAGGACAAGGCCGGGAAATCGTTCGATCGCACCACCGCGCGCTGGGAAAGCGACGGAACGATCCTCGACTTTTCCACCAATGCCCCGGCCCCTCCCGCCGTGGACCTGACGCTCTACGACGCCGCCTATTTCGGCACGCCCCGTGCCACCGGCACGGCGCCCGGGACCGAGGGCGGCTGATCCCGAGCCCCGCGCGCATCCTTGCGCTCGCCGCACGGTCCGCACGTTCCGGTGCGGCCGTTCGCCGGCAGGCTTGCGGCGAACGGCCGGCGGCACACGTGATGCGGGTGCCGCGACCGGCGCCGGGGCAGCGCGGCTTCCGCCGCTCATGCCGTATCCCGTCGAGGCCGCCGCCGCGCGGCGCGCGCAGGGCCTAGGAGCGCAAGCCGATTCCGCGCTCGAGCAGGCGCAGCGCGATCGCGCCCAGCACCACCGCGAACGCGGACATGACCACGAACGCGACGCCGAGCGAGACGTCGGTCAGTCCGAGCAGGCCGTAGCGGAACGCGTTGACCATGTACAGGATCGGGTTGGCGTAAGACAGCTCGCGCCACGGCGCGCCGAGCGCGTTGACCGAGTAGAACACGCCGCCGAGGTAGGTCAGCGGGGTCAGCACGAAGGTCGGCACCAGCGCGATGTCGTCGAACTTCTTGGCGTAGATTGCATTGACGAAGCCGGCCAGCGAGAACACCGCCGAGGTCAGCAGCACGGTCGCCAGCGTGATCCACGGGTGGTACAGGTGGATGCGCGTGAAGAACAGCGAGATCGCCAGCACGATCACCGCGACGATCAGGCCGCGCAGCATCGCGCCGGCGACGTAGCCGGTCAGGATCACCCAGCTCGGCATCGGCGAGGCGAGCATTTCCTCGACGTGGCGGCCGAACTTGGCGCCGAAGAACGAGGAGGAGATGTTGCCGTAGCTGTTGGTGATCACCGCCATCATGATCAGGCCCGGTACGATGTAGTCGATGTAGGCGATGCCCGGCGCGATCTCGCCGATGCGGCTGCCGACCATGCGCCCGAAGATCACGAAGTACAGCGTCATCGTGATCGCCGACGGCAGCAGCGTCTGCGTCCAGATGCGCAGGATGCGCATGACCTCGCGCCGCGTGATCGTGCCGAGCGCGACCAGGTTCGGGTTGGCGCTCATGCCGCGGCCTTCTTCCTGCAGTGCCTGCATGCGGTTCATGCCGCCTCCTTGCCGGTCTTCGCCGCGCCCGCCTCGACCAGCCGCACGAACAGTTCTTCCAGCCGGTTCGCCTTGTTGCGCATCGAGCGCACCGTGATGCCGCCCTGCGACAGCGCCGCGAACAGCGAGTTGAGGTCGTGCTCGCGCGACATTTCCGCCTCCAGCGTGAACTCGTCCACCTGCGTCAGCCGCACGCCGGGAACCACCGGCAGCGTGTAGGCCGGCTCGGCCACGTCGAGCACGAACGTCTCGACGTCGAGCTTGGCCAGCAGCCGCTTCATCGTCGTGTTCTCGATGATGCGGCCCTTGTCGATGATCGCGATGTTGCGGCAGAGCTGCTCGGCTTCCTCGAGGTAATGCGTGGTCAGGATCACCGTGGTGCCGGCCGCGTTGATCGCGCTGATGAACTTCCACATCGAGCGGCGGATCTCGATGTCCACGCCCGCGGTCGGCTCGTCCAGGATCAGCAGGCGCGGCTCGCTCATCATCGCGCGCGCGATCATCAGGCGCCGCTTCATGCCGCCCGACAGCGTGCGCGCGGACTCGAACGCCTTGTCCCACAGCGCCAGTTCCTTCAGGTACTTCTCGGCGCGTTCGCGCGCGACGGCGCGCGGGATGCCGTAGAAGCCGGCCTGGTTGACGCAGATGTCGAACGGCCGCTCGAACAGGTTGAAGTTGATTTCCTGCGGCACCAGGCCGACCAGGCGCATCGCCGCGCTGCGCTGCGTGCGGATCGACACGCCGAAGATGCGCGCATCGCCGCCGCTGGCATTGACCAGCGAGGACAGGATGCCGATCAGGGTCGACTTGCCGGCGCCGTTGGGGCCGAGCAGGGCGAAGAAATCGCCCGGTTGCACGGTCAGCGAGACGCCCTTGAGCGCCGCGACGCCGTTCGCGTAGGTCTTCTTCAGCTCGACCACGTCGAGCGCGGGGATCGTTGTCATCGGGGTGCTGGCAGGGGGCGGGCGCGACCGCCTGCTAGTATAGCGGGCTGTCATCCGCCGCCGTCCCCGCCTCGATGGAACATTTCAAGCTCCGCCTCGTCGCCAGCCACATGCTGGCCCCGGCCGTCCGCCATCTCGCGTTCGAGCGCGAGGACGGCGCGCCGTTCGCGTTCGTGCCCGGCCAGTTCATCCAGATCCACTTCCATTACGACGACGGCAAGGCGACCAAGCGCAGCTATTCGGTCGGCACGGTCGGCGACGGCTCGGGCCGCGTGCAGCGCCTGGAGATCGCGGTGTCGTACGTCGAGGGCGGCGCGGCGACCGCATTGCTGTCGCAGCTCGACGAGGGCGGCACGATCGACGCGAGCGGGCCGTATGGCCGCTTCTGCCTGATGGACGCCGACACCAACCGGCGCTACCTGCTGGTCGCCACCGGCACCGGCGTGACGCCGTACCGCGCGATGCTGCCGCAGATCCGCACGCTGACGCAGACGCGCGGCTGCACGTTCGCGCTGGTCTACGGCGCGCGCACCGAGGCCGAGCTGCTGTACGGCGAGGAATTCGAGGCGTTCGCGCGCGAGGTGCCCGGCTTCACGTTCCATCCGTGCTTCAGCCGCGTGCCGCGCGCGGTGCCGCGCCCGCACGACCGCAACGGCCGCGTGCAGGTCGCGCTCGGCGAGCTCGGGCCGAACGCCGCGCACGACATCGCCTACCTGTGCGGCAACCCGGACATGGTCGACCAGTGCTTCGCGATGCTCAAGGAAGCCGGCCTGCCGGTGCCGCAGATCCGGCGCGAGAAGTACGTTTCCTCGCGCTGAGCGGTCGGCGGCGGGGCTTCAGTACGTGACGGTCACCGTGATCGTGTCCTGGTAGGTGCCGGCGGCCGGCGTCGTCTGCGCCGGGACGAGGCCGTACACGGTGTAGTTCTGCGTCGCGCCGGTGCCGGAGCCGGCGACCGTGTTGCTGCCGGTCGTGTTGCCCCAGACCGTGGTGCGCGTCGCGTTCGAATAGAGCTGGTAACCGACCGCGCCGGCGCCGAGCACCATGCGGCGTGCGTTGATGTTGCCGCCGCCGTTCAGGCCGGCATCGAGGCCGACCGTGTACGCGGCGCCAGCCGAGCACTGCACGCCGATCGTCGAGGTGCCCGGGGTAGCGGCCGTGAGCAGGCCGGTCGTGCCGAAGTCGAGCGCGCTGGCGCTCACGTTGCAGCGCTTGTCGACCGTTGCGCTGACCGTGAACGGGAAATACTGGCCCGTCTGGGTCATGCTGCACGCCGACGGCGGCGTGGTGCCGTTGGCCTCGTTGATCGTGATCGCGGTATCGGCGTTCAGGTAGGGGTTCGTGTAGGCGCCTGGCACCACGGTGGCCTGGTTGGCGAGCACGCGGCCATACAGCGTTGCCGTTTGAGATCCGGTGCTGGTGTTCTTGGCGAGCGTAAAGGTCGTCACGAACGGTGTCGCGAACGCGCCGAAGAAGCTGCTGCCCCAGACCAGCGAACGCGCAGCGTCCTGGTACATCTGGAACTGCAGCTTGTTCGCGCCGCTGCTCATCAAACGCGGATTGGTCGCCCCGCCACCCGGCTCGCCGATGCTGAAGCAGACCCGCGCCGAGCGCGTCTGGTTCGAGCCGTTGGTGCAGGAATAGGTCAGCGTCGCGGTGGCGTCGGTCTGGCTGGCGAGCGGGTTGACGGTCCCGAACGCGAGCGCGCTCATCGATGCCGTGCAGGTGATGTTCTGCGCGCACGCCGGCGCGGCCAGCAGCAGTGCGAGGCTTGCCGGCAGCAAGGCGGTGCGTTGGCGCAATGGCAGCATCAGGGCGTCTCCTTGCGGCAGGCCAGCGGCCCGATGACCGGCACGGTCTGTCGTCCGGACGGGTAGTCGAATTGCGCGAGACAGCGGCCGGCCGTGGTCTGCACGTCGAGTACGTTGCGCGCGCCCAGTCCTTCCAGATAGACGATGCCGTCGTAGCCGACCACGCCGTTCGATGCCGGCTGGCCTTGCAGCTGTACGCGGCTGCCGACCGGCAGCGGATGGCCCCCGGCATCGTGCAGGATGATCGAAGCCGCGGCGACCGGCTGCATGCCGAAACGCACCAACGTGCCGGCGCGGTCGGACGGCACCACCTCGGCGTCGACGCGCTCGATGCGCAGGTCGGCCGGCAACTGCATCGGATCGATCGCGAGCTGGTTGCGCTGGTACGCATTGAGCGGCGTGACGAGCAACGCGCCGCGCGCGTTGGTCGTGCCGATCGGCCGGTTCTCCAGCAGCACCGGCACGCCGGCCACGCCGTCGGTGGAGACGACCGCGAACGCATCGTTGATGCGTCGCGCCGCGAAGAACTGGCCGCCCATGAACACCAGCGCGCCGCCGGCATCGGCGTAAACCTGCGAGTGGCCGCCCGCGGCCTGCACGCCGGCCAAGACCTCGCCCTGCTGGCCGCGCCAGCCGGCCTCGGCCTGGCCGCCGCGGCCCTGGCTGCCGTCCTGCACGCGCGTGCGCCAGCCGGAGCCGCCGTCCGGGTCGAGCGGGCGGCTCGCGTCGAGCGCGACGAGGTTGCCGCGCGCATCGTGCTGCAGCGACAGGCCCGCGCTCGTGCCGTGGTCGAGAGCAAGGCTCAGGCCGACGAAGAGGCTGCGGTCGGCCCGCTCGTCGAGATTCTGGTTGACGCTGAGATTGAGCGAGGCGCGGTTGCCGAGCGAGCGGAAATAGAACGCGCTGGCGTAGCGCGAGCGAGACTCACCGGGATACTGCAGCGCGACGTAGCTCAGGCCGAGGCTGCCGGCGCGGCCGAGCGTGGCGCCGGCCACGACGCGGTCCGAGCGTCGTGCTGGCGGCTGGCCGTCCAGCGCCGCCACGTCGCGGTAGCGGCCGAAGCTGCGCGTGCTGTCGAGCGAGACGTTGAAGCGTTCATTGCGCCAGCTGTAGCCCAGCTGCGCGAGCGAGCCGCCGTGGCCGGCGTGGTGGCTGCCGGCCGCCGCGGCGTTGACGACGCCGAGTCCATCGAACGCGACCACCGCGCCGATCCCGGCGTTGGCGAGGCCGGCGCCGCCCTCGGCGTGGCCCTCCAGCGTCAGCCAGTCGGTCGCGCCGCGCCGGTAGCTGCCGCTCGCGACCGCGTCGTGGCCATAGGCGAACGACTCCGCGCCGTAGCCGCGGCGCACGAAGCCGGCCTCCAGCGAATAGTCGCTCAAGCCACGGCGCAGCAGCTGGTTGGTCGTGTAGAACGCGAACGCGAGCGAGTTCTGGCGGCCGAGCGCGTCGGTGACGACGACCTGCGCCTGGCCATTGCCGTTCACGACCGGCACCGTGTCGAGCCGGAACGGTCCGGCCGGCACCTGGCCGCTGTAGCGGCGGAGGCCGTCGATGTAGAGGTCGACCGTCGACGGCAGCGCGGCCTGGCCGTAGAACGCCGGGACCGGGAACGTGATCAGGTCCGGCTGCAGCGCGAAGTTGCGCTGCCACTGCACGCCGCCGAGGCGCGTCGCGCGCGTCCAGGCCAGGTTGCCGCTGGTCATGTCGCCGAGGCGCAGCGTGGTGGCGCCGTCGACGAAGGAGCGGCTGAACGTCGTGTCCAGGCGCACGGTCGCGGCGCTCCAGCCCGCGTCCTGCGTCGCGCGCGTGATCGCGCTGTTGGACAGCACGCCCCAGGCGTTGAACGCACGCAGTTCGGTCGACGCCGCGAGGCCGACGGCGCCGCCGTCGTCGCGCGTGCCGTACACGTCGTAGTTGAGCAGGGCCCCGGGCGACGCCTGCGGCTGCGGGATGGCGGCCTCGTGCGCGTTGAGGACCTCGATTGGCAGGTCGAGCAGCGCGGCGGGCGCGCGGATGGCCACGCGCTGGCGGCCCTCGTCGTAGTGGAAGCTCACGCCGGCCAGATCGCCCAGGTCCACCGGATCGACGCCGGGCGGCAGGCGCAAGCCGAGCGCGCGCAGCGTCGCGGCGCTCGCGCGCAGGCGTGCGCCGGACTGCCGGAAATGCGCGATGCGCGTGGCCGGATTGCCGTTGAGCACGACCTCCAGATACAGGTCCGCGCCGTCGCCCGCCGACGCGTCGCCGGTGTCGGCGATCACCGCCAGCGTGGCCGGGTCCGGCGCCGGTGCGGCGATCGCGATGCCCTGCAGCAGCAGGACGCTAGCGAGGCAGCGCGCTGACCGCAATCGTCTGTTCGACCGCTTCGCCATTGATCCTTGCCTTGAGCCGGACACCGGCATCGAACGCACCTGCTGGCGCCGGCAGCGGCCAGCGCATCGTCATGCCGGGCAACACGTAGCCGAGCAGGCCCGCGCTCAGCAGCTGCTCGTGGCCGTCCGCACCGAGCAGGCTGACGTTGCTGAGCTGGACGTGGCGCGCGCCGGCGTTGTGCACGACCAGCGCGAGTCCGTCGCTGCCGCGTTCGAAGGACGCCTGCAGCGTGCTGGCCGCCGCCGCGCCCGCGACCGGCGGCGCGCCGCCGACGAACACCGGGATCGAGTAGCGCAGCACGTACTCGACGCTGGACGCCTGACGCTGCGGGTCGGGCTGTGGCAACTCGTCGACGAGGACCCGGAAGGCGTCCTCGCCGACGGTTGCCGCGGCGCCGGTGCGGATCACCCGCACCAGCTGGCGCCCGCCCGGCGCCAGGTCCAGCATCGGCGGGCTGGTCAGCATCGCCTGCGTCGCGGTCAGCTCGTCCTTTCCGTTGGCCTGGGTCCAATGAAACACGCGCGTCTGCGCGTGCAGGGGCTTGTCGCCGGTATTGGTCAGCCACAGCCCTTGTGCGGGGCTGGCCGGCGCGAACTCCAGGCCGATCGGCGCGACCTGCAGGCCGGAGGCGCCGGCCGGGCTGCAGGCGAGCGACAGCGCCGCGGCCAGGCCGCGGATAGCCAACTTCGAACGCATGGCGTTTCGCTCAGTAGGTCACGGTGACCGTGACGCTGTCGGTGTACACGCCGGCTGGCGGGGTGGTCTGCGCAGCGACCCGGCCGTAGACGGTGAACGCCTGCGCGTCGCCCGTGCCAATGGAGTGGACCGCATCGGTGCCGATCGTGTTGCCCCAGACGGTGGTGTGGCCGGTGTCGGAATAGAGCTGGTAATTGACGTACTTTCCGGCCAGCGCCATCTTGCGCGCGTTCACGTTGCCGGCGCCGTTGAGGCCCGCATTAAGGCCGATGTCGTAGGCGGCGTTGGTGGTGCAGGTGACGGTGATGGTCGCGGTGCTGTCGACGTTCGCGGCGAGCACGCCCTGGGTGCCGAAGTCGAGCGTGGTCGGGGCGGTGGTGGCGACGTTGCAGGCGTTCTGGATCGTGATCTTGACCGGCATCGTGTTGGTGACGGTCGCGGCGTGGGCGGCGGACGCCAGGCACAGCATCGCGAGCGCGGTCGCGCTCAGGGTCTTGGCATTCACTGGGATGTTTCCTCGGTTGGATGTCCGTAACGGACGGATACCCGCATCAGGCGAATCGACCCTTTTGGCATCGTCGGCAAGCGCAGGCTGCGACGACGAGGCAAGGGGTGTGCCAACAAGACGTGGCGCCATTTCCGAGGTTTGTGTCACAAATTCGCGCTTCGGTGCCCGTCATTGTGTGACACGTTTCGCACTTGCGCTGCAGCAACCGGTCGCCGACGGCCGTGCAAAGCGGCTGCCTGGGCGGCCACTCCCATGCGCAGTCAGGTCTGCCGGGCGCCCGCGGTCCGGCGGCCGAGTCCGTGGTGATGTAAAGCATGCTTGACAGCCGCGCTGCCGTGTCTACAATCGGCGGTGTCAAGCATCCTTTACACACGGAGACCGCCGCATGCCACGCTTCACGACTGCGCAGTACCGCCGGCAGGTGTACGGCCTGATGCTGGCCTACGCGGCCTGCATGCTGCTGGTGTGGCCGCAGGCCCGCGGTGCGGCGGGCCTGCCGTTGAAGACGCTGCTGGCGCTGGTGCCGGCGGTGCCGGTCGTCGCCGTGATCTGGCTGACGGCGCGGCGCGTCATGCAAAGCGACGAACTCGAGCAACGCGTGCACATGGTCGCGCTCGGCATCGCCAGCGGCGTGGTCGCCGTGCTCAGCCTGATCGGCGGGTTCCTGTGTGCGGCCGGCGTGCTGCGGCTCGGCGGCGACGTGCTGATCTGGGTGTTCCCGCTGCTGCTGGTGAGCTACAGCCTCGGCCGCGCGCGCATGGCACGCCGCTACGGCGGCGCGGGCGACGACGCATGAAGAACGCGCTGCGCGAACTGCGCGAGGCGCAGGGCTGGTCGCAGGGCGAGCTGGCGACGCGGCTGGACGTGTCGCGCCAGACCGTCAACGCGATCGAGACCGGCAAGTACGACCCGAGCCTGCCGCTCGCGTTCCGCATCGCGCGGCTGTTCGGCCAGCCTATCGAAGCGATCTTCGATCCGGAATCCTGAGGAGATGCCACGATGAACCCTTCCCTGTCGCGCTACCTCGCCGACGTCGGCTGGCCGACCGCCACCTACTTCGCCAGCGTGCTGCTGGCCGCGTGGCTGACCAGGCACGTGGAACCGGGCGCGTTGCGCATGGCGGTGGCCGCGCTGCCCCTGCCGGCGATCGCGTGGATGGCGCGCGCCGAGCTGATGCGCCTGCGCCGGCGCGACGAGCTGCGCCAGCGCATCGAGATGGAGGCAATGACGATCGCGTTCGCGCTGTCGTTCGGCCTGGTCGCGATGCTGACCTTCTTCGACCTGTTCGGCGTGTTCTCGGTCGGCCTGCGTGCGGTCGCCGTGCTGATGGCGGCGTGCTGGACCGGCGCGCACCTGTGGGTGCGCACGCGCTACCACTACGACTGCCTGCCGGGCGACGCCGAGGACGGCCGCTGACGCGCGCCGCCTGCCCCACCTGTTGCTCTCCTTCCTTCCTGCCGAGGTTTCGATGAAGAAATTCCTCCGCCCCGCGCTCGCCGTGCTGGCCGTGGCCGGCGTGATCGCGTTCAAGCACTGGCGCGCCGAGCCGCCCGGGCCGGCCGCGGCGAAGGCCAGCCACGGCCGCTACGTCGTGCCGGCCGGCGCCACCGCCTTCACGTTCGGGCGACTGTCGTTCACGGCCTGCGAACTGGCG
This sequence comes from Rhodanobacteraceae bacterium, assembly GCA_009996615.1. Classification (GTDB taxonomy): domain Bacteria; phylum Pseudomonadota; class Gammaproteobacteria; order Xanthomonadales; family Rhodanobacteraceae; genus Dokdonella_A. The sequence goes on along the minus strand of JAACZU010000002.1, from coordinate 68,454 downwards.
CAACCGCGCACCTCGGCCACCACCGCGGCGTTCTGCGCGCCGTTCGAGGTGCCGGAAAACTGGGACGCGCCGGACGGGCGCAAGATCGCGCTGCGCCTGGCGCTGGTCGCCAGCGCCGAGCCGGCCGACGATGACTTCGTCGTGATGCTCGCCGGCGGCCCGGGCCAGTCCGCGATCGACAACTGGCCGCAGGTCGCCAGCGCGTTCGCGCCGGCCGCCAAGCGCCGCCACGTGCTGCTGCTCGACCAGCGCGGCACCGGCCAGTCGCATCCGCTGACCTGCAAGGGCGCCGACAACGAGATGCTGGAGGGCTTCGACCTCGACAAGCTGCGCGCGACCACGCGCAGCTGCCTCGAACAGGTCTCGCGCGATGCTGATCCGCGCTACTACACGACCACGATGGCGGTGCGCGACCTGGAGGCATTGCGCGAGGCGCTCGGCAGCCCGCGCTTCGACCTGGTCGGCATCTCCTACGGCACGCGCGTCGCGCAGCAATACCTGAAGCGCCATCCCGACGGCGTGCGCAGCGTCGTGCTCGACAGCCCGGCGCCGAACGACCTGGCGATCGGCGGCGAGTTCGCGCGCAACCTCGACGATGCGCTGAAGGCGCAGTTCGCGCTGTGCACGCAGGAAGCGGCCTGTGCCAAGGCGTTCGGCGATCCATACGCCAGCCTGCGTGCATTGCGCGACACGCTGCGCGCGCAGCCGCGCGAGGTCAGCTATCCGGACCCGGCCACGTTCGCGCCGGCCAGGCAGCGCCTGGACGACTACGGCCTGACCGGTCTCGTGCGCCTGTACGCCTACATGCCCGAGACGGCCGCGCTGATCCCGCTGGCGGTGCGCGAGGCGGCCGCCGGCAACTTCGCGCCGCTGATGGGCCAGCTGGTGATGATCAGCCAGGCGGCGAGCGAACTGGCCGGCAACGGCATGCAGCTGTCGGTGCTGTGCGCCGAGGACGTCGACCGCATTGCGCCCGATCCGCGCGACGCCGATACGCTGCTCGGCACCAGCCTGACGCAGATCTTCCAGGCGCAGTGCGCGATCTGGCCGCACGGCACGCGCCCGGCCGACTTCACCGCACCGACCACGGGCGACACGCCGGTGCTGGTGCTCGCCGGCGAACTCGACCCGGTCACGCCGCCGCGCTACGGCGAGGCGATCGTGCCGCACTTGTCCAACGCCAGGCTGATCGTCGCCAAGGGCCAGAGCCACAACGTGATCGGCCGCGGCTGCATCCCGAAACTGGTCGGCCGCTTCCTCGACACGCTGGCGCCGCGCGAGCTCGACGCGAGCTGCGTCGACGCGTTCGGGCCGACGCCCGCCTTCCTCGACTACAACGGAGCTGCGCCATGATCGAAGTCAGGGACCTGCACAAGGCATTTGGCGCGGTGAAGGCCGTCGACGGCGTCTCGTTCGCCGCGCGCGACGGCGAGATCACCGGCCTGCTGGGGCCCAACGGCGCCGGCAAGACCACCACCTTGCGCATGCTCTACACGCTGATGCGGCCCGACCGCGGCCAGGTCGTCATCGACGGCATCGACGCCGCCGCCGATCCGCTCGCGGTGCGCCGGCGCCTGGGCGTGCTGCCCGACGCGCGCGGCCTGTACAAGCGGCTGAGCGCACGCGAGAACATCGACTACTTCGCGCGCCTGCAGGGCCTGGACGAGGCGACCCGGCGCGCGCGCATCGACGCGCTCGTCGACGCGCTCGACATGGCCGACATCGCCGAGCGCCACACCGAGGGCTTCTCGCAGGGCCAGCGCGTCAAGACCGCGATCGCGCGCGCGCTGGTGCACGACCCGAACAACGTGATCCTTGACGAGCCGACCAACGGCCTGGACGTGATGGCCACGCGCGCGATGCGCACGTTCATGCGCAAGCTCAGGGACGAGGGCCGCTGCGTGCTGTTCTCCAGCCACATCATGCAGGAGGTCGGCGCGCTGTGCGACCGCATCGTCGTGATCGCACACGGCCGCGTCGTCGCCGACGAATCGCCCGAGGCGCTGCGCGAACAGACCGGCGCGGCCAGCCTCGAGGACGCGTTCGTGAAGATCATCGGCTCGGAAGAAGGCCTGGCCGCGTGAGTGCCCCTTGGCCCTCCCTCTCAAGGGGAGGGTTGGGTGGGGATGGTGTGAGAACCAAGGGACCCATATGAACCCGATCCTGACGATTTTCTGGAAAGAAGTGCGCGAGAACCTGCGCGACCGCCGCACCGTGCTGAACACGCTGCTGACCGGCCCGCTGCTGGCGCCGCTGCTGTTCGTGCTGCTGATCAATATCGCGGTCACGCGCGAACTGGACAAGGCCGAGAAGCCGCTGCCGGTGCCGGTGGTCGGCGCCGAGCACGCGCCGCACCTGATCGCCGCGCTGAAGCAGGCCGGCGCCGAGATCAAGGACGCGCCGGCCGATCCCGAGCGCGCCGTGCGCGAGCAGGACGCCGACCTCGTGCTGCGCATCCCGGCCACCTATGCCGAGGCCTGGGCCAAGGGCGAGCCGGCGCAGGTGGAGCTGATCTACGACCAGTCGCAGCGTGACGCCAGCGCATCGGTCGCGCGTCTGCGCGGCATGCTCGAGGCCTATGGCCAGCGCACCGGCGTGTTGCGCCTGGTCGCGCGCGGCCTGTCGTCGAACACGATCAGGCCGGTCGTCGTCGCCAACCGCGACCAGTCGACCGCGCAGGCGCGCGGCGGCCTGATGTTCAGCATGCTGCCGTACTTCTTCATCCTCGGCGCGTTCGTCGGCGGCATGGCGCTGGCGATCGACACCACCGCCGGCGAGCGCGAGCGGCAGTCGCTCGAACCGCTGCTGGTCAATCCGCTCGGGCGTGGCGCGATCCTGACCGGCAAGCTCGGCGCGACCAGCGCGTTCGCGCTGACCAGCCTGCTGCTCAGCATCGTCGCGTTCTCGGTCGCCGGCCAGTTCATGCCGACCGGGCGCCTGGGCATGAGCCTGGCGATCGGCCCGCGCTTCGCGCTGCTGACGCTGGTCGCGATGCTGCCGCTGGTCGTACTGCTGGCGACGTTGCAGACGCTCGCCGCCGCGTTCGCCAAGAGCTTCCGCGAGGCGCAGACCTACCTGTCGCTGCTGATGTTCGTGCCGGTGATCCCGACCCTGCTGCTGAGCATGTTCCCGCTCAAGACGCAGGCGTGGATGTATGCGGTGCCGCTGCTCGGCCAGCAGGTCACCTTGATGCGCCTGCTGCGCGGCGATGTCGTCACGCCGGCGCAGCTCGCGCTGTGCTTCGCCGCCACCGCGCTGGCCGCGCTGCTCGCCTGGCTCGCCGCGACGCAGGTCTACCGCAGCGAACGGCTGGCGATCTCGGGTTGAGCGCCGCACGACCGGGCCCGTCGCTTTCGTAGGCCGGCCGGCGCCCTGGAGCCGGCCGCGCTACGCGCGTCCAGCCTACGCAAGGCAAGGGCGCGGCCGGGCGTCGGGCTAGAACAATTCGCCCTGCGGCCCGCGCGCGCACGGCGGCCGGAAGCGCGTGCAGTCGAGCTGCAGGTCGCGCACGCGCGACAGGCCGTGCTTGCGGCAGGCGAGCGCGAAGCGCTGGCGGATCAGGTCGGCGAACGCACCCTCGCCGCGCATGCGCGCACCGAAGCGCGCATCGTTGTCCTTGCCGCCACGCATCTGCCGGATCAGGCTCATCACGTGCTCGGCGCGCTCGGGCAGGTTCAGCTCCAGCCATTCGCGGAACAGGTCCTTCAGCTCGTACGGCAGGCGCAGCACGGTGTAGCCGGCGTACGGCGCGCCAGCCGCGGCGGCGCGTTCGAGGATCGCCTCGAGCCAGCGGTCGGTCACCATCGGGATGATCGGCGCGACCAGTACGCCGCATGGCACGCCGGCCGCGTTCAGCGTCGCGACTGCTTCGAGGCGCCGGTGCGGCGCGCTCGCGCGCGGCTCCAGCGTGCTGGCGAGGCGGTTGTCGAGCGAGGTCACCGAGACGAACGCGTGCACCAGCTTCGCGCGCGCCATCGCCACCAGCAGGTCGAGGTCGCGCTCGATCAGCGCGTTCTTGGTCACGATCGTGCACGGGTGTTCGCACTCGGCCAGCACCTCGAGCACCGCGCGCGTGAGCCGGTAGCGCCGTTCGATCGGCTGGTACGGATCGGTGTTGGCGCCGAGGTTGATCGGCGAGCAGACATAGCCGCGCCGGCCGAGCTCGGCGCGCAGGCGTTCGGCCGCATTGGTCTTGGCGAACAGCCGGGTCTCGAAATCGATGCCGGGCGACAGGTTCAGGTAACTGTGCGAGGGCCGCGCGTAGCAGTAGACGCAGCCGTGCTCGCAGCCGCAGTACGGGTTGACCGATTGCTCGAACGGAATGTCGGGCGAGTCGTTGCGGCTGATGATCGAACGCGCGCGCTCCTCGCTGACCTGCGTCGGCGGCCGCGGCGCGGGCTCGGCCTCGTGCGTCCAGCCGTCGTCCTCGCGCGTTTTCTCGATCGACTCGAAGCGGCCTTCCGGATTCGACGCCGCGCCGCGGCCCTTGATGCGTGCGGGCGCATCGAGGCGGTTCGGATCGGGTGGGACGGCGGGTTTCATCAAACCAGTATGCGCCGCCGGCGTCGCGCCGGCTGCGACGTGCGCGCCGGACAAATCCGCGCAACATGCGCATGCGAGGCTGCCGCGCCCTGATCGCGGAGGCTCCCATGACGAAACCGATGATCGCGCTGATGCTGCTGCTGGCGGCCGGCAGCGCGCAGGCGCAGAGCGCGCTGCTCGGCAAACGCCTAGTCGGCAAGGGCGACGACGTCGCGCTCGCGCGTGACGCCGGCGGCCCGCCCGACCGCATCGACCGCATCGACGGCGACGCCAGCACGCCGGCGATGGAGATCTGGACCTGGCACGGCAAGGCCAGCGAGGTCACGCTGTGGGTCGTGGCCGGCAAGATCGTGCAGGCCGAGGAGCGCCCGCTGGCCGGCGCGGCCGCGAGCGACGGCTGAGAGGCCATGGAATGAACACCCCTGCGCCCGGCCACGGATGGCCGGAGCGCAGGCGCGCCAGTGCCCGTTGCGCGGGAGCGGGTACGGACATGCGCCGGACTCGCCGCTGAATGAGTCCACGGGTGCGGATTCATGCACGAGCCCCGCGTCCCCGCCGCGCCGTGCCGGCCACGACCTTCCCCGCTGCCGATGCGATCGTGTTGTGGCACGATCGAACGACGAACCGGGGGAGTTCACGATGACGCAGGCGGATGGGCAGGCGGGCCTCGATCCGGGGGACGATCCGGCGGGCGCGCCGCGGATCGGCCCTTACCGCATCGTGCGCCTGCTCGGCGAGGGCGGCATGGGGCGCGTGTGGCTGGCGCAGCAGGTGCATCCGCGGCGCGAGGTGGCGCTGAAGGTCGTGCGTGGCGCCTCCGCCAATGCGATCGAGCGTATGCGGCGCGAGATCGAAGTGCTGGCGCAGCTCGAGCATCCGGGCATCGCGCGCCTCTACGCGGCCGGCGAGTCGCGCGTCGACGCGGTCGACGTGCCGTGGCTGGCGCTCGAGTACGTGCGCGGCACGGACCTGCTGGCGCATGCCGAGGCCGCGCGGCTGGACTTGGCCGCGCGCCTGCGCCTGGTGATCGCGATCGGCCGCGCGGTCGAGTACGCGCATGCGCGCGGCGTGATCCATCGCGACCTGAAGCCGGCCAACATCCTGGTCGACGACGAGGGCCGGCCGAAGATCCTCGACTTCGGCATCGCCAGCATGCGCGACGCCGGCAGCGGCGCACTGACCCTGGCCGGGCAGGTGCTCGGCACCGTGCCCTACATGAGTCCCGAGCAGCTCGAAGGCGCGCCGATCGACGTGCGCGCCGACGTCTACGCGCTCGGCGTGATCGCCTACGAACTGGTCGCCGGCCGCCTGCCGCATCCGCGCCTGGCGGAGGCGACCGTGTTCGAGGCGCTGCAGATCCTGCGCGACGACGTGCCGCCGCCGCTCGGGCGCATCGCGCCGGCGGCGCGCGGCGACCTCGAGACGGTCGTGATGAAGGCGCTCGCCGGCGAGCCGGCGCAGCGCTACGCGACGGTGGCCGCGTTCGTCGACGACCTCGAGCGCGTGCTCGGCCATCGGCCGGTCGCGGCGCGCCGCCCGGGCCTGGCCTATCGCGCCGGCCGCTTCGTGCGCCGGCACCGCGCCCTCAGCGCCGCCGTCGCGAGCGTCATCGTCGTGCTGGCCGCGACCAGCGTCGTGTCGCTGCGCTTCGCGCTGGCCGAACAGCGCGCGCGTGCCGAGGCCGAGCAGCGCGCGCAGGAATACGCCGCGGTCAACGCGTTCCTCGACAGCATGCTGGCCTCGGCCGATCCGGAATACACGCGCGGCGCGCGCGTCACGGTCGGCGAGGTGATCGACCGCGCCGAGCACGACCTCGACCGGCTGGACGCGCCCGCGCGCGTGCAGGCCGCGGTCGCGTCGACGCTGGCCTCGACGCGGCAGTCGCTCGGCGAGTACGACGTGGCGCTGGCGCTGAACGCCCGCGCGCTGCACGCGCAGCCCGCCGATGCGCCCGCCGCCGAGCGCGTGCGCCTGCTGCGCCAGCGCACCGCGCTGCTGACCGAGCTGACCCGCTTCGACGAGGCGCGCGCGGCGCTGGAGCAGGCGCGCGCGGCCTGGCCGGAGGCGCCGGCCACGGTGCGCCTGGACCTCGACCTCGCCGCGGCGCGCATCGCCGACGACGCCGGCCGCCAGGACGAGGCGCTGCACGGCTATCGCGCGATTCTCGCCGCCGCCGCGGACGTGCGGCCGGCCGCCACCGACGCGGCGCGCGCGTTCGCCACCATGCTCGACGTGGTGCGCAGCAACCTGTCGGCGCTGCTGCGCGAGCGCGGCGAGCTGGCCGAATCGCAGGCGTTGTTGCGCGAGGTGCTCGAACGGCGCCGCGCCGAGCTCGGCGAGCGTGCGCCGGCGACGCTGGCCAGCCGGCACAAGCTGGCGCTGGTGCTCGCCGCGCAGGGCGACAACGCGACCGCCGCGCAGGAGGCCGAGGCCACGCTCGCGCTGCAGCGCGAGGTGCTCGGCAACGCGCATGCGGTGACGCTGACGACGATGCAGACGCTGGCCAACATCCTCGTCGCGACCGGCGACCTCGAGCGCGCCGAGGCGCTCGCGCGCGAGTCGCTGGCCGGCTTCGAGGCGCAGTTCGGCGACGGCCACGTGCAGGCGCTGGCGGCGATGAACACGCTGGCCTACCTGCTCGACGAGCGCCGCAAGGTCGACGAGGCCGAGGCCTTGTACCGGCGCATCCTGGCGATCCAGCAGCGCGAGGGCGCCACGCATCCGACCAGCCTCGCGCCGCACAACAACCTCGCCATGCTGCTGCTGACCGCCGGCCGGCTCGATGCCGCCGAGCGCGAGTTCGTCGCATTGCTGCAGGCGTCCCGGCGCATGGTCGGCGCCGATCACGCGATGACCGCGATCTTCATGAGCAACCACGGCCTGTGCCTGGCCCGCCTCGGCCGCCTGGCCGAGGCGCGCGCGGAGCTGGAGAGCGCGCATGCGCGCCTGGGCACCTTGCTCGGCCCCGCGCATGCGCGCACGCGCGCGGCGGCCGAGCGCCTGGCCGAGGTCTACCGCCGGCTCGGACTGGGCGACAAGGCGAGCGCGCTGCTGGCGGAGGCGCCGGCATGACGCCGGCGGCGCTGCTGCTCGGCGCCAGCCTGCTGCTCGCGGCCGCTGCCGCGTGGCGCGCCGCGCACTGCGCGCGCCTGCTGCGCGCCGAACGCGCGCGCGCGGCGGCGCGGCTGGCCGAACAGGCGGCTCTTGCCGCCGCACAGGCCGTCGCGGCCGAGCGCGAGCGGATCTACAGCGACCTGCACGACGATCTCGGCGCGCGCCTGCTCGGCATGATCCACGCCGCCGAATCGCCGCGCCAGGCCGACCTCGCACGCGCGCTGCTGCAGGACCTGCGCGACGTCGTCACGCGCTCGCGCGGCACGCCCGGCACGCTCGAGGACGTGCTCGCCGACATCCGCGCCGAGGCGCAGCAGCGGCTCGGCGCGGCCGGCATCGCGCTGGCCTGGGAGCAGCACGGCGACCTGCCCGCCACGCCGCTCGAGCCGGCACGCGCGCTGCACCTGTACCGCATCGTGCGCGAGGCGGTCAGCAACGTCATCCGCCACGCCCAGGCACGCCACGTGCGCGTGCGCGCCGGCCTGGCCGGCCAGCATCTGTGCCTGGACCTGACCGACGACGGCAGCGGCGCCGGCGTCGCGCCGGCCGCGCCCGGCGGCGGACGGCGCAGCATGCGCGAGCGCGCCGCCGAGCTGGCCGGCGACATCCACTGGGCGCCGGGCACGCTCGGCGGCACCAAGGTGCTGCTCAGCGTACCGCTCGAGGGCGCCGCGTGAGCCGCTTCGCCCGCGCGCTGGTGCTGGACGACCTGCCCTCGAGCCTGGACTGGCTCGCGCGGGCGGTCGCGCTCGCGTTCGACGGCATCGCGGTCGAGCGCGCGGCGACGCTGGCCGAGGCGCGCGCGCGCTGCGCGGCGGCGCCGCCGCTGGCGCTGATCGACCTCGGCCTGCCGGATGGCTCGGGCGTGGACCTGATCCGCGAGCTGGCGCCGCGCGGCACCTGCTGCATCGTCACGACGATGTTCGACGACGACGCGCACCTGTTTCCTGCGCTGCACGCCGGGGCGCAGGGCTACGTGCTGAAGGACCAGACGCCGGAGTGGCTGGCAGCGATGCTGGCCGGGATCGTCGAGGGCCGGCCGCCGTTGTCGCCGTCGATCGCGCGGCGCCTGCTGCAGCATTTCCACGCGCCGGCGGCCGCGCCGGCCGAGGTCGCGCTGACCGCGCGCGAGACCGAGGTGCTGCGCCTGATCGCCAAGGGCCTGAGCGTTGCCGAGGCGGCCGACCTGCTCGGCCTGTCGCGCCACACCGTGGCTGGCTACTTGAAGGACATCTACCGCAAGCTCAGCGTCGGCACGCGCGCGGAGGCGACGCTGGAAGCGATGCGCCGCGGGCTGGTCGCGCCGTAGGGCGGTACGGGGAGAAAGGCCTTCCGTGGCCGGGTCGTCGAGACGGGGTCCTTGCCGCAGGGTGCGCGTTGAACGGATTGCCGGTCAGCGCGGCCGCGCCGCGACCCAGCCGACCAGGCCGACCAGCAGCGCGAGCAGCGCCAGGCCGTGGCCGTCGAGGGCCGGCACCGGGTGGTATTCGGTCTGTCCGCCACCGCCGCCCGGCGGCGGCACCTGCGCGGAGCCGAAGCCGTCGACGTAGACGTAGCCGCCGTGCCCGCCGAGCGCGCAATCGGCCGCCACGACCGTCAGCTCGATCTGCTGGCCGACCGCGCTGAGCGGCAGCACCGCGTCGACGTCCTGGAACGGCAGGTACTTCCAGCTGCCGCTGCCGGACTGGAAGTTCACGCCCGGCTGGCCCGAGTAGGCGAACTGCTCGAACAGCACGCTGTTGTCGGCCAGGTTCTTGACCGAGACGAAGAAGTACGGCTGCTCCTGCGGCGCATGGTTGGGGTCGTCCAGCACCGGCGCGAACGCGAAGCGGATGTGCGGCAGGCCGTCGGTCGGATCGATGTCGGCGCTGGTCACCGTGTCGACCTGGCGCAGCGTGGTCACCAGCGCGCCGCCGCCTTCGTCGTTCAGGCGCGCCGTGTGCTGGCCGGTGCGCGGCAGCACGATGCCGGGGGCGCGCGGATCGCTGATGGCGCCGACGATCGCGGCCGGTCCGGCCGCACCGGGCAGGATCTGCACGCTGGCGCCGGTGAACGGCTGGCTGCCGGACAGGCCGGGGTTGGTGCCGCCGCCGAGCGTCCAGCCGGCGTAGCTGTTCTGTTCGAAGCCGCCGTTCTGGAAGATCGCCAGCGCGTCGGCGGAAACGGTGGCGAGGGCAAGCGCCAGGATGCCGAGCGGCAGCCGGCGGGTCAGGCGAGGGCGAATCATGGATGGGGCTCCGCTGTCTCGGGAATCGGCACGGCCGATCGGGGGCGGGAGCGCGGCCGCATGGACGGGCACGCACGGCCGCGCGCAACCGCGGAGCCTGCCGTTTCCTCCCCCCATGCCGGCGCGGCGATCCTGCGATGCCGACCGTGTGTGTGCAGGCATGCTAGGCCGCGGCGAGCCGCGGCCGTACCCCGCGAACGGGGGGTCAGTCCGCCTGTGCGTAGGGGTTGCGCGCGTCGCTGGAATAGCGCTTGTAGTGCCACTGGTACTGCGTGAACGCGCGCCGCACGCAGTCCTCGACGCCGCGGTTCAGCGCAGCGCAGGCGAGCGCGGTGTCGGCATCGGCGATCTGCGCCGGCGCCGGCAGGAAGTGCAGGCGGTAGCCGGCGCCGCGCGGCAGCCGTTCGGCGAACGCGAACAGCACGGTCGCGCCGGTGCGCTGGGCCAGGCGCGGCAGCAGCACCATCGTCGCGGCCGGCGCGCCGAAGAACGGCGCGTCCACGCCCTCGCCCTGGCGCGGCTTCTGGTCCGGCAGGATGCCGACCACGCCGCCGGCGGCCAGGCGCTTGTACAGCGTGCGCACGCCGGCGCCCTCGGCGCGAACCTGCTCGACCGGCAGCGCGCCACGCGCGCGCCGCAGCAGCGGTTCGAGGAAGGCCACCCGCGGCGGCCGGTACAGGATCGCCAGCGGCGTGCGCGCGGCCAGCCAGTAGTTCAGCACCTCCCAGCAGCCCAGGTGCGGCGCGGCGACGATCAGGCCGTGGCCGCGCGCCAGCGCCGTCTCGAACAGCTCCGCGCCGCGCACCTCGCGCACCAGGCCGAGCGCGGCCGCGGGCGGGTTGCCCCAGATGCGCGCGATCTCGGTCAACGTCTTGCCGCTCTCGGCCAGCGCCGCGCGCGCGAGCGCGTGACGGCTTTCGGGACTGTCTTGCGTAAGTACCAGCGAGAGGTTGCGCTCGACGCGCCGGCGCGCGCTGCCGTGGAGCAGCCACAGCAGCCGCCCCGCCAGCGCGCCGAGGCCGTGCAGCACGCGCAGCGGCAGGCGGCCGGCCAGGCGCAGCAGCGCGTACAGCGCCACGGCGGGACCGGACAGGCGGGGGGCATCGATGGGAGCCGGATTCATGACCGCGCGGATTGTAGCGGGCCGATTGACCGTGCCGCGGCGTGGCGGCGAGGATGCGCCGCCGTGCCCAGGAGCCTGCCATGATCGCCCTGATCCAGCGTGTCAGCGAAGCCGCCGTCGACGTCGGCACCGAGACGGTCGGCGCGATCGGCCCCGGCCTGCTCGCACTGGTCGCGGTGCAGCCCGGCGACGGCGAGGCGCAGGCGCGCCGCCTGCTCGAGCGCATGCTGACCTACCGCGTGTTCGCCGACGCGCAGGGCCGCATGAACCGCTCGCTGGCCGACACCGGCGGCGGCCTGCTGCTGGTATCGCAGTTCACGCTCGCCGCCGACACGCGCTCGGGCACGCGGCCGGGCTTTTCGACCGCCGCCGCGCCGGCCGAGGCCGAACGCTGGTTCAACCGCCTGGTGGAACTGGCGCGCGCGGCGCATGCGGGGGTGGAAACAGGCCGCTTCGGTGCCCATATGAGGGTTCGCCTCACCAACGACGGGCCGGTCACGTTCTGGCTCCAGGTGCAGTGAGCGCGCGCTGGCCGCGCTCCGCCCGCGACGGAAAACGCATGGGCATCAATGCTTTGGGTCGCCCTTGACGCGGCTCCTATACTTCCATCCTTCGCAATACCACGCCCCGGAAAACCTCACATGGCCGCAGAACACAACCAGGAGCAGCAGTCCGAGATCAAGACCCTGATCATCAAGGGCAAGGAGCAGGGCTACCTGACCTACGCCGAAGTCAACGACCACCTGCCCGACGACATCGTCGACCCGGAGCAGATCGAAGACATCATCGGCATGATCAACGACATGGGCATCGAGGTGCACGAGGTTGCGCCCGATACCGAGACGCTGCTGCCGGAGACGCCGGTCGCCACCGACGACGACACCGCGACCGAGGAAGCCGTCGCCGTGCTCAGCGCGGTCGACGCCGAAGTCGGCCGCACCACCGACCCGGTGCGCATGTACATGCGCGAGATGGGCACGGTCGAGCTGCTCACGCGCGAGGGCGAGATCGCGATCGCCAAGCGCATCGAGGAAGGCCTGACCCAGGTGCAGACCGCGCTGGCCAGCTTCCCGTGGTCGATCCAGCTGCTGATCGAGGAATACGACCAGCACACCGAGGGCAAGAAGCGCCTGTCCGAAGTCATCGCCGGCTTCGCCGACCTCGACCAGCCGGAAGTCCAGCTGGCCGAGGCTGTGGCCGACACGGGCGAGGCCGAGGTCGACGAGGACGAGGACGAGGCAGCCGACGGCGACGACGCCGAGCCGGCCGACACCGGCCTGGACCTGGCCGAGGTCAAGCGCCGCATGGACGAGCTGCGCGAGATGTACGGCAAGTTCCAGAAGGCCGCCGACAAGCATGGCCTGGCCGACAAGAAGGCGCAGAAGCTGCGCGATGAGATGGCCGAGGCGTTCCTCAAGCTCAAGCTCCCGGCGATCATGATCGACGGCTTCGTCAAGAAGCTGCGCGACGTCGTCAACAACATCCGCAACCACGAGCGCCAGATCGGCGAGCTGTGCATCAAGCACGCGCGCATGCCGCGCAAGGACTTCCTCAAGCTGTTCCCGTCCAACGAGACCAACCTCGAGTGGGCGGACGAGCTCGCGCGCAAGCGCCAGAAGTGGTCGCCGGCGGTCAAGACGCAGCGCGACGCGATCGTCGCCGAGCAGGAAAAGCTGATCGGCATCGAGAAGGCGCTGTACCTCGGCGTGGCCGACATCAAGGAGATCAACCGCGCGATGTCGATCGGCGAGGCCAAGGCCCGCCGCGCGAAGAAGGAAATGGTCGAGGCGAACCTGCGCCTGGTCATCTCGATCGCCAAGAAGTACACCAACCGCGGCCTGCAGTTCCTCGACCTGATCCAGGAAGGCAACATCGGCCTGATGAAGGCGGTCGACAAGTTCGAATACCGCCGCGGCTACAAGTTCTCGACCTACGCCACGTGGTGGATCCGCCAGGCGATCACGCGCTCGATCGCCGACCAGGCGCGCACGATCCGCATCCCGGTGCACATGATCGAGACGATCAACAAGCTCAACCGCATCAGCCGCCAGATGCTGCAGGAGATGGGCCGCGAGCCGACCCCGGACGAGCTGGCGATCAAGATGGAGATGCCCGAGGACAAGATCCGCAAGGTGCTCAAGATCGCCAAGGAACCGATCTCGATGGAGACCCCGATCGGCGACGACGAGGACTCGCACCTGGGCGACTTCATCGAGGACTCGACCATCGTCTCGCCGGTCGACTCGTCGACCAACATCGGCCTGATGGAAACGGTGCGCGACGTGCTCGCCGGCCTGACCCCGCGCGAGGCGAAGGTGCTGCGCATGCGCTTCGGCATCGACATGAACACCGACCACACGCTGGAAGAGGTCGGCAAGCAGTTCGACGTCACGCGCGAGCGCATCCGCCAGATCGAGGCCAAGGCGCTGCGCAAGCTGCGCCACCCGAGCCGCTCGGAACAGCTGCGCTCGTTCCTCGACCTCGACTGAGCGACGCTGCAATCGGAACCGGAAACGCCCGCGCAAGCGGGCGTTTTCGTTTGGATCGTTGGACCGTAGCCGACCGGATTCTGGCGCCGCCTGCTGTCCCTGCCCCCGCGCAGCGGGGGAAGGTGGCCGGCAGGCCGGAAGGGGGCGCTCTTGCTAGTCGACGCCGACCGGCGCCCATCCCGCGTCAGCGAGCGTTTTCGTTTGCGCACGCGCCGGTTAGACTGCCGTACTTGCGATGCGGGCCTGTAGCACAGCGGTTAGTGCAGGGGACTCATAATCCCTTGGTCCTCGGTTCGAATCCGAGCGGGCCCATTCTTTTGCATCACTGACGCTTCGGGGCGTCGGGGGAGGAAGAGCAGCTTCACAATAAGTCGCTTCTCATCTAGAGAGGAAAAAGACTTTCTGCACTCAACCATTTAGAGCTTGCAGGCGCGAGAAAATAGATTGCCGTAATAGGCCTGTCTCGGCCACAGCGTTCAACTTTCGTTGAGGGCTTTGCGTTTCCACGGTATCGTTTGTTAAACCTCAAGGAATGACGCTGCATGAGCATCGAGAGCCCGACGAACCCGAAGCCAATCAAAGACCCTCAGCCTTCCGTTGATCGCATCGACGATCTGGCGAAGCGTATTCTCAATGGCGACATCTACCTGCCTAAATTTCAACGAGAGTTCGTCTGGGAACGCGCACAGATCATTAGCCTGCTCGATTCTGTCGCCCGAAACTACCCCATAGGCAGCGTACTGCTTTGGCAGAGTCGCCAGGAGCTTCGAAGCGAGAGCAAGATCGGCGATCTTGAAATTGCTCTTCCAAAGCCGGATTACCCGGTCAATTATTTGCTCGATGGGCAGCAGCGTCTGTCGTCGATCTGCGGGGCGCTGTATTGGAACGGCAGGAATCCGGACAGTCCTTGGAACATTGCATACGACCTTCGTAGCAAGACTTTCCAACACCTTGATTCCGTCGAGGAGCCGCCACTTCACTTTATGCGGTTGAACAAGATCCCCGACCCATCGGCCTTCTTCGGTCATGTCGCTGCTCTGAAGGACGAGGCGCTACAGGAAAGCGCCAAGGAGCTCTTCAACCGCTTCAAGGACTACAAGGTTGCGACAGTTACACTCGGAGACATGTCTCTTTCAGACGTGGCGCCCATCTTCGAGAGAATCAACAGCACCGGCACTCGTCTCACAATCGTCGACCTGATGCGAGCAGCGACATGGAGTCCCGAGTTTGATCTCGTGGATTCGATTGATGCGATTCGCGAAGCTCTCTCAGGAAAGTCCTTCGAGTCGCTCGACCGAAAGGCAATCCTCCGTAATGTTTCTGTTGCAAACGGAGGTCAATTCAGCGCAGAAAGCATTGACGACCTACGTCATGCTTCTGTGGAGGCCCTCAAGGCCGCGACTGCACAAACCGAGCAAGGTCTGCGTAGGGCCGTCGACTTCCTTGCCACACACATCGGGGCCCCGTCCGCTGCCGTAGTGCCGTACACGAACCAAATCGTGGTGCTAGCGGAGATTCTCCGCAGGCTGCCTACGCCTTCAGGTGTTCAGTGGACCGAGATTGAGCGTTGGTTCTGGCGGACCGGCATTTCCGGATATTTCAGCGGGTGGAATACTGGCATGATGGCTTCGGACCTTGCTGCGGTCAGTGATTTCGCTGATGGGAAGAAGCCGACCATCGACGTCCAAGTGGCTCCGGCTCACCACCAGATCTGGGCCGGTCGTCAGTTTCGGACGGACAACGCGCATTCAAAAATCCTAGCACTCATTCTGGCTTATCAGACTCCGCTGGATTTCCTGACGGGCCAAAAGATCGACGTGTCCAAGTCGCTTGCTTGGCAGAACTCCAAGGAGTTTCACCACATCTTCCCTCAGGCATTCCTGAAGGCGCGTGGCATCAGTTCCGCGCAAGCGTCTCCTCTGGCCAACATGGCATATCTGACGTCGTCCAGTAACAAGCAGATTAGCGATCAAGCACCGTCGGCTTACTTCAGGAAGCTTCTGCATGACCACGGCGACAACGCTAAAAAGTGGCTTGCAAGTAACCTCATTGACGACGCCGCCGTCGAGGCGGCGTTGAAGGACGACTACAAGTTGTTCCTTGAGGCTCGCGCGAATGCGATTCACAGCGTCGCCGGTCACCTCACTGGGTGGACCGACTAAGCCTAGAAACCAGGGGCAGAGGCCCGGTCAGAGTGCACTTTTGAATGTCCACCTCTGATCGGAACAGCGACTGCACGCATCGGTGACTTGGCGGCACAGACGCAATGGTTGGTACTACAATCCTTCGTCACCCCGCGCGAGGCACACCATGCCTACGCCGTGCCAGCACCTCGACCAAGTCCGCGACGTGCCCCCACGCACGCCGGCCGGCTGCGAGGAATGCCTGAAGACCGGCGCGCGCTGGGTGCACCTGCGGCTGTGCCTGACCTGCGGCCACGTCGGCTGCTGCGACAGCTCGCCGGGCAAGCACGCGACCAGGCATTTTCACCACACGCAACATCCGCTGATCCGCAGCTTCGAGCCGGGCGAGGACTGGGGCTGGTGCTACGTCGATGAGCTGATGCTGGAACCGGCGCCGCGGCCGCGATGAACGCCTCGCCCTGGCCCCCGTTGCCGCTGGCCGAGTGGCGCGACACCTACGCCACGCTGCACATGTGGACGCAGATCGTCGGCAAGACGCGGCTCGCGTTCGCGCCGATGCAGAACCACTGGTGGCAGGTCACGCTGTACGTGACGCCGCGCGGGCTTTCGACTTCGGCGGCGCCGTGCGGCACGCGCAGTTTCGAGATCGCGTTCGATCTCATCGAGCACCGGCTGTCGATCCAGGCCAGCGATGGGTGCGCGGAAGCGTTTGCGCTGGCGCCTATGACGGTGGCCGAGTTCTTCGCGCGCTACCTGGCCGCGCTGCGCCGGCTCGGCATCGTGCCGCGGCTGATGGCGACGCCGGTCGAGATCGAAACCGCGATTCCGTTCGCCGACGACCGCACGCACGCGGCCTACGACGCCGCCGCGGCGCGACGTTGCTGGCAGGTGCTGGTGCAGGTCGAGCGCGTGCTGCAACGCTTCCGCGGCCGTTACCTGGGCAAGCAGAGTCCGGCGCATTTCTTCTGGGGCAGCTTCGATCTCGCCGCGACGCGCTTCTGCGGCCGGCGCGCGCCGCGGCATCCGGGCGGCGCGCCGAACTGTCCCGACTACGTGATGGTCGAGGCCTACTCGCACGAGTGCGCCAGCTGCGGCTTCTGGCCCGGCGGCGGCGCGGTCGCCGAGCCGGTGTTCTACGCCTATGCGTATCCGGAGCCGCCCGGCTTCGCCGCGCATCCGGTGCGCCCGGCGGCCTCGGCCTACGATGCGCGGATGCGCGAATTCCTGCTGCCGTACGAGGCCGTGCGCGCTGCGGCCGAGCCGGACCGGATGCTGCTCGAGTTCCTGCAGTCGACCTATGAGGCGTGTGCCGAGCTGGCGCACTGGGACCGCGCCGCGATCGAGCGGCCGCCGTCGGAGTGGCCGTAGGAGCGCACCCAGTGCGCGACTCCCATAGGGCCGCCCACAAGCCAAAGCATCGCGGCTTCCGCCGCTCCCACCGCCGGATGTGACCTGTGGGAGCGCCGGCAGGCGCGATGCGTTTCGCCAGAAAGCCAAGGCTCGCGGCTGGAGCTGCTCACCGCCGTCTCGGCCGTGTCACGGCATCGCCGGCTCGCCGCACGCCGCGGCGCGCTCGCGCAGCAATGCCTGCTCGCGTGCGTTGCGCGTCAGCGCGGCGGCGCGTTCGAACTCGGCGCGCGCCTCGTCGCGGCGGCCGAGTTTGGCGAGCAGGTCGCCGCGCACGCTCGGCAGCAGGTGGTAGGACTTGAGCCAAGGCTCCGACGCCAGCGCATCGACCAGCGCGAGGCCGGCGGCCGGGCCGCTGGCCATCGCGACCGCGACCGCGCGGTTCAGCTCGACCACCGGCGACGGCGCGATCCGCGCGAGCACGCCGTACAGCGCGGCGATGCGCGGCCAGTCGGTGTCGGCGGCGGTGCGCGCACGCGCGTGGCAGGCGGCGATCGCGGCCTGCAGCGTGTACGGGCCGGGTGTGCCGAGCCGTTCGGCGCGCTCGAGCGCGGCGAGGCCGCGGCGGATCAGCAGGCGATCCCAGCGCGCGCGATCCTGCTCGAGCAGCAGGATCGGCCGGCCGCTCGCGTCGGTGCGCGCGCCGGCGCGCGAGGCCTGGATCTCCAGCAGCGCGGCCAGGCCGTGCACTTCGGCCTCGTGCGGCATCAGCCCGGCCAGCACGCGCGCCAGGCGCAGCGCATCCTCGCACAGCGCCGGGCGCAGCCAGTCGTCGCCGGCGGTGGCGGCGTAGCCTTCGTTGAAGACCAGGTAGATGACCTCGAGCACCGACGCCAGCCGCGCCGCGCGCTCGGCGCCGCGCGGCACCTCGAACGGCACCTGCGCCTCGGCCAGCGTGCGCTTGGCGCGCACGATGCGCTGCGCGACGGTCGCCTCCGGCACGAGGAACGCGCGCGCGATCTCGGCCGTGGTCAGGCCGCCGAGCAGGCGCAGCGTCAGCGCCACGCGTCCCTCGGCCGGCAGCAGCGGATGGCAGGCGGTGAACACCAGGCGCAGCAGGTCGTCGCCGATGTCGTCGTCGAGCGCGGCGGCGAAATCCGGCGTCGCCTCGGCCTGCGCCGCTTCGAGTTCGTGCACGAGCTGGGCGTGCTTGCGCTCGAGCAACTGGTCGCGGCGCAGGCGGTCGATCGCGCGGTGCTTGGCGCTGGCCATCAGCCACGCGCCGGGGTTGTCCGGCACGCCGCCGCGCGGCCAGTGTTCGAGCGCGGCGACCAGCGCGTCCTGCGCCAGCTCCTCGGCCAAGCCGACGTCGCGCACCATGCGCGCCAGCCCGGCGATCAGCCGGGCCGACTCGATGCGCCAGACCGCGTCGATCGTGCGGCGGATATCGGTGGTCGTCATGCAGCCGATATCAGCACCGCGGTGGAGCACGTGCAAGCCTGGCGGCCTTGTGCACCCCGCTCGTCGTTCCGGCGCAGGCCGGAACCCAGTGACTTCGACGCATTGCAGGCGCTGGGTCCCGGCGTTCGCCGGGACGACGAATCCCATTGTCTATGGCGTGTCGACCGAGCTTTCCGCCAGCGCCTTCAGGTTGGCCAGGCCGGCCTCGAAGTCCTTGCCGACCATGCGGTCCATGCTGACGAACACGCTCATCAGCTTGGACACGTACGGCATCGGGCCATGCATCGCCCACAGCACCTCGGTGTCGTCACCGGCGGCGGTCAGCGTGAACTCGGCCGTGTTGTGCGCCTCGAACGGGCGCAGGAAATCGAGCTTGATGACCAGATGCGACGGCGGCTCCGCGCCGACGATCTCCATGCGTCCCTGGCCGACCTGCTTGTTGCCGTCCCAGGCATAGGCGGCGCCCGTGCCGCGGGCAGGGCCGCTCAGCGTGCGCTGCATGGCCGGGTCTAGCCTCTCCCACGGCGACCATTCCGGCCAGCGGCGGAAGTCGTCGAGCAGCGCGAAGATCGTCGCCGCCGGCGCCTTGATGCGCGCGCTGCGCTCGACGCGGAACGTGTCCGGGCGCGTCGTGGCGAACAGCAGCACGAACACGACCAGCGCGATGACGATGATGACAAGGGTCTTGAGCATCGAATCCTCCGATTGCGGACGGGGGTTGCGGGTATCGCGCGCCCGCGCGGCGGCAGGCGCGCACGTGAGCGCAGCGCGGTCGCTGCGTGCATGCGGTCACTCGCGCGCGGCGACCTGCGCGCGCAGGCGCTCCTCCTGCTCGCGCAGCTCGGGCGTGAACGCCTCGCCGAAGTCCTCGGCCTCGAACACCTGGCGGATTTCCAGCTCGGACTCGCCGTCGAACGGGTTCGGGCAGCGCCGGGCCCACTCGATCGCCTCCTCCAGCGAGCGGCACTGCCACAGCCAGAAGCCGGCGATCAGCTCCTTGGTCTCGGCGAACGGGCCGTCGATCACGCGCCGCTGCGCGCCGGAGAAGTGGATGCGCGCACCCTTCGCGCTCGGCTGCAGGCCTTCGCCGGCGAGCATCACGCCGGCGTTGACCAGCTCCTCGTTGTAGCGGCCCATCGCGGCCAGCAGTTCCTCGCTCGGCATCACGCCGGCTTCCGACTCGCGCGTCGCGCGCACCATCACCATGAATCGCATCGTCGTGTCTCCTCGGGTGTAAAGCCCGCCGTCTTGGCGGGCCCTGTCCATGCGACGAACGAGCGGGCGGGAAATCGACAGGCGGTGGCTCGGCGCGCAGCGCGCGGAACGCGAGGGGCCAACGCCACTCACGCCGGCCACACCGCATTGAGCGGGTCGAACTCGACTTCCTCGCGCAGCGCGCCGCGGTGGCCGAAGCCGCTGACCGCGAGTACGCCCTGTTCCATCGGGTCGAGGCCGAGCGCGTCTTCGATGTCGCCTTCGTTGACCGCCGCGGTGATGAACGCGGCCAGCTCCAGTTCGGTTGCGGCGAGGTAGACCGTCTGCGACAGGTGGCCGGCGTCGAGGATCGTCGCGCGGTACGCCTTGGCGTGGTTGCGGTATTTCCAGAAGTTGCGCTCGAAGCGGCTGGCCATGATCAGCTGCAGCGGCGCGCGCGCGAACCACGGCTGGCCGGCGACGAAGCGGCGCGCATGCTCGGCGGCCTCCTCGGCGCTCATCTCGCGCAGCGGATCGAGCGCGTGCGCGACCGGCTGGTAGTGGTACAGCCCCGGCGCGAGGCCGTCGACGCGCTGCACCAGCAGGTAGGCCTCGGTCGGGTGCAGGCCGCCGGCCGACGGCACGCCCTTCTTCAGCACCGCCACGCCGGTGACCTCGGTCGCGGTGCGCGCGCCGAACGCGCGGTACAGCACCGCGCCGACCTCGGCCAGCGACAGCGCACGCGCGGTGTCGAAGTTGCGGCAGGTGACGCGGCGGTCGAGCAGCGCGTCGAGCGCCGAGGCGTTGCCGCGCGGCAGGCCGAGGCGCCGTTCCGGCGCGGCGCAGTCGAGCGCCGGCGGCGGCGGCGGGCCGAGGTGGTCGAGCACCGCGCCGCCGCTGATCTCGCCCAGGCGCGCGTTCTCGATCTCGGTATCGACGCCGCGCCAGCGCAGGTGGCGGTGCGCAACCGCCGCCAGCGGGCGCCAGTGGCGTGTGCGCGCGGCGCGGTCGGCCGCCGCGTGCGCGCCGGCATCGTCGGCGACCAGCAGGCCCTTCGCGAGCAGGTTTTCGATCGTCGCCGGCGCATGCGTGCGCGCCAGTTCCGCCGCATCGCTCCAGTCGCTCGGCGAGACCGCGCCGAGCAGCGCGACCTCGGCGCCGTCCAGCGGCTGTTCCTGCTCCAGGTGCGGCGCCAGCGCGAACCAGCGCAGCGTGGAGGCCAGCCGCGGCGTCGCGCCGAGCAGCAGTTCCAGGTCGATTTCCTTGTGCTCACGCGGTTCGATCAGCACGGTCTGGCAGCGACGCAGGCGCATGGGTGCTCCGGAGTGGAAATGGCGAGGATGCGATTATGGTAGGAGCGGCTTCGGCCGCGATGCCTTTCAGCCCTCCCCTTCAAGGGGAGGGTTTGGGTGGGGATGGTGTTCTACGCGGCGATGCCCGATCGGTAAAAGCATCGCGGCTGAAGCCGCTCCCACGAACACCTTGCGGCGCCGTGCGGACGTTGTGGGAGGGACTTCAGTCCCGATGCCTTTCGTCGCCGGGCGGCAGGGCAACGCGGCTGAAGCCGCGCCTGCGGACGGCAAGGTGGCTGTGGGAGCGCCGGCAGGCGCGATGCTCTCCTGCCACGAAGGCATCGCGGCTTCCGCCGCTCCCACCGACAGCGGCGGATGCGCAATGTGCGCGGCGTCACACTCCGGGCCGCGTTGCGGCTAGACTCTCACCGCCCATCACAATCCGGGGGGATCCATGGCCGATACGAACCTGACGCAGGACCAGGCGCGCGCGCTGCTCGAGAAGCTCGCGAAGGACGACGATTTCCGTGCGCTGTTCGAGACGGCGCCGGCGAAGGCGCTGTACGAATTGGGCGTCGATGAGAAGACGATCGTGCACCTGCCAGCCAGCTGCCTGTGCCCGCGCACGCTCGCGGCCAAGGATCACTATGAAGATCTGCTCCAGAGCAGAGCCGAGGACTTGATCAGCAGTGCAATGGACATGTACGTGCCGTTGGTCGGCTTCAAGGCGCGCTAGGCTTTGCGGCCAAGCCTGCATCCAAGGTCTGCAGTCGTTGTTGCAGAAATGGGAGTCGATCTGCGCCGGGCCAAGCTTGGCGCAGATCGCCCAAGGCCTTGCGTGCAACATCGGGCTTGTTTAATCGAGCTGAAAACTCCGCCGCATTGAGCAGGGCCAGATCGGACAACGCGACGTTGAATGGACGCAGCCTGATCTGTCCGAACTGCTCGACGTAGGCGCGGCCACGGTGCCGAGCGAGCCAGTTCGCCTCGGCCAGCGCGTTCGCGTAGTCGCCCTGCGCAGCGTACGCATCCATCAGCACGCTGTGGCTGAAATAGTATTCGCGGCCGTCGATATGCGGCTTCAGCATCGCGACCGTTTGCTGTGGCTGGCCGTTCGCGCGCGCAAGTTCCGCCTCGACCACCGCCAGCAGGCTCGACAGATACGGGTAATCTCCGCTGCGGCTGACCGGTGCGACGCCAGTCAGTGCCGACTGGGCCAGATCGACTGAATCAACGTGTGCGGCCAGATAGGCGGCGAACAAGAGACTGAACTGCGCGTCGGGACTCTCACGCGTCTTTGACGCCGCCAACGTCTTCAGGTAATCCGCAAGTACCGGCTTGAATGCGTCTTTCGGCTCGGTCAGAGCGCGCAAGCCGAGTTCGATCAAGGTGTACTCCGCATGCAGCACACCTTTCAGCGTAGCGGTTTCCTGACGCGCTCGGGCGACGGCAGTTCGCGCCTCGTCCCAATGGCCACGATCGAGTGCTAGCGTTATACGTGGATACCAGCTTATCTCATCATCCCCGGTGATACCGCTGGCTTTGCCGCCGGCAAGTATCTGCTCGGCACGGCCAAACTGGCGCTGCGCAGCGTAAAGATAAGATTCGTAGATGCCCTGATTTGAAACCCCGTTATCTGCTGCTGACGCAAAGCGTCGCTGCGCGTCCGAATAACGCTCGTTGCCGAGATATAAGGTAGCGAGCAGATAGTCTCCGGTTCCGCGTCGCGGGTTTGTTGCCACCGCGTTCTGTTCGGTTGCAAGAATTGCCGCGTCGAAGTCATTCGCGGATTGGTACGAAAAATAACCTGCACCGCCACTACCGCGTGTAAAATCAGGATACATTCGCGCGAGCAAACGCCATTTTTCCAAGGCTGTCCGAGGGCTCTCGAAGTTGGCAAGCCACGCCTGCGCATACAGCGCATCACGCGCAGAAAGACGATCACTCAATGCCACTGCCTTGCGAAACTCGGAAATTGCCTCATTAAAATCGCCTGCGCTGGTCAGGCTCAACGCTGATCCTAAGTCGATTCGAGCGAGCGCGAACTGGGAATCGAACGTTATCGCTTGGCGATATAGAGAAATAGCCTGCTTGACATTGCCCTTGGCGTGTTCCGACGCTGCCAGCGAATACGCCCGCAACGCATCCAGATTCTTCGTCGCCGCCTTCTCCAGAGGCTTGGAGTCCTTCGTCACCGTCGCCAGCGCCTCGCCGAGGCGCACGCGCAGCTTCTGGTTGACCTGGTCGAGCGACGGCAGCACCGAGTCGGCGCCGGTGCCGTCGGCCGATTCGGACCAGACCGTGG
Organism: Rhodanobacteraceae bacterium; assembly: GCA_009996615.1. GTDB lineage: Bacteria > Pseudomonadota > Gammaproteobacteria > Xanthomonadales > Rhodanobacteraceae > Dokdonella_A. The sequence continues at coordinate 45,216 of JAACZU010000002.1, read as the reverse complement.
TCTGCGTGTTCGGGTCGATCACCTCGGCGGTCACGCGCACGCGGCCGCCGATCTCGGCGATGGTCGGCAGGATCAGCGCGCGCGCGCCGTCGCGGATCGCGATCTCGGAGCCGACCGCGCGGTCGAGCGCGGTCTGGTTCGGGTCGCGCTTCATCAGCGCGAGCGTCTGGCGCACCTTCAGGTCGGACAGCACGTTGACGTAGCGCGACTGCTCCAGGCCGATGCGGAACGCGGTGCCGACCGAGTCGTTGAAGGCCGGTTCGTCGGTCAGGTTCTTGAGGTCGCCGACGACGACCCAGTCGCGGTCGGCGAACGCGATCGCCGGCGCCGGCTTGAGCAGGTACCAGGCCGGCACCACGAGCAGCACCAGCAGCGCCAGCGCCTCGAACGCGAGGCTGGCCGGGCGGCGCCAGAACGGCACTTCGCGGTGCGCCTTGCCGGACCACGGCGGCGCCTTCAGCGGCGCCAGGCCTTCCTCGCCGACCTCGAACACCGGGATCGGGTCGGGGATGCCCTTGAAGCGGTAGCGGCCGTGCGTGCGCCAGCGCACCGTGCGCAGCTGCGCGCCGAGTTCGCCCTGCGCGCGGTGCGCGAGCGCGTGGGCGACGCCGGAAAGCAGGATCTGGTTCGGCAGCGCGAGCTGCATCAGGCGCGCGGTGATCGGCTTGACCAGGCCCTCGACCTCGACCGGCTTGGCGCCCTGGGCGACGTCGGCCGGGGCATTGTCCCAGGTCAGCACGTCGCCGACGTGGATGCCGATGCGCGCGGCGAGCTCGACGCCTTCGGCGCGGCCGAGTGCCTTCAGGTCGCGCTGGTAGGCGAGCGCGAACGCGACGGCCTGGATCGGGCGTTCGAACAGCAAGAGGAAGCCGTCGGTCTTGTCGATCTCGCGGCCGCCGTGCTGCGGCGCCAGCGTGCGCACGAGGCGGTCGTGGCGGCGCACCAGTTCGGCCGCGCACAGGTCGCCGAGGCGCTCGATCAGCGCGGTCGAGTCGACCAGGTCGCTCAGCACGAGCGTGCGCAGGAGCGGCGCGGCGAGCGGCGGGCTGGCCGGGGCCTGGGCGGAGGCGGCGGTGGTGGCGATCGCGTTCATGGCCTTGCTTGCTCCTGCGGCGCCCGACTTCGGCGCCGTGTCTGCTGCTCCACCGCGCCGGTGCGCCGGTCGCGGGTGCGTGGCGGCGCCATCGACGGCCTGGCCTGCCACGCGTCGGACCGGCGCCTCGCGGCCCGGTCCGGATGGATTCACCCTGCGCGCGCGGCGATTACAGGGCGCGGCGCAGGGCCTCGTGCGCCACGGCGGTGCCGGCGACGATCTCGTAGCCGTCGCCGCCGCGCCCCTTGGCCTCGTACAGCGCCGCGTCGGCGTCGCTGTACCAGACCGCCCAGTCGGCGTCCTCGGCGCACAGGCTGCCGCCGATGCTGACGCTGACGCCGAGGCTGTCGCTGCCGGTCGGGAAGCGCAGCATGCGCACGGCGTGGATGATCTGCGTGGCGCGCGCGCACAGTTCCTCCTCGCCGGTGACCTGCATCAGCAGCGCGAACTCGTCGCCGCCGAGGCGGCAGGGCAGGTCGGTGGACGAGGCGGCGTTCTGCACTTCCTCGGCGATCGCGCGCAGCACCTGGTCGCCGACGAGGTGGCCGCAGCGGTCGTTGATCTGCTTGAAGCGGTCGAGGTCGACCAGCAGCAGGGCCAGCACGGTGCCGGGCAGGCGCTGTTCGGGCAGTTGCTCGAGGAACAGGTACAGGCCGCGCCGGTTGCACAGGCCCGACAGCTCGTCGGTCTGCACCAGGCGCTGCGCGGTCGACAGCTGCGTGCGCGTCTGGCGCAGCGAGTCGAGCGTGACCATCAGGTCCTCGTTGCGGCGCTTGAGGCTCTGGATCAGCTGCTGCTCGCTGGCGACGAGGTAGGAGAACGAGCGGCGCATGAACTGCGCGAGTAGGCGCGGCTGCGCGGTGATGAGGCCCTCGAAGGTCGGCTGGTCGACGATGCACAGATCGGCGGTGGTCGCCGCGACGGCGTTGGCCACGCGCGTGTGGCTGCCGATGAACAGCACCAGTTCGCCGAAGAATTCGCGCGGGCCGATCAGCTTGTCGGGCATGCCGTCGCCGAATTCGAGCTGGATCTGGCCGGATTCGACGATGAACATGCTGCGGCCGAGTTCGCCGCGGCGGAAGATCAGTTCGCCGGGTTGGACCGTGCGGTGCGTGCCGACCGCGGCGAACAACGCGGCCTCCTCGTCGGAGAGCTGGCGCGGCAGCAATTGCGCGCGCGCGGTCGCTGCCGCAGACATCATCTGCACCTGGTCGTCAGCCGCTTCCAGCCTGTCGCTGCCCACCACGAACCTCCCCGTACGGCTCGTCAAGATGCCGATAGTAACGTAAAGCCACGCGCGGCGCCGCCGAGGAAATTTCCGACACGGTTTGTAGGAAATCGCCGACGGCCGTCGTCAGCCGCCCCCCGCGCGCCGAAACGCGGCGGCGTGGACAGCGGCCATGGGAGTGACAAGCAGGAACGATGCCAAGGTGGGGGCGACGGGCCATGCGCAGTGTGGACAACGGCGCCGGAGGCGCGCGTCGCGCCATTGAAGGCGCGCCAGGCGTGAGATTGATTGTGGGAGCGCCGGGAGGCGCGATGCTTTTGCCGGGGCGGGAGAGGAGCGGCCTCCGGGCTGCGGCGGTGCATGCGGGCTTGGTGGGACTCGCCGTGGTGGGGATACATTTCAACCGGAGCGTGGCGCGCGGCTGTGTCCCACCCTACGGTGGGTGCTTGCGCCGCTCCCAGCGAACGCGGGGTTTCGTTGCTTCTGTGGGAGCGCCGGAAGGCGCGATGCTTTTGGGCGAAGACGAATCGGCGCCGCGCGAATGGTGGGACTCGCCGTGGTGGGGATGCACTCCGGCCAGTCGCTGTCGCGCGGCTGTGTCCCACCCTACGGTGGGCGCTTGCACCGCTCCCGGCGAACGCGGGGTTTCGTTGCTTCTGTGGGAGCGCCGGAAGGCGCGATGCTTCTGGGCGAGGCCGAATCGGCGCCGCGCGAATGGTGGGACTCGCCGTGGTGGGGATGCACTCCGCCCGGGCGCCGTCGCACGGCTGTGTCCCACCCTACGGTGGGTGCTTGCGCCGCCCCCGGCGAACGCGGGGTTTCGTTGCTTCTGTGGGAGCGCCGGAAGGCGCGATGCTTCTGGGCGAGGCCGAATCGGCGCCGCGCGAATGGTGGGACTCGCCGTGGTGGGGATGCACTCCGCCCGGGCGCCGTCGCACGGCTGTGTCCCACCCTACGGTGGGTGCTTGCGCCGCCCCCGGCGAACGCGGGGTTTCGTTGCTTCTGTGGGAGCGCCGGAAGGCGCGATGCTTCTGGGCGAGGCCGAATCGGCGCCGCGCGAATGGTGGGACTCGCCGTGGTGGGGATGCCTTCCATCCGGTCGCTGTCGCGCGGCTGTGTCCCACCCTACGGTGGGTGCTTGCGCCGCTCCCAGCGAACGCGGGGTTTCGTTGCTTCTGTGGGAGCGCCGGAAGGCGCGATGCTTTTGGGCGAAGACGAATCGGCGCCGCGCGAATGGTGGGACTCGCCGTGGTGGGGATGCCTTCCATCCGGTCGCTGTCGCGCGGCTGTGTCCCACCCTACGGTGGGTGCTTGCGCCGCTCCCAGCGAACGCGGGGTTTCGTTGCTTCTGTGGGAGCGCCGGAAGGCGCGATGCTTTTGGGCGAAGACGAATCGGCGCCGCGCGAATGGTGGGACTCGCCGTGGTGGGGATGCCTTCCATCCGGTCGCTGTCGCGCGGCTGTGTCCCACCCTACGGTGGGTGCTTGCGCCGCTCCCAGCGAACGCGGGGTTTCGTTGCTTCTGTGGGAGCGCCGGAAGGCGCGATGCTTTTGGGCGAAGACGAATCGGCGCCGCGCGAATGGTGGGACTCGCCGTGGTGGGGATGCCTTCCATCCGGTCGCTGTCGCGCGGCTGTGTCCCACCCTACGGTCAGCGTGCGATGTGGGTGCGCCGTCGCGCCGATGGGTGGATGGCCGCGGCGAAGCGGTTTCTGCTAGCGTGGCCGCTCCGCAACAACCCGCGCGCACGGTGCGCCATGGCCCGCTGGATCACGCTCGCCCTCACGGTAATCGGCTTCGCGATCGCCTTCACCACGAACTCGCCCGGCGTGCTCGGCCTCGGCCTGCTGCTCGGCCTGGCCGGGCTGATCGGCTTCGTGTTCGCGCTGGCCGCCGCGCGCGTGTCGGCGCGCGCGCGGCCGGAGACGTCGATGGCCTCGGTCGACGACCTGCGCGCGCTGCGCAAGACGGCGCCGCCCGTGGGCACGCCGCCGCGGCGACCCGGCGACGGCCCGTCCAACGACGCCGCCTGACGCCGCCGCCGGCGCGCTCGCCGCGGTGCGGCATGCGTGGCGGCCCCCGATGCTGCAGACTCCCGTCGTCGCAATGCGCGACATCACGATGGGAGGCAAGCGTGGACATCACCGCTATTGTCGTCTGGTTGATCGTGGGTGCCGTCGCCGGCTGGCTGGCAGGGCAGGTCGTCAAGGGGCACGGCTTCGGGCTTCTCGGCAACATCGTGGTCGGCATCGTCGGCGCCGCCATCGCCGGCTGGCTGCTGCCCAACCTCGGCCTGCCGCTGGCGGGCATGGTCGGCAGCATCATCTATGCCGCGATCGGCGCGATCATCCTGTTGTTCGTGATCGGGTTGTTCAAGCGCGCGACCTGACGGTTTCTTCAGGGGAAAATCGAAAAGGGCCGGATCGCATCCGGCCCTTTTCGTTGGTGGCCGCGCCAAAGCCACCCGTAGGGTGGGACACAGCCGCGCGACAGCGACTGGGCGGAGTGCAGCCCCGCCACGGCGAGTCCCACCATCCGCGCGCCCGGCGCGGTTTCGGCCTCGCCCGGTGAGACGCCCCCCGTAGGGTGGGACACAGCCGCGCGCCATGCTCCGGGTGGAAGGCAGCCCCGCCACGGCGAGTCCCACCATCGCGCCCGGCGCCGTTTCGATTTCACCCGGGAGCATCGCGGCTTCCGCCGCTCCCACTGAAAACCGTGCTGCGGTGTTCGCTCACCGCTGCGGCGCGCGCGCCAGCGCCCACACGTCCACGCGCGCGACGCCGGCGCGGCGCAGCGTGCGGGCCGCTTCGCGCAGCGTCGCGCCGGTGGTCATCACGTCGTCGAGCAGCGCCACGTGCGCGGGCAGCGGCCCGGGCGCGAGCGCGAACGCATCGCGCAGGTTGCGCCGGCGCGCGGCGGCGTCGAGGCCGGTCTGCGGCGGCGTGGCGCGCGTGCGCACGAGGCGCTCGTGGCCGAGCGGGATCGCCAGCGCCCGGGCCAGCGGCCGCGCCAGTTCCAGCGCCTGGTTGTAGCCGCGCTCGCGTAGGCGTGCCGGGTGGAGCGGGATCGGCAGCAGCAGGTCCGGCCGCGCCGGCGCGTCACGGTGCGCGCGCTCGATCATCAGCTCGGCCAGCACGCGCCCGGCGGCGAGGTCGCGGCCGAACTTGAAGCGCGTCTCGAGCAGGTCGAGCGGATGGCCATAGCGGAACGGCGCCCACGCCGCGGCGAACGGCGGCGCGCGTTTGAGGCAGCGACCGCACAGCGGCGCGGCGGTTTCCAGCGGCAGCGCGCAGCGCGGGCAGCACGGCGCGTTCGGCAGGCAATCCGCGGCGCAGGCCGCGCACAGGTCGCGCCCGTCGCCGCGTCCGCCGCACAGCAGGCAGCGCGGCGGCAGCAGCGTGCGCAGCAGGCGCGGCGCGATCCTGTCGACTGCCTGTCGCAAACCCAAGTTGACAGCCTCCCCGCAGCCCGTGAGACTTCCCGACCCGCTTTTCGCGCAGGAGCGGCTTCAGCCGCGATGCTTTTGCGCCATTGCCGACAAGGCCAGGGCATCGCGGCTGAAGCCGCTCCCACGACATCCATTCCCACTCTACCGGAACCCGCATGACTGCCCTGCGCCACGACTGGACCCGCGACGAGGTCCGCGCCCTGCTCGACCTGCCGTTCGCCGACCTGCTTGCCAAGGCGCACGCGGTGCACCGCGAACACCACGATCCGAACGCGGTGCAGGTGTCGACGCTGCTCTCGATCAAGACCGGCGGCTGCCCGGAGGACTGCGCCTACTGCCCGCAGGCGGCGCGCTACGCGACCGGCGTCGAGGCCGACAAGCTGATGAGCCTGGACGGCGTGCTGGCCAAGGCGCAGGCGGCCAAGGCGGCCGGCGCGACGCGCTTCTGCATGGGCGCGGCGTGGCGCTCGCCGAAGGACCGCGACATCCCGAAGGTCGCCGCGATGATCGCCGAGGTGAAGGCGCTCGGCATGGAAACCTGCGCCACGCTCGGCATGCTCAGCGACACGCAGGCGCACGCGCTGAAGGACGCGGGCCTGGACTACTACAACCACAACATCGACACCGCGCCGGAGTTCTACGGCGAGATCATCCACACGCGCGAGCTGCAGGATCGCCTCGACACGCTCGGCCACGTGCGCGACGCGGGCCTCAAGACCTGCTGCGGCGGCATCGTCGGCATGGGCGAGTCGCGCGCCGAGCGCGCCGGCCTGCTGCACACGCTGGCGACGCTCCCGGCGCATCCGGATTCGGTGCCGATCAACCGCCTCGTGCAGGTCAAGGGCACGCCGCTGGCTGGCACGCAGGAACTCGATCCGTTCGAGTTCGTGCGCACGATCGCGGTCGCGCGCATCCTGATGCCGGCCTCGATGGTGCGCCTGTCCGCCGGCCGCGCCGAGATGAGCGACGAGCTGCAGGCGCTGTGCTTCTTCGCCGGCGCGAACTCGATCTTCTACGGCGAGAAACTGCTGACCACCGGCAACCCGGACACCGAGCGCGACCTCGCGCTGTTCGACCGCCTCGGCATCCATGCATTGCAGGTGCAGGTCGAGTCGAAGACCGTGCATGCGGATATCGTCGAGCCGTGCGCGGCGGTGGCGTGACCGCACATTGCTGAAGCTGGCGAGGACGGCGCCCGGCCTCGTCGTTCCGGCGAACGCCGGAACCCAGTGACTTCGGTGCATGGCAAAGGCGCTGGGTCCCGGCGTCCGCCGGGACGACGAAGGATTTGCAGGTTTCGCTCGTGCTTCCATCGCCACGCGGCTCACTCCGATGAAACCCCGCCCCCCCACGCCAGCGCACTCCCCCGACGGCAAAGCCGCCGGGGGAGCGCAAGCACGCCCCGACCTGCTCGCACGCCTCGCCGCCACCCAGGCCGAGCGCGCGCGCGCCGGGCTGCTGCGCCGCCTGCGCACGGTCGACGAAGTCGAGGGTGGCTACGTCTGGATCGGCGGCAGGCGCCTGCTGAACTTCGCCAGCAACGACTACCTCGGCCTCGCGCGCCATCCGGCGCTGGTCGAGGCGCTGGCCGCGGCGGCGGCGCGCTGGGGCGTCGGCGCGAGCGCCGCGCACCTGCTCGGCGGGCATCGCGAGGAACACGCCGCGCTCGAGGCGGCGCTGGCGCAGTGGACCGGGCGCGAGCGCGCGCTGCTGTTCTCGACCGGCTACATGGCCAACCTCGGCGTCGTCACCGCGCTGCTCGGCGCGGGCGAGCTGTGCGTGCAGGACAAGCTCAACCACGCCAGCCTGATCGACGCCGCGCACCTGGCCGGCGCGGAGCTGAAGCGTTACGTGCACGCCGACGCGGCCAGCGCGGCGCGCCAGCTCGAAACGCGCCCGGCGGCGGCGGCGCTGCTCGCGACCGACGGCGTGTTCAGCATGGACGGCGACGTCGCGCCGCTGCACGAACTGGCCGCGCTGGGCCAGGCGCAAGGCGCCACGCTGATGGTCGACGACGCGCACGGTCTCGGCGTGCTCGGCCCCGCCGGCGCCGGCAGCGTCGCCGAGGCGGCGCTGTCGCAGCACGAGGTGCCGGTGCTGATGGCCACGCTCGGCAAGGCGCTCGGCGTCGCCGGCGCGTTCGTCGCCGGCCGCGCGGCGCTGATCGACGGCCTCGTGCAGGATGCGCGCGCGTTCGTTTACACCACCGCGCTGCCGCCGGCGCTCGCCGCCGCGACGCGCACCGCGCTCGACCTCGCGCGCCACGAAGGCTGGCGCCGCACCCAGCTCGGCGTGCTGATCGCGCATTTCCGCCACGGCGCCGCCGCGCGCGGCCTCGCGCTGCTCGACTCGCGCACGCCGATCCAGCCGGTGCGCATCGGCGACGCCGCCACCGCGCTGGCCGTCGCCGCGCGGCTGGAGGAGGCCGGCTTCTACGTGCCGGCGATCCGCCCGCCGACCGTGCCGAAAGGCCACGCACGCCTGCGCGTGGCGCTGTCGGCGCTGCATACCGAGGGCGAGGTCGAGCGCTTGCTCGATGCGCTGGTGAAGGCGCTGCGCGGCAACGACACCATTCCCACACAAACTCCCTGACGGCCGATCCCGCGTGCACACCATCCCCACCCAAACCCTCCCCTTGAAGGGGAGGGCTTAAGCGATGCACATCGAAACCCAGGGACACGGTCCCGACCTCGTGCTGATCCACGGCTGGGCCATGCACGGCGGACTGTTCGCGCCATTGACCGAACGGCTGTCGACGCAGTTCCGCGTGCACCTGGTCGACCTGCCCGGGCACGGCTACAGCCATGACGAGGCGCATTTCGACGTGGCCGACGCGGCGCGCCGCATCGCCGCGGCGACGCCGCGCGCGCTGTGGGTCGGCTGGTCGCTCGGCGGGCTGGTCGCGCTGCGCGCGGCGCTCGATCAACCGGCGCAGGTGCGCGCGCTCGCGCTGCTCGCCTCGAGCCCGCGCTTCGTCAGCGCGCCGGACTGGCCGCACGGCGTCGCCGCCGAGGTGTTCGCCGCGTTCGGGGCGGAACTGCAGTCGCGCTACCACCATGCGATCGAGCGCTTCCTCGCGCTCGAGACGATGGGTTCGGAACATGCGCAAAGCGAGCTGCGCGCACTGAAGAAGCTCGTGTTCGCGCGCGGCGAACCGGCGCTCGGCGCGCTCGCCGACGGCCTCGCCGCACTCGATGCGACCGACCTGCGCGGCGAACTCGCGCGGCTGGCGATGCCGAGCCTGTGGATCGCCGGCCGGCGCGACCGCCTCGTGCCGGCCGGCGCGCTGCAGTGGGCCGCGGCGCAGGCGCCACATGGACGCTACCTCGACTTCAACAGCGGCCACGCGCCGTTCGTCGGTTATGCCGACGACATCGCGGCCGCCCTCGCCACCTTCGACACGGAGTTGCCCGCATGAGTGCAGGCCTCGACCAGGCGCACGTGCGCCGCGCCTTCGCCCGCGCCGCGGCCAGCTACGAGGCGCACGCGGTATTGCAGAACGAGGTCGCCACGCGCCTGCGCGAGCGGCTCGACGAAAGCCCGGAGTTCGCGCCGCAGCGCATCCTCGACGTCGGCTGCGGCCCGGGCGGCGCCAGCGCGGCGCTGCACGCGCGCTATCCCGATGCCGAGTTCGTCGCGCTCGACCTCGCGCCGGCGATGCTCGGCGTCGCGCGCACGCACCTGGGCGCCGCGGCCGGCTACGTCTGCGCCGACGCGCAGGCGCTGCCGCTGGCCGACGCCAGCGTCGACCTCGTGCACTCGAACCTGTGCCTGCAGTGGTGCGACGACCCGGGCCTGGCGCTGGCCGAGTTCCACCGCGTGCTGCGGCCGGGCGGCCTGCTGCTGTTCTCGACCTTCGGGCCGGACACGCTGAAGGAACTGCGCGCCGCGTTCGCCGCGGTCGATGCGACGCCACACGTCAGCCGCTTCGTCGACATGCACGACATCGGCGATGCGTTGCTCGCGACCGGCTTCCGCGATCCGGTGCTCGAGCGCGACGACTTCGTGCTGACCTACACCGACGTGCGCACGCTGATGCACGACCTGCGCGCGATCGGCGCGACCAACGCCGACAGCGCACGCCAGCGCAGCCTGACCGGCAAGGCGCATCTCACGCGTGTGATCGAAGCGTACGAGGCGTTCCGCCGCGACGGCGTGCTGCCGGCGACCTACGAGGTCGTCTATGCGCAGGCGCAGGCGCCGCAGGCCGGCCAGCCGCGCCGGCACGGCGGCGAGGACATCGCGCGCTTCTCGGTCGAGCAGCTGCGCGGCAGCCGGCGCCGATGAGCGCGCCGCGCCGCACCGCCATCGCCGCCATCGGCCTCGCGCTCGCCTCGGCGCTGTTCTTCACCGCGACCTACGTGCTGAACCGCGCGATGGCCAGCGCCGGCGGCCACTGGGCGTGGTCGGCCGCGCTGCGCTACCTGCTGACGCTGCCGATGCTCGCGCTGGTGCTGCCCGCGCGCGGCGGCTTCGCGCCGGTGTGGGCGGCGCTGCGCGCGCACCCGTGGGTGTGGCTGGGGTGGAGCGGCATCGGCTTCACGCTGTTCTGCGTGTGCCTGACCTGGGCGGCCGACTACGCGCCGTCGTGGCTGGTCGCCGGCACGTTCCAGCTGACCGTGATCGCCGGCATGCTGCTGGCGCCGCTGCTGTACCGCGACCAGCGCGCGCGCCTGCCGCGCGTGGCGCTCGCGCTCGGCGGCGTGATCGTCGCCGGCGTGGCGCTGATGCAGGGCGCGCACTTCCACGGCCGCCTCGACGCCAACGCCTGGCTCGCGCTCGCCTCGGTCACGCTGGCGGCGTTCCTGTATCCGCTCGGCAATCGCGCGATCCTGCTGCACCTGGAGAAGACCGGCGAAACGCTGAACGCGACGCAGCGCGTGTTCGGCATGACGCTGGCGAGCCAGCCGTTCTGGCTTGTCATCGCGGCGTGGGCCGGCCACGCGGCCGGCGCGCCGCCGGGCCAGCAGATCCTGCTCGCCGGCGGCGTCGCGCTGTTCGCCGGCACGATCGCGACGATCCTGTTCTTCCAGGCCACCGCGATGGTGCAGGACGACCCGGCCACGCTCGGCGCGGTCGAGGCGATGCAGGCGGCCGAGCTGCTGTTCTCGACCGCACTCGGCGTCGCCTTCCTCGGCGAGCACCTGCCGCGCGGCTGGGCCGCGGGCGGCGCGCTGCTGGTGGTCGCCGGCATCGTCGGCCTCGGCCTGCTCGCCGGCCGCGCCTCGGCCGGCGACGCGCGCGCGACGCAGGCGCTGCGCACCGACCGCGGCGCCTGACGCGTCGCCACCGCGATCCGGCGCGGCTTGCCGGTCCGGCGAACGCAGCGTTTCCCGCGGCGCGCTGGCAATCGTGCCCGCGCGCCCCTAGCTTGGTCGACCACGGCGCCACCGCGGCGCCCGGAGGACACGTCCATGATCGAACGCAGGCCCTACAGCGCCCTCGGTGGCGCCGACCACGGCTGGCTCAAGGCCCGCCACCACTTCTCGTTCGCCGGCTACATGGATCCGGCGCGCATGGGCTGGGGGCACCTGCGCGTGTGGAACGACGACGAGATCGCGCCCGGCACCGGCTTCCCGCCGCATCCGCACGCGGACATGGAGATCATCACCTACGTCCGCGACGGCGCGATCTCGCACCAGGACAGCCTCGGCAACCAGGGCCGTACCGTCGCCGGCGACGTGCAGGTGATGAGCGCCGGCACCGGCATCCGCCACGCCGAATACAACGCCGAGCGCGAGACCACGCGCATCTTCCAGATCTGGATCATCCCCGACGCGCAGGGCGGCGCGCCGGCGTGGGGCACGCGCCCGTTCCCGAAGGGCGAGCGCGCCGGCCGCTTCGTCGCGCTGGCCAGCGGCCGCGCCGGCGACGGCGACGCGCTGCCGATCCGCGCCGATGCGCGCGTGCTCGGGCTGACGCTGAAGGCCGGCGAGCAGGCCGAATACGCGCTCGAACCGGGCCACCACGCCTACCTGGTGCCGGCGGCCGGATCGGTCGAGGTCAACGGCGTGCGCCTCGACGCGCGCGACGGCGCGGCGATCCGCGACGAGGCGCGCGTGGTCGTGAGCGCGCTCGCCGACACCGAGGTGGTGCTGGTCGACAGCCGCTAACTGCGGCCACGCCCCGAGTCCAGCCGAATCTGCCGCAGCGCGTGCGGCTTGAATGCCCGCGCGCGCTGCGGGCATGATGCCGGTCAGCCGCCGCGCGCGCATGGACCTTGGGGAAGGGGCATGGAGAGGAAGAGGTCGGGGTTTTTTCGCTGGGCGCTCCTGTGCCTGGTCGCATCCAGCGCGCTGGCGCAGACGCCCGCGCCGCTGACCGCGCCCAACGTCCCGGTGGGGCTGGCCGGCTCGGTGCTGGCCATCGCGCGACAACCCGACGGCGGCCTGATCCTGGGCGGGCGGTTCACGATGGTCGACGGCGTACCACGCCGCAACCTCGCGCGCCTCACGCCGGCGGGCACGCTCGACATGGACTGGAATCCATCGGCCGATGACGAGGTCGCGGCATTGGCGGTGGGCGCATCCGGCGAGGTCTATGCCGGTGGATCGTTCAGCACGGTCGACGGGCAGCCGCGCAATCTGGTGGCCAAGCTGTCCGGCAAGGGACGCGGCGCGGTCGACGCCGAGTGGAATCCGGGCTTCGTCGATACCGAGTACTCGGTCGGTGTCAAGGTCAGTTCGCTGTCACTGGATGCGAACGGCGCCTTGTTCGTCGGCGGCGACTTCCATTTGATCGGCGGTCAGGTGCGCAATTACATCGCCAAGCTGTCAGCCAACGGCCGCGGCGCGGTCGATGCGACCTGGAACGCGTCGCTCAGCGCTCCGGTCAAGGCCTTGGCGATCGACTCGAACGGCGACGTCTATGCCGCCTTCGCGGGAGTCGACTTCTGGGCTCTCCTCGTCGGCAAGTATTCCGGCAAGGGCACCGGCGCGTCGATGAGCGACTGGAAACCTTCCATCACCGGGACGGCAAAATCTCTCGTGATCGGGCCCGATGGGGCCTTGTACGCAACTGGCCGCTTCATCATCTCGCGGGATGACCAGCGAGCCGTGATCAGGTTTCCGCGCGGCGGCGGTGGCGCCATCACGACAGGCTGGAACCTGCACGTGGGCGCCGCGGCATTGGCGTTCGATGGCGCAGGCTCGCTTTACGTCGGTTACACGGATGGTGATGCCGGCGGGATCGCCAAGGTTTCCACCACCGGCGAGACCGCCAACGTGGATTGGCGTGTCGAGACCGACCGCCCGGTGCAGGCGCTTGGCCTCACGGTCGGTAGCCAGCTGTATGCGGGCGGTGCGTTCGAGGCGGCCGGAGGGCGTTTCGTCGTCAGCCTTGCGCGCCTGGCCACCGCTGACGGCAAGGTCACGGCGACCGTCGGCGTCGAGGCGCCCGGAGAAGTCACGGCGATCGCACGCCAGCCCAATGGCGGCACCATCGTCGGCGGAAGGTTCCTCATGGCGGGCGCCTTCGCGCGCAGGAACCTGATGCGCATCGCTCCCGACGGCGCGCTGGACCGGGAGTGGAATCCTTCCTTCGATCGCCCCGTGCAGGCGCTGGCGGTCGACCCCGACAACCAGGTGTACGTAGCGGGCCAACTGCCATACGGCGTGCTGGGACAGCGTCTGGCAAGGTTCGCGGGCACCGGCGCCGGTGCGACGGACCCGCGCTGGAGTCCGACCGTCGGCGGAGGCCCGGTGTATGCGCTGGCGGCCGATGCGCACGGCAATGTCTACGCCAGCGGCGGATACTCTCAAATCGCGGACGTGATGCGATCCGGCCTGGCCAGGCTCTCGGCGCTCGATGCCACCCCCGACCCCTTCTGGATTCCCGAAGGGGGCATCAGCGGGAAAGCGATGGCCATCGACTCCGCCGGCGCCATCCATGTCGGCACGGAGATCCGCTCGGATAGCGGCACCGCCTATGCGGTCAGCAAGTTCGCCGCCGGCGCTGTCACGGCCTCACGCGAATGGAGCGTATCGGTTCCTGGCCCGCCGGCCGTGCTGGCGTTGGCTGCGGACGGCTCGCTCTATGCGGGCGTCGATTCCTGGGGCTACCCGACAGCGTCCCGCCAGATCCTGAAGGTCACCCACGCTGGCAAGGTGGCCGCGTCCTGGAGCGAACTGGCCGACGACAACGCCATCCTCGGCGAGATGCGGGCGCTGGCCGTCGGTACCGACCAGACCGTCCACATCGGCGGCTCCCGCTTTCTCGGAGATAGTACGCCACCGCGGAACTTCCTGGTGAAGCTTTCCGGCGATCTCGGTACCGTGCTTGCCGATTGGAATCCCGGCCCGGATGGCTCGACGATCAACGCTTTGCTGCCCGGGGCCGACAACAGCATCCTCGTCGGTGGCGATTTCGCGACGATCGGCGGCGAGCCGCGCGGCAGCCTGGCTGCGCTGCCTTCGAGTACGACGGTGCCACGCCGCTTGCGACCACCGCCGATCCCGGTACGCCCGCTTCGCGCGCAGCACCCTTCGCAGCCGTGAATCCACGCGGCTCGCTGGCGCGGTACCGACTGTGGAGCGTTCCGCCTGTCGCTGCCCTACAGCGCGAAGAACGCGCGCGCGTTGGCGCTCGTGAGCGCGGCGGTCGTGGCGAGGTCCTCGCCGCGCGCGGCCGCGACCGCGGCGCAGACGTGGGCGAGGTACATCGGCTCGTTGCGCCGGTGCGAGGGCTTGGGATGCAGGTCGCGCGGCAACAGGTACGGCGCGTCGGTCTCGATCATCAGGCGGTCGGCCGGGATCAGCCGCACCAGCTCGCGCAGGTGCGTGCCGCGGCGCTCGTCGCAGATCCAGCCGGTGATGCCGATCGACCAGCCGCGGTCGAGGTAGGCGATGAGTTCGTCGCGCTCGCCAGTGAAGCAGTGCACGATGGCGCGGCCGATGCGACCGGCCACGTTGTCGAGGCAGGCGAGGAAGTCCGCGTGCGCGTCGCGCTGGTGCAGGAACAGCGGCTTGCCGCAGTCGATCGCGATCGCCAGCTGGCGCTCGAACGCGGCGACCTGCGCGGCGTGCGGCGAATAGTTGCGGTGGTAGTCCAGGCCGGTCTCGCCGACCGCCTTCACGAGCGGGTCTGCGACGAGTTCGCGCAGCAGCGCGTCCGTAGCCTCGTCGTACTCGATCGCGTGGTGCGGATGCACGCCGGCGGTGGCATGCAGGAAGCCCGGATGCTGGCGCGCCAGCTCGTGCGCGGCGCGGCTGCCGCCGGCGCTGGCGCCGGTCACGAGCATCTGCGCCACGCCATGCGCGCGCGCGCGTTCGAGCACGGCGTCGAAGTCGGGGCGGAACGATTCGTGGGTCAGGTTCGCGCCGATGTCGACGAGCGGTGGGTAGGTCACGACGGATGGCCCTTCATGCGGACGCGCAAACGCGCGATTATGCAAGGCCGGCGCAGCGACCGCACCCCTGCGGGTTCACAGCGAATTCATTGCCTGCCGGCCATGCTCGCGCCGGTCCACTCGATGGGGATACACCGATGAAGACCCTGATTCGCCTGAGTTTCGCGTTCGCCGCAGGCGCCGTTGCGCTGTCCGCCTCGGCCGATCCGCGCGTGCCGCTCGCCGCCAGCGGGCACGACAGCGTGCCGGCGCTGCGTCCGAGCTATGTCCGCGCCGCCGCGCCGGGTGCGCCGCAGACCGCCACGGCGGCGACGCCGAAGGTCATGGGCAGCTCCACTTATCCGGGCGTGCCGGCCGCGAACGGCTTCCGCGCCTATCCGCCGAGCTGCGCGGCCGACCCGCTGCCGGACAAGGCCAGCGGCCCGACCTGGTCCGCGCGCGTGCCGCTGTATGCGACCGATGCCTCCGGCCGCGCCTACACCGAGACCGTGACCGCCACGGTCTGGCGCCTGGCCTGCTCGAGCAGCGGCGGCGCGCTGACGTACAACCCGACCGGCGCGTACAACGCGATGACGCTGCTGCGCATCGACCGCGACACGCAGTTCGAAGGCGACATGAACGTCTGGCCGACGTTCCCGCTCGTGACCGCCTCGCAGGGCAACATCGGCTTCGGCACCAGCGCGAGCGTGATCCGCGTGGCGGGCGAGCCGAACACGGTGATCGCCGAGACCGCCTTCGACTCGCCGATCTACTCCAGCATGACCTACGTGCTGGAGAACTACCCCTACCAGGGCTCGGGCTACTTCACGTTCAGCGACGCGTTCAAGCTGCGCATCGATCCGGCGCTCAACGGCGTCAACCCGGTCACGCTGAGCATCCCGGCCTATGCGCCGACCCAGGCGACCTATCCGGATGCGTTCGCGCCGCTGCCGCTGGACGGCTACCTCGACGGCAACTGGTTCGATCCGGCGCACAGCGGCGAAGGCATGCAGATCAGCGTCTTCGGCAGCGACGGCCCGCGCACCGTGTTCGCCGCCTGGTACACCTATGATCCGCTCGGCCTGCCGTTCTGGCTGGTCGCGCAGGCGACGATCCAGCCCGGCCAGGTCGCGCTGGACAACATGCCGGTCTACTACCTCACCGGCGGCGGCTTCGCCGGCGCGTTCGGCGCGAGCGCGAACCTGAAGAACTGGGGCACGATGAGCCTGCGCTTCACGCACTGCAACCGCATCGACTTCAGCTTCAACGGCCGCACCGACGCGACCACCGCCGGCCCGGGCGGCAGCGGTACGCGCACCTGGCAGCGCGCCGCGGTCAACAACGTCTCGACCTGCGAATAAGCCGGCGAGGGCATCGGCACCGAAACGGCGCGGTCGGTCTCGACCGCGCCGTTTTCGTTCGTGGCGGCGCGGTTTCGGTGCCGCCGGTGCGCGTGCGGCGCTGGCTGGGCCGGCGCCTAGCGCCGGCCCAGCCAGCGCCGCGGCAGCAGCAGCTTGAACGCGCGCTCGGCGCTCTTGCGGCGCAGGCCCGGGTGGCGCAGGCCGTGCCACAGCAGCGGCAGCCAGGCGCGGCGCGGGCGGTCGAGGATCGCCTCGCGCATGTCCGCCTCGAGCCGGTACATCGCGGCCAGTTCCAGCGCGAGCGCGCGGCGCTCGGCCGGCAGGTCCGGGCGCGCGGCGACGCAGCGCTCCTGGTCGGCGGCGATGTCGCGGTACATCGCCAGCACGCGCCGGTAGCGGCGCTCGAAGCCGGCGTAGCCGGCCTCGCTGCGGTCGAACACCCAGCTGCCGAGGTTGTGCGCGTGGCGGCGGTAGCCGAGCAGCGCCTGCGGCAGGCACAGGCAGTCGCCGGCGAGCACGGCGCGCAGGCTCAGCATGTTGTCCTCGACCGTGCCGGCCAGCGGCGGAAAGGCGGTCAGCAGGTCGCGCCGCACCGCCATCGAGGCGCCGAGCACGGTCGCCAGCTTGCCGCGGCGCAGGAACCAGCGCTGGTCGACGCGCGCCGGCAGGCCGCGCACGTTCGCCGCGAGCAGCGCGCCACCGGCATCGATGTCGTCGACCGCCGAGCCGACGACCTGCGCCTGCGGGTTCGCCGCGAACACGGCCGCCAGCTGCTCGACGCGCTCGGGATAGGCGATGTCGTCGCCGGCGAGGAACACGAGGATGTCGCCGCTCGCCTCGCGCGCGAGCACGTTGAGGTGCTCGCACAGGCCGAGGTTGCGCGCGTTCGCGCGCAGGCGCACGCGGTGCGGGCCGGCGTAGCCGGCGAGCAGCGCGGCCGCGATCGCCAGCGTGTCGTCGCCGGAGGCATCGTCGGAGACGATGATCTCGCACGGTGTCGTCTGCGCCAGCGCCGAGCGCAGCGCGTCGGCGATCGTGCCAGCCATGCGGTAGGCGATGACCAGCAGCGTCGCCGAAGGGGCCTGCGGCGTGCTCACAGGCGCTGGCCGCGCTCGAGCAGCCACAGCTTGATGAACTTCTGCCGCACGTAGTTCGCCTCGACGTAGGCGTAGACCAGGCCGCGCCAGCCGTCGAGGAAGCCGCCGCGCAGCACGTAGCCGCGCACGAAGCGCCACCACGGGTTCAGCACGAGGCTGGAAAGGCGCGCGCGCCGGCCGCGTGCATGCATGTGCTCGGCCATCAGCCGCGCATAGCGTTCCAGGCGGCCGAGCTGGTCGGCCAGCGAGCGGTAGGCGGCGTGGTCGAGGTCGCCGGCGAGCGTGACGACGGCGCCGTCGACGCTGGCGTGCTCGTGGATCTCGCGTCCGCCGCGCCAGCCGCCGCGGCGGCGGTCGAACAGGCGCAGCACGCGATCCGGATACGCGTTGCCGTGGCGCAGCGGCGCGCCGAAGTACTCGGTCAGGCGCGCGAAGCGATAGCCGGCCGCGCCGGCGAAGCCGCCGTCGCGCGCCGCCTCGATCGATGCACGCAGCGCCGGCGTGACGCGCTCGTCGGCGTCCAGGCACAGCACCCAGTCGTGCGCCGCCGCGCTGACCGCGAAGTCCTTCTGCGCGCGGTAGCCGTCGAACGCGCGCTCGAGCACGCGCGCGCCCTTCGCCGCTGCGCGTTCGCGCGTGCCGTCGGTCGAGCCGGAATCGACCACGACGACCTCGTCGCAGAACGCGAGCGAATCCAGGCACGCCTCGATGCGGTCGGCCTCGTTCAACGTGATGATGCAGGCCGACAGGCCGGGGCGCGGGGAAGCAGGCATCGCGCAAGCGTAGCGGAGGCGGCCCGGCGGCAGAAGTCGAAGCCGTGGCCTGTCGTACTTCGCCCGAACCGTCTCCCCAACCCCTCTCCCGACGGGAGAGGGGCTTCATGCGGCCCTGGCACTTGCCGCGTTTCAATCTTTCGGCTTTGTCTTCCGCCTGCGCTATGCTCGCTGTCTCCTTTTCGCGACATAGGGCGGCAGCATGACGAACGGCGCACGCGTGCTCGTGGTCGACGACGAGCCGGACATCCGCGCGACGATCAAGGACATCCTCGAGGACGAGGGCTACGTCGTCGACGTCGCCGAGTCGGCCGCGGCCGCGCGCGAGGCGCGCCGGCTGCAGCGGCCGGACGTGGTGCTGCTGGACATCTGGATGCCCGACCTCGACGGCATCAGCCTGCTGCGCGAGTGGAGCGAGCGCGGTGGCCTGCCGTGCCCGGTCATCATGATTTCCGGCCATGGCACGGTCGAGACCGCGGTCGAGGCGACCCGCCTGGGCGCGTGGGACTTCATCGAAAAGCCGCTGTCGCTGGCCAAGCTGCTGCTGGTGGTCGCCCATGCGGTCGAGGCCGGCCGGCTCAAGCGCGAGAACGAGGGCCTGCGCCGCCAGCTGCCGGCGCCGGCCGAGCTGGTCGGCAGCGGCAAGGCGATGCAGGCGCTGCGCGCGCAGCTCGACAAGATCGCCGCGCACGACACCGGCGTGCTGATCGTCGGCGAGCCGGGCACCGGCAAGGAGACGCTGGCGCGCGCGCTGCACGAGCGCAGCGCGCGCCGTGGCGGACCGTTCGTCACCGTCGCCGCCGGCGCGATCGCGCGCGAGCATGCCGCGCGCGCGCTGTTCGGCGCCGAGGACGCGGGCGGCGTGCAGCAGGGCCTGGTCGAACAGGCCAACGGCGGCACGCTGTTCCTCGACGAGGTCGCCGAGCTCGACCCGGAACTGCAGCTGCGCCTGTCCAGCGTGATCGAGCGCCGCGCGCTGATCCGCTGCGGCGGCCACGAGCCGGTCGCGACCAGCGCGCGCGTGGTCGCCGCGACCGCACAGGACCTGGAGGCGCTGGTCGCCGCCGGACGCTTCCGCGAGGAGCTGTACTACCAGCTCAAGGTCGTGCCGCTGGCGATGCCGCCGCTGCGCGAGCGCGGCGACGACATCCCCGAGCTGCTGCGCTACTACGCCGACTGGTTCGCCAACCGCGACGCGCTGCCGTACCGCAACTTCCCGGTCGCGGTGCAGAACCGCCTGCGCCACTACGCCTGGCCGGGCAACCTGCGCGAGCTGCGCAACCTCGTGCAGCGCCTGCTCGTGCTTGGCAGCAGCGGCGACGTCAGCCTCGACGAGGTCGAGGCCGCGCTCGGCCACGCCGCCGCGCCCGCGCCGGCCTCGACGGCCGCCGTGGCGACCGGTCCGGCGGTCGACTTCAGCCTGCCGCTGCGCGAGGCGCGCGAGCAGTTCGAGCGCGCCTACCTGCTGCACCAGCTCGACGCCGCCGGCGGCAGCGTCGGCAAGCTGGCCAAGGCGGTCGGCATGGAGCGCACGCACCTGTACCGCAAGCTGAAGGACCTCGACATCGACCCGCGCGCGCCAGCGCGCGAGGGGCAGGGCTGATCCTCCGGCGCGACCGGCCACGGGAAAACACGGATCGGTTCGGATCTATGCCTGGTCGGCCGGCCCGCTGCGTGCGCGTCGACCGGTGTCCACCCGCTCCCGCTGTGGCAAAGTTCGCGACGGCGGCACGGCGCGCGAAGGGGGATGCGATGACACGAGGGCAGTGGTGCGGGGCGATGCTGGCGTTGGCCGCGGGCTGGCTCGTGAGCACGGCGCAGGCGGCCGACGCGCTGAAGATCGAAAAGCGCACGCTCGCGGCGAAGTCGCCCGTCTACGAGATCGAGGCGGCCTACCCGCGCACCGGCGTGAAGGCGATCGACGCCGAGCTGGCCGACTGGGTCGAGCACGCGGTGGCCGATTTCAAGCAGCAGGCGGATCCGGATCCGGACGTGCCGACCGGCCCGTGGACGCTGCACATCGACTACGAGGTCGTGCGCAACGACGCGCAGGTGTTCGCCGTGCGCTTCGACGACTCGACCTACACCGGCGGCGCGCACCCGAGCAACGACATCCGCACGTTCAACTACCTGCGGCCGGACGGCCAGCGCCTGGACCTGGCGCAGCTGCTCGACGGCGCCAAGGGCCTGGCGCGGCTCAGCCAGCTCGTGGTGGCCGATCTCACGCGCCAGCTCGAAGGGCCCGATGCGATGACCGACGTGGAGTGGATCCGCCGCGGCGCGGGCCCCGACTGGGCCAACTTCGAGAACTTCCTGCTGCTGCCCGATGCGCTGCGCATCGAGTTCCCGCAATACCAGGTCGCCGCCTACGCGGCCGGCCCGCAGAGCGTGCGGATCCCGCTCGCCGCGCTGCGCCCGGTCATGCGCGCGGACTGGCGCGCGCCGGTCGCCTCGTTCGACTGCGCCAAGGCTGCCACGCCGGTCGAGCACGCGATCTGCGCCGACGCGGCGCTGGCGCGGCTCGACCGCGAAGTCGCACGCGTCTACGCCGAGCGCCTGGCCGGCGCCGACGCGGCGGCCGACAAGCAGGCGATCCGCGCGGCCCAGCGCGGCTGGCTCGGTCGCCGCGACGCGGCCTGCAAGCCGGCGGATGCGGCGCTCGGCGCCTGCCTGGCCGATCTCTACCGCACGCGCCTGGCCGAGTTGTCGGCCTCGCGATGACGGCCGTTCAGCGGGCGTTTGCTGCAATGCGGAACTTGCGCGGCGTGGGCGAGTCCCACGTGCCAGCTTCATGCACACTCCGACTTGCGTCGCGCGCCCGCGCGGCGCATTTTTTTTTGTCCGCGGCGCCGGCGCGCCGCCCCATGATGAGGAATCCAGCAATGCGACTCGACGGCAAGGTGGCAATCGTGACCGGCGCGGCCAGCGGCATCGGCAAGCGCATCGCCGAGGTGTACGCGCAGCACGGCGCCGCGGTCGCGATCGCCGACCTGAACCTGGCCGGCGCGCAGGCCGTCGCGCGGGAGCTGGCCGCCCAGGGCGTCAGGGCGATCGGCATCGCGATGGACGTGACCGACGAGGCGGCGGTCGACGCCGGCGTCGACGCGGTCGTGCAGCAGCTCGGCGCGGTCGACATCCTCGTCTCCAACGCCGGCATCCAGATCGTCGATCCGGTCGAGAAGTTCTCCTACGCCGACTGGAAGAAGCTGCTGGCGATCCACCTCGACGGCGCGTTCCTGACCACGCGCGCCTGCCTGCGCCACATGTACGCGCGCGGCAAGGGCGGCGCGATCATCTACATGGGCTCGGTGCATTCCAAGCTGGCCTCGCCGCTGAAGGCGCCGTACGTGACCGCCAAGCACGGCCTGCTCGGCCTGGCCCGGGTCGTGGCGAAGGAAGGCGCCGCGCACGGCGTGCGCGCGAACGTGATCTGCCCCGGCTTCGTGCGCACGCCGCTGGTCGAAAAGCAGATCCCCGAGCAGGCGAAGGAGTTCGGCATCTCCGAGGCCGAGGTCGTCAAGAACATCATGCTCAAGGACACCGTCGACGGCGAATTCACCACGCTCGACGACGTCGCCGCCTGCGCATTGTTCTTCGCTGGCTTCGAGACCAATGCGCTGACCGGCCAGAGCATGGTCGTCAGCCACGGCTGGTACATGGAGTGATCAGCCGGGATTCGTGATTGGAGATCGGGGATTCGGAAAAGCGGCGTTGATGCGCGGCGGAAGTCGCGACGCTCTTGACTGGCATCGCAAACACCATCCCCACCCAAACCCTCCCCTTGAAGGGGAGGGCTTTGACAGCATCGCGGCTTCCGCCGCTCCCACTGGCCGCCCTGCGCGCCCCCACCGCTGCGGCTGCGCGTGCCGCGCCGATGCGCGATGATCGCGGCATGGACACGACCGACTTCATCGCGCGCCTGCGCGCGCAACTGGGCGGCCCGCGCGACGGCGCGCTGCTGCGCTTCTCGCTCGGCAACGCGCTGCTCGGCCACGGGGACGCCGTCGGCGCCGCGGCCGCGTTCCGCGAGGCGGTCGCGTTCGACGCGACCTATTCGGCGGCGTGGAAGATGCTCGGCCGCGCGTTGACCGCCGCCGGCGACACCGCCGGCGCGATCGCCGCCTACGAACGCGGCATCGAGGTCGCGCATGCGCGCGGCGACGAGCAGGCGCGCAAGGAAATGAGCGTGTTCCTGAAGCGGCTGGCAAGCACGCACGACTAGCCTTCGTGGCGCTCCCGCGCGCAGGCGCCTAGCGCGCGCGCTTGCGCGCCGCCGCGATGCGCCGCTCGGCGTCGATCAGGGCGCGCTTGCGCGGCAGGCCCCAGCGGTAGCCGCCGAGGTCGCCGTCGCCGCGGATCACGCGGTGGCACGGCACCAGCACCGCGACGCGGTTGCGTGCGCAGGCGGACGCGACCGCGCGCACGGCACGCGGCATGTCGAGCGCCGTCGCCGCCTCGCCGTAGGAGACCACCGCGCCGCTCGGGATCGAGCGCAGGTAGTTCCACACGCGCACCTGGAACGCCGTGCCGCGCAGGTCCAGCGGCAGATCCGGGCTCGGCACGCGGCCTTCGAGGTGCGCGTTCAGTGCCGCCATCCAGGCGTCGAACGCCGGCTGCGCCGTGGGCGCCATCGGCGCGAGCTGCGCGCGCGGGTACTCGGCCGCGAGCTGGGCGAGCAGGCCGTCGCGATCCTCGCCGAACTGCAGGTAGCAGATGCCGCGGTCGGTCGCCCCGATGCAGACCGGCCCGAGCGGCGTCGCGCCGATCGCCCAGGAAATCGTCAGGCCGGCGCCGCCGCTGCGGTATTGCCGCGGCGTCATGCCGAGCGCGCGGGGCGCGCGCTCGTACAGGCCGCGGCTGGAACCCAGGCCGGCATCGTAGATCGCGTCGGTGACCGAGGCCGAGGTGCGCAGCGCGCGCTTGATGCGGCGCACGCGTTCGCGTTCGAGATAGTCGCCGGGCGTGATGGTCAGGTAACGCCGGAACAGCCGGTTCAGCCGGAACGCATCCAGCCCGGCGCGGGCGGCGAGCGCTCCGCCATCCGGCAGCGGGTCCGCATGCAGGTCGACGAACCGGCACAGCGCCAGCAACTGCGCGATCTCGGGATCGTCCTGCCAGCGCTCGAGCGGACGGCAGCGCCGGCACGGGCGCAAGCCGGCCGCGGCGGCGGCGGCCGGATCGGCGAAGAAGCGCACGTGCTCGCGCCGCGCACGCCGCGCCGGACAGGACGGCCGGCAGTACACGCCGGTGCTCGACACGCCGTAGACGAACGCATGGTCCGCCGCCGCGTCGCGCCGCTGCACGGCGCGCCACATGTCCTCGTCACGCATGAGCATTCTCCGCCTCGGCCGCAGTCCGCCCATCCTCGCGCACCCGCGCCGGCCGAACCATCCGCTTTCTGCGCCACCCATGCGCTGCAAGAACCGGATGGCGGGCACCCGGCCTGACGGCGAAAGTGCCGCTCCCGATCCGCTGGAGCCGCCGATGCTGACCCTGTTCGATTATCTGCCCTCGCAGAACGCCTGGAAGGTGCGCCTGCTGCTCAATCACCTCGGCGTGGAGTACCGCACCGAACCGGTGAGCATCTTCGAAGGCGCCGGCCAGCACGCGGACTACCGCCGCATCAGCCCGACCGGCACGGTCCCCGCCATCCGGCTCGACGACGGCCGCGTGCTGGCCGAGTCGAACGCGATCCTGTTGTATCTGGCCGACGGCACGCGCTACCTGCCGGCCGATCCGTTCGGCCGCGCCAAGGTCTGCCAGTGGCTGTCGTTCGAGCAGGAGCGCATCGAATCGGTCATCGGCGCCCTGCGCCACTGGCGCCTGACCGGCAAGCTCGCGCGGCGCTCGCCGGAGCTGGTCGAGGCCAAGCGCGGCGCCGCGCTGCGTGCACTGGCGATCCTCGAGGCCGAGCTGTCGATGCGCCTGTTCCTCGTCGGCGACGCCTACACGATCGCCGACATGTCGGTGTTCGCCTATGCCAGCCGCGCGGAGGAGGCCGGCCTGTCGCTGCAGCCGTACGCGGCATTGCGCGACTGGATCGAGCGCGTGCGCGCGCAACCGGGTTTCCTCGACGTGACCCATCCGTACGCGATCGATCCGCATTCGGCGCGCGAGCTGCCGGCGCCGCCGACCGGCACGGACGAGGCTGCCCCGTGACGGTTGAGGCCTACCCGGAGCGCTGCGCCAGCAGCCGGTCGAGCTGGTTCGCGAACGCCTGCCGGTCGCGTTGGTCGAACGCCGGCGGGCCGCCGGTGTCGACGCCGGCGCCGCGCAGCTCGGCCATGAAGTCGCGCAGCGACAGCTGCTGGCGCGCGTTCTCGGCGGTGTACAGCTCGCCACGCGGGTTGAGCGCGGTGACGCCCTTGTCGACCAGCGCGGCGGCGAGCGGGATGTCGGCGGTCACGACGAGATCGCCCGCTTCGGCCCAGCCGATGATCGCGTTGTCGGCGACGTCGAAGCCGGACGCGACCGTGCGGCTGCGGATGAACGCCGAGCGCGGCACCGCCAGCGGCCGGTTCGCGACCAGGATCAGCTCGGTGCGCGTGCGCTCGGCGGCGCGGTAGAGGATGTCCTTGATGACCTTCGGACAGGCGTCGGCGTCGACCCAGAGTTTCATGCGTGCGGCGTCAGGGAAAGTCGGGCAGCGTAGCCAATGGTGGCGGCGTGAGGCGCGACGGAACCTCCGCCGTCGGCGCCGGTCCGAGGACACGGACGTTGACACGGAGGGGAGCTATGCGTCGCCTGCTCGCAGTTGCAGTGTTCTTCATCGCGTACTCGACCGCATTCGCGGCCGCACCGCAAGACAACGCGCGCCTCGGCGCGATCTTCAAGGAAGACCAGCAGGTCCGGCAGAAGCAGCCGATCGACTGGAGCGTCGTCGCGCCGCAGGACCGGGCGCATCGCGCCGAGGTGCTGGGCATGTTGAAGGCGGGCCAGCTCAAGACCGCGAACGACTACTACCACGCGGCGATGGTGTTCCAGCACGGCGAAGCGCTCGACGACATCCGCCTCGCCTTCAGCCTGGCGCAACTCAGCGCCACGCTCGACCCGGCCAGCAAGCGGGCGCGCTGGCTGTCCGCGGCGGCGTGGGATCGCATCCTGGTGCGCAAGAACGTGCCGCAGTGGTACGGCACGCAGTACCACAAGCCGAGCGCGGAGGCGCCGATGGAGCTGTACAAGGTGGACGAGTCCGTCGTGTCGGACGCGGAGCGGGCGGAGATGGGCGTGCCGACGCTGCAGGCTGCCAGGGACATGTTGCGCGAGATCAACCGATAGCGTGCTATCCGACGCGCCCGGGAGCGAGATGCGAGGGCGGGCGTCGTCCTTCGACCGTACCCTCACCCCAAGGGGCTTTGGCGGGACACTCCATCCACGCGCGCCGCTCGCAGGGATGCGAGCGGAAAACGCATGGATACGGGGCGGTTTTCGCGGAAATCGATAACACGAAGATCGAACACCATCCCCACCCAACCCTCCCCTTGAAGGGGAGGGCTCAAAAGCGCGCGGCCAGCGAACCTATTTCGTAGACACCCGCTCAATGCGCCGCATACACCGCCATCACGTCGCGGCGCAGCGCGGCCTGGCTGTCGCCGCGGCTGTAGAACATGTGGCCGCCGGCGTACTGCTTGACCTGCACGCGGTTCGCATCGCCCATCACCGGCATCTGGTCGACGATCAGGCGCGAGGCCATGAACGGGCACGACAAATCGCCCCAGCCGTGCACGATCAGCACCTGCAGCTTGGGGTCGATCGCGACCGCCTGGCGCAGTTCGGCCACCGAGCCGCGTTCGCCGTCCTTGCGGTCCCAGGCGCGGTTCACTTCGTAGCTGAGCGCGTTGTAGCGGCCGGTGTATTTCCAGCCGGCGGTGCGCGTGATGAAGTCGACCATCGCGGTGGTGGTCGGCGCGATGATGCCGTCGAGGATCGGGTCGTTGGTGCGCTGCTGCGGCGCGAACGGGAACGGGTCCCACGCGGTCACGTTGGCGTCGTAGCGGCTGCCGAGCTTGCCCTGGTCGCGGAACACCTCGCGCAGGAACGCCTGCGTCTCCAGGCGCCCGCCGGAGCGGCGCACGAACTCGGCGTCGAGGCCGGACAGCGCGGTCACGCGCGCGACGATGCGCTCGAGCGCCTGCGGATCGGAGCGGCCCTTGAGCAGGTCGGTCACGTAGTCGCCGCGCGTGTAGGCGACGATGTCGGCCATCGCCGCGTCGGTCAGCTTGCCGTGCCGCTCGAGGTTGGCCGCGGCGATCGTCGGCAGCGTCAGCATCCACGGCAGCGGCGACAGGTCGCCGTTGTTCGAGGCGGACGGGTCCAGGTACGGCGAGACCAGGATCAAACCGTTCATCGCCACGCCCAGGCGCGTCTGCAGGTAGTGCGTGATGCGCGGGCCGCGGAAGCCGCCGTAGCTTTCGCCGACCAGGTACTTGCGCGCGCCCAGCCGCTCGTTCTTGACCAGCCAGTCGTAGACGATGCGCGACAGGTATTCGATGTCGGCCTCGGTCGCATAGAACTTCTTCTTCGCCTCGTCCTCGCCGATGCGCGCGCGGCTGAAGCCGGTGCCGACCGGGTCGATGAACACGAGGTCGGTGAAGTCGAGCCAGGAACCGGGGTTGTCGTGCGCGATCGCCGGATCCGACGGGCTGTCGCCCGCGGCGCCGAACTGCACGCGCTTGGGCCCGAGCGCGCCGAGGTTGAGATACACCGAGGCGGCGCCGGGGCCGCCGTTCAGCGCGAACGTGACCGGCCGGTCCTTGCCCGGCACGGTGTAGGCGATGAACATCACGTCGGCGATCGTCTCGCCCTTGTCGTCGAGCACCGGCAGCGAGCCGACGGTCGCGTCGTAGGCGAGCTTGCGGCCGTCGATCGTGGTGCTCTGGCGCACTGTGCGGTCGGCCGGGAACGGCGGCAGCTTCGATTCGCCGGCCTTGGCGGCGTCCTTCGGTGCGTCCTTGCCGCCGGCGTCGGCGGCGAAGGCCGGCGCGGTGGCCGCGAGCGTGAGGCAGGCCGCGAACAGCGCGGCGAGGGAGGGCTTGAACATGGTGGGGACCCGTCGGTGGTCGGCGAACGCCGAGGGTAGCCCCATCCGCGCCGGCCCGCGATGTGCCGAAAGGCGCGGGGCCGATATGGCGGTCCCGCTTGGTAGGCTGGGCGCGCGCAGCGCGACCGGCGCCGGTCGCGGCGCCTCATGCCCAATCGCTGCCGGCCGCGCTGCGCGCGTCCAGCCTACAAATACGGCGCCAACCAGCAGTGCGGCGCCGACGCCTCAATGCACCGCCAGCGCGCGGTCCGCGACCGGCTTGGCCTGCACCTGGCCGAACTCCTGGCCCATCAGGATCAGTTCCTCGGGATTGTGGCGGCGCTCGCAGGTACGGTGGATCTGGTGCATCAGCGAGGCGCGCGTGGCGTCGACCCGCGTGAAGTTGTCGATGCCGAACACGCGTGCGGTCTGCTGGTAGCTCGGCTGGCCGGGTTGGGCGCAGTTCCAGACCAGCGGCTCGGGCTCGGATGCGGCGGCGCCGGCGGCGAACGCGAGCAGCGCGGCGGCGATCGGTGCGGTTTTCATGGCGGCCTCCTCCGGGGCAGGCAATGCCGTCTGCAGCGTGCATGCGCGAGGCGCGATAGTTCCGTGCCGCGCGCCGGTCGTTTCGCTGCCGTTTCGCCAGCCCGGCGCCCTTGGCGGCCTTCCCGTAAAATGGCCGGATGCCCGAACTCTGGACCTCCTGCGTCGACTGGCTGACGTTGCACGCCGTCGCACCGTTCCTCGCCCTGATCCACCTCGACGGCCTCGCCGGCGATCCGCGCGAGATCGCCGCGGCGCTGCTGGTCGCGCTCGCGCAGGTGCTGGTGATCGGTCTCGTGCTCCGCCCGCTCGAGACGCTGGCGCCGGCCGAGCGCTGGCGCGACCGCCGCCTGACCCGCATCGACCGTACCTACACGCTGGTCATGCTGCTCGGCCTGAACCCTCTGTTCGCCTACCTCGTGCTGATGCCGCTGGCGAACTGGGCCGGCGGCGGCGCGGACGTGGCCGGCACGGACGCCGCGGCCAGCGGCCTGGCGCACTGGCTGCCGTGGTTCCAGCAGCATCCGCTGGCGCTGTTCCTGACCTACTACCTGATCTACGACTTCGTCTACTACTGGATGCACCGCGTGCAGCACGCGATCCCGTGGTGGTGGGCGCTGCACAGCATGCACCACAGCCAGCGCCAGATGAGCTGCTGGACCAACGACCGCGGCAGCTACGTCGACGGCTTCCTGCAGTCGATGGTGCTGGCCACGGTCGGCCTGCTGATCGGCGTCGAGCCGGAGCAGTTCGCGCTGTTGATGTTCGTCGGCGAGCTGGTGCAGAACCTGTCGCACACGAACGTGCGCTTCGGCTTCGGCCGCGTGCTCGACAAGATCTTCGTCGACCCGAAGTTCCACCGCCTGCACCACATGATCGTCGACCCCGAGCGGCCGCGCCTGCACGACTGCAACTACGGCCAGGTGTTTTCGCTGTGGGACGTGCTGTTCGGTACCGCGCTGTACGGCGAACCGCCGCGCCCGACCGGGGTCGGCGACCCGATGGTCGACATCGACAACGAGCGCGGCCTGGTCGCGATGCAGTGGGGCGCGTTCCGCCGCTTCTGGGGCGCACTGTGGACGCGCGCCGGCTGGACGCCCGGCGACGTCGCGTTCGACGAGCGTTACCGGCCGGTGCCGACCGCGCACGTCGACCTGCACGCGTTCGAGCGCGACTGTGCGCCCGGGGCCAGTGCCTCCGCGCTGGAAGCCGAGCGCACGCCGGCCTGAGCCCGCGCAACGGTCGTGCCTTCCTGCCTCGGCTGGCATCGGGCGGGATTTGGCGTAACCTGTGGAGCCGGGTTACCTCGCGGGGAGATGGCGATGCGCAGCGCGACGTCGGGGGAATTGCTGCAGCAGCTTCAGAACGAAGTGCTGGAGGCGATCGCCACCGGCGCCACGCTGCACCAGGTCGCCGAGCTGGTTTGCCGGCGCGCCGAGCGTCTCGCCCCCGACGCCATCTGCTCGATCCTCGCCGTGCATGCCCAGGGCGTCCTGCGTCCGCTGGCCGCGCCGAGCCTGCCGCCGGAATATTCGCGCGCGCTCGACGGACTGGTCGTGGGGCCCAGCGCCGGCTCCTGCGGCACCACGGCCTGGCGCGGCGAGCCGATCGAGGTGCACGACATCTGGAGCGATCCGCTGTGGGCCGACTATCGCCATCTCGGCGTGCCGTCCGGATTGCGCGCGTGCTGGTCGAGTCCGATCAAGGCGCGCGACGGGCGTGTGGTCGGCACGTTCGCGTTCTACTTCCGCCAGGCGCGTGGGCCGGCCGAGATGGAGCGCGCAATCGTCGCCACCTGCGTGCACCTGTGCGCGATCGCGATCGAACATGACGAGGCGCAGGCGCGCATCCAGCAGCTCGCCTACTACGACCTCGTGACCGGCCTGCCGAACCGGATCCTGTTCCGCGAGCGGGCCGAGGGCATGCTGGCCACGCTGCGCGACGGCGAGGTGCTGAACCTGCTGCACGTCGACCTGGACGACTTCCAGGGCATCAACGACACGCTCGGCAACCGCATCGGAGACCTCCTGCTCGAGCGCGTCGCCCGGCGCTTCTGCAACTGCCGCTTCTGCGGCTGCGACGTCGAGAGAATGCTGCTGGCACGCTACTGCGGCGACGAGTTCTCGCTGGTTCAGATCGTTCCGGCCGGGCGCGCCGGCGCCGCGCCCCTCGCGCAGGCGCTCATCGACGCACTGGACGAGCCGTTCGAGGTCGACGGGCACCGGCTCAGCATCGGTGCCAATGTCGGCATCGCGCAGGCTTCGCGCGCCGACACCGACTTTGCCGAGCTGTCGCGCCGCGCCGACCTCGCGCTATGCGCGGCGAAGGCCGAGGGGGCCGGCGCGTACTGCTTCTTCGCGCCCGAGATGGACGCGGCGACGCGGTCGCGCCGGCACCTGAAGCAGGACCTGCGCCATGCGATCGACGCCGGCGAGTTCACGCTCACCTACCAGCCGATCGTCGCGCTCGCCAGCGGCGAGCTGGTCGCGGTCGAGGCGCTGCTGCGCTGGCACCATCACGCGCGCGGCAACGTGTCGCCGGCGCAGTTCATCCCGGTGATCGAGGAGATGGGCCTGATCGGTGCGCTCGGCCACTGGGTGCTGCACGAGGCCTGCAGCACCGCGGCGGCATGGCCGCGCCCGCTCAAGGTCGGGGTGAACCTGTCGCCCTTGCAGTTCCGCCGCCCTGGCCTGGTCACCGACGTGCTCGAGGTGCTCCAGCAGACCGGGCTGCCCCCGGAGCGGCTCGCCCTGGAAGTCACCGAGAGCGCGCTGTTGTCGCGCGACGTGGCGACGCGGATCGCGCTGAACCAGCTGCACGACCACGGGGTGTCGCTGTCGCTGGACGATTTTGGCACCGGCTTCTCGTCGCTGCAGTCGCTGCGCTCGTTCCCGTTCGACCGGCTCAAGATCGACATGTCGTTCGTGCGCGGCCTCGGCATCGACAAGGACGCGATCGCGATCGTGCACGCGGTGATCGGGCTGGCACGCGACCTTTGCATCGGCACCGTCGCCGAGGGCATCGAGAACGCCAGCCAGCTCGAATGGCTCGCCCGTCACGGCTGTGGCGAAGGGCAGGGCTACTACCTGAGCGAGCCGCTCGATGGCGCCGCATTGCACGCGCTGCTCGAGCGCCCGGAGCGCCTGGCTGCGTTGCGACGGCGCGCAGTGGCCGAATGCGTGGCGGGCTGAGTCCCGCTCAGGGATGCTCCGCCTCCGCGTGCACGCGCTCGCGCCGCAGCAGGTACAGGCCGGCGAGAATGATGACGCCCGCGCCGAGCAGCATCGTGCGGTCCGGTCGGGTCTGCCACAGCAGCCAGTCCAGCCCCAGGCCCCAGGCCAGCGCGGTGTATTCGAGCGGCGCGACCACCGCTGCCGGCGTGTGGCGGAACGCCTCGGTGATGGCGTACTGGCCGAGCGCGCCGGTCACGCCGAGCGCGAGCAGGATCGGCCAGTGCCCGGCCTGCAGCGGCTCCCACTGCGGCCATGCCAGCGCGAACGCGAACGCGCTGAGCATCGCCAGCATCCAGAACACCATGCTCTGCGTCGAATCGCTGCGGCCGAGCACGCGCACGAGGATCGACGACAGCGCGTAGGCGGTGGCCGAGGTGAGCACCGCCACGCCGCCGAGCGAGAGCAGGCCGTTCGTGCTCGGCCGCAGCACGATCACGGTGCCGGCGAGGCCCACGCCGATCGCGCTCCAGCGCCGCCAGCCGACGCGTTCGCCGAGGATCGGCACCGCCAGCGCGGTGATCAGCAGCGGCGCGACGAAGAACAGCGAATACGCCTCGGCCATCGGCAGCTGCCGCAGCGCGAACGCGAACGCGGCCAGCATCAGCACCGACAGCGCGCCGCGCAGCAGGTGCAGCGGCCAGCGCACGCGCAGCAGCTGGCGCGGGCCGCCATCAAGGAGTACCCATGCGCAGGCCAGCGGCAGCGAGGTCAGCCCGCGCAGCGTCGCGACCTGCATCGGCGGATAGTGCGGCGACAGCGCCTTCATGCAGGCGTCCATCAGGCTGAACAGCGCGACCGCGCACAGCATCGCGGCGACGCCGCGCAGGTGCGCGGCGGGGACAGGAGTGGAAGTCATCCGCGCAGCGTAGCGAATCGGCGCCGCGGCTGCTTTCGTGCAGGAGCGCACCCTGTGCGCGACGGGTGCGCTACGGTGTCGAACGGCCGCGCACCGGGTGCGCTCCTGCAATCAATGGGCCGTGTTACACCAGCCCGCTCGCGTAGAACAGCGCGATCACGACGAACACCGCCAGCGTCTTGATCAGCGTGATCGCGAAGATGTCGCGGTAGGACTGGCGGTGGGTCAGGCCGGTCACCGCCAGCAGCGTGATCACCGCGCCGTTGTGCGGCAGCGTGTCCATGCCGCCGGAGGCCATCGCGGCGACGCGGTGCAGCACCTCGAGCGGGATGCCGGCGGCCTGCGCGTTGCGCACGAAAGTGTCGGCCATCGCGGCGAGCGCGATGCTCATGCCGCCGGAGGCCGAGCCGGTGATGCCGGCCAGCGCGGTCACCGACACGGCCTGGTTGACCAGCGGATTCGGCACCGCCTGCAGCGCGTCGGCGACCACGCGGAAGCCCGGCAGCGCCGCGATCACCGCGCCGAAGCCGTACTCGGAGGCGGTGTTCATCGACGCCAGCAGCGCGCCGCCGACCGCATGCCGGCTGCCGTCGGCGAACGTGCGCACGATCGGCCGCCACGCGCTCGCCAGCACGCAGGCGATGCCGAGCAGCAGCGCGCCCTCGACCGCCCAGATCGCGGTCAGCTTGGCCACTTCCTGGGTGATCGGCGCGGCCGTGCCGACCACGCTCGGGCTGAAGCTGTGGGTGGCGCCGTACCAGTGCGGAATCAGACGCGTCAGCGCGAAGTTCGCCGCGCCGACCACCAGCAGCGGCAGCAGCGCCAGCCAGGCCGGCGCGAGCCGGTCGCCTTCGAACGGCGCCGGCTCGTTGCCGTGGCCCGCGCCATAGCCTTCGCCGGCGGCGGCCGCGGCGCGCCGGCGCCAGTCGAGGTAGGCGAGGCCGACGACGAGGATGAACACCGCGCCGAGCGTGCCGAGCCACGGCGCGGCCCAGGTCGTAGTCTGGAAGAACGTGGTCGGGATGACGTTCTGGATCTGAGGCGTGCCCGGCAGCGCGTCCATCGTGAACGTGAACGCGCCGAGCGCGATCGTGCCCGGGATCAGGCGCTTGGGGATGTCGCTCTGGCGGAACAGCTCGGCCGCGAACGGGTACACCGCGAACACGACCACGAACAGCGACACGCCGCCGTAGGTCAGCAGCGCGCAGACCAGCACGATCGACAGCATCGCGCGGCTGCGTCCGACCAGGCCGATCGTCGCCGCGACGATCGCGCGCGAGAAGCCGGAGATCTCGATCAGCTTGCCGAACACCGCGCCGAGCAGGAACACCGGGAAGTACAGCTTGAGGAAGCCGACCATCCTGTCCATGAACAGGCCGGTGAACATCGGCGCGACCAGCGCCGGATCGGTCAGCAGCACCGCGCCTAGCGCCGCCACCGGCGCGAACAGGATCACGCTGTAGCCGCGGTAGGCGACCAGCATCAGGAAGACGAGCGCCGCGAGGACGATCAGAAAAGCCATGCAAGAACCCCTCGTTGGGCCGCGCGTTGAAGCCCTCCCCTTCAAGGGGAGGGTTGGGAGGGGATGGTGTTCACTCCATGCGAGCGGCGCATCGCACAACACCATCCCCACCTAAATCCTCCCCTTGAAGGGGAGGACTTAAAGGCGAGCAGTGCGTCGCTCACCTTGCCCCTCGACGAGGCTGCCGGTGGATGAAGGCCAGTATCCGCACCCCACCGCCCGCGCCCACTGTACGAAGGTACAAGTGCCTGGTGCGCGCGCCTGCCCTAGCCTGCCGGCAAGCTGGCGATCATGCCGTGGAGGGGAAACATGCAGCGCAAAGTATTGAGTCTTGCGATCGCCTGCGCGTTCGGCGCGTGGGCCATGGCCGCGCAGGCGGCCGACGAAGCGGCCTCGGAGGCCGCCGCCGCCGATGCGGCCGGACAGGGCGGCAGCCGCACCGAGGCGCGCACGCTGGAAACCATCGCGGTGACCGCGCGTCGCCGTGAGGAGAACGTCGAGAAGGTGCCGGTCGCGGTCAGCGCGTTCAGCGACGAGGACCTCAAGGACATCGGCGCCAGCAACATCGACGGCCTGCAGGGTTCGGTGCCGAACCTCAACATCGTGCAGGGCCGCGGCTCGTCCTCGGCGGTCAACGTGTTCATCCGCGGCATCGGCCAGCCGGACGCGTTGCAGACGTTCGATCCGGGCGTGGGCATGTACGTCGACGATGTCTACTACTCGCGCATCCAGGGCGCGCTGATCAGCCTGTTCGACGTCGACCACGTCGAGGTGCTGCGCGGCCCGCAGGGCACGCTGTACGGCAAGAACTCGACCGGCGGCGCGATCAAGATCGTGACGAAACAGCCGAGCCAGACCCCGACCGGCGCGGTCGAGGCGACGGTCGGCGACCACGGTCGCGCGGAGGGACGCTTCTACCTGTCCGGCGGCTTCAACGAGATGTGGTCGGCCAGCGTCGCCGGCGCGGTCGTCGGCAACGACGGCTACGTGCGCGATCCGCACACCGGCAAGGACTACAACGACGACGACACCAAGGCACTGCGCGCCAAGCTGCAGTTCAAGCCCGGCGAGCGCTTCGACGCGACGCTCGCCGTCGACTACACGCGGCAGAAGACCGCGCTGACGCTGGGTGAGCCGACCGCGCCGCTGATCCAGACCGACCTCGCGCTCGGCGCGGTCGTGCTGCTGCCGGCGCCGACCGGCGAGTACGACTTCCGCACGCGCACCTCGTTCAGCCCGGACAAGGGCCAGAGCCTGACCCACAAGGGCGTATCGCTGCACGCGAACTGGAACCTGTCCGACGCGTGGACGTTCAAGAGCATCAGCGCCTACCGCTGGCTCGACAGCGATGCCTACATCGACATCGACGCCTCGCAGTTCCAGCTCGGCGACGTGTTCGTCGGCTTCCACCAGAAGCAGGCCAGCCAGGAGTTCCAGTTCCAGTACGACAACGGCAGCAACCTGCAGGCCGTGTACGGCCTGTACTGGCTGCGCGAGACCGTGCCGTCGCACCAGGAAGCCTACGCCGACGACCTGTTCGCGCTGGCCGGCGCGCCGATCGGCTTCCTGCGCACGATCGACGATGACCTGCGCACGACCAGCTATGCCGGCTTCGCGCACGCGAACTGGGAGTTCGCGCCGAGCTGGAGCCTGTCCGGCGGCCTGCGCTGGACGCGCGAGAGCAAGGACTACGACCGCAGCACCAGCACGTTCTGGGGCGCGCCGTTCCAGAGCCTGAACGAGACCGTCGCGTTCGCCGGCAAGAAGGACTGGACCGCGTGGACGCCGTCGATCGCGCTGCAGAAGCAGCTCAACGAGCAGGTCATGGCCTATGTCTCGGCCAACCGCGGCTTCAAGTCCGGCGGCTTCAACGGCCGCGCCAACAGCGCGCCCGAGGTCGCGCATGCGGTGTTCAATCCGGAGTTCGTGTGGACCTACGAGGCCGGCCTGAAGACGCGCTCGGCCGACGGCCGCCTGCAGGGCAACTTCGCCGTGTTCCACAGCGACTACAAGGATTTCCAGGCGCGCGTGTCGGAAGTGCTGAACCCGGGCTCGGCGACGCCGACCTTCGCGTTCCCGGTGCTGAACGCGGCCAAGCTGAAGATGGACGGCGTCGAGTTCGAGGGCGCCGCGCTGCTGGGCGAGGGCACGCGCCTGTCGGCACAGCTTTCGTACCTCGATGCGCGTTACGACAAGTTCGTCGATCCGCGCGTGCAGCTGAATCCCGCGCTGGCCAGCCTGCATGACCACGTGCCGTTCTCGCCGGAATGGAGCGCGCGCGTGGCGCTGGCGCAGACCTTCAACCTCGGCAGCGGCGCGGCGGTCACGCTCGGCGGCGACGTGAACTACCGCGATGCCACCTGGCTCAGCGTCGACAACCGCCCGGGCCTGATGCAGCCGAGCTACACGCTGTTCGGCCTGTTCGGCGTGTTCGACTCGGCCGATGCGAAGTGGCAGGTCCGCGCCGGCGTGCGCAACCTGACCGACAAGGTCTACAAGACCGACGGCCAGGAGTTCTCCAGCGTCGGCAACATCCAGACCGCGTACTTCGGCTGGCCGCGCAACTACTATCTGTCGGTGCGCTACTCGTTCTGATCGATGTTGCGGTCGCGGCTGCGCCGCTCCTACATTGAATGCCCCTTGTAGGAGCGGCGCAGCCGCGATGCTTGCCCCTGTGGGAGCGGCGGCAGCCGCGATGCTTGCGGCTGGAAGAGCATCGCGGCTGCCGCCGCTCCCACAGAGCTCCAACCCATGGAGACGACGATGACTCCGCGAATCCCGCTGCGATCCGCCCTGGCGATCGGCCTGACGACCCTGCTGTCGGCCGGCGTCCACGCCGCCGACCCCGCGCTGCCCAAGCTCGACCTCGACCCGGCGCGCACGACCGTGTCGGGCCTGTCCTCGGGCGCCTACATGGCGCACCAGGTGCACCTGGCCTATTCCGACCACCTCGCCGGCGCCGCGCTGATCGCCGGCGGGCCATACCACTGCGCCGAGGGCTCGCTGCAGACCGCGCTGGCGCGCTGCATGATGCCGGCCGACGGCAAGGGCCCGGATGCCAAGGCGCTGGCGCAGCATGCGAACGAGGCCGCCAAGGCCGGCAGGATCGCGCCGCTCTCGGGCCTGGCCGGCGACCGCGTGCTGATCCTGCACGGCAAGGCCGACAAGACCGTGGCCGAATCGCTCAGCGCCGACACCGCCGCGCTGTACCGCGAAATCGCGCCGAAAGCCGTCCTGCACGAGGACCTCGCGCGCGGCTTCACGCACACCTTCCCGACCGTCGACGCCGGCGCCAGTTGCGACACCGCGACTACCCCGTTCGTCGGCAAGTGCGGCTTCGACGCGGCCGGCGCGATCTTCGCCGACCTCTACGGCAAGCCGCCGCACGCGGCGAAGGACGCGACCGGCGAACTGCGCACGTTCGACCAGGCCGCGTTCGGCGTCGACGGCGGCGACGCGTTCCTCGCCAAGACCGGCTACGTCTACGTACCCAAGGCCTGCGCCGACGGCAGGAAGTGCGCGCTGCACATAGCGTTCCACGGCTGCCAGCAGAACGCCGACACGGTCGGCGAGGCGTTCGTGCGCGAGGCCGGCTACAACCGCTGGGCCGACGCCTACGGCGTGGTGGTCCTGTATCCTCAGGCGCGGGCGAGCATGGCGCCGCTCAATCCGAAGGGGTGCTGGGACTGGTGGGGCTACAGCGGCGAAGGCTACGACACGCGCGACGGCGTGCAGCTGCGCGCGGTCGCCGGCATGAGCGCCGCGCTCGGCGCGCCGCTGCGCTGAGCGTTTCGCCGACTGCGAGGCAGGGCACCGCAAGACCAGTGGCCGGCAGCGAATGGGGTGGGAACGAAGCGCCCGTCACGTGGAGCTTCGGAATTCCCGCCCTTGTTCTCCGCACCGACCTCGACCGGCTTGCGGACAGCGAAGCGGACAATGCCGTGGCGCGCCCAGCAATTTCCTGAATTCCACCTTGCAGTCTCGCGCAGAAGCTGGCTTGCTATGCCCTGATTCCGAAGACGGATTGGAGGGGCCATGGATAGTCGCACCCTGCGGAATGGCGTAGTACTGCTGGCCGCGTGCGTATTGGGAATGCCGGTTGCACTTGCCTGCAACAGGACGCCGTTCTCCGACACGTGGAATTGGGGCGGATCCAGCATCTGGGAAGAGAGCGGCGGGAATTGCCATCTCCAGACCCAGGTGACTGCAATCGATGCTCCGGCGGCGGCGTCGGTCAGCTATTTGCGTCGGCAACCCACCGCGCCTCTTCGCCTGCGGTTCACCGTCGACGCACCCGACCTTCCTGCGCTGAACGCGCTGCAATCGGTGAGCATGGCCAGAGGCGTCGTACGTCGAGCCGATGCGTCCTCATCGTCGGTTACGCCCGCGTTCGACCTCATTCTCTTAGGAAACTTGAGCGCCTCGAAATACTATCTTGGTCTTTCGGGATGGTGCGCGAGCGAGGCTTCGAATTCCTGTTCCGCCATCACACCGGCGTTTACCGCGGCCGATTTTCCGCTCGAGATCACGCTCGATGCCGAAGTCGGGGCGGGCGCTTCCGGCCGTCTTGGCCTCTGGATGAACTCCGATCCCGACATGGCGGCTCCCACGCTGCAGCTGGCCAACCTCGACAATGCGGCGATCGGAGGAATCGACCGCGTGCTGCTCGGCCTGTTTGCCACGAGGCCAGCGTTCAACCAGGTCGCAGCCGGCCACACGGTCAGCTTCCGCGGCATCGAAACCAGCGACGAGCAACTGTTCTGGAGCGACTTCGAGTCCTTGCTTGCCGGAAACGTCGAGGCGAACAGGCCACCCCTGACTTCGCTGGGCGTCCACTCGGGGACGACGTGCGGCAGCTCCGCACTCCTGCCTC
Organism: Rhodanobacteraceae bacterium; assembly: GCA_009996615.1. Taxonomy (GTDB): domain Bacteria; phylum Pseudomonadota; class Gammaproteobacteria; order Xanthomonadales; family Rhodanobacteraceae; genus Dokdonella_A. The sequence continues at coordinate 6,846 of JAACZU010000002.1, read as the reverse complement.
AAGTCGCGCATGGCACGACCACCTTGTACGGGCCGGTTGCGATCCATCCGGTGTCCCTGTCTGGTCCCTACGCGGGATTCGCGCTCCAGAATGCCGGCCCGTCGCCCCTGATGATGTTCCTTTGTCCGGCCGGTGCGGGTCCTTCGGGCGCATGCTTCGCGGCGGGCAGGTCGAACGGGATCCCTCTCGCCGTGAATGCGTTGCCGCCAGGGGACTATCAACTGGTCGTGGGAGCCGCCCAGCCTGACTCGTGCGGCGACTACCTGGTTTCCTGGAATGGTCCCTTTGACGATTGATTCGATCGGTTGGCGTGCAGCGACCGCCTCTCGATCATGTCGATCGAGTGCGCGACGCTGTGCTACCGATCCGATCCACACGATCGTCTTGAACGGCATCGCACACGACTGAGCCTGCACGCGACGGCAGCCGGTCGAAGGATGGTGCGGGCGTCGGATGCCGCTGGCGTGGTTCAATCGACAGCCCCGCGTCCACTCGCGCCCTTCCTTCCCGACCATGGTGTACCCCGAGCTCCTCGTCGCGCTGTCCGGCCTCGCCTGGCTCGCGGTGCTGTTCGCGGTCGCGTTGTACGGCGAGCGCCGCCCGAACGTGCTGGCGCGGCACTGGGGCATCGTCTACGCGCTGTCGCTCGGCGTGCACTGCACCTCGTGGACGTTCTACGGCACGGTCACGCAGGCCGAGCGCTCCGGCTGGTGGCTGCCGCCGACCTTCCTCGGCGTGATTGCGCTTTACGCGCTGGCGGCGCACGTGCTGGTGCGGCTGGTGAGGCTGGCGCGCGAGCACAACGCGGGCTCGCTGGCCGACCTCGTCGCGGCGCGGCTCGGCCGCCACTCCGGCCTCGCCGCGCTGGTCACCGCGCTGACCGCGATCGGCATCGTGCCGTACATCGCGCTGCAGCTGAAGGCGGTTGCGATGAGCTATGCGCTGGTCGGTCGCGGCAGCGACCTGTCGATTCCGGCCTGGCAGGATGGCGCGCTCTACGTCGCGCTGGCGATGGCGCTGTTCGCGATGCTGTTCGGCACGCGCCGCGCGCCGGCCGCCGCGCACAACCGCGGTCTCGTGCTCGCGCTCGCGTTCGAGTCGCTGTTCAAGCTGGTCGCGATGCTGGCGATCGGCGCGCTGGTGCTGCGCATGCCCGACCTCGCCGCGGCGGCCAAGGTGACGCCACGCGACAGCAGCGGTTTTCCGCCGCTGATCCTGCTCGGCGCGCTGGCCGCGTTCACGATGCCGCACCAGTTCCATGCCGGCGTGGTCGAATGCCGCGACGCGCGCCACGTACGCACCGCGCGCTGGCTGTTCCCGCTATACCTGGTGCTGATCGCGCTGCCGATCCTGCCGCTGGCCGAGGCCGGCGCGACGCGGCTCGGCGCGCTCGGCGTGCCGAGCGACCTGTACGTGCTCGCGCTGCCGCTGGCGCAGGGCCAGCACGGCCTGGCCGTGCTCGGCTTCCTCGGTGGCCTGTCCGCCGCGACCAGCATGGTCATCGTCGCCACGCTCGCGCTGAGCCTGATGATCGGCAACCACTGGATCGCGCCGTTGCGCGTGCGTGCCGGCTGGGGCAGCACGCACAGCGGCGACCTGCGTCCGGCGATCCTGCGCCAGCGCCGCGTCGTGATCCTCGCGGTGGTGCTGCTGGCCTGGCTGTACTCGCGCGCGCTCGGCAACAGCGAGGCGCTGGCCGACCTCGGCGCGCTGTCGTTCTCGGCGCTGGCCGGCCTGATGCCGGCCGTGCTGGCCGCGCTGTACCGGCCTGCGCTCGGTGCGCGCGCGGTCGCGCTCGGCCTCGTCGCCGGCACGCTCGTGTGGCTGTACGCGCTGACGCCCACCTGGCTGCCGGCCGCGCCGGCGTGGCTGCAGCACGGTCCGTTCGGCTTTGCCGTGCTGGCGCCGGCGACGCTGTTCGGCCTCGGCGACTGGAGCGAGCTCGCGCGCGCGGTCGTCGCCAGCCTCGCCGTCAACGCCGCCGTCGTGCTGCTGGTCGCGCGCACGCGCTGGGCGCGCCGCGCCGCGCCGGCGCAGACCGGCGACCTGTCGCGCGCCGACCTCGCCGCGCTGGCCGCGCGTTTCCTCGCACCCGAGCGCGTGGCGGCATTGTTCGCTGCGGCGCCTCCCGCGCCGCGCGCCGATGCCGGCACGATCGCCGCGGTCGAGCACGAACTGGCCGCGGTGATCGGCGCGTCGTCCGCGCGGCTGCTGATCGAGGTCGCACGACGCGAGCGCGGCGGTCAGCTCGACACGGTCGCCGCGATCGTCGGCGAGGCCAGCCAGGACTTGCGTTTCAACCAGCGCGTGCTCGAGGCCGCGCTGGAAAACATGAGCCAGGGCATCTGCGTGGTCGATGCCGAGCTCAAGGTCGTCGCGTGGAACCGCCGCTACGCCGAGCTGTTCGCCTATCCGCCAAGTCTGCTCGCGATCGGCCGGCCGATCGCCGAGCTGACGCGCCACGCCATCGCGCGCGGCCTGATCGGGGCAGGCGACATCGAGGCACGCGTCGCGCGGCGCGTGGAGCACATGCGCCGCGGTACGCCGCATCTGGCCGAGCGCCGCTTCGGCGAGGCGGTGGTCGAGATCCGCGGCAACCCGATGCCGGGCGGCGGCTATGTCGCCACATTCACCGACGTCACCGCGTTCCGCCAGGCCGAGCGCGACCTCAAGCGCGCCAACGAGACGCTCGAACAGCGCGTCGCCGCGCGCACCGCCGAGCTGGCGCGCGCCAGCGCCGCGGCCGAGCGCGCCAACCAGGACAAGACGCGCTTCCTCGCCGCGGTCAGCCACGACCTCGCGCAGCCGCTGCATGCGGCGCACCTGTTCACGCACGCGCTGGCGCAGCGCATCGGCGAAGCGGAGCGCGCCACCGTCGCGCACATCGACGGCGCGCTGAGCTCGGCCGAGGCACTGCTCGCCGGCCTGCTCGACATCGCGCGCCTCGATGCCGGCGGCATGCCGAGCGACGTGCGCGCGTTCGATGCGGCGCCCCTCCTGCTCGGGCTCGCCGCCGAATTCCGCCTGCTCGCCGAGGAGAAGGGCTTGCAGTTGCACTGCGTGCCGACGCGCGCCTGGCTGCACAGCGATCCGCACCTGCTGCGCCGCGTGCTGCAGAACTTCCTCTCGAACGCGGTCAAGTACACGCGCCGCGGCCGCATCCTGCTCGGCGCCCGCCGCCGCGGCGACGCATTGCGCATCGAGGTTTGGGACAGCGGTCCCGGCATCGCCGAAGCCGACCGCGCGGCGATCTTCGAGGAGTTCCGCCGCCTCGACCGCGGCGGCGCCGGCCTCGGCCTCGGCCTGGCGATCGCCGAGCGCATCGCGCGCCTGCTCGGCCATGCGCTGACCCTGCGCTCGTGGATGGGGCGCGGCAGCGTGTTCGCGATCGAGGTACCGCGTGCCACGCCCGCCGCCGCGACCGCGCCGCGCGAGGAGGCCGAGGTCGCCGCCGCGCCGACCGCGCGCGTGCTCGTGGTCGACAACGACGCCGCCGTGCTCGCCGCGATGCAAAACCTTCTCGAAGGCTGGCATTGCGAGGTGCAGGCCGTGGCCGACCTCGCCGCCGCACGCACGGCCTGCGCCGCCACGCGCCCGGACCTGCTGATCCTCGACTACCACCTCGACGGCGGCCACACCGGCCTCGACCTGCGCGCCGCGCTCGGCCCCGCCATTGCCGCGCTGCCATGCATCGTCGTCACCGCTGATCACGGCGAGGCCATACGCGCCGCTGTCGCCGCCGCCGGCTGCCACCTGCTGCACAAGCCGCTCAAGCCGCTGGCGCTGAAGGCGTTGATGGGGCGGCTGTTGGTGGCGGCGGAGGTGGCGGAGTGATCGTGCCCGCGCCGCGCATTGCTTCAGTAGACCTTACGTTAGTTCTGAGCGTGGCGCGGCGAAGTCGAAGGGTAGAGGATCGTCCTGCCGCATAGTCGATGCCATGCTGCTTCCGTGTGCGAAGGAAGCTAGGCCAATGTCAAGGGGGTGATGTCCCCCTCAAGATGCTCGATACTTGGTGAGTATCGATTGATGATGAATTTTGGCTGCCCATGCGTACCGCGAACAGGTGTTGCGCGAGCGTCGGCCGTATGTAGCAACCTATTTGGAGCATAAGGAACTGATGAGCGGACCACGACCTACTCCGAGGATCGACCCGGCGCTGGTCACCAAAGTGGAGGCGATCTCCGCGGACATTCTCGACGAGTACCTCCAATCGCACAGCTACCCTTGGATCATTGGCTTTTCCGGTGGCAAAGACAGCACATTGGTCGCGCATTTGGTGTTCGGTGTGCTTTCTTCGCTAGCGCCGAACGATAGACGACGTGAAGTTCATCTGGTATCGAACGATACATTGGTGGAAAGCCCGCTGGTCATCTCGCACATCGCCAACGTGCAAGAGGAGATCCGCTCTGCGGCGGACGCATGGCGGTTGCCCGTCAAAGTAGTCACCACGCGGCCAGATGATGACGCAACCTTTTGGGTTAACCTGATCGGACGCGGCTATCCGCCGCCGAACCGCTCCTTTCGCTGGTGCACGGATCGCATGAAAATCCAGCCGACTAGCCGCTACATTCGCGAGCAGGCCTCGGTCTCAGGGGAGGCGATCTTGTTGATCGGCGTGCGCCGATCGGAAAGCGCCACGCGTGCGGCCACCGTGGCACGCTACGACAATGGTGAGCGCCTGCACCCCCACAACGACTTGCAGAACTGTCTGGTGTTCCGGCCTATCGTCGAACTCACCACCGACGAAGTCTGGGAGTACCTGGCATTCAATCCACCTCCGTGGGGAGGTTCACATAACGCGTTGTTCAAGCTATATCTGGATGCTGGCGCGGCGGAATGCCCAACGGTGATGTCGCAGGCCGATTCGGCTTCGTGCGGGACGTCCTCATCGCGCTTCGGCTGTTGGACCTGTACGGTGGTTGAAAAGGATAGAAGTCTCGCCGGTTTCGTCGAAGCTGGGTTCGCGGAATTCGAGCCGCTAGTTGCCTTCCGTGACTGGCTTGCTGGCATCCGCGATGTGCCTGCGCGGCGGATGGCCCGCCGCCGCAATGGGCGGCTGACAGTCACCGCGGACGGCGTGTTCGTTCCCGGCCCGTTCACGCTGGATACGCGCCGGGAGATTCTCGACAAGGTGCTGGCGGTGCAGGACAAAATGAGCGAACGTCTGATCTCCGATGGTGAGATCGCACGCATCAAGGCGATATGGGCCGAGGACGCCATCCAGATGGCTGCTTGGGCCTCCGGAAGCACTGTTGTAGCTTGAACGAACGGAACATCGGGGGAGATCGTTATGCCGAAGGATGTCGTCACTCTATTTGCACAAGAAGACGGAAAGAAGTTGATCCAGAAACATTGTCGTGGCGCCGGTTTGCCAGTCGCTGACTTGAAGCGCCTGGTTGAGGAGGTGGTGGACAGGGGTAGCCTACAGCGGCGCGCAGGTTTGTGGCAGGCGTTCGATGAGGTGCTGGATCAAGCCGAGTCGGGGGAATGAATGTATATTCGCTCAATCAAGCTGCGCGATTGGAAGGCATATGAATCGGCAACATTCGAGTTTCCCGCTCCAGGCAACAGGAAGAATGTTGTACTGATCGGCGGAGAAAATGGTTTTGGCAAAACTACGCTATTTGAGGCGCTGGCGCTAGGTTTGTTCGGCCGAGATGGTTTGCCGTTGGTATTGCGCGCTGGTGTGGCTGGTGACGAGCAGAAGCTTTCACAGAACTTCCGAAGTTTTATAGAGCGCGCGCTGTTCAGTGGTGCCTTGCCTGCTGGCCGGAGTTCGTGTTCTATCGAATTAAAGTTCTTCGACGGAAACGATGAGCCTATTGAGATTGTGCGCAAATGGCACTTCAATGATGCGGGAAGACTTAAGCAGGGCGATTATGGCGAGGAATTGAGGATTCTCGAAGGAACTGGGCGCAGGCCAGTTAATCCGCCTCGTAGTGAAGCAGACCCTGAAGCGTGGTTCCGGGATTGGATTTCACGTAAATTTCTTCCGACGTCGCTGGCGAGTTTTTTCCTGTTTGATGGTGAATCAGCGTCGATCTATGCTGAGCGAGATATGGGTGCACAGGTGCGCGCCGGTATCGCGGGGCTGCTGGGCCTGAACTGGCTGGAGCAACTGGCCAAGGATCTTCGAGCCTATGCAGCGCAAAAGCGCTCGCAGCTTCCGAGGGAAGCTTCTACGGAAGCCATTAGCCAGTTGGATTCCATGATTTCGGCAATGGAAGCTGAGTTGGAGCAGGCGGGAAGTAAGCTTCAGGAGATTGAAGCTGAGTTGCGCGGCAGCGAACTGGAGCGCGACAGTCTGACTCGGGAACTAACTGCAAACCATGGAGGTGGAACGCGCGCGCAATTTGAGGAGTTGGCGAAAGATAAAGCTGACTTCGAGCGACAGTACGCGAGTGCCGAAGACAGGCTGCGCACGATTGCCGAAATGGATTTGCCGCTGGCGCTTGCCGGTCAACCGCTTCGCCAACGCGTCGAAATACGTCTCGAGCAGGAGCGAAAGCGCGAGCAGTGGGAGGCGGCGACTTCGCAGCGTCAGGAGAGGACCTCACAGGTCGATGCGCTGCTGGGCGAGCAGCTGGCGGAGGTCGCGCCGCCGCTTACGGTGGATCAGGAGCATGCCGTCCGACTGGCCGTTCAACACGCATTGGAGCGCTTGTGGTTTCCACCACCGGCGGATGTGGCCGATTCGTTCCGTCACCCGCACGCCCGCGGTCCGTTGCTGCAGCGAGTTCTTGATAGACTCGCTAATGCACAAGCGGTGTCGACGGAAACTGGGCTCTCTCGTGTTCCGTGTGGTTGACGACCCGCCGATGTTGCGGCAGCCGGGTGCTTGAAGGC
>JAACZU010000001.1 GCA_009996615.1 Rhodanobacteraceae bacterium | reverse complement strand
CGCCGAGCGTAGCAAGGCTGCGTAACCCCGGCTTCTTGGCCTACGGACACAGGGAGCAGGTTCATACAACCCCACGCGCCTGCACTCGGCCTTGGGCTACTTGTCACCCAACGACTACGCACGGAAACTCGCCGAGCGTAGCAAGGCTGCGTAACCCCGGCTTCTTGGCCTACGGACACAGGGAGCAGGTTCACACGAACCCTCTCCCCAACCCCTCTCCCGGCGGGAGAGGGGCTTCAAGCAGCTGAGTCTCGGCGGTTGGGAGTGATCCGGGTCCGAGCAACGGGGGCAGAATAAGGGCAGGTTCGCTTACCAACCCACCTCGCACCGGACGACCCCAATGAAATCCCTGCTCCCCGCCTTGCTGCTCTCGACCCTCGCCCTGCCTGTCGCCGCGCAGGACATCAGCGCCGAGCGCATCGCCGGCACGGTGCAAACGCTCGCCTCGGACTTCTTCGAGGGCCGCGCGCCCGGCACGATCGGCGAGGAACGCACCGTCGGCTACCTGATCGGCCAGTTCCAGGCGCTCGGGCTGGAACCGGGCGGCAAGGACGGCAGCTGGGTGCAGGCGGCGCCGCTGTTGCACACGCGGCTGGGCCCGCCGCGCACGCTCGGCGTGACGGTCGGCGGCGCGCTGCAGGCGTGGGAGCAGGGCCAGCAGGTCTATGTGTCCACGCGCCGCGCGGAGGATCGCGCGCTGATCGAGCACGCGCCGCTGGTGTTCGTCGGCTACGGCGTCAGCGCGCCGGAGCGCCCTTGGGACGACTTCAAGGGCGTCGACCTCAAGGGCAAGGTCGCGGTGTTCCTCGTCAACGATCCGGACTTCGAGGCGACCAAGGGCGAGGCCGCCTACGGCCGCTTCGGCGGCAAGGCGATGACCTACTACGGCCGCTGGACCTACAAGTACGAGGAAGCGTCGCGGCGCGGCGCGATCGGTGCGCTGATCGTGCACGACACGCCGGGCGCGGGTTACGGCTGGAATGTCGTGGTGAGCCCGCAGGGCGAGAACTACGACAATGTGCGCGCAGCGGGCGAGCAGACCAGCCTCGCGCTGCAGGGCTGGATCGAGGGCGAGGCCGCGGCGAAGCTGTTCGCCGATGTGGGACTCGACCTCGCGGCGCAGCGCAAGGCCGCGCGCCGGCCCGACTTCCGTCCGGTCACGCTGAAGGGCGCGACGTTCAGTGCCGACATCCCGGTCACGCACGAGGTCGTGCAGAGCCACAACGTGCTGGCGAAGATCCGCGGCAGCGAGCGCCCGGACGAAATCGTCTTCTACGGCGCGCATTGGGACGCGTACGGCAAGGGCCCGGCCGATGCGCACGGCAAGACCATCCGCGGCGGCGCCAACGACGACGCGCTCGGCGTCGCCGGCCTGCTGGAGATCGCGCGCACGTTCAAGGCGCTGCCGCCGCCGCAACGCAGCATCGTGTTCGGCCTGTGGACGGCGGAGGAACGCGGCCTGCTCGGATCGGAGGCCTACACGCTCGATCCGGTCTATCCGATGGACAAGACCGTCGCCAACCTGACCATCGACATCCTGCAGACCGCCGGCAAGGCGCGCGACGTGATCCTCGTCGGCGCCGGCCAGGGCACGCTCGAAGATGACCTTGCGAAGTACGCGAGGGCGCAGGGCCGCACGGTGACGCCGGAGAGCCTGCCCGAACGCGGCCTGTTCTATCGCGCCGACCACTTCTCGTTCGCCAAACGCGGCGTGCCGGTGCTGCTGCTGATGGGCATCGCCGGCGCATCCGACCTCGTCGAGGGCGGCCGCGCGGCCGGGCAGAAGTGGGTCGACGACTACACCGGCAAGTGCTACCACCAGCCCTGCGACGCGTGGAGCCAGGACTGGAACCTCGCCGGCGCGGTGCAGGACATCGGCCTGATGTTCGACCTCGGCCATGACCTCGCCAACTCCTCGCGCTGGCCGGAATGGAAGGCCGGCTCGGAGTTCAAGGCGCTGCGCGAGCGGAGCGCGTCGCGGCGGTGAAGTTCGCCGTCTGGCGGGTCGCATGGAGGGTGGCCCGGCCTCGTGCAGCGATGCGCTCGTGCGCAGCCCGCTGCGGCGATCGACGCGAGCATGGCCCGTAGGATCGGCGTGAAACGCTACACTGCGCCGCCCGATTCCACGATCCATGCCATGAACGAGCCTTCGGCCGCCGATGCCGCGCGGCGCAAGCGCGCGCTGCGCCTGCGCGCGTCGCTGTATGCGCTGATCCGCGCGTTCTTCGCCGAGCGCAACGTGCTAGAAGTCGAGACGCCGATCCTGAGCGAGGCCGGCAACACCGAGCCGAACATCGACAGCTTCAGCACGCCGTTCAGCGGCCACGTCTCCGCCGGTTCGCGTGAGCGCTGGCTGCGCACTTCGCCCGAGCACGCGATGAAGCGCCTGCTCGCGGCCGGCGTCGGCGATTGCTACGAGTTGGGGCGCGTGTTCCGCAATGGCGAGGCCGGGCAGCGCCACAATCCCGAGTTCACGATGCTCGAGTGGTACCGCGTCGGCTGGGACCACCGGCGCCTGATGCGCGAGACCTGCGATCTCGTGCAGGCCGCACTCGCGATGGCCGGACGCGCGGCGACGATCGTCGAGTACACCTATCGCGAGCTGTTCATCCAAGCGCTCGGCGTCGATCCGTTCGACGCGCCGGTCGAGGCGCTGCAGGCGCCGCTGGCGCAGTTCCGCATCGACGCGGCCGGGCTGTCGCGCGACGATTGGCTGGACCTGCTGATCACGCATTGCCTGCAGCCAGGATTTCCGCGCGACCGCATCACGCTCGTGCACGATTTTCCGGCGACGCAATGCGCACTGGCGAAAATCCGCGCCGGCGAGCCGCCGGTGGCCGAGCGCTTCGAGCTGTACCTCGGGCGATACGAACTCGCCAACGGCTACCACGAGCTGACCGACGCGGCCGAGCAGCGCGCGCGCTTCGAGCGCGACAACCAGCGCCGCCGCGCGCGCGGCCAGCATGAGTTGCCGATCGACGAGCGCCTGCTCGCCGCGCTGCCGCAGATGCCGGCCTGCGCCGGCGTCGCGCTCGGCATCGAGCGCCTGTTGATGTGCCTGGCGCGGACCGACGACATCCGCGACGTGCTGGCGTTTGCGTTCGCCGAGGCATGAGCCCAGGCCCGCAAGGCATCGGGACTGAAGTCCCTCCCACAAACCCGTCGTGGCGCTGCCGAGTGTCTGCAGGAGCAGCTTGAGCTGCTTGAGCCGATGACGTTCACATGTAGGGTGGGACGCAGCACCGAAGGTGCGAGTCCCACCGACGGGGGCTTGGTGGGACTCGCCGCTGCGCGGCTGCGTCCCACCCTACGAAACTCAACGCGAGGCATCGGGCGTGACGACTTTCAGGCACGCGCTCGCCCCAACCGCAGCATCAACAGCGCCAGTCCCGCCGCGACCGCCGCCAGCGCGCCACCGACGAGGAACGCCGTGCGGCCGTCGTCGAGCTTCCACAGCGCGCCGGCGAGCAGGGCGCCGATCACGCCGCCGACGCCGGACGAGAAGCCGTAGTAGATGCCCTGGCCGTGGCCGTTCAGGCGACCCGGGAAGTAGCGCACCAGCAGCTGCATGCAGGCCGCGTAGAGGCCGGCGAAGTTCAGCGCGTGGGTCAGCTGCGCCGTTGCCAGCAGCAGCGCGTTGTCGGGGAACAGCGCGGTCAGCCACCAGCGCAGCGCGGCCGAGGCGAGCGCTGCGGCCAGCACCCAGGTCGCATCCCAGCGCGCGAACACGCGCGCCGAGACGAAGAACATCACGACCTCGGCGGCGACGCCGATGGTCCAGAACGTGCCGAGTGTGGCCGGCCGGTAACCCTGCGCTTCGAGATAGATCGAGAAGAACGTGTAGTACGGCCCGAACGAGACCTGCGCGAGCAACGCGACGAGGAAGAACACGATCACTTCGGGCTTCATCAGGTGCTCGCGGAAGCCGTTCGGCGCGGCGGCGGCGTCGCGGCTGCCGCTGCCGTAATCGTTCACGCAGCTGCTCGCGAACAGGCCGACGTACAGCGGCAGCATCAGCAGCGGCAGCAGCGTCATCGCGACGTGGTCGAGCACGACGCCGAACGCGGCGACGATGACGATGAAACCGATCGAGCCCCACACGCGGATGCGCCCGTAGCGTTCCATGCGGCCGACCAGGTGCGACAGCGTGATCGCCTCGAACTGCGGCATCACCGCGTTGTAGGCGAAGCAGAACACGCACATCGCGGTGAACAGGCCGGCGAAGTCGAGCGGCAGCAGGAACAGCGCGAAGCTGCCGAGCGTCAGCGCACTGCCGATGCGCAGCCAGCGCACCGGCCGCGGCGAACGCGCGGCCAGCCAGCTCCACGCGCTCGGCGCGACTATGCGCGTCCCATACCACAGGCTCATCAGCACGCCGATCGCGGCGACGTCCTGGCCGCGCGCCTTCAGGAACAGGCTCCAGTACGGAGTGAACGCGCCGAGCGCGGCGTAGTAGGCGAGGTAGAACGAGGCGAGGCGGGCGGCGGGGAGCGGGGCGGCGGGCGAGGCGGTCATCGGCGTGAGCGTGCCACATCCTTCGGGCGGTTCGCGGGCATTTTGCGGCGCGCCCGGCTCACAGCGGCAGGCGCAGCCGCGCGATGCAGCCGCGTGTCTCAGTACGGTTCTCCAATACCAGCGTGCCGCCGTGCGCCTCGACGATCTGGCGCGCGAGCACGAGGCCGATGCCCGAGCCGCCCGGCTTGGTCGTGAAGAACGGCACGAACAGGTTCTCGCTCGGTGGCAGGCCGGGGCCGTCGTCGCGGATCTCGACCAGCAGCACATCGCCGCCGATGCGCCAGTCGAGCTCCACGCGGCGGCCGCCTTCCAGCGCCGCGTCGGTCGCGTTCTGGATCAGGTTGATCAGCGCCTGCTCGATCTGGTCCGGGTCGATCGCCAGGCGCACCTCCGGCACCTCGCCGAGCGCGACCGCCACGCGCTGTTCGAGCAGCGCGGCGCGGCGCGCCAGTGCGCCGAACTCGGTCTCGCGCGGAGTCGGCGGCGGCAGCCGCGCGAGCTGCGTGTAGCGCGCCATGAAGCGCGCCAGCGCCTCGGCGCGGTCACCGATCACGGCCAGGCCGCCTTGCACGTCCTCGCGCCAGTCCGCCGGCGGCGGCTCGCGCTCGACCAGCTTGGCCAGCGTGCCGGCCATCGAGCGGATCGGCGCCAGCGAATTGTTCAGTTCATGGCCGAGGACGCGCAGCAGACGTTGCCAGGCCAGGCGCTCCTCCTCGCGCAGCGCGCGGCTGAGGTCAGTGATCACGAGCAGGTCGTGCGCGCGTCCGTCCTCGCGGAAGCGCGCATGGCGCACCTCCCAGCGGCCGCTGCCGCCGGGGAACGCGTGCTCGACCACGCGCGCCTCGCCATCGAGGAAGCCGCCGAGGCCGAGCGCGCTCGCCGAGCGGCCGTCGAGCTGGGCGTACGCCGCGCCGAGCAGGCGTTGCGCGGCCGGGTTGGCGAGCTTGAGGAAGCCGTCGGCGTCGAAGCTGAGCACCGCGATGTCGAGCGCGGCGATGACCTTGGACAGCAGCGCGCTCTTCTCCTCGAACGCATGCCGTTGCTCGCGCAGCGTCTGTGCCAGCGCGTTGATCTCCAGCACGACCTCGCCGATCGCATCGCCACGCTGCGCGCGCGAACCGCGCAGGCTGTAGTCGCCTTCGCGCAGCGCCTCGAGCAGGTTCGACAGTGTGTAGAGCGGATAGACCGCGCGTCGGCGCAGCGCGAACACGAGGCCGAGCGTGAGCAGCGCGACCGCGACCCACAGCGCCGCGGCCCAGGACGGCCGCTCCAACGAGAACGCCAGCACGATTGCCAGCGCGAGCAGCGCCGGCGCGGCCGCGAGCAGCGCGCCGCTCAGCAGGCGCGTTTCGTAGTTCCAGCGCAGGCGGCCGCGCGACGTGCGCGTTTCGCGTGCACTCGCGCGCCGACCCCGATCGTCGCGTGGCGTTTCCACCCTCTCTCCCCCAACGGCTTTACCGTTGGGGGAGAGGGTTGGGGTGAGGGGGCGGGGGCGGCTCTTCATCTTGGTGAGGCGCTTGGTTGGCTCATGCATGCACTTGTGTCGAACACCATCCCCACCCAACCCTCCCCTTGAAGGGGAGGGCTGGAAGCCCAGTAGCCCGGGTAAGGCCGCAGGCCGCACCCGGGGAGTCCTTCATGAAGAGCACCCGGGTGCGCTTCGCTTACCCGGGCTACTCGGATTTCCTCCCTCTCCCCTCGGGGGGGCGGGGTGAGGGGGCCGGAATGCATGGCTCCGATCGGGCAGGACGGCGGAAAGCATCGCGGCTGAAGCCGCTCCTGCGACCTCACTCGATCCCGTATTTCTCCATGCGCCGGTACAGCGACGGCCGGCTGAGGCCCAGCAGCGCGGCGGCGCGCTGGATGTTGCCGCCGGTGCGCTCCAGCGCTTGGCGCACGAGCTGCTCCTCCGCCGCCTCGACGCTCATCGACTCGCTCGCGGCCAGCGCGGCGGCGCCGGCCAGCGCGTGCGTCGCCTCGGGCTTCAGGTTCAGCGCGGCCTCGTCGAGGATCTCGCCATCCTGCATCAGCACCGCACGCTCGATCACGTGCGACAGCTCGCGCACGTTGCCTGGCCACGCATAGCCTTCGAGCGCGCGCAGCGCCGACGGCGCGAAGCGCAGCGCGCCGCGCTGATAGCGTTTCGCGAAGCGGGCGAGGAACGCGTGCGCTAGCGCGCCGATGTCCTCGCCGCGCTCGCGCAGCGGCGGCAAGCGCAGCTCGACCGTGTTCAGGCGGAACAGCAGGTCCTTGCGGAACGCGCCGCGCGCGACGTCGGCGGCAAGATCCGCGTTGGTCGCAGAGACCAGCCGCACGTCGACCTTCAGCGTGCGCGACGAGCCGACGCGCTCGAGTTCGCCGTCCTCGAGCACGCGCAACAGCTTGGGCTGCTGCGCCGGCGGGATGTTCGCGATCTCGTCGAGGAACAGCGTGCCGCCGTCGGCCAGCTCGAAGCGGCCGATGCGGTCGGTCTTGGCGTCGGTGAACGCGCCGCGCACGTGGCCGAACATCTCCGCCTCGAACACCGATTCGGGGATACCGCCCATGTTGACCTTGACCAGCGTCCGGTCCGCGCGCGCCGAGCGCGCGTGCAGGCGCCGCGCCAGCACGCCCTTGCCGGTGCCGTTCTCGCCGAGGATCAGCACGTTCGCGTCGGTCGGCGCGACGCGGTCGAGCTGCGCGAGCAGGCTGCGCATCGCCGGCGAGGCGGCGATGAAGTCCTCGTCGCCGTCGGCGCGCAGGATCTCGTTCTCGCGCTTGAGCCGGGCCGCCTCGCCGCGCGAGCTGGCCAGCGCGAGCTGGTTGCGGATCACGCTCAGCAGGCGCTGGTTGTCCCACGGCTTCTCGATGAAATCACCGGCACCGTGACGCATCGCCTCGACCGCGACGTTGATCGTGCCCCACGCCGTCATCACGACGACCGGCAGCTCCGCATCGAGCTTCTTCAGCTCGCGCAGCAGCTCCAGGCCTTCGGCGCCGGAGGTCGTGTCGCGCGTGTAGTTGAGGTCGATCAGCGCGGCGCCGAAGCGCTGCTTGCGCGCCGCATCGAGCGCCGCCGCCGGCCCGTCGACCGCGACGCAGCCGATGCCTTCGGCCTTGAACAGCAGGCGCAGCGCCTCGCGGATGTCGCGCTGGTCGTCGGCGAGGAGGATCGTCGTGCTCATGGAGTCTCTTGCATCAGAAGCGGCGGGCGGCGCGCTGGCCACCCGCTGCGGGGATCGTACCGCGGGCCTGCGCCGCGGACCATGCGCCGCGCGGCGCCGCGGGTCAGTCGGCGCGCAGCGCCAGCATCGGGTCGGACGCCGCCGCGCGACGTGCCGGCGACAGCGTCGCCAGCATCGTCGCCAGCAGCAGGCCGGCGCCGACCGTGGCGGCGCCCAGCCAGCGCCACGGCGTCGCGCCGTACAGGCTCGCGTCGACCGTGCCGGCCACGGCCCAGGCGATGGCGAGGCCGGCCAGCGTGCCGAGCGCGCCGATCGCCGCGCCCTCCCCGATGACGCGCCGCGCGAGGCGCACCGGTGCCGCGCCGATCGCGCTGCGCACCGCGTACTCACGCCGGCGCACCGCCAGCAGGAACGACAGCACGACCATCGTGCCCATCAGCGCCAGCGCGATCGCCAGCGCTGCGAACACGCGGAACGCCGCCCCGGCCAGGTTGAGGCCGGCGAGGGACTCCTGCGCGCGGTCGGCCAGGCGCACCGTGTCAAACAGCGGCACGCGCGCGTCGACACCGGCCGCGGCGCGTGCGAGCACGTCTGCCGCCGGCACCTCGCCGCCGCGTCCGCTCGCCAGCGCGACCAGGGCCGCCGGCAACGCCACGTCCTGCGCCTGCGGGATGAACACGAGCCGCTCCGGCTCGGCCAGCGCGCCGCCGTAGCGGACGTCGTCGAGCACACCGACGATGCGGCGCGGCGGCGCCTCGCCGTCGCTGGCCAGCATCAGCGTGCGGTCGAGCACGTCGTCGGTGCCCCACACCTGCAGCGCCGTCACGCGGCTGATCACGGCCACCGGCTGCGCGCCGGCCGCATCGTGCGCGTCGTCGAGGTAGCGGCCGCGCAGAAGCTTCAGGTCGAGCACCTCGGGCACCGGGCCGAGACTGCTGTTGAGGCCGACGCTGATCTCGCGCGGGCCGCCGGCGAGGTCGGCGCGCAGCGCGGTCTGGCGGCGGTAGCGCTGGAACGGCGCGGCGTCGACGAAAGCGGCCTCGGCGACGGCCGGCTCGGCGCGCAGCGCCTCGCGCAGCCGTTCGGCGAAGCGGCGCCGCGCCGCGGTGTCCGGGTAGGCGGCTTGCGGCAGCGTCAGCCGCGTCGAGGCGACGCCGTCCACGCGCAGGCCGAGCGCGCGCGTGCGAATGTCGGCGGTGCCGGCGATCACGCAGACCGCGAGCACGCCGACCATGGTGGCCGCCGCGACCTGCAGTGCGGCGAGGCCGCGCACGGCGCGCAGCACGCCGGCACCGGCGCCGGTGCGCGCGCTGCCACGTGCGGCGGCCTGTGCGTCGATGCGGCGCAGGCGCGGCCACTGCGACAGCGTCATCAGCGCGGCGCAGCCGAGCGCGATCAGTGGCATCCAGCGCAGCGAGGCGCCGGCGTATATGAAGCGTCCCTCCAGTTCGCGCGGGATCCAGTCGACCGAGATCAGGCCGACGACATGGTCGAACACGCTGCCGCCGAGCGCCCAGCCGAGGCCGACGCCGATGGTGGCCAGCAGCAGGTTGGTGGCGAACGTCTCGGCGTACAGCCGCCGCGAGGTGGCGCCGAGCGCGAGGCGCATGGCCAACTGCGGCTCGGCCACGACCTGACGGACGTTGATCAGCGTCGCCACGTTGGCCAGCGCGACCAGCAGCATCAGCAGCGAGGCGACGAATAGCAGGCCGACCGCCGGGCGCATCGGCCCCATCACCGAATCGATCACGAGCTCGCCGTTGATCGACCAGCCGGGCAGGTAGCGCGACGCCGGCGCTTCGGCGGCCAGGCGCTGGCTGAGCGCGGCCAGCGCGCCTCGCAGCTCCGGCAGGCCCATGCCCGACTTGAAGCGCACGTTGAGCACGTACGGCCGTGCCGCATCGAGGTCGGTATCGAGGTCGCGCGCGTGCGCGGCCCAGAGGTCGCCACCCATGAAGTGGAAGCGGTCCGGCATCACGCCGACGATGGTGTAGACGGTGTCCTCCAGGCGCAGCGCGCGCCCGAGGACGGCCGGATCGCCGCCGAACTGCGACTGCCACAACGCGTGCGAGATCACTGCCGAGGTCGAGCCGGGCCGGTCCTCACCGCCGAGGAAGCGGCCGAGCGCCGGCGCGACGCCGGTCACCGCGCGCGCGGACGGCTGCGTGTGCACCATCAGCAGGCGCGTGGGATAGCCGTCGAGCCCTTCGAGCGCGACCGGGCGGCTGCGACTGGCGACGACCCGCTCGAACAGGCCGCTGTCGCGCAGCGCGCGGTATTCCTCGGCGCTGAAACCGTACAGGCTGCGCGTGTCGGCGGCCGCTCGGTGCGTGAGCACGCCGAGGCGCATCGTGTCGTAGGTCCATGGCGAGACGAAAAAGTTGTGCGCCACCGCGATCGCCGCGAGCAGCACGGCCACGGTGGCGGCAAGCGTCCCCACGGTGACCGCGTTCGCGGCGCGGTGCTTCCAGGCGGCGCGCAGCAGGTGCGATGGCGTCACGGCATCCTCCCGGTCCCGGCTTCGATCCAGCCATCGGAAAGGCGCACCACGCGCTGCGCCTCGTTGCCGAACGCCTCGTTGTGCGTGACCTGCACGATCGTCATGCCGCCGCGGTGCAGCTCGTGCAGCAGGTCCATGATCATGCGTGCCTGCGTCGAATGCAGCGCGCCGGTCGGCTCGTCGGCCAGCAGCAGGCGCGGCTTGGTGATCACCGCGCGCGCGACCGCGACCAGCTGCTGCTGGCCACCGGAGAGCTGGCTCGGGTACAGGTCCTTCTTGCCGACGATGTTGAAGCGGTCGAGCAGGTCGCCGACCTGTGCCGCGCGCTCCTTCGCCGGCACGTCGCGGTACTGCAGCGGCAGGTCGAGGTTCTCCCACACCTTGAGGTCGTCGATCAGGTGGTAGTGCTGGAAGATGAAGCCGATCTTGTCGCGCTGCAGCGCCTGGCGCTGCTTCGCATTGAGCGTGTCGACCGCAATGCCGTCGATCGAGTAGCGGCCCTGCCAGTCGTGGTCCATCAGGCCGAGCACGTTCAGCAGCGAACTCTTGCCGGCGCCGGACGGCCCCATCACGCTGACGAATTCGCCCTCGCCGATGTCGAGGTTGACGTTGCGCAGCACCCAGCTGCGGCCGCCGGCGAGCGGGAAGGACTTTTCGACGTTTTCGAGACGGATCATTGGGCGTTCCAGGAGTCGGGAGGGTTCATTCGCCGCGCAGAGCGACGGCCGGATCGGTCGCGGCGGCGCGGCGCGCCGGCCACAGGCAGGCGGCGAGGCCGATCGCGGCGAGCACGAGCGCGACCACGCCGAGCGTCGGCAGGTCGAACGGACCGGTGCGGTACAGCTGTGCCGAGAGCACCCGCGCGAACGCCCACGCCAGCGGCAGGCCGAGCGCGAGGCCGATGCCGACCAGCGCGAGGCCCTGGCCGAGCACCTGGCGCAGCACCTCGCCGGCGCGCGCGCCGAGCGCCATGCGCACGCCGAACTCCGGCACGCGCTGGCGCACCGCGTAGGCGAGCACGGCGTACAGGCCCACCGCCGCGAGCAGCAGCGCGTTGACGCCGAGTAGGGCAAGCAGGCTGTTGAGGCGCTCGCGGTCGCGCATCGTGTCGGCGATGCGCGCGTCCAGCGTGACGATCGGGCCGATCGCGTCCTGCGGCGCGATCTCGCCGCCGAGTGCCTTCAGCGGCGCGATGAGCGCGGCCGGATCGGTCGTCGTGCGCACCGCCAGCGCGGCATACGGCGGCGCCGCGGTCGGCTGGTAGATCGAGGCGCGGTCGGTGGCCTCGTCGAGTGCGCGCTGCTTCAGCGTGGGCACTACGCCGACGATCATGACGTCGCGATCGTCCTCGCCGGGACCGACACCGACCTTGAAGTGCTGGCCGAGCGGATCGGCGTCGCCGAAGTGCCGCTTGACGAACAGCTCGTCGACGATCGCGACCGGCGCCTGCGCGCGCACCTCGTCCGCCTCGAAGCCGCGGCCGCGCAGGATCGGCATGCCGAGCGCGGCGAAGTAGCCGCCGTCGACCTTCTGGTCGTAGCCGACCGGCTGGTCCTTGGCGTCGTCCTGCCCGGGCGGCGTGTAGTTGCTGGTGGCGATGCTGGTGCCGAACGGAATCATGCTGCCGAGGCCCGCGGCGGCGACGCCGGGCAGCGCGCGCACGCGCTCGACGAGCTCGGCGAGCCGCGTCGCACGCAGTTCCGGCGTCGCATTGGCCGGGACGAGGTCGGACAGGCTCGCATAGAGCAGGTGGTCGCGCCGGAAGCCGACGTCCTCGGCGAGCAGCTTGTGCGAGCTGCGCAGCAGCACGCCGACGCCGAACAGCAGCGCCACCGTGAGCGCGACCTGCGCGACCACGAGCGACTTGCGCAGGGCCTGCGCGGCGCTGCCGGCGGTCTGGCGCGAACCGCCGCGGCGGATCATGTCGTTGAGATTGCCGCGCTGCGCCGACAGGCCGGCGGCAGCGAGCACGGCGCACAGCGCCGCCGCGAGGGCGGCCACCAGCGTGAGCGTCGGCGCGTCGATGCCGATCGCCTGCGGCGTGCCTTTCGGCAACAGGTCGAAATGGCGCAGCAGCGCCAGCCCGGCCGGCAGCACCGCGCAGCCGAGCGCGGCGCCGGCGGCGCACAGCAGGGCCGACTCGACCATCGCCATGCGCGCGCGCTGCCACGGCGTGGCGCCGAGCGCGGCCGTCACCGCCGACTCCTGCCGGCGCTCCAGCGCCCGCGCGAGGAACAGGTTGGCGACATTGGCCGCGGTGATCAGCCACACCATCGACACCGCCAGCAGCATCAGCAGCAGCGCTTCGCGCCGCGCGCCGATCCACAGCGAGCGCAACGGTTCCACGCGCAGCTTGAAGTTGCCGCCGAACGCGCCTTCGAGTTCCGGCATCGCCTTGGCGACAGCGGTCAGCTCGTCCGCGGCGGCCGCGAACGGCGTGCCGTCGTGCAGCCGCGCCAGCGCGAGCGTGCCGCCGAAGTTGCCGGCATTGGAGCGGGCGCGCTCCTCCGCGCTGAAGGCGAGCGGAAGCCACAAACGCGTCTGGCGGCTCGGAAAGGCGAAACCCTCGGGCATCACGCCGATGACGCGGTAGTCCTTGTCCTCCAGCCGCAGCAGCCGGCCGACCGCGTCCGGTGCGCCGCCGAAGCGTTGCTGCCATTCGTCCCAGGACAGGATGACGCCGCGCGCGGCACCTTCGGCGACGTCCTCGTCCGCGAACAGCCGGCCGAGCGCCGCCTGCGCACCGAGCAGGCCCAACGCGCCCGGCTCCACCAGTGCCGTCTTCATCGAGCCGGTGCGGCGGCCACCCTCGTCGCGCACGACCATCTCGCTCGAACGGTACGCCGCGATGCCGTCGATGCCGCGAGCGTTGTGTGCGATCTCCTCGCGCAGCGGCGTCGACAGGCCGATGTCGAACGGAATGCCGAGCACGCGCGACTCGACCGCCACCAGCCGATCATCTTGCGGATACGGCAGCGGCTTGTACAGAAGGCCGTAGACCACGCTGAAGACGCAGGCGAGCGCGCCGAAGGCGAGGCCGAGCAGCAACACGGACGTCGTGCTGAAACCGGGTGTGCGCAGCAGGCGGCGCAGGACGTGGCGGAGATCGGAGGTGGTCATGGCGTTTCCGCAGTGAAACGGGACGGTTGGGAATCGAGCGGGTATTCGCGGTGCATCGGGGTGTCATTCATGCCGCAGCGCCTCGATCGGATTGGTTGCCGCGGCGCGGCGCGCCGGCAGCCAGCACGCCAGCAGTGCGATCACGGCGACCAGCGCGAGCGTCACGCACCAGCTCGCCGGGTCGGTGAAGGAGATACCGAACAGGCGGTCGGCGAGCAGGCGTGCGAGCGCGAGGCCGAGCGCGCCGCCGAGCACGAGTCCGGCGGCGACCAGCGCGCCGCCTTGGCGCAGCACGAGGTTGCGCACGCGCGCCGGCGTCGCGCCGAGCGCGAGCCGCACGCCGAGTTCGGCAGTGCGGCGGCGGATCGCAAAGCCGAGCACGGCGGCCAAGCCGAGGCCGGCGAGCGCCAGCGCGGCGATGGCGAAGCCGGCGATCGCTTCAAGCAGGTGGCGACGTCCGGCGGTGCTGTCCCGGACACGTTCGCCGAGCGCGGCGTTGAGGCCGATGCGCCCATGTGGAAAGTGCGCCTGGACGCGCTCGCGCACCGCGGCGGCGATCGTCGCCGCGTCGTCCCGTGCGCGCGTGACGAGCCAGACGTTGGGTCGATCCATCGCAAGGGGGAGATAGACCGTTGGCAAGGTGTCGGTTTCCTCGAGGCTCAGGTTCTTGACCGTGCGCACGACGCCAAGTATGCGGGCCGGGTGAAAATCGCCGTTCTCGTCGGACAGTTCGACATGGCGGCCGACCGGATCGACGCTCGAAAGGTAGTGCGCGGCGAAGCGTGCATCGACGATCGCCACGGGTTCGGCGTTGGCCGTGCCGAAATCCTCGCCGCCGACGAAATCGATACCCATCGCCGCGAAGTAGCCGGGGCCGACTTCGCGCGCGTGCACCTGCTGCTGCTCCGGCTGGCCCGGTACGCCGATCTTGTCGACGCGCTTCAGGCCCGTGAACGGCGGCATGTCCGCGAGAGCCGCGTGGCGCACCCCGGGCAGGCCGGCAACGTCCGCTCGCAGCGCTTCCAACTCGAGCGCGAGCGCTGGGCCCGCCTGTCGCTTCGGTGTCTCGCCTCGCTGGATGGCGCCAACGTCGTCGAACGCGTCGAGCGACGTCAGCAATACGCCCCGCTCGTCGAAGCCGCGAGCGACGCCGAGGGCGTTGGCGGCGCTGCGCACGAGCAGCACGACGCTGCCGGTCAGCGCGGTCGCGAGCATTACCTGCGCGACGAGCATGGCCGCTCGCGTGTGGCCCAGACCACCGGTACGGCGGTTTGCGGAGACGCTCAGCGAACGGCGCGCCAGCAGCAGCGCACCGAGCACGCCTGCCAGTACGAGTGCCGCTGCCGCGCCGCCGCCGAATGCCACGGCGCCGAAGCCCGCGCCCTGCGGCAGATAGTCCGGCAGCAGGGCGCGGGCCTGCAGCAGTTCATGCCCTAGCGGAGCTGCAGCGAGTCCGAACGCCAGGCCACCCATGAGCGGCAGCGCCAGATCGGCGGCGATGTCGCGCGCGATCGCCGCCTCGCCGGCGCCGAGCGCGCGCCGGATCGTTTGCTCGCGCGCCTGCGCCAGCAGCCGGTCGAGCATCAGATTCGCCACGCTTGCGATGACGGCGGCGAGCAGGACCAGTGCGGCGGCTTGCAGCAGCGCGAGCGCCGTCGTGGTGTCGGCGTAGCGCTCGCGCAGCGGGCTCACGGACGGCTGTGTGCCATCGTGCGCCAGCGCCGGTGCGAGTCGCTCGTCGTGTGCGAACAGCACGCCGAGCCGGTCCTTCGCCTGCGCGAGGGTTGCGCCGGGCGCAAGCCGAGCGACGACGGCGAGTTCGCCGATGCGCGATTGAGCATGCTCCGCGCGCTCCTGCGCGGACCATACCAGCGGGATCCACACGTCCGTGCGCGCGTCCGGGAATGCAAAGCCGCGTGGCATCACGCCGATGACCGTATACGTCGTGCCGCCAAAACGCAGGAACCGTCCCAATACGGCGGGGTCGGCATCGAACCGTGCACGCCAGACCGCATCCGACAGCAGCACCACACGCGCCACCTCGCCGCTTGCGTCGTCGGGCAGGAACGCACGCCCGAGCGCGGGTGCGACGCCGAGCACGTGCGTGAAGTCCGGCGTCACGCGGGTCGCGCGCCATTCCGCACCGCTCTCGTCCAGGAAGTACGACAGTGGCCTCGATGGCAAGCCGAGCACGCCGTCGAACAGCGTGCGATCCGCCATCAGCGCATCGCGGAAGCGCTCGGCCAGATCGCGCTTGAAGCCGATCCTGGTCAGGTCGGCCCTGAGTTCGATGAGGCGATCGCTGTCGGCATACGGCAACGTCTTCCAGCGCACCGCGAACAGCGCGCCGAAAGCAGTTGCGTTGATCGCGACAACCACGCCAACGAGCAGCAGCACGATCAGCGCGAAGCCCGGCGCGCGCGCGTGTCGTCGCAGGATCGGAATCAGGCTCATCGACTCGTCCTCATTCGTCGCGCAGCGCCACCATCGGATCGACGCGCAGCGCGCGCCGCGCGGGCAGCAGTGCGGCGAGCACGACCACGAGCAGCAGCACGCCGATCACGGCCAGGTGGACCCGCGGATCGAGGGGCGAGCCGGGCAGCAGCACCTGGCCGAGCAGCAGCGAGAACGCGAGCGCGAGCGGCACGCCGACCGCGATGCCGGCCAGCACCTGCACGCCGCCGCGGCGCAGCACCATCGCGAGCACGCTGTGCGCCGGCGCGCCGAGTGCGCGGCGCACGCCGATCTCGCGCGTGCGCGCGGCGACGTCGAACGTGAGCACGGCGTAGATGCCGGCGGCGGCGAGCAGCACCGCGAACAGCGCGAACGCGCCGAACATGCGCGCGAGCAGGTCGATGCCCCAGAAGATCTGCCGGCGCCATTCCTCCATCGGGCGCAGCCAGTACACCGGCAGGTCGGCGTCGATCGCGCGCACGGCCTGGCGCACGCCTTCGCCGAGCGCGCCGGCGTCGCCGTCGGCACGCAGCGCGAGGCTGACGAAGGCCGGCGGATCCTGCGCGAGCGGGCGGAACACGTTGCCGTCGCCGCGATGGGCCGCATTCGTCGCACGGGTTTCCAGGTAGTCCGCCTGCGCGCTGTCGGCGACCACGCCGACGACTTCCAGCCACGGCTGCGTGCCGTCCTTCGGCTGCAGCTGCACGCGCTGGCCGAGCGCGGACTGGCCGGGCCAGGCGCGCTCGGCGAACGCCGCGCTGACGATCGCGACCGGCGGCGACGAGGCGGTGTCGCGCGCGTCGAACAGGCGGCCCTCGCGCAGCGTGATGCCGAAGGTGGCGAAGAAGCCGGCGTTGACGCGCGTGGACCAGGCTTGCCGCAGCGGCATCTTCGCGTCGACCGCCTCGCCATCGCGGGCGTACTCCTGGCGCTCGTAGCCCATCAGCGGCAGCGTGCTCGCGATCGCGGCCGCCTGCACGCCGGGCAGCGTGCGCAGGCGCGTCTCGAGCGCCTCGGCGAAGCGCAGGCGCGCAGCGGCATCGGGATACGCCGACTCGAACAGCGCGACGCGTCCGGTCAGCACCTGCTCGGTCTGCAGGCCGAGCTCGACCTGTTGCGCCTGCAGCGCGCTGCGGATCGACGCGCCGGCGCAGACCAGCAGGATCACGCACAGCGCGACCTCGCCGCTGACGAGGAAGCGGCCGAAGCGCTTGCCGGGACCGGCGTGACCGCCGCTGCGCAGGTTGGCCTGCACGTCGAGGCGGCTGGCGCGCAGCGCCGGGGCGAGGCCGGCCAGCAGCGCGGCGGCGAACGCGATCGCGCCGCAGAACAGCACGTCGCGGCCGTCGACGTGGAAGTCGACCCAGTACGGCAGATTGCCCTGGCTCAGGGTGGCGTCGTCGGTGGCGCGGCCGACAAGGTCGGCGCCGACATAGCCGGTCACGGTCGCCAGCGCGGCGATGACGAAGGTTTCGGCCAGCACCTGCACGACCAGGCGGCGCCGGCTGGCGCCGAGCGCGGCGCGGATGCCGAGCTCGCGGGCGCGCGCGCTGAAGCGCGCCAGCACGAGGCTGGCGACGTTGGTGCAGGCGATCAGCAGGACCAGCAGCACGGCGACGAACATCACGCCGGTGCTGTGGCGGATCTGCGGCAGGATGAACTGGTCGGAGAACGTAGCGACCCGGGCCGCATCGCCGCGCAGCGGCTCGCCACGCTCGGCCGACAGCCCCTGCAGCAGCGCATCGAAGCCGGCCTGCGCCTGCGCGCGTGTAACGCCGGGACGCAGGCGGCCGAACGTCCGCAGCAGCGGCGCGCCGTCGCGGGCGGCGGCGACACGGTCGCTCGACAGCGGTACCCACAGCGCCTCGGCGACCGGGAACGCGAAGCCTTCCGGCATCACGCCGACGACCGTGACGTCCTCGGCGTTGACGCGCACGCTGCGGCCGACCACCTGCGGATCGGCATTGAAGTGCAGTTGCCAGACGCGCTGGCCGAGCAGCACGACGCGCGCGGCGCCGGGCCGGCCATCGTCGGCGCTGAAGGCGCGCCCGAGCAGCGGCCGCACGCCGAGCACGTCGAACGCGTCGTGGCTGATCCACGCCGCCGACAGGCGTTCGGGGGCGCTGCCGAGACCGCCGAGGTTGGCGGTGCCGGTGTGATAGGCGGCCAGCGACTCCAGCACGTCCTGGCGCTCGCGCAGCTCGAGCCAGTCGCGCTGCGGCACCGCCAGGTTGCGCTCGCGGTTGTCGCGCTCGGTATAGGTGACGTGCACGAGGCGGTCGGCGTCGGCGAACGGCAGCGGCTTCAGCGCGAACGCATTGATCGCGCCGAACATGTAGATCGACAGGCCGATGCCGACCGCCAGCATCAGCACCGACACCGTCGTGAACACCGGCGTGCGCCAGAGCGCACGCAGGGCGAAGCGAAGGTCGTGGATCATCGTGCCGGTCTCCGTGGAATTCAGTCGCCGCGCAACGCCTGCATCGGCGCGACGCGCGCGGCGCGCAGCGCGGGCAGGGCGGTCGCGGCGAGGGCGGCGAGCAGCAGCGTCGCGAGCGTGGCCAGCAGCGCGGGCGGATCGGCCGCGTCGACGCCGTACAGGAAGCGTTCGAGCAGACGGCCGGCGGCGAGCGTCGCGGCGAGGCCGAGCGCGAGGCCGAGGCCGACGTCGCGCAGGCCGGCGCCGAGCACGCCGCGCAGCAGCCGCGTCGGCGGCGCGCCGAGTGCGGCGCGCACGCCGAACTCGCGCTGGCGCGCGGCGACCGCGACCGCGGTGACCGAGTACAGGCCGATGCCGGCGAGCAGGATTGCCAGCACGGCGAACGTGCCGACCAGCGCGGCGTTCATGCGTTGCGTGGCGGTCGCATCGGCGACGTCGCGCTCGAACAGGCGCAGGCCGGCGACGCCCTGGCGCGGATCGACCTCGCGCAGCGCCGCGCGCATGCGCTCGGCGTACGGTGCCGGCGCGCCGTCGACGCGCATGGCCGCGTTCAGCGGCACGAACTGGCGCAGCAGGTCGAGTAGCGCATCGGGCACCTGCGCGAGCGGCACGTAGACGGTTGGCGGTGCGTCTTCCTGCGGGCCGAACTGGCGCACGTCGCCGACGACGCCGACGATGCGCATGGCCGGCATCGGCAGGTCGTCGCCGGCGTCGACCGTGAGCGTCTGGCCGATCGCGTCGCCGCCGAGGTAACGGCGTGCGAACGCCGCGTTGACGATCGCGACCGGCTCGCCGCCGGCGCGGTCGGCGGCGGCGAAGTCGTGCCCGGCGACCAGCGGCATGCCGAACGTCGCGAACGATTGCGTGCTGACCGCGCGGTACTGCGGCGACTCCGGCGGCGAGCTGCCGTCGGGCAACTTCACCGAGACGTTCAGCTGCGAGCCGATCGGCAGGTTCGTCGTCAGCGCCGCGTCGCGCACGCCCGGCTCGGCGCGCAGGCGGTCGAGCAGCGTTTCGGCCAGGCGTTGCACCGCGGCGGTGTCGGGGTACAGCGCGGCGGCCGGATTCAGCCGGAACACGATCACGCCGCTCGCGTCGAAGCCGAGTTCGACGCGCGAGAGCTTCCACAGCGAATGCGCGAGCAGCGTCGACGACGCCAGCAGCAGTGCCGCCAGCGCCGCCTGCGCGACGACCAGCGCGCGGCCGAAGCGCTGCGAGGCCGCGCTCGTGCCCGTCCGCATGCCGCCGGCCAGCTCGCGCGCGGCGCCGCCGCTGCGCCCGCGCCAGACGCCGAACAGCGCGGCGAGCACGGCGACGGCGAGCGCGGTCGTGAACGCGAAGCCGACGACATGGCCGCCGATCAGCTGCGCCTGCGCGCCGGCCCAGGCCTGCGGCAGCCACGCGTGTACCAGGCGCAACGCGGCCGCGGCGAGCGCGAGGCCGCCGAGCGCGCCGGCGAGTCCGACCAGCAGGCCCTCGCCGAGCGCCGGCAACGCCAGTCGCGCGGCGGAGGCGCCGAGCGCATTGCGCACCGCGCTGTCGTGGCTGCGGCCGAGCGCGCGCAGCAGCATCAGGTTCGACAGATTCACCGCGACGAGCAGCAGCACGCACGCGGCGCAGGCGAGGAACAGCAGCAGTACCGGGCGCGCCGTCGCGCCGAGGTTGTGCGCGAGCGGCGTTGCCGCGAAGCGCGGATGCCAGTGCGCGGCAGAAAAGCCGAGTTCGCCCGCGTGCGCCTGCAGGCGCGCGTCGAACGCCGCGCTCGCGGCCGCCAGCGGCGTATCCGCCGCGAGCCGCGCGAAGGCGAGCAGGTTGGCGCGGCCGTCGCGGCTGCCCGGCGCGAGCGCGAGCGGCAGCAACACATCCGGCGTGCCGTCGAGGCGGAACATCGGCGGCAGCACGCCGACGACCGTCGTCGCGACGCCGTCGATCAGCACGCTGCGGCCGACCGCGCCGGCGTCGCCGCCGAAATGGCGCTGCCAGAACGCGTGGCCGACGATCGCCGCGCGCGCGCCGTCCGGGCGGTCCTCGTCGGCGCTGAAGTTGCGCCCGAGCGCGAGCGTCACGCCGAGCGTCGGCAGCAGGCCCGCATCGACCGGCCAGGCCGTGACCAGCTCGGGATCGCCGGCGCCGGCGATGTTGACGTCCTTCGCTGCGAACGTCGCGCCGAGCCGCTCGATGCCGGCGATGCCGTCGAGCAACTGGTACTGCTGCGGCGAGATCGTCGACCACGGGTGCGCATCGCGCTTGCCGAGCACGACCAGCCGCTCCGGCTGGGGGAACGGCGGCGGCGCGAGCAGCACCGCGTCGACCAGCGCGAACACCGCGGCGCTGGCGCCGATGCCGAGCGCGAGCGTGGTGCTGGCGAGCGCGAGGAAGCCGGGGCGGCGCAACGCGCCGCGCCAGCTTTGGCGGAGTTCGGACAGCAACGCGGTCATCGCCGGACTCCCGCACATGCGGAGGCAATGGAGCGCAGGGCTCGATGGAGTTTTTCGGGCAGCGCGTTCATGAGGTCCCCTTGATCGTTGCGTGTGATCGACGGAAGCGTCGTGGCCCTGCGCCAGCAACCGCCAGCCCGCTGGCGCGGCCCAGGCCCGTCCCGTCAAGGGGAGGGTTGGGTGGGGATGGTGTCCGGTTCTCGCACAGCGACAGAGCCCTCATCCCAGCGCCTCGCGCGGCGCGATCGCGCAGGCGCGGCGTGCCGGGACGAGGCCGGCGAGCAGCAGCGTGCCGAGCAGCACGAATGCGACGCCGGCGAACGTCAGCGGGTCGGTCGCGGGCACGCCGTGGAGCTGGCTGCCGACCGTGCGCGCACCGGCGAGCGCGAGCGCGAGGCCGGCCGCGACGCCGGCGCCGCCGATCGCGAGAGCGCCGCCGAGCACGAGCCGCGCGATGCGCGTGCGGCTCGCGCCGAGCGCCTGGCGCACCGCGAACTCGTGACCGCGCTGGCCGACCGCGAACGCCATCAGGCCGTACAGGCCGCCGATCGCGAGCACGAACGCGACCGCGGCGAACGCGCCGAGCAGCACGAGGCCCAGGCGGCGGTCGGCCAGCGCGGCGGCGCGCACCTCGGCGAGCGGTGCGAGCGCGTGCGGGATATCGCCGGCGTGCTGCCCGAGCACGTGCTGCAGCGCCGGTGCGAGCGCGGCCAGCGGCAGGCTCGAGCGCACGACGAGGTTGAACTCGGCGGCGGCGACCGGGCGCTGTGCGAGGTTCACGTAGACCGTACCCATCGGGACGCGCTCGAGCCGGTGCTCGCTGACGTCGCCGACGACGCCGACGATCGTCAGCACGCGCATGTCGCCGTCCATGTTGCCGTACTGGATCTGCCGGCCGATCGGATCGCGCTCGCCCCAGGTCGCGCGCGCGGCCGCCGCGCTGACCAGCGCGACGTGTTCGCCGTCGGGGCGGTCGCGCGCGTCGAACGTACGGCCGCCCAGCAGCTTGATGCCGGCGGCCTGGAAATAGTCGGCGCTGGCGACGCGGAACTCGGCGTAGCCGAGCGGCTTGGGGCCGTTCGAAAAATCGCTCACGCCGCCGTCCCAGAACGCGCCGTCGGCGCCGTCGCCGGTCAGCGGCAGCGCGTTTACGCCGCCGACCGCGGTCACGCCCGGCACGGCGCGCAACGCGTCGACCAGCGCCTCGTAGCGGCGCGCGGTCTCCGCCGCGGCGGTGGCATCGCGCGTCCATGGCCGCGACAGCTGCACCGTCATCGCGCTGTCGGCATCGAAACCCGGATCGATCGCGAGCAGCGCGAGGAAGCTGCGGCCGAGCAGGCCGGCGCCGACCAGCAGCACGGTCGTCAGCGCGGTCTGGCCGACCAGCAGCGCGGCGCGCAGGCGCAGGTGCGTGCGCCCGGGCGACTGGCCGCGGCCGCTTTCGCGCAGTTCGCTGCTGGTCGAGCGGCGGCGCTGGCTCCACAGCACCGCTGCGGTCGTGACCAGCGCGATCGCGAGCGCCGCGGTGAGGCCGACCGCGATCGCGTCGAGCCCGAGGCCGATCTCGGCCGCGCGCGGCAGGCGCGCGCCGCCGCCGTGCGCGAGCAGGCGGATCGCGGCGGACGCGAGCGCGAGCGCGAGCACGCCGGCCGCCGCGGCGATCAGCGCGCTTTCGGCGAACACCTGGCGCGCGAGCCGGCCCTGGCTCGCGCCGAGCGCGGCGCGCACCGCCAGTTCGCGCGTGCGCGCGCCGTTCAGCGCGAGCAGCAGGTTGGTCGTGTTGGTGACCGCAATCAGCAGCAGGAAGCCGACCCCGGCCGCCAGCAGCAGCAACGCGCTGCGCACCGGCGCGGCGAGCGCCTCGCCGAGCGGCGTGAGATCGAAGCCGGCCGCGTCGACCTGGCTGCCGTACTGCTGCGTGAGCCGCGTCGCCAGCGCGCTCGCCGCGAGCCGCGCCTGCGCGAGGCCGGCGGCGTCGTGCAGGCGGCCGAGCGCGGACCAATTGTGCGCGCTGCGCGAGGTGCCCGGATCGTCGAGCAGCGGCGTCCACACCGCGGTGTCCTGCGGGAATGCGAAACCGGGAGGCATCACGCCGACGATCGTCCACGTCTCGCCGAGCGCGTCGATGCGCTGGCCGAGCACGTCCGCCCGGCCCTGCAGCAGGCCCTGCCACAGCGCATGCGAGATCACCGCGACATGCTCGCGCTCGTGTGCGTCGTAGGTGCGGCCGAGCAGCGGCGCGACGCCGAGCACGCGAAAGAACTCGCCGCCGGTCATCGTGCCGAGCGCACGCCGCACCGCCGCGCCGCTCGCCACTGGCCCGTCGCCGCCGCCGTGGAACGCAGTCGCGTCGAACGCCTCGACGCTGGCTGCAAGATCTGCATAGTTCGGGTAGGCGAGCGCCATCGAGTGGCCGTCCTTGGCGACTTCGCGGATCTGCACGATCCGTTCCGGCTGCGGATACGGCAGGTCGCGCAGCAGCACCGCGTCGATCACCGCGTAGATCGCGAGCGCGGCGCCGAGGCCGAGCGCGAGCGTCAGCGTCGCGAACAGGGCGGTGCCGAGGCGGGCGCGCAGGCTGCGCGCGGCGAATTTGAGATCCTGCAATGCGTTCATCATCGATTCTCCAGGGACATCAGCTCGCGTCCTCATTCATCGCGCAGGGCCTGCAGCGGCGTCACGCGCATCGCGCGCAGCGCCGGCAGCAGTGCGGCGACCATGGCCGCCAGGGCCATCGCGCCGATCCCCGGTGCGAGCACGCCCGGCAGCGACACGTCGCCGGCGACGCGGGCCGGATCGAGCAGCCGCATGCCGGCCGCGGCGAGCCCGAGCCCGATGCCGATGCCGACGGCACTGACGCGCAGGCTGTCACCTAGGATCGCGCCCGCAAGCCGCAGCGGCGTCGCGCCGACGGCGAGGCGCAAGCCGAATTCGGCGACGCGGCGGCGCTGCTGCAGCGAGGCGACCGCATAGACGCCGAGCACGGCCAGCAGCAGCGCGGCGAAGGCGAAGGCACCGACGACGCGGGCGAAGAAGCGCGCCGGCCGCAGCGAATCGGCGAGCCGCTCGCCGAGTTCGAACTGTTGCGTGATGCTCTGGCGCGGATCGATGCTCCACAGCGCTCGCGCCATCGCCGCGTCGATGCCGCGCAGCTCCGGCGCGGCGCGCAGCAGGAACGTCATAGCCACGCGCGGCGCCTGCGCGAACGGCACCAGCACTTCCGGCGCCGGTTCGGCGCGCAGGCCGTCGTTGCGGATGTCCTCGACCAGGCCGACGATGCGGCAGCTCGCGCGACCGCTGCGCGCCAGCGGCAGGTCGATCGTGCGGCCGAGCGGGGAGGTGTCGCCGAACAGGCGGCGCGCCAGCGTGCGATTGACGATCGCGACCGGCTCCGCGCCCTCGCGGTCGTCGATGCCGAAGTCGCGTCCGCCGACCAGCGGGATGCCGAGCAGGGCGTGATAGCCCGGCGAGACGCGGCGCACGGCGGCCTGCACCGGAGTGTCGTCGTCGCGTCCGCTCGCGCGCACGTCGGCGCTGGCGCCACCGATCTGCGCCAGTGGCGCGGCGCTGGTCAGCGCCACCGCGCGCGCGCCCTGGATCGCGGCCAGGCGCTGCATGGCGTCTTCGGCGAAGCGCGTCCATTCGGGTGGACCGCTCGCGCCGCTGTCGGTGCCGAGGCTTTCGCGGAACAGCGTCAGCGCGTGCACCGAGTCCGTGCGGAAGCCCGGGTCGACGCGTTGCAGCCGCCACAGGCCGATGCCGAAGCCGAAGGCGGCGATCAGGCTGACCGTCGACAGCGCCATCGCCGCGGCCGGCAGCAGCCGGTGGCGGCCGCCGCCGCCGATCACGCCCTTGCCGCCGCCACGGATCGCCTCGGCCGGATCGATCGGCAGCCGCAGGCTGCCGCCGAACGCCGTGAACAGCGGGATTGCGAGCCCGAGCAGGGCGGCGACGCCGAACACGCGCCAGTCCATGACGATGCCGTCCACGCGCGGAACGCTGCCGGCCGCCAGATCGCGCAGCAGCGCGATGCCGCCCTGCGCGAGCGCAACGCCGAGCACGAGCGCCACCGTAGCGAGCAGCGCCAGTTCCAGGAGCAGATGGTTGCGCAGGCGCTCGCGGCTGGCGCCGATGGCCTGCATCACGGCCAGCTCGCGCCGGCGTTCGGCCTGGCGCGCGTCGAGCAGGATCGCGAGGTTGGCGCAGGCGATCAGCAGCACCATGCAGGCCAGTGCGAGCGCGCCCCACAGGGCGCCACGCGCGTTGCCGATGAGCAGGTCGAGCAGGTTGCGCGCACGCAGCCGCCAGCCGGTCGCCTCGCCGAGGCCGTGCGCCTCGTGCAGTGCCGCGAGGCGCGTGGCGAGCGCGGCGTCCGCCTGCTGCGGCGAGGTGTCCGCCTGCAGGCGGCCGATCGCCTGCAGGATGCGCAGGTCGAGACGGCGCGCACCGTCCTGTGGCAGCTCGGCCGGCAGCAGCGCGGTCCACAGGCCGGCGTTGCCGGTGATCGCGTCGAGCGATGGCGGCATGACGCCGACGACCTCGAGCGGCGCATGGCCGATCGTGTCGAGGCGGCGTCCGATCACGCCGGGATCGCCGCCGAAGGCACGCTGCCATTCCTCGTGCGACAGGACCGCCAGCGGCAGGCCGGCGCGGACGTCGGCGTCGCTCGGCAGGCGGCCGAGCAGCGGCGGTACGCCGAGCGTGGCGAAGAACCCCGGGCCGACCAGCTGCGTCGGGATCTCGCGGGCGTGACCGCCCTCGAGCACGTTTATGCCGCTCCACTGGAAGTAGGCGATCGCCTGGAATCCCGGCGTGCCGCTGGCGACCTGCTCGGCCTCGGCGACGCTGAGCTGCGCGCGGCCGATGCGTTGCGCTGGATTGTGGGCGACGATCGCGACAAGGCGCTCGCCGTCCGGCACCGGCAAGCCGCGCAGCAGCACGCCGCTGACCGTGCAGATCATCGCGACGGTGAGGCCGATGCCGAGTGCGAGCATCGCGATCGCGGCGAGCGGAAACGCCGGCGCGCGCATGAGGCGCTGGAGGGCGAAGCGGACGTCGTGGAGGAGACGGTTCATGCGGGCTTCCGGCCGTGGGTCATGCGTCGCGCAACGCTTCCATCGGCGCGCGCGCTGGAAGGCGCTTCATTCATCGCGCAACGCCTCGATCGGCGACACGCGCAGCGCGCGCCACGACGGGATCAGGCAGGCGGCCAGGGCGACGGCGCCGAGCACCAGCACGACGCCGCCGAGCACGCGCGGATCGGCGCTGCCGACGCCGTAGAGCTGGCTGCCGATCAGGTGGCCGAGCGCGAGCGCGCCGAGCACGCCGGCGACGAGGCCGGGCACGACCATGCGCAGGCCGCTCTTCAGCATCATCGCGTGGATGTGCGCGCGGGTCGCGCCGAACGATTGCCGTACGCCGATCTCGCGGCGGCGCTGCGCGGCGATCCAGGCGATCACGCCGTACAGCCCGATCGCGGCGAGCGCCAGCGCGGTCGCGGCGAACGCGCTCATCAGCGTCATGTTGAAACGGCGCAGGCGCGTCGTCTCGCCGGTGACCTCGTCCATCGTGCGCAGCGCGTACAGCGGCACGTCGGGGAAATCCTCCTGCATCGCGCGGCGCAGCGCCGGCGCCAGCGCGAGCGCATCGCCGTCGGCCTTCAGCGCCAGCGCGAGGTCGCCGATCGGCACGGTGCGCGCGGGGAAGTAGATCTCGGCATCGACGTCCTGGTCGAGGCCGCCCTGGCGCACGTCGGCGACGACGCCGACGATGGTCTTGGGCGACCCGTCGAAGACCGATACCTGCACGCCCAGTGCATCGCCGCCACCGAGGTAGCGGTCGACGAAGGCCTGGTTCACCAGCACCTCGGCCGGGAACACCGCGCGCGTGCCGTCGGCGGCATCGAAGAAGCGGCCGGCCTTCAGCGCGACGCCGAAAGTGCGGAAGTAGTCGGGATTCGCGAAGCGGTATTCGGCAATGCGGTCCTCCGGCAGCTCGCGTCCGGCGATGTCGAAGCCGCCGTTCCAGCCGCGCTCGCCGGAGGCCGGCAGCGCATTCGTGAGTGCGACCGAGCTGACGCCCGGCAGCGCCTGCAGGCGTGCCTGCAATGCATCCAGGCGCGGCTCGGCCACGGTCTTGACGCGCGCGTACCAGGCGGGGAACTCCTCGCCTGGCTGCATCGCCGGCACCGGCAGCGAGAACTGGGCGGCGAGCACGCGCTCGGGTTCGCGCAGCCCGGCGTCGACCTGCGACAACTGGCGCAGGCTGTCGATCAGCAGACCGGCGCCGGTCAGCAGGGTCATCGCCAGCGCGATCTCCACCGCCACCAGCACGCCGCGCGCGCGCGCCTGGCCGTGGCTGCCGACCTGTCCGCGCGCGCCACTGCGCAGCGCCAGCGCGGGATCGGCGCGACCGGCGCGCCAGGCCGGCGCGAGGCCGAACAGCACGAGCGTGAGCAGCGCCAGCAGCGTGGTGGCCAGCACCACGCGCGCATCGACGGCCGGCGTGTTGTAGGCCGGCAGCAGGTCCGGCGCGAGGCGCAGCAGCGCGGGCACGGCGAGCCGCGCGAACAGCAGCGCGGCGAGCGCGCCGGCGCCGGCGAGCAGCAGCGCCTCGGCGAGCACGCTGCGCATGAGGCGCGCGTGGCCGGCGCCGAGCGCGCTGCGGATGGCCAGGTCCTGCGCGCGGACCTGGCCGCGCGTCAGCATCAGGCTGGCGAGGTTCGCGCAGGCGATCAGCAGCACCAGCAGCGCCGCGCCGAGCAGAACCGACAGCGAGCCGCGCACGTGGCGGGTGACGAACGCGTCCAGACGCTCCACCCGCGCCTGCAGCTTGCCGTTTTCGACCGGGAAGGTTTCCGCCTGCCAGGCGGTGATGCCGCGCATGACCTCGGCCGCCTGCGCCTGCGTGACGCCGGGCGCGAGGCGCGCGACCGGGCTGAGCGAATTGCTGCCGCGGCCGGCGGTGTTGGCCGGCAGGAAGGTCGGCGTCCACGCCTGCGCGTCGGACGGATAGCGGAACGTCGCGGCGGCGACGCCGATCACGCGCCAGCGCTCGCCGTTGAGGTCGATGTCGCGCCCGACCACCGCCGGATCGGCGGCGAAGCGCGTGCGCCACAATGCATCGCCGAGCACGACCACGCGCTCGTTGGCGTTTTCCTCGGCGTCGCCGAAGCTGCGCCCGAGCGCGATCGGCTGGCCGAACACGTCCCAGAAACCGGGCGTGACCGTGTAGCCGGTCAGGCGTTCGGCGGCGCCGGCGCCGGTCAGGTTCAGCGTCTGCGGCACGAACGCGCCGATCGCGTCGAACGCCGCGCGGCTGCGTTCGATCCATTCGCGCAGCACCGGCGGCGAGACGGGGCTGTTCCTCACCGGCGGCTGCTCGCGCGTCACGCGCACGATGCGCGCGGAGTCGGCGAACGGCAACGGCTTGAGCAGCACCGCGTCGTAGACGGTGAAGATCGCGGTGACCGCGCCGATGCCGAGCATCAGCGTCAGCACGGCGGTCAGCGCAAAGCCCGGCTGCTTGCGCAGCGCGCGCGCGGCGTGGCGCAGGTCGTCGAGAAAGGTGCCCATCGCTCAGGCTCCCGCGCGCCGCATCAGGCGCTGGTCTTCCTCGTGGCGCAGGCGGTGCATCGTCTCCTCGTCGACGACGCGGCCGTCGAACATGAAGATCTTGCGGTCGGCGAAATCGGCGTAGCGCGGGTCGTGCGTGACCATGCAGATCGTCGAGCCGGCCTTGTGCAGCTCGTCGAGCAGTTCCATCACCGCCTCGCCGTTCTTCGAGTCGAGGTTGCCGGTCGGTTCGTCGGCGAGCAGGATCGACGGCTGCCCGACCAGCGCGCGCGCGACCGCGACGCGCTGCTGTTGGCCGCCGGAGAGCTGCGCCGGGTAGTGCTTGACGCGATGCGCCATGCCGACGCGCTCGAGCGCGCCAATCGCGCGCTCGCGCCGTTCGGCCTTCGACACGCCGTCGCGGTAGGTCAGCGGCAGCTCGACGTTCTCGAACACGGTGAGGTCGCCGATCAGGTTGAACGCCTGGAACACGAAGCCGATCTCCTGGTTGCGGATCAGCGCGCGTTCGCTCGCGCCGATGCCGGCGACCTGGCGGCCGTTGAGCGTGTAGGTGCCTTCGCTGGGCGTGTCGAGCAGGCCGAGGATCGCCAGCAGGGTCGATTTGCCGCAGCCGGACGGGCCGGAGATCGACACGTATTCGCCGCGGCGGATGTCGAAGTGCACGCCGGCCAGGGCATGCGTCTCGACCTCGTCGGTGAGGAAGACTTTCTTGACACCGTCGAGGTGGATCAGGCCGTCGTTGGTCATGGGTGGTGGTCCTGGGTGTTCGAAGGGATTGTCGGGAAGAGGACACGGATCATTTCAGGCGAATGCGGTCGTGCTGGTCCCACGCGCTGGTGTCGGACAGGATCACCTGGTCGCCGGCATCGAGGCCGGAGCGGATCTCGATCAGGTTCACCGAAGCCTTGCCGAGCTGCACCGGCACGCGCGTGGCGATGCCGCTGGCCGGGTCGAGCTTGAACAGGCGCACGTCGGCATCGGGCTGGCCGAACGCCGGGCGGCCGACGTAGAGCACGTCCGGCAGGCGGTCGATCTCGATGGTGCCGTCGACCGACAGGTCCGGCCGCGCGCCGGGCGGCAGCGTGCCGGCCAGCTCGACGTCGACCTGCACGCTGCCGTTCTGCACCGCCGGATCGACGCGCAGCACGCGGCCTTCGACGATGCCGTTGCGCGTGTCGACCTTGACCGGCTGACCGAGCGCGACGTCCTTGGCCTGCGTCTCGGCGATGCGCAGTTCTGCCATCAGCTCGCCGGGGCGCGCGACACGCGCGAGGTTGGTGCCGGCGGCGACCTGCTGGCCTTCCTCGACCGGCGTGCGCTGCAGGATGCCGGCGATGCCGGCACGCACCTGCAGCGCGTCGGCCTGGCGCTGGCGCAGCTCGCGCGTGGCGACGAGCTGGTCCAGCCGCGCCTGTTCGGCGGCGAGCTGCGCGGCGATGTTGTGGCGGAACTCGACCACGCGCTGTTCCTCGATCGCGACGCGGCCCTTGAGCTGCTCGAGCACGACCAGGCTCTTCCGGTATTGCACGGCCGGGATGATGCCCTTCTCGGCGATCGTCTTCTCGGCCTCGGCCTGCATGCGCGCGGCCTCGTAGTCGCTGCGCGCCTGCGCCAGCGCAGACTGTCCGTCGAGCAGCCGCGAGTTGAGTTCGGTGCGGCGTGCGGCGAGGTCGGATTGCGCGGCAGTCACGGCGGCCTTGGCGGCGGCGAGCTGGTCGTCGACTTCCGGGTTGGACAGTTCGAGGATGACCGTGTCGGCCTCGACGCTCGCGCCGGGCTTGACGCGGATGTGCTCGACGCGCGCGGCGGTTTCGGCGGCGATCCAGCGGATCTCCTTCGGCACCAGCGTGCCGGGGCCGCGCACCTCGCGCAGCAGCTCGCCGCGCTTGACCGCGCCGAGCAGCACGCTGGCGCGTTCGACGGCGGGGACCGCCGGGCCGAGCGCGGCGAGGCCGGCGCCGGCGGCGGCGAGGAGGGTGGCGAGACCGGCGCCGATCAACAGCTGGCGGCGGCGTTTGCGTTGCTTGAGTTCGGGGCGGGCGATGTCCATGCCTGAATTACAGCAGGGACCGTGCCAAGTCCTGAGCGCTGCCCGCAGGCGATGTGCCTGTCGTGCGCCAATGCGTTTCGCAACAATGGGTTGAGCGGGGCGCCCGGCGTGCGCTGTGGTGCTGGCGCGGGCGCGGCCCGCCATGTCGGCGCCGCTCGCGTCGCCGCGGGTGTTCGCTGGCGTACAGCACGGTGAACGCATGCGTACAGCGCCGACGGCATGCTCAGCCGCAGAGGATGACCGTGGGAGCGGCGGCAGCCGCGATGAGTTTGCTTTGCCACCGCACGAGCGGGCCAGGAGCATCGCGCCTGCCGGCGCTCCCACAGGCCTTCGGTCGGCGCGGTTAGTCACGCCGGTCGCGCCCGCTCAGCCGAGCGGCGGCCCGCGCCCGGCCTCGTCGGTGTACGGATAGCGCACGTGGCCATAGCGCACGGCCAGCACCGCCAGGCCCAGCAGCAGAATCGCGGTGGCCTGGGCGAGGATCGTCAGCGGCGCGTAGTCGTGCGCATCGAGCATCATGTGCCGCGCCAGCGCGACCATCGCGATGTACAGCGGCATGCGCACCGGCAGGCGGCCGACGCGCCAGTACACGCCGCTCATCGTGACGATCTCGAGGTAGATGAACAGCAGCAACAGGTCCGTCACGCCGACGTGGCCACTGCGCAGCATCGCGGCGACTTCCTGGCCGGCGGCGACGATCGTCGCGGCCAGCACGACGACCAGGCCGATGTGCTCGACCACGACGATCAGGCGAAGTCCGTAGCGCTTGAGCGGAAGCGGGGAGGGCGCGGGCATGGGGCAGCCTCCGGAACGAGGCTCCATGCTGCGCGGGTCGGGCCACGCGTGCAACCGCTGGCGTGGCGTCCGGGGCCGGCGCCGCCATGGGCGGCGCCGGTTCGAGGCGAGGTCCGGTGCCGGACGAAGCCGGCCACCGGGCTTGCAGCCTGTCAGCGCACCGGCGCCGGGGTCAGGCTCAGGTTGTCGATCATCACGCGCGGCGCCGACGGCTGGCCGTTGCAGGTCGCGTACAGGCGCAGCGAGTCGAACGTCACGCCGCTGATCGAGAACGTGCGGGTGGTCAGGTTGTCGCGGCCGCCCAGGTTGCTGAGCGTGACCACGTCCTCGCCGACCTTCATGCCGTTGCGGTAGGCGTCCAGGTGCAACTGGATGCCGCCCCACGGGCCGTTTTCATAGAAGATCGCCTCGAAGCTGGCCGCGCTCGCCGGCGTGTCCAGGTCCATCGTCGCGCGCACCAGCGCGCCGAGCGAGAGGTTCGGCCCGGGCATGTAGGTGGTGCCGAAGGTCAGCACGTTCGGAGCGCTGCCAAACGACGGGAAGTCGTTGAACAGGTAGGTCGCGTTCTCGATCACGAAATCCGCGCCGACGTCCGCCGGCGTGAACGTCGAACCATCCGGGAACACGCCGCCGATGTCGTTGACATCGCGGTAGGTCACGCCGTTGTGCTGGAAGCTCGGGCCCTTGAAGCCCTCGGCCAGGTCGTCGTAGTTGGTCACCGACGCGGCCGGGCCGCGATCGAAGCCGTCGGCGAAGATCGCGTCGTCGCCGGCCGGCGGCGTGTCGCCGAGCCGGACCGCGGCCAGGTCGACCAGCTTGGCGACGCGGTCACGCTTGGCCGAGCCGGCCAGGATCGGGCGACCGTCCTGCAGCGTCATGGCAGTCAGGTTGCTGTAGATGCCGTCGGGGGCGAGGTCGAGGTCGATCACGCCGCCGGTGCCGAAGGTCGGGTCGAGCGCGCCGTCGGCCGACGTGCGCACGGCGATGAAGTCCTGCTTGGCCGGAGTCGCGTAGGTGACCGGCACCAGCAGCTTGCCGTCGGCCAGCCGGACCAGGCCGCTGGGGTAGCGGTTCCATGCATCCGGCACCACGTCGATCGGCTGGAAGCCCGGCGTCGCCTTGCTGCCGAAGGTCGTGTCGGTGCGCCCGTCCGCCGTGAAGCGACCGAGCACGACGTTGACGCCGGTCTTCGGATCCTCGTGGTAGCCGGCCATCACGATCTTGCCGTCCGGGGTCACCAGCAGGTGCTCGATGCCGTTAAAGGCCGAGCCGTCGCCGGGGATGCGGAAGCGGCTCCAGCCGTTCCCGGCGAACGTCGTGTCGAGGTTGCCGCTGCCGTCGAGGCGGGCCAGCGAGAAGTCGTTGCCGAGGATCGGATCGTCCTGGTCGACGCTGCCGCCGACGAGGATGCCGCCATCCGCGGTGAGCGTCAGTGCGCTGAGGTAGCTGTTCGAGTCCGGCCCGGTCGCAATCAGGCGCACGATGCCATTGGCGTCGCTGCCGAAGGTCGGGTCGAACTGGCCGGTGGTGGTCAGGCGCACGACGACGCCCTGCACGCTGCCGGCGACATTGCGATAACCCGCCAGCAGCAAGCGCTGCTGGGCATCCACCGCGCTCGCGAAGAAGTGCGTGCCGGACAGCTTCACGAGGCCGGCGTTGCCGTAGCTGGCCACCGGCGCGCCCTGCGCATCGACCTTCATGACGAAGCCGTTCGTCGGCCCGAACGCCTCCGCTGCGCCCGCGACGAGCAGCGAGCCGTCGTCCAGGCGCTGCATCGTTTCGATCTGCTGCATGGCGGTGCCGGGCTGCACGTCCGGCAGCACGACCAGGCCCGGGTTGGCCGGGTCGCTGCCGAAGGACCCATCGACCGAACCGTCGGCGTTCATGCGCGCCAGCGTCGCGCGCATGTGCGGATCGGGATTGCCGTCGATCAGCTTGTTGCGCGAGCCGCCGAACAGCAGCTTGCCGTCTGGGAGCGCGATCACCGCGCCTGCGCGCAGCTCATGGCCCTCGACGCCGTCGATCGACAGGTAGGCCACGCCGTGGTCGCCGAATCCGGGATCGGGGTCGCCGTCGGCGGCGAAGCAGGTGTGCGAGGCCAGGATCGCGGTAGCGATCACGGCCCCGAGGAAACGGTTCTTCATCAGGCGACTCCCATACGACGGTCACGGTGGCGGAAACGCCGCGCCGTTCAGGGGCGGCGCAGCCACCCGACTGTGCCGGTGGCCCCGCGGCAGCGCATCGTCTGGGCATCACGGTCGTATCAGGTTTTCATCACGTCACGGACAAGTTATTGATGTGTAAGGGTTCCTTGCCGGAGGCGCTGCCGAAATCCAGGCCGTCGCAGCCTTCGGCAGCGCGGTGCGAGCGGGCAAGCCGCGATGCTCAGGGGCTCGAATGGGCGCGAAAGCATCGCGCCTGCCGGCGCTCCCGCAGATCTTCGCCCGGCGCAGTCCGGTCGTGCCGGTGTGCGAGCGGCGGAAGCCGCGATGCCTCAGGGCAGGCTGGCCAGATCCGGCGGGATCGTGCGCTCGCCGGCCAGTGCGCGCGCCTGCGCCAGCGCGGCGGGCCACGCGGCCGGGTTGCGCAAGGCGCGGAAAACACGCAGCTGCAGCAAGGCGGTCTCGAAGTCGCGCGTGGCCCAGCCGGCCACGCCCTCGGCGACGACGCTGGCGCGCTGGAAGTCGCGCTGGCGCATCAGCCAGGCGACGTAGGATTGCGTGACCAGCACCAGGTCGGCCGGCACGCGCTCGCGTTCGGCGCGGGCGAGGGCATCCTCGAAGGCGGCGCGCGCGGCCGGCGCGGGGCCGTCGGCCACGCGCTCGGCATGGGCCAGCGCCGCGTAAAGGTGTGCGGTCGGGGCGTCGTCGGCGGCCGCCCAGGCCTGCAGCCCGGCGAGCGTCGTGTCGGCGGCGGCGGCCTTGTCCTGGGCCAGCTGCGCGCGCAGCAGGGTCAGTCGGACCAGGCCGGCTTCCCGCGGCAGCTGCGGCTGCGGCAGCGGGGCCGCCAGCGCGGCGGCGGCCTCCTGCTCGGCCAGCGCGGCGTTGCCGTCGACCAGTGCCTGGCGGGCGGCGATCGCCTGCGCGCGCGCCAGCGCGGTTGCGTCGCCCTGTGCCTCGGCGTCACTGCGGACCTGCGCGAGCAGCTCGGTAGCCGCCCGCCGAAGCCCGTTCGCGAACAACGCTTCGGCGCGAACCAGGTTCACGGCACGTCGCCGGAGCGGATCGGGCACCTTGTCGACGAGGTCGCGCAGTTGCGCCTCGCTGGCCAGTGCGGCGGCCGGATCGAGCAGGGCCAGTTGCACCTGGGTCAGGTTGGCGCGTGCGTGCAGTTCGGCCGAGTAGGCGTGGAACATCGCGAAGCGGTCGGCCGCCCCGACCAGGATCGGCGCCGCCTCGGCGAAGCGGTCGCGGTCCAGCGCGGACGCGCCGGCGTTGGAATCGACCACCGCCAGGCCAAGCACGTCACCGGCGGTGGCGAGCGCGATGCGCGCCTGCGCCAGGTCGGCCTGGGCGGCGGCGTAGTCGCGCTTCGCGGCATGCGCGGCGGCGCGGTTGTTGTAGGCCTTGCCGAGCGGCGAGAACGCGCGCTCGTGGGCGAGCAGCTCGATCGCGCGGTCGAGGTCGGGCATGGCCGCGTCCGGCTGGTCGCGCTGCAGTTCGATCGCGGCCAGCGCGTTGAGCGTGCGCGCATGCAGGACCGGGTCCGCGCTGACGGGGACGTCGGAGGCGAGCGCGCGCAACGTCGCCCGCGCCGCGTCGAAGTTGCCGCTCAGGAATTCGGCGCGCCCGCGCTGGAAGCGCAGCAGCGGCTGGTCGCGCTGCGCGGGCGGCGCGCCGTCGAGCAACTGGCGTGCGCTGTCGACGCGTTCCTCCAGCAGCGCGGCCTCGATCTGCTGGATGAGCGAATCGGCCGAAGGGTCGCCACCGGTGGCGACGTCCCCACGTGCGGGGGCCAGCCCGAGCGCCGCGCCGAGGCGGTCGCTCGCGACGCGGGCGGCGACCAGCACGTCATCGCCCTCGCCGCTGACCGCCAGCGCCGGGCTGGGACCGCGCAGCGTATGCAGCGTCACGCGCCAGTGGCCTTCCAGCGCCTCGGCGCGCGCATCGACGACCAGCGCGGCGTCGGCGGCGCGGGCAAGCGCAGCCAGTTGCTCGGGGTCGACCGCGGCGCGCTCGTACGCGCGCGCTAATCCGACCACGTTGTCGCTCGGCACGACCTCCTGGCCGTGTGCGCGCAGGCGGCTGGCGACCAGGTCCATCACGCCGAGCCGGATCCAGCTCGCCTCGGTGTCGCCGACGACCGCGACCGGCAGCACCAGCGCGGCCTTGCCCGGCGAGGCGGCTGCAGCTGCCGGCGCCTCGTGCCGCCCCGGCCACAGGCACCAGCCGAGCGGCAGGGCCAGCGCGCACAGCACGAGCAGCGCGGCGGCTCGCCAGCGCCAGCGTACAGGCGCGGTCGGCAGGGTGGGTGAGGAAGGCGGGGTGGGGGAAGGCGCGAGGTCCGGCGTCGGCAAGGTGGGGCTGCCCTCGAGCGGGGCGGGCAGCAGCGCCGCAGGTGCCGGCTCCGGCTCCGTCTCCGCCGCGTCGCCGGTCTCCACCGGCGCCAGCCAGTGGTAGCCGAAGCGCACGACGGTGCGGATCACCTGCTGCTCCTTGCCGGTGTCGTCGAGCGCGCGTCGTGCCAGCAGGATGGTCTGGCCGAGCACGCCGTCGGCGACGTCGACCTTGCCCCACACCGCCGCGATCAGCTCGTCGCGCCCGACCGCGCGCTCGCGGTGCTCGAGCAGGTAGACGATGCAGTCGAACACCTTCGGCGGCAGCGCGACGGGTTCGTCTCCGCGCCAGAGGGCGCGGGTTGCCGTTTCGAGGCGAAAGCGGCCGAATCGATAGATATGCAAGGACATCGCGCCTGGAACGAATGCGGGCAACGGACGCGAAGCGGGCGCCCCAAGGATGCGAGCGTGCGAACAATCGGCGCGGTTGGCAAGCGCCGATCGGCCTATTCGCGTCATCCGGCGGCGCGTATGCGCCGGATGACGGCGATGATGTTCAGCTGTAAGTAATCAATTTATGAAATACTTTGACCGACTGATCCCGCAGGACTCCGCGCACCCATGGGCAGCTTCGACGCCACCGAGGCCCGCATCGAGCACACGCGCCAGCGCTACCCGGACTTCCCGCGCGACGCCGCGGTGCTGGTGCGGCTGGTCAGGCACATCCACGCGCAGGTGCACGACCGCGCCAACGTCGTGCTGCGCGCGCATGGGCTCAACCACACCGACTACGGCATCCTGATGATGCTGTACGGCAGCGCCGACAACGCGATCAATCCCTCGCAGCTCGGCGACGCGGCCGGCGAGAAGTCGGCCAACATCACGCGCATCTGCAACGGCCTGGTCGAGCGCGGCCTGGTCGATCGCGTGGCCGATCCGGGCGGCGACCGGCGCAAGGTCGTGCTGTCGCTGACGCCGCGCGGGCGCGCGCTGGTCGAAGCGCTGCTGCCGGGCATGAAGGCGCTGCTCGACGGCTATACTCGCGGCTTCCAGGCGACCGAGCTGGCCCAGCTGGAACGC
Source organism: Rhodanobacteraceae bacterium (assembly GCA_009996615.1). Taxonomy (GTDB): domain Bacteria; phylum Pseudomonadota; class Gammaproteobacteria; order Xanthomonadales; family Rhodanobacteraceae; genus Dokdonella_A. The sequence continues at coordinate 442,270 of JAACZU010000001.1, read as the reverse complement.
TTGCTGAAACGTTTCCTCGACAATGCCGAGGCGGCGGGCTGAGAGGCATGAACAGTCGCGTCCTTTCCGGGTGGCCGGTTGCACGGCGCAGCGAGGTCGCGGCGTGGTTGCGCGGCGCGGCGCTCGACTGGATCTTCGTCGCCAAGGCCGCATTCGCGGTGCTGCTGACCGGCTGGCTGGCGATGCGCTTCGAGCTCGAGCAGCCCGGCACCGCGATGATGACCGCCGCGATCGTGATCCATCCGCAGAGCGGCATGGTGCTGGCGAAGAGTTTCTACCGCGCGATCGGCACGGTGGTCGGCAGCCTCGCCGCGCTCGCGCTGTTTGCCGCATTCCCGCAACAGCGCACCGTGTTCATGGCGAGCATGGCCGTTTGGATCGGCCTGTGCGTCGGCGGCGCCTCGCTGTACCGCAATTTCAAGTCGTACGGGTTCGTGCTGGCCGGCTACACCGCGGCAATCGTCGCGCTGCCGGCGGTCGACCAGCCGCAGAACGTGTTCGACGGCGCCGTGATGCGCGTCAGCGAGGTCATGCTCGGCATCCTCGTCGCCGGCGTGGTCAGCGACGTGCTGCTGCCGCAGCGACTTGGCGACGTCATGCGCGACGGCATCCGCGCGCAGTTCGCGCACTTCATCGCGTTCGTGCGCTCGAGCCTGACCGGCGCGCTGCCGCGCGCCGAGCTCGAGCAGGCGCACCTGCGCTTCGTGCGCGAGGTCGTGCAGATCGAAAACCAGCGAAGTTCCGTGGTGTTCGAGGATGCCGGCGTCCGTGTGCGCAGCCCACGCCTGCGCCGCTTCAACCATGCCTTCATGGCGGTGTCGACCAGCTACCAGTCGCTGCACCACCTGCTCAACCGCCTGCAGGACGAAGCGCATGCGCCGGTGCGCGAGCGCCTGTCGCAACTGACCAGCGACCTCGCCATGGCGCTCGGGCCGGCCGGCAGCGAGCCGCGCGCGGCCGCCGAAACCGACGCGCTGGCAGCGCGCCTGGGCGCGCTGCGCGAGCGGATCGCCGAACGCGTCCCGGCCCTGCGCGCGGGCCTGCGCGAGCGCGCCGACCTGCTCGACTTCGACACCGGCGCGGAGCTGGTCGCGCGCATCGCCGACGAACTGCACGACTACACGCTCGCCTACGCGCAGCTCGCACTGCCCCATCGCGCGACCGCATTGCCGGAGCCGATCGCGTTCACGCGCGCGACCGACTGGCTCAACGCCGGATTCGCCGCGGCGCGCGCGACCGTGACGATGCTCGCGATGGGCTGGTTCTGGATCGCCAGCGCGTGGCCGGAGGGCGCCGGCGCGATGATCATCGCGACCGTCTTCGCCGGCGTGATGGCGACGTTTCCCGATCCGCTGCGCGCGATCCGCCTGACCCTGCTCGGCTTCGTGCTCGGCGTCGTGGCCGGGCTTGCCTGCGTCTACGGCGTGCTCGTGCGCATGGACGGCTACCTGCTGTTCGCGGCCGGCCTGCTGCCGTTCCTGCTGGTCGGTTTCTACATGGTCACGCGGCCGGCACTGATGGCGATCGGCCTCGGCTACGTGCCGACCATGCTGTTCACGATGCAGGTGCGCAACCCGATGCGCTTCGATGCGTTGGCCTCGCTCAACGCCGGTCTCGGCCAGATCGCCGGCATCGCCTGCGCCGGCGTCGCGTTCATGCTGTTTGCCAACGCATCGGGCAGCGCCTGGCTGCTGCGCCGCCTGCTGCGCCGTCTGCGCCTGCAGGTCGTGCACGCGGCGCGCGCACCGCTGCGCAACCTGCTGGCGCAGTTCGAAAGCGGCAGCCGCGACCTCGCCGTGCAGATCGTCGGCTACACGCGCCCGGGCAGCGACGAGGCGCGCCTGCTGCTGGCGTGGTCGCTGACCGTGCAGGAGACCGGCCGCGCGGTGATCGAGCTGCGCGAGGAGATCGCGGCCGGCGCGGTGGCGCCGGCCCGCCGCGCGGTGACCGAACAGGCCGTGGCTGCACTGGCCGAGTTGTACGTGGCGCCCGGCCATGCGCGCTATCGGCAGGCGCGTGCGGCGCTGTCGGACGCGATCGACAGCGCCGGCGACGATGCGCGCCTGCTCGCGCACCTGCACCTGTTGCGCCTGGCCCTGCTCGATACCGCGTCGGCGATGGCGTTGTATGCGGACCGCCCGGCCGAAGCGGAGGAACGGCCCGATGCCGCGTGAGATCGCCCTGTTCGGCGCGCTGGTGCCGACGCTGCTGGTGCAGTTCCTGCTCGGCCTGCTGCTGGTGTGGATGCTGGACGGGCTGGCGGCGCGCCATGGGCTATACCGGCACGTCTGGAATCCGGCGCTGGTCCGCCTCGCGCTATTCGTCTGCATCTTCGGCGGCTTCGGCCTGCTCGGCCTCGGCTGAGGTCGCCGGCGAGCCCAATTTCTCGAGAGAACCCGATGAAGCTGCAATCGCTCGCGCGTTTCCTGCTCACGGCGGTGATCGTCGCCGTCGCGGCGCTGGCCGCGGCTGCGCTGTGGAAACGCTACATGTATTCGCCGTGGACGCGCGATGCGCGCGTGCGCGCCGACGTCGTGCGCATCGCGCCGGACGTGTCCGGCCTGGTCAGCGCGGTGCCGGTGCGCGACAACCAGTTCGTGCACAAGGGCGAGGTGTTGTTCGTGATCGACCCGGTGCGTTTCCGCTATGCGCTCGCGCAGGCCGAGGCGACCCTCGCAGCCGCCCAGGCCAGCGCGCGCGCGGCCGGCGCGAGCCTCGACGTCGCGGCCGCCGGCATCGCCGGGCGCCGCGCCGACTACGAGAAGGCCGCCACGCAGTCCGAGCGGCGCCAGCACATGCCCGGCAACGTGATCTCGGCCGAGGTCCGCTCCGATGCGATCGCCACCGCGAACTCGGCGCGCGCGAGCCTGCAGCAGGCGCAGGCGGCGCAAAGCCAGGCCTCGGCCGGCCGCGAGGCGGCGCTCGCGGCCGTGCAGCAGGCGCAGGTCGCGCTCGACCGCGCGCGCCTGGACCTCGAGCGCTCCGAGGTGCGCGCACCGGTGGACGGCTACGTGACCAACCTCGACATCCATCCCGGCGATTACGCCGCCGCCGGCACGCCGCGGCTGGCGCTGATCGACAGCCATTCGTACTGGATCTACGGCTACTTCGAGGAAACCAAGCTGCCGTACGTGCACGTCGGCGACGCGGTTGACATCCGCCTGATGGCGGGCGACGTGCACCTGCGCGGGCGCGTCGAGAGCATCGCGCGCGGCATCGGCGACGTCGACAACCCGACCGGCGCGAACCTGCTCGCCAACGTCGCGCCGACCTTCAGCTGGGTACGCCTGGCGCAGCGCGTGCCGGTGCGCATCGCGATCGACACCGACCACCTGCCGCCCGGCGTGACGCTGTCGGCCGGCATGACCGCAACCGTGGTGCTGGAGCCGGGCGCCGGGAGATGAGGGGCGGGGTGGGTCGCGGCGCGGCGGGCGCGAGTCCAAGCGTCGTTGCGGGCGGGCGGTGGGACTCGCCGTCCGAAGGTTGCGTCCTGCCGTGGCTTGGTGCGCGGCTGTGTCCGACCCTAGGGACTCGATGCGTGTAGCGCCGCGGACGCGAGTCTCGCCGTCGTTGCGGGCGTGCGGTGGGACTCGCCGTCCGAAGGTTGCATCCTGCCGTGGCTTGGCGTGCGGCTGTGTCCCACCCTACGGACTCGATGCTTGTAGGGCCGCGGGCGCGAGTCCCGCCGTCGTTGCGGGCGGGCGGTGGGACTCGCCGTCGAAGGTTGCATCCTTTCATGGCTTGGCGCGCGGCTGCGTCCCACCCTACGGAGCTTCAAAAGTCTAGTTCGACCGCCGCGCACAGGTAGTCGACCATCGGCGCGATGCGCTTGAACGTGTCGACGATGAACGGCTTGAGCTCGTCCGAGCAGGCGAGCGCGTCGGGCAGGCTCTGGCCGGCGGCGAAGTTCTTGCGCTTGAGGTCCTCGATCAGCTCGTGCGCCGGATCGAAGCCGCGCGGCGGGCGGGTCAGGTTCTCGCCGTAGAACTCGAAGCGCTCGCGGAACGCTTTGGTGTGCGTGGCCTGCTTCCACGCCGCTGGATTGCCTTCGAGGAACGCGCGGATCTTCTTCAGCGTCGCGGCTTCCGGGTGCCAGATGCCGCCGCCGGCGAAGCAGTCGCCGGGCTGCACGTGCAGGTAGAACGACGGCGCTTCGATCTCGCGCCGGCGCTCGTGCGCGAAGCGCGCGCCGGCCCAGGTCTTGTACGGCGTCTTGTCGTTGGCGAAGCGTGTGTCGCGATGGATGCGGAACAGCGAACCGCCCTGCGGACGCGGATCGGCGATGTAGTGCGCGCTGATCTTCGCCAGCGGCTCGGCCAGGTCCGCGATCAGGCGCAGGAACGGCTGGCGCAGCACGTCCTCGTAGCGCGCCTTGTTCGCGCTGAACCAGGTGCGGTTGTTGTTCGCGGCGAGGTCGCGCAGGAAGGTGAAGGTGGCGGGGGTGAAGTAGGTCGTGGCCACGGCAGGTTGGGAGCTGGTGGAATCACTACATTATGTGGGCTTGCGTAGGGTGGGACGCAGCCGCGTAGCGGCGAGTCCCACCATCGTCGCGCGGGGCGGTGGGACTCGCCGCCGAAGGCTGCGCTGCAGCGTGACCTGCCACGCGGCTGCGTCCCACCCTACGATCTCTACGTGAGCTCGTGGCCCCAGCTTTCGAGCGCGTCGAGCAGCGGCACCTGCGCGGCGGGCAGGGTGGGGTCGGCGCGCAGGCGCGCGATCGTCGCGAAATAGTCTTCGCGCGTCAGCGTCGTCAGCGGCGTCTGCGTCTCGAGCCGGCGCCGGCGGAACGCGTCCCAGCGCGCCTGTTCGTCGGCGTCGAGCGTGTCCGGCCAGTTGCGTGCGCGGTAGCGGAACAGCAGTTCGGCATAGCGCGGGTCGCGGAACGGAAACACGCGCTGGCCGAGCTGCTCGGGTGGCGTCTCGCGCACTGCGCGCAGCAGGCGCTTGTCGGCGTCGGGCAGGAAGCCGCCATACAGCGCAAGCTCCGGGTCCGTCGCCGCCTCACGTGCGTCGGCGCGCGAAAACACTGCATGCAGCTTGGCGACGAGGCCATCGGCGCCGCGCAGCCGTTCCAGGTGCGCGAGCGCGCGGTCCGGATCGAGCGCGATGCGGCCGAGGTCGACGCCCTTGAGCGTGCTCAGCGGCGCCAGCGCCGGCGACCTGTTCGCATGGATCGTCTTCAGCGGGATGCGCTCGACGTCCTCGGGCAGGTCGGCGCGCGCGGTGAACACGCGGTCGGCGATGTCGTCGGCATCGAGTTCGAGCAGAGGGGTCGGATCGACGTCGAGGTCGTAGGCGATCACGCCGTTCGGCAGGCTCGGATGCATCGCCAGCGGCGCGACCAGCGCGAGGCAGCCGCGGCTGGCCGGATAGCGCGAGGACACGTGCACCAGCGGCGTCATGCGCGCGACGTCGAGCAGCTCGAACGCGCGCTGCTTCTTGCGCAGGCCGAAATAGAACTCCCACAGGCGCGGCTGGCGCACGCGGATCAGGCGCGCGAAGCCGATCAGCGCCTCGACGTCGGACACCGCGTCGTGCGCGCGCGCCTGCGCGATGCGGTTCGCGCTGGCCAGGTGCTCGAGCTTGAAGCTCGGCGTGCCGTCGTCGCGGCGCGGCCATTCGATGCCGTCCGGGCGCAGCGCGTAGCACAGCCGCGCGAGGTCGATCAGGTCCCAGCGCGAATTGCCGTCCTTCCACTCGCGCTCGTACGGGTCGTGGAAGTTGCGGTAGAGCAGGTGGCGCGTGACCTCGTCGTCGAAGCGCAGCGAGTTGTAGCCGACGTTGCAGGTGCCCGGCTCGGCCATCTGCTCGTTGACGCACGCGGCGAACTCGGCCTCGATCACGCCCTCGCGCTGCATTTGCTGCGGCGTGATGCCGGTGATCAGGCAGGCTTCCGGATGCGGCAGCACGTCCGGCGCCGGGCGGCAGTACAGCGAGACCGGCTCGCCGATGGGCTCCAGGTCGAGCGTGGTGCGGATCGCGGCGAATTGCGCCGGGCGGTCGCGGCGCGGGTCGGCGCCGGTGGTCTCGTAGTCGTGCCAGAGGAAGGTCTGCGTCATCGCGGCAGCATAGCGTATGCCCCGCGCGGGGCCGCGCGGGACGGCCGCCTGCTAGACTCGCTGGCCACGGAACGAGGAGATGGCGCATGCGCGTGCGGGACGACGACAACCTGATCTGGATCGACCTGGAGATGACCGGCCTCGATCCGGACCGCGACTCTATCCTCGAGATCGCCACCGTCGTCACCGACAAGGAGCTGAACCTGCTCGCCGAGGGGCCGGCGTTCGCGATCCGCCATCCGCTCGAGCGGCTGGAGGCGATGGACGACTGGAACCGCAACCAGCACGCCAAGTCCGGCCTGTGGCAGCGCGTGCTCGATTCGAGAGTCGATCTGGCGACCGCCGAGGCGCTGACGGTCGAGTTCCTCGCGCAGTGGATCGCGCCGGGCAAGTCGCCGATGTGCGGCAACTCGATCTGCCAGGACCGGCGCTTCCTGTACCGCCTGATGCCGCGGCTGGAGCGCTACTTCCACTACCGCAACCTCGACGTGTCGACGGTCAAGGAGCTCGCGCGGCGCTGGGCGCCGGAGGTCAGCCGCGGCTTCAACAAGGACTCCGCGCATACCGCGCTGAGCGACGTGCGCGATTCGATTGCCGAGCTGCGCTACTACCGGATGTTCATGGGCCAGCTGGCCGGCGACCCGGCGCCGTAGGCCGCGCCGCGGCAAAAGTCGGGGTCGGGGCGGCCCCGACCGGTGCTCACTTCAGGACCGCCTGGCGCACGAGCCGGCTGCCGAGCACATCGCGCATCGTGCCGCGATCGATGGTGGCCTTGTTCTGCTGGCTGGTCGAGCCCATCACCTGGGCGGCGACCGCGTCGGCCTCGTCGGTGCGGTCGAGCGCGGCCATGTTCGGCATCGTGACGACGAGGATCAGGTTCGGGTCGTTCGGCGTGGCCGGTTCGGTCATGTACACGGCGTAGTCGCTGACCAGGCCGGCCTTCTTCTGCGCGTCCATCAGGTTCTTCCACGGCCCGGCGAGCCATTTCATGTAGTTGTCGAACTGGCCCGGCTTGGTGCGGATGTAGCTGACGTCGCTGACCGGGCCGTCCTTGTACGGCTTGGCGTCCTGCGCGAGGGCCGTGATCGAGGCAGCACTGACCAGCAGCACGGCAAGGAATGCGGTGCGTTTCATGGCAACCTCCAGCGAGATGCCGCCAGGACGGCGGCGCAAAAAGCGTACGCCGACGCTTCATGGACGCAAGCGACAAGTGGAGGAGGTGACTTGCTGCGTCGCAGCAAAATGGCGGGAGGGAAGCGTGCCAATCGGCACCGGGAAATGGAATGAGAGAGGAGGGAGCGGTTGCGTGTCCCGTCTCCCGTCTCCCGTCTCACATCTCACGTTTCAATGAAAATCGCGCGACGCGAATGCGAATTCCGGCAGCAGCGCGCTGTAGTCGTGCAGCCGCCGCGCGATCAGGTGGTGTACGCCATCGTTGACCTCGAGCACGCCGTCGACCGCCATCAGCGTCGCCTCGAGCAGCACGCGGTGTTGGCGCTCGGCCAGCGCGCGCCAGACCACCACGTTGACCTGGCCGGTCTCGTCCTCGAGCGTGACGAAGGTGACACCCTTGGCGGTGCCCGGGTGCTGGCGCACGGTGACGAGGCCGGCGCAGCGCAGCGGCCGGCCGCGCCGGGTGGGGTCCTGCGTGGCGCTGGCCGGGGCGACGCGCCGGCGCGCGAGTTCCTCGCGGACCAGTGCGAGCGGATGCGCACGCAGCGACAGGCCGAGCGTGGCGTAGTCGGTCATCACGTCCTCGCGCAGCGACGGACGGCGCAGCGCGACGCGCGCCTCCGTGACCGTTGCTTCCTCGAGCAGCGGCGCCGGCAGTTCGGCGCCGGCGCTGTCCCAGCGCGCGCGATGGCGATGACCGCTCAGCGCCTGCAGCGCGCCGGCGTCGGCCAGGCGCGCGCGCTCGGCCGCGTTCACGCGCGCGCGGCGGGTTAGGTCGGCGACGTCGCGGAACGGCGCGGCCGCGCGCGCGGCGACGAGACGCGCGGCGAGGTCTGCGGACACGCCGCGGACTTGGCGCAGGCCGAGGCGCAGGGCGACCGCCGGCGGCTGGATGGACTCCAGCGTGCAATCCCACGCGCTGGCCGTGACGTCGACCGGCAGCACCGTCACGCCGTGCCGCTGCGCGTCCTGGATCAGCTGCGAGGGCTGGTAGAAACCCATCGGTTGCGCGTTGAGCAGCGCGCAGGTGAACGCGGCCGGGTGGTAGTGCTTGAGCCAGGACGAGGCCCACGCGAGCAGCGCGAAGCTCGCCGCGTGCGACTCGGGGAATCCGTATTCGCCGAAGCCCTGGATCTGCTGGAAGATGCGCTCGAAATACGCGTCCTCGTAGCCGCGCTCGCGCATGCCGCGCTGGATGCGCTCGCGGAAATGCTCCAGCCCGCCGCGGCGCTTCCAGGCCGCCATCGCACGGCGTAGCTCGTCGGCCTCGCCGGGCGTGAAGCCGGCGACGACCTGGATCAGCTTCATCACCTGTTCCTGGAAGATCGGCACGCCGAGCGTGCGCCCCAATGCCTCGCGGACCTGCGACGCGCCGCTGCCGCTGGCGCGTTCGAAGCGTGATTGCGGGTAGTCGATCGGTTCCAGGCCCTGCCGGCGGCGCAGGTACGGATGCACCATGTCGCCCTGGATCGGACCCGGGCGCACGATCGCGACCTCGACGACGAGGTCGTAGAAGCAGCGCGGCTTGAGGCGCGGCAGCATCGACATCTGCGCGCGCGACTCGATCTGGAACACGCCGACCGTGTCGGCGCGGCAGATCATGTCGTAGACGGCCGGGTCGTCGTGCTGCGGGATGTCGTGCAGCATCGGCCGCGCGCCGCGGTACGGGTGCGTCCACAGGCCGTGCGCGTGCAGCAGGTCCAGGCACTTGCGCAAGGCGGTCAGCATGCCGAGCGCGAGCACGTCGACCTTGAGCAGCTTCATCGTCTCGAGGTCGTCCTTGTCCCACTGGATGATCGTGCGCTCGGGCATCGCCGCGTTCTCGACCGGCACCAGATGGTGCAGCGGCTGCTGCGAGATCACGAAGCCGCCGACGTGCTGCGACAGGTGGCGCGGGAAGCCGTGCAGCTCGCCGGCCAGCGCGAACAGCCGCTGCAGCAGGCGGCTGGCCGGATCGAAGCCGCGCTCGCGCAGCGCGGCATCGAACGGCTGGCCGCTGCGGATGCGCGAGAACAGGCCGCCGAGGCGGTCGAGCTGGTCGTCCGGCACGCCGAGCGCGCGGCCGACGTCGCGCACCGCGCTTTTGCTGCGGTAGCTGATCACGGTCGCGGCGAGCGCGGCGCGCTCGCGCCCGTACTTGCCGAAGATGTACTGGATGACTTCCTCGCGCCGCTCGTGCTCGAAGTCGACGTCGATGTCCGGCGGCTCGTCGCGCTCCTTCGACAGGAAGCGCTCGAACAGCAGGTTGCCGGTCTCCGGACTGACCGCGGTGATGCCCAGGCAATAGCACACGGCCGAGTTCGCCGACGAGCCGCGGCCCTGGCACAGGATCGGCGGGTCCTGCGCGCGCGCCCAGCGCACGATGTCCTCGACGGTCAGGAAGAAGTGCTCGTAGCCGAGGTCGGCGATCAGCGCGAGTTCGCGCTCGACCTGCGCGCGCACGCTGTCCGGCAAGCCGCGCGGCCACAGCCGCGCCGCGCCGGCCCAGGCCAGCGCGCGCAGGTGCTCGATCGCGGACTGCCCGGCCGGCACCAGTTCCTGCGGGTAGCGGTAGTCGAGCCGGCGCAGGTCGAACGTGCACAGCGCGGCGATGCGCAGCGTCTCGGCGAGCAGCTCCGGCGGATACAGCGCGGCGAGGTCGTCGACGCGGCGCAGGTGCCGCTCGCCGTTTGCAAAAAGCGCGTGGCCGGCCTCGGCGACGCGGCAGCCGAGGCGGATCGCGCTCATCACGTCCTGCAGCGCGCGCCGCCGCCGCACGTGCATGTGTACGTCGCCGGCCGCGACCAGCGGCAGGCCGTGGCGCGCGCCGAGCGCGCGCAGCGCGGCGAGCACGGCGGGGTCGTCCGTGCCGCGATGCAGCTCGACCGCGATCCAGGCACGGCCGGCGAAGTGGCGCGCGAGCCAGGTCGCGCATTCCTCCCTCTCCGCGGCCCCGGCCGCCCACAGCACCAGCACGCCTTCGCCGAGCTGTTCCGCATCGGCGCGGGTCAGCCGGTACTCGCCCTTGGCGCTGCGCCGGCGGCCGGTCGTGATCAGGCGGCAGATATCCGTATAGCCGGCCTGGTTGCGCGCGAGCAGCACGAGCTTCGGACCGTCGGCGAGCTGCACCTCGGTGCCGACGATCAGTGGAACCTTGGTTTCGAGGGAGGCTTCGAGCGCGCGCACGATGCCGGCCAGCGAGCATTCGTCGGTGATCGCGAGCGCGGCGTAGCCGAGGCGCCTGGCGCGCTCGAACAGCTCGCGCGCGCTCGAGGCGCCGCGCTGGAACGAGAAGTTCGACAGGCAGTGCAGTTCGGCGTAGCGCGGCGCGGTGTCGGCTGTGGCGTGCGCGTCGTTTGCCGCGGCACCGTGCCGGCGTTGCTTGTAGGCGGCGCTGCGCGGGTCCTCGTCGAGGCTCGTCGTCAACCCCGGTTCGATCGGCGCGCGCAGGCGCCGCCGCGGTGGACGCGGCGTGTTCATGCGAACCAGCCGTGCACGGTCCAGCCGTCCGTCGTGCCGGCCTCGACGAAGGCCCAGGCGCGTTGGCCGCTGCGCAGCTGGACGATGTAGTAGTCGCGGCGCTGGTCGCGCTCGTCCCACCAGCCGCTTTCGATCCGCTCGGGGCCGGCGAGCACGCGCAGGGGCGCTTCGCGCAGCGCCAGCGGTCGCGGCAGCAGCCAGAACGGCCGCGCTGTGGGAGCGGCGGCAGCCGCGATGCTTTTCAGCCCTCGGCCCTCGGCCCTCGGCCCTCCGATCAAGGCATCGCGGCTGCCGCCGCTCCCACGGCCATTCTTGCGGGGCGGATCGGCAGGTGCATCGAGCGACACGAAACGCCAGGCGCGTGCCGGGCGGTGGTCGGCGACGCAGTCCAGGCCCTTGAGCGCGTCGTTGCCGAGTCGTGCGCGCAGGCGTTCGGCCAGCATCGGCCAGTCGAGTTGCTCGCGGCGGTTCGTCTCGAACAGGTCCTGGTGCAGCGGGCACAGCGGCGGCAGGTCGTCGGCGCGCACGGCCAGCGCATGCACCGGTGCCGGCAGTGCGATCCGGTCGAGCCGCGTGCGCGCGAGCTCGAACAGCGCGGCGGCCTCGCGCTGCGGCGCGAGCAGGCCGACCTCGACGCGCGTGCTGGCGCCGCGCTCGTGGCCGAGCACGAGCGTGAAGCGCTGCACGCCGCCGTCGCGCGCGCGCAGGAACAGCGCCAACTCGCCGATCAGCCGCTGCAGCGGGAACGCGAGCGCGGTGTGCGATTCGACGCCGAATGCGAACTCGACGCCACGTTCGAAGCGCGCCGGCGGCTGCCAGCGCGGCAGCGCCTCGGCGGCAAGGCCGCGCAGGCGATCGAGCTGGTCGAGCGCGTCGGTGCCGATGCGCCGCGCGAGTTCCGCGCGCGGCAGCCGGAACAGCTCGCCGAGCGTGCGCAGGCCCATCCCGTGCAGCGTCGCGACGGCCTTCGCGGCGAGGCCGCCATGCACGAGCGGCACCGCGCCGAGGGCGGGCGCGAGCTGGGCGAGGGCGGGCAGCGCAAGGCCGTCGTCGAGCCCGGCCAGCACGTGTGCGGCGGCCGCGGTCGGCGCAGCCGCCAGCGAGCAGGCGAAGCCGAACCCGGCGAGCTCGGCGCGCAGCCGCCGTTCCAGCGCCGGCCAGCCGCCGAACAGCGCGAGGCTGGCGCCGACTTCGACGTACAGCGCATCGGGCGCGGCGAGGCTGACGTCGGCGCTGTAGCGGTAGGCCCAGGCGGCCAGCGAGTCGAGCGCCTGGCGTTCCGCCGCGGCATCACGCGGCGCGACGGCGAGGCGTGGGCAGAGCAGGTGCGCCGCGGCCAGCGGCTGGCCGGCGTGCACGCCGGCCTTGCGCGCGGCGGCATCGGCGAGCACGACCTGGCGCCGCTGCGGTGGCCCGTCGACGACCGCGCACGGCGTGCGCGGCGGCAGGTCGAGGCCGGTGCGGACGACGTCGAGCGCCAGTTGCGCGAAGCGGAGGCAGAGCCAGAACATGCATGCCTCGAGCGTCCAGGGAGTCCGTCGGACTCGAGCAGGCCGGGCTTTCACCTCGACTGCTCAAGCCCGCAGGCTCCTAGGAGCCTGTCGGGAGAATCGGCTGCAAATCCGCCTGCGCGGTCCATATTTCCGCCGCTTCTTGGCCGATAGAGCCACTATCGGCCGGCGAATCGTCGAAAATCTGTCCTCGCGCAGTCGAATTTTCGCTATCGATTCCATAAGTCCGCCAGGCTCCTAGGCGCGTTGCCGCAGCGCCGGCCGGCCGGCGCCGAGCTGGCCGCGGCACTTCAGGATCTCGATGCGCGCCTCGCCGTCCGCCTGCGTGAGCCTGAGGCGCAGCGCGGCCGGGCTGGTTTCGCGCGCGGCGGCGAGCGGACGGAACACGAAGCCGAGTGCCGCGCCGGTTTCGGCGGCGAGCTGCAGGCGGCGCAGCTGCGGGTAGTCGGCGCGCGGCAGCCAGTTCAGCACGGCGCCGCAGCAGCCGGCGCGCAGGCATTGCTCGGCGGTCCAGTAGGTATCGGCGGCACTGGCCTCGATGTGCACGAGCTGGCCGAGATCGACGCCGGCCGCGGCCAGCGCCGGCGCATACGGCAGGTACGGCGGCGCGACCAGCACGACGCGCCGGCGCGCCTGCGTCAGCGCGGCGAGCGCCGGCAGCAGCAGGCTGCATTCGCCGAGGCCGTCGTGCTCGGCCAGGATCTCGCTGAGCGCTCCGCGCGGCCAGCCGCCGCCGGGCAGCAGCGCGTCGAGTTCGGCCAGGCCGGTCGGCAGCGCATCGACCGCGGCGCCCGGCGCGCCGCGGCGCCAGATGCCGGGATGGCGCAGCACCTCGGCCAGCGCGCCGGCGTCACGCGCGCGTGGCGGCGCGGGCGGCGGCGCCGGGCGTGTCCGTGCGGCCGGCGCGGGCGCGACCTGCACGAAGTCGGCGGAGACGGCGACGGGATCGGGCGAGGACGAGGTGAACATCGCGGCTTCCGGGATCAGGACAGGAGGGACGAAACGGCGGGACGGACCAGGCCGACGTAGAGGCCCTCGATCGCGAACGCGTGGCGCGCGGGATCGACCTCGATCGGCGCGAAGTCCGGGTTCGCCGGCAGCAGGCGCACGCGGCCACCGCGGTGATCGAACCGCTTGACGGTGACTTCGTCGTCGAGCCGCGCCACGACGATGCGGCCGTGCTCGGCCGTGGCGCTGCGGTGCACCGCGATCAGGTCGCCGTCGAGGATGCCGGCGTCGCGCATGCTGAGGCCGACGACGCGCAGCAGGTAATCGGCGCGCGGCCGGAACAGCGCGGCATCGACACCGAGTTCGCCTTCGAGGTTCTCGGCGGCGAGGATCGGACTGCCGGCGGCCACCCGGCCGACGAGGGGAAGCCGGGTGGCCGCCGACGCCCGTGAGCGATCCGGCAGGCGCAGGCCGCGATGATGCGGCAGGCGTTCGAGCACGCCCTTGCGCAGCAGCGCCTCGACATGATCCTGCGCCGAGCTATGGCTCGCAAGTCCCAGATCCTGCGCGATTTCCCTCAGGGTCGGGGCACGCCCGTGCTGCTCCAGATGGCGCTGGATGCAGTCGTATACGCGTTGTTGGGAGGCAGTCAGCTTCATGCCGTACATTTGTACGGCATGGGCGGTCGCCATGCAAGTGCCGCTGCCGGCCCGCGGATCAGCGCGGGTTCGGGCGCGGGCTCGGAGCCGGCCGCGGCGCCGGCGGGCGTGCCGGGCGTTCGCGCACGATCACGCTCGGACCCCAGTAAGGTCCCCAGTACGGACCCCAGCACGGGTAGCCCCAGCCGTACGGGCCGCAGTCGTACATCCACGGGTCGTAGTACGGCGTGCGCACGTACAGCGGCCGCTTCGGCCACAGGTAGATCGTGTCGGCGGCGACGCGCGGATAGGTGTAGTCGAACTGGCCGACCTTGCCGTGCTCGGTGCCGTCGACGCGGCCGACCACGGTGATCTGGCGCCCGGCCTCGAACTCGACCGGATCGTAGAAGCCGCTGCGGCAGGCGATGAAGCGGCCGCCGCTCGGGTCGCGGCGGAGCGGTCGCGCGCTCGCATCGAGGTCGCGCGCGAGCACTTCGAAGCAGGTCGAATCGTTCTTCGGCTCGACCTTGATGATGTCGCCGCCCCAGCGCACCAGTTCGCCGCCGGCGCTGCCGCCGGCGGCGGCGCGCGGCGTCGCGGCCGAGAACTGGCCCTGCAGCGGCGTCGGCACGGTGGCGCAGGAGGCGAGGCTGGCGGCGAGGAGGGCGAGTGCGAGTTGCTTGTTCATGGGAAACCTCGATCAGCCGACCGCTGCCGGTCGGCAGCGCGATCGGATATTACGCAGACGGGCCTGAATGCCGCGGCGTTGCAGGCGCGCCGCGGCGCCGGCGCGGCAACGGCAGCGTGCGCAACGCATGCGCGAACGCGGCGATGCGTTCGGCGGCCGCTGCATCGCCGCCGTAGCGCAACACGACGTAGTCGTCTACCAGCGGCGCCAGCGCCGCGCCGAGCCCGGCGTCGAACGCACGCACCCGCTGCAGCAGGTCGAGCGGACCTTCGCTTGGCCGCGTCTCGATCCCGGCACGTGCGAGCCGCGCGCGCAGCCGCATCCACGCGCGGTCGAGCGCATCGCCGCCGGGCGCCGGCGCGCCGCGCAGCGCCCACAGCGTCGCCAGCAGCAGCACGCTGCCGAGCACGCCTGACAGCGCCAGCAGCAGGTCGCCCGCGTTCGCCTCGGTGACGCCGAACGGCGTCAGCAGGCCGCGCTGGCGCAGCGCGTCGAAGCGGATGATGCTCTCGGTCCACAGCCGGTTGGCGACGTCGAGCCGGTTGCGCAGCGCGCGCAGCCAATCCGCCTGGGTCCAGCCGGCCGCGCCATTGGCGGCCGCGGCGCCAAGCTCCACGCGCGCCGGGCTGACCGCCGCGGTCGGATCGACGCGGCGCCAGCCGCGGCCTTCATGCCAGACCTCGGCCCAGGCGTGCGCGTCGGACTGGCGCAGCAGCAGGTAGCGGCTGCCCTCGTTCCACCAGCCGCCCTGGTAGCCGGTCACGACGCGCGCCGGGATGCCGGCCGCGCGCATCAGGAACACGAACGCCGAGGCGTAGTGCTCGCAGAAGCCGCGGCGCGTGTCGAACAGGAAGTCGTCGACCGCGTCGCGGCCGAGCAGCGGCGGGTTCAGCGTGTAGGTGAACTGCGCATGGAACAGCTCGAGCGCGGCGCGCACGACCGCGTCGTCGTCGCGGCCGTCGGCGCGCCAGCGCGCGGCGAGCGCGCGCGCCTGCGGGTTGAAGCCGGCCGGCAGTGCCAGTGCCCGCGCGCGCTGCGCTGGCGCGAGCGTCGGCGCCAGCGTGTAGGCCAGCGCCGACTGCACGCGGTACTGGCGCGGCTGGCGTACCGGCGCGTCGGCGACCAGCAGGCGGTCGGCGGTCAGGTGCGTGCGCTCGGGCGCGTCGAGCGGCAGGTCCAGCGCCGGCAGCCAGCGCCGGTCGGTCGGTTCGAGCGTGACCGTGTAGGCCGCCGGCGCGCCGGCGGCGCGCGCCTCTTCGCGCGCGCCGGTCGCGCGCCCCGGGCCGCGCGACCAGGTCGTGCCGTCGAAGTCCCACAGCACGATCGCGCGGAAGTAGCGCTGCGCCGGCGCCGGTGCGGCGCCGTCGAAGTCGACGCGGAACGCCGGCGAGTCGTCGATCAGCAGCTCGGTCAGCGTGCCCGGCGCCATGCTCTCGCCGAGGCCGGTGCGCGGCGCCGCGTCGTTGCCCGGCGCGCCCCACAGCGGCGAACCGAGCCGCGGCACCAGCACGAACGCGGCCGCGGCCAGCGGCAGGCTGGCGCCGAGCAGCAGCGCGGCCAGGCGCAGTTCCTGTCGCCACCGGCGCGGTCCCGGCAACGGCGCCGGCTGCAGCGCGGCGAGCGTGGCCAGCAGCAGCACCAGCACGGCGCAGATCAGCAGCGTGAACGCGAGCGTCTGCGTGAACAGCAGCGCGCACATCAGCACGAACGCGGCAAAGCCGAGCGCGACGCGTGCATCGCGCACGCGCTCGGTCTCGAGCAGCTTCAGCGCGAGCAGGCCGCAGCCGAGCACGGTGCCTGGTTCGCGCCCGAACACGTTGCCGAAGTTCGCGATGATCAGCACGACCAGCAGCGCGGTCAGTGGCAGGCGGATCCACGGCCCGACCGTCGCCGCGCCGCGCCGGCGCGTCCACGCGCGCAGCGGCAGCAGCAGCGCGAAGGCGACGGCCAGCAGCGGCGGCAGGTGGCCCAGGTGCGTCGCCAGCGTCGCCGCGACGGTCAGCCCGAGCAGCTCGAACTGGCGGTCGGACAGGCGGTCAGGCATGTGCGTCGCTCGTCGGCAGCAGCGCCAGCGCGCGCAGGCAGGCGCGCCGGTGCTCGGCGCCGAGGCCGGGGCCGATCGATTCCTGCGGCAGGCGCAACGTATAACTGCGCCGGGCCTGCTCGGCGGCGACGACCCAAGCGGCGAGACGGCGGATGCGCGCCTCGCCGTCGAGGCCGCGCAGGCCGGCGTAGTCGAGCGTCAGCGCCTCGCCGCTGCGCCGTTCGAGGTCGCGCACGAGCAGGCTGTCGTGGCGCATCGAGGCCTTCCAGGCGATCAGCCGCGCGGCATCGCTCGGCCGGTAGTCGCGCAGGCCGGCGTGCTCCTCGCTGGCGCCGGCGCGCGCCTGCTCGCCTTGCTCGCCATCGCCGGCCGGCAGCGGCGGCGCCGGCGTTTCCAGCGCCGGATAGACCAGCACGGCGACGTCCGGATGCAGCCAGCTCCAGATGCGGAACAGGCCGAGCGGGTAGTCGGTCCACAGGCGCAGCCGGCCGGGCCGCCACCAGCCGCGCTGCGTGCCGGCCAGTTCCAGCGCGATCTCGTCGACGCCGTCGGCCAGCACGAAGGCGGTCTCGGCCGCGCCGGCGTGCAGGCGCAGGCTTGGCCGCGCGCGCCCGCCCGCCGCGAAGCGAAGGCGCAGCGGCAGCGGCTCGCCGGCGTGCGCGTCCTCGGCGCGCACCTGCACCAGCGCAAGGCCGGTGACGTTGCGGAAGCCGAAGAACAGGCTCGCCCCGGCCGCCGACCCGAGCAGGCAGGTCAGCAGCAAGGCCGGGTTGTTGCCGTAGTTCAGCGCGCCGAGCAGCATCACCAACAGCAGGCCGGCGAAGGCGAGGCCGAAGCCGCTCGGTAGCACGTAGATGCGCCGGCGGTCGAGCCGGATCGGCAGCGCCTCGGGCTGGCGCAGGCGCGTCAGTGCCGGCAGGCGGCGCTCGGCGGCGGCGAGCAGGCGGATGCGCAGGTTGGCGAGTCGCGAGGGCATGCGTGACCGTTTCAGTGTGTCGACAAGAACAATCAGTCAGAGGTGCGTGCGGTCGCTGCTGCAGGGGCTTCCGTGCGCAGGCATGCCGCGCAAAGCGTCGCCATCGCGTTGTGGTCCAACAGCATCGCGGCTTCCGCCGCTCCCACCCAAAGCCGCGCTTGGCTGCTCCTGTGGGAGCGCCGGCAGGCGCGATGCTTGTTGGGCACATCGAAACACCATCTCCACCTGACCCTTCCCTTGAAGGGGAGGGCTACAAGCATCGCGGCTTTCACCGTTCACACCCGGCGTCACCGCACCGGCGTCGCTTCGAGCAGTTGCAGCGCGAGCTTGTCGCGGCCGGCGCGCGCACTCGCGCCGGGCGTGAGGCGGTGCGCTGCGACGAACGGGAACACAGCCTGCACGTCCTCGGGCAGGCAGTGCGGGCGGCCGGACAGCAGCGCGTGCGCGCGTGCCGCGGCGAGCAGGGCGAGGCCGGCACGCGGCGACAGGCCGATGCGGATCTCGGCGTGCTCGCGGCTGGCGGCGAGCAGTGCCTGCACGTAGTCGATCAGCGCCGGGCTGGCCACCACGGCGGCGCAGGCGTCGCGCAGCTCCAGCACCTGCGCCGCGTCCAGGCACGGCGACAGGCCGTCGAGCACGCTGCGGCGGTCGGCCGCGGCGAGCATCGCGCGTTCGGCCTCGCGGTCCGGATAGCCCAGGCTCATGCGCAGCATGAAGCGGTCGAGCTGCGAATCGGGCAGCGGCCAGGTGCCGGAGAAGTCGAGCGGATTCTGCGTCGCGACGACGAAGAACGGCGGCACCAGCCGGTGCGTGGTGCCGTCGACGGTGACCTGCTGCTCGGCCATCGCCTCCAGCAGCGCGCTCTGCGTCTTCGGCATCGCGCGGTTGATCTCGTCGGCCAGCAGCAGCTGCGTGAACAGCGGGCCGGGATGGAACTTGAAGCGGCTCGTCTCGCGCTCGTAGATGCCCACGCCGATGATGTCCGACGGCAGCAGGTCGGCGGTGAACTGCACGCGCTGGAAGTCGAGCCCGAGCGTGGCCGCCAGCGCGTGCGCGAGCGTGGTCTTGCCGACGCCGGGGCGATCCTCGATCAGCAGGTGGCCGCCGGCGAGCAGGCAGACGAAGGCCAAGCGCACCTCGCGGCGCTTGCCGAGCACGACGGTGTTGACCTGGGCGATCGCGCGCGCCAGCGCATCGCGCAGGTCGGGCGGCAGGACGGCGGGGCGGGCTTCGATCATGGCGTTCCGGCGGCGGGGCGGTGGAGCGGGACGATGCCACGGAAGCGGGCATCGTGGCACGCGCCGAATTCGCACAATGCGCCGCGGCTTCGCGCGACTTGCCGCGACGGCGCCCTTGCGGCACTCTGCGGCGCCGTTGCGGTCATACCGCGGTCCCCGACCCGGCCGCTGCCACGCCGCCGTGCTGCGCGGGAGCATCCGCATCCCGCGGCAGGATGCCCGGCTTCACGACCCACCAGGATTGCCCCGCGCATGTTTCGTCCCCTCGAAGTCTTCATCGGCCTGCGCTACACGCGCGCGAAGCGGCGCAACCATTTCATCTCGTTCATCTCGCTGGTGTCGATCCTCGGCATCGCGGTCGGCGTGACCGCGCTGATCACCGTCATCTCGGTCATGAACGGCTTCGACAAGGAGCTCAAGGAACGCATCCTTGGCATGGTAGCGCACGCGACCATCGAGGGCGTTGGCGAGACCGTGCAGGACTGGCCGCACGCGCTCGAGTTGGCGTATGCGAACAAGCACGTGCTCGGCGCGGCGCCGTACGTCGAGCGCCAGGCGATGCTGCAGGGCGTGCGCGTCAGCGGCGCGATCGTGCGCGGCATCGAGCCGGAGCTGGAGCCTAAGGTGTCCGAGATCGACCGGCGCATGGTCCAGGGCAAGCTGGCCGACCTCGTGCCGGGCAAGTTCGGCATCGTGCTCGGCAAGGAACTGGCGATGACCCTCGGCGTCGGCGTCGGCGACCGCGTCACCGTGTTCGCGCCGGAGTTCAGCGCCACGCCGATCGGCGCGATCCCGCGCATGAAGCGCTTCGAGGTGGTCGGCGTGTTCGAGGCCGGCATGCAGGAGTACGACTCGGGCCTGGCGATCATGGACATGCAGGATGCCGAAACGCTGTACCGGCTCGACGGCCCGACCGGCATCCGCCTGCGCCTGGACGACATGTTCCAGGCGTATCCGGTCGGCCGCGACCTCGCGCGCGAGCTCGGCCGCTTCTACCGCGTGACCGACTGGATGCAGGGTCACAGCAACTTCTTCAAGGCGGTCGCGATGGAGAAGAAGGTGATGTTCCTGATCCTGTCGCTGATCGTTGCGGTGGCCGCGTTCAACCTCGTCTCGACCCTGGTCATGCTGGTGCAGGACAAGCAGGCCGACATCGCGATCCTGCGCACGCTCGGCCAGAGCCCGGCCAGCGTGATGGGCACGTTCATGGTGCAGGGCATCCTGGTCGGCACGCTCGGCATCGTGCTCGGCGTGCTGTTCGGCGTCACGCTGGCGCTGAACCTGCCGGAGATCGTGCACTGGATCGAGCGCACCTTCCACGTCACCTTCCTGTCGCCGGACGTCTACTACATCAGCGAGCTGCCGAGCGACCTGCACTGGCCCGACGTGGTCTGGATCACCGTCACCGCGTTCGTGTTCTGCACGTTGGCGACGCTGTACCCGGCGCGGCGCGCGGCGAAGACCGAGCCGGCGGCGGCGTTGAGGTATGAGTAAGAAAGCGAGGGGCAAGGGAATAGGGGCGAGGGCGCAAAAATCGATGCCGGCGTCAGGATTCCCGTGCCTTTGTTCGTCTTGCAAGGTTCGGTTTTCGCACCCTCACCACCTAATCCCTAGTTAGCCGGCAAGGGAAGCCCATGACCATGAGTCGCCAGATTGTCCTAGCTATGCTGGTAATCGGTTGTGCCGCTTGCGGCCACCGTGACCTTCGCGGTTCTGCCTCGCCCTCGCCGGATGGCCATACCTATCTGATCGTCGCCGACGACAATGGTGGTCAATGCGGTCCGCTGACGGTCGATGGCAAGATTTGGCCTCACCCCATAGGTGCGCGTGGTCAAATAGAGCCCGGGGATCATGTCATCAAGTGTGGCGGAGAGATTTCATTTTCCATTCCCGCACAGAGTGTCTTCAAGTTCGACTACTGGGGGCCGTAGTGTGTGTGTCGGCTAACATCTCATTCCTGCGGACGCGCTGCGCGCGCCGCTAATTTCAAATGTTCCTAATCCCAGCTCCATGAACGACATCGTCCTCCACGCCGACCGCGTCGCCAAGACCTACCAGGAAGGCACGCTGCGCACCGAGGTGCTGCGCGAGGTCAGCCTGTCGGTGCGGCGCGGCGAGACGGTCGCGATCATCGGCGCGTCCGGCACCGGCAAGAGCACGCTGCTGCACATCCTCGGCGGGCTCGACGCGCCGAGCGCGGGCGAGGTGATGGTCGCCGGGCAGGCGATGTCGCGCCTGTCCGACCGCGCGCGCGGCGAGCTGCGCAACAAGGCGCTCGGCTTCATCTACCAGTTCCACCACCTGCTGCCTGAGTTCACCGCGGTCGAGAACGTCTGCATGCCGCTGCTGATCCGCGGCACGCCGATCGGCGCGGCGCGCGAGCGCGCGGTCGCGCTGCTCGGCCGCGTCGGCCTCGGCGCGCGGCTGGAACACAAGCCGGGCGAACTGTCCGGAGGCGAGCGCCAGCGCTGCGCGGTTGCGCGCGCGCTGGTCACGCAGCCGGCCTGCGTGCTCGGCGACGAGCCGACCGGCAACCTCGACGAGAAGAACGCGGCGCAGGTCTACGACCTGATGCTCGAACTCAACCGCGAGATCGGCACCGCGCTGGTGCTGGTCACGCACGATCCGAAGCTGGCCGCGCGCGCGGACCGCATGCTGGAGCTGTCGGGCGGGGCGCTGCACGAGGTGGGTAAGCGCGCGCCGGCGGCTTAGTTTTCCTCCTCCCCCTTCAAGGGGAGTCGGAAGGGGGATGGTTTGCTAGTGTGCGGGGACAGAAGTATTGACACTGATACGGGATTGGCCGGGATGTATCGGCCTTACGTGGGAAATGCCCACGAAAGCTAAGCGGGGCGCGGGGTTGCTGGTTTGCAGCATGCGCGCGGCACGAAAACCGGCTGTTGACACCACTTCGCAAAAACGGCCGAAAACGCCACTTGGATTGTGAAATCAGGCGCGGCGCAGTCTGGGCGTTCGAACGATCTTCAAAACCGCATTAAACCGCCGTTTGCGCGGAGCGCGGCCGGGCCGAGCATCGCCAGAATGGCGGAAAACGCGTCGCACTTCGAGGGATGGAAGTGCGCAAGGAAGTGCGCAAGAGGCGTGGAATGTGGGCGGAAGTGCGCAAGAGCGCCCCGGAAACCGCATCGTGCCGCCGTTTTTGGTCGCCGCCGCCGCGCTCCCCTCAACGGACGAGCGATAGCCAAGCGAGCACGCGGACAAGATGGACGAACGCCAGCACCGCGCAGGCCACGAAGGCGAGGCCGAAGAACGCGATAATGAAGGCGGCCGGAAGCCACGGGAGAGCGTCGAGGGTGAAGACCATCGCGCAGGCGCCTGCGACGACGACGACGGGGTAGAGCAGCACACGGAGGAGGATTCGTTTCAGCACGCCGCCGGCCCTTGTCGCTGAGAAAGTGCGAAGCCCCCGCTTCCCAACGTCCGAAACGATCATGGTATGAGCCAGACGAAGCGATGGCGTCGCGTTGCCGGATGCGCCCCCGCGCTAACGTCCTGGACGCTTCTGGGTATGAGCCAGACGCCACGATGCACGCACCGACGCTGCCGATGATAGCCCAGCGCGACCACGGATAGCCTAGCGGTGCGACAAGCGCGGGCTCCTTCCTCACGCTTCCGCCGGCCTCCTTCCCGAAGGCGCGCACATCAAGAGATGAGGCCGGCCGCCGCCAACGCCCTAGGCGCATTCCCGGCTCCAGGCAGGGCGCGATACGGTGCAGCCTCAACACGACCGACGATAGCATGATCCAGCTTCGACGATGGCAGCGGGCGCCAGTGCTAACCTACCGCGACCACGGATAGCCCGGCGGGGCGACAAGCGCGGCTCCTTCACCGCGTTTCCGTGGCTTCCTTCCTGAAGGCGCGGAGAAGGCGCGATGGCGAAGCAACGCAGGAACGAAAGGCGCGGCGAGGTCGGCGAGGCGGTTGGGGAGCCGGGATATATCGACCTTCACGCAATGCGCGAGCGCGCCCTACGGATCAAGTTGCTAGAAGCGCAGATTGCCAGTGCAACCGCTGAGAAAGCGTCCAAGCACGAGCGCGCAGAGGCCGCGCGCGCTGCGAAGAAGGAAGGTTCAGCCGCACGCGCGCGCAAAGTTGACCTGTTGATTATCGCCGCCCTCGCCGAACTGGCCGGCTATCTGAATGGTACCGATGCGGAAAATGCTCGCGCCCTTGTCAAAGCCGCCGGCAGTCGCGGCCTGTCGCTCGAAATCGACGGCAGTCCGATTGATGAGAGAACGGTCATCGCGCGACTGGCAGCGGCAAAAAATATCGTCGATCACAAATAGCGCCCCGCGTCAAGCATTGGCAAACACCAGCAAGCAATTGCTTCGCCCTGTTTGCTGATGCGCGACATTGCCGCCCGCAAAACCGCATCGTCCGCCGCACCGGCAATGCTGCCGTCTGAGGAGGTTTACCGATGCAAAGGGAGCGATATGAAAGCCTTTTGCGGATGCCTGAAGTCGTGCGACGGATCGGGTTGCAGCCCGCGCACGTCTACGCCCTGGAGGCACGTGGCGACTTCCCGCGCCGCGTAAAACTCGGCCCGCGCGCGTCCGCCTGGGTCGAATCCGAAGTTTCCGCTTGGATTGAATCGCGCATCGCCGCGCGCGACGCGAGGCGTGCGGCATGACCCGCGCAAACCCGACCGCGCTCGATCCCTGGTCCGGTACGGCCGGCGAGCTGCGCGCCGTGATCGCCGACCTGTTCGGCCGCCACGGCGCCACCGGAGCCGATGCCCTGGACGCGGCCGAGCGTGTCGTCATTACCGTCTGCGGGTTGTTCGGCGGCCGTTCCTGCTACCTGCCGCGCATGGACCATTTCGGCCGCGCCGAGCGCGACCGCGCGTTGTTCGCGCAGGCCAACGGCCGCAACACGAAGGAACTCGCCGAGCGCTACGCCCTGACCGTGCGCCACGTCCAACGCATCGTCGCCGAACAGGCGCGCGTGCGCCGTGCCGAGCGCGCGGCCGGCCGCCCCGATCCGCACCGCAGGCCGCCGGATGACATCCAGTAACGCGCCCGCGCCGCTGCGCGCGAACGATCTTCTGACCGAAGTAGAGGCCGCCGCGCTGCTGCGCGTGAAGCCCGACACGCTGCGCGCCTGGCGCACCCGCAAACGCCTGGCCGGCAAGGCGCCGCCCTACATCCAGCGCGGGCAAGGCCGCGTGCTCTACCTGCGCGCCGACCTGGACGCCTGGCTGCGCGCCGGGCGCCGCGAACCGCGCACCACCACCGAGGAACGCCGATGAATACCGTTGCTTTCAATACCGACATGGGCGCCAGCGGCACGCCGCCCGAGTGGGTGCAGTTGCTGCCGGCGGGGCCGCAGGTCACCGGCCGCGACGGCCGCAGATGGCTGTTCGATGCGGCCGCTTCGAACGCCGTTCTGACCACGTTCAACGCCCGCGCGACCGAACTCCCGATCGACTGGGAACACGCCAGCCAGCACCGCGCACCGAACGGCGAGGAAGCGCCGGCCGGCGGATGGATCAAGGAACTGCAGGTGCGCGCCGGTGCGCTGTGGGGCCGCGTGGCGTGGAACGCGCGCGCCGCCGCGCAGATTGCCGCGCGCGAATACCGCTTTCTGTCGCCGGTGTTCGACTTCGATCCCGCGACCGGCCGTATTGGCCGCCTGGTCTGCGCCGGGCTGACCAACCTTCCGAATCTGGCGCTCGCCGCCCTCAACCAACAACAGGACACCGATATGGGAGCCTACGAACGGCATCTGCACTATCGCCCGCGCGCCGGGGATGTTCCCGGCAACGTGGCGCACAACCCCGCCTATGCGAGCAACCGCGAAGGCGCAGCTACCGGCGGCGCGGATGCCGTCGATGCCTTGGCCGAGCCGCTGTTTCGCAAGCTGCGCGAGCAGTTCCCCGACGCCAGCGCCGACGAGCTGAGCGAGTACGCGCGCAAGGCCGTCGAACGCTACGCCACTACCGACGCCGGGCAGGCCGAGGCCGCGCGCACCGCGACCGCCGCCAATGCGGAGATCGAGCGCGTCGCGCAGGGCCTGCGGGCGTCCCTCCCGCACCTGACCCACCAGCAAGCCCGGCAGCACGCCGCCAACGTCGTACACAAGAGGAACCCGCGATGAGCACGAAGGAAACCAAGGCCACCAGCGCCGCCCAATCCCTCAAGGCGCTGCTGCCGCAGGTGAAGGAACAAACCGAGATCATCCGCGCGACGCTGGCCGACCTGCGCCGCCAGCGCGCCGGGCTGGAAGCCGAGCTTTCCGCGCTGCTCCGCGTGCCGATGCGCAAGGACGATTACCTGGCATTGGTGCACGCGGAGGTCGACGCCTACGCCGACGACTTCGCCAAGGGCGTAGCGCGCAAGCTAGAGCGCGAACAGGACCCGCCCGAGAAGCGCGGCGAGTCCACGCACCGATTCGCCAATGGGCGCCTGTCGCTGGCGCTGTCGCATCGGCCGGAAAACGGCTACCTGTTCGGCTGCCTGGTCGGCAGCAACGATCTGAAGTTCGACCGCTGGGCTTTCCTGTTCCGCGACGCGATGAAGGACGCGCTAAGCGGCGCCTTCGCGCTGGCCCGCTGGGAGTGGGAAGGCGAGACGGTGCGACCGCTGCCCGAGCTGCGCGCCGAGCACGATCGACTGAGCGCCGCAATTGCCGAGCTGCAACGGCAGGAACGCGAGCTGATCGAGCAGGCCGCCGAGATCGGGGTCAGCGTCGAGTGAGCACCAAGGGACCAGCCGGCCAGTGTCCCGCGTTGAACGGCGCGAACAACCCCGGCACCGAAGGCACGGACCCTGCCCGTTGGGCGCGCGCCGATCGAATGAGGGCCGGCGCGCTTTCCTCCCCGTGTGACTTCGCCGCCGACGCCGAAACACTCCCGGTGTCGGCCCTATTCCTGAAACCGCGCGTGCGGGCCGTAGAGCGCCGCGCGCGCCAAAGCGCAGCCGCGACCCATCCCCGGCAGTCCGCGCGGCTCTCAAATGCGTTTCGAATCCATTTTAATGCGGTCTGGCAGGCCGGCGGCGGTCGCCCGATAGGCTGCACCCGCCCTGGCGCCGGTTTTGCGCTTGACAGTCGCCAGCCGTCGCGCAAGACTCGCCCCACTGCCGCCCAATCGGCAGTCGGGTTTGACAGCCCGAGACCTGAGGCGCACATGCGCCCATCCTTGATGCAGGCGCATTTTTTGTGCCCGCATCGAGCGGGCGCACACCCCCGAGCTTTATGGCGGGCGGTGCGCGGGAGCCGCAAGGCTCGCCGGTCCTCAGGCCGGTCTGTCAACCGCGTACCGTCCGTCACCCCGTTTGACAGCGGGTTGGCGGTCACTCAACTACCTGAGGACCGCATCATGAATCGTTCCGCCCTGGCCGCGCGCGCGGCTGCCCTTCCGGCATCCCTTCACCTCCCGATTAAAGCGCCGCGCGATGCGTGGCCGGCGTTGATCGAGCACGCCGCCGACGCCCTCGCCGGTCGCTGCATCTTCGATTCGGAAACCCTCGCGCTGGAACTGCGCGCGATCGCCGAAGCACTGCGCTGCGATCATTACGCCGACTTGCTCGCTGCACTCCGCGCCTGCATCGAAGCCGAGCAGCCGATGGCACACATGCATGCCGCCGAGGGCGCGCGCGCGCTCCTGCGTCGCGTGGGAGGTGGGGCATGAGCACGCACGCCACCCGCGCCCAACGCGCCGCGCTGGAAGAACTCGAAGAACTGCATTCGTGCCTGTTGGCGGTGTATGACCTGGTATCGCCAGACGGGCACCTGCAATTCAAGGAGCGCGACCACATCGCGATCCTGCTCGGTCGTCTGCTGCGCGAGCAAGAAGCCGCACACGAGGCATTGCGCGCAGCGGTGCATGCCGAACGGGAGGGCGAGCGATGAACCGCCGCCGCAACGTAGACGCCGAAAACGCGTGGTGCATGCTGGTCGGCGCGCTGCTCGCGTCCGTCGCCTGGTGGGCGATGCTGGAGGCGGCCCGATGACGGCGAGGCAGGCCATGCGATGGGCGGCCTACCGCGCCGCCCCCGAGTGGCAACAGCACGTCGCCGAGGTGCGGCGTGCCGCGCTGCTCGAAGTGGTCGAGCTGCAAGAGAATGGCTTGAGCCTGGAGCAGGCGCGCGCGCAGGTCGGCGCGCGCCTGCGCGCCGACGGCGCGGGCAGCGAAAGCGCGTTGAAGCGCTGGGGTCGCGCCGTGCGCGGCCTGCCATGCTCGCAGTGGCTTGCGCACCTGGTCCCGATGACACGTGCGAGGGCCGCCCGATGAAACTGGCCGGGCGGTTCGAGTTCACCATTCACGAGATCGCCACCGTCGTTGGCGTGAAGAAGCGAGCGGCGGAAATGCGCGCCGCGCGCGAGGCATGGCCCTACACCGAAACCACCGTGCAAGGCGGCCGGCAGCGGCTGTATCCGATGGACCGCCTGCCCGAGGCCGTTCAGCTTGAGATTGTTGTCGCGCAGCGGCGCGAGCACGAACGCGAGGCCGCCGCGAAGGCGGCCGCCGATACGAAACTGCAAGCGCGGATCAAGGCGCAGTGGGAAGAGGCGTGGAGGCATGCGAAGGGCTGGCGCAAGAAGGAGGCCGAGGCGCGGCACGATGCGCTGTTGGAGGTCGAGCGCGTCCGGCGCGAGGAAGGCGTGAGCCTGACCGAGGCGCGCAAGCGCGTAGCAGCGCAGGCGCGCGAGGCGGGTATCAAGGGCCGCGAGGTGCGCACCCTTATTCGGGTCGCGAAGTTGGTCGAACGTATCCCGCGTCCGCACTGGCTGGCGTTCCTGTTGCCCGAAGCGAAGGAAGGCCGGCCACCTGCCGAGATTCATCCGCTTGCCTGGGCAGCGTTCAAAAAGGACTGGCTGCGGCTGGAAGAACCAGACGCGGCCGCCTGCTATCGCCGGGTCGCGCGGCTCGCCAAGGCGCACCCGGACTGGCTGCCGCTGCCGTGCATCAAGACCTTCACCCGCCTTGTCGCGCGCGAGCTTCCCGCATCCGTGCGGGTCTACATGCGCGAGGGAGATGAAGCCTTGGCGCAGCTCGGGCCGAAGATCACGCGCGACCGCAGCGACCTTGCCGCGCTGGCGATCGTCAACGCGGACGGCCACACCTTCGACGTGGCCGTGCGGTTCCCCGATGGCACGATCGGCCGCCCCGTCATGGTGGGCTGGCAAGACGTCTATTCGGGCAAGTTGCTTAGCTACCGCATCGGGCGCAGCGAAACGGCCGACCTGGTGCGCTTGGCGTTCTGCGACATGGTGGAGAAGTACGGTATCCCCCAGCGCGCGCACCTGGACAACGGCCGCGCGTTCGCGAGCAAGACCAACACCGGCGGCATCCCGACGCGCTACCGCTACAAGGTGAAGCCCGAAGACCCCCAGGGCGTGCTGACACGGCTTGGCGTGGACGTGCGTTGGGTCACGCCCTACAACGGCAAGGCGAAGCCCATCGAACGCGCGTGGCGCGACTTCGCGACCGACGTTGCCAAGCGCTCGGAGTTTGCAGGCGCCTACACGGGCAACAGCCCGACCACGAAGCCGGAGAACTACGGCAGCCACGCCGTTCCCTTGGATGAGTTCTTGCGCGTCGTCGCCGATGGCGTCGCCGAGTACAACGCCCGCACGGGCCGGCGTTCAGAGGTCGCGGACGGGCGCAGCTTTGACGAAACCTTCGCGGAGAGCTACGCGCGCACGGTCGTGACCAAAGCCAGCCGTGAACAACTCGCGATGCTGCTGCTCGCCTCGGAAGTGGTCATGGTGAACCGGCGCGACGGAAACATGACGTTGGCCGGCAACCGCTACTGGGATGAGAAGGTCTGCGACTTCGCCTTGGGCCAGCGCGTTGAACTGCGGTTCGACCCGGCCGCGCTCCATGCCGGCGTGCATGTGTTCTCGCTCGACGGCGCCTATATCGGCTCAGCCGAGTGCACGGCCGCCTTGGGCTGGAACACGACGGAAGGCATGCAGAGAGCGCGCAAGCTGCAAGCCGAGTGGAAGAAGCGGAGCCGCGCCCTTGCAAAGGTGGAGGAAGCCCGCAGCGCGCACGTTCCTTCGGAGCTGCCGCTGATCCCCGAGCCTGAGCTGCCCGCCGCTGCCGCTGTCGCGCTGTACCAGCCACCCCGCAAACCGGCGCCGGTCGAGGCCGACGCGCAGGAAGACGAGGGCACGGCGGAAAGAGCGGTGTTCTGGATCGACATGGCGAAGAAGCGCAACGCGCTGTAACCCGCACCGGCCGCGCCGGGTTCCTTGAAGGAGGGAACCATGCCCGCACCTGCACGCATCGTTGCCGTACCGTCCGCCGCGCCGGCCGCTGTTGCGCCGCCGGCGGACTGGATCGAAACCCCGACCGCCGCACGCATCGTCGCCGCGCTGGCGTTCGCGCAGGCCACCTCCGACGTGGCCGTGATCTACGGCGCGGGCGGCGTCGGCAAGACCTGCACCGCGCGCCACTACGCGGCCGACATGGCGAACGCCTGGCACGCGATCATGACGCCCGCCACGGCCGGCGTGGTGCCGGCGCTGGAAGAGGTATGCGCCGCGCTCGGCATCCCGCCGAGCAACGGCGCCGCGCCGCTGCACCGCTCGATCGTCAAGCGCGTCGCCGGCACCGGCGGCCTGTTGATCGTGGATGAGGCGCAGCACCTGGCACCCGCCGCGCTCGACCAGCTCCGCAGCATCCACGACGCGGCCGGCATCGGCGTTGCCCTGCTCGGCAGCCGCGACGTGTACGCCCGCCTCGTCGGCGGAGACACGGCGGCCACCCTGGACCGCCTGCGCTCGCGCGTGGGCCGGCGCCTACACCTGACCGCGACCACGGCCGACGACACCGCCGCCGTGGCCGCCGCCCGGGGCATCGGCACCGCCGACGCGCGGAAGACGCTGGCCGAGATCGGCGCCAAGGCCGGCGGCCTGCGCGGCGTCGCCAAGGTGCTGCGGCTGGCGTCCCTGCATGCCGCCGGGCGCGCCCTGACCGACGCCGACCTGCGCGCCGCGTGGCGCGAGCTGGGTGGGGCATGAGCGCTGGCGCGGTAGGCGTGTCGGCAGTAGTCTTTCCGTCGGGCCGGTAGGACCCCGATCAGGCAGAGGGGAAGCCACCACGGTGGCCGCGTACCGCGGGTTCGAATCCCGCCCCGGCCCACTTATTCCACCAGCTTCGAACGCCCCACATTCGCCCCTTGAAGCCGGTTTGAAGGCTCTAAACTGCGCCTTCAATCGCGATGTATGACCCGCTATTCGAAGTGCGAAGGAAGCACCGCGTCGGCAACGAAGAATCAATGACTTGCGCCAAAGTGGTGTCATTACTTTTGTCCGCGCGGTGTCATTACTTTTGTCCGCCTACAGCTAGGGCGCATCAGCAACACCATCCCCACCCAACCCTCCCCTTGAAGGGGAGGGCTTAAGCAGGCAGCACATGGAGGCAAGGAGGTCGCAGGCGTGGGCAAGGAGCCGCAGCAGCGCACTCGCGAGATCGTCGGCGTCGCCGGCGCGGTCGCGCTGCTGCTGGGCGTGCTGGCCGTGCATGCGCTGCCGGCGTTGCCGCCGCGCTGGCTCGATGCGGTGCTGGCGCTGCTTGCCGGCGCGGCCTTGCTGCAGCCGCGCTTGCGCCTGCCGGCGGTCGCCGTGCTCGGCTTCGTCTGGTGTGCCTTCCGCGCCGATGTCGCGCTCGACGCGCGCCTGCCGCGCGAGCTGGAGGGGCGCGATTTCACCGTCACTGGCGTGGTCGACCAGCTGCCGTTGCGTCGCGCCGACGCGACGCGGCTGGTGCTGCGCGTCGAGCAGGCCGAGCTGGACGGGGAAGCGTTGCCGCTGCGCGGCCGCGTGCGCCTGTCCTGGTACGACGACGCGCCGGCGGAACTGGAAGCGTGCGCGCGCTGGCAACTGCGCGTTCGCCTGAAGCGGCCGCGCGGCCTGGTCAATCCCGGCGGTTTCGATGCCGAGCGCCAGGCGCTCGAACGCGGCATCGTCGCGGTCGGCTACGTGCGCGACGCCGAGGCGGCGCGCCATCTCGGCACGCCGGCGTTCTGCATCGACCGCCTGCGCGATGATCTCGCACGCGGCATCGCCGCGCGTGTGGCCGATCCGCACGATGCGGCGCTGCTGCAGACGTTCGCGGTCGGCGACACGCGCGGGCTCAGCCAGCACGACTGGGAGATCGCGCGCGCGAACGGCATCCCGCACCTGATCGCGATCTCCGGTTTCCACGTCGGCGTCGCCGCGATGGCCGGCGCGCTGCTGGTGCGGCTGCTGTGGTGGCTGTGGCCGCGCTTGGGCCTGTACCTCGCGTTCCCGGTCGCGCAGGCACCGGCGGCGCTGCTCGCTGCGACGCTGTACGGCGTGCTCGCCGGCGGCAGCCTGCCGACCGTGCGCACGCTGCTGATGATCGCGGTGGTCACGCTGACCCGTTTCGGCCGCCGCGCCAGCACCGGTCCGCACGCGCTCGCGCTGGCGCTGCTGGCGATCCTCGTGGTCGACCCGCTGGCGACGCTGGCGGCCGGCTTCTGGCTGTCGTTCGTCGGCGTTGCGTTCCTGATGCTGTGCCTGGCGCGCGGCGACGGCAGCCTGCTCGGTTTCCTGCGCGAGCTCAGCGTCGGCCAGCTCGTGATGACGGTGTCGCTGCTGCCGCTGACGGTGTGGTTCTTCGGCGAGTCCTCGCTGGTCGGCGCGCTGTCGAACCTGATCGCGGTGCCGCTGGTCAGCTTCGTGATCGTGCCGCTGTGCCTGCTCGGCCTGCTCGCGCTGCTGCTGGCGCCGGTGCTGGCGACGCCGGTGCTGGTCGTGGCCGGCTGGATCACGCATGCGCAATGGTGGTTGCTGGAGCGGATGGCGACCTGGCCGGGAGCGCACTGGTACCTGCCCGAGGTCGCGCCGTGGGCGCTGCTGCTCGCGACGGCCGGCGCGGTCTGGCTGTTCTTGCCGCGCGGCGTGCCGGCGCGTGCGCTCGGCGTGCTGCTGTTCCTGCCATTGCTCGTGCCGCAGCGGCCGCCGCCGCCCGACGGCGCGTTCGAGGCGTTCGTGATCGACGTCGGCCAAGGCCTGGCGGTGTTCGTGCGCACCGCGCAGCACGCGCTGCTGTTCGACGCCGGCGCGCGCTATCCGTCGGAGTTCGACCTCGGCGAGGCGGCCGTGCTGCCGACGCTGCGCGCGCTCGGCGCCGGCGAACTCGACCTGCTGATGATCAGCCATGCGCACAACGACCACATGGGCGGCGCGCCGGCGGTCGCGCGCGACTATCCGGCCGCCGCGCGCTTCGGCGGCGAACCGGCCGGCATGCCGCTCGCGGTCGCGCAGTGCGAGGCCGGGCAGGGCTGGGAGTGGGACGCGGTGCGCTTCCGCGTCGTCAATCCGGGCCCGGAGCAGATCGCGGCGACCTATGCCGGCAGCGACAACGACCGCTCCTGCGTGCTGCTGGTCGAAGGCCGCGGCGGGCGGCTGCTGCTGACCGGCGACATCAGCCGGCGCGTCGAGCCGGCGGTCGCCGCGGCGGTCGGCGCCGGTGCGCCGCTGGTGCTGGTGGCGCCGCACCACGGCAGCCGCACCTCGTCGAGCGAGGCGTTCCTCGCCGCGTTGCGGCCGACGCTGGCGCTCGTTTCGGCCGGCTGGCGCAGCCGTTTCGGTCATCCGCATCCGCTGGTGGTGCGGCGCTACGTCGACGCCGGCGCACCGCTCGTCAACACCGCCGACGGCGGCGCGCTGCAGGTCGTGTTCCCGTCCGACGCGGCGCCGTACCTGGCCGCGCGCGAGCGCGAACGCCAGCATCGCTACTGGCGCGAGTAAGCTGCAACTGATCGCACAGTTGCGTGCGACGGCGCTGCTATCATGCGCGCCTGTCGCAATCTGGAAGGTGGGCTCGTGCTGGAAATCCTGATGGCCGGCGGCTGGGGCATGCTGCCGATCCTGCTGTGCTCGGCGGTCGCCGTGGCGATCATCCTCGAACGTTTCTGGACGCTGCGGCGCAAGGCCGTCGTGCCGCCCGGCCTTGGCGACGAGGTGCGTGAATGGGCGCGCACGCGCCAGCTCGACCCGAACCACCTGAAGGCGCTGCAGGCCAACTCGCCGCTCGGCGAGCTGCTCGCCGCCGCGCTGACCGTGCGCAACCGCCCGCGCGAGGTCATCCGCGAGCGCGTCGAGGACACCGGCCGCCACGTCGTGCACCGGCTCGAACGCTTCCTCAACACGCTCGGCACGATCGCGCTGATTTCCCCGCTGCTCGGCCTGCTCGGCACCGTGTTCGGCCTGACGCGCATGTTCTTCGCCGTGATGGTCAGCGGCGTCGGCGATCCGATGAAGATGGCCGGCGGCATCGGCGAGGCGCTGGTCTGCACGGCCGCCGGCCTGTGCGTGGCGATCCCGGCCTATGTCCTGCACCGCTATTTCCGCAGCCGCGTGTCCGGCCTGGTGGTCGAGATGGAGCGGCAGGTGTTCCTGCTCACCGACGAGCTGACCGCGCTGGCCGAAACCGCGCCGGCGGCCCCCGCGGCTCGCGTCGCGGCGGTCTGAATGCGCATCGCCACTTCCCGTCGCGAGGACGACTTCGAGATCAACGTGATCTCGCTGATCGACGTGCTGCTGACCCTGCTTATGTTCTTCGTGCTGACCACGACCTTCGTGCAGCACTCGCGCATGCAGGTCACGCTGCCGCAGGCCGAGAACAGCGAGCAGACCGAGCAGCATGAGGCTCTGGTCGTGCTGATCGACCGCGACGGCCGCTACTACATCGACAACAACGAGGTGCTCAATCCCGGCCTCGACGCGCTGAAGGAGGCGATCGCGCGCTTCGCCGGCGACGACCGCGAGCGTCCGGTCACGCTGCGCGCCGACGCGCTGACGCCGCACCAGGCCGTGGTCACCGCGATGGACGCGCTCGGCGCGCTCGGCTTCACGCGCCTGTCGATCGCGACCACGCCGCAGGCGCAGGCCACGGGCGCGAAGTGAGCGCGGCCGTCCCGCCCGCGCAGTCCGGGCTGGCCCTGTATGCCAGGCTGCTCGGCTACACGCGCCGCTACCGCGCGGTCGTGCTGCTGGCCGTGTTGGCGATGGTCGCCGACGCGGCCTGCATGGGCGTGTTCGCGCGCATCATCAAGCCGATGCTCGACGACCTGTTCGTCGCGCGCGATCCGGCCAGCATCTTCTGGATGCCGATCCTGATCCTGGTGATCTTCCTCGTGCGCAGCATCGCGACCTACGTGACCGACTACGGCACCGCCTACGTCGGCCGCGGCGTCGTACAGCAGCTGCGCCAGCAGGTGTTCGACCACTACCTGCGCCTGCCGGCCTCGTTCTTCGACCGCGAGGCCTCCGGCCACCAGATCTCGCGCATCACCTACAGCTCCGAGCAGGTCGCGCAGGCCTCCACCGACGCGCTGAAGGTCGCCGTCGTCGACGGCCTGAGCGTGGTCTTCTACGTCATCGTGATGCTGCTGGCCAGCGTCCGCCTGACGCTCGCGCTGCTGGTCATGGTGCCGCTGGTCGGCCTCTTGGTGACCTCGGTCGGGCGGCGCTACCGGCGCATCAGCCGGCACATCCAGGGCTCGATGGGTACGGTCGCCGGCGTGGTCGAGGAAGTCGTCGGCGCCAACCGCGAGGTCAAGGTCTTCGGTGGCCAGCGCTACGAATCGGCGCGCTTCAACGAGGTCGCCGAGCGCACGCGCCGGCTCGGCGTCAAGGTCGCCGCGACGAACGGCTTCGCCAGCGCGTTCGTGCAGCTGATCGCGGCGATCTCGCTGGCCCTGATCATCTATTTCGCCACGCGCCCGGCGATGCTGGCGGCGCTCTCGCCCGGTGCGTTCACCTCGCTGGTGCTCGCCATGGGCGGCATCCTGCCCTCGCTCAAGCGCCTGACCACGGTGCAGGCGAACCTGCAGCGCGGCCTGGCCGCGGCCGAGGAGATCTTCGGCCTGCTCGACACGCCGGGCGAGCGCGACGACGGCCGGCGCGAACTCGCCACGCTCGCGCACGGCATCGAACTGCGCGACGTGTATGTCACCTATCCAGGCGCGGTGCGTGCGGCGCTGCGCGGCATCGACCTCGCCTGTCCGCGCGGCAGCGTGACCGCGCTGGTCGGCCGCTCCGGCGGCGGCAAGTCGACCCTGGTCAGCCTGATTCCGCGCTTCCTCGAGCCGAGCGCCGGCCAGGTGATGATCGATAGCCACGCGCTGGACGAGTACACGCTGGCCAGCCTGCGCCGGCAGATCGCCTGGGTCGGCCAGAGCGTGGCGCTGTTCGACGACACGATCGCGCGCAACATCGCCTATGGCGCGCTGGCCGATGCGAGCGAGGCCGAGATCGTGGCCGCGGCCGAGGCGGCCAACGCGATGGAGTTCATCCGCCAGCTGCCCGACGGCATCCACAGCCGCGTCGGCGAGGGCGGCGCGCTGCTGTCCGGCGGCCAGCGCCAGCGCATCGCGATCGCGCGCGCCTTGCTCAAGAACGCGCCGATCCTGATCCTCGACGAGGCGACCAGCGCGCTCGACAGCGAATCCGAACGGTTGATCCAGGACGCGCTGCAGCGCCTGATGCGCGACCGCACGGTGCTGGTGATCGCGCACCGCTTGTCGACGATCGAGCACGCCGACCGCATCGTCGTGCTCGACCGCGGCGCGATCGTCGAGCAGGGTACGCACGCGGCGCTGCTCGCGCGCGGCGGCCATTACGCCGCGCTGCACCGCATGCAGTTCAGGGACGAGGCGGAGGCCGGGGTTAGGGGTTAGGTTAGGGATTAGGGGCGAGGGCGCGAAGATCGAGGTGATTGCTCTCAGTCTCCCCTTCAAGGAGAGTTGGGTGGGGACGGTGTTCGGTTGGAGCAGGTAGGGTGGGACGCAGCCGCGCAGCGGCGAGTCCCACCGCAATGTCCGCGTGGTGGGGGGGCGCACCTTCAGCCGCTGTTGTCCCACCCTGCATCGGCCTCGATGGATGAGGCTGCCGCGCAGCGGCGAGTCTCAAGTCACCCACTGTCAGCCCTCACAGTCCATGCGCGAACGCATCGAACGCATCTGGTACGACGGCCTCGCCGCGCCGCTGTGGCTGCGCGCTCTGGTGCCGCTCTATCG
This sequence comes from Rhodanobacteraceae bacterium, assembly GCA_009996615.1. GTDB lineage: Bacteria > Pseudomonadota > Gammaproteobacteria > Xanthomonadales > Rhodanobacteraceae > Dokdonella_A. The sequence goes on along the minus strand of JAACZU010000001.1, from coordinate 406,518 downwards.
CGTGCTGCGCGCGCTGCACCTCGCGCCGTACCGGCTCGGCTGGCGCAAGGCCGCGCGCCTGCCGGTGCCGGTGCTGGTGGTCGGCAACCTGACCGCCGGCGGCAGCGGCAAGACGCCGCTCGCGATCGCGCTGGTCGAGGCGTTGCGCGCACACGGCTTCCGCCCCGGCATCGTCAGCCGCGGCTACGGCGGCACGCAGCGCGAGCCGCGGCTGCTCGATGAACGCGCGACACCGGCGCAGGTCGGCGACGAGCCGTGCCTGATGCGCCGGCGTACCGGCGTGGCGGTCGCGGTCGGGCGCGACCGCCCGCACGCGGCGGCGCTGCTGGTCGGGCAGGGCGTCGACGTCGTGATAGCCGACGACGGCCTGCAGAACCCGGCGCTCGCGCGCGATGTCGAGATCGTCGTGATCGATGGCCGGCGCCGCTTCGGCAACGGCCGCCTGCTGCCGGCCGGGCCGCTGCGCGAGCCGCTCGCGCGGCTCGGCACGGTCGCGTTCCGCGTCTGCAACGGCGGCGCCGCGCAGGCCGGCGAAGTGCCGATGCGGCTCGACGGCGACCTCGCGGTTCCGCTGCGTGGTGGTGAAGCGCAACCGCTGGCGGCGTTCGCCGGCCAGCGCGTGCACGCGGTCGCGGCGATCGGCAATCCGGATCGCTTCTTCGCCAGCCTGCGCGCGCGCGGCATCGAGGTCGTGCCGCATGCGTTCGCCGACCATCATGCGTTCACGGCGGCCGACCTCGCGTTCGGCGACGAGATGCCGGTGCTGATGACCGAGAAGGACGCGATCAAGTGCGAGGCATTCGCGGCGGCCAACTGGTGGTGCGTGCCGGTGCGTGCCGAGCTGCCGGCCGCTTTCCTCGATGCGGTCGCGGCGCGCCTGCGCGAAGTCGCCGGGCGCACGGCGTAGGCTCAAGGCCGCAGGCCGGCGGTCGCGCGCCAGCGCAGGGCTGCGTGGTGCCGTCGTAGATGAACGCAAGCCCCGCCGCGGCCGCTGTGGGCATTGTCCGATACCCTGCGGCATCACTATCATCCGTGCCGCGCGCCCTGGATGCGTGCATTCACCCCAGTGAGGTTCCCTCCGTGGACAGTTGCAGTAGCGACAAACGAAGCAGCGCTGCCTCCACGGAGCGAGCGGCCGGCTGATCTGCGAGCGCGCCTGAACGGCGCTGCGTACCCGATTCCGGCGGTTCCCGTGGCGGCAGCGTGATCGACATCGCCGCCCCAGAACAACCGGAATCGCCATGTTCAAGACCAGCCTGTTCGCCGCCACGGTCCCGGCCGCCCTGCGCATGTACCATGATGCGCGCAGCAACGGCCAGACCGCCCATCCCCTGCTCGAATTCGTCCGCCTCGACAACGCGGCCGCGCTGGCGCGCCTGGGCGTCAGCGGCGACGGCCTGACCGAGGCCGAGGCCGCCGCGCGGCTGGACGAGTACGGCCCCAACGTCGTCGCGCAGGAAAAGAAGAAGACCTTCCTGGTCGAGATCGCGACGCGCTTCTTCGGCAACCCGATCAACATCCTGCTGACGGTCCTGGCCGGCATCTCGTGGTTCAACGACGACACGGTCGGCGCCTCGATCATGCTGGCGATGGTGTTCATGGCGGTGTTCCTGTCGTACTTCCAGGAATCGCGCACCGGCCGCGCGGTCGAGCAGTTGCGCCGCATGGTCAGCAACACCGCGACCGCGCGGCGCGTGCCGGAGCCGGCCGAAGGCGACGACGCGACCGTCGCCCCGGCGGGGCAGAAGGCCGAGGTGCCGATCGACCGCCTCGTGCCCGGCGACGTCGTGCACCTGTCGGCCGGCGACATGATCCCGGCCGACCTGCGCCTGCTCAGTGCGAAGGACCTGTTCATCAACCAGTCCGCGCTGACCGGCGAGTCGATGCCGGTCGAGAAGTTCGCCGGCGTCGACGCCGACGCGAAGGTGCCGCTGGAGGCGAGGAACCTCTGCTTCATGGGCAGCAATGTGCTCAGCGGCAGCGCCACCGGCGTGATCGTGACGACCGGCGCGCGCACCTATTTCGGCGCGCTCGCCGGCTCGCTGGTCGGCCAGCGCGTGCAGACCAGCTTCGACAAGGGCGTGCAGCGCTTCGCCTGGCTGATGATCCGCTTCATGGCGGTGATGGTGCCGCTGGTGTTCCTGCTCAACGGCGTGGTCAAGGGCGCCTGGCTCGAGGCGTTCATGTTCGCGGTCGCGGTCGCGGTCGGCCTGACCCCGGAAATGCTGCCGATGATCGTCACCATCAACCTCGCCAAGGGCGCGATGGCGATGGCGAAGAAGGACGTGATCGTCAAGCGCCTGAACGCGATCCAGAACTTCGGCGCGATCGACGTGCTGTGCACCGACAAGACCGGCACGCTGACGCAGGACAAGGTCATCCTCGAACGCCACGTCGACACGCGCGGCGACGAGGACGAGCGCGTGCTCGAGTTCGCCTTCCTCAACAGCCACTACCAGACGGGCCTGAAGAACCTGCTCGACGTGGCCGTGATCGACGGCGTCGACGAGGCGCTGCGCCAGCGCCTGCAGGGCGAGTACACGCTGGTCGACGAGGTGCCGTTCGACTTCACGCGCCGGCGCATGTCGGTGATCGTGCGCGACCGCGCCGGCCGCCATTTCCTGATCGCCAAGGGCGCGGTCGCCGAGATGGTCGGCATCTGCAGCGCCACGCGCACGCCGGACGGCACCGAGCCGATGACGCCCGCGCTGGTGGCCGAGGCGCGCGAGGTCGCGCGCGACATGAACGACGACGGCTTCCGCGTGATCGCGCTCGGCCTGCGCGAGATCGGGACCAAGGCCGCCTACTCGCTGGCCGACGAGACCGAGCTGACCCTGATGGGCTTCATCGCGTTCCTCGACCCGCCCAAGGACAGCGCCGCCGACGCGATCCGCGCGCTCAACGACAACGGCGTCGCGGTGAAGATCCTGACCGGCGACAACGACATCGTCACGCGCAATGTCTGCCGCCAGGTCGGCTTCCGCGTCGACAAGTACCTGGTCGGCCCGCAGGTCGAGGCGATGAGCGACGAGGAGCTGACCGTCGCCGTGCGCGACACGCAGGTGTTCGCGCGCCTCAACCCGCAGCAGAAGGTGCGCGTGATCGAGGCGCTGCACCGCGACGGCCACGTGGTCGGCTTCCTCGGCGACGGCATCAACGACGGACCGGCGCTGCGCGCGGCCGACGTGGGCATCTCGGTCGACACCGCGGTCGACATCGCCAAGGAGGCGGCCGACATCATCCTGCTCGAAAAGAGCCTGCTGGTGCTGGAGGAGGGCGTGCTCGAAGGCCGCAAGGTGTTCGGCAACATCCTCAAATACATCAAGATGACCGCCAGCTCGAACTTCGGCAACATGTTCAGCGTGCTCGGCGCCAGCGCGTTCCTGCCGTTCCTGCCGATGGCGCCGGTGCAGATCCTGCTGAACAACCTGCTCTACGACTTCTCGCAGACCTCGGTCGCCAGCGACGAGGTCGACCCGGAATACCTCGCCCAGCCACGCCAGTGGGACATGGGCGCGATCACGCGCTTCGTGCTGTTCATCGGCCCGATCAGCTCGATCTTCGACTACGTCACGTTCGCGCTGATGTGGTTCCTGTTCAAGGCCAACGCGCCCGAGCACGCGAGCCTGTTCCAGACCGGCTGGTTCGTCGAGTCGCTGTTGTCGCAGACGCTGATCGTGCACGTGATCCGCACCGGCAAACTGCCGTTCCTCGAAAGCCGCGCGAGCCTGCCGCTGACCGTCACCGGCGTGGTGATCTGCCTGATCGGCGCGCTGCTGCCGTACTCGCCGCTGGCGAGCAAGTTCGGCTTCACGCCGCTGCCGGGCCTGTACTGGCTCTACCTCGGCGCGATCCTCGCCGCCTACATGGCGCTGACGCAGTTCGTGAAGGTGCGGCTGATGCGCCGGTTCGGGCTGCTGTGATGTGGATGATTCGGCGCCGGCGGGTGCACCGCATCGCCGGGCTGCATCGTGCGCTCTGGCTGGCCGCGGCCGTGACCCTGTTCGGCGTACCCGCTACGCAGGCGGCGCGGCCGATGACGAACGACGACGCGGCGATCACGACGCTGGGGCAGTGCAGCCTGCAGGCGTGGGGCGAATGGAGTCGGCACGGGTACGAGGGCTGGCTGCTGCCGGCCTGCACGCCGCTGGTGCCGCTCGAGGTCACGGCCGGTGGCGCGCGCCACGTGGGCGAGGGCAGTGCGTACACGCTCGGTTCGCTGCAGTTCAAGGCGCTGCTGCGCGAACAGGCCCCGGGCGGCTGGGGCGCGGCGCTGTCGCTCGGTTGAAACCGCAGCGTCCCGGCCGGCCACGCGGCGGCCGACGACGTGGATGCGCGCGCGCTGAACGCGATGGCGAGCTATCGCGAACTCGACGACGGCTTTCTCGTGCACGTCAATCTCGGTGCGCGGCACGCCCGCGTGGCAGGCGATACGCGCGCGACCTGGGGCGTGGCGTTCGAGCGAGCGCCTGCCGCGCGCTTCGGCCAGTTCGTCGAGGCGTTCGGCGACAGCCACGATGCTCCGACGCTGCAGGCCGGGCTCCGCTACGATCTGGTCCCGCAGCGCATCTCGCTCAACTGCAGCGTCGCGGCGCGCTGGCGCGGCGGCTTGCGCGAGCCGTTCGTCACGTTCGGCGTCAATCTCTGACCGCCATCGCCGCGCTGGCCGTGCCGGCGCAGCGCATCCGTCGTCAGGCTCGCCCAGGCGGGCGGCGTGCGTGCGATTGTGGCCAGGCCCCGCCGCCCCCAACTTGACGAGCGTTTCATGCGGCGAGACGCCGCCGCGCGCACAATAGCCCGATGCCCCTGGATACCTTCCATCCCGCCGTCGCCGCCTGGTTCCGTCGCGCGTTCGCCGCGCCGACGCCGGCGCAGGAACAGGCGTGGCCGGCGATCGCTTCCGGCCGGAACACGCTGATCGCCGCGCCGACCGGCTCGGGCAAGACGCTGGCCGCGTTCCTCGCCGCGATCGACGATCTCGTGCGGCGCGGCATCGACGGCGCGCTGCCGGACGAGACCGCGGTGGTCTACGTCTCGCCGCTGAAGGCGCTGTCGAACGACGTGCGCCTCAACCTCGAGGCGCCGCTGGCCGGCATCCGCGACGAGCTGCAGCAGCTCGGGCTGCCCGAGGTCGAGATCCGCACGATCGTGCGCACCGGCGATACGCCGCAGGCCGAGCGCGACAAGATGCGCAAGCGGCCGCCGCACATCGTGGTGACGACGCCCGAATCGCTCTACATCCTGCTCGGCTCGGCCTCGGGCCGGCGCACGCTGGCGACCACGCGCACCGTGATCGTCGACGAAATCCACGCGCTCGCGCCGAACAAGCGCGGCGCGCACCTGGCGCTGTCGCTGGAGCGGCTCGACGAGCTGTGCGAGCGGCGGCTGGTGCGCATCGGCCTGTCGGCGACGCAGAAGCCGATCGGCGAGGTGGCGCGGTTCCTGGTCGGCGCAGAGCGCCCCCTTCCGCCTGCCGGCACCTTCCCCTGCTTCGCGGGGGCAGGGTTCGCCGATGAAGGCTGCACGATCGTCGACGCTGGCCACGTGCGCGAGCGCGACCTCGCGATCGAGCTGCCCGAGGCGCCGCTCGAGGCGGTCATGTCCGGCGACGGCTGGAGCCAGGTCTATGCGCGGCTCGAACAGCTGATCGGTGAACACCGCACCACGCTGATCTTCGTCAACACGCGGCGCATGGCCGAGCGCGCGGCGCGCCACCTGTCCGAACGGCTCGGCAAGGACAAGGTCACCGCGCACCACGGCAGCATGGCCAAGGAACACCGCTTCGACGCCGAACAGCGCCTGAAGCGCGGCGAGCTGTCCGCGCTGGTCGCGACCGCCTCGCTCGAGCTCGGCATCGACATCGGCGACGTCGACCTCGTCTGCCAGATCGGCTCGCCGCGCGCGATCGCGACGTTCCTGCAGCGTGTCGGCCGCGCCAGCCACCACGTCAGCGGCACGCCGAAAGGGCGCCTGTTTCCACAGTCGCGCGACGACCTGGTCGAATGCGCGGCGCTGCTCGACGCGGTGCGCCGCGGCGAGCTCGATACCTTGCACGTCGAACGCGCACCGCTCGACATCCTCGCCCAGCAGATCGTCGCCGAGGTCGCCTGCCGCGAATGGCGCGAGGACGACCTGTTCGAGCTGATGCGCCGCGCCTATCCGTTCGCCGGCGTCACGCGCGCGCAGTTCACCGCGGTCGTGCGCATGCTCGCCGACGGCTTCACCACGCGGCGTGGCCCGCGCGCGGCGTACCTGCACCGCGACGCGGTCAACGGCGTGCTGCGCGCGAGCCGCGGCGCGCGCCTGACCGCGCTGACCTCGGGCGGCGCGATCCCGGACACAGCCGACTACGAGGTCGTGCTGGAACCCGCGGCGACGAGGGTCGGCTCGGTCAACGAGGACTTCGCGGTCGAGAGCATGGCCGGCGACATCTTCCAGCTCGGCAACCACTCCTACCGCATCCTGCGCGTCGAACGTGGCCGCGTGCGCGTCGAGGACGCGCAGGGCGCACCGCCGACGATCCCGTTCTGGATCGGCGAGGCGCCCGGTCGCAGCGACGAGCTGTCGATGGCGGTGTCGCGGTTGCGCGCCGAGATCTCCGATCGCCTCGGAAAGCCGGGAATGGGGAATGGGGAATCGGGAATCGTGGAAGCGTGTTCTTCCGATTCCCGATTCCCCATTCCCGATTCCCTGCATTGGCTGACCAACGAAGTCGGCCTCGCCGAACCCGCCGCGCGCCAGCTCGTCGACTACCTCGCCTCGGCCAAGGCCGCGCTCGGCGTGCTGCCGACGCAGGATACGCTGGTGATGGAGCGCTTCTTCGACGAATCCGGCGGCACCCAGCTCGTGATCCATTCGCCGTTCGGCAGCCGCCTCAACCGCGCCTGGGGCCTGGCGCTGCGCAAGCGCTTCTGCCGCAGCTTCAACTTCGAGCTGCAGGCGGCCGCGACCGAGGACGCGATCGTGCTGTCGCTGTCGACCAGCCACAGCTTCCCGCTCGAGGACGTCGCGCGCTACCTGCATTCCAACAGCGTGCACGACGTGCTGGTGCAGGCGCTGCTCGACGCGCCGATGTTCGGCGTGCGCTGGCGCTGGAACGCGACCGCCGCGCTGGCGCTGCCGCGCTTCCAGGGTGGCAGCAAGGTGCCGCCGCAACTGCAGCGCATGAAGGCCGAGGACCTGCTCGCGACGGTGTTCCCGGACCAGGTTGCGTGCCTGGAGAACATCGTCGGCGAGCGGCAGATTCCGGACCACCCTCTGGTTGAGCAGACGCTGCACGACTGCTTGCACGAGGCGATGGACATCGACGGCCTGGTCGCGCTGCTCAAGCGCCTCGAAACCGGCGACGCGCGCATCGTCGCGCGCGACCTGACCGCGCCATCGCCGCTCGCGGCCGAGATCCTCGGCGCGCGGCCGTATGCGTTCCTCGACGACGCGCCGCTGGAGGAACGCCGCACGCAGGCGGTCGCCAGCAGGCGCTGGAGCGACCCGGACAGCGCCGACGACCTTGGCCGGCTCGACCCCGATGCGATCGCCGCGGTGCGCGAGGAGGCGTGGCCGGAGGCGCGTTCGGCCGACGAACTGCACGCGGCGCTGCTGGGCGTGGCGTTCCTGACCGACGCCGAAGCGCGCGCGACCTACGGCTGGGCGGAGTGGCTGGCCAAGCTCGCGGTGGACCGGCGCGTGACGCGCTTCGCTTGCAAGCCCTCCCCTTCAAGGGGAGGGTTGGGTGGGGATGGTGTTCAATCGGCGGCCGGATTTGCCTGGCTCCCCGCCGAACGCCTGCCACAGTTCGAGGCGCTCCTGCCGGGCACCTCAGGCGAGCCCGCAATCACCGCACCGGCCGAATATGCCGCCGTCGAATGGACGCCCGAAACCGCGCTGGTGGACATCCTGCGCGCACGCCTGACCGCGCTCGGCCCGGTTCGCGCCAGCGAACTCGCCGCCTCGCTCGGCCTTTCGCAAACCGACATCGACCTCGCGCTGCTCGCGCTCGAGCGCGACGGCTTCGTCATGCGCGGGCGCTTCTCGGCCGCGGCGCTGGCGCCGGACAGCGAGATCGAATGGTGCGAACGCCATCTGCTCGCGCGCATCCATCGCTACACGGTCAAGCGCCTGCGCCGCGAGATCGAGCCGGTCGAACCACGCGACTTCATGCGCTTCCTGTTCGACTGGCAGCGCGTCGCGCCGGGCGCGCAGGTCAGCGGGCCGGACGCGCTGGCCGGCGTGCTGGCGCAGCTGGAAGGCTTCGAGGCGGCCGCGTCGGCGTGGGAGGACGAAATCCTGCCGGCGCGCGTGGCCGGCTACGAGATCACCTGGCTCGACGCGCTGTGCCAGGCCGGCCGCATCGTGTGGACGCGCCTGCGCGATCGTGCAGGCGGCAGCGAGCGCGGTGGCGGCCCGGTGCGCGCGACGCCGATCGTGCTGCTGCCGCGGCGCCAGCTCGACACCTGGATGGGCCTCGCGGGCACCGCGATCGGCGCTGACACGCCGCTGTCGTCGCGCGCGCAGGCGGTCGCCGATTACCTCGCCGCGCACGGCGCCTCGTTCTTCGACGAACTGCTGGCCGGCACGCGCCTGCTGCACGTGCAACTCGAGGAAGCGCTCGGCGAACTGGTCGCCGCCGGCCTGATCAACTCGGACAGTTTCAGCGGCCTGCGTGCGCTGCTGGTGCCGACAGCCAAGCGGCCGTCGACGCATCGCCGCCACGGCCGCCGCACCGCGCTGTTCGGCATCGAGGACGCCGGTCGCTGGGCGCGCGTGCGCCGACCCGCGCCGGTCGACAAGGCGCCTGTGGGAGCGCCGGCAGGCGCGATGCCTTTGCGGCCCGACGCCACGGACGCATCGCGCCTTCCGGCGCTCCCACCCAAGCCGCCCGGCAAACCCGATGCCGACGCGCTCGAGCACGTCGCACGCGTGCTGCTGCGCCGCTACGGCGTGGTCTGCTGGCGCCTGCTCGCGCACGAGGCCGAATGGCTGCCGCCGTGGCGCGAGCTGCTGCGCGTCTACCAGCGCCTCGAGGCGCGTGGCGAGATCCGCGGCGGCCGCTTCATCGCCGGCATCTCCGGCGAGCAGTTCGCGCTGCCCGAAGCGATCGCCGCGCTGCGCTCGGTGCGCCAGCGCGCCCCGGACGGCGCCTTCGTCTGCGTCTGCGGCGCCGACCCGCTGAACCTCGTCGGCAGCCTGCTCGCCGGCGACAAGGTGCCGCGCCTGGTCGGTTCGCGCGTGCTCTACCGCGACGGCGTGCCGATCGCCAAGCGCGTGGCCGGGCAGAGCATGCTGCTCGCAGCGGTGGATCCGGCCGACGAGCACGCGATCCATCTGCGCCTGCTGCGCGGGCACGATGGCAGCGTGCCCGCCATGTCGACGGCGCCCGCCGCCGGCGAGGAGGAGTAGGCCAGCTCGCAACGCCACGCGGCTGCGCGTGCTCCTGCGCAAGCGCTGCTCGGCGACGCGACACGTTGCTGCGACGCAGCGACATGTCCTTCATGCTGCGACGATTCAGGCTGCCACGATCATGCTCGCCGAGGCGTATGCAACGTCGAGTTCTGCGCTCCGACCTGAGTCAGTCTGGGTGGTAAGGAGGCGTCATGAAGAAGCGTTCGTTCGTATTCCTGTCGGGTCTGGTGTTGCTCCTGTGGGGAGCGATCAGCTGGGCCGATTCCTACTCCGATACGGAGTCGCTGTTCAGGAAAGCCGGCGAGAGCGCCTGGTTCTTCGGGCACTCCTACGGCTACGCGGTATTTCCGACGATCGGCAAGGGCGGTCTCGTGGTGGGCGCCGCGCACGGTGACGGGCGCGTCTACGCCCGCGGCAAGTACGTCGGCGATACCTCGATGACGCAGGTCAGCGTCGGCCTGCAGGCGGGTGGCCAAGCCTACAGCCAGATCGTCTTCTTCCAGGATGCGCGGGCCTTCAAGGAATTCACCAAAGGCAACTTCGAGTTCGGCGCCGATGCCAGCGCGGTGGCGATCACCGCGGCCGCCGGCGCGGGCGTCGGCACCACGGGCGCCAGCGCCAGCGCGAGCGGCAGCAAGCACGAGGCGGCGACGGCCGGCAAGTACTACAAAGGCATGGCCGTGTTCACGATCGTCAAGGGTGGCGCGATGTACCAGGCCGCGGTCGCGGGACAGAAGTTCAGCTACAAGCCGCGCTAGGCACTGCGTGCGCCACGGTCTGCATCCACACCGTCCCATGAAAACAAACAGGCCACCGCGAGGGTGGCCTGTTTCATGGGGGCGGCGAGAATGAATCGGGCCGTCCCGGCCCTCACCCTCACCCTCGCGCAAACGCGACGGCCATCGCCTGCGGCGATGTTCGCTCCGGCATCCATGCCTCCGCGGGTTCGCATCCACACCGTCTCATGAAACAAAAAGGCCACCGCGAGGGTGGCCTTTCTGTTTCATTGGTGGAGGCGGCGGGAATTGAACCCGCGTCCGAAGGCGCTCCGCGCCCGGCGCTACATGCTTAGCTCACCGTTTGGGTCTCGTCCGGCGGCAACACGGTGTGCGAAGCGCACCGCTGGACCAGCCTCTTGGTTTTAGCTCTTGCCGAAAGGCGCCGGCTTCGAGCGATCCCGTGATGATGACCCTACATCCACGAGCACGAGCACAAGTGGGTTCGGGGCTAGGCCTTAAGCGGCCAGAGCGTAGACGTCGTCGTTCGCGTCTAGTTTTTTGCCATCGGATTAACGAGGAAGATGACGCCCTCGGCATGCTCCAAGCTACTTCACGTCCCCCGTCGAAACCATGTCGCCCCCGGGGACACACGATAGTGCGGGTCGCGTGCGGGGAAATCAAGTGCGGGTTGCCTGGATGGGGCGCTTTCGTCGTCGTGGATGGATCGAGGTGCGGCCAGCCGAGGTCACGAAACACCATCCCCACCCAACCCTCCCCTTGAAGGGGAGGGCTTGGAGCGGTCAGGCCGGTCGGTTCTTGGCGCGCATGACGCGCTGCTTCTCGCGGTTCCAGTCGCGTTCCTTGGCGGTGTCGCGCTTGTCGTGTTCCTGCTTGCCGCGGGCGAGGCCGAGGTCGAGCTTGGCGCGGTTGTTCTTCCAGTACATCGCGAGCGGGATCAGCGTGTAGCCCTTGCGCTCGATCGCGCCGATCAGCTTGTCGATCTCCTCGCGGTGCAGCAGCAGCTTGCGCGTGCGGCGGTCGTCGGCGACGACGTGGGTCGAGGCCGAGATCAGCGGCACGATCGAGGCGCCGAACAGGAAGATCTCGCCGCCCTTGACGATCGCGTAGGCGTCGCCCAGATTCGCGCGTCCGGCGCGCAGGCTCTTGACCTCCCAGCCTTGCAGCGCGATGCCGGCCTCGTAGTGCTCGTCGATGTGGTATTCGTGGCGGGCGCGCTTGTTCAGCGCGATCGTGCTGTTGCCGGTCTTTTCCTTGGGTTTCTGCTTGGCCATGTCCGTTACAATCCGCAAAAGCACTCAACGATGATCCAGATCCGCCGCCACGCCATCGTCCGCCACACGCCCGAGCGGATGTTCGATCTCGTCAACGACGTCGAAGCATACCCGACGCATTTCCGCTGGTGTGCAGGCGCGCACGTGCTCGAGCGCGACGGCGACAGCGCGTTGACCGCGCGGCTGGACCTGCGCTTCGCCGGCCTGTCGCACAGTTTCACCACGCGCAACACGCTGCAACGGCCGCATCACCTGCACGTGCAACTGGTCGAAGGCCCGTTGCGCGCGCTCGAGGGCGACTGGCGTTTCACCCCGCTCGGCGCCGACGGTTGCCGCATCGACCTCGAACTGGACTTCGACGCGCATGCCGGCGTGCTCGGCAGCGCCGCATTGCGCCTGGGCTTCCAGGCGCTGGCCAGCCGCATGGTCGACGATTTCACCAAGGCCGCGAGGCAGATCCATGGCTGAGCTTGGCGCCAAGCGCATTTCGTTGGAGGTCGCCTACGCCGAGCCGGACCGGCAGTTCCTGCGCCGGCTCGAACTCGCCGAGGGCGCGACGGTGGCCGATGCGATCGCCGCTTCGGGCCTGCAGCGCGAGTTCGCGCTCGACACGGACGCGCTGGCGGTCGGCATCTGGTCGAAAGCGGTCGCGCGCGACGCGCGCCTGCACGAAGGCGACCGCGTCGAACTGTACCGGCCGCTCAAGATCGATCCGAAGGAGGCGCGGCGACGCCGCGCCGAGCGCAGCGCGCTCCGGCGCGGGCGCGATCCTCAGTCCTGAGGACGCTTCTTCTTCTTTTCCTCGGCCGGGCGCTTCTCGTCCGGGAACTCGCGCTTGTACTTGCGTGCGTCCTTGATCAGCTGGTCGGGGTCTTCCGGGAAGTAGTCGCCGTCGATCTTGACCAGCGAGTCGTTCTCGAAATACAGCGTCAGGTCCTTGGTCTGCATCGAGTTGCGGCCGCGGCGCATCGTCGAGACGTAGTCCCAGCGGTTCTGGTCGAACGGGCTGATGATCGACGGCGAGCCCATCACCAGCAGCACCTGGCGCTTGCTCATGCCCGGCTGCAGGGCCTCGACGGTGGCCTTGTCGAACAGGTTGCCCTGCTGCGTGTCGACCTTGTAGATGACGCCGCAACCGGCGAGCGGGGCGAGGGCGAGGAGGGCGATCCAGCGAAGGCGCATGCGGGCGAGATCCGGCAGTTCGTAAAGGCGGCGATGATACACTAGGGCGCTGAACTGCAAGGTTATTGCCGCGGAGGCATCGGCGACGGATGGAGGACACCGGGATGAACACGGAATCGGCGGAACTGCGCAAGGCGGGCCTCAAGGTCACGCATCCGCGCATGCGCATCCTGGAGATCCTCGACAGCGGCAAGCACTTCACGGCCGAGGACATCTACCGCGCGCTGCTCGACAAGCAGGACGACATCGGCCTGGCCACCGTCTACCGCGTGCTGACCCAGTTCGAAGCGGCCGGCATGGTGCTCAAGCACAACTTCGAAGGCGGCCAGGCCATCTACGAGCTCGACCGCGGCAAGCACCACGACCACATGGTCGACGTCGAGACCGGCAAGGTCATCGAGTTCTCCAACGAGGTGATCGAGCGCCTGCAGCACGAGATCGCGGCCGAGCACGGCTACGTGATCGAGGACCACAGCCTGGTGCTGTATGTGCGGAAGAAAAAGCCGGGAATCGGGAATCGGGAGTAGGGAATCGGTACCAGCGCGTCGGCGCGAGCGCCATGCGGCTGCACGGTGACCTGTCGCCGCCGTGCTTCAGCGATTCCCGATTCCCGATTCCCGATTCCCGCGCTGAAGCATCTGCTTCGCATGCGCGAGCGTTTCGCGCGTGATCTCGATGCCGCCGAGCATGCGCGCGACTTCCTCCTGGCGTGCCTTGCCGTCGAGCGCGGCGATGCGCGTGTGGGTCGATTCGCCGTTGCTGGACTTGCTCACGTTCAGGTGCTGGTGGCCTTGGCTGGCGACCTGCGGCAGGTGGGTCACGCACAGCACCTGGCATCGCTCGCCGAGTGCGCGCAACTTCTGCCCCACGACCTCGGCGACCGCGCCGCCGATGCCGGTATCGACCTCGTCGAACACCATCGTGCCGATCGTGTCACTGCCGAGCGCGGCGACCTCGATCGCGAGGCTGATGCGTGACAGCTCGCCGCCAGAGGCGACCTTGCGCAGCGCGCGCGGCGGCTGGCCGGGGTTGGCGCTGACCAGGAACTCGCAGCGCTCGCCGCCCTGCGGATCGGGCGCGTCGTCGGGCTGCGGTTCCAACTGGATCTCGAGGCGGCCGCCGCGCATGCCGAGCTCGCCCATCAGGCCGCTGACCGCCTCGCCGAGCGTGCGCGCGCTCGCCGCGCGTTTCGCGCCGAGCGCACGCGCGGCCTTGGCGTAGTCGGCCGCGAGGCGCTGCTGTTCGGCCTGCAGGCGCGCGATGCTGGCGCCGGCGCCGCGTAGGCTGTCCAGTTCCTCGCGCAGGCCGTCGGCGTGCGCCTTCAGTTCCGGCATGCGCACGCGGTGCTTGCGTGCCAGCTCGTGCAGCTTGCCGAGCTGCGCCTCGGTTTCGGTCAGTCGTTCCGGATCGAGGTCGAGCGCGGACTGGTAGCGCGCCAAGGCGTCGTTCGCCTCGCCGAGCTGGATCTGCGCCGCCTCGATCAGCTCGCCGACCGGGCCGAGGCGCTCGTCCAGCGTGGCCAGGTGCGCGACTTCCGCCTGCGCGCGTGCGAGCAGGCGCAGCAGCGCGAACTCGCCGTCGCCGTCGAGCCGCTCGGCCAGCATCGCGCAGCCCTGCAGCAACTGGCCGGAGTTGGCCAGGCGCCGGTGCTGTTCTTCCAGCGCGGCCAGCTCCTCCGGCGCCAGCGCGTGGCGTTCGAGTTCCTCGACCTGGTGTTCGAGCCATTCGACGCGCTCGGCGTGGTCGGCGCCGCGCGACAGCTCGGCGATGCGCGCGCCGGCCTCGCGCCAGGCGCGGGCCAGGCGCGCGACCTCGGCGAGCTCGGTGTCGTGGCCGCCGAACGCGTCGAGCAGCGCGAGCTGCTGGCCGCGGTCGAGCAGGGCCTGGTGTTCGTGCTGGCCGTGGATCTCGAGCAGACGGCCGGCCAGCGCCTTGAGCTGGGTCAGCGTGACCGGGCGGCCGTTGATCCATGCGCGCGAGCTGCCCTCGCTGCGGATCACGCGGCGCAGCTGGCAGGCGCCGTCCTCGTCGAGGTCCTCGGCCACGAGCCAGTCGCGCAGGTCCGGGTGGGCGGACAGGTCGAAGCTGGCAGCCAGTTCCGCGCGCTCGCAGCCGTGGCGCACCATCGCCGCGTCGGCGCGGCCGCCGGCGAGCAACAGCAGCGCATCGACCAGCAGCGACTTGCCGGCGCCGGTTTCGCCGGTGACCACGGTCATGCCGGGGCCGAAGGCGATCTCGGCCTCGCCGACGATCGCGAAATCCTTGACGTAGAGACTTTCCAGCATCGACGGCGAGCTCCAGGAAGCCGCGGAACGCTAGCATGCGCGGGGCAGGGCGGCCAAGGGATCGCAGGAGCCCACCCTGTGGGCGACCAACCTTGCACCGATACCGGACGCCGGTCGCGCCCAGGGTGCGCTCCTACAGATGCCCGGCAGGCTCAGGCTCGATCAAGCCGTTGGCCGGTCGCCCTACAGGCAGCTTTTCCGAATCCCCAATCCCAAATCTCCAATCCCGGCTTCCGACATTGAATCCGCGGCCTGCGGCCCCTATTGATCGAGGGCAGGCGCGCTTGCTAGCGTCCGCCGATCCTCGGCGCGCAGGGGCGCCACCACCGAACCGCCATGAACACCTCGTTCAACCATCCGCTCGATGCCCGTGCCCGGCAGTTGCTGCGCACGCTGATCGCGCGCTACATCGCCGAGGGGCAGCCGATCGGCTCACGCACGCTGGCGAAGGCGTCGGGCCTGGACGTGAGCCCGGCGACGATCCGCAACATCATGGCGGACCTGGAGGAATTCGGGCTGGTCGCCGCGCCGCATACCTCGGCCGGCCGCGTGCCGACCGCGCAGGGTTACCGCGTGTTCGTCGACAGCCTGCTCGAGACGCGCCCGCTCGGCGAGGTCGAGATGAACCAGCTGCGCCGCGAACTGCCGACCGGCGCCTCGACGCCGGACCTGCTCGGCAGCGCCACCTCGCTGCTGTCGCAGATGACCCATTTCGTCGGCGTGGTCAGCGTGCCGCGCCGCGACGAGTTCCCGTTCCGGCACATCGACTTCGTGCAGCTGGACGCGAACCGCGTGCTGGTGATCCTGGTCTTCACCGACGGCCAGGTGCAGAACCGCGTGATCGAGGCGCAGCGCGCCTACGGCCCCGCCGAGCTGGAACAGGTCGCCAACTACCTCAACGCGAACTTCGGCGGCCTGCGCCTGGACGAGATCCGCGCGCGCCTGCTGCGCGAGATGCGCGAGGAGGGCACGCGGCTCAATTCGCTGCTCGCCGCCGCCGTCGAGGTCGCCCAGCAGGCATTCGGCGACAACGCCGACAACGACATGCTGGTCGCCGGCCACACCAACCTGATGGACCAGGGCACCACCGACGTCGACCGCCTGCGCGAGCTGTTCGAGGCGTTCCAGCGCAAGCGCGACCTGCTGCAGTTGCTCGAGCGCTGCTCGCGTGCGCAGGGCGTGCGGCTGTTCATCGGCGAGGAATCCGGTTTCGCGGCGCTGGACAGCTACAGCCTGGTCACCGCGCCGTACGGCGTGGGCAGCCGCGTGCTCGGCGTGCTCGGCGTGATCGGGCCGACGCGCATGGCCTACGAGCGGGTGATTCCGGTCGTGCAGGCGACCGCGTCGATCATCTCCGGCGCCTTGAAGCGCTCGCAGCCGACCCTATAGAGCGCCCGAAGGCTGCCGCCGGGAGCGGCGTGCAGAGGGCAACACCGTTCGCCGCGTGCCGGCGGACGGCCGGATCTTGACTGGAGGAGCAATGGAAAACACCGATCCCAACGCCGAGGGCAGGGCGTCGCAGTCGGCCGAGGACATCGATGCCGCGATCAACGGCGAGATCGATGCGCTGGCGCGCCAGCTCGCCGAGGCCGAGGGCAAGCTGGCGGAGATGCGCGACACGCTGCTGCGCGAGCGTGCCGACCTGGAGAACCAGCGCCGGCGCATGCAGCGCGACCTCGAGCAGGCGCGCCGCTTCGCCAACGAGAAGCTGCTGGCCGACCTGCTGCCGGTGCTGGACAACCTCGAGCGCGGGCTGGCGGCCGAAGGCTCCGATCCGACGGCGTTGCGCAGCGGCGTCGAGCTGACCCTGCGCGAGCTGGTGCGCGTCGCCGAGGCGAGCGGGCTGAAGGCGGTTGGCGCGGTCGGCGAGGCGTTCAATCCCGAACATCACCAGGCCATGAGCATGGTCGACAGTGCCGAGCATGGCAGCGGTCAGATCGCCATGGTGATGCAGAAGGGCTACGTCCTGAACGAGCGGCTGCTGCGTCCGGCACTGGTTTCAGTGGTCAAGTAGGGCGCGCAAACGCTTGAAACAGTAGCGCCGGGCCCCAGATTTCGCGGCATTCGCGGCCAATGTGCCGCATCGAATTGAGAGCGGGAGAGACAGACATGGGCAAGATCATCGGTATCGACCTCGGCACGACGAACTCGTGCGTGGCGGTCATGGAAGGCACCTCGACGCGCGTGATCGAGAACTCCGAGGGCGATCGCACGACGCCTTCGATCGTCGCGTTCAAGGACAACGAAGTCGTGGTCGGTGCGACCGCGAAGCGCCAGGCCGTCACGAACCCGAAGAACACCTTCTACGCGGTGAAGCGCCTGATCGGCCGCAAGTTCACCGACGCCGAGGTGCAGAAAGACATCAACATGGTGCCGTACAAGATCGTCGCGCACGACAACGGCGACGCCTGGGTCGAGACCGCCGACGGCAAGAAGATGCCGCCGCAGGAGATCTCGGCCAAGGTCCTCATGAAGATGAAGAAGACCGCCGAGGACTTCCTCGGCGAGCCGGTGACCGAAGCGGTCATCACCGTGCCGGCCTACTTCAACGACTCGCAGCGCCAGGCGACCAAGGACGCTGGCCGCATCGCGGGCCTGGAGGTCAAGCGCATCATCAACGAGCCGACCGCGGCCGCGCTGGCCTACGGCCTGGACAAGAAGGGCGGCGACCGCAAGATCGCGGTCTACGACCTCGGCGGCGGCACGTTCGACATCTCGATCATCGAGATCGCCGAAGTCGACGGCGAGAAGCAGTTCGAGGTGCTGGCCACCAACGGCGACACCTTCCTCGGCGGCGAGGACTTCGACAAGCGCGTCATCGACTACCTCGTCGACGAGTTCAAGAAGGACCAGGGCGTCGACCTCAAGAACGATCCGCTCGCGCTGCAGCGCCTGAAGGACGCCGCCGAGCGCGCCAAGATCGAGCTGTCGACCTCGCACCAGACCGAAGTGAACCTGCCGTACGTCACGGCCGATGCGTCCGGTCCGAAGCATCTCAACATCAAGCTCACGCGCGCCAAGCTCGAGGCGCTGGTCGGCGACCTGGTCGAGAAGACCATCGTGCCGTGCCGCACCGCGCTCAACGACGCGGGCCTGAAGGTGTCCGACATCAGCGACGTGATCCTGGTCGGCGGCCAGACGCGCATGCCGAAGGTGCAGGAAGCGGTCAAGGACTTCTTCGGCAAGGAGCCGCGCAAGGACGTCAACCCGGACGAGGCCGTCGCGGTCGGCGCGGCGATCCAGGGCGGCGTGCTCGGCGGCACGGTCAAGGACGTGCTGCTGCTCGACGTCACCCCGCTGTCGCTCGGCATCGAGACGCTCGGCGGCGTGATGACCAAGCTGATCGAGAAGAACACGACCATCCCGACCAAGGCGTCGCAGGTGTTCTCGACCGCCGAGGACAACCAGTCGGCGGTGACCGTGCACGTGCTGCAGGGCGAACGCGAGCAGGCGCGCTACAACAAGTCGCTGGCCAAGTTCGACCTCGCCGGCATCCAGCCGGCGCCGCGCGGCATGCCGCAGATCGAGGTGACGTTCGACATCGACGCGAACGGCATCCTGCACGTCGGCGCCAAGGACAAGACCACCGGCAAGGAGCAGCGCATCGAGATCAAGGCCGGCTCGGGCCTGTCCGAGGAGGAAATCCAGCGCATGGTGCGCGACGCCGAGGCGCACCGCGAGGAGGACAAGAAGTTCCACGAGCTCGTCGGCGCGCGCAACAAGGCCGACCAGCTCGTGCACGCCACGCGCGATGCGATCAAGGAGCACGGCGGCAAGGTGCCGGGCGAGATCGGCCGCATCGAGGAGGCGCTGGCCGAACTCGAGAAGGCGATGAAGGGCGAGGACAAGGCGCACATCGAGGCGCGCACGACCGCGCTCGAGCAGGCCGCGCAGCCGCTGTTCGCGGCCGCCTCGCAGACGCCGCCGGCCGGCGAAGCCGCCGGTGCGCAGGCGGGTGGCTCGGCCAAGAGCGACGACGTCGTCGACGCCGAGTTCACCGAGGTCAAGGACGACAAGTAAGACCCGGCCTCGACCGCAAGCGGCGCGGACGCTGTCCGCGGCCGCTCGCGGCGGGGCCTGTCGGTTTCCGGTTTGCGTTGGCGATCCTTGCCGGCGCGCAATTTCAAATCCCTGGATCGCCTGCGCACCGCCGTGACGGGAGCGCTGATCTGGTTGCCTGATCGGCCTGATCGGCGCATGGAAATGGTCGTCACCCCATGAGCAAACGCTGTTACTACGAAGTGCTCGGCGCCGCTCGCACCGCGAGCGACGAGGAACTGAAGAAGTCGTTCCGCCGCCTGGCGATGAAGTACCACCCGGACCGCTGTCCGGACGATCCCGGCGCGCAGGAGAAGTTCAAGGAGGCCAAGGAGGCCTACGAGGTGCTGTCCGACGCGCAGAAGCGCGCCGCCTACGACCAGCACGGCCACGCCGCGTTCGAACACGGCATGGGCGGCCGCGGCGGCGGCTTCCACGGCGACGTCGGCGACATCTTCGGCGACATCTTCTCCGACATCTTCGGCATGGGCGGCGGCGGTCGCGGCCGCGCGCGGCGCGGTTCGGACCTGCGCTACCTGATCGAACTCGACCTCGAGGAAGCCGTCTTCGGCGTCGAGAAGCAGATCGAGGTACCGACCCTGGTCGAATGCGAAACCTGCGACGGCAGCGGTTCGGCCGACGGCAAGACCTCCACCTGCACGACCTGCCGCGGCCACGGCCGCGTGCGCATGCAGAACGGCATCTTCTCGATCCAGCAGACCTGCCCGCACTGCGCCGGCAGCGGCCAGGTCATCGCCAACCCGTGCAAGGAGTGCGACGGCGAAGGCCGCGTGCATTCGGAGCGTTCGCTGTCGATCAAGATCCCGGCCGGCGTCGACAACGGCGACCGCATCCGCCTCGCCGGACAGGGCGAGGCCGGGCCGAGCGGCACCGTGCCGGGCGACCTCTACGTCGAGGTGCGCGTGCGCGAGCACGCGATCTTCCAGCGCGACGGCAGCGACCTGCATTGCGAACTGCCGATCCGCTTCGCCCAGGCCGCGCTCGGCGCGAGCCTGACGGTGCCGACGCTTGGCGGCGAGGCCGAGATCACGATCCCGCCGGAGACGCAGACCGGTACGCTGTTCCGCCTGCGCGGCAAAGGCGTGAAGGGCGTGCGCGGCGGCCACGCCGGCGACCTGATCTGCCGCGTGGTGATCGAGACCCCGGTGCGCCTGACCGCCGAGCAGCGCGAGCTGCTGCAGCAGTTCGAGGCGACCTTCAGCGGCGAGGAAGCGGCTGCCCATTCGCCGCGCAACAGCTCCTGGATCGACGGCGTCAAGCGGTTCTGGGATCGCGTCACTTCGTAGGACGGCAGCGCCACTGCAGGGCGGTCAGTGGGAGCGGCGGAAGCCGCGATGCTTTTGCGGCAGGAGAGCATCGCGCCTGCCGGCGCTCCCACCGAAGCAGCCCGCCACGACCAGCGCAGCCGCGACGGGTCCCAAGTCCGCCCTATGCGCTACGCTAGCGCGATTCCAACGTGGAGCGATGCATGAACCCACCGATTGCGGTCGCGGTGTACGGTGCGGCCGGGCGCATGGGGCAGGCGCTCCTGCGCGCCGTGCACGAGCGCAGCGACGTGCAGCTGGCCGCCGCACTGGTGCGTGAGGGCTCGGCCTTCGCCGGCAAGGCGTTGGCGCAGACACTGGGCGACGCCGCGCCGGATCTCCGCTACGCCGCGGCGCTCGATGCTGCGATCGAGGGCGGCGTGCTGATCGACTTCAGCGGCGCGCGCGGCTTCGATGCCGCGCTGGCGCTCGCGCTCGCGCGCCGGCTCGCCTTCGTCAGCGGCTCGACCGGCCTCGCACCGTCACAACTGGCCGCGCTGGACGCGGCCGCGGCCATGATCCCGGTGCTTTGGAGCGCCAATTTCAGCCTCGGCGTCGCGCTGCTCACGCGGCTCGTGCGCGACGCCGCGCGCGCGCTGCCGGCGTGGGACTGCGAGATCATCGAAGCGCACCACAGCCGCAAGCTCGACGCGCCGTCCGGCACCGCGCTCGCGCTCGGCCGCGCCGCTGCCGCCGCACGCGGACAGGACTTCGACGCGGTCGCCGCGCTCGCGCGCACGGGCGAGCAGGCCGCGCGCAGTGAAGGCCAGATCGGCTTCGCCGCCGTGCGCGCCGGCGACATCGTCGGCGAGCACACCGTGCTGCTGGCGACGGCCGGCGAGCGCATCGAGCTCACCCACCGCGCCACCGACCGCGCGATCTTCGCGCGCGGCGCCGTCGCGGCGGCGCGCTGGCTCGCCGGTCGCCCAACAGGCCGCTACACGCTCGACAACGTCCTCTTTTCCTGAGTCCGCGGCCACTCCGACCTTCGGCTTTGGGCGGCGATCATGGTCGATCGCACAAGAAAACCACAAAAAAAGGGGCGCTTGCGCGCCCCGAGGAGAGTGTTCGGGAAAGAGGGTGTTAGAAGTAGACCTGCGCGCGCACTTCGAACACGCGCGGGTCGACCGGCGCGTCGCCATTGATCGGCGCGCCGTAGCGCTTGGTGCTGTTGGCCCAGACGTAGTTCGCCTGCAGCTTGTAGTGCTGGCCGAGGTACCAGTTCGCGCCGAGCGTCCAGTCGTGCTGCTTGCCGCCGAACACCGGGCCGTCGTTGAGGTCGACCTGGCTGTAGCGCAGCGCGACTTCGAACGCGCCGAAATCGTTCATCGGGCGCACGTTGCCGATCGAGCCGTTCTTGTACGGACGGGTCTCGCCGGTCAGCACCCACGAACCGGACACGTAGAAGCCGTCGCCGGTGAAGCTCGGCTTGCCGGCCGGATGGGCACCGAAGGTCAGGTATTCGCCCTGCACCAGCAGCGGGCCGTGGATCCAGGCCGCTTCGAGGCCGAGGCGGTCGATGTTGCCCGGGTTGTTCAGGTTGCCGGTGTCGACCAGGCGGTTCAGCGCCAGGCCCGCTTCCGGGCGGGCGCGGAAACGCGCCGCCGCAGCGCTCGTGATGCCGCGGCCGTCGGTGGTCGCTTCGCGGCTCTCGCGCGAGGCGGCGATGCCCAGGTGCAGCACGTTGCTCTGCTGGCGCGAACCTTGGCCCGGCTGGAAGTTGAACGGGTTCCAGACCACGCGCGCGGCCGGACCGTGGCCCTTGTTCTTGCCGTTGAGGTCGCCGCCGCTGAAGTAGGCGGCGTAGAACAGCCAGTTCGGGACGGCGGTGTAGGTCCAGTCGGCACCGATGCGGCGGTCGGCGTTGGCCGCCTGCACCGGCAGCGAGCGCTCGAGGAACGTGGTCGCACTGGAGCTGATCGTCTCTTCCCAGCCGACCGGCGTCTTGAACTGGCCGAGGCGGAAGTCGCCGTAGTCCTTGTTGCTGTAACGGACGAAGTTGTCGATCCACTTGCCGTGCACGCCGGCGCCGGACGGCGTGGTCTTGAAGCCGGACACGGTGAAGTCGTAGCCGATGTTGAAGTCCAGGCCCCATGGCGTCTTGCCGTAGAAGTTGAACTCCTTGCGGCGCCAGGCGTCCGCGTCCGGCAGGATTTCCTTGCCGGTGGCCGGATTGCTGGTGTCGCCTGAGAAATTGACGAAATCGTACTGGTACAGGCCCTTGAAGCCGTACTCGTAACCGCCGTCGGTCTTGTACTTGGTCGGCCAGTCGTTGAGCAGGTCATAGGCCATGGCGTTGGTGCCGAAAGCACCCACCAGGGCGGCAGCGATCGCGTGTCGCAGTTTCATCGGAGTCCTCGGGACGGGGAGCGGAAAGCCGGCGCGAAGTCTGGCGCCGGGCTGTTACGCTTCAATGACACTGCAGCATCGTTGTAACGCCGAGGCTACGATTCCGTCTTATCGATGGTCTTGTGGCGATACGCGCACAGGTCGCGGATCGCGCAGCGCGGGCAATCAGGCTTGCGTGCCTTGCAGACGTAACGTCCGTGCAGGATCAGCCAGTGGTGCGCATCCTGGCGGAACTCGGCCGGTACGACCTTGGCCAGCTTGTCCTCGACGGCGCGCACGGTCTTGCCCGGCGCGAGGCCGGTGCGGTTGGCGACGCGGAAGATGTGCGTGTCGACCGCGATGGTCGGTTCGCCGAAGGCGGTATTCAACACGACGTTCGCGGTCTTGCGGCCGACGCCGGGCAGCGCCTCCAGTGCCTCGCGCGAGCGCGGCACCTCGCCGCCATGCTGCTCGACCAGGATGCGGCAGGTGGCGATCACGTTCTTCGCCTTCGCGTTGAACAAGCCGATCGTGCTGATGAAGGATTTCAGTTTCTCTTCACCAAGATCGAGGATCGCCTGCGGCGTGTTCGCGACCGGGAACAGCTTCTTCGTCGCCTTGTTCACGCCGACGTCGGTCGCCTGCGCGGACAGGACCACCGCGATCAGCAGTTCGAACGGCGTGGAATAGTCGAGCTCGGTGGTTGGTTGCGGGTTCAGCTCGCGCAGGCGGCTGAACAGTTCGACGATCTTCTCGCGCTTCATCGCGATGACGGGTCCTTGCCGGCGGCGCGCCGCGCCTTGCCGCGCGCGATCGCCTCGAGCACGGCGGAGCGGGTGATCGGAGGCGCATCACCCTTCATCGGAGGCACATCGCCTTTCTCCTCCCCCTTGAAGGGGGAGGCCGGGAAGGGGATGGAGTTCGTGTCGCGCTCGCCCGGATCGACACCATCCCCACCCAACCCT
This sequence comes from Rhodanobacteraceae bacterium, assembly GCA_009996615.1. GTDB lineage: Bacteria > Pseudomonadota > Gammaproteobacteria > Xanthomonadales > Rhodanobacteraceae > Dokdonella_A. Next base: position 382,985 of record JAACZU010000001.1, on the reverse strand, counting down.
CCCCTTGAAGGGGAGGGCTGCAGCGTCGCTCGCACACGCCGCGCAGTGCGCGCCTCGAAGCGCCTGCGCGCCTGCGCCGCGCGCGCCAGGACTTCGGCGCGACCGAGCGGTTGCGCGGCGGTCGGCACCAGCGCGATGCAATCGACCGGGCACGGCGGCACGCACAGCTCGCAGCCGGTGCACTCGGCCGTGATGACCGTGTGCATGCGCTTGGCCGCGCCGACGATCGCGTCGACCGGGCAGGCCTGGATGCACTTGGTGCAGCCGATGCAGACGTCCTCGTCGATCAGCGCGACGATCGGCGCGCCTTCGAAGCCGTTGGCCGGGTTCAGCGGCTTGGTCGCGCGCCCGAGCAAGTCGGCCAGCGCCGCCACTCCGGCCGCGCCGCCGGGCGGGCACTGGTTGATCTCCGCCGCGCCGGCCGCGATCGCCTCGGCGTAGGCGCGGCAGGTCGGATAGCCGCAGCGCGTGCATTGCGTCTGCGGCAGCAGCGCGTCGATGGTGTCGATCAGCGTCATGAATGCATCAGCCGGCGACGGCCGTCAGCGCGTGTCCACCGCAGCCACATCCGTGCGCCTTACTTGACCGGCATGCCGGGGCTCGCGCCCGCGTCCGCATCGAGCAGGAACAGGTCGCTGCCGCCGCTGCCGGCGGACAGGATCATGCCCTCGGAGACGCCGAAGCGCATCTTGCGCGGCGCGAGGTTGGCGATGAACACGACGCTGCGCCCGACCAGCTTGTCCGGCTCGCCGTAGGCGGCGCGGATGCCGGAAAAGATCTGGCGCTTGCCGAGCTCGCCGGCGTCGAGTTCGAAGCGCAGCAGCTTGTCGGAGCCGTCGACGAACTCGCAGGCGATGACCTTGCCGATGCGCAGGTCGAGCTTGGCGAAGTCGTCGATGGCGATGAGGCCGGGATTGGAGACTGGGGATTGGGGATTCGAGACAGCAGCGGCAGGCGTGCCGGTGGCGGCCTTCAAGCCCTCCCCTTCAAGGGGAGGGTTGGGTGGGGATGGTGTTGCGCCAGGCGCTGGGGCCGCAGCATCGGTCGGCTTCAGGGATTCCTTGGAGGCTTCGATCATTGCTTCAATCTTCTTCGGGTCGATGCGCGTGGTGAGCGGGACGAATTCGCATAGGAAGGCGTCGAGCAACGGAGTATCGGCGGCATCAAAGCGTTGCCACACTTGACCGAGAAACGCCTTGGATCGTTGCGCGATGCCGGGCACGACCGGGCTCAGCCAGATCGACAGCAGGCGGAAAAGGTTTAGCGCGAGCGTACACACGACGTGCAGCTCGTCGCGCCTGCCCTCGTCCTTGGCGAGCAGCCACGGCGCCTTGTCGGCGACGTAGGCGTTCGCCTCGTCGGCGACCTCGACGATGCGGCGCATCGCGCCGGCGTAGTCGCACGCCTCGTACAGCGCCGCGCAGCCGGCGAGCTTTGCTGCCGCCGCGGCGTACAGCGCGTGCTCCGCCGCGGGCAGCGCGGCGGCGAGGCGGCCGCCGAAGAACTTGCGCACGAACCCGGCGCAGCGGCTGGCGATGTTGACCCACTTGCCGACCAAGTGCGAGTTCACGCGTTCCTCGAACGCCTTCAGGTCGAGGTCGAGGTCGACCGGCGCGGCGGTCAGCATCGTGGCGAAGTAGTAGCGCAGCCAGTCCGGATCGAGCCCGGCGTCGAGATAGGTGCGCGCCATCACGAAGGTGCCGCGCGACTTGGACATCTTCTCGCCGTTGACGGTGAGGTAGCCGTTGACGTGCAGCGCATTCGGCGTGCGCAGGTTCGCGCCCTTCAGCATCGCCGGCCAGAACAGGCCGTGGAAGTTCACGATGTCCTTGCCGATGAAGTGGTGCATTTCGGCAACGCCGTCGAAGTCCGGATCGGTCGTCTGCATGAACGCGTCGAACGACGCTGGCGTCAGGCCGGCCTTCGCGCCGGCTTCGCTGGCGCAGTAGTGCTTGAAGCTGGCGAGGTAGCCGATCGGCGCGTCGAGCCAGACGTAGAAGAACTTGCCGGGCGCGTCGGGGATCGGGAAGCCGAAGTACGGCGCGTCGCGCGAGATGTCCCAGTCGCGCACGCCGCCGTCGGCGTCGAGCCATTCCTTGAGCTTGGCCGCGACGGACGGATGCATGACCGCTTCGCCGTGGGTGAGCTTGCCGGCGAGCCAGTCCTGCAGCATCGCGGCGAAGTCGCCGACCTTGAAGAAGTAGTGTTCCGAATCGCGCAGTTCCGGTGTCGCGCCGGACAGCACCGAGCGCGGGTCCTTGAGGTCGGTCGGCGCATAGGTCGCGCCGCAGTTCTCGCAGTTGTCGCCGTACTGGTCCGGCGTGCCGCACTTCGGGCAGATGCCCTTGACGTAGCGGTCGGGCAGGAACATCTGCCGCACCGGATCGTAGAGCTGGCGGATCGAGCGCACCGCGACGTGGCCGCCGTCGCGCAGGCGCGTGTAGACGAGTTCGGCCAGCTCGCGGTTCTCCGGCGAGTGCGTGGTGTAGTAGGCGTCGTGCGCGACGCCGAAGTCGGCGAAGTCGCGCTCGTGGCTGGCCTGCATGCCCTGGATGAACGCTTCGGGCACCACGCCGGCCTTCTCGGCGGCGAGCATGATCGGCGTGCCGTGCGCGTCGTCGGCGGCGACGAAATGCACCGTGTCGCCAGCCATGCGCTTGGCACGCACCCATACGTCGGTCTGGATGTAGCCCAGCAGGTGGCCGATGTGCAGCGGGCCGTTCGCGTAGGGCAGGGCGTGGGTGACGAGGATCTGCTTTGGGGTCGGCGCACTCATGCGTCGCAGCTTCCGCTTCGTTTGCAAGAGCGGAATTATGGCATGGCCAGCCGCTTGCGCAGGCTGGGTGCGGCTCGCAGCCGCGGCCAGGTGCAACACCATCCCCACCCAACCCTCCCTTTGAAGGGGAGGGCTGAAAGGCGCAAGACCGCGCGCGGTTGTGTTACGGCGCTTCCTTGCGCTCCCACACCTGCGTGCGGCCGAGCAGCGAGAAGCCCATGAAGCCGCGCACCTCGAGCTTCTGGCCGTTGTCGGTCAGGTGCAGCTTGCAGCCGTAGACCTTGCCGGTCTTGGGGTCGAGGATCTTGCCGCCCTTCCACTCGTCGCCGTCCTGCTTCATGCCCCAGATGATCTGCATGCCGACCACCGGCTTGTCCTTCAGGTCGCCCTTGCATTCGGTGCACAGCGGATGCGTGCCGTGCTCGGATTGCAGCACCTGCAGCACCTTGGCGGTCAGCTCGCCGTTGGCCTCGCTGATTTCGACGACGGACTTCGGCTTGCCGGTGGCGTCGTCGATGGTCGTCCAGGTACCGACCGGACTCGCGGCGGCGGCCAGTGCGGGGGCGGCGAACAGGGCGAAGGCGAGCAGGGCGGACTGGCAGCGTGACAGCATGGTGCGGACTCCTGGCCGGGGTGGGGACAAGCGCCCACGTTGCCGCTGCGACCGATGGCCGTCAAGGCGCGCTGCAGCGGAGGCTGCTGGCATAATGGCTCATCCCACCGATTTCCATTCCGAGCATGACCGATTCCCTTGAAACGCGCGTCCGGCAGATCCTGGCCGGCATCGCTGATCCGCACACCGGCAAGGACCTTGTCGCCAGCGGCGCGCTGCGTGGCGTCGGCGTGGCCGGTGCGGACGTGTCCGTCGACGTCCAGCTCGGCTACCCGGCGCTGTCGGTGCAGGCTGCGTTCGCGGAAACGATCAAGCGTGCGCTCGAGGCCGATCCGCCGATCGCGCATGCCGCGGTCAGCGTGTCCTGCCGCGTGTTCGCGCACGAGGTGCAGCACGGCCTGACGCCGCTGCCGGGCGTCAAGAACGTGATCGCGGTCGCCTCCGGCAAGGGCGGCGTCGGCAAGTCGACGGTCGCCGCGAACCTCGCGCTCGCGCTGAAGGCCGAGGGCGCCAGCGTCGGCGTGCTCGATGCCGACATCTATGGCCCGAGCCAGGTACGCATGCTCGGCCTCGAGGGCAAGCCCGACACCAAGGACGGCAAGCGCATCGAGCCGAAGATCGGCCACGGCATCCAGGCGATGTCGATCGGCCTGATGATCGAGGAAGACACCGCGATGATCTGGCGCGGGCCGATGGCGACCCAGGCGCTGCAGCAGATGCTGACCGACACGAACTGGAGCGACCTCGACTACCTCGTGATCGACCTGCCGCCCGGCACCGGCGATATCCAGTTGACCTTGTGCCAGCGCATCCCGGTCTCCGCCGCGCTGATCGTGACGACGCCGCAGGACATCGCGTTGATCGACGCGAAGAAGGCGCTGAAGATGTTCGAGAAGGTCAACGTGCCGGTGCTCGGCATCGTCGAGAACATGGCCACGCACATCTGCACCAAATGCGGCCACGAGGAGCACATTTTCGGCGAGGGCGGCGGCGCGCGCATGGCCGAGCAGTACGGCGTGCCGCTGCTCGGCAGCCTGCCGCTCGACATCCGCATCCGCGAGCAGGCCGACGGCGGCACCCCGACCGTCGCCGCGATCCCGGACTCCGACCTCGCCGCGCGCTACCGCGAGATCGCGCGCAACGCCGCCGCGCGGCTGTCGCTGCGCGCGCGCAACAAGGCACTCGGGATGCCGAAGATCGTGGTGCAGAATACGTGACGGCCGGGAATGGGGAATCGGGAATCGGGAATCGGAGAGCAGTGCCGATGCCCGGCCGTTTTCGCATCTTCCAGGCTGTCGATGGCGCGCTTTTGCGATTCCCCATTCCCCATTCCCGATTCCCATGACTATCAAAAGCGACAAATGGATCCGCCGCATGGCCGAGCAGCACGGCATGATCGAGCCGTTCGCACCGGCGCAGGTCAAGCGCAACGGCGGCGAGCGGCTGATCTCGTACGGCACCTCCAGCTACGGCTATGACGTGCGCTGCGCGGACGAGTTCAAGGTGTTCACGAACATCAACTCGACCATCGTCGATCCGAAGAACTTCGACGCGCGCAGCTTCGTCGACGTGAAGTCCGACGTCTGCATCATCCCGCCGAACTCGTTCGCGCTGGCGCGCACGGTCGAGTACTTCCGCATCCCCCGCCGCGTGCTGACCGTGTGCCTGGGCAAGAGCACCTACGCGCGCTGCGGCATCATCGTCAACGTGACGCCGCTGGAGCCGGAGTGGGAAGGCCACGTCACGCTCGAGTTCTCCAACACGACGCCGCTGCCGGCGAAGATCTACGCCAACGAGGGCGTCGCGCAGATGCTGTTCTTCGAGTCCGACGAGGACTGCGAGACCAGCTACAAGGACCGCGGCGGCAAGTACATGGGCCAGACCGGCGTGACGCTGCCGCACGCCTGAGCCGGCTCTGCCGGCGATTTGCCGGTCGCGTCTCGCCGGCGCTGCGATGGTGGTAGTCTTGCGCGTTTCGCGCCCAGCCTGGAGTCGAACATGCGCAATCTTCTGACCGCAATCCACTGGAAGCTCGTCGCGCTCGCGGCGGCGGCGGTGCTGCTGGCCGCCTGCGGCGGCGGCCGCACCAAACCCGACCTGGTGCAGGCGGCGAACATTCCGACGAGCTTCGACGTCACGATCCTCGCCGACAAGGACAACCAGTTCGACTACGACGGCGCGCCGCTGACGCCCGAGGACCTCAAGGGCGCGTTCCGTTACCGGCAGGAGGAATCTCTGCCGATGGCCACCGTCCTGCTCAAGCGCGGCGAGAAGCAGAAGATCAAGAAGGAACACCTGGCCTCACTGGCGCGGATCGCGCACCAGATGCATTTCACGGCCTTCGTCGAGGAAAGCAACGGCCTGATCTCGGAGCTGCAGGCCAACATCAAGGACGCCGACAGCGACTCGGCGCAGTAGTACCCCCGACAGCGAACCCCCAGGAGAAGGGCAATGAAGAGTTTCATGCGTGGCATCGTGCTGGCCCTCGGCCTCGCCGTCATGGGCGGCGCGGTCGCGGCCTCGGACGTGCGTGACGGCAACGCGATCGTCGTGCCGGCCAAGAACGACAAGTTCTCGATCGGCGGCGCGACAATGGGCAAGGCCGAGCTTTTCGGCTACATCAGCGACCTCAAGGACACCGAGCACGTCACCGGCATCGTGCTCAAGCGTGGCGCCAGCGACGAGCAGCGCAAGGCGGTCGGTTCGATCGCCAAGACGCTGCAGCTCAAGGCGTTCGAGCAGGACGGCGGCGAGCTCAAGCCGATCGATCCGGCGAACTGAGTTCCGCGCGACCGCGCCGTTTGGCGCGGTCGCGCAACACCGGCGCCACGGCATGACCGATGTCACTCCTGTCGCGGCGCCCGCGCTGCGATGATCGATATCCGCCGTTCGCAGGAGTTGCCGTGCCGTTCCATTCCCTCCTCCGTCCTTCGCGCGCCGCGCTGGTGATCGCGCTGGTCACGTCGCAGGTCGCGCTGGCCAATCCACTCAGCCGCATCGGCGAAACCTTTTCGGACTGGAAGCATCGCCTGTTCGATCGCGGCTCCGACACGCCGGCAGTCGTCGATGCGCCGGCCGAGGGGGCCATCGCGCTGCAACCGGGACAGCCGCTGCGCTTCACGATCGGCAGCGCGGCGCCCGAGCGCGACTTCGCCAAGGGCCGCAGTCGCTACCGCATCATCGAACTGCCCGAGGAACTGGCGCATGCCGCCGTGCGCATCCAGGTGGTTGCGCAGCCGAACCAGAAGGGGCGCGGAAATACCGTGTTCAAGCCGCTACTGTACCGCCTCGACGGCGACGAGCAGGTTGGCGATCCGGTCGAGGCCAAGCCGCTGCACCTTGACATGCGGCCGTTCAAGCGCACCCGTCTGCTCGCTTGCGTGCCACTCGACAAGGTGCGGCGCTTCGCGGTTGCCACCACGGCCGACGTGGTCGGCAAGTCCTACGAATCCGAGGCGCGCGAGGCGCTCAAGGCACCGACCAACAAGAACGGCTTCTACTACTCGACCGACGCGGTCAAGGTGAAGCTGCCGTACGCTGCCACCGGCCGCTTGATCGTCGAGGTCAGCGCCGAGGATGCGCCCGGCCAGGGCTGCTAAGGCTGCGCCGGGAACCGGGAATGGCGAGGCGTCGTCGCGGCCTTGCCGTTCGCTCTGCCATTCCCGATTCCCCATTCCCCATTCCCATCTTCAATGCGTCGCGCCGCCGCTGACGCGCAGGTCATCCTGCGTCGTCAGTGCACACTCGATCGCCGCGCGCACGCCGGCGATCATCGTGTCGAGCGCCATGCTCGGCGCCTCGGGGTGATGCGCGGCCTGCTCGGGCAGCCACGGCACGTGCACGAAGCCGCCGCGTGCGTGCGGATGGCGCGTCGCCAGCAGGTGCGCGAGAGCGTAGAAGACCTGGTTGCAGACGAACGTGCCGGCGCTCAGCGACGGCGCGACCGGGATGCCGAGCGTCCTCAGCCGTGCCGTGATCGCCTTGACCGGCAGGGTCGAGAAATACGCGTTCGGCGCGCCCGCGACGACCGGCACGTCGATCGGCTGCGCGCCGTCGTTGTCGGCGATGCGCGCGTCGACCAGGTTCACCGCCACGCGCTCGATCGACAGCGCGCTGCGTCCGCCGGCCTGGCCCAGCGCCAGCACCAGCACCGGCCGGTGCGCCGCGATCAAGTCCTCCAGCAACGGCAGCGTCGCCGCGAACACGACCGGCAGGATCGCGCCGGCCACGCGGTGCTGCGCGATCGTCGCGCCTTCGAGCGCACGCACGATTTCCTGCGATGGATTGATGCGCTCGCCGCCGAATGGCTCGAAGCCGGTCAGCAGGATGGTTGGAAGTGCGGACATGGCGGTCGGGATCGGAGCGGGATCCGGATTCTGGCACGGAGCAGGGCCAAGGGCTGAAGCCGAGCAGGGTGGGCTGCGGCGCCGAGGGCGCGAGTCCCACCGTTGTTGCGCACGGGCGGTGGGACTCGCCGCTGCGCGGCTGCGTCCCACCCTACCGGAACACCAGCCACCACATCAGCGCGACGTTCACCGCCAGCAGCGCCAGCGCGGTCGGCAGCTGCGCGCGGATCACGCCATACTGGTCGGGCAGTTCCAGCAGCACCGCCGGCACGATGTTGAAGTTCGCCGCCATCGGCGTCAGCAGCGTGCCGCAGTAGCCGGTCAGCATGCCGATCGAGCCGAGGATGGCCGGATCGGCGCCGTGGCGCAGCACCAGCAGCGGCAGGCCGACGCCGGCCATCAGCACCGGGAACGCGGCGAACGCGTTGCCCATGATGACCGTGAACAGCACCATGCCGAGCGCGAACGCGAGCAGGCAGGCGAGGCGGCTGTCGGTCGGGATGACCGCCCCGACGATCGCCGCGATCGCATCGCCGACGCCGGTCGCGGCGAACACGCTGCCGAGCGTGGCCAGCAGCATCGGCAGCAGCGCGGCCCAGCCGAGCGCGTCGAGCAGGCGGCGGCCCTCGCTGAGGCCGGTCGCTAGCGGCGCGCGCGTGACGTGCAGGGCCGCGCCGAGCGCGACCACGCAGGCGAGGCCGAGCGCGACCAGCGTCGCCTGGCGCGGTTCGATCAGCGGTGTCGCACCCCAGCGCAGGTACGGCGCGGCCAGCACCAGCACCAGCGTGACCAGCGGAATCGCCAGCGCCGGGCCGAACAAACGGTTGCCGAAGCGGCTCGCCGCGTCGCGTCGCGCTGCCTGCATCGCCTCGTCGTCGGCCTGCACGCGCAGGCCGCCACGCGCGGCCATCACGCCGAGGCCGAGCACGCCCACGCCCATCGCCTGCGCCGGCCAGCGTGTGCCATTCGCCAGCGCGGCGAGGATCGCGTCGCCGAACAGGAACGGGCAGGCGAGGATGGCCCAGAAGCCGGCCATCGCACGGCGCCGCTCGCGCAGGTTCAGCACTGCCGCAACCAGCAGGAAGGCGCCGAGCAGCCAGTAGATGTATTCGATCTTCAGCATCGGTCGGCTCCGCGGCGCGCCTGCCGCGCACGCGAGCTGCGCTCTAGCCAGCGCTGGAAGTGCAGCAGGCGCAGCGCGTGGATCACGAACGCCGCGATCGCGGTCGGAAGTGCCCACAGCGCGATGGTCAGCGGTTCCAGGTGGATGCCGTTCTGCGCGTAGAAGCCCTGGATCAGCAGCACCGCGCCGAGCGCGATGAACACGTCCTCGCCGAAGAACAGGCCGATGTTGTCGGTCGCGGCGGCCAGCGCGTCGACGCGCTGGCGCTCGGTCTCGTCGAGCGTGCCGACGCTGCGCTCGGCCGCGGCCTCGCTCATCGGCGCGACCAGCGGGCGCACGGTCTGCGCATGGCCGGCCACGTTGGTCAGCCCGAGCATCGACAGCACCTGGCGCAGGCCGAGGTAGCTGGCGAGGAAGCGCGTCAGCGTGAGGCCGCGGAAGCCGGCGATCCAGTCGCGCGCGCGCTCGCGCAGGCCACAGTGCTCGAGTAGGCCGATTACCGGCAGCGTCAGCACCATCAGCAGCAGGGCGCGGTTGTTCACGAACGAACTGCCGAGCAGGGCGAGCAGGTCGCCCGGATTCATGCCGGCGGCGACACCGCTGACGACGCCGGCGACGACCACGACCAGCACCGGATTGCGCCGCAGCACGAAGCCGGCGACGACGACGGCGACGCCGAGCAGGGGCCAGTAGTTCATCGAGTCGGAAGCTCCTTGGGACGAACGGCAAACAAGTGTCGGGGTTGTCGTGCTCGTGCGAGCAACACCATCCCCACCCAACCCTCCCCTTGAAGGGGAGGGCTTGGCGGCGAGCCAACGGGACGATTGTCAGCCTTCGGCCAGCGCATGCTTTAGCCTCCCCCTTCAAGGGGGAGGTTGGAGGGGGATGGTGTTCGTGGCAGCCGCCACGGCCTGCACGCGCACGCCGGCCGCCTCGAGCGCCGCGCGAAGGCGACGCGCGAAGGTCGCCGCATCGGGCCGGTCGCCGTGCACGCAGAGCGTGTCGGCGCGCAGCGTCAGCGCGCTGCCGTCGCGCGCGGTGATCGCGCCGTGGCTGGCGATCGCGAGCGCCTGCGCGACCGCCGCCTCGATGTCGTCGATCACTGCGCCGCGCTCGCGGCGCGGCGTCAGCGAGCCGTCGGCCTCGTAGCGGCGGTCCGCGAACGCCTCGTGCGCGACCGCGAGCCCGGCGCGCGCGCCGGCGCGCGGCAGCTCGCTGCCGGCCAGGCCGACCAGGACCAGCGCCGGATCGAAATCGCGCACGGCGCGCGCGATCGCGTCGGCGAGCGTGGCGTCGCGCGCGGCCATGTTGTACAGCGCGCCGTGCGGCTTTACGTGGCGCAGGCGCGTGCCGGCGGCGCGCGCGAAGCCGGCCAGCGCGCCAATCTGGTACAGCGTCAGCGCGTGCGCCTCGTCGGCGCCGATGTGCATCTCGCGCCGGCCGAAGCCCTGCAGATCCGGCAGCGACACGTGCGCGCCGATCGCGACGCCGGCGTTGGCGGCCAGCGCGACCGTGCGCCGCATCGTGTCCGGGTCGCCGGCGTGGAAGCCGCAGGCGATGTTGGCCGAGGTCACGTGCACGAGCACGGCGGCGTCGTCGCCCATGGTCCAGGCGCCGAAGGATTCGCCCATGTCGCAATTGAGGTCGATGGTCCGGGTCATTCCGCCAGCCGCTGCGCGATCGTGTCGATGAGGCGCGCCAGTGCGCGCTCGCGCGCAAGATAGCGTGTTTGCGCCTCGTCCAGAGAGACCTCGCGGAAGCGCAACGGCGCGCCGGGGCGCCGCTGCGCCAGGCGCGGCAGGTCGATCGCGGCGACCTGGCCGATGCGCGGATAGCCGCCGGTGGTCGGATGCTCGGCCATCAGCACGATCGGCTGGCCGCCCGGCGGCAGCTGCACGGTGCCGAACGCGACCGGTTCGCTGACCAGTTCCAGCGGCGCGGCGAGCGCGAGGCGGGGGCCGTCGAGGCGGAAGCCGACGCGGTTCGACGCCGGTGCGAGGCGGAACTCATCGCCGCACAGCGCATCGCGCGAGGCGGCGTCGAGCGCGTCGAACTGCGCGCCGCGGATCAGCCGCAGCGGGCGCGCCGGGTCCGGGTCGAACCATGGCCGCGGGTCGAGCGACCAGCTCGCAGGCGGCAGCGCGGCCTCGCCGGCCGGCTGTGCGCCGGGCAGGTGCGCCGTCGCCAGCACGTCGCCGGCGCGCAGCGGCCGCCCGTCGAACGGGCCGAGGCCGGCGTTGACGTCCATCGCCGCGCTGCCGAGCACCGGCGTGACGGCGAAGCCGCCGGCGATGGCGAGGTAGCCGCGTGCGCCGTGCCGCGCGGCGCCGATCTCGAGCACGCTGCCGGCGCGCACGGCCAGCGGCCGCCACGGTGGCGCTTCGGCACCGTCGAGGCGGGCGTCGAAGGCGGCGCCGGTCAGCGCGATCGCGGTCGTGGTCTCGAAGTGCAGCTGCGGGCCGAGTAGCGTGAACTCGAGCGCCGCCGCGGCCGGATCGTTGCCGACCAGCGCGTTGGCGAGGCGATGCGCGACCGTGTCCATCGGGCCGGCACGGCCGACGCCGAGTGCGGCGAGGCCGATGCGGCCGCGGTCCTGCACGGTCGTCAGCAGGCCCGCCTTCAGCACGGTCACGCTCATGCGCGACTCAGCGCGGCGAACTCGGCCGCGTCGATCGCGCGGAAGCGCACGCGGTCGCCCGGCGCGAGCAGGCAGGGCGGTTCGGCGGCCGGAGCGAACAGCGCCAGCGGCGTGCGTCCGATCAGCTGCCAGCCGCCCGGCAGCTCGCGCGGATAGATGCCGGTCTGCGCGCCGCCGATCGCGACCGAGCCGGCCGGTACGCGCGTGCGCGGGTCCGCGCGGCGCGGCATGTGCAGGCGCGGATCGAGGCCGAGCAGGTACGGAAAGCCCGGCGCGAAGCCGAGCATCGCGACGCGGTAGTCGGCCGCGACGTGGCACGCGATTGCCTCGCCGGGCGTGAGGCCGGCGTGGCGTGCCAGCGCCTCCAGGTCCGGCCCGAACTCGCCGCCGTAGCAGACCGGCACGATGCGCGTCGCCGGCTCGGTCGAGGCGTGCGCGGGCGGCGCGGCGAATACCGCCGCGACCGCATCGGCGAGCTGCCGCCATGGCGCGTCGTCGCCGCTGGCCCAGACCTCGGGGCGATAGTGCAGCGCAAGCGTGGCGTAGGCCGGCACGAGGTCGGTCACGCCCGGCAGCGCGGCCGAGTGCAGGATCGCCGCAGCCGCGTGCACGCGCGCGTTCAGCGCAGTCTCGATGCGCTCGCCGAAGCGCAGCAGCAGCACCGTTTCGCCGAGCGGCTCGACCGCGAATCCGCGCGCGTCGGCCGGCGTCGCCATCAGGCGAAGGCGGTTGCCAGCGCGTCGCGCAGTTCGGCCAGCCGCCGCTCGCGCGCGGTCGCCTCGTAAGGGCTGCGCACGCCGTGGCCCCAGACCGGCTGTGGCCACGCGTCGTCGTGCGCGTAGCGCGCGATCAGGTGCACGTGCAACTGCGGCACGACGTTGCCGAGCGCGGCGATGTTGAGCTTGTCCGGCCGCAGCAGCGTTTCCAGCGCGCGGCCGACCGCGGACAGCTCGTCGAGCAGGGTGGCGCGGTCGCTTGGATCGAGGTCGAACAGCTCGCGCGCGCCGGCGATGCGCGGCACCAGGATCAGCCACGGAAAGCGCGCATCGTCCATCAGCAGCAGGCGCGACAGCGGCAGCTCGCCGATGGCATGGGTATCGGCGGCGAGGCGCGGGTCGAGCGGAAAGGCTGTGCTCATGCGCCTGCGAGCTCGCGGTCGAAGAACGCCAGCGTGCGCTCGAGCGCGAGCTGCGCGCTGGCCGCGTCGTAGGCCTTCGAATCGACCTCGCGGTTGAACGCATGGCCGGCCGGGTAGGTGAAGATCTCCGCGTCGGGCAGCGCGGCGCGATGGCGCGCGATCGCCTCGGGCGGGATCGACTTGTCCCGCAGGCCGAAATGGAACATCACCGCTGCCTTGGGCGTTTCGTCGAGGAAGTTCACGTTGCGCGCGCCGTAGTAGCTGACCGCCGGCAGGCCGAGCCGCGTCGCGGCGAGGAATGCGACCGTGCCGCCCCAGCAATAGCCGACGCAGCCGATCCTGCCGGCCGAGGCGATCGCCTCGGCGGCGCTGGCGACGTCCTCGATCGCGAGGTCGAACGGGATTTCGCCGGCCAACCGGCGCCCTCGTGCCATGCCTTCGCTGTCGTAGTCGAGCTCGACCCCGCTTTCGACGTGGTCGAAGAACGCCGGTGCGATCGCGGTGTAGCCGTGCTCGGCGAAGCGGTCGACCACGCCGCGCATGTGCGCGTTGACGCCGAAGATTTCCTGCACGACGACGAGCCCGCCCTTCGGTGTCCCTGCGGGTCTGGCGAGGTAGGCCCCGATGCACTGCAGGCGCGAGGTGTTGAGCTGGATCGTCTGGCCCATGGTGGCGCTCCGTAGGGGGAAGGCAAGCCTAAGCGCCGGGCATGGCAAATGGTAGGGCCGAGGGACGAGGGCAGAGGGCTGACAAGCCTGCGCTGCGTCCCACCCTGCGCGCGCAGCGCCTGCGCCCGGCGAGCCTACACAGTACAATGCGCGGTTCGCTATCTCCGGAAACTCCATGTCCCGCCGCAACCCCAAGGTCGGTTTCGTCAGCCTCGGCTGCCCGAAAGCGCTGGTCGACTCCGAACGCATCCTCACGCAGCTGCGCGTGGAGGGCTACGACATCGTGCCGAGCTACGACTCGGCCGACGTCGTCGTCGTCAACACCTGCGGCTTCATCGACGCCGCCGTGACCGAATCGCTCGATGCGATCGGCGAGGCGCTGGAGGAGAACGGCAAGGTCATCGTGACCGGGTGCCTGGGCAAGCGCGCCGAGCTGATCCGCGAGGCGCACCCGGACGTGCTGTCGATTTCCGGCCCGCAGGACTACGCCAGCGTGATGAGCGCGGTGCACAGCGCGCTGCCGCCCAAGCACGATCCGTTCCTCGACCTGGTGCCGCCGCAGGGCATCAAGCTGACGCCCAAGCACTACGCGTACCTGAAGATCTCCGAAGGCTGCAACCACCGCTGCACGTTCTGCATCATCCCGTCGATGCGCGGCGACCTCGTGTCGCGCCCGGTCGACGAGGTGCTGGTCGAGGCCGAGAAGCTGGTCAAGGGCGGCGTCAAGGAACTGCTGGTCGTGTCGCAGGACACCAGTGCCTACGGCGTCGACCTCAAGTACGCCGAACGCGAATGGCGCGGCAAGGCGTACCAGACGCGCATGAACGGGCTGTGCGAAGGCCTGGCCGAACTCGGCGTGTGGACGCGCCTGCACTACGTCTATCCGTACCCGCACGTCGACGACGTGATCCCGCTGATGGCGGACGGCAAGATCCTGCCGTACCTGGACATCCCGTTCCAGCACGCCAGCCCGCGCATCCTGAAGCTGATGAAGCGGCCCGGCGCGGTCGACAAGGTGCTCGCGCGCGTGCAGGCCTGGCGCAAGGCGTGCCCGGACCTGACCCTGCGCAGCACGTTCATCGTCGGCTTTCCGGGCGAGACCGAGGCCGAGTTCGAGGAACTGCTCGACTTCCTGCGCGAGGCCGAGCTCGACCGCGTCGGTGCGTTCGCCTATTCGCCGGTCGACGGCGCGAAGGCGAACGAGCTGCCCGATCCGGTGCCCGAATGGCTGAAGGAGGAACGCCTCGAGCGCTTCATGGAAGTGCAGGCGGAGATCTCCGCCGCGCGCCTGGAACGCAAGATCGGCACGCGACAGACCGTGCTGGTCGACGAGGTCGACGAAGACGGTGCGGTCGCGCGCTCGAAGGCCGACGCACCGGAGATCGACGGCATCGTGCGTATCGACGACGGCCACGCGCTCAAGCCCGGCCAGTTCGCCGAGGTCGAGATCATCCATGCCGACGAGCACGACCTGATCGCGCGGCTCGCCGTGTAAGGCGCGCGTATAGCGCGCATGTGACTAGAGACACTCGTCGGATCTTCGAACTCCCCTTAGAGTCGCGCCCGCGCCGCGGGCGTTCCGCGGCGTGCAATTCCGCAAGGGGAAATTTCCTGATGTTCGCAGTCAGCACGAAGCGGGGGCTGGGAGCCCTCGTTGGCGCACTCATGTGCGCGCAAGCCTGGGCCGCCGTGCCCAATGATCGCTGGACCGATCGCACCGTCATCACCGCGTTCCCGTACAGCGTCGTGCAGACCGACATCGGCAGCGCCCTGTTCAACAGCGACGAACCGATCGCGCCCTGTTTCCCGAACACGCTCAATCCGGGCAACGGGGTGTGGTACAGCTACACCACCGGCGCCGACACCGAGTACCTGAACCTCGACACACTCGGCTCGAACTACGACAGCGTGCTCAGCGTGTGGACTGGCACGCCGAACCATTTCGAGCTGGTCGGCGGCGGTTGCAACGACAACGGCAACCAGGATGCCAGCGCGAACACCGCGCGCATCGCCGGCCTGCGCCTGGCGCCGAACACCGAGTATTCGATCTTGGTCACGCGCGCGACGGCGGGCACCGGCAGCATGACGCTGAAGCTCGCGATTGATCGCGCGCCGCTGTATCGCGTGACGCGCACCGGCGACCGGGCCGGTTCCGTCTGTGCCGCCGGCGACTGCTCGCTGCGCGAGGCGATCTCGGCCGCGAACGCGGCGCCGGGCGCGGTGCTGATCCCGGCCGGCACGTACAAGATCGAGCTGGCCGGCGCTGAGGACAACAACGCCAGCGGCGACTTCGATCTGAAGGCGCCGATGGGTCTGTACGGCGCCGGCATGGGCGAGACGATCATCGACGGCAATGCCCTCGATCGAGTGATCCACGTCGATCCGACCGGAACCGGCGTGACAGTAGGACGGATGACCGCGCACTTCGCCGACCTGACGATCCGCGGCGGTCAGACCAGCAGCTTCCAGTCCGGCGCCGGGATCTTCAACAACAGCGGCAGCGCATTCCTCAGCCTCGAACGCGTTGCGGTGCGCGACAACACGTCGATTGCCAATGGTGGCGGCCTGCAGACTCCGATGCGCGGCTATCTGCGTGAGGTGCTGATCAGGGATAACGTCGCCAACGGCAGCGGCGGCGGTATCAACCTCAGCAGCACGACAAGCGGCCTCAACTTCGACATCGTCGGCTCGGCGATCATCGGCAACCGCGCGAACGGCACGTTGACGTCCGGCACCGGCGGCGGCATCAACAGCACGCAGCTCGTGCGCATCAGCAATTCGACGATCGACGGCAACGAGGCGAACCACAATGGCGGCGGCATCAACGTCGAGGGCACGAATGCCGAGCTCGCGCTGTACAGCAGCACGATCACGCACAACCGCGCCGACGCGGACGCGAACGGCAGTGGCTCGGGCGGCGGCCTGCGCTTCACCAGCGGCAAGACCTCGACCGTTCGCAACACAGTGTTCGCGCACAACGTCGACCCGAACACGGCCGCGACGACGTTCGGGCCGGATTGCTCGCGCAACACGCCGACGCTGAACGTCTACACCAGCCTGATTGCGGATTCGCGCGGCGGATGCAACTTCACTGCCGTCGGCAATCTGCGCGACATGGATCCGGGCTTCGACGGCCAGCTCGGCGACCACGGCGGCCCGACGCCGACGCTGCTGCCGCTCGCGACGAGTCCGCTGGTCGACGCCGGCGACGAAGCCGGCTGCAGCGATTTCACGACGGGTGCGCGCGCGTTCGACCAGCGCGGCGCCGGCCATCCGCGCGTCGTCGACGGCCTCGGCACCGGCACGCCGCGCTGCGACATCGGCGCGGTCGAGTACGAGGCGCCCGCGGTCGAGCCGGCCGCCGGCGTGCCGGCGCTGCTGGCCGCCGATGACAGCGGCATCTCCAGCAACGACGGCATCACGAACGTGGTCCAGCCGCGCTTCGGCGGCAGCTGCCGCGCCAACGCGACCGTGCACCTGCTGGTCGACGGCGTGCGCGAGGCCGATGGCGTCGCCTGCGCCGACGGGCGCTATCTCGCCGCGGTTGCCGCGGCGCTGGCCGACGGCACGCACGCGGTCGCCGCGCAGGCGCTGCTCGACGGCGAGTGGGCCGAGCCGACCGCGGCGATCGCGGTCACGATCGACACGCGCGCGCCGGTCATTACGTTCCCCGAAGCGCCGGCGCCGGGCATCACGGCCAACGAGACGCAGTTCCGCGTCAGCGTCGACGAGCCGGTGCCGGCGCTGTGCAGCCTCGACAACGAGACGCCGAAGGCCTGCCGCAATCCGCATACGTTGTTCCTGCTCGACATGGGCGTGCACCGCTTCGTCGCGACCGCGACCGACCTCGCCGGCAACCTCGGCCGCGCCGAGTACGTGTTCGAGCGCGTCGAGCTGAGCCCGCTGGAGGCGCCGTTCCTCGACGCCTCGACCGACACCGGCCGCTCGAGCACCGACGGCGTGACCAAGGCCGATCCGATCCGCATCATCGGCACCTGCCGCAACGGCGACCTGGTCAAGGTCTACGACATCGACGCCTACATGAACGCGTCCGGCACCTGTGCCGGCGGCGTGTTCTCGATCGACGTCGCCGGCGCGACCGAAGGCCTGCGCATCGTCGGCGTCAGCGCGACGCGCGCCGGCCTGGAGACCACGCGCAGCCCGGGCGCGTTCGTGCTGGTCGACCGCACGCCGCCGGCCGCGCCGACGCTCGCGTTCGTCGGCACCAGCGGCTCGCGCATCAACGTCAGCGGCGCCACCGAAGCGAATGCCGACGTCACCGTCGTCGCCGGCACGCAGGCGTTCTGCGGCGCACGCGCCGGCAGCAACGGGCAGTGGAGCTGCGGCGGCGACCTCGCCGGCCAGGCCACGCTGACCGCGACCGCGACCGACGTCGCCGGCAACACCAGCGACGCATCCGCGCCGCTGCAGATCGACCTCGGCCCGCTGGCCGCGCCGTTCCTCGATCCGGCCACCGACACCGGCCGCTCGAGCAGCGACGGCGTCACCAAGGCCGATCCGATCCGCATCACCGGCACCTGCCAGGCCGGCGACCTGGTCAAGGTCTACGACCTCGACACCTACCTGGGCGCCTCGGGCAGCTGCAACGGCGGCACGTTCGCGATCAACGTCGCCGGCGCGCCGGAAGGCCTGCGCGTGATCGGCGTGACCGCGACGCGCAATGGTCTGGAAACCGCGCGCAGTCCGGGTGCGTTCGTGCTGATCGACCGCACCGCGCCGGCCGCGCCGACGCTGGTGCTGCCGACGCTGCCGGACAGCTCGCGCATCACCGTCAGCGGCACCGCCGAGGCCGACGCGGACGTGACCGTGTTGGCCGGCACACAGGCGTTCTGCGGCGCACGCGCCGCCAGCAACGGCCAGTGGAGCTGCACGGGCGATTTGAACGGCCAGGACATGCTGACCGCCACCGCGACCGACGTCGCCGGCAACACCAGTGTGCCGTCGGCGCCGGCGCAGATCGACCTCAGCCCGCTGGCCAAGCCGTCGCTCGATCCGGCCACCGACAGCGGCCGCTCGAACAGCGACGGCATCACCAACGCCAGTTCGATCCGCATCACCGGCACCTGCCGCGTCGGCGACCTGGTCAAGGCGTATGACGCCGATGCGTTCCTCAACGCATCCACGGCCTGCAGCGGCGGTTCGTTCTCGTTCGAGCTCGCCGGCCTCGGCGAGGGCCAGTACACGATCGGCGTCAGCGCAACGCGCGCCGGCCTCGAGACCGCGCGCAGCGTCGGCGTGCCGGTGCTGATCGACCGCACGCCGCCGGCAGCGCCGACGCTGCTGCTGCCGAGCGTGTTCGACGGCCCGGCGTTCGCGGTCAGCGGCACGGCCGAGGCCGATGCCGACGTCGTCGTGCTGGCCGGCGCGCAGCCGTTCTGCAGCGCGCGCGCTGCCGCCAATGGCCAGTGGAACTGCAGCGGCGAGCTGGCCGGCCAGGCCGTGCTGAGCGCGAGCGCGACCGACGCCGCCGGCAACACCAGTGGGTCTTCCGCACCGGTGCAGGTGGTGTGGGACCGCGTGTTCGGCAGCGGCTTCGACGGCTGACGCGGCGCCCCGCGGACTTCCGTTAGTATCCGGGCGCAGCCGTCATGGCTGCGCCCTTTTTCGTCATGACCTCCCGACAGCGTTTCCAGGCCCCGCCGCGCGCGAGCGTCGGCGCCGAGGTGTTCGCGCGCCCGCCGTTGGCGGACTGGCGCGAGTACGCCGCGTTGCTGCACGGCCCGGCGTGGCCGGACTGCGCCGCGCTGGAAGACTGGCGGCGGCGGGCGGAGGAGGGCGACGGCAACGCGCGGCCGGCGTTCGTCGCCCAGACGCCGGAGCTGCTCGCCGACGGCCTGCATTACGAGCAGCGCATCGCCGAGCGCGGCCGCCTCGCCACGCGCGAGGCCAACTGGCACGACCTGTTCAATGCGCTGGTCTGGTTGCGCCATCCGGCGATCAAGTGGGCGCTGAACGCGCGCCAGCTGGCCGGCGTGCGCGAGGCCGGTCCCACGCGACGCACGCGCGCGCAATGCGCGCTGACCCATTTCGATGAGGCCGGCGCGCTCGCCGTCTGCGCCGACCCGGCGCTGCTCGCGGCGTGGGACGCGCACGACTGGCCGACGCTGTTCCGGCGCGAAGCCGTCGCCTGGGGCACGCGCATCATCGTGCGCGTATTCGGCCATGCCTTGCTCGAACATGCGTTGCGGCCAGGCCAGTTCCTCGTCGCCAAGACACTGGTCGTGCGCGCCGATACCGGCATGGTGGCCGCGCTGGCGCGCGGCGACGCGGTCGCCGCCGCCGCGCTCGATCGCACGGCGGCCGGGTTGATCGGCCGCGGTGCGTGGCTCGCCGATCCGCAGGAGCTGCGGCCGCTGCCCCTGTCGGGCATCCCGGGTTGGCATCGGGACAATAGCGACGAGGCGTTCGTGCGCGAGGCGGCCTGCTTCCGGCCGCTGCGGCCCGGGCGAACCTACCCGCCGCCTCGCGTGATGGCGTGACGACCCGCCGAAAACGGGCCGCTGCAGGGCCGGAAGCAGGCCTGCAGCAACCTACGCCGCCTTCTTCGCCGCCAGCTGCCGCAGCACGTACTGCAGGATGCCGCCGTGGCGGAAGAACTCGCGCTCCTTCGGCGTCAGCAACAGCACGTCCACGGTGAACGTTTTTTTGCTGCCGTCGGCGGCAGTCGCGGTGACTTGGGCGGTCTTCGCCTCGCCGCCGTCGAGGCCGGTGATGTCGAAGGTTTCCCGGCCGGTCAGGCCGAGCGACTGGGCGTTCTGGCCATCCTGGAACTGGCACGGCAGCACGCCCATGCCGACCAGGTTCGAGCGGTGGATGCGCTCGAAGCTCTCGGCGATGACCGCCTTCACGCCGAGCAGCAGCGTGCCCTTGGCGGCCCAGTCGCGCGACGAGCCGGTGCCGTATTCCTTGCCGGCCAGCACGACCAGCGGTGTGTTGTCGGCCTTGTACTTCATCGCCGCGTCGTAGATCGCCAGCTGTTCGCCGCTTGGCACGTGCAGCGTGTAGCCGCCTTCGACGCCGTCGAGCATCAGGTTGCGGATGCGGATGTTGGCGAACGTGCCGCGCACCATCACGTCGTCGTTGCCGCGGCGCGAGCCGTACGAGTTGAAGTCCTTCGGATCGACGCCCCTGGAAATCAGGTAGCGGCCGGCCGGACTGTCCTTCTTGATCGAGCCGGCCGGCGAAATGTGGTCGGTGGTGATCGAATCGCCGAACAGGCCGAGCACGCGCGCGCCGTGGATGTCCTCGACCGGCGCCAGCGCCATCGTCATGCCGTCGAAGTAGGGCGGGTTCTTGATGTAGGTTGAATCGCCCCACTGGTAGACCGCGCCCTCCGGCGAGGCGATCCGGTTCCAGCGGCTGTCGCCCTTGAACACGTCGGCATAGTTCTTCTCGAACATGGCCGGATTGATCGCGCCGGCGATCGTGTCGGAGATTTCCTTGTTCGTCGGCCACAGGTCCTTCAGATACACCGGCTGGCCGTCGCTGCCGGTGCCGAGCGGTTCCTTCGTCAGGTCGATGTCGAGCGTGCCGGCCAGCGCGTAGGCGACCACCAGCGGCGGCGAGGCCAGGTAGTTCATCTTCACTTCCGGATGCACGCGGCCTTCGAAGTTGCGGTTGCCCGACAGCACCGAGGCGACCGCGAGGTCGCCCTCGGCGATGCCGCGGCTGATCTCCGGCGGCAGCGGGCCGGAGTTGCCGATGCAGGTGGTGCAGCCGTAGCCGACGAGGTAGAAGCCGACCTTCTCGAGTTCTTCCAGCAGGCCGGTCTTCTTCAGGTAATCGGTCACGACCAGCGAGCCGGGGCCGAGCGAAGGCTTGACCCACGGCTTCGACGTCAGGCCGCGCGCGGCGGCCTTCTTCGCCAGCAGGCCGGCGCCGATCATCACGGCCGGGTTGGAGGTGTTCGTGCACGAGGTGATCGCGGCGATCACGACCGAGCCGTCGCGCAGCGTGAAGGTGACGCCGTCCTTCTCGACGCGCGCGCCGCCGTTGACGAGATCATTGGCCGCGTTGCCGATCGCCGACGCGCCGCCCTCGCTGGCGAAGTCGGCGACGTCGAGGTCGCGCGGCTTGCGGTTGGCGGTCAGCGCGCCGACCGCATCGTGGAAGCTCTGCTGCACGCCTTCCAGCAGCACGCGGTCCTGCGGCCGCTTCGGCCCGGCCAGCGACGGCTTCACGTCGGCCAGGTCCAGTTCCAGCGTGGTCGTGTATTCGGCCGGCGGCGTGCTCTCGTCGTGCCACAGGCCCTGCGCCTTGGCATAGGTCTCGACCAGCGCGATCTGCGCCGCATCGCGGCCGGACAGATGCAGGTAACGCAGCGCCTCGGCGTCGATCGGGAAGATGCCGCAGGTCGCGCCGTATTCGGGCGCCATGTTCGCGATCGTCGCGCGGTCGGCCAGCGGCAGGTGCCTGAGGCCGTCGCCGAAGAACTCGACGAACTTGCCGACCACGCCGAGCTTGCGCAGCATCTGCGTCACGGTCAGCACGAGGTCGGTTGCGGTCACGCCTTCGCCGAGCTTGCCGGAGAGCCGGAAGCCGACCACCTGCGGAATCAGCATCGACGATGGCTGGCCGAGCATCGCCGCCTCGGCCTCGATGCCGCCGACGCCCCAGCCGAGCACGCCGAGGCCGTTGATCATCGTGGTGTGGCTGTCGGTGCCGAACACGGTGTCCGGGTAGGCCCAGAGTTCGCCGTCCTTGTTTGCGGTGAACACGACGCGCGCGAGGTGTTCGAGGTTGACCTGGTGCACGATGCCGGTGCGCGGCGGCACGACCTTGAAGTTGTCGAACGCCTTCTGGCCCCAGCGCAGGAACGCGTATCGCTCCTGGTTGCGCTCGAACTCGATCTCGACGTTCTTCTCCAGCGCGCTTTCCGAGCCGAACGCATCGACCTGCACCGAGTGGTCGATCACCAGTTCCGCCGGCGCGAGCGGATTGATCTGCTTGGCGTCGCCGCCGAGCTTGACCACCGCGTCGCGCATCGCGGCGAGGTCGACCACGCACGGCACGCCGGTGAAGTCCTGCAGCACGACGCGCGCCGGCATGAACGCGATCTCGGTGTCGGGTTCCTTCTTCGCGTCCCAGGTCGCGACCGCCTCGATCTCCTTCGCGGTCACGTTGACGCCGTCCTCGTGGCGCAGCAGGTTCTCGAGCAGGATCTTCAGCGAGTAGGGCAGGCGCTTGAGGTCGAAACGCTGGCCGAGCTTGGCGAGGCTGGCGTAGTGGTAGCGCCGGCCGTTGAGCTCGAACGTGCTGCGGGTGGCGAACGAATCTTTCATTGCGCTGCTCCTGTGACGTGACGGCCAGGCCACTGGCCGATGCGTTCCCGCCGCCGCGACGGCGGAGTGGCGAGGCGGGCATTATCCCCCTCCGATGCGGCGATGACGCGCGCTGCACCGGCTCGTGACCGACATGCGGCCTTGAGTATGAATCGCAAGGTACGTATCATTCATGCATACTTTTTGGAGCCGCTGCGATGGAAGTCACGGTCGCCGAGCGTGGCCAGATCACGTTGCCGAAGGCGGTGCGCGATGCGCTCGGCCTGGTCAAGGGCAGCACGCTGAAGGTCGAGCTGGAGGGCAGCCGCATCGTGCTGCGCAAGAGCGTCGACGACGCGATCTCGCGCGCGCGCGGCCGCTTCAAGCTCGACGGCTTCGAGTCGACCGACGCGGCGATGCGCGCAATCCGCGGCCGCGCGCCGGGCGATCCGTTCGAGCGCTGAGCCGCATGATCGCGATCGATTCCTCCGTCCTCGTCGACCTGCTCGCCAACGGCCCGCAGGCCGACGCCGCCGAGGCCTGCCTGCGCCAGTGCCTGAGCGCCGGCCCGGTGGTCGTGTGCGAGGTCGTCGTTGCCGAGGTCTGCAGCGCGCTGCGCGACGGCGCCGAGGCGCTGGCCGTGCTGGAGGACATGAGCATCCGCTTCAGCCCGCTCGAATCGAAGTCGGCGCTGCGCGCCGGCGAGATGCAGCGTCGCTACCGCCAGCGCGTCGGCGAGCATACGCGCGCGGTGCCGGACTTCCTGATCGGCGCGCACGCGCTGCTGCAGTGCAGCGGCCTGATCACGCGCGACCAGAGCTTCTACCGCGACTATTTCAAGGGACTGAAACTGATCGTCCCGGTCGTTTGAAGAAATCCCTCATCCGTCGTCCCGGCGAACGCCGGGACCCAGCGTCTTCGGCGATTCGCAAAGGCACTGGGTTCCGGCGTTCGCCGGAACGACGAGATCTGATTGATCGTCACCACCGTCCAACCGAGTCCCCGGAGTCCTCCATGCTTGAAGCCTACCGCCAACACGTCGCCGAGCGCGCCGCGCTGGGCATCCCGCCGCTGCCGCTGTCGGCGCAGCAGACCGCCGCGGTCATCGAACTGCTGAAGGCGCCGCCGGCGGGCGAGGAAGCGTTCCTCGTCGACCTGCTGACGAACCGCGTGCCTGCCGGCGTCGACGACGCCGCCAAGGTCAAGGCGTCCTACCTCGCCGCCGTCGCGTTCGGCAGCGAGCCGTGCGCGCTGATCTCGCGCGAGCGCGCGACCGAGCTGCTCGGCACGATGCTCGGCGGCTACAACATCCATCCGCTGATCGAGCTGCTCGATGACGCGACGGTCGGCGCGATCGCGGCCGATGCGCTGAAGAACACGCTGCTGATGTTCGACGCGTTCCACGACGTCAAGGACAAGGCCGACAAGGGCAATGCGAACGCCAAGGCCGTGCTGCAGAGCTGGGCCGACGCCGAGTGGTTCACCAGCCGTCCGGAAGTGCCGCAGAGCCTGACCGTCACCGTGTTCAAGGTGACCGGCGAGACCAACACCGACGACCTGTCGCCGGCGCCCGACGCGACCACGCGCCCGGACATTCCGCTGCACGCGCTGGCGATGCTGAAGAA
Organism: Rhodanobacteraceae bacterium; assembly: GCA_009996615.1. Taxonomy (GTDB): domain Bacteria; phylum Pseudomonadota; class Gammaproteobacteria; order Xanthomonadales; family Rhodanobacteraceae; genus Dokdonella_A. Next base: position 358,777 of record JAACZU010000001.1, on the reverse strand, counting down.
CAAGCGCGACGGCATCGAGCCGGAGGAAGACGGCAAGCGCGGCCCGGTCGCGTTCATCGAGTCGCTGAAGGAAAAGGGGCACTTGGTCGCCTACGTCGGCGACGTGGTCGGCACCGGTTCCAGCCGCAAGTCCGCGACCAACTCGGTGCTGTGGTTCACCGGCCAGGACATCCCGTTCATCCCGAACAAGCGTTTCGGCGGCGTCTGCCTGGGCGGCAAGATCGCGCCGATCTTCTACAACACGATGGAGGACGCCGGCGCGCTGCCGATCGAGCTCGACGTGTCGCAGATGAACATGGGCGACGTGGTCGAGCTGCGTCCGTACGAGGGCAAGGCGCTCAAGAACGGCGAGGTGATCGCCGAGTTCCAGGTCAAGTCCGACGTGCTGTTCGACGAGGTGCGCGCCGGTGGCCGCATCCCGCTGATCGTCGGTCGCGGCCTGACCGCGAAGGCGCGCGAGGCACTCGGCCTGCCGCCGTCGACGCTGTTCCGCCTGCCGCAGAACCCGGCCGACACCGGCAAGGGCTACACGCTGGCGCAGAAGATGGTCGGCCGCGCGTGCGGGCTGGCGGAAGGCAAGGGCATCCGCCCCGGCACCTACTGCGAGCCGAAGATGACCTCGGTCGGCTCGCAGGACACCACCGGCCCGATGACGCGCGACGAGCTGAAGGACCTGGCCTGCCTCGGCTTCTCGGCCGACCTCGTGATGCAGTCGTTCTGCCACACCGCGGCGTATCCGAAGCCGGTCGACGTCAAGACGCACCACACGCTGCCGGAGTTCATCTCCACGCGCGGCGGCGTCAGCCTGCGTCCGGGCGACGGCATCATCCACTCCTGGCTCAACCGCATGCTGCTGCCCGACACGGTCGGCACCGGCGGCGACTCGCACACGCGCTTCCCGATCGGCATCTCGTTCCCGGCCGGCTCGGGCCTCGTCGCGTTCGCCGCGGCGACCGGCGTGATGCCGCTCGACATGCCCGAATCGGTGCTGGTGCGCTTCAAGGGCAAGCTGCAGCCGGGTGTCACGCTGCGTGACCTCGTGCACGCGATCCCGCTGTACGCGATCAAGCAGGGCCTGCTGACGGTCGAGAAGAAGGGCAAGAAGAACGTGTTCTCCGGCCGCATCCTCGAGATCGAGGGCCTGCCCGAGCTCAAGGTCGAGCAGGCGTTCGAGCTCGCCGACGCCTCGGCCGAGCGCTCGGCCGCCGGCTGCACGGTGCGCCTGAACAAGGAGCCGATCATCGAGTACATCACCAGCAACATCACGCTGCTGAAGTGGATGATCGCGCAGGGCTACCAGGACGCGCGCTCGCTGGCCCGCCGCATCAAGAAGATGGAGGAGTGGCTGGCCAACCCGCAGCTGCTCGAGCCCGACGCCGACGCCGAGTACGCCGCGGTGATCGAGATCGATCTCGCCGAGATCGTCGAGCCGATCGTGTGCTGCCCGAACGATCCGGACGATGCCAAGACGCTGTCGGACGTCGCCAACGCGAAGATCGACGAGGTCTTCATCGGCTCGTGCATGACGAACATCGGCCACTTCCGCGCCGCGGCGAAGCTGCTCGAGGGCAAGCGCGACATCCCGACCCGCCTGTGGGTCGCGCCGCCGACCAAGATGGACGCCGCCGAGCTGACCAACGAGGGCCATTACGGCACGTTCGGCACCGCCGGCGCGCGCATGGAGATGCCCGGCTGCTCGCTGTGCATGGGCAATCAGGCGCAGGTGCGCGAGGGCGCCACGGTCATGTCGACCTCCACGCGCAACTTCCCGAACCGCCTCGGCCGCAACACCAACGTCTACCTCGGCTCGGCCGAACTCGCCGCGATCTGCTCGCGCCTGGGCCGCATCCCGACGCGCGAGGAGTACCTGGCCGACATCGGCGTGATCAATGCCAACGGCGACACGATCTACCGCTACATGAATTTCGACCAGATCGCCGAGTACAAGGAGGTCGCCGACGGCGTCGCCGCATAAGCGGTCCCGTGGTTGGATGCTGTACGAAAGCCCGGCCGCGTGCCGGGCTTTCGCTTCGTGCACGCCACGCGGAGCGGTGCGATCGCCGCCATCGCGTAAGATGCGCGGTTTCGCGACTGCACATCGTCCGCCATGAAGGATCTCTTGCCGGAGTTCGTGCTGCGCTGGGCCGGGCATTTCGTCCTGGCCGGCCAGCTTGCGTTGATCGTCGCGCTGGCGATCCTGGTGCGCTGGCTGATCCGGCGCGTCGTGCGCCGGGTCGGCGCGCGCTACGACCTGCCGCATGCGCTGGTTAGCGGTGCTGGGCGGGCGGCGACGTTCGTGGTCTGGGGCGTTGCCGCCTTGATGGTGCTGGACCGGCTGGGCGTGTCGGCATCGGTGCTGTGGACCGCGTTCACCGGCTTTGCGGCAGTCGCGGCGGTGGCGTTCTTCGCCGCCTGGAGCGTGCTGTCCAACATCTTCTGTGCGCTGCTGCTCTTCACCACGCGGCCGTTCCGGCTGTTCGACGAGATCGAACTGGTCGAGAACGGCGAAAAGCCGGGCCTGAAGGGCCGCGTCGTCGGCATCAACCTGATCTACACGACGCTGCAGGAACCGACCGGCGCGGTGCTGCAGATTCCGAACAGCCTGTTCTTCCAGCGCACGACGCGCTGCTGGCGCGGCCGCGCGCCGGACATGCCGGCCGCAATGGCGTCATCGCGCGGACGGGAGCTGGTGTAGGGTGGGACACAGCCGCGCGGAAGCGCAGGGTGAAGCGCAAGTCTCCACGGCGAGTCCCACCGCTGTCGAGGCGCCTCGGTGGGACTCGCGCCCGTGGCGCTGCGCTCATCCGATCGCTTGTTCGGCGCTGCGTCCCACCCTACGGGTTCTCGCCACGTCTCACATCATCCGTGATCGAGCGTGCTGCGCGCCAGCAGGCCGCGCGCGAGCATGGCGTAGTCGCGGCGGCGCAGCAGCAGGCGCAGGCGGCTGCCGCCGACCTGGCGCCACAGCACGGCGGCGCGGATCGCGGCGAGCAGCTGGGCGCGGATCTGCTCGACGACCTGCGGGCGGGCGAGCTGCTGCGGATTGCCGTGCACGATGATGCGTGGGCGCAGTTGCGACAGCGTGGCGACGTAGAGGTCGGCCAGGCGCGCCTGCACGGCCGGGTGGGCGAGGCCGAGGTGGTCGACCTGGCGCTGGATGCCCTCGATGCCGTTGCGCAGTTCGCGCTGCATGCGCGGATTGGCGGCGAGGCGCCGCTCCAGGCGCAGCACGCCGAGCACGAGCTGGGTCAGCAGCAGGTCGCGCTGGCCCTGCTCGAAGTACGCCAGCAGCATTTCCAGCCCGCGGCGCACGCCGCGTACGCCGCCGAACACGTCGGCGGTGCTGTCGGCATCGATGCGGAACACGCTGGCCAGGCTGGCCTCGGCGGCGGCACCGTCGGCGCTGCCGCGCGTGGCGAGGTCGCGCACGAGGCCGCAGGCCTGCAGCACACCGGCCAGGGCGATGACGCGCGATTCACGCATGGACGACTCCTTCATGGATGGGGGCGGCCGTGTCCCAGCCGCCGAACGGCGCATCGCTGCGCTCGATGACACCGCCGCCGAGGCAGACCTCGCCGTCGTAGAACACGACCGACTGCCCCGGCGTGACCGCGCGCTGCGGCTCGTCGAACGTGACGGTGCAGGCGTCGCCGGCGATCTCGACCCGGCACGCCTGCGGCGGCTGGCGGTAGCGCGTCATCGCGCTGCAGCGGAACGCCGTGCCTGGCGCGTGGCCGGCGATCCAGGTCAGGTCGCTGGCGGCCAGGCGCTGCGACTGCAGCCAGTGGTTGGTGTTGCCCTGCGCGACGTAGAGCACGTTGCGCGCGACGTCCTTGCCGACCACGTACCATGGCGCGTCGCCGGCGCCGCGGCGGCCGCCGATGCCGAGGCCGCTGCGCTGGCCGAGCGTGTAGTAGAACACGCCCTGGTGCTCGCCGACCGTGAGGCCATCCGGCGTCTGCATCGGGCCGGGCCGGGCCGGGATGTACTCGGACAGGAACGCGCGGAAGTCGCGTTCGCCGATGAAGCAGATGCCGGTCGAATCCTTCTTGGCGTGCGTGGGCAGGCCGGCCTCGCGCGCGAGCTGGCGCACCGCGTCCTTGTGCAGGCCGCCGAGCGGGAACAGCGTCGCCGCCAGCGCCTGCTGGCCGAGCGCATGCAGGAAGTAGCTCTGGTCCTTGCCCGGATCGACCGCGCGCAGCAGGCGCCAGCGGCCGTCGACCTGGTCGATGCGCGCGTAGTGGCCGGTCGCGATCCTGTCCGCGCCGAGGGCACGCGCATGGTCGAGGAAGGTCTTGAACTTGATTTCGCGGTTGCACAGCACGTCCGGGTTCGGCGTGCGCCCGCGGCGGTATTCGTCGAGGAAATGCGCAAACACCTGGTCCCAGTACTCGGCGGCGAAGTTGCGCAGGTACAGCGGGATGCCCAGGCGCGCGCAGACCGCGACGGCATCCTTGCGGTCGGCGTCGGCGCGGCACGGGCCGAGGCGCTCGTCCTCTTCCCAGTTCTGCATGAACAGGCCGGCGATCGGCTCGCCGGCGCGCTGCAGCAGCAGCGCGGCGACCGACGAATCGACGCCGCCGGACATGCCGACGATGGTGCGTGCCGCGCTCATCGGGTCAGTTCGGTCCGGTCGATGGAGCCAACTGGCGGACTGCATCGAGAGGCAGCCGGCGGCCGGCCAGCCAGTCGTCGACGCTGGCCAGCACCATCGGGCTGCGCAGCCGCTCCGCGGCGGCGGCGATCTCGTCGCGGTGCAGCCACAGCGCGCGCACGATCCCTTCGTCGAGCGGTCGCGCCGGCTCGTGGCGCAGCGGCTCGGCGGCGAACGTGAAGCGCACGAACTGGCGGCCGGACGGCGAACGCCACTGCTGCACGCCGAGCAGGCAGGTCAGCGCGACGTGCCAGCCGGTTTCCTCGAGCGTCTCGCGCACCGCGGCCGCCTGCAGCGACTCGTCCGGCTCCAGGTGACCGGCCGGCTGGTTCAGCACGAGGCGGCCGCGCACGTCTTCCTCCACCAGCAGGAAGCGCTCGTCGCGCGGCACCACGGTGGCGACGGTGACATGGGGGCGCCAGACCTCGGCATCATCGGGCGAGGCGACGAAATGGTCGGTGAATCGGGTCATCGGTGCAGTCTAGCAGGGCCGCTTGCGCCGCCGTCGGCACGCGGCTGGGCGCTATACTCGGCGCGCACGCCAGCCATGTCCTTGCCATGCCGCACGAACCGGAACAGAACACCCAGATCGGCCCCGCCGCGACCATCGAGGAATCGCGGCCGGAGGTCGCCCGCCCGCCGCTTTACCAGGTGATCCTGCTCAACGACGATTTCACGCCGATGGATTTCGTGATCGTCGTACTGGAGACCTTCTTCAACATGGACCGCGAGCGCGCGACCCAGGTGATGCTGCACGTGCATACGCGCGGCAAGGGCGTGTGCGGCGTGTTCACGCGCGAGGTGGCCGAGACCAAGGTCACCCAGGTCAACGAGTTCTCGCGCGCGAACCAGCATCCCCTGCTGTGCACGATGGAGAAAGCCTGACCGCGCAGCCGCTCCCGGAGGACGCGCTCTCTGGAAAACCCCTGGCAGATCCCTCATATAGCCCGGCAGAGAAATTCGGAGACATTCCGGCATGTTCAGCAAGGATCTCGAGATCACGATCGGCCAGTGCTACAAGGAGGCCCGCGAGCAGCGCCACGAGTTCATGACCGTGGAGCACCTGCTGCTGGCACTCCTTGACAACGCCTCGGCCACGGCGGTGCTGCGCGCCTGCGGCGCGGACCTCGGCAAGCTCGCGCGCGACCTGCGCGCGATCATCACCGAGACCGTGCCCGTGCTGCCGCCCAACGAAGAGCGCGACACGCAGCCGACGCTCGGTTTCCAGCGCGTGCTGCAGCGCGCGGTCTACCACGTGCAGTCGTCGGGACGGAAGGAAGTCACCGGCGCCAACGTGCTGGTCGCGATCTTCGGCGAGAAGGATTCGCACGCGGTCTACTTCCTCGGCCAGCAGGAGATCACCCGGCTGGACGTGGTCAACTACATCTCGCACGGCATCGCCAAGATCGGCCACGAGTCGGGCGCGCAGCCGCCCGGGGGCGAGGCCGCGCGCGAGGCCGAAGGCGGCGAGGAGGCGCGCGGCAATCCGCTGGCCGAGTTCGCCAACAACCTCAACGAACTGGCGCGCCAGGGCAAGATCGATCCGCTGATCGGCCGGCAGGAAGAGATCGAGCGCACGATCCAGGTGCTGTGCCGCCGGCGCAAGAACAATCCGCTCTACGTCGGCGAGGCCGGCGTCGGCAAGACCGCGCTCGCCGAAGGGCTGGCCAAGCGCATCGTCGACGGCAGCGTGCCGGACGTGCTGGCCGACTGCACGATCTGGTCGCTCGACCTCGGCGCGCTGGTCGCCGGCACCAAGTATCGCGGCGACTTCGAAAAGCGCCTGAAAGGCGTCATCGCGCAGCTCAGGAAGGAGCCGGGCGCGATCCTGTTCATCGACGAGATCCACACGATCATCGGCGCGGGCTCCGCGTCCGGCGGCACGATGGATGCATCGAACCTGATCAAGCCGGTGCTGGCCAGCGGCGAGCTGCGCTGCATCGGTTCGACCACGTTCCAGGAATACCGCGGCGTGTTCGAGAAGGACCGCGCGCTGGCGCGGCGCTTCCAGAAGATCGACGTGGTCGAGCCGACCATCGCCGACAGCGTGGAGATCCTCAAGGGCCTGAAGACGCGCTTCGAGGAACACCACAAGGTCGAGTACACCAACGAGGCGCTGCGCGCCGCGGTCGAGCTGTCGGTCAAGCACATCGCCGACCGCCTGCTGCCGGACAAGGCGATCGACGTGATCGACGAGGCCGGCGCGCGCCAGCACCTGCTGCCGCAGGAGCAGCGCAGCGGTCGCGTCGACGTGCCCGACATCGAGTTCATCGTCGCGCGCATGGCACGCATCCCGCCCAAGCAGGTGTCCGCGTCCGACCGCGACGTGCTGAAGAACCTCGACCGCAACCTCAAGATGGTCGTGTTCGGCCAGGATGGCGCGATCGACGCGTTGACCAGTGCGATCAAGATGGCGCGCTCGGGCCTGGGCAATCCGGAGAAGCCGATCGGCTGCTTCCTGCTGACCGGCCCGACCGGCGTCGGCAAGACCGAGGTCACGCGCCAGCTCGCGATGCAGCTCGGCATCGAGCTGGTGCGCTTCGACATGTCCGAATACATGGAAGCGCACTCGGTGTCGCGCCTGATCGGCGCGCCGCCGGGCTACGTCGGCTTCGACCAGGGCGGCCTGCTGACCGAGCAGATCGTCAAGCATCCGCACTGCGTGCTGCTGCTCGACGAGATCGAGAAGGCGCATCCGGACGTCTACAACATCCTGTTGCAGATCATGGACCACGGCGCCCTGACCGACACCAACGGGCGCGAGGCGAACTTCAAGAACGTCATCGTGGTGATGACGACCAACGTCGGCGCGCAGATGGCGGCGCGGCGCACGATCGGCTTCGTCGAGCAGAGCCACGTGACCGACGCGATGGAAGCGTTGAAGCGCACGTTCAGCCCGGAATTCCGCAACCGCCTCGACGCGGTCGTGCAGTTCAACTCGCTGGACTTCGAGCACATCCTGCGCGTGGTGGACAAGTTCCTGATCGAGCTGGAGATGCAGCTGCAGGAGAAGCACGTTTCGCTGACCGTCGACGCCGACGCGCGGCGCTGGCTGGCCGAGCACGGCTTCGACCCGCAGATGGGCGCGCGGCCGATGGCGCGCGTGATCCAGGACAACGTCAAGCGCCTGCTCGCCGACGAACTGCTGTTCGGCAAGCTGGCCAGCGGCGGCAAGGTGCTGCTGTCACTCAAGGACGGCAAGCTGGCGGTCGAGTGCGAGGAAGCGGAGAAGGTGCCGGCGGTGGTGGAATAACCCCGGTGCCGGACAGAACGAAAAAGGCCGCGCGGTGCGCGGCCTTTTTCATTTGCGCTGGCGCCCGGCGGGGTCGGACACCGTATCGGACGAACAACGTTGCCGGTACGCAGGCGCCAGTCCCTGTGCTGTCAGGGGGAGGGCGAATTTCCCCGAAGGATCGCTGGGCACGGGATGACGCCATCGGTGTGCTGGCGCTGGACCCCGGATCGCCGTACATCCATGTAGGGTAAGTTCATCCTGAACTCACTTCATGCGGTAGGTGATGCGGCCCTTGGTCAGGTCATAGGGGGTCATTTCGACCTTGACCCGGTCACCGGTCAGGATGCGGATGTAGTTCTTGCGCATGCGGCCGGAAATGTGCGCGGTGACCACGTGCCCGTTCTCGAGCTTCACGCGGAACATCGTGTTCGGAAGGGTTTCGAGGATCGTACCCTCCATCTCGATGACGTCGTCTTTGGACATTGTTCCCTTGGGGCTGGGGCCGGGCGGCCGAGAAAGGGGCGGGATTCTGCCACGATCGGGGCCTTGCGGGAAGCCGATGGCGGTGGACAGGTACTCAGCCGGCCAGATCGGATGGCGCGAACGGGCCGATCCGGCCGCGCCAGCAGCCCCCGATGCCGGGCTGGGCGGTCAGCTCGGCAACCTGCGCGCAGAAGGCATGGCGGGGCATCTCGAATGCGCCCAGCGTGAACAGGTGCGGCGAGGCGACCTGCGCATCGAGCAGGGGGAAGCCCCAACCGTGCAGGATCCTGCCCAGCGCGAGCAGGGCGACCTTGGAGCCGTTGGTCGCACCGCTGAACATCGACTCGCCGAAGAACATGCGCCCGACTGCCACGCCGTAGATGCCGCCGACGAGGCGGCCGTCGTGCCAGGCCTCGACCGAATGCGCGTGGCCGAGCGCGTGCAGGCGCTGGTAGGCGGCGAGCATGTCGTCGGTGATCCAGGTGCCGCGGTCGTGCGCGCGCGGCGCGGCGCAGGCGCGCATGACGCGGGCGAACGCGCTGTCGGCGCGGATCTCCCAGTCGCACCGGCGCAGCCAGCGCGCCAGCCGGCGCGGCACGTGCAAGCGGGCCGTGTCGAACACCGTGCGTTGCGCCGGCGACCACCACAGGATCGGCTGGCCGTCCGAGTACCAGGGGAAGATGCCGAGTCGGTAGGCGGCGAGCAGGCGCTCGGGCGAGAGGTCGCCGCCGGCGGCGAGCAGGCCGTCGGGCTCGGCCAGGGCCTGATCGACACTGGGGAACGTCGCGGCGGCGGGCAGCCAGGGGATTTTCATCGAGGCTCGATCGCCGCGAAGTTCAAGTGTGTGCCGATTAAAAAATTTTGCATGTTTATGCTAGGTTCGCGCCCCTTGAGAGAGGGCCACAATGTACTACCGCACGTTGCCATGCCCCACCGGGGGCGCCGTCATTCCGCGTGTCCGCAACGCCGCCATCGGCATCGCGCTCGCACTGGCCCCATGCCTAGCATCGGCGACGCCACCCGGGTGGACAAACGACCTCCAGGTGTTCGTCAGCGAAACGTCCGGTGCCGACCTTTCCGACTACCAGGTACGCCTCGTCGTCGACACGGCCACGCTGATCGCGGACGGCAAGATGCGCCCCGACGCCGGCGACCTGCGATTCGCCGGCGATGCGGGCGGCACGCAGCCGCTGCCGTACTGGATCGAAGGCGGCGTGAACACCGCTTCCACCGTGGTGTGGGTGCGCGTGCCGTCCATTCCGGCGAACTGGGCGACCGGCTTCCACCTGTTCTCCGGCAATCCCGCGGCCACCAGCGAAAGCACGCTCGACGTGTTCGGTTTCGTCGACGAGGTCGAGAATTCCTCGACCAATCAGGTTTCCAACGGCAGTCCCGGCGGCGTGACCGAGAGCCAGCGCGGCTTTCGCTTCCACCCGAACGAGGACGTGCTGCTGACCCATCTGGGCAAGCGGGAGCCGAACGGGACAGACCGCTACATCACCCTGTTCGATGCCGACACGCAGGCGCTGATCGTGCAGGACAACGTATCCGGCCCCGCGGCCGAATACACCTACAAGCCGCTTGCCCAGCCCATCTGGCTCGTTCGCGACAAGCAATACCTGCTCGAGATGTACCAGGGCTCCGCGGATGGTTACTACTTCGGCCCGAGCACCCAGATCAATCCGCGCCTGACGTATCACGACATGCGCTACTGCAATGGGTGCACGAAGGACACGTTTCCCCAGAACCACCTGGACGCGATCCACTACGGCTATCCGGACTTCCTGTTCCGCACGCGCAAACAGGCCTCGAGCGAGCCGACGGTTTCGATCGGCGGCCGTGGTCCCACGCGCACGTTGCTGACCGCGAGTGCGCCGGGAGCGCTCGTCGGAGAGCCGGTCACGTTCACCGCGTCCGTGCTCGCGCTGCTGCCGCATGCGCCTGGATCGACCTTCAGCTTCCGCGCGAACGGCAATCCGGTTGCCGGTTGCACCGGGCTTGCGCCGTCGGGGACCGACCCGCTGACGGCGCCCTGCACGATCGACACGCTGCCTCTGGGCGAGAGCGACATCGAAGTAAGCTGGTCCGGCGACGACGCCAACGTGGGTTCGGTTTCGGACCTGCTCCCTTACACCGTCGTCCGCCGTGCCTCGCAGACATCGCTGGCCGCGAATCCGCCCGGCTCGGAGTTCGGCACGCCGGTCACGTTCACTGCCACTGCCACCGCGACCGCGGTACTCGGCCAGGCGCCGGCCGGGACGTTCAGCTTCGTTGCCGACGGCAGTCCGCTGGGCGGCTGCACGGATCTCCCGCCCGCCGGGACGAACCCGCCGACGGCGACGTGCACGACGAACGCGCTGCTGTTCGGAATCCATCATGTCACGGCGAGCTGGACCGGTGACGACTACCACGAAGGCTCGGCGTCGGACGTGCTGGCCTACGAGGTTGCGCGCCTCTCCACGCGCACGCTGCTGGCGACCGGCTGCGCCCCCGTGTTCGTCGAGAACCAGCCGCTGGCCCTGCACGCCGCGGTGACGGGAACGTTCATGCCGATCGGAAGCGTGCGCTTCGAACAGAACGGCGCGACGTTGTGCCAGGGCGTTCCGCTCGTCGCCGGCATGGCGACCTGCGTGGCGAGCAACCTGGTGACCGGCGGCCAGCCGATGAGCCCGTATTCCTTCACTGCTTCCTATACGGGCGATGACGTCAACGCGCCGAGCACGTCGGTGATGCTCGGCATTACCGTGCTGAGCGAGGCGGAGGCGGTGATGCACGACGGCTTCGACCCGATACCGGCCGGCTGCCCGAGCCACTGACGCGGAATCCGCCATGCCCGGTGCGTCCGCCGGGCGTGGCGTCGGCGCGTGCGCAACCGGCGCACGTCCGTGGTGCGCCGGTATGCGCGATGCGCTCCGCCGGGGCAGGCCGTTGCTTCGAGGGCAGCCGCGCGTGCCAAGGGCCGCGGCGGCGGTTGTTCCAGTCAGCGCCCTTCCGGCGCGTGCGCATAGGGCGAGTGCGCGAGCAGCTCGTCGCGGTAGTCGTCCAGCAGCGCGGCCTCGCGTGCCAGCGCTTCCGCGATCGCTTCGCGGAAGCGTGCATCGGCGATCCAGTGGAACGAGCGCGTGCGCGTCGGCACGAAGCCGCGTGCGATCTTGTGCTCGCCCTGCGCGCCCGGCTCGAAATGCGCCAGGCCTTCGCGCAGGCAGTACTCGATGCCCTGGTAGTAGCAGGCCTCGAAATGCAGGCCGGGCACCTGCGCGCTCGCGCCCCAGTAGCGGCCGTACAGCGTATCGGCGCTGCGCAGCAGCAGCGCGCCGGCGACCAGGTCGCGGCCATGCCGGCACAGCACGGCGACGACCTGGCGTGGCAGCGTGCGGCCGAGATGGCGAAAGAAGTCCAGGGTCAGGGCAGGGTAGTTGCCCTTGTCGGCGAACGTCGCGAGATAGAACCGGTGCAGCGCGCGCCACTCGCCGGCGTCGAGTTCGTCGCCGTGGCGGATCTCGCAGCGCACGCCGGCGCGTGCGACCCGGGCACGCTCCTGGCGGATGTTCTTGCGCTTCTTGGCGCTCAGCGCGTCGAGGAAGGCGTCGAAGTCCGGCCAGCCGTGGTTGTGCCAGTGGAACTGCCAGTCGAAGCGGGCCAGCCAGTCGCTGCCGGCGAACGCATCGGCGTCTGCCGCGCTGGGGAAGTTCAGGTGCGCCGACGACAGCGCGAGCCGGCGTGCCTCGCCGGACATTGCAGCCAGCAGGGTACGGCGCCGCTCCGCTGCGTCCGGCCCGACGCCGACCAACAGGCGCGGCCCGGTCACCGGCGAGTACGGCACGGCGCACAGCAGTTTCGGGTAGTAGGGCAGGCCGTGCCGCGCGTAGGCGTCGGCCCAGCTCCAGTCGAACACGAACTCGCCGTGCGAATTGCCCTTCAGGTACAGCGGCGCCGCGGCGACCAGGCGGTCGCCGTCGTACAGGCCCAGGTGATGCGGCCGCCAGCCGGTGCGCGCGTCGAGGCAGCCGTGGCGCTCGAGTCCGGCGAGGAACGCGTGCGCGAGGAACGGGTTGTCGTCGGGCCGCAGGGCATCCCACTCAGCTTCAGGGATGCTCTCAAGGCGATCGAAAAAATGAGCCTGCATTCAGCGCTATGCGGACAAGTGATACTTGACCTTTCCGTCGTCGATCGAGATCGATTTTCGTTTGACCAGCTCGGCGACGATCCGATCGATGCCGGGTTCATCGAGGTTTTTCCCAAACCAGTTGCTGACGGCTGCACGCAGCGTCTTGTCCTTCTGCGGACGATTCTTGGGCATCCCACGCAGTCGTTCGATCACGGCGCTGACCTGATCCTCCTTCGATGCGTCTGTGAGGGGCTTCAGCAGCGGAACATCTTCTAGTGACGCAGAACGCCTGGCGAAGATGCCTTGGGACTTCAGGTGTGCGATCAGCGGGTCGAACCCGCCATCTTTCGAGATGATGTGAAAGAAGGCGCTCTTGCCTTCCTGCCGGGCGATCCATCCGATGTGGTAGGCGATGTGGAAGTCGAGTGCGTTGCGACCATTGCCGGAGATGCGAACGTATTCCGCGCGGTCACCCATGCGCTGCATCGCGGCGGCCAGGTCGATCGAAAGCTTGGTTTGAGAGGCGCCGACGAATAGCTTCACATGAAAATGTTCGCCTTCGAGGAGCTCCAGGCTGCTTGGCTGGATGTTCTCGAAGTCGATCAGGACGTAGTTGACCTTCATGCTGGCGCCTCCCTCCGCAGATCCTTAGCCCTTGTCGAGGAACCGCTCCGCATCCAGCGCCGCCATGCAGCCGAAGCCGGCCGAGGTCACGGCCTGGCGGTAGACCTGGTCGGCCACGTCGCCGGCGGCGAACACGCCCGGCACGCTGGTCGCGGTCGCGTTGCCGTGCAGGCCGGTCTGGATCTTGATGTAGCCGTTGTGCATCTCGAGCTGGCCCTCGAAGATCGAGGTGTTCGGCGTGTGGCCGATCGCGATGAACGCGCCGGTCGCCGCGATCTCGCGCGTCGAGCCGTCGGTGACACTGCGCACGCGCACGCCGGTGACGCCGGAATCGTCGCCGAGCACTTCGTCGACCGCGTGGTTCCAGACGATCTCGACCTTGCCGGCGCGCTGCTTCTCGAACAGCTTGTCCTGCATGATCTTCTCAGCGCGCAGCTTGTCGCGTCGGTGCACCAGCGTGACCTTGCGGCACAGGTTGGACAGGTACAGTGCCTCCTCGACCGCGGTGTTGCCGCCGCCGACCACGACCACGTCCTGGTCGCGGAAGAAGAAGCCGTCGCAGGTCGCGCAGGCCGACACGCCCTTGCCCTTGTAGTGCTCCTCGGAGGCCAGGCCAAGGTACTTCGCGGTCGCGCCGGTGGCGATGATCAGCGCATCGCAGGTGTATTCGCCGCCATCGCCCTTGAGGCGGAACGGGCGCTGGCTCAGGTCGGTGCTGTGAATGTGGTCGAACACCATCTCGGTGTGGAAGCGCTCGGCGTGCTCGGCCATGCGCCGCATCAGGTCCGGGCCCTGCAGGCCCTCGACGTCGCCAGGCCAGTTGTCGACGTCGGTCGTCGTCATCAGCTGGCCGCCCTGGGCGAGGCCGGTGATCAGGGTCGGCTTGAGGTTCGCGCGCGCCGCGTAGACGGCGGCCGTGTAGCCGGCCGGGCCGGAACCGAGGATGATCAGTCGCGAGTGCTTGGCAGTGCTCATGTATAATCCGGGCCGCTTTCGAGGCGACCATCTCGTTACGTTTTTCCCGACGCTGGCGCAGCTGACGGCCGCCGGCGAACCCGATTCCCTGCCTGCTTCCGTCGACCGCTTCGCGGTCGCCCGGTTGCGCGGGGAGCCGGGAGAATGAGGGGAACGCGTGCGCGATTCAAGGCGCCATCCCTGATCCAACAGAATGCTCTTCGTGAGGAACTAGCAATGCGTATCGGTGTGCCTTCGGAAACCAAGACCCTGGAAGGGCGCGTCGCGCTCGTGCCGGCCGCCTGCGGCGACCTCGTGCGCCGCGGCCACGAGGTCTACGTGCAGGCCGGGGCGGGCCTGAAGAGCGGCTTCGGCGACGACGACTACGCCCGCGTCGGCGTCAAGCTGGCGCCGGACGCGAAGGCGCTGTACGAGGCGGCCGAGATGATCGTCAAGGTCAAGGAGCCGATCGCCGGCGACCTCGAGCACCTGCGCAAGGACCACCTGCTGTTCTGCTACCTGCACCTGGCCGCCGAGCCGGCGCTGACCCAGCGCCTGCTCGACATCGGCCTGACCGGCATCGCGTTCGAGAGCGTGACCGAGGCCGACGGCTCGCTGCCGCTGCTGGCGCCGATGTCGATCATCGCCGGCCGCATCGCGACCCAGGTCGGCACGCACCTGCTGCACCAGCCGGAAGGCGGCAAGGGCAAGCTGCTCGGCGGCCTGCCGTCGACCGAGCGCGGCAAGGTCGTCGTGCTCGGCGCTGGCCAGGCCGGCGGCAACGCAGCGGCGCTGGCCGCGGCCGGCGGCGCCAACGTGGTCGTGTTCGACATGCGCCAGGACCGCCTCGCGCAGATGATGGCGCTGGGTCCGAACGTGACCGCGCTGTATCCGTATGAAGAAACCGTCGCGCGCGAGGTCAAGGATGCCGACCTCGTGATCGGCGCCGTGCTGATCCCGAGCGCGAAGGCGCCGCGCGTGATCACCAAGGCGATGGTCGAGTCGATGCAGCCGGGCAGCGTGCTGGTCGACATCTCGATCGACCAGGGCGGCTGCTTCGAGACCTCGAAGGCGACGACCTGGAAGGAGCCGACCTACGTCGTCGACGGCGTCACGCACTTCTGCGTCACCAACATGCCGGGCGCGGTGCCGCAGACCTCCTCGCAGGCGATCTGCGCGGCGATCCTGCCGTACGTGAACCGCCTCGCCTCGGACGCCAACTGGAAGGCGTTCGCGCCACTCAAGGCCGGCATCAACGTCGAGGGCGGCCAGATCGTCCATCCGGCGCTGAAGGGTTGACCTGTCCTCTGCCGCCCCGGTGCTTGCCGGGGCGGCAGTATTTGTAAACAATGGCTTGCAGGCAATACTTCAGGTAACTCATCCCGGTGGCGCGCGTCCAGAAAGCAGCAAACCCGACCCCGCGGCTCGACGAGCACTGGTACAAGCGCCTGCGCGAAGCGGCGTTCCTGCTGCTGCTGCCCTTGGCGATCTACCTGTTCGCCTGCCTGTTCAGCTATTCGCCGACCGATCCGGGCTGGTCGCACGCCGGTGACCCGGCGCGCGGCATCCGCAATTTCGGTGGCGCGTTCGGCGCCTGGATCGCCGACCTCGCGTTCTACCTGTGCGGCATCGTTGCCTACACCGTGCCGCTGCTGCTGCTGGTGGTCGGCTGGGTCGTGCTGCGCGGCGTGACCGCGGCCGAGCGCTCGCCGCTGGAGCCGACGCTGCGCCTGGTCGGCTTCGTCGCATTCTTCGTCGCCGCGCCGGGCCTGGCACGCCTGCGCGCGAGCGGCCCGTCGCCGTTGCCGGCGGGCGAGGGCGGCATCCTCGGCCTGGCCGTCGGCGACAGCCTGATGCACACCTTCGGCCCGCTTGGCGCGGGCCTGTTCCTGCTCGCGTTGCTGCTGATCGCGGTCACGCTGGCGACCGGCCTGTCGTGGTTCAAACTGATGGACGCGATCGGCCGCTTCCTGCTCGGCGCCGCTGCCGGCGTGGCCAGCAAGATGAAGCGTGCCGAGGACTGGAACGCCGCGCGCGAGGCGCGCGCCGAGCGCGAGGTCGTGCGCAAGATCGAGACGGTCAAGCAGGCCAAGCGTGAGCCGGTGCGCATCGAGCCGGTCATCGCGCCGATCGAGAAGAGCGAGCGCGCCCAGCGCGAGACGCAGATCCCGCTGTTCTCCGGCGCCAGCCGCGAGGGTGAACTGCCGCCGCTGTCGCTGCTGGACGAACCCAAGCCGCAGTCGAAGGGCTACTCGGAGGAAACCCTGGAAGCGCTGTCGCGCCAGGTCGAGTTCAAGCTCAAGGACTTCCGCATCGAGGCGCAGGTGGTCAGCGCGCATCCGGGCCCGGTCATCACGCGCTTCGAGATGCAGCCGGCGCCGGGCATCAAGGGCAGCCAGATCTCCAGCCTCGACAAGGACATCGCGCGCGGCCTGTCGGTGGTCAGCGTGCGCGTGGTCGACGTGATCCCGGGCAAGTCGGTGATCGGCCTGGAGATCCCGAACACGCATCGCGAGATCGTCTACCTCGCCGAGATCCTCAGCTCCGGCAAGTACGACGCGCTGAAGTCGCCGCTCGCGCTCGCGCTCGGCAAGGACATCGGTGGGGCGCCGGTCGTGGTCGACCTGCAGAAGATGCCGCACCTGCTCGTCGCCGGCACCACCGGCTCGGGCAAGTCGGTCGCGCTGAACGCGATGGTGCTGAGCCTTTTGTACAAGGCCAGCGCGCGCGACGTGCGCATGATCATGATCGACCCGAAGATGCTGGAGCTGTCCGTCTACCAGGGCATCCCGCACCTGCTCGCGCCGGTCGTGACCGACATGAAGGAAGCCGCCAACGCGCTGCGCTGGTGCGTGGCCGAGATGGAACGGCGCTACAAGCTGATGGCCGCGGTCGGCGTGCGCAACCTGGCCGGCTTCAACAAGAAGGTCAAGGACGCCGAGGACGCCGGGCAGCCGCTGCTGGACCCCTTGTTCCGACCCGACGCCTCGCAGCCGAACCTGACCGCGCAGCCGCTGCAGCCGCTGCCGTACATCGTCGTCATCATCGACGAATTCGCCGACATGATGATGATCGTCGGCAAGAAGGTCGAAGAGTTGATCGCGCGCCTCGCGCAGAAGGCGCGTGCGGCCGGCGTGCACCTGATCCTCGCCACGCAGCGCCCGTCGGTCGACGTCATCACCGGCCTGATCAAGGCCAACATCCCGACCCGCATCGCGTTCCAGGTTTCCTCGAAGATCGACTCGCGCACGATCCTCGACCAGTCCGGCGCCGAGACGCTGCTCGGCCACGGCGACATGCTCTACCTGCCGCCCGGCACCGCCGCGCCCGAACGCGTGCACGGCGCGTTCGTCGACGACCACGAGGTGCACAAGGTCGTCGAATGGCTGCGCCAGCAGGGCGAGCCAGACTACATCGAGGGCGTGCTGGAGGAAGTCCAGTCGCTCGGCAACGGCAAGGTCATCGACGAATCGGGCCTGCCGCAGGACGCCAGCGACGGCGAGGGCGGCGGCGAGGACGCGCAGCTCTACGACAAGGCCGTCGCGATCGTGACCAAGACGCGCCGCGCCTCGATCTCCGGCGTGCAGCGCCACCTGCGCATCGGCTACAACCGCGCCGCGCGCCTGATCGAGCAGATGGAACGCGACGGCGTGGTCAGCGCGCCCGAGCACAACGGCAACCGCACCGTACTGGCGCCGCCGCCGCCGGCGGATTGAGCGGCGGCCGGGCGTGACGGCCGGTCTCGGTTTGCAAGAGGTAAGGAATTTCCTTACGATGACGCCATGAGGCCGCGGCGATGATTTCGAGCAAATTGACGAGCAAGGCACAGACCACGATTCCGCAGGCGGTACGCACGGCGCTTGGCGTGCGCGACGGCGACGAGATCGCCTACGAGATCGACGGCGACCGCGTGATCCTGACCAAGGCGAAGCCGGCGCCAGTCGACGATCCGTTCCGCACGTTCGACGAGTGGAACAGCGAGGCCGACCGGCGCGCCTATGCCAATCTTTGAGCCGGGCGACGTCGTCAAGGTCCCGTTTCCCTATACCGATCGCGCGACGCGGCAGCGTCGGCCGGCGCTGGTGGTTTCCGATGCGAGCCTGCAGGAAGCGCATGGCTTGCTCTGGGTGCTGATGATCACCAGCGCCGAGAACCGCGGTTGGCCAGGCGATGTCGCCGTGCCGGATCTGGCCGCGGCGGGCTTGCCGGTGCCTTCGGTGATCCGCAGCGCCAAGATCGCGACCATCGACGCGCGCGATGCCGAACCGCTCGGCCGGATCGCGACGCGTACCCGCAAGCAGGTTCTGCGGCATGTCGGCACCGTCCTGCGACTCGACGGCGACGCGTGATCCTGCCTGCATTCATGCCCGCGCCGGATAATCGGCGCTCCGCGCCCTCGAGGTCGATCCATCCCATGCGTGTACTTGTTCCGCTTCTCGCCCTGCTCACCGCCACCGCCGCATCCGCCGCCGACGGCGCGCGCGCGCGCATGGAGGCGTTCTCGAAAGGCCTGCACTCGGTCAGCGCGAGCTTCAGCCAGTCGGTCACCGACGCGAACGGCCACCGCGGCGACGAGTCGCGCGGCACGCTCGCGCTCGAGGCGCCGCGGCAGTTCCGCTGGGAGACCATCGCGCCGTACCAGCAGACCATCGTCGCCGACGGTGCGCGCGTGTGGGTCTACGAGCCGGATCTCGAACAGGTGTCGGTGCGCAACCAGAGCGCGGCCGAGGCGCACAGCCCGCTGACCGTGCTGACCGACCTGTCGCAGCTCGACAGCCAGTTCAGCACGAGCGAGGCCGGCACGCGCGATGGCCTGGCCTGGCTCCGGCTGACCTCGAAGGCGAAGGAGCCGGAGTTCGAATACGCCGAACTCGGCTTCGATGCGCAGACGCTGCAGCGCATGCTGTTCAGGGACCAGCTTGGCAACACGACCGAGATCCGCTTCGCCGACTGGAAGCGCAATCCGTCGTTCGCGGCCGGCACGTTCAAGTTCACGCCGCCCAAGGGCGTGGACGTGGTCGGCGACCTCAGGCCCGAAGCCGAGGTCCATCCGCTCAAGGACTGAAGCGCCTTCCGAGCCACCTCCTTCAAGGCGAAGGCTCGATGCAGGCGGCGCCGCGCCGCTTTTTGAGCTCTCCCCTTCAAGGGGAGGGTTGGGTGGGGGTGTGGATGGCGCATCACCGTCGCGGCGAACGCCGCCCCAAGTCCGAGCGTTGTCCAGGAAATCTTCTTGTCCACGCTCCGGAGCGCATGACAGCCGTCACGCGCGATCGCTGACGGCTGCGCCTGCCGCGGCGGGGCGCGTCTCGCGATGATCCTCCTGCACCGATAGCGGTGCATCAGGAGATCGCCATGAACGTCCAGATTCCCCGCCTTTCCGCGTCCTCGCAAACGCTGATCGACAAGTACCTGCCGGTGCTCATCGCGCTCGGCGTTGCCTGGCTGTGCGCGCGCGGCCTCAAGAAGTTGTTCTGGACCGCGTTTGGCCTGTACTGGGCGTTCCACTGGACCCATTGGATGCACTGAGCGCGGTCACCGCCTCATTCCTCCAGCCTGCGGAGCACACCATGTCCGATCGCACCGATGTGCCGCCCCCGCGCTCGCTCGACGAGCAGCGCAACGAATTCGCGCGCCGGCGCTTCCTCGCGATGCCGCTCGCCGGCACCATCGCCTGGACCGTCGCCGGCGTCTGCGGCCTGTTCCTGCCACCGCGGCTGGCTGGCATCGTGCTGTTCGCGGCGACCGGCTCGATCTTCTACCTCGCCTTGCTGCTGGCGCGCTTCACCGGCGAGGACCTGCTCGGCCGCTCACGGCCGAAGAACGCGTTCGACACGCTGTTCCTGCTGGCGATCGCGATGGCGCTGCTGGTGTATGCGATCGCGATCCCGTTCTACCACCAGGATCCGACCTCGCTGCCGCTGACCATCGGCGTCCTCACCGGGCTGATGTGGCTGCCGTTCTCGTGGATCATCGGCCACTGGATCGGCATCGCGCACGGCATTGGCCGCACGCTGGCCATCGTCGCCATCTGGCACCTGCTGCCGGGACAGCGGCTGGTTGCGGTGCCGGCCGTCATCGTCCTCATCTACGCGGCGACGATCGCCGTGCTGGAGTCGCGCTGGCGGCGCCTCGCTGCGCGCGACGCGGCCGCGGCGGGGTTCGAAGTTCGCCGCGCAGCCACGTAAACTGCGCGGCCCAAGCCTTGCGGGAAAGCCGCCATGACGATGCAGGACACCCTGGCGCTGATCGCCAACTACTACGCCGCCTTCAACCGCGGCGACTGGAACGCGATGCTCGGTTGCCTCGCCGACGACGTCGTGCACGACCTCAACCAGGGGCCGCGCGAGCACGGCCGCGAGGCGTTCCGCGCGTTCCTCGCGCGCATGGATGCGAGCTATTCCGAACAACTGCGCGACATCGCCGTGATGGCCAGTGCCGACGGCACGCGCGCGGCGGCCGAGTACATCGTGCACGGCACCTACAAGGCCAGCGACGAGGGCCTGCCGCCGGCGCGCGGCCAGACCTACGCGCTGCCCGGCGGCGCGTTCTTCGAGGTCCGCGACGGCCGCATCGCGCGCGTGACGAACTACTACAACCTGCAGGACTGGATCGCGCAGGTCGGCGGTTGAGCGTGATGGTTTCCACTGTCGCGAGCGTAGGCTGGACGACCGCAGGTCGGCCGGCGGTCTGCAAGCAGCCGGCCGCGCGGAGCGCGTCCAGCCTACGCCCTGCAACACGGGATCGCGCAGGTCGGCGGTTGAATGACACCATCGTTCGTTTCGGCCGAAGCGGGATTTTGTTGAGAAGTGCGGCCAGGGATGGCCGCTCTGGACTCCATTGATGCCAGTGCCTCCAGACTCGATACAACCTCGCGACGAGCGGCGTTCACGGACGAACGCAATAATCATCGGCGGTGGCCCGGCAGGCCTGATGGCGGCCGAAGCTGCACGTGCGGCCGGCGCTGAGGTCGAGGTCTACGACCGCATGGGCTCGGTCGGGCGCAAGTTCCTGATCGCCGGCAAGGGCGGCCTGAACCTGACCCATTCCGATCCGTTCGACACGTTCGTCGCGCGCTATGGCGCGCGCGCCCCCGAGGTCGAGCGCTGGCTGCGCGCGTTCGATGCGGACGCGCTGCGCGCGTGGGCGAAGGAGCTCGGCGTCGAGACCTTCGTCGGCAGCTCCGGCCGCGTGTTCCCGCTCGACCTCAAGGCCGCGCCGCTGCTGCGCGGCTGGGTGCGGCGCCTGCGCGCGAGCGGCGTGCGCTTCCACGTGCACCACGACTGGCGCGGCTGGGACGAGCAGGGCGCGTTGCGCTTCGTCGATGCGGACGGCCACGAGCACCATGTCGCGGCTGGCGCGGTCGTGCTCGCGCTCGGTGGCGGCAGCTGGCCGGTGCTCGGTTCGGACGGCCGCTGGGTCGGCGCGCTCGAACGACGTGGCATCGAGGTCGCGCCGCTGCAGCCGTCCAACTGCGGTTTCGAGGTCGGTTGGAGCGCGCACTTTGCTTCGCGCCACGCCGGCCAGCCGGTCAAGCCGGTCGTGCTCGAATGGCGCGCTGCGGACGGCCGCACGCTGCGCCAGCAGGGCGAGTTCGTCGTCAGCGAACACGGCGTCGAAGGCAGTTTGATCTATGCGTTCAGCGCCGCGTTGCGCGATGCGATCGCCGCGCAGGGCACGGCGACGATTCATCTCGACCTCGTACCGGGCCGCGACGCCGCCCGCCTTGCACGCGACCTCGCGCGGCCGCGCGGCAGCCGTTCGCTCAGCGAGCACCTGCGCCGCCACGCCGGCATCGAAGGCGTCAAGGCGGGCCTGCTGTACGAGGTCGTGCCGAAGGCGGAGCTGGGCGATCCTGCGCGCCTCGCCGCCGCGTTGAAAGCGCTGCCGATCACGCTGCGCCGTGCGCGCCCGCTCGACGAGGCGATCAGCACGGCCGGCGGCGTGCGCTTCGCCGCGCTCGACGACGGCCTGATGCTGCGTGCGCTGCCCGGCGTATTCTGCGCCGGCGAGATGATCGACTGGGAAGCGCCGACCGGCGGCTATCTGCTGACCGCCTGCTTCGCCAGCGGACACATCGCCGGTGCGGCGGCCGCTCGCTGGGCTGGGGAAAACAAGAAAGCCTGAAACACCGAGCACCCGGTGTGAGCAAAGAATAGAGCCTGAAACACGGAGCACACAGAGCACACGGAGGACAAGCAACGCGGACTTCCCTTGCGCGGACGTTCAAGGCTCGTGCGCGCGAACGATTCCTTGCCTTCTCCGTGTGCTCTGTGTGCTCCGTGTTTCAATCTTTGCCTTTGCGCAGGAGCAGGCTTTACGTCGCGCGCGTCGAGCGGCTACCGTAACCGCATGACCGACATCCGGACCTTCAGCGGCGATGCGATCGCGCCGTACCTCGACGCGGTCGCCGCGTTGCGCATCGCGGTGTTCCGCGACTGGCCGTACCTGTACGCGGGCGATGCGGACTACGAGAGGAAATACCTCGCGACCTATGCCGAATCGCCGCACAGCCTGTTCGTGCTTGCGTTCGATGGCGCGCGGGTCGTCGGTGCCTCGACCGGCATTCCGCTGGTCGACGAAACCAGCGCGTTCCAGCAGCCGTTCCTCGATCGCGGCATCGAGTTGCCACGCGTGTTCTACTTCGGCGAGTCGGTGCTGCTGGCCGACTATCGTGGCCGCGGCCTTGGCCACTGCTTCTTCGACGAACGCGAGGCGTATGCGCGCCGGCTCGGCGGCTTTGACCTGACCGCATTCTGCGCGGTCGAGCGCAGCGGCGACGATCCGCGCTGCCCGGCCGGCCATCGGCCAAACGACGCGTTCTGGAACAAGCGCGGCTACCAGCGCCAGGACGACATGTTCTGCCAGCTTGAATGGCAGGAAATCGGCCAGACCTTGCCGAGCTGCCATCGCCTGCGCTTCTGGCTGCGTCCACTCGAAACGGCATGAAACTGAAGATCGCCACTGCCCAGTACTCAATTGGCGCGCCCGCCGACTTCGCCGCGTTCGCCGCGCGTGTCGGCGCGCGCGTCGCCGATGCGGTCGCGGCCGGCGCGCGCGTGCTGGTGCTGCCGGAATATCTCGCGCTCGAAGCGGCGGCCGGCTTGCCGCCTCACGACCGTAATGACTTCGTGCGTTCGCTCGCGGCGCTGCAGCCATGGCACGACGATTACCTCGCGCTCGCGCGCGAGCTGGCGCGGCGCCACGCGATCTACCTCGTCGCCGGCACGTTCCTGCTCGACAACGGCGCTGGCCGCTACCGCAACCGCGCGTATTTCGTCGCGCCGGATGGTCGCGCTGCGTTCCAGGACAAGCTGACCCTGACCGGGTTCGAGCGCGACGCGCAGGTGATCGAGCCGGGCGACGAGCTCAAGGTGTTCGATACCGAGTTCGGCCGCGTCGGCGTCGACATCTGCTACGACATCGAGTTTCCGCTCTATGCGCGCGCGCAGGTCGAGGCCGGCGCGCGCGTGCTGCTGGTGCCCAGTTGCACCGACACCGCGGCCGGCGCCACGCGCGTGCGCGTCGGCTGCCAGGCGCGCGCGCTCGAGAACCAGGTCTACGTCGCCTGCGCGGTCACCGCCGGCGAAGCGGCCTGGAGCCCGGCGCTCGACGTCAATTCTGGCAGCGCCGCGGTCTACACGCCGATCGACCGCGGCTTCCCGTCCGACGGCGTCGCGGTGCAGGCGCAGGACGGTGCGGACTGGGCGATCGCCGAGCTGGACTTGGCCGCACTCGATGCGTTCAAGCGCGACGCACAGGTCGCCAACGCGAACGACTGGCTCGCGCAGCTGCGGCCGCCGGTGGTGCGGGCGCGGGTCGAGAAGCTGTAAGGCGTCGGACACGGATCGACGCGGATGAACGCGGACTCAGCAACGACTGGATCCCGGCCTGCGCCGGGATGACGGCTCCCCCAACGCTGGCCAGAATCCCCTGCAATAGCTGCACCTGTAGGGTGGCGACGCAGCGCCGAAGGCGCGAGTCCCACCGCCGTTCACGATGGTGGGACTCGCCGCTGCGCAGCCGCGGCCCACCCCACGAGTTGCGTGACGCCTCCTGATCCGCGTCGATCCGCATCGGAAATCTTTCGCCCTGGATGCCGCATCAGAACAACAGCAACGATCCCGCCGCCAGCGCGCTGCCGATCAGCGTCGCGGCGAGCACGTCGCTCGGGTAGTGCAGGCCGAGCACGACGCGCGAGATCGCGACCAGCACGGTGAACGGCACCAGCAGCGGCGCCAGCCACGGGAAGTACGCCAGTGCGACCAGCGTGAAGCCGACCGCGTGCAGCGTGTGGCCGGAGGGGAAGCTGAACTCGTCCAGCGGTGCGATGTAGGCGGTGATGTCGGCGTGCGCGCGGAACGGCCGCGGGCGGCGCGTCCAGCGCTTGAGCGTGCGGTAGAGCAGGGCGGCGACGATGCCTACGAGGCTCATGTGCAGCGCCGCCTGTTGCCCGCGGGCGCCACCGAACAGTGCGAGCAGTCCGATCAACGTGTACCAGAACACGCCGTCGCCGAGCCGGCTGATGACGCGGAAGAAGCGCGTCAGCACGCGGCGCGCGCCCCAGCGGTTCAGCGCCAGGCACAGGCGGCGTTCGCCGTTGCCGATGCCGATCTGCTGCCAGGTCGTCATGCCGCGCTCCGCAGCGAAAGGTCGCCGAGCAGGTCGGCGAAGTGCGCGGCGACGCTGGCCAGGCTCGACGCGTCGACCGCCGCGCGGGCGGCCGCACGCAGCATCGGGGCCTCGACGCCGGCGTCATGCAGGCGTCCAGCCAGCGCGACCGCTGCGGCGATGAACGCCTCTTCGTCGCCGCGCGGCACCGCGGCGCCGGCGGCCGCGCCGCGGATGTGCTCGCGCGCGGCGCCGTAGTCCCAGGCCACCACCGGCACGCCGCTGGCGAGTGCCTCGAGCGTCACGTTGCCGAAGGTTTCGGTCAGGCTCGGGAACAGGAACAGGTCGCCGCTGGCGTAGTGGCGCGCGAGGTCCTCGCCGCGGCGCACGCCGGCGAACACGATCTCCGGATGCCGGGCGGCGAGCTCCGGCCGCGCCGGGCCGTCGCCGACGACGACGAAGCGTGCGCGCGGCAGCCGCGCGCGGATCGCGTGGAACGCGCGTGCGGCGAGCTCGAGGTTCTTCTCCGCGGCGAGGCGGCCGACGTGGATGACCGCGCAGTCGTCCGGCGCGAGACCCCACTCCGCGCGCAGCGCCTGATCGCGTCGCGCCGGGTGGAACAGTCCGGTATCGACTCCGCGGCGCAGCAGGTGCACGCTGCGGAACCCATGCGCGCCGAGGAAGTCGGCGAGTTCGGTGGTCGGTACGAGCGTGGCCAGGGCACGGTTGTGGAAGCGGCGCAGGTAGGCGAACGCGACCGGGGCGAGCCAGCCAAGGCCGTAGTGGCGCGCGAACTCGTCGAAGCGCGTATGGAAGCCGGTGCAGGCCGGGATGCCGAGGCGGCGCGCCGCGCCGAGTGCGCTCAGGCCGAGCGGGCCTTCGGTCGCGATGTACAGGGCGTCGGGCCGCTGCGCACGCCAGTGCCGCAGCAGGCGCTGGCGCGCGGGCAGGCCGAAGCGCAATTGCGGGTAGCGCGGCAGTGCGGCGCCGCGCAGCACGAGCTGCGGGTGACCGCCGTGTTCGGCATCGGTCTCGTGGCCGTCCTGGTACGGGCGCACCAGCTCGACCGTGTGGCCGAGATCGGCCAGCCCGCGCGCGAGCGCTTGCACGGTCAGGGCGACCCCGTTGATCTCCGGTGGCCAGGTTTCGGTGACGATCGCGATGCGCATGCGCTTGCCGGCGGCTGGACTTGATGCAGCCTCGCGTCGTGGCTTGAAGCGCGCATGACGGCGGGATGGCGCTTCGATGACAGTGCCTGGCAAGCCTGTAACATGACTGTCATGTTGTCGGCCTAGCGTGGCCCAATGCCCGTCAATCCAGTTACTTGCGATGCACTGCTGAGTCCGGATCTCGCAGGCGCCCATGCGCGCGCGCGGCGCCGGCGCGAGCGCGTGCGCCGGGCGCTGGTCGGCGGCGGCACCGCGCTGGTGATGGCCGGCCTGCTCGCGATCCCGCTGTTCCTGCTGGCCGGCCTGCTGCCGTGGCAGGGCCTGCCCGACGACGCCTGGCAGCGCCTGGGCGTGCTCGCCGCCGGCAGCCTGCGCGCGGCCGCCTTCGCCGCCCTGGTCGCGGTGCCGCTCGGCCTTGCCACGGCACTGTTCACCGCGCACTTCTGTGCGCCGCGCCTGCGTGGCTGGCTGAAGCCTTCGCTGGAGATGCTCGAGGCGCTGCCGACCGTCGTGCTCGGCCTGGTCGCGACCGCCACGCTCGCGCCGTGGCTGAAGACCGAGGTCGCGACCCTGCTCGCGCTGCTCGTTGCACTGCCGGCCGTGCTGCTCGCGCTGGCGTTCGCGTTCGGCGCGCGCGTGCGCCGGGCCGGCTGGCTGCCACTGTGGCTGCTGCCGCTGCCCGTCGCGCTGGTCGCGATCGGCCTCGCGCTCGGCGCGCGTAGCGGCACGGTCGCGATCGCGCCGGCCAACCCGTGGAACGCGCTGGTGGTCGGCCTCGCGCTCGGCGTCGCGGCGCTACCGCTGGTCTATTCGGTCGCCGAGGACGCCTTGTTCCTGGTGCCGCGCGAACAGGCGCAGGCCGCGTTCGCGCTTGGCGCGACGCGCTGGCAGGCGTTGACTACCGTCGTGCTGCCGGCGGCCGGTTCCGGCCTGGTCGCGGCGGTGCTGCTCGGCGTTTCGCGCTGCCTCGGCGAGACGATGGTCGTGCTGATGGCGAGCGGCAACACGCCGATCGCCGGCGTCGATCCGCTGACCGGCCTGCGCGCGATCAGTGCCGAACTCGCGCTGGTCCTGCCGGACACCGCACCGGCCAGCACGACCTGGCGCAGCCTGCTGCTCGCCGCGCTGGCGCTGCTGGCCGTCACGGCACTGCTGAACCGGCTCGCCGAGGCCGTGCGCGCACGCCTGCGCCGGCGCCTGCAAGGGCTGCCGGCATGATCCGGCGGCGCCTCGACGCGGCGGGCACCTGGCTGCTCGCCGGCACCGCCGCGCTGTGCATCGCGCTGCTGCTCGGCCTGCTGCTCCTGCTGCTCCGTGCCGGGCTGGCGCCGTTCTGGCCGGCGCCGGTGATCGAACTGAGCCTGCACGACGGCCGCGTGCTGCTTGGCGAGGTCGTCTCGAGCGAGCCCGACTCGCTGGTGCTGCGCGGCAGCGAGCGCGCGCGCATCGGCGATGCCTACAGCCGAGTCGCGCTCGCCGACATCGCCATGCGCACGCAGCCGCCCGATGCGCTCGCGCTGCAGCTCGCCGACGGCCGGCGCCTGTTCGGCCGCGGTGACGAGGCCGCCGTACTGGCCGGCGCGCTGGCGCCGGCGCGCGTGCTCGAGGCGACGCGGCCGAACGCGGACGGACCCATCGCGCGGATCGGCCTGTTCGCGCGTGCCGCGGCGCGCTTCGTCGGCACGCGGCCGGACGCGTCGGCTCTCGGCGGCGGCATGCTGCCGGCGCTGCTTGGCACGGTCACGCTGGTGCTGCTGATGAGCATCCTGGTGATGCCGCTCGGCATCGCCACGGCGGTCTACCTGCACCAGCGGCGGGGTTTCCTCGCACGCAGCGTGCGAGGCGCGGTCAATCTGCTCGCCGGCGTGCCGTCGATCGTCTATGGCGTGCTTGGCCTGGGCCTGTTCGTGCACGGAATCGGTGCCGGCATCGACCGCTGGTTCTACGCCGAGCGCCTGCCGGTGCCGACCTTCGGCAGCGGCGGCCTGCTGTGGGCCGCGCTGACGCTGGCGCTGCTGACGCTGCCGGTCGTGGTGGTCAGCGTGGAGGAGGGCCTGGCGCGGATCCCGGCCGGCCTGCGCGACGGTGCGCTCGCGCTCGGCGCGACGGGCGACGAAGCCGTATGGGGCCTGCTGCTGCCGGCGGCGCGCCCGGCCGTGCTGACCGGCCTGATCCTGGCGGTCGCGCGCGCGGCCGGTGCGGTCGCACCGCTGATGCTGGTCGGCGTGGTCAAGCTGGCACCGGCGCTGCCGCTCGACGGCACCTTTCCGTACCTGCATCCGTCGCGCCAGTTCATGCACCTCGGCTTCGAGGTCTACGACGCCGCGCTGGCCAGCGCCGATGCAATCCGCGGCGTGCCGCGCGCGTATGCCTGCGCGCTGCTGCTGGTCGTCGTCGTCGTCGTGCTGAACCTGTCGGCGATCCTGCTGCGCAACCGCCTGCGCGAGCGCTACCGCGCGCTGGAGACGTGAGTATGTTTTCAAACGTGCGCGGACGCTCCTGCTGCTTTGAGCCCTCCCCTTCAAGGGGAGGGTTGGGTGGGGATGGTGTTGCTATTGCGTCACCGTGCTCGCGAAGACCGCCCCGCGTCCGTGCGTTTTCCGCTCGCATCCCTGCGAGCGGGTTACTTTCTCTTGCGTGCCCAAGAGAAAGTAACCACTGCGCCGCAGGAGCGGCGCGAACGGCGAAGCCGGCCCCGAAGGGGCGGAGGGCAGGATGCCCGGAGTCAAGAGAAGGACACCCCAACAGCGACGCCCTCCGGGCATCCTGCCCTGCAGGTACGTGTTCGCCGGCCGGGGTTCGCCGACGGCACATCCGTGTGCCGACGGCGAACGCGCGCGCATCGTGCGCGCGCCCCTGCGGGCTGATCCGTCCGGCGCCCACCGCCGCTGAAAGGGGGCCCGGTAAGAGCAGCGCGCTCCTGCGCGCAGAAGCAGGAGCGACAGCTGCGAGAATCGAGCTGATTGTTTTTCGTCAACAGCGTCTCTGAGAGCGAAGATGTCGAGCGTCACTCCCGAACTTCCACCGGCGCAGGCGTCGTTGCGCGCGTCCGACGACGGCATCGCGCTGCGCACCGAGTCGCTGTCGTTGTGGTACGGCACGCGCCGCGCGCTGGACGCGGTCAGCCTGGCCGTGCCGGCGCGGCGCATCACGGCGCTGGTCGGGCCGAGCGGCAGCGGCAAGTCGAGCCTGCTGCGCTGCCTGAACCGGCTCAACGACGAGGTCGACGGCTGCCGCGTCGATGGCCGCGTCTGGATCGGCGATACCGACGCCTACGCGGCGGACACGCCGGTGCACGAGCTGCGCCGGCGCGTCGGTATGGTCTTCCAGCGGCCCAATCCGTTTCCGCTGTCGATCGGCGACAACGTCGCCTATGGCCTGCGCCTGCACGGCGTGCGCCAGCGGCGCGAGCTGGACGAACGCATCGAGGCTGCGCTGCGTACCGTGGCGTTGTGGGACGAGGTCGCCACGCGCCTCGACGACAGCGCGCTCGACCTGTCGCTCGGCCAGCAGCAGAGGCTGGTCGTCGCGCGCGCGCTGGCGGTCGAGCCGGAGATCCTGCTGCTCGACGAGCCGGCCTCGGCGCTCGATCCGGCCGCGACGCTGCGCTTCGAGGAACTGCTGCGCCAGCTCGCGCAGCGGCGTACGCTGCTGCTGGTCACGCACAACATGCAGCAGGCCGCGCGCGTGGCCGACTTCACCGCGGTGCTGCACCAGGGCCGCCTGGTCGAGTTCGACGATACCGACGCGCTGTTCACGAACCCGCGCCAGCGGTTGACCGAGGACTTCATCACCGGTCGTTACGGCTAGCACGCGGCTTGCGCTCTGCGCGGTTGCTCTTCACCAATCCCCAATCCCGAATCCCGGCTCCATGGACCGCCTGCACCTTTCCCAACACATTTCCCGCCAGTTCAACAGCGAGATCGACGACGTGCGCCGCCGCGTGCTGGCGATGGGCGGCCTGGTCGAGGAACAGATCGACGCGGCGCTGCACGTGCTGATCGAACGCGACGCCGCCGCGGCGACGGCGATCCGCGATCGCGAGCGCAGCATCAACGAGATGGAGCTGGCGATCGACGAGCGCTGCACGTTCATCCTGGCGCGGCGCCAGCCGGCCGCGTCGGACTTGCGCCTGGTGCTGGCGGTCATGAAGATGCTGGCCGACCTCGAGCGCATCGGCGACGAGGCCAAGCGCGTCGCACGCATGGCCGAGCGCCTGCTCGGCGACGAGGGCAGCGCGGACCTGACCGCGGCGCTGGCGGAACTGGGCGAGCAGGCGCGCGGCATGCTGCGCGGTGCGCTCGATGCATTCGCGCGTTTCGACGGCGATCTCGCGCTCGATGTCATGCGCCGCGACCGGCGCCTCGACGGCCTGTACCGCGACCTCAACGAGACGCTCGTCGCGCGCATGCAGGCCGCGCCGGAGCGCATCCCGGCCGAGCTCGAACGCCTGTGGTGCGCTCGCTCGCTCGAGCGCATCGGCGATCGCTGCAAGAACCTGTGCGAGTTCGTGCTCTATCTGGTGCAGGGCAAGGACGTGCGCCACTCGGGGTTGGCGAAGGGCGAGTAGGCTTTTTCCCTTCTCCCTTTGGGATCGAAGCCGCCTCAAGCGGCTGAGGGTGCCCCGCAGGGGCGAACGTGTACCGCTCGACCATGATCGCGGATCTCGAAATCGGTTTGGCGCGTCCCGGCGATGTCCGCCGCATCGCCACGATGTCGCGCGACCTGATCGAGCAGGGGCTGGACTGGCGCTGGACGCCGCCGCGGATCACCGCAGCGCTGCATGACCCGGCGGTCAACGTCGCCGTCGCGCGCGAGCGCGGCGAACTCGCCGGCTTCGGCATCATGCAGTACAAGGACGACGAGGCGCATCTGCTGCTGCTTGCGGTCGACCCGGCCCGTCGCCGCAAGGGCATCGGCCGCGCGCTGATGCAGTGGCTGGAGGCGACCGCGCTGACCGCCGGCATCGGCCTGATCCGTCTCGAGGCGCGCACAGGCAATGCGGAAGCGCGCGCGTTCTATCGCAAGCTCGGCTATCTCGAGATCAAGAGCGTGCCCGGCCTGTATGGGCCGGGCGAGGATGGCGTGCGTATTGCGAAAGATCTGTGGTTGAGGGAATAGGGGCGAGGGGCGAGGGCGCAAAGACCGCTTCCGCTTCAACCGTGGAACACCATTGGTGCCAACGGTAATCGGTTTTGGGACCCTCGCCCCTAATCCCCAATCCCTAATCCCTAATCCCTACCCCCTAGCTCATCCCACCCCGGGCGCGGCGCAAAGCGCGCACCATACTTGCGCGTCAGCGCCTCGAGCTTCGTCTTCAGCGCGTCGGCGCCGGTGTCGCGGATGTGCTGGATCGGGCCGCCGCGGAACGGGGCGAAGCCGGTGCCGAAGATTACGCCGGCGTCGAGCAGGTCCGCGTCGTCGACGACCTTGTCGTGCAGGCAGGCGACCGCCTCGTTGAGCAGCGACAGGATCAGGCGGTCCTCGAGGTCGTCGGGAGCCTGGTAGGCCGGATCGACTTCGGGCTTCTGCGGCTTGCCGTCCTGCCACGTGTAGAAGCCTGCGCCGTCCTTCTTGCCGCGCTTGCCGCCCTTGATCAGTTCGTCGAGGCCGGGCGGGATGTCGAGGCCGAGGAACGGCGCGAGCTCGGCGCCGACCGAGGCGGCGACGTCGAGGCCGACCGTGTCGAGCAGCTCGATCGGGCCCATCGGCATGCCGAACTTCTTCGCCGCCCTGTCGATGACCGGGCCGGGGATGCCTTCGCTGTAGGCGCGCGCGGCCTCGAGCATGTACGGCATCAGGATGCGGTTGACGAGGAAGCCCGGCGTGCCGGCGACCGGCACCGGCAGCTTGTCGATCGCCTTGCAGAACGCGAGCGCGCGCTTCTCGTTCGCCGGGTCGAGCTGGTCGTGGCGCACGATCTCGACCAGTGGCATCAGCGCGACCGGATTGAAGTAGTGCAGGCCGAGGAAGCGCGCCGGCGCCTGCACGGCGCCGCGCAGTTCGTCGAGCGGGATGCTCGAGGTGTTGGTCGCGAGCAGGGCATCGGGCTTGAGCCTGGGCTCGGCGTCGCGGTAGAGCGTTTCCTTCGCCTGCGCGTTCTCGAAGATCGCCTCGATCAGCAGGTCGGCCTGCGCGATGCCGTCGCCGGCGACGTCGGCCTTCAGCCGCGCCAGCGCCGGCGCGATGCGCTCGGCGGTCTTCAACCGCTTGTCGAACAGCGCCTTGGCGCGGTCGAGCGCCGGCTGCACGTACTGCATCTCGCGGTCTTGCAGCGTGACTTCGAAGCCGCGCAGCGCGCACCAGGCGGCGATGTCGCCGCCCATCACACCGGCGCCGACGACGTGCACGTTCCTGATCCCGTGCTCGGCGCCGCCGCCGAGCGACTTCAGCCGCTCCTGCAGGAAGAACACGCGCACGAGGTTGCGCGCGGTCGGCGTCTGCGCGAGCCTGGCCACCGCGCGCGCCTCGAGCTTGAGGCGCTGCGTGATGCTCGAGCCGCCGCGGCGCCAGGTCTCGATCAGCGCGAACGGCGCCGGGTACTGCTCCTTGCGCACCTTGGCCGCGGTCTGCTTGACCAGGATCGGTGCGAGGATCTGCCGCGCAGGCCAGGTGTTCGTTGCCCATGCGGTCAGGCGCTGCGCCAGCGCGCGGCCGGGCGGGTGGCGGATCAGGTCCTTGGCGGTCTCGACCAGCAGCTCCGGCGAGGTCAGGCGGTCGACCAGGCCGAGCGCCTTGGCGTTCTCGGCCGAGGCGCCGCGGCCGGTCAGCATCAGCTCGAGCGCGGCAGGCGCGCCGATCAGGCGCGGCAGGCGCGCGCTGCCGCCCCAGCCCGGGAAGATGCCGAGCTTGACCTCGGGCAACGCGATGCGCGTGGACGGATCGCGCGAGGCGACGCGCCAGCGGCAGGCCAGCGACAGCTCGGTGCCGCCGCCCATGCAGTGGCCGTGGACCGCGGCGACGGTCGGGCAGGGCAGGCGCGCCAGGCGCTGCAGCACGCGCTGGCCGTTCTCGATCGCGTCCTGCACCGTGCCACTGCGCGCGTAGCCTTCGAATTCCTTGATGTCGGCGCCGGCGATGAAGCCGGCCGCCTTGGCCGAGCGGATGACCACGCCGCGCGGCGGGTCGAACGACAGCCGCTCGACGATCTCGTTGAGCTCGTCGAGCGCGGCGCGGCCGAGCGTGTTGACCGGGCTGCCGGCACGGTCGAAGCTCAGTACGACGATGCCGTCGTCATCGCGTACCGGCTGCCAGTGCTGGAAACGCAGGCCTTCAAACATGGCGGCTCCGGGAAACGGCGAAGGGATGGCTATAATCCGGGCAAGCTGTGCACCGGGTCAATGCGCCCACCGAAGGGGATCGAGTGGCCGAGAAGAAGACGGAGTTGCCGGTCGTCAAGAAGCTGCTCGACCGCATCGTGCAGTCACCGCAGTACCTGATCGCGCTCGAGACCCGGCAGGCCGCGGAGGTGCTCGCGCAGATGCGCGTGCTGGCGATGCGCGGCGGCACGTCCATCTACCTGTGGGAGCCTCAGGGCGGCCTCGCCTCGCTGCGCGAGAGCGGGCTGTACGTGCCCGGCTCCAAGCGCATGACCGATGCGCTGCGCTACGTGCTGCAGAGCATGCACTTCGGCATCTACCTGTTCGTCGACTTCGACGCGGACCTCAAGCCGGTCGATGCGCTGTTGTTGCGGCGCATTGCGCGGCTGCAGGGCGCCAACGAGCGCAAGCTCGTGTTCGTCGGCGGCCACCTGGAGCTGCCGGAGGAGCTGGACGGGATGTTCGAGCGGATCACGGCCGAAGACGATGAGCGCCGGCCGCTGCGGCTGCGCGATGGGCGCTGGGTGTCATGAACGGCGCCACCGAGCACCGCGGCTCCGCACTGATCGTGGCTGGCGGCCGCGACGACCGCCGCGTGCTGTTCGACGTGCTCGACGCGCAGGGGTTCGAGGCGATCTATTCGGCCAAGGACGCGGAGCAGGCGCGCGGCGTGCTGGCAGGCGGCACGCGTATCGACCTGCTGCTGATCGAGTTCGGCGACGATCCGGGCGCGGCGCTGGCGTTGTGCGCCGAGCTGCGCGCCGCCGCGCAGCCGGCCGAGCTGCCGGTGATCGGCATCCTCGGCAGCCGCAGCGCGTGGACCGGCAGCAAGCCGGCCGGCCTGATCGAGTGGATCGCCAGCCCGGTGCGCATGGACGATGCGCTGGCGCGCATCAAGGTCGCACTGGCGGCCAGCAGCACCGGCACCGCGCGCAGCCAGGACGCCGCGCCGGGCGAGGATCGCTACCAGTTCGCCTTCGACGGCAGCCTCGACGAGCTGGCCATCGTCGATCCGGCCAGCGGGCGCCTGCTCGAGGTCAACACGACCTTCGTGCAGCGCTCCGGCTATCCGCGCGCGCAGTTGCTCGCCGGGCGCATCGACAGCTTCGACGCGGCGCTGCCGGTGGACCAGCGCGCCGCGCTCAAGCGCCGGCTCGAGCGCGACGGCAGCGTGCACGTGCGCACGCGCAAGCCGCGCGCCGACGGCAGCCTCTATCCGGTCGACCTGCACATCCGCACGGCGGTGCAGGATGGACGCGTCGTGCACTTCTACCTGTTCCGCGCGATCGACGAACTGACCCGCTGCGAGGCGGCGCTCGGTGCGCTGGCGCGCGTGGCGCAGGAGGAGGACCACGCCGCGGGCATCGATGCGCCGTTGCGCGCGCTGATCGATTGGCTGGCGCCGGATTTCGTCGCACTGGTCGAGGCGCCGGCCGAAGGCTCCGGCGGCGAGGCCGAGGCGCTGTTCGTGCACCACCGCTTCGGGCCGCTGCCGGACTGGCCCGATCCGCTGCGCGAATCGAGCCTGCGCCGCGTGCTCGCCGGCGACGAGCTGGTCGAGACCGTGCAGGCCTGGCGCAGCGCCGGCGACGATGCGTTCGTGCGCGAGCTGCGTTTCGAATGCCTGATCGGCCTGCCGCTGAGCGGCGAACGGCACAGCAGCCTCGGCGCGCTGCTGCTCGCGCGCCGCGAGGCACTCGGCGCCGACACGGCGGCGGTTGCCGGCGTGCGCGTACTGGGGCACATGCTCGCGCGCGAGCTGGAGTTGCGCCACGTGCGCGACCAGGGGCGCGCGATCGGCCTGCGCGATCCATTGACCGGCCTGCCGAACCGCCTGCTGTTCAACGACCGCCTCAATTCGGCGATCCTCGAGGCGCACCGCACCAGCGAGATGTTCGCGGTCGTGTTCGTCGACCTCGACCGTTTCAAGACGATCAACGATTCGCTCGGCCACGCGGTCGGCGACCAGGTGCTCGCCGCGGTGGCCAAGCGACTGCGCAACAGCGTGCGCGGTTCGGACACGGTCGCGCGCTACGCCGGCGACGAGTTCACGCTGATCCTGCGCCACATCACGCAGCGCGAGGACGTCGCGCGCATCGCCGAGAAGATCGTGCGTGCGATGGAAGTGCCGCTGCAGCTGGCCGACGGCCTCGAGCTGAACATCACCGCCTCGCTCGGACTGAGCTTCTACCCGGACGACGCGACCGACGCCGAGCGCCTGCTCAAGCATGCGGACGTGGCGATGTACTCGGCCAAGGGCATGGGCCGCAACAACTTCCAGGCCTACGTCGCGGTGCCGGAGGAGTCGCACCAGCAGCGCCTGGCGCTGGAGGCGAAGCTGCGCCTGGCCGAGAAGAACGGCGAGCTGCGCGTGTTCTACCAGCCGCAGGTCGACGGCCAGAGCGAGGACATCGTCGGCATGGAGGCGCTGATCCGCTGGGAGCACCCGGAACTGGGCATGATCAGCCCGGGCTTCTTCATCCCGCTGGCCGAGGAGTCGGGGCTGATCATCCCGATCGGCGAGTGGATCCTGCGTGCCGCCTGCCGCGACACGCGCCGCTGGCAGCAGCGCTTCGGGCTGCCCCTGCGCGTGGGCGTCAACCTGTCGCCGCTGCAGCTGCGCCAGCCGAACCTGGTCGAGCTGGTGGCCGGGGTGCTGCGCGAGACCGGACTGGCCCCGGGCCTGCTCGACCTCGAGGTGACCGAGAGCATCAACGTCAAGTCGATCCCGGGCCTGAACGAGACGCTGCACGGCCTGCGCGCGCTCGGTTGCGGCGTCTCGATCGACGACTTCGGCACCGGCCAGTCGTCGCTGGACTACATCAAGCGTTTCCCGGCCGACCGCATCAAGATCGACCAGGCCTTCGTGCGCAACATCGGCGTCGACCCCGACGACGAGGCGATCGTGCAGGCGACCATCTCGATGGCGCACAACCTGAACCGCGAAGTCGTTGCGGAAGGGGTCGAGAGCGAGCAGCATCTGGAGTTCCTGCGGGCGCAGGGCTGCGAGGTGCTGCAAGGGTTCCTGTTCTGCCGGCCGTTGCCGGCGGCAAGCTTCGAGAACCTGCTGGCGGAGCGGGCCCGCCTGCTCGGCGAGCCGGCGGCGCCCTCGGCGCGCGCTTGAGCGGCGCCAGCCGCAGCCCCACCTTCGCGGTTTGACGAACTATTTACTTCCGCCGCGGTCAAGGCTGCATGCCTGATCGTGCCGGCAAACAGGGAGAACGGCCCGAATGGGCGAAAGCGACTCGGATAACGCGCTCGTCGAGCGCGTCCAGAACGGTGACAAGCGTGCGTTCGACCTGTTGGTCAGGAAGTACCAGCACAAGCTGGTCAGCGTCATTTCGCGCTATATCAACGACTGGAGCGAGTGCCAGGACGTGGCGCAGGAGGCGTTCGTGCGCGCCTATCGCGCGATCGGCTCGTTCCGCGGCGACGCGCAGTTCTACACCTGGCTGTACAAGATCGCGATCAACACCGCCAAGAACTGGCTGGTCTCGCAGGGCCGGCGCCCGCCGACCGAGGACATCGCGGTCGAGGATGCCGTGCAGTTCGACGGCGCCAGCCGGCTGCACGAGTCGGCCACGCCCGAGCGCGAACTGCTGCGCCAGGAAATTGAACGAACCGTGTTCGCCACGGTCGAACAGTTGCCCGAGGAGCTCCGGATGGCCATCACGCTGCGCGAAGTGGACGGCCTGAGCTACGAGGAAATCGCGGAGACGATGAACTGCCCGATCGGTACGGTCAGGTCGCGCATCTTCCGCGCCCGTGAAGCCATCGACGAACGCCTGCGTCCGCTGTTGTCGGAAGAAAAGTAGGAACGCCATGAACGAGCAGATCCACGAACACCTGTCGGCGCTGATGGATGGCGAGCTCGAGCGCGACCAGACGCGCTTCCTGCTGCGTCGCCTGGCGACCGACCAGGAACTGCCGCTGCGCTGGGCGCGCTACCACGTCGTGCGCGAGACGCTGCGGCGACAGGACACGGTCGTGCTGGCGCCGGATTTCGCCGCGGCGGTCAGCGCGCGACTGCAGCACGAGGCGATCGCACCCGCCCATGGCGCCGGCCGCTGGCTGCGCTGGGGTACGGGTGGCGC
Organism: Rhodanobacteraceae bacterium; assembly: GCA_009996615.1. Taxonomy (GTDB): domain Bacteria; phylum Pseudomonadota; class Gammaproteobacteria; order Xanthomonadales; family Rhodanobacteraceae; genus Dokdonella_A. Next base: position 321,529 of record JAACZU010000001.1, on the reverse strand, counting down.
GATCGCGGCGTCCGTCGCGGTCGCCGCATTGATGCTGACGCGCCCGGCGGACGACGGCTTGTCCGAACCCGGCGCGCGCATGGCGCGCAGCACGCAGCCGTCGCAGGCGGTGGCGATCCAGGCGACGCCGGCCGCGGCGACCACCGCGCGCGACATCCGGCCGCCGTTGTTGGTGCCGACCACGCCGGTCGAGGCGGCACCGGCCAGCTTCGGCGCCGAGCTCGGCCAGCCGGCCACGCTCGATCCGCGCCTGCAGACCTACCTGATCCGTCACTATCAGGCGGTCGGTGGAGCCGGCCAGTCGGGCCTCGTGCCCTACGTGCTGCTCGGTGTGCCGCAGCGCGAAGCCACCTTCACGCAGCCGGTCGAGCCGGCGCCCCAGAACCACTGAGCAATGCAGCGGTTCCGCGGTCGCGCCGTGACGGCAGTCCCCGACCATTCCGCCACGCTCTCCGCGCCACCGTCCAGTCCCGCGGCCGCCGCGCGCAGCCGCCGCTGGTGGCTACAGCTGGTTGGCCTCGTATTCGCATCGCTGGCGCCGCCGCTGTTCGCCGCGGACGGCGATGCGGCGAACCTGTTGATGCGCATGTCCGCGGCCGTGCGGGCGCTCGATTACCAGGGCTCCTTCATCTACGAGCACGATGCCCGCATCGATGCGATGCGCATCTTCCACGCCGCCGGCGGGCGCGAGCGCCTGGTCGGCCTGAACGGGCTGCGCAGCGAGGTCGTGCGCGACGGCAACACGATCACCTGCCTGCAAAGCGGCGCGCCGACCGTGCTGCTGCCGAACCGCGGCGGGACCGGCCTGCTGCCGCTGGTACCTGACACCGGAGGGCGTGCGTTCGCGCGCTACTACACGCTGGACCTCGGCAAGGAGGACCGCGTCGCGGGCTACCGCGCGCGCATCGTCGACATCCTGCCGCGCGACGAATACCGCTATGGCTATCGCTTGTGGCTGGAGGAGGGCAGCTTCCTCCTGCTGCGCTCGGCGGTCGTCGATGCGAAGCGGCGCCCGGTCGAGCAGTTCATGTTCGTCGCGCTCGACATCGGCGTGGCACCGAAGGAGAGCGACCTGGTCGCCAGCGGCGAGGCCGGTGTCAGTGCGCCTCCGGTCGAAGTGCCGCTCGGGGCGTTGCCGCAGTGGCGCATCGCCGATCCGCCGCCCGGCTTCCATTTCGTGCGGGCGCAGCGCCCGGCACACGGGGCGGCCGAGGCCGAGCACCAGATGTATACCGATGGCGTGGCCAATGTGTCGGTCTACATCGAGCCGCGCGCAGGCGATCCGGCCGCCGTGGACGGCGCCGCCACGCGCGGCGCACTGAACATCTATTCGCATGCCGACGGCGGCTTGCGCATCACCGTGCTCGGCGACGTGCCGCAGGCGACGGTGCAGCGCATGGCGCGCTCGGTCGCACCGGCGGCGGGGCGCATGCCGCCTGCGACCGAGTCGCGCTGAAGCGCGACTGAAACGGCGCGCGGCGGTGGGCCGGCGAAGTGGAACTTTGCACCGGCGCTCCCGTCAAATCGCCTGCCCGCAGCATCCTCCGCGCACGAGGACGCGCGTGCCATTCCACCTTTGCCAGGGATACGAGAGGTAAACACACCATGACGATCATGCGCAGCGGCACCCTTTCCCGCTGGATCGGCGCACCGCTGCTGACGCTGCTGCTCGCGGCGAGCGCGACCGCCGCCGACCTGCCGGACTTCACCGGCCTGGTCGAGAAATACGGCCCGGCCGTCGTCAACGTGCAGGCGACCGGCAACCCCGATGCACAGGATCAGGGCATCGACCAGCAGGAGGTGCCCGAGATCTTCCGCCGCTTCTTCGGCCCGATGCCGCAGCCGCGCGATCGCGGCACGCGCGTGTCGATGGGCTCGGGCTTCATCATTTCCGCCGACGGCTACGTGCTGACCAACAACCACGTCGTCGACGGCACCGACCACGTCACCGTGCGCCTGTCCGACCGCCGCGTACTCGACGCCAAGGTCGTTGGCAAGGACGCGCAGTACGACATCGCGCTGCTCAAGCTCGACGCCAAGGACCTGCCGGTGGTCAACGTCGGCGACTCCAAGGGCGTCAAGGCCGGCCAGTGGGTGGTCGCGATCGGCTCGCCGTTCGGCTTCGACCACTCGGTGACCGCCGGCATCGTCAGCGCGGTCGGGCGCAGCTTCGGCGGCGCCGACCAGCAGTACGTGCCGTTCATCCAGACCGACGTGCCGATCAACCGCGGCAACTCCGGCGGTCCGCTGTTCAACCTCAACGGCCAGGTCATCGGCATCAACTCGCAGATCTTCTCCAACACCGGCGGCTTCATGGGCGTGTCGTTCGCGATCCCGATCGACATCGCGATGAACGCGGCCGAGCAGCTCAAGACCACCGGCCGCGTCAGCCGCGGCATGATCGGCGTGCAGATCCAGAACGTCGACCGCGAGCAGGCCAAGGCGCTCGGCCTGCCGCGCATCGGCGGCGCGCTGGTCAACCAGGTCACCGCCGGCGGCGCGGCCGACAAGGCCGGCGTGCAGCTCGGCGACGTGATCCTCGCCTTCGCCGGCCACGACATCGCCAGCTCCGCCGACCTGCCGCCGCTGGTCGGCTCGACCAAGCCTGGCAGCAAGGTCGACCTGTCGGTCTGGCGCGACGGCAAGACGTTGACGCTGCCGGTCACGGTCGGCGCGCAGCCGGCCGACATGGGGGCGCAGGTCGCCGGTGGTGGCGGCGGCGCGGCGGCGGCGGCTGGCAATCCGCTCGGCATCGTCGTCGACGAGCTGAGCCCCGACCAGCGCAAGCAGCTGGGCATCAACCGCGACGAGGGCGTGGTGGTGACCGGCCTGGCCAGCGCGACGGCGCGCCGTTCGGCGCTGGCGCCGGGCGACGTCATCCTGATGGTCGGGCGCAAGCCGGTGAAGTCGGTGGCCGAGTTCAACGCCGCGGTCAAGGGCGCCAAGCCCGGCGACGCGGTGATGCTGCTGGTGCGCCGCAACGACCAGACCCAGTTCATCGCGCTGACCGTGCCGAAGTCGGCGGCCGAGTAAGGGGCGGCTGGCCGGCCCTAGCGGGGCCTCCGCAGGCTCCGACCGCCTTTGCGGAGCTGTTCCGGCGGCGCCTGCCGCCGGAACAGCGCGTTTGGCGCGCGTTTTTCTGCGATAATTCGGCGCTTGTGCCGATGGCCCGTTTCCGCAGCAGACCCGATGCTCCACATCCGCAATTTCTCGATCATCGCCCACGTCGACCACGGCAAGTCCACGCTCGCCGACCGCATCATCCAGATCTGCGGCGGCCTGGCTGCGCGCGAGATGGAAGCGCAGGTGCTCGACAACAACCCGATCGAGCGCGAGCGCGGCATCACGATCAAGGCGCAGTCCGTCTCGCTGCCGTACAAGGCCAAGGACGGTACGGTCTACCAGCTCAACTTCATCGACACGCCCGGCCACGTCGACTTCAGCTACGAAGTCAGCCGCTCGCTGGCCGCCTGCGAGGGCGCGCTGCTGGTCGTCGACGCGGCGCAGGGCGTCGAGGCGCAGTCGGTCGCCAACTGCTATACCGCGGTCGAGATGGGCCTGGAAGTCGTGCCGGTGCTGAACAAGATCGACCTGCCGACGGCCGACCCGGACAAGGTCAAGGAAGAGATCGAGGCGGTCATCGGCATCGATGCCTCCGAGGCGATCCCGATCAGCGCCAAGACCGGCCAGAACGTCGAGGCCGTGCTGGAGGCGATCGTCGCGCGCATCCCGCCGCCGAAGCCGGGCGACACCGACCGCCTGCAGGCGCTGATCATCGACTCGTGGTTCGACAACTACCTCGGCGTCGTGTCGCTGGTGCGCGTGATGCAGGGCGAGATCCGGCCGAAGGACAAGCTGCTGGTCATGTCGACCGGGCGCACGCACGAGGTCGACTCGGTCGGCGTGTTCACGCCCAAGCGGCTGGTAAAGGACGCGCTGCGCGCGGGCGAGGTGGGCTGGGTCACCGCCTCGATCAAGGACGTCCACGGCGCACCGGTCGGCGACACGCTGACCTCGGCGCGCGAGCCGGCGCCGCATCCGCTGCCGGGCTTCCAGAAGATGCAGCCGCGCGTGTTCGCCGGCCTGTTCCCGACCGCGGCCGACGACTACCCGGCGCTGCGCGAGGCGCTCGAGAAGCTCAGGCTCAACGACGCCGCGCTGAACTTCGAGCCGGAGACGTCCGAGGCGATGGGCTTCGGCTTCCGCTGCGGCTTCCTCGGCCTGCTGCACATGGACATCGTGCAGGAGCGGCTGGAGCGCGAGTACGACCTCGACCTCGTCACCACCGCGCCGACCGTCGTGTACGAAGTGCAGCTGACCGACGGCAGCGTCGTGCAACTGGACAATCCGGCCAAGCTGCCGCCGTCGCAGAACGTGGACGAGATCCGCGAGCCGATCATCGTCGCCAACATCCTCACGCCACCCGACCACATCGGCAACGTGATCAAGCTGTGCGAGGAAAAGCGCGGCGTGCAGCGCTCGATCAACTACATGGCCAGCCAGGTGCAGATCAGCTACGAGCTGCCGCTGGCCGAGGTCGTGCTCGACTTCTTCGACAAGCTGAAGTCGGTTTCGCGCGGCTACGCCTCGATGGACTACCACTTCGACCGCTTCCAGGCCGGCCCGTTCGTGCGCGTGGACGTGCTGATCAACGGCGAGCGCGTCGATGCGCTCAGCCTGATCCTGCACCGCTCCAGCGCCGACCGCCGCGGCCGCGAGCTGGTCGAGAAGATGAAGGACCTGATTCCGCGCCAGCAGTTCGACGTGGCGATCCAGGCTGCGATCGGCTCGCAGGTCATCGCGCGCTCGACCGTCAAGGCGCTGCGCAAGAACGTGCTGGCCAAGTGCTACGGCGGCGACGTCAGCCGCAAGCGCAAGCTGCTGGAGAAGCAGAAGGAAGGCAAGAAGCGCATGAAGCAGGTCGGCAGCGTCGACATTCCGCAGGAAGCCTTCCTTGCGGTCCTGCAGATGGACAAATAGCCGGGATTGGGGATTCGGGATTGGGGATTGGGAAAAGCAGTCCCTGCAAGCTCCGCAATACACTTTTCCTGCTCCCAAAGGAGCCATGATGGATTTCGATTTCGCGTTGCTGCTGGTGGTGCTGACGGGCGCGGCCGGCGTGGTGTGGCTGTTCGACTGGCTGGTGCTCGCGCCGGGGCGCAAGCGCCGCGCCGAGGCGATCGAGGCGATGAGCGCGTTGAGCCAGGAGGAGCGCGATGCGCGCGCGCGCACGGCGCTGCAGGAATCGGTGCCGGTCGAGTACGCGCGCTCGTTCTTTCCGGTGCTGCTGCTGATCCTGCTGTTCCGCTCGTTCGTCGCCGAACCGTTCAAGATCCCGTCCGGCTCGATGATGCCGACCCTGCTGGTCGGCGATTTCATCCTCGTGAACAAGTTCGCCTACGGCTTGCGCTTGCCGGTGCTCAATAAGAAGATTCTCGCCGTCGGCGAGCCCAAGCGCGGGGATGTGTTCGTGTTCCGCTATCCGCAGGATCCGAAGCAGGACTACATCAAGCGCGTGGTCGGCCTGCCGGGCGACGAGATCACCTATCGCAACAAGACCTTGTACGTGAACGGCACCGAGGTGCCGGAAACCGACATCGGCGCATACACCGGCCCGAGCGAGTACGGCCGCGACTTCTCGTCGGCGCAGGTCAAGCTGGAAAAGCTCGGCGACGTGGAGCACCGCATCATGGAGATGCCGAACGTGTGGGTCGGCCACGAAGGCACCTGGAAGGTGCCGGAGGGGCAGTACTTCGCGATGGGCGACAACCGCGACAACAGCGCCGACAGCCGCTTCTGGGGCTTCGTGCCGGAGCAGAACCTGGTCGGCAAGGCGTTCGTGATCTGGATGAACTGGGACAACGGCATCGATTTCAGCCGCATCGGCACCGTGATCCACTGACCGGCCGATGGGCACCAACAGACAAAGGGGAGCGCGCATGAACATGCATTACAAGGCCAGGGGCGTCACGCTGATCGGGTTCGCCATCATGCTGTGCGTGCTGGGCTTCTTCGCCTACCTGGCGATGCGCCTGATCCCGGTCTACGTCGAGTATTTCGGCGTGGTGAAGGCGATGGAACAGGTCCGCAGCGAGTCGGGCGCGGGGCAGAAGTCGCTTGACGAGATCCGCCGCGACCTCAGCGTCAAGTTCGACGCGCAGTACGTCGACGACGCCAGCGTGCCGCCGCAGGCGATCATGCTCAAGCGCGAGGGGGGCGCCTCGACGCTGCGCATCGCCTACGAGAAGCGCGTGCCGTTCATGTACAACATCGACCTCGTCGCCAAGTTCGACAAGTCGGTCAGCCTCAGCGGTTCAGGTGGCTAACCATCGCTTCCTCGGCCATGCGTTCGCCGACCCGCGCCTGCTCGAGCAGGCGCTCACGCATCGCAGCGCAGGCCACGTCAACAACGAACGGCTGGAATTCCTCGGCGACGCGCTGCTGAACCTGTTCGTCGCCGAGCTGATCTACGAGCTGCATCCGCGCGCGAGCGAAGGCGACATGACGCGCCTGCGCGCCGCGCTGGTCAACGGCGCCTCGCTGGCCGAGATCGCGCGCGCGGCCGAGATCGGCGACCGCCTGCACCTGGGGCCCGGCGAGCTCAAGAGCGGCGGCTTCCGCCGCGACTCGATCCTCGCCGACGCGCTCGAGGCGCTGCTCGCGGCGATCTACCTCGATGCCGGATGGGAGCGTTGCCGCGAGCTCGTGCGCGAGCTGTTCCGCGCACGCGCCGCCGCCGGCGAGAAGACGCCCAAGGATGCCAAGACACGCCTGCAGGAGTTGCTGCAGGCGCGCAACCTGCCGCTGCCGGTGTACGAACTGGTCGCCGTCGGCGGCGAGGACCATGCGCGTGTGTTCGACGTGGCCTGCCATGTCGCCGAATTCTCCATCACCACCGGTGGCAGCGGCACCAGCCGCCGCGCCGCCGAACAGGCCGCCGCGGAGCTCGCGCTCGCGCAGGTCCAGGCCAGGCTCTCCCATGCAGACTGATACCCACTCCATCCATCGTTTCGGCCGCGTCGCCCTGATCGGCCGCCCCAACGTCGGCAAGTCGACCTTGCTGAATGCGCTGCTTGGCACCAAGCTCAGCATCGTCACGCCCAAGCCGCAGACCACGCGCCACCGCATCGTCGGCATCGTCACGCGCACCGACGCGCAACTGGTCTTCATCGACACACCCGGCCTGCACCAGGGCGGCAAGCGCGCACTGAATCGCCAGCTCAACCGCGTCGCGCGTCAGGTGCCCGACGAGGCCGACCTGCTCGTGCACGTCATCGACGGCGTGCGCTGGACCGACGAGGACGAAGCCGTATGGCAGCTCGTCGCCGCGCAGCAGGCGCCATGCCTGCTCGCGATCAACAAGGTCGACAAGCTGGCCGACAAGACCGTGCTGCTGCCGTTCGCCGCGCAGCTTACGCGCGAGCGGCCATACGCGGCCGTGCATTTCGTCGCCGCCCGCCGTGGCGACGGCGTGCCGGCCCTGCTCGCCGACCTCGTCGCGCGCCTGCCCGAAGGCGCGGCCGAGTATGCCGAGGACGAGTTCACCGACCGCAGCGAACGCTTCCTCGTCGCCGAGCTGGTGCGCGAACAGCTGATGCTGCAGCTCGGCGCCGAGCTGCCGTACGCGACCGCGGTCGAGATCGAACGCTTCGAGGACGAGCCCGACATCACGCGCATCGGCGCGGTGATCTGGGTCGAGCGCGACGGCCAGAAGGGCATCGTGATCGGCGCCGGCGGTGCCCAGCTCAAGAAGATCGGCAGCGCCGCGCGCCGCGCGATGGAAGCCGTGCTCGACCGCCGCGTGTTCCTCGAACTGTGGGTGCGCGTGCGCGAGTCGTGGAGCGACGACGCGGCGGCGCTGAAGCAGTTCGGGTATTCGGAGTAGGGCCCGGATTCGGGATTGGAGATTCGGGATTGGGAATGGCAGGCTGTGCGTAATCCCGCCTAGCCGACACGGCAAAGCGCACGTCTTTCCGAATCCCCAATCCCGATTCCCCAATCCCGGCCTTTCGTGCATTTCACCCAGCAAGCCGCCTTCATCCTGCACACGCGGCCGTACCGCGAGACCTCGCTGCTGGTCGAGGCGTTCACGCGCGAGCATGGCCGCGTCGGGCTGGTCGCGCGCGGCGTGCGCCGCGAGCGCAGCCGCCTGCCGCGTGGCGTGCTGCAGCCGCTGCAACCTTTGTCGCTCGACTGGGTCGCGCGCGGCGAGCTCGGTACGCTGACCGCCGCCGAGACGAGCGGCGCGTCGCTCGCACTGGCCGGCGATGGCCTGCTCGCGGCGATGTACCTCAACGAACTGGTGCTGCGCCTGAGCGGGCGCAACGACGCCAACCCGGTGGCGTTCGACGCCTATGCGCGCTGCCTGCCGCTGCTCGCCGACGAGGGCGGCCGCGCGTGGACGCTGCGCCGCTTCGAGCGCGACTTCCTCGCCTCGCTCGGCTATGCGCTCGCGCTGACGCACACGGCGCACGGCGCCGCGATCGAAGCCGCGGCCGACTACGTCTGGGATCCGGCGTCCGGTGCCGAGCCGTGGCGCGCGGGCACGCCGTTCCCGCGCATCAGCGGCGCCGCGCTGCTCGCGCTCGCGCGCGACGAACGGCCCGACAGCGAACACCTCGCGCAACTGCGCCGCCTCGCACGCGCAACGATCCGCCACCTCGTCGGCGGTGACCTCGCCGCGTGGTCGATGACGCTGCGGCCGTCGTAGGGGTTGGGGCTGGGGTTGGTGGCTGGGTCGCGAAAATCGAGGCAAGCCGCCAACCGTGGAGAGTCGCTAAACCGCGCGCTTGATGGCGACCCCATCGCGAAACCCGATCGGACTTGCGCCCCAGCGCCAACCCCCATCCTTAACGCAGCAGCATGCGCGCCTGCGCGCAGCGCGCGAGGAACGCCGCGATGTCGGCGTCCGGCCACGCCGACGCCTCGAGCGCGGCGCGCAGGCGCGCCGCCGCCTGCGTCAGCAGCGGTACGCCGCAGAAGCCGGCCGAGGCATCCAGCCGGTGCAGGCGGTCGCGCAGCGCGGCGGTGTCGTGCTGCGCGCCGAACGCAGCCAGTTCGCCCGGTAGCGCGTCGAGCTCGGCCGCAAGCAGGCCGCGCAGCGCGGCGACGATGGCGGCATCACCGCCGGCCGCACGCAGTGCCTGCGCGTCGTCCAGGCCGCCGGCATCCGCCGCAAGCGCGACGGAGGGCAGGTGGCCGGCGAGCGCCGCGCGCAGGGCCTCGATCGTGATCGGCTTCAGCAGCACCTGCGCGAAGCCGGCCGCGTGCAACGCCGCGTGCACGGCGTCGTCGGGGGCGGCGGTGGTCGCCACGGCCGGCGCATGCTGCGACGGTCCCGGCCGCGCGCGCAGGTGGGCCAGCGCGGCGGCGCCGTCGAGCCGCGGCATGCGCGCGTCGAACAGCAGTAGGTCGAACGCGCCGGCCTGCGCATGGGCCACGGCCTCTACGCCGTCGGCCGCCGTCGCGTACGTGCAGCCGCAGGCGGCGAGCGCCTCGGCGAAGAAGCGCAGGCTGAGCGGATTGTCGTCGGCAACGAGGACGCACGGCATCGGCATGGACGCACTCTGCGAGCAGCACCGGCTCGGCGATGGCTGGCAGAATGGTCGGCGATGCCGCCTCCGTCAATGCCGACCTGCCGGATCCTGTTCGCTGCGCTGCTCGCGCTGGCCGGCGGCCGCGCCGACGCGCGCTCGGTGACGCTGGCGGTCGAACGGCTGCAGGCGGCGCAGGCGCAGGCCGAGGCGGTGCGCCTGGTCGTCGACGAGCGCGGCGCGGACGGGACGCTGCGGCTCGAGGCCGCTCGCATCGCGGTGCCGGCCCTCGCATTGGCCGGCCGGCTCGAATGGACCTGCACGCTCGCGCGCGACGACGATGGCGCGCGCCGCTGTGCCGGGCCGGTGCGGCTGGGCGGCGACGACGGCGCGCAGGATGCCGCGCTGCAGGCGCGCGTCGGACGCGATCAGGTCGAATTCGAACTCGTGAAGGACACCAGCCGCGTCAGGCTGACGCTGCCGTTCGGCCCGGCGCCGCTCGGCCTCGCGCTGCAGCGCGTGCCGGCCGCGTGGCTGCGCGCGCCGCTGGTGCAGGCGTGGCCGAACGGGGACTTGCGCGACGGCACGTTCGATGTCGAGGCCCGATGGCGGCCCGACGGCCGTCTCGATGCGCACTACGCCGCCGACGGCCTGGACCTGGCCACGCGCGACGGCGCGTTCGCGGCGACGGCACTGGGCGCGCACGGCCAGGTCGGGTGGAATCCTGCGCCCGATGGCGCGCGGCTCGTCGCCGACGCGGAGTTGCACGGAGGCAGCCTGCAGCTCGGCACGCTGGCGGTCGCGCTGCCCGATGCGCCAGTCGCGGCGAGCCTCGATGCGCGCGCGCGCGGCGACGGCCGTTGGCAGGTCGCACGCTTCGCCTGGAACGATGCCGACGCGCTCGTCTTCGAGGCGGCCGCCGAGATCGAACCGTCCGCGCTGGACGCGCTGCGCTCGCTCGACGTGAAGCTCGCCTCCGCGCGCTTGCCGCAGGCCGCCGAGCGCTACGCGAAACCGCTGCTCGCCGCGCAGGGGCTGGCCGGCCTGGCCATGCACGGTGAACTGGCCGGCGAGTTCGCCGTCGACGCCGGTGGGGTGCAGCGCATCGCGCTGGCGACCGAGGCGCTCGACGTCGCCGACCGCGCGCGCGGCCTGCGCATCGACGGCGTGCGCGGCGGGCTCGACTGGGCGCCGCATGGCGAGCGGCCCGCCACCACGCTGGCCTGGCGCCGCGCGCGCATCGGCGAGCTCGCGGCGTCGGCCGCATCGGCGCGCTGGCAGGCGCGCGACGGCGCGCTGCACCTGCTCGGCACGCTGGCGCTGCCGCTGGGCGGCGGCCGCGTGAGCCTGCGTCAGACCGTGCTCGATCCGCGTGCGCGCGACGGCGACCTGCTGCGCAGCGCGTTCGCGCTGCAGGATCTCGGGTACGACAGCGCCGACGGTACGCTCGCCGCGGCGCAGCTGGCTGCCGACGGCACGTTGCGCTTGGGCGGTCGCGTCGACGCACCGCGCGTGCGCGTCGCGGCCACGTTTCATGGCGGCGAAGCGCTGGCCGGGCCGGTCTACCTGAAACTGCCGGCGACGCCGGTCACCGCGAGCCTCGACGCGACGCTCGAACCCGGACGCTGGCGTGTCGATGCGCTGGACTGGAACGATCCCGGCACGCTCGAACTGCACGCCGACGGCGTCGTCGCTCCGGCGGACCAGCGGCCGCTGCAGGCGCTGCAGCTCGACCTGCGCCAGGCCCGGCTCGACGCTGCGCTGGCGCGCTACGCGCAGAGCTGGCTCGCGACCAAGGGCTACGGCGAACTCGCCGCCAGCGGTTCGCTGTCCGGGTCGCTGCAGTTCGATGCCAGCGGCCTGCAGCGCTTCGCGGTGCTGGCGCGCGATGTCGGCGTGCGCGACGGCGGGGGCCGCTTCGCGGTCAGCGGCGTCGACGGTGGCGTCGCCTGGGATTTCGCCGGCGAGGCGCCGGCGAGCACACTCGGCTGGAACGCGGCCGAGCTGTTCGGCGTACCGCTCGGCTCGGCGCGGGCGACGCTGGCCTCGCAGCGGCGCGCGATCACGCTGGCGCAGCCGCTCGCGATCGACGTGCTCGGCGGCCAGGTCAAGCTGGAGCAGCTCAGCATGCTGCCGCGCTCGCCGCGTGGCGAGCGCTACGCGGCCTCGTTCGCGCTCGCCGGCATCGAGATGGCGCAGCTGTCGCGCGTGCTCGGCTGGCCGCGCTTCCCGGGCAACCTGTCCGGCGGCATTCCGGAGGTCGTGTTCGCTGGTGACGTGATCGAACTGCGCGGCGGCCTCGACTTGTACGTGTTCGACGGCCACCTCGGCGTCAGCGGCGTGCGTCTGGAACGCCCGTTCGGCGTCGCGCCCTCGCTCGCCGCCGACGTGCACTTCGAGAACCTCGACCTGCAGCAATTAACCGGAGCGTTCTCGTTCGGCGGCATGAGCGGCCGGCTGTTCGGCACGATCGACCAGTTGCGGCTGGTCGACTGGAGCCCGGTCGCGTTCGACGCCTGGCTGCGCACGCGCTGCGGCGGCCGCATGAGCTACAAGGCGGTCGACGACATCAGCGCGCTCGGCGGCGGCGGCCTGTCTGCGAACCTGCAGACGCTGGCGCTGCAATGGTTCGACACGTTCGGCTATGCGCGCCTGGGCATCCGTTGCCGCCTGCGCGACGAGGTCTGCCTGATGGGCGGCATCGATCCGCTGCCGCCGGACGTGGGTTCATCCGCCGCCGGCTACACTATCGTGGAAGGTGCCGGCATCCCGCGCATCTCGATCATCGGCCACCGCCGGCGCGTCGACTGGCCGACCCTCGTGCGCCGCCTGCGGGAAGCCACGCAGGGGCAGGGGCCGGTGATCCAGTGAATCCTTCGTCGCCCGCCCAAGGAGATTCGTAATGCGCAAACTCGTTGCTTGGACCGCGCTCGCCGGCCTGTTCGCGCTGCTCGGCGCCTGCGTCACGATCAACGTCTACTTTCCGGAGGCGGCGGCGCAGAAGGCGGCCGAGCAGTTCGTCGACAAGGTGCTCGGCGAAAAAGCCAAGGAGCAGCCGAACCCGGCGCCGCAGCCGCCGCCGGGCAAGGCGCCCGGCGCGATGCTGCTCGACTTCCTGATCGCGAGCGCGTACGCGCAGTCCGCCGACATCACGATCCAGACGCCGCAGGTGCAGGCGATCCAGGCGCGCATGCAGCAGCGCTTCGCCGGCAGCCTGTCGAAGTACGTCGACAGCGGCGCGGTCGGCTTCACGCGCGACGGCCTGCTCGCCGTGCGCGACGCGGCGGCGGTGCCGCTGCCCGAGCGCGCGGCGGTCAACGCCGCGGTCGCCGACGAGAACCGCGACCGCCAAGCGGTCTACCGCGAGATCGCGCTCGCCAACGGCCATCCCGAGTGGGAAGGGCAGATCCGCGACACGTTCGCCAGACAATGGATCCAGCACGCGCGTCCCGGCTGGTACTATCAGGATGCGAGCGGGGCGTGGCGTCCGAAGTGACGCCAGGATGGCGTCATCCCGTGCAGGCCATGGATGGCCGATGACACGGGATCCAGTTCCATGTCTTGAGTCCCGAACAAAGACGCTGGACCCCGGCATTCGCCGGGACGACGAATGATTCGGCGTATTTTTCCGTGAACCCACGCCCACCGCATGCCGGTGGGCGCTCCGTTTTGAGCCATGCAAACCTTCGAAGTCGACATCACCGACCTGACCCATGACGGCCGCGGCGTTGCCCGCATCGACGGCAAGACCGTCTTCGTCGCCGGCGCGCTGCCCGGCGAGCGCGCGCGCATCCACCTGACCAAGCGCAGCCGCCATTTCGACGAAGGCAAGGTCGACGAGCTGCTGAGCCGTTCGCCCGATCGCGTCGAGCCGCGCTGCCCGCATTTCGGCACCTGCAGCGGCTGCAGCCTGCAGCATCTGGCGCCGGCTGCGCAGATCGCGGCCAAGCAGCACGTGCTGGCCGAGAATTTCGAGCGCATTGGCAAGGTCGCGCCGCAGCGCTGGCTGGAGCCGCTGACCGACGAACCGTGGGGCTATCGCCGCAAGGGCCGCCTGTCGGTCAAGTGGGTGGCGAAGAAGGACAAGGCGCTGGTCGGTTTCCGCGAGGACAATCCACGCTTCGTCGCCGACCTGTCGGTCTGCCACACGCTGCTGCCCGAGGTCGGCGAGCGCCTCGGCGCGCTCGGCGCGCTGGTCGGTTCGCTCGAGGCCAAGCGCGAGATCGCGCAGATCGAGATCGCCGCCGGCGACGACACGGTCGCGCTGACCTTCCGCAACCTGCAGCCGCTGTCGGAGGCCGACCGCGCCGCGCTGGTCGCGTTCGGCCAGGCGCACGATCTGGCGATCCTGCTGCAGCCGGGCGGCCCGGACAGCGTGCATCCGCTGTGGCCGGCCGAGGTGCCGCTGTCGTTCCGCATCCCGGCCTACGACCTCGACATCACGTTCCGCCCGCTCGACTTCATCCAGGTCAACGCCGGCATGAACCAGCGCATGATCGCGCAGGCGCTCGCGCTGCTCGACCTCAAGCCGAGCGACCACGTTCTCGACCTGTTCTGCGGCCTCGGCAACTTCACGCTGCCGATCGCGCGCACCGCCGCGCACGTCGCCGGCGTCGAGGGCGAGGCCGCGCTGGTCGCGCGCTCGCGCGAGAATGCGCAGCGCAACGGCATCGGCAACGTCGAATTCTTCGCCGCCGACCTCGCCGCCGACCAGCGCGCCACGCCGTGGGCGCAGGCGCGCTACGACAAGCTGCTGCTCGACCCGCCGCGCTCGGGCGCCGCGGCCGTGCTCGACTACCTGCCGCGCAAGGGTACCGACCGCATCGTCTACGTGTCCTGCCACCCCGGCTCGCTCGCGCGCGACGCCGGCACGCTGGTCGAACGCCATGGCTTCACGCTGGTCGCCGCCGGCGTGATGGACATGTTCCCGCACACGGCGCATGTGGAGTCGATTGCGCTGTTTGAGCGCTGATGGGTGAACATTGCATGAGGGGTACGTGGCGCTGCTTTAGCCCTCCCCTTCAAGGGGAGGGTTGGGTGGGGATGGTGTGGCTGTCGCGTCACCGTATTCGCGCAAACCGATCCGCGTCCCTGCGTTTTCCACTCGCATCCCTGCGAGCGGGTTACTTTCTCTTGCTTGTCCAAGAGAAAGTAACCAAAGAGAAGGACACCCCAACAGCGGCGCCCTCCGGGCATCCTGCCCTGCGCGTACGTAGTCGCCGGCCGGGGTTCGCCGACGGCACGTCCGTGTGCCGACGGCGAACGCGCGCGCATCCATGCGCGCGCCCCTGCGGGCCTTGTCGTCCGGCGCCCACCGCCGCTGAAAGGGGCCCGGAAAAGCAGCGCGCTCCTGCGCGCAGAAGCAAATCCATGCTCGCGCGTGATTGTCTTCGCCAAAACCTGCCTGAACAGCAAGAGTCGCCTTATGCCGGTTGAAATCGAGCGCAAGTTCCTCGTCACCGGTGATGCCTGGCGCGCCGCGGCCAAGCGCAGCGAGGCGATGGTGCAGGGCTACCTCGCCGGGCCGCCTGCTGCGCGCTGCTCGGTGCGCGTGCGCATCGCTGGCGAGGCGGCGTACCTCAACATCAAGTCGGCCACGGCCGGCGTCGTGCGCGACGAGTACGAGTACGCGATCCCGCTGGCCGACGCGCGGCGCATGCTCGACACGCTGGCCGGCAACGTCGTCGCCAAGCGGCGCCACTACGTCGAGGTCGACGGCCACCTGTTCGAGATCGACGAGTTCGAGGGCGACAACGCCGGCCTCATCGTCGCCGAGCTGGAGCTGGAGGCCGAGGACGCGCCGTTTCCGCGCCCGGCCTGGCTCGGCCGCGAAGTCAGTACACTGGTGCGCTATTACAACCTGAACCTCGCCGTGCATCCGTATGCGCACTGGAGCACGGCCGAACGCGAAGCGCAGGACGCCTGATACGATCCACGCCATGCTGATCATTGGACTTGCCGGAAAGACCCTCGACGACGCCGATCGCGCGCGGCTCGCCGCGCCGCAGGTCAGCGGCGTGATCCTGTTCACGCGCAACTTCGCCTCGCGCGAGCAGGTCACCGACCTGATCGACGACATCCGCAACGAACGGCCCGATCCGTTCCTGGTCTGCGTCGACCAGGAAGGCGGCCCGGTGCAGCGCTTCCGCGACGGATTCACCCGGCTGCCGGCGCTGGCGCGCATCGGCGAGCGCTACGCGACCGATCCGGCCGAGGCGGTCGCACTGGCCGAGGAGCATGCCTGGGTGATGGCCAGCGAGATGCGCGCGATCGGCGTGGACATGAGCTTCGCGCCGGTCGTCGACCTCGCGCGCGGCAACCGCGCGATCGGCGAGCGCGCGTTCCATGCCGATCCAGCCATCGCGTCGGAACTGGCGCACGCCTACCTGCGCGGCATGCGCCTGGGCGGCATGGCGGCCACGCTCAAGCATTTTCCCGGCCACGGCTCGGTCGTCGAGGACACGCATTTCGA
Source organism: Rhodanobacteraceae bacterium (assembly GCA_009996615.1). GTDB lineage: Bacteria > Pseudomonadota > Gammaproteobacteria > Xanthomonadales > Rhodanobacteraceae > Dokdonella_A. The sequence continues at coordinate 305,524 of JAACZU010000001.1, read as the reverse complement.
CGCGGCGATCGACCCGCGCACGCTCGACGAGCTGCGCGCGACCGACCTCGAACCGTTCGCCGATGCGATCGCCAGCGGCGCCGAGGCGGTGATGATGGCGCACGTGACCTATCCGGCGGTCGACGCGCGCCCGGCCGGCTATTCGCGCGTGTGGATCGAGGACATCCTGCGCGGCGAGCTCGGCTTCCGCGGCGCCGTCATCGGCGACGACATCGGCATGGCCGCGGCCGAGGCGATCGGCGGCATCGGCGCGCGCATCCAGGCGCACCTTTTGGCCGGCTGCGACCTGCTGCTCGCGTGCAGCCCGGCGATCGTCGACGAGGCGATCGCGGCCAGCCGCAACGCGACGCCGTACGCGCCGGACAAACTCGCGCGCCTGCAGGGCGAGGTCGCGCAGACCTGGAGCGCGCTCGTTTCCAACCCGCAGCGCGACGGTTTCATCGCGCGCCTGGCCGCGCTCGACGCGGCGGAAGGACAAGGCTGAAGATGACGACACCGAAACTCTCCGATGCGCTGGCGCAGGCCGAGCTCTTGCATGACCAGGCCACGCTGAGTGCCGCGATCGCGCGCATCGGCGGCGAGATCGACCACGCGCTGGCCGGCACGCCGGCGGTGTTCCTGACCGTCATGCAGGGCGCGCTCGCCTTCGCCGGCCAGCTCGCCACCGCGATCGGCGCGCCGCTGACGTTCGACTACGTGCACGCCAGCCGCTACCGCGGCGCGACCAGCGGCGGCGAGCTCGACTGGCGCCATCGGCCCTCGACGCCACTGGCCGGCGCGACGGTGCTGCTGGTCGACGACATCCTCGACGAAGGCCACACGCTGAAGGCGATCCGCGACTACTGCCTCGAACAGGGCGCCGCGCGCGTGCTGCTGGCGGTGCTGTGCGAGAAGCGCCACGACCGCTGCGTCGCGGGACTGGCCGCCGATTTCGTCGGCGTCGAGGTGCCGGACCGCTACGTGTTCGGCTACGGCATGGATTACTACGAACAAGGCCGGAACCTGCCGGCGATCTACGCGGTGGATGCCTGATGCGCCATGTCGAACTCGCCGTGATCGGCGGCACCGGACTGTACAAGTTCCCGGACCTGGAACAGGTCGAGCGCCACGCGGTCGACACGCCGTACGGCTCGCCGTCGGACAGCATCGTGGTCGGCCAGGTCGGCGCGCACCGCGTCGCGTTCCTCGCACGCCATGGCGAGTCGCACACGATCCCGCCGCATCGCGTGAACTACCGCGCCAACGTGTGGGCGCTGCACCACCTCGGCGCGCGCCGCGTGGTCGGCGTCAACGCGGTCGGCGGCATCCGCGCCGACATGGGCCCGCGCGTGCTGGCGGTGCCGGACCAGGTCATCGACTACACGCACGACCGCCTGACCAGCTTCTGCGACGTCGCCGGCGCCCAAGTGCGCCACATCGATTTCAGCGAGCCGTACACCGACGCGCTGCGCCGCGACCTGCTCGCGGCCGCACGGCGCGCCGGCGTCGCGGTCGTCGACGGCGGCTGCTACGGCGCGACGCAGGGGCCGCGGCTGGAGACGCGCGCCGAGATCGCGCGGCTGCGCCGCGACGGCTGCGACCTCGTCGGCATGACCGGCATGCCGGAAGCCGCGCTCGCGCGCGAACTCGGCCTCGACTACGCCTGCCTCGCGCTGGTCGCGAACTGGGCCGCCGGCTGCGGCGACGAGGGCGAGATCAGCCTGCCGGAGATCTACGCCAACCTCGAAGCGGTCACCGCGCAGGTGCCGAAGGTGATCGGCGCGCTGCTGGCGGGCTGAGACCGCGCGGCGCGTACGCCTTGGCAGGTTCGAGGCCACAGCCCGCGTAGGCTGGACGGCCGCAGGCCGGCAGCTGGCGCGGCGGGTAGCCGAAGCCTGGCCCACGAAGCACGCTACTCTTCATGACTTTCAGCCATTGCGCAGTGCGACTTGATTTGTTCCGTTAAGCGATTGTTATACTCGAACCGTGCGGCACCGAAGGGGGGCATCGCCGCACGCGATCCAATCAGTGAGAGGCTTCATCGATGCTTACCGGTACAGTGAAGTGGTTCAACGACGCCAAGGGCTTCGGGTTCATCGCGCCCGAAGAGGGCGGGGAAGACGTGTTCGTCCACTATTCGGCCATCAATTCGCAGGGGTTCCGCACGTTGCAGCAGGGGCAGCGCGTCAATTTCGAGATCGTGCAGGGCCCGAAGGGCTCGCAGGCCTCGGGCGTGCAGCCGATCAAATAAGCGCGACCTTCGCGCCGGAAAAGGCCCCGCGTGAGCGGGGCTTTTTCTAGGCGCCGCTGCAGCGCGTGCGCCACAACTCGCGCAGCGCCACGGCGAACTCGGCGGCCTGGGTCGCCGCATCGCACAGGCGCTCGCGCACCGCCTCGCGCAGCGCGCCCCGCTGCGCGCGCAGTGCGGCCACGTCGGTCGCCGCGGCGACCGCGCGCTCGACGTACTCGGCGCGGTCGCGAGCAATCCACTCCTCGCGCCCCAGCCGCCACAGCAGGCTCGCGCTCTGCCGGCTGACGAAGGTTTCGCCGGGCAGCGTGATCGTCGCGCAACCCATCCACAGCGCATCGCAGGTCGTCGTGCAGCCCGAGAACGGGAACGGGTCGAGCGCGATGTCGACGCGCCGGTACGCGGCGAGCAGCTCGGCATACGGCAGTGCGCCGCCGAGGCGCACGCGCTCGGCACCGATGCCGCGCGCGGCGAAGCGCGCCGCCACGTGCGCCGCCGTCGCCGCCTCGCCGAGATGGCGCGCGCGCAGTTCCAGCGTCGCCTCCGGCACGCGCTGCAGGATTTCCGCCCACGCATCGAGCACGCCGTCGTTGAGCTTGGCCAGCCGGTTGAACGAGGCGAACACGACCGCGCCGTCGCCGTTATGCGTCGGCGCCGGCGCGTCCGACGGCGGCGTGTAGCAGAAGCGGCCCGACGGCAGGCGCACGAGCTGTTCGGAATAGCGCTGGCTGGACTCCGCCGGTGTCAGCCACGGATCGCTGAGCCAGGCATCGATCGCCGGCACCGCAGTCGTGTCGAACCAGTCGAGCCAGCACACCTGCAGCGGCGCGACGCGCTGCGCCAGCACGCCGATGCGGTTCCAGGTCGCGTGGCCGGCGAGATCGACCAGCACGTCGAGGTCGAGTCCGCGCAGGCGCTGCAGCAGGCGCGCGTCGTCAAGCCCGCTCGCGTCCACGCTCGCGTCGGCCAGCGCCGCCAGAGCGCTGTTTGATGCCGGCTGCAGCGTGATCAGCACATGCGTGTGGCGGCTGCGGTCGAAGTGCGTGAGCAGGCCGCCAAGGAAGGTCGTGACCGGGCCATCGCCGGGGCGCGGCGTCAGCCAGCCGACGCGCAGCACGCGCTCGGGATCGTGCGCGCGCCGCGTGAACGGCGGGCCGAAGCGCGGCAGGTGGCGCCGCGCATGTTCGGCCAGCAGCGCATGCAGCTCCGCGTTGGTCTGCGCCGGGTCGTAGTGCATCAGCACGAGGTGGCGCGCCCAGGTCTCGGCGTCACCATGCGGCAGCAGCGCGCGATGCGCGGCGAGGCCGGCCTCGACGTCGCCGCGGTCGACCAGCGCGGTCGCGCGGACCGCCTGCGCGAGCGGATCGCGCGGACGCAGCGCGAGCACGTGCTCGCTCCAGTGCAGCGCCTCGCCGACGCGGAACAGCCGGTGCAGATCGGTGGCGAGGGTCAGCGCGGCGCCAGGGCTATGCGGATGCGCCTGCAGACGTGCGCGCAGCAGCGCCAGGCGTTGTTCGATCGCGCCGGCCGCGCCGAAGTCGGCGACGACCGCGCGGAACGCATCGGTGGCACCGAGCAGCGACGGGTGCAACGCCGCAGCCAGCGCCGCGTCGGGCGCGCCATCGAGCAGGTGGGCGCGCGCCAGCGCGTGGCGCAGCGGCGGCGAGTCGGGTCGTTCGTCGAGCAGCGCGGCGAACTGGGCGCACGCCTCGGCGAGGTGGCCGGCATCGGCAAGCTGCAGCGCCGCGGCGAAGCGCTGCTCGAACGACAGGGGCAGGGCGGTCATCCGCCTACGATAACCGCGGCCGCGGGCGCGCCGCTACGCGGCGAACTGCAGGCGCGCGAGTTCCGCGTAGAGGCCGCCGGCGCGCACGAGTTCCGCGTGCGTGCCCTGCGCGACGATGCGGCCGGCGTCCATCACGACGATGCGGTCGGCACGCTGCACGGTGGCGAGGCGATGCGCGATCACCAGCGTGGTGCGGCCTTGCATCAACCGTTCGAGTGCATGCTGGACCAGATGCTCGGACTGCGCGTCGAGGCTCGAAGTCGCCTCGTCGAGCAGCAGCACCGGCGCGTCGCGCAGCAGCGCGCGCGCGATCGCGATGCGCTGCTGCTGGCCGCCGGACAGGCGCACGCCGCGCTCGCCGAGGTAGGTGTCGTAGCGCTCGGGCAGCGCCTCGATGAACTCGTGCGCCTCGGCCGCGCGCGCGGCGGCGACGATCTCGTCGCGGCTCGCGCCGTCGCGGCCGAAACCGATGTTGTCGGCCGCGCTGGCGCCGAACAGCACCGGGTCCTGCGGCACCAGCGCGAACGCGCCGCGCAGGTCCGGCAGCGCGAGCGCGCGCAGCTCGCTGCCGTCGAGCGTGATGCGGCCGCGCTGCGGGTCGTGGAAGCGCAGCAGCAACTGGAATACGGTGGTCTTGCCGGCGCCGGACGGGCCGACCAGCGCGATCGTCTGGCCCGGCGCGATGTCGAGCGTGAAGTCGTGCAGCGCGGCGCGGTCGGGGCGCGACGGGTAATGGAACGCGACATGCTCGAAGCGCAGCGCGCCGCGCGCCGGCGCGGGCAGCGCGTGCGCCGGCTGCGGCGAGCGGATTTGCGCCGGCGTGTCGAGCAGCTCGCCGATGCGGCCGAGCGCGCCGGCGGCGCGCAGGATCTGCCCCCACACCTCGCTCAGCGCGCCGACCGAACCGGCCGCGAGCACCGCGTACAGCACGAACTGGCTCAGCACGCCGACCGCGAGCGTGCCGGCCATGACCGCCTTCGCGCCGGCCCACAGCACCAGCGTGATCGCGCCGAAGATCAGCAGGATCACCAGCGCGGTCAGCGTGCCGGTCATCGCGATGCGCCGGCGCGCGGTGTCGAGCGCGCGCCGGATCGCCTCGCGGTAGCGCGCCGATTCCTGCGGCTCGCGCGTGTAGGCCTGCACGGTGTGCATCGCGTTCAGCGTCTCGGCCGCGACCGCGGAGGCGTCGGCGACGCGGTCCTGGCTTTCGCGCGACAGCCGCGACACGCGCCGGCCGAACACGACGATCGGCAGCACCACGGCCGGGATCACCAGCACCGCGAAGCCGGCCAGGCGCGGACTGGTCGCCACCAGCAGCGCCACGCCGCCGACCAGCGTGACGACGCTGCGCAGGGCCACCGACAGCGTCGAGCCGACCACGCTCTGCACCAGCTCGGTGTCGGCGGCCAGGCGCGATACCAGCTCGCCGCTGCGCGTGCGCTCGAAGAACGCCTGGTCCAGCGTCAGCAGGTGGTCGTACAGGCGCCGGCGCAGGTCGGCCGCGACGCGCTCGCCGAGCAGGCTGACGAAGAAGAAGCGCGCCGCGGTCGCGCCCGCGAGCACGGCGGCGACGCCGAACAGACCGAGGAAGGCGGCATTGATCGCGGCCGCGTTCGCCTGGCTGAAGCCGTGATCGATCATCACGCGCACGGCCTGCGGCAACGCCAGCGTGGCGGCGGAGGACAGCGCGAGGAAGCCGAGCCAGCCGGCGATCAGGCCGCGGTAGGGCTTCAGGTACGGCAGCAGGCGCGTGAAGGCGCGCAGGCGGCCGCGGCCGGGGGTTGGATCGGGCATGGCGGAGTATCCAGGGAGACATGACGGTCTTGGGGCAGCCGCCGCGCGTTTTCAAGCGTTGGCAGCCTCGCGTCGCGGCCGGTCCCGCTCTAGAATCGCGCCGCCGTGTTGGCCGCTTTTACATTTTTTCAATCGGGGGCATGCATGTACGGAAGGGCACATGGGCTGATCCGCGGATTCCTGCTGCTGGCGGCGGCGGCCGCCGGCACGGCACAGGCGGACGGGCGCTGGCTGGAGATCGAAACCTACGTGCCGCACGACTGGGTTCCGTCACCGGATGGCCTGCTGTTGTGCGCTGGCGAGGAGCCGGCGGCGTGGCCAGCGGTCGAGATTCCGGACGCTCCCGGCAGCCTGTTCTTTGCCGGCACGCTTGCCGCCAGCGCCTTCACCGATACCGGCGTGCGCTTGACGCGTTTCTCCGGCCGGTTCTACCAGGCTGGTCCGACGCCGTTGGTCGGCGACGTGCTGCTCGCGGGCGATCCGCCGTTTGCCGAGGTCAAGGTCAGCGTCGCGGCGGAGGCGGGGTTCAACGCGCCTGTACGAATCGATGTGAAACTCAACGATTTCAACGAGTGGATTTCCTACGACGCGGAGACTGACCGGTTTTCCTATCAGGGCAATCCGCTCGAGATTCCGCCCGGGAGATACGACTTCCTGTTCGGCGGTTCGTTGGACTACGCGGACCCGACGCACTTCCGCATGACGAGCGTGACTGGCGTGCGCGCGCACGTCACGATCCACGACGCACCGCCGCTGTCGTTCACGGACACGCCGTTCCGTGACGGCTTCGACCCGGCCCCGGCCGGGTTGGCTTGCGAAACCCGGTAGCGCGACGCCGGACAGGCCATCCGGTGGCATGCACGCCAACGTGGGCCTCCCTGGAAGCGGCAGCCGACCGGCTTGCTCAGCGGCTGCCCACCGCGCCGCGCCCGCGCGTCAGATCCTGCACATAGCGCGCGAGTGCGTCGACGCGTTCGCGCGGCAGGCGCAGGTCGAGTTCGACGCCGTCGGCGCCATAGCGCTCGCCGGTGCGCGTCGCGGCGAAGTCCGGCAGGCGTGCGTACAGGCTCGCGATCGCGCCGAAGTCGCACGCGACGCGCACCTCGGCCATGTCGACGATGGGCACCCGCGCGGCCTGGCGCAGGCATTCGGCCGCGCAGCCGCCGTAGGCACGCACGAGGCCGCCGACGCCGAGCTTGACGCCGCCGAACCAGCGCGTGATGACGACGACCACACGGTCCAGGCCCTGGCCTTCGATCGCGGCAAGGATCGGCCGACCGGCGCTGCCGCCGGGCTCGCCATCGTCGTTGAAACGGTAGTTCGTGCCGATGCGCCAGGCCCAGCAGTTGTGCGTGGCGTCGCGCGCACCGACCCGCGCGATGAACGCGAGCGCAGCCTCGGCGTCGTCGACCGGCGCGGCCTGCGCGAGGAAGCGGCTCTTCTTGATCTCCTGCTGCAGGCGGGCCTCGCCGGCGAGCGTGAACGCTTCACTCATCGCGCGGACCGAGCAGGGGACGCAGGTCGTCCGGCAGCGGCTCATTCGGATGCACGCGGCGGAACAGGCGCAGGCTCTCGCTGGCCTGCTGGCGGCGGCCTTCGTGCATCAGCTGGCGGATGCGCGCGAGCCACTGCGCCGGGGCCAGTTGCAGGTCGCGGCGCAGCTCCAGCGAACTCGACGGCGAGGGCGCCGCGCCGCGTGGCAGCGTGGTCGCACGCGATGCCTTGGCGGGCGCCTCGGCCGGCGTCGGCGCCGCTTCGGTCGCGGCCGGCGGCGCCGTTTCCATGTGCTGCGTGCCGGCCGGGAACGGCTCGGGCTGGACGGTAGGTGCTGGCGGCGGCGCGGGGGGCGCGGCCGGCTTGGCGGCCTGGCGGGAGGGTGCGCGCGTTCGCGTTGCGGGCGGTGCCGGCGCTGGCGCAGGCGCCGTGGCGGCTGGCGCGGCGGTGCTCTGCTGCGGCTGCGGCGCCGCGTTTTCGGTCGCGCGCGGGTGCCGCGGTGCGCTGATCGGCTGGACCGGCACCACGACCGGCCGCTGTTCGTGCACGGTCTCCTCCCGCTGCAGCGCGATCTGGCCGACATGCCAGGCGACGCCGGCGGCGAGTGCGAGGCCGGCGAACGAGCCGAGCCCGACCAGCCAGCGGTGCCGGCGCGGCGCGTGGCCGAGCACGGCGCGCGCGGCCTCGCCGAGCACGCTGCGGTCGAGCCGGCGCGGCGGCTCGCTGCGTGGCAGGCGCCGGTACAGCCGGCCGAACTCGCCGCCGTCGTCGCCGAGCAGGTGCTGCAGGTCGTCGTCGCGCTCGTGCGGGTTCATCAGGCGAACCTCGCGCGGATGCGTGCCAGCGCGTAGCGCAGGCGCGATTTCACCGTCTCGCGGCCGGCGCCGGTGACTTCGCCGATCTCCTCCAGCCCGAGGCCGCCTTCGACGCGCAGCAGGAATGCCACGCGCTGTTCTTCCGGCAGTTCCTCCAGCGCAAGCTGCAGGCGCCGGCGCTGCTCGAACTCGCTGAATACGCGTTCGGGCCGCTCGCTCTCGGGCGCATCGAGCCGGCGCAGGTAGGCGTCGCTCTCGTCGGGCCACGCGTGCGGACGATGGCGCCGGAAGCGGTCGACCACGAGGTTGTGCGCGATCTGCAGCAGCCAGGTCGAGAACTTCGCCTCGGGCCGGTAGCGCTCGCGCGCGGCGATCGCGCGGCTCCAGGTTTCCTGGAACAGCTCGTCGGCATCGGCGCGGTGGTGCAGGCTGCGCAGCAGGAAGCGGTACAGCATGCCGCGCTGGCGTCGATAGAGGGTCTCGAAGGCGAGCAGGTCGCCTCCGGCATACGCGAGCATCAGTTCCTCATCGGTTCTCTCGTCCCCCATGCGGGGAGGGTAAGGCAAGCCATCGGCAACGTCACGGGGCGCGGTCATCGCAGCGTGCAACGCGGTGGCGCGGCGGGCGGGGTTGGCAGCATGCGCTCGAACGCGGCGGAATGATCGCGCCGATGTGTCCCGCAAGCGCGCTGGATGCGCGCGTCATTCATCGCACCTGCAAACGAAAACGGCCCCGCGAAGGGGCCGCTTTCGTTTCTGGCGGAGAGAGTGGGATTCGAACCCACGGTGGTATCGCTACCACGCCGGTTTTCAAGACCGGTGCCTTAAACCGCTCGGCCATCTCTCCATATCTGGTTGTGTCGCTGCTTCGTGCTGGCCGGCGCGCCGGTTTGACGCCGGGCTCCTGCCCGGCGCCCTTGCGGGCCAGCGGCTGCGCCGCTGTTCGCTCCGCCATCCTGCCTCCGCAGTCAAGACCGGTGCCTTAAACCGCTCGGCCATCTCTCCGTAACTGGTTGTGTCGCTGCTTCTTGCTGTCCGGCGTGCCGGTTTGACGCTCCGGCATCCTGTCTTCGCAGTACGCCGGGCTTCCTGCCCGGCGCCCTTCGGGCCAGCGGCTGCGCCGCTGTTCGCTTCGGCATCCTGCCTTCGCAGTCAAGACCGGTGCCTTGAACCGCTCGGCCATCTCTCCGCAACTGGTGGTGTTATCCGTGAAGCCCTGACCAGGCGCTTCTTTTGCCGTCATCCCGGCGTCAGCTCCGCAGCAGCGAATGGACGCCGGCTTTCGGGGCTGACGTCGGCGCGTTCGCGTCGCACCACCGCGGCTGCGCGAAGGCCGCGAACTTTACTACAAGGGCAGGCGACGCGGGGCGCCGTCTGCGGTATCGTCGGGCGGCATGTTGGGGAACACGCAAAGGGAGGGGAAGCCTATGATCCGTGTTGTTCTGGTCGACGACCACGAGCTGGTGCGTACCGGTTTTCGCATGATCCTGTCGCAGCATGCGGACATCCAGGTGATTGGCGAGGCGGCCGATGGCGAGCAGGGGCTGTCGCTGATCCGCCAGATGAAGCCGGACGTGGCCGTGGTCGACGTGCACATGCCGAAACTGACTGGCATCGAGCTGACCGATCGCGTGCGCAAGCACAAGCTCGATACGCGCATCGTGATTCTCAGCGTGGTCAACGAGGCGCCGTTTCCGCGCCGGCTGCTGCAGGCCGGTGCGAGCGGCTACCTGACCAAGGGCTGCGCAGCCGACGAGCTGGTGCGGGCGGTGCGCCAGGTCGCCGATGGCCGGCGCTTCCTGTCGCCGGACGTGGCCGAGCTGCTGGCGCTGGGCGCGCTGGACGGCCATTCGGCTTCGCCGTTCGACGCACTGTCGGCGCGCGAGCTCGATGTCGCGCTGATGCTCGCGCGCGGCGAGGACATGCAGCACATCGCGCGCCATCTCAAGCTCAGCGCGAAGACGGTCGCAACCTACAAGTACCGTCTGTTCGAAAAGCTCGAGATCGACAACCCGGTCGCGCTCGCGCACCTGGCGCACCTGCACGGCGTGCTCGACAACCGCGCGCGTGCTGCGGCAGGGTGATGTCGCTTGCATGAAGCGGCGCGCGGATGCGGGCCGCATCGTGTCGCGGGACTTGACGTCGTCACGAAATGGTGGGACCCGCCGCTGCGCGGCTGCGTCCCACCCTGCGAGTTGCGGCTCACCTTACGGGCTGCGTCCTGCCGGTGGGAAGTTCCGGCCCTGACGGTAATGCCTGATCGAACGCCACCTTCTCCCGAAGGAGAAGGTGGCGCGGGCGATCACTCGCCCTTCGGCTCGGCGTCCGGCTTGGGCGCATCCGTCGTGGCGGGCTTCGCCGCGGGCGGTTCCGGCGTGGCGGCCGGCTTCGGTGCCGGCTCGGTCACGGCCGGGCGCGACAGCGGCAGCTCGAGCGTCTGGCCGCGATCGGAGGGCATCGGTTCCGGCGGCGCCGGGCGCGCCGTCGGTGCCGGTGTCGGCTCGGCGGACGGGGCCGACGTGGCCGGAACCACCGGGGCTGCCGCAGGCGCGACCGGCGGCAGCGGGCGCGGCTCGCTCGGGGCAGCCGGCAGCGGACGGGCTTCACTCGGCGTCGCGACCGGAGCCGGACGCGGCTCGCTCGGTGCTGGTGCCGGCGCGGCGGGCAGCGGACGCGGTTCGCTCGGCGCCGGCGCGGCAGCCGGCGTCGCCGGGACTGCGGGCTTGGCCGGTTCGGGCGTGTCCGCACGCGGCGGCACGGCTGCCGGGGCAGCGGCCGGCGCTGCCGGTGCTTCGACGCGGGGCGTCGGCATCGGGGCGGCCGGCGCGGTTTCGCGCGGCGCCGGCGCAATGGTCGCGGCCGTGGACGGCGCGGCCTCGCGCGGTTCGCTGCGCGCCGGTTCCGGCGTCGCCGCGCCTGCGCCTGAGATCGGCGCGGTCACGACTGGCGTCGGCTCGGAGCGCGGGGCGGCCGGGCGTGTCTCGCCTGCAGGGCGCGGCGTCGCCTCGGTGGCTGCGTCCTCATCGTCGAAGTCGTCCATATCGCCGGTGGCGAGCTGGCCTTCGGCGCCGGTCGCGGTACCGTCCTTGCGGCGGCGGCGACCACCGCGGCGGCCACGACGGCGCGAGCGCATCTCGTCACGCATGCCTTCCGCGGCGACCGGTGCTTCGGTGGCGGGCGCGTTGGCTTCGACCGGCTTGACCGGCGTCACCGATGCCTCGGCTGGCGCCGGGGCGACCGGACTGGCCGGACGCGGCGCGCCCTGCGGAGGGCGAGCCTCGGTCGTGCGGGCCTCCGGTGCGGGACGGGCTTCGGCAACCACCGGCTGCTCGCCGGTGGTGCGGCCCGGACCGCGCGGCTCGTCGCGGCGCTGCCCACGTGCCTGCTTCTGTGCCTGCTGGCCGCGCTGTTCGGCCGGGCGCGCCTCGCCCGGGCGGCCTTCGGGGCGGCCCTCGCCGGGGCGGCCGTCACGACGGCCCTGGGCCTGGCCTTCCTGGCGGCGCTGCTGCTGTTGTTGCTGCGGACGACCTTGCGCGGCAGGACGCTGCGGCTGGCCGGCCGGACGCGTGGCTTGCGGGCGGGCAGCGGCCGGTGCCGGCTTCTTGGCCGGGGTTTCGGCGGCCGGTGCGGCGGCGCCGCCACGGAACCAGCCCATGAAGCGGGCGAGCAGGCCACCGGTGGCGGGCGCGACCGGCGCGGGCGCGGGCGCGGGCGCGGCGACCGGCGCGGCCGGTTCCTCCGGACGCTCCGGGGCCGGGGTTGCGCGGACCACGCCGGCGACGGCCGGCTGCTCGGGCTCTTCGCTCGGGCGCAGCATCTGCGGCAGCGGCGTCGGCGCGACCGGCGTCGTGCGCTGGTAGCTCGGCTTGGTCTCCTCGCCGATGTCGGCAGCGCGCAGGCGCTGGATCTCAAGATGCGGCGTTTCGAGCTTGTCGTCGGCGACGACGATCACGGCGACGTCGTGGCGCGCCTCGATCTCGGTCAGCTGGCGGCGCTTTTCGTTGAGCAGGAAGTTGGCCACGCTCGGCGGCGCCTGCACCAGCACCTGGCCGGTGCTTTCCTTCATCGCGTGCTCCTCGACCAGGCGCAGCGCGGACAGCGACAGCGATTCGACGCCACGGATGCGGCCGTGGCCTTCGCAGCGCGGGCAGATGATCTGGGTCGACTCGCCCAAGCTCGGGCGCAGGCGCTGGCGCGACATTTCCAGCAGGCCAAAGCGCGAGATGCGGCCGATCTGCACGCGCGCGCGGTCGAGCTTGAGCGCGTCCTTGAGCTTCTCCTCGACATCGCGCTGGTGGCGCGGGCTGTCCATGTCGATGAAGTCGATCACGATCAGGCCGCCGGCGTCGCGGATGCGCAGCTGGCGCGCGATCTCGACCGCCGCCTCGCAGTTCGTGTTGAACGCGGTTTCCTCGATGTCGCTGCCCTTGGTCGCCTTCGACGAGTTGATGTCGATCGCGGTCAGCGCCTCGGTCTGGTCGATCACGATCGAGCCGCCGGAGGGCAGGCGCACGGTGCGCTCGAACGCGTTCTCGATCTGCGTCTCGATCTGGAAGCGCGAGAACAGCGGCGTGGTGTCCTTGTACAGCTTGAGCTTGCGCAGGTTGTTCGGCATGACCTGCTGCACGAACTCGCGCGCGTCGTTGTAGACCTCTTCGTGGTCGATCAGGATCTCGCCGATGTCGTTGCGCAGGTAGTCGCGCAGCGCACGGATGATCAGGCGCGATTCCTGGTAGATCAGGAACGGCGCGTGGCGGGATTGCGCGGCCTCGGAGATCGCCTTCCACAGCTGCAGCAGGTAGTCCAGGTCCCACTGCAGTTCTTCGGCGTCGCGGCCGAGGCCGGCCGTGCGCACGATCAGGCCCATGTCGTCGGGCACCTGCAGGTGGTCGAGCGCGTCCTTCAGGTTCGCGCGGTCCTCGCCCTCGATCCGGCGCGACACGCCGCCGGCCTTCGGGTTGTTCGGCATCAGCACCATGTAGCGGCCGGCGAGGCTGATGAACGTGGTCAGCGCGGCGCCCTTGGTGCCGCGTTCTTCCTTGTCGACCTGGACGACCAGCTCCTGGCCTTCCTTCAGCAGCTCGCGGATGCCGGCCTTGTTGTGGTCCAGGCCGGGCGTGAAGTACTGGCGGGAGATTTCCTTCAGCGGCAGGAAGCCGTGGCGGTCGGCGCCGTAGTCGACGAAGCAGGCTTCCAGGGAGGGTTCGACGCGGGTGATGCGGGCCTTGTAGATGTTGGCCTTCTTCTGTTCCTTGGACGGGATCTCGATGTCGAGGTCGTACAGGTTCTGGCCGTCCACGATCGCGACGCGCAACTCTTCGCGCTGAGTCGCGTTGATCAACATGCGTTTCATTGTCGTTGTCCTGTTCTCGGCGCTCGACTGCCGTCGGCGCTGCGCGGGTATCGCGCTGCGCGATGCCCGCGTTTCGCGGGCCGACGGCGGCAGGGGCGCCGGGTATTTCCAACCAGCGCTTCCGCGCGCCGGTCACTGTCGGGTTATCGCGTATCCGCAGACCCGCGCCGTCGTTCCGACGGCGAGCAATCCGCGACCCGAGCCATTACGATGGGCTTCCGCTCCCGCGCGACGCTCCTACGGAGTCACCGCCGGCACAGGGGGCAAAAGTACGCGATGGACGGGTGCGTCATGGCTGTTCCGGGCTCCCGCGGATGAGGCCAGGAACGGCGCGACACGCCTGCCGAGCATAGCAGTTTCGAGAAGATTTTTTCAATGAAGACACGGACTTCGGGCACAAATCGCAAAGCCGCCAAGAGGATTTCGGCGGCCAGGGGCAGCGCACGCGAGCCTTCCTCCGCGAAGCGGGAGCGGGGCGGGCCGTCGGCGGCCCCCAAGGATGGGGCGAGGGCAGGCTCCCGCAGCCCCGTGGCCAAGGAGCGCGACCGCCGCTCCTCACCTGCGCCGCGGACGCGGAGCGGGTCATCGACGGATGCCGGCGCGACGAGGGCGGACTCCCGGAACCTCGTGGCCACGGGCCGCGCGCGCGGCCCCTCGACGGCGCCGCGAGAGAGGCGGGTGCCGGCGGGGAACGCCGATCATGGCAGCGGCAAGCCGCACGGGCCGGAGCGGCAGGCCCTCGTCAGCGCGCCGGCACCGTCCGCTTCGCCGCAAGTGCAGTCCGTGGCGGTGCCCGAAGACCGCGCCGGCCAGCGCCTGGACAACTTCCTCGCCGGGCGCCTGAAGGGCGTCCCCAAGAGCCTGATCTACCGTGTCTGCCGCACCGGGCAGGTGCGCGTGAACGGCAAGCGGGCCAAGCCGGACCAGCGGCTGGAGGCCGGCGACGAGGTGCGCATCCCGCCGGTGCGGGTGGCCGAGCGCGACGAACCGGCGGCGCCATCGCAGGGCCTGCTCGAGCGCATCGAGGCGGCCATCATCCACGAGGACCGCGAGTTCCTCGTCATCGACAAACCGGCCGGCATCGCCAGCCACGGCGGCAGCGGGGTCAGTTTCGGCGCGATCGAGCTGCTGCGCGCGGCGCGTCCGCGCGACACGCTCGAGCTGGCGCACCGGCTCGACCGCGACACCAGCGGCGTGCTGGTGCTGACGCGCAAGCGTTCGGCGCTGACCGCGCTGCAGGCGGCGATCCGCGAGGGCCGGGTCGAGAAACGCTACCTGGCGCTGGTGCAGGGCGCGTTGCCGAAGCCGCGCCTGACCGTCGATGCGCCGCTGCGCAAGTCCGTGCTGCAGGGCGGCGAGCGCATGGTGCGGGTCGATCCGGACGGCAAGGAATCGCGCTCGCGCTTCACCGAGCTGGAGCGCTACGCCGATGCCAGCCTGGTCGAGGTCGCTCTGGAAACCGGCCGCACGCACCAGATCCGTGTGCACGCCCAGCACCTCGGCCACCCGCTGGCCGGCGACGAGAAATACGGCGAACGCGAGTTCAACAAGGCGATGCGCGATCTCGGCCTCAAGCGCCTGTTCCTGCACGCCGCGCGCTTCGAGTTCAGTCTCGGCGAGCGCAGCTACAGCTTCAGCGCGCCGCTGGCGCCGGAGCTGGCGGCGGTGGTGGACGTGTTGCAGGGGCGCGGCGGGGCGAAAGCCAAGGTAAAGGCCAAAGCCTGAAACAGAGCGCCGCGGCACTCATCGGTGTTTGGCCCCGGCCTTTCCTGCGCTTTTTTGCGTGTTCGGTGTTTCAGCCACCCGCGCGCAGGTCCTCGACCTTCGCCGCGCAGATGAAGTCGTTCAGCGACAGGCCGCCGACGTCGTGCGTCGAGTAGCGCACCACGCAGCGGTTGTAGTGGACTTCGAGGTCGGGGTGATGGTCCTCACGGTGCGCGATGGAGGCGACCGCATTGACGAAGGCCATCGTGTGGAAATAGTCGGCGAAGCGGAACTCCTTGCGGAGCTCGCCGCTGTCGGCGCTCAGGTGCCAACCCGGCAGCACGGCCAGGCCCGCGGCGATGTCGTGATGGGACAGGCCCGCGTCCTTGCCCTTGCGCGCAATGCAGTGCTGCGCGCGCAGCGATTCGAGGCTGAGGTCGGTCATCGGGAAAACTCCGGTCGGGGTGCGGTTCGCGGCGGGCGCGCAGTATAGGCCGGATGACGTCCGTGCTATTCAGGACTAAACTAGTCCTGTTTTAGCCAGCCATGCCCATCCCATGATCTCGCTCTCCGTTTCAGCGCAGGACCATTTCCGCAAATTGATCGAACAGCAGGCACTGCCCGGCCTCGGCATCCGTCTGGTCGCGGTCGATCCCGGCACGCCGCGCGGCGACTGCCAGCTCGAGTTCTGCGAGCCGTCCGATCGCGACGGCACCGAGTGGGAGGTCGAGTGCGAGGGCTTCTCGCTGTTCGTCGACGCCGACAGCGTGCCGTTCCTCGATGGCGCGACGATCGACTTCGACCGTTCGGCCACCGGCGGCCAGTTGACGATCCGGGCGCCGGCGCTGCGCGGCAGCGTGCCGGGCGCCGACGCCAGCGTCGTCGAGCGCGTGCGCTACGTGATCGAATCGGAGATCAACCCGCAGCTCGCCTCGCACGGCGGCCGCGTGGCGTTGCGCGAAGTGACCGCCGAGGGCGTCGTCGTGCTGCAGTTCGGCGGCGGCTGCCACGGCTGCGGCATGGTCGACGTGACGCTGCGCGGCGGCGTCGAGAAGACGCTCAGGGCGCGCGTACCGGAAGTGACCGGCGTGGCCGATGCGACCGACCACGCCAGCGGTGCGAATCCGTACATGCGGCGCAGCGCGGGTTGACGGAACAAGGCGAGTAGGGGCTGGACGCGCGCAGCGCGGCCGGCACGGCAGCGATCAAGCGACCTTCCATGAGAGGGCATGCGGCAAGCTGGTCGCACACAGGGTGCGCTCCTACATCGAGCTGAAGAAGTCGACGTATTGGTGGCGAAGCCGGGCGCGCATGGCGCGCCCGGCCTGCGAGGCTTACTCGGCGCGCTTGTGCAGGTCGGTCAGCTTGCTGTCCGGCAGGCTGGCGAAGTAGGCGGCGAGGTCCTGGATGTCCTGGTCCGACAGCGTGGCCACGAAGCCGGCCATGATCGGATTCCTGCGCCCGCCGGACTTGTACTCGTGCAATGCGCGCGCGAGGTAGTCGCGGTACTGCCCGGCCAGGCGCGGATACTGCGGGTCGGTGGCGTTGCCGTCGGCGCCGTGGCAGGCCTGGCAGACAACCGCCTTCTGCTTGCCGGCCTCCATGTCCCCGGGCGAGGCGTGGGCGGAGCCTGCGGCAACGGCGAGCGTCGTGAACAACAGCGATGCAAGGGTGCGCTTCATCTCGTGACTGTCCCGATCGTGGCGGCCCGGCTCAGGGCGCGAGGCTGGAAAGGAAGGTGGCGATATCGCGGATGTCCGCATCGGACATGCTCTCGCCCTGCGCCCGCATCGTCGGATGGTTGCGCTGGCCGTTCTTGTATTCGGTCAGCGCGCTGACCAGGTAATCGAAGTTCTGCCCGCCGATCTTCGGCACGTGGTAGTTCGGATACGGGTTCTTCCAGCCGGTGATGCCGTGGCAGCCGGTGCAGGTCTGCACCTTGACCTTGCCGGCGGCGGCATCGCCCTTGTCGGCGGCAAGGCAGGGAAGGGCGGTGAACAACAGGACAGCGGCAAGCAGAGGTGCTCGGGTCATTTTTGATTCCGGGGCAGCAAGCAGCAAGGGTTGTACGACGCGGAAGGTCAATCCGCCCGAGTATAGCGATGCCGTTTCGATTTGGAACCACCGTCCCGCGGTGATCCGGGGTTGCTGCAGCGCAACCCTTTCCGGCCTGCGCGCATCCGAAGCACATCGCCTCCATGACTACCGGCTCACGACGCCCGGCGCGTCCCCAAGCATCCTCGCCCCGCCGTCATCGCTCCCACGCAAAGGTGGCGGTCAAAAGGTTGTAGTGATCACGGGGCGAGACGACATCAGGTCTATTGCACAGCAATAGTGATGTAGTTTAGTATAACACCAAGCAAACCAGCCCAGGCCCCTGCCATGCCCCCGACCTTCGCTCCCGTTTCCCCGTCCCTGCATCGGATCCGCGTCGGCGCGCTGCTTGCGATGACGGCCTTGGCCGCCGCCTGCGCCAAACCAGGCGACGCCGACAAGAAGGACGCCGCGACCCCGAGCGCGGTCCCCGTCGAGGTGGCGCTGGCCTCGCACCAGCCGATCACGGCGAACTATTCGGGCACGGCGACGCTGGAAGCGGTCGGCGAGGCGCAGGTCGTGGCCAAGGCCAGCGGCATCGTGCTGAAGCTGCATGTCGAGGAGGGCATGCGCGTGCAGAAGGGCCAGTTGCTTGCTGAGCTCGACGACGAGGCCGCGCGCAACAAGCTCGCGCAGGCTTCGGCCACGCTGAAGAAGGCGCAGGCCTCGTTCGACAAGGCGGAAAAGGGCCTGGCGCTGAAGATCACGCCGCGCCAGCAGTACGACAGCGACATGTACGACCTCGAGACGCAGAAGGCGGTCGTCGCCGGCGCACAGCTCGACCTGTCCTACACGCGCATCGTCGCCCCGATCGCGGGCGTGGTCGCCAAGCGCTCGGTCAAGCTGGGCAACCTCGTGCAGGCCAACCAGGCGCTGTTCGAGATCGTCGACCTCGATCCCCTGCAGGCCGTGCTGAACGTGCCCGAGCGCAGCCTCGACATGCTCAAGGCCGGCCAGCCGGTGCGCATGCGCGTCGATGCGCTCGGCGGCAGGGTCTTCGACGGCACGATCGCGCGCATCGCGCCGGTCGTCGACGCGGCCAGCGGCACGTTCCGCGCGACCTGCGAGTTCCGCGACGGCACGCGCACGCTCAAGCCCGGCATGTTCGGCCGCATCGAGGTCGCCTATGACCAGCGCCACGACGCGCTGGTGGTGCCGCGCGCGGCGATCGTCGAGGAGGACGGCCAGAGCTCGGTGTTCGTGATCGAGCCGGCCCCGGCGAAACCGGCCGCGACGACCGACGCGCCGAAGGGCAAGCCGGGCGAGGCGGTCGCGGCCGAGCAGCCCAAGCCGGCTGCGCCGGCGTTCGTCGCCAAGCGCCGCCTGGTCACCACCGGCTATGCCGACGGCAACCGCATCGAGATCCGCGACGGTATCGCCGACGGCGAACGCGTGATCACGATCGGCCGCAACGCGGTGCGCGACGGCACCGAGGTGCAACTGATCGAGGCCGCGCCGACCATCGGCACGGCCAGCGCGGAGCATGCGCAGTGAACCTGCCCGAACTCGCCACGCGCCGACGCGTGACCGTCGGCATGCTGACCGTCACGCTCGTGCTGTTCGGCCTGATCGGCTTGGCCGGCCTGAAGGTCAACCTGCTGCCGGACCTGTCCTATCCGACCCTGACCGTGCGCACCGAGTACGAAGGCGCCGCGCCGCTGGAGGTCGAGAACCTGCTCAGCCAGCCGGTCGAGGAGGCCGTCGGCGTGGTCAAGAACGTGCGCAAGGTCCATTCAGTCTCGCGCACCGGCCAGTCCGACGTCGTGCTCGAGTTCGCCTGGGGCACCGACATGGACATGGCGAGCCTGGAGGTGCGCGACAAGCTCGACACGCTGCAGCTTCCGCTCGATGCGAAGCGGCCGTTGCTGCTGCGCTTCAACCCGTCCACTGACCCGATCCTGCGCCTGGGCCTCAGCGCGGCCGGCGACGCCGAAGCCGGCGAAGTCCGCCTGAAGCAATTGCGCCGCTTCGCCGACGAGGACCTGAAGAAGCGCCTCGAACCGGTCGCCGGCGTCGCCGCGGTCAAGGTCGGCGGCGGCCTCGAGGACGAGATCGACGTGTCGATCGACCAGCACAAGCTGGCCCAGCTCGGCATCGACATCAACGACGTCATCACGCGCCTGAGGAACGAGAACGTCAACGCGTCCGGCGGCCGCATCGACGAGGGCAGCCAGCGCTTCCTCGTGCGCACGATCAACCAGTTCAAGACGCTCGACGAGATGCGCGAACTGCTGGTCAAGATCGACGCCAACGGCGTGCCGATCCGCCTGAAGGACATCGCCGACGTGCGCCAGGGCTACAAGGAGCGCGAGGGCATCGTGCGCATCGACGGCCGCGAGGCGATCGAGCTGGCGATCTACAAGGAAGGCGACGGCAACACGGTCAGCGTCGCCAACGCGGTCAAGGCGCAGCTGGCCAGGCTGAAGGACTCGCTGCCGCCGGGCACGACGCTGTCCACGATCGAGGACCAGTCGGTCTTCATCCAGCACGCGCTCGACGAGGTCAAGCTCGACGCGCTGATCGGCGGCGTGCTGGCGATCCTGATCATTTTCTTCTTCCTCGGCGACTCGTGGAGCACGTTCATCATCTCGTTGTCGCTGCCGGTGTCGCTGATCGCCACGTTCTTCTTCATGGACCAGCTGCACCTGTCCTTGAACGTGATGTCGCTCGGCGGCCTCGCGCTGGCCACCGGCATGGTCGTCGACGACTCGATCGTCGTGCTCGAGAACATCGCGCGCCTGCGCGAGAAGGGCGTCGGGATCGTCGAGGCGGCCGTGCGCGGCACCGCCGAGGTCGGCATGGCGGTGACCGCCTCGACCCTGACCACGGTCGCGGTGTTCTTCCCGCTGGTGTTCGTGCAGGGCGTCGCCGGGCAGCTGTTCCGCGACCAGGCGCTGACGATCACGTTCGCGATGCTGATCTCGCTGGTCGTCGCGATGACGCTGATCCCGATGCTCGCCTCGCTCAAGGGCCGCTCGCCGCTGGCCTACCGCGACGAGCCGGCGCGCGCGCCGCGGCCGCTGCCGAACCACCGCGCCGCGCGCGGGCTGGTCGTCGGCGCGCGCGCGGTCGGCGAAGGCGTGTTCCAGATCGTGCCGCGCGCGTTCGCATGGTTGATTGCGTTTGCCGCGCGCACGCTCGGCGCGTTGCTCGGCGGCGCGCTGCGCTTCATCGGCCGCAGCGTGACCGCGCCGTACGACCGCGCCGCTGCGTTCTACCACCGCTCGCTGCCGAAGGCGCTGGCGCATCCATGGCGCGTGCTGGGCTTCTCCGCCGCGGCGCTGGTCGCGACGCTGACACTGGTGCCGACGCTCGGCCTCGACCTGATCCCGCAGCTCGCGCAGGGCCGCTTCGACATGACCGTGACGCTGCCGCCCGGCACGCCGCTGGCCGAGACCGACAAGCTGGTCGGCGAGATCGCCACGCGCCACGCGAAGGACCCGGGTGTCGCCTCGATCTACGGCGTCGCCGGCACCGGCACGCGGCTCGACGCGAACCCGACCGAGTCGGGCGAGAACATCGCGCGCCTGTCGATCGCGCTGAAGGACGGCGGCGGCAAGGCGGTCGAGGCGGCCGAGGTCGAGCGCCTGCGCGCCGGCCTGACGCGTGCGGATGCGAGCGTGAAGTTCGCACGGCCGGCGCTGTTCAGCTTCTCGGCACCGCTGGAGATCGAGATCCGTGGCTACGACCTCGACGCGCTGGCGCAGGGCGGCCAGCGCCTGGCCGAGTTGATGAAGGCGTCGTCGCGGTTCGCCGACGTGAAGTCCACCGTCGAAGGCGGCTACCCGGAGATCCAGGTCCGCTTCGACCAGGACCGCGCCGCCGCGCTCGGCTTGACCACGCGCGAGATCGCCGACCGCCTCGTGCGCAAGGTCAAGGGCGAAGTCGCCACGCGCTACGACTTCCGCGACCGCAAGATCGACGTGCTGGTGCGCGCGCGCACGGCCGACCGCGGCAGCGTCGAGGACATCCGCAACCTGATCGTCGGCTACGTGCCAGCCAAGCCGGCTTCCACGGTGGCCACCGCGACGACGGCGAGCGAGACCGCGCAGTCGGCCAGCGACACGCCGATCCGCCTGTCCGCGGTCGCCGACGTCGTCGCCGGGCAGGGACCGAGCGAGATCCATCGCATCAGCCAGGAGCGCGTCGCGATCGTGTCGTCGAACCTGCGCTACGGCGACCTCGCCAGCGCGATCGCCGAGGTGCAGGACATCGTCGCCACGCATCCGCTCGCGGCCGGCGTGAAGGTGCGCATCGGCGGCCAGAGCGAGGAGCTGGACGCCTCGGTGCAGTCGCTGCTGTTCGCGCTGGGCCTGGCGATCTTCCTCGTCTATCTCGTGATGGCCTCGCAGTTCGAATCGCTCCTGCATCCGTTCGTGATCATGTTCTCGATCCCGCTCGCCGCCGTCGGCGCGATCCTCGCGCTGAAGCTGTCCGGCTCGGCGATCTCGGTGGTCGTGTTCATCGGCCTGATCATGCTGGTCGGCATCGTGGTCAAGAACGCGATCGTGCTGATCGACCGCGTCAACCAGCTGCGCGAGGACGGCGTGCCCAAGCGCGAGGCGCTGGCGCAGGCCGCCGAGTCGCGCCTGCGGCCGATCGTGATGACGACGCTGTGCACGCTGATCGGCTTCTCGCCACTGGCGATCGGCGTCGGCGACGGCGCCGAGGTGCGTGCGCCGATGGCGCTGACCGTGATCGGCGGCTTGGCCGTGTCGACGCTGCTGACGCTGGTCGTGATCCCGGTGATCTACGACTTGCTCGATCGTCGCGGCGACGCCTGGTACCTCGAAAAGGGCAAGCGCCACCGCGCCAAGGTGGCCAGCGAGGCGGACGGCCTGGCCGGTGCCGAGGGAGAACCGGCGTGACGCTTGCCGAACTCAGCCTCAAGCGTCCGGTCACGGCATTGATGTTCTTCGTGTCGATGGTCGTGATCGGATTGATCGCGGCCTTCCGCCTGCCGCTGGAGCAGTTTCCGTCGATCGACGCGCCGTTCCTGTTCGTGCAGGTGCCGTATCCGGGATCGACGCCGGCCGAGATCGAGCGCACGATCACGCGCCCGGTCGAGGAGGCGCTGGCGACGCTGCCCGGCATCAAGCGCATGAACTCGACCTCCGACGCCGAGTCGGCGCAGATCTTCCTCGAGTTCAAGTGGGGCGAGAACGTCGCGATCAAGGCGGTGCAGGCGCGCGAGAAGATCGATGCGATCCGTTCCGAGCTGCCCAGCGACGTGCAGCGCTACTTCGTGCGCAAGTTCTCGACCTCGGACGAGCCGGTGCTGCAACTGCGCGTCGCCAACGATGGCGGCGACCTCGGCAACGCCTACAGCCTGATCGAGCGCGAGATCAAGCGGCCGCTGGAGAAGATCCCCGGCGTCGCCAGCGTCGACATTTCCGGCATCGGCAAGCCCGAGGTGCAGATCGAGCTGTCCTCGGACCGCCTCAGCGCGCATTCGATCAACCTCAACGACCTGTACCAGAAGCTGTCGCAGGCGAACTTCGCACTGTCGGCCGGGCAGGTCAGTGCCGCCGGCACGCGCTTCCGCGTGCAGCCGCAGGGGCAGTGGCGCAGCCTCGACGACATCCGCGCGGTCCCGCTCGACGCCAAGGGCCTCAAGCTCGGCGACATCGCCACCGTCACGCTGCGCCCGGCGCGCGTGGACTTCGCGCGCCGCCTGGACGGCAAGCCGGCGGTCGGCATCGACATCCACCGCGAGCGCAACGCCAATCTGGTCGACGTCGGCACGGCGGTGATGGCCGAGGTCAAGCGCATCCAGGCCTCGCCCGACCTCGGCGGCCTGCGCGTCTACGCGATGCAGAACCAGGCCGACAACGTGACCGGCAGCCTGCGCGAGCTGGCCAAGGCCGGCCTCGAAGGCACGCTGCTGTCGGTGCTGGTGCTGTTCTTCTTCCTGCGCGACTGGCCGTCGACGCTGATGGTTTCGCTGGCGATCCCGATCTGCTTCGTGATGACGCTCGGCTGCATGTACTTCCTCGGCATCAGCCTGAACGTGCTGTCGATGATGGGCCTGTTGCTCGCGGTCGGCATGCTGGTGGACAACGCGGTCGTCGTGGTCGAGAGCATCTACCAGTACCGCGAGAAGCATCCCGACCGGCCGTGGTATTCGGCGGTGCAGGGCACCCAGGTCGTCGGCGTCGCGATCGCGGCCGGCACGCTGTCGAGCGTGGTCGTGTTCCTGCCCAACATCTTCGGCGAGGCCAACAACATCTCGATCTTCCTCGCCCAGGTCGCCATCGCGATGTCGATCGCGCACTTGGCCTCGTGGCTGGTCGCGGTCAGCCTCGTGCCGATGCTCGCCTCGAAGCTGCCGCCGCCCAAGTTCCTCGGCCGCGAAACCGCGATCACGCGCCTGCGCGAGCGTTACGGCCGCCTGGTCGACTGGACCCTGCGCCACCGCCGCGTGACCATGTTCGGCGTGCTCGTGCTGGTCGCGGCCAGCGTGCTGCCGATCATGCTGACCAAGAAGAACATGTTCGACGACGGCGAAACGCGCCAGCTGCGCCTGTGGTACCAGCTCAACGCGAACTATCGCCTGCAGGACCTCAAGCCCGCCGTATTGCGGATCGAGCAGTACCTCGACGAGAACCGCGAGCGCTTCGAGATCAAGTCGGTCTATACCTGGTACAGCGAGCAGGGCATGGCGCAGACGCGCATCATGCTGACCGACGCCGACCAGTCCAGGCGCAGCGTCGCCGAGATCAAGGAGGATATTCGCAAGACCCTGCCGCCACTGGCTGTCGGCAAGGTCGGCTTCGACGGCAACGGCGGCGGAGGCGGTGGGCTCAGCGGCGGCGTCGACATTTCCCTGATCGGCGATTCGATGGACCAGCTCAGGGAGCTGTCCGACAGCGTCCTGCCGGTGCTGGCGCGCCTGCCGTCGCTGCGCGACGTGCGTCCGGAGAAGGGCAACGGCGACCGTGAATATGCCACCCAGGTCGATCGCGTGCGCGCCAAGCAGTACGGCTTCGACGCGCAGACCGTCGCCAGCTACATCCAGATCGCGTTGCGTGGCATGCCGCTCAAGGACTTCAACAGCGACGACCGCCAGTTGCCGGTCTGGCTGCGGTTCCAGGGCGCCGACGCGCAGAGCCTGGCCGGTCTGTCCGACTTCAAGCTGCGCGCGCCGGACGACACGCAGATCCCGCTGCTGTCGATGCTGCGTGCCGATGCGCGCGAGACGCCTTCGGCGATCCAGCGCGTCGACCGCATGACCGCGCTCAAGATCACCGCCAACCTCGCCGAGGGCAAGACCATGCCCGACGCGCGCAAGGAAATCACCGCGGCGATGAACGGCCTGGCGCTGCCGCCCGGCTACCGCTGGAGTTTCGGCCAGGGCTTCGACCGCGAGGACCAGGCCGGTCAGCAGATGCTGTTCAACACGCTGATCGCGCTGGTGCTGGTCTACGTCGTGATGTGCGCGATGTTCGAATCGCTGGTCTTCCCGGCGGCGATCCTGCTGACGTTCGTGTTCTCGATCTTCGGCGTGTTCTGGCTGTTCTGGCTGACCGGCACGACGTTCTCGATCATGGCCGCGATCGGCATCCTGATCCTGATGGGCGTGGTCGTGAACAACGGCATCGTGATGATCGTGCACATCAACCAGTTGCGCCACGAAGGTCACCTGCGGCGCGAGGCACTCGTGCTCGGCGCGAAGGAGCGCTTGCGCCCGGTGCTGATGACGATGGCCACCGCGATCCTCGGCATGCTGCCGCTCGCGATCGGCGGCGCCGAAGCGTGGAACGACGGTCCGGCCTATTCGCCGATGGCGCGCGCGATCGCCGGTGGCCTGACCTTCTCGACCATCGTGACCCTGCTCGTGTTGCCGTGCATCTACGCGCTGCTCGACGACGCGCGGCTGTGGTTGCGTCGGGTCATCGCCGACGCGCGCGCTGGGCGCGTGCGGCGCCAGCCCGCCACGGCGTGACGCAGGCCTCGCCTGACGATGTGGAGGCGGCGGCAGCCGCGATGCCTTGCCGGCGGCGGCAGCAGGAGCATCGCGCCTTCCGGCGCTCCCACCGAAGCCTCGCCCGCGATCGCGGGAGCGGCTCCATCCGCGATGCTCTTGCCGGCAACGGCGAGGGGGCTGCCGTGCAGGCGCCGCTTCGGCCGCGACAAGCGCATCAGCGCCCGAGCAGCACCTTGAGCAGGCGCCGGAAGCGCGCCCCATAGGGCGGGTTCAGCCAGCCGACCGGACTCCAGCGCGCCTGGTGGAATACCGGCTTCAGGCGCGAGAACGTGCGGAAGCCTTCCTCGCCGTGGTACGCGCCGATGCCGGACGCGCCGACGCCGCCGAACGGCAGGTCGTGCTGGGCGATGTGCAGCAGCGTGTCGTTGACGGTGACGCCGCCGGCCTGGCTCTTGGCCAGCACGCGCTCGACCGTCGCGCGCTCGTCGTCGAACAGGTACAGCGCCAGCGGATGCGGATGCGCGCCGACGTAGGCGAGTGCCTCGTCGAGCGTGTCGTACGGCAGCAGCGGCAGGATCGGACCGAAGATCTCCTCGCGCATCACCGCCATCGTGTCGTCGACGCCGAGCAGCAGCGTCGGCGGGAAGATGCCGGCTTCGGCATCGGCCTCGCCGAGCGCGATCGCGGTGGCGCCGGCGGCGAGCGCACCGTCGCGCAGCGCGGCCAGGCGCGCGTAGTGGCGGGGCGAGGCGATGCTGGCGTAGTGCGGGTTTTCCGGCAGGCGCGGATACAGCCGCGCGACGAGGCCGCGCGCGGCGTCGACGAAGGCCGGCACCTGCGCGCGCGGCAGCAGCACGTAGTCCGGCGCGATGCAGGTCTGGCCGGCGTTGAGCAGCGAGCCGAGCAGGATGCGCTCGACCGCGTGCGTCAGGCGCGCCTGCGGGCCGATGATCGCGGGCGACTTGCCGCCGAGCTCGAGCGTGACCGGCGTCAGGTTCTCGGCCGCGGCGCGCATCACTTCGCGCCCGACCGCGGTCGAGCCGGTGAACAGCAGGTGGTCGAACGGCAGGCTGCAGAACGCGCGCGCGACCTCGGCGTCGCCGGTGACGACCGCGACTTCGTCGGCGGCGAAGTGCGCCGCGACGAGTTCGGCGAACAGCGCCGAGAAGCGCGGCGTGTGCTCGCTCATCTTCACCAGCACGCGGTTGCCGGCGACCAGCGCGTCGGTCAGCGGGCCGACCGCGAGGTACAGCGGGTAATTCCACGGCACCACGATGCCGACCACGCCGGCCGGCTGCGGCCGCAGCTCGGTGCGCGCCGGCAGGAACCACAGGCCGGCCCAGCGCCGGCGCGGGCGCATCCAGCGGCGGCCGTGGCGCAGCGCGTGGCGGATGCCGGACAGGCTCGGGAACACCTCCAGCAGGTCGGTCTCCTCGCTCGGGCGGCGGCCGAAGTCGGCGTTGATCGCGGCCGCGATCGCGGCGCGGTGTCCGCTGACCAGCGCCGCGAGCGCGCGCAGGCGCAGCGCACGCTCCGGCCAGTCCGGTGCACCCTCGCGCGCCTGCGCGGCGCGCAGGCGCGCGAACGGGTCCTGCAGGGTGGGGGGCGTCTCGGGCATCGGTCGCGTTCCTGATGGTGACGGCGCATTGCACACGCCCGCGATGGACAAGAGCAAGCCCTGCCAAGCCATGTCGCGTTGGCAAAGGCGCTCGCGACGTGGAATATCGTCATCCCGGCGAAGGCCGGAGGCGCTTTTCAACAGCCGTAGGCTGGTCATCCAGCTCTTGCGACAAGGCCTGCGCCGCGCGTGCCAGTGCTCCGGCGCCGGTAGTCTTCCGACCGCATTCGATGACAAACTTCATCGAGCCACCGGGAGCGGGAATCCAGCGACGTTCAAGCGATCTGGAGCATGGGCGCAGGGCCACCGTATCCCATTTGCCCAGCCCTTCGGCTATGAGAAGCGCCTCGCGGAGATGACGGCCTCGAGTTCGGGGCAATGGCCTGTCGGGGGAGCGTGGTCGCGTTCATCGGGCCCGTGGGGTAACAAGGCAGATCGACGCCTCCGGAGAAGCGCCCGGCCGTTTGCTGCGGCTCGGCCCTTTGTCCGGCGGCCGGCCGGTGACCCGACATCGCAACGACACGAACGAGCAACACACAACAAGCACACGCATGGCCATCAAGAAATCCGACCTCTACTCCTCCCTGTGGGCCTCCTGCGACGAACTGCGCGGCGGCATGGATGCCAGCCAGTACAAGGACTACGTCCTGTTCATGCTGTTCATCAAGTACGTCTCCGACAAGTACGCCGACTCGGACGACTTCGCGCCGCCCGTCGTCATCCCCAAGGGCGCGGGCTTCAAGGACATGGTGGCGCTGAAGGGCGCGCCCGACATCGGCGACAAGATCAACACGCAGGTGATCCAGCCGCTGATCGAGGCCAACCAGCGCCTCGCGCGCAGCGACTTCCCGGACTTCAACGACCCGGCCAAGCTCGGCGACGGCAAGGAGATGGTCGAACGCCTGACCAACCTGATCGCGATCTTCGAGAACCCGGCGCTCGATTTCTCGAAAAACCGTGCCGAGCACGACGACATCCTCGGCGACGCCTACGAATACCTGATGCGCCACTTCGCCACCGAGAGTGGCAAGAGCAAGGGGCAGTTCTACACGCCGAGCGAAGTCAGCCGCGTCATCGCCAAGGTCATCGGCATTTCGCCAGACAACACGGTGGCCGCGACCACGGCCTACGACCCCACCTGCGGCTCCGGCTCGCTGTTGCTGAAGGTGGCCGCCGAGGCCGGCAGGCCGATCACGCTGGAAGGGCAGGAGAAGGACGTGACCACGGCGGGCCTGGCCCGCATGAACATGATCCTGCACGACTTCCCGACCGCCAACATCCTCTCCGGCAACACGCTCGCGGCGCCGAAGTTCAAGGACGGCGAGCGCTTGCGCACCTACGACTACGTGGTCGCCAATCCGCCGTTCTCGGACAAGAGCTGGAGCACCGGGCTGATCCCCGCGCAGGATGCATTCCAGCGCTTCGCCTGGGGCGAGCCGCCGCAGAAACAGGGCGATTACGCCTACCTGCTGCATATCATCCGCAGCATGAAAGGCACCGGCAAGGCGGCCTGCATCCTGCCGCACGGCGTGCTGTTCCGCGGCGGCGCGGAAGGCTTGATTCGCCGCAAGCTGATCGAGAGCGGCATCCTCAAGGGCATCATCGGCCTGCCGGCGAACCTCTTCTACGGCACCGGCATCCCGGCCTGCATCCTCGTGCTCGACAAGGAGAACGCGCAGGCGCGCAAGGGCATCTTCCTGATCGACGCCAGCCGCGGCTTCATCAAGGACGGCAACAAGAACCGCCTGCGCGAGCAGGACATCCACCGCATCGTCGACACCTTCAGGAAGCAGGCCGACGTGCCGCGCTACGCGCGCATGGTGCCGTTCGAGGAGATCGCCGACGCGAGGAACGACTGGAACCTCAACCTGCCGCGCTACATCGACGCGAGCGAGCCGGAGGACCTGCACGACATCGACGCCCACCTCAACGGCGGCATCCCGGAGCGCGACCTCGACGCGCTCGCCGCGTACTGGCAGGTACTGCCCGGCGTGCGCGGAGAGCTGTTCGAGTCGGCCCGTCCCGGCTACGCACGCCTCAAGCTCCCGATCGCCGAGGTCAAGGCCGCGATCTTCGGCCACCCGGAGTTCGCCGCGTTCATCGCCTCGGTGAACCGGCTCTTCGAGCGCTGGAAGGCGGCGAACCTCGCGCAACTCAAGGGCTTCGACCGCAACGGCCATCCCAAGCCGCTGATCGAGCAGATCGCCGAAGACCTGCTCGCCACCTTCCGCGAGACCAGGCTGCTCGACGCCTACGACGTCTACCAGCACCTGATGGACTACTGGAACGCGGCGATGCAGGACGACGCCTACCTGATCGCCGCCGACGGTTGGCAGGCCGGCGCGCAGCCTCGCGAGATCTTCAAGGTCAAGGACAAGAACAACAAGCTCGTTTGGGGCGAGCCGCACGACTACGAGATCGGCAAGCGCCGCTTCAAGTCCGAGCTGATTCCGGTCGCGCTGATGGTCGCGCGCTACTTCGCCGCCGAGCAGCGCGCGATCGAGGCGCTGGAAAGCGAGCTGGCGTCCGCCGAACAGCAACTCGACGAGCTGCGCGAGGAACACGCTGGCGAGGATGGCCTGCTGGCCGAAGTCGTCGAGGGCGAAGGCGACAAGCAGAAGATCACCGCCAAGGCGATCAAGGCACGCCTTAAGGAGATCGGCAAGGACAAGGACTGCGCCGATGAGGCGAAGGTGCTGAAGGACTACGCCGCGCTGCTCGACGCGCAGGCCGCCGCGAAGGCCGGGCTCAAGGCCGCGCGCGAGGCGCTGGATGCGAAGCTGCACGCGAAGTATCCGAAGCTTTCCGAGGACGCGATCAGGACGCTGGTGGTCGACGACAAGTGGCTGGCCGCGCTCGCCGCCGCGGTGCAGGGTGAGCTGGATCGCGTGTCGCAGACGTTGACCGGCCGCGTGCGGATGCTGGCCGAGCGCTATGCCGCGCCGTTGCCGACGCTCGCCGGGGACGTGGATGCCCTCGCGGCCAAGGTGGACGCGCACCTTAAGAGGATGGGGGCAGCGTGGAACTGAGGGCAGGGTACAAGCAGACGGAGATAGGGGTTATTCCCGCGGCATGGGATGTGAAGCCTTTGCGCTCAGTTCTTGCCAAGGGGCGACTCGGCGGCAACTACGCAAATCAGGATTCGGTAGCCGATCTTCCTCTCATGAAAATGGGAAACATTGCGCGCGGTCAGTTCGATTTGTCGAAGGTCGAGTTCATTGTTCCGGGGGTAAATCCAGAAAGTCAGCACCGTCTTACCTGCGGTGACGTGTTATTCAATACGCGAAATACGCTCGACCTTGTCGGAAAAGTAGCGATTTGGCGCGATGAGCTTCCCGTTGCGTACTACAACTCAAACCTCATGCGTTTGGAGTTTGACCCCAACGAGATTTGTTCCAACGAGTACGCGAACTATGCACTGAACACCACAGGTTCGGTGGCGCGTCTTCGTGCACTTGCGACAGGCACCACGAGTGTGGCGGCGATTTATACCCGCGACCTGATGGGGTTACAAATTATCGTGCCTCCGCAGCCCGAACAACGGTCCATCGCCACGGCGCTGAGCGAGGTGGACGCGCTGCTGGGCGCGCTGGACCGACTGATCTCCAAGAAGCGCGACCTCAAGCAGGCCGCCATGCAGCAACTCCTCACCGGCCGAACCCGCCTGCCCGGGTTCAGCGGGGAGTGGGAGGTGAAGCGCTTGGGAGAGGTGGCCGAGATGGATAGTGGTGGCACGCCATTGTCATCGGTCCCGGCGTATTACGGAGGCGGCATCCCGTGGGTGTCAATCGCCGACATTACGAAGGCTGGCAAGGTCCTCGTCGCGACAGAGAAGACCCTCACTTCTCTCGGCGTCGAGAGATCGGCAGCGCAGATGTTTCCCGCTGGCACGATTTTGTACGCGATGTACGCATCAGTTGGTGAGTGCGCCATCGCACATACGGCGGTTTGTACTAGCCAGGCCATTCTCGGCATTCGCCCTGATAATCAAATCGACAACGAATTTCTCTACTATTACTTGGTGTCGATTAAGGGGCGCGTCAAGAGTCTCGGGCAGCATGGTACGCAGGCAAATTTGAATAAGGGAATGGTGCAAGATTTCTACGTGAGATTGCCGTCGCGAGAAGAACAAGCCGCCATCGCCACCGTCCTCGCCGACATGGACGCCGAAACCGCCGCCCTCGAAGCCCGCCGTGCCAAGACCCGCGACCTGAAGCAGGCAATGATGCAGGAACTCCTGACCGGCAGGACACGCCTGCTGTGAGCGCGCTGCCGATGGAGGTTCCGCACCAGCGCATCCTGTCCGTACGGGACTTGCTCTCGCGACCCGACCTGGCCATCCCGGACTACCAGCGCCCGTACCGCTGGACCGAGAAGAACGTCGCGCAGTTGTTCGGCGATATCGCCACGCATTGGCAAAAGCCCGCCTACCGACTCGGCACCATCGTGTTTCATGCGAACGAGGGTCGGCTGGACATCGTCGACGGGCAGCAACGCACGCTGACGCTGATGCTCGCGGTGCGCGCGCTGATGGAGTGCCGGCGCGAAACCCTGAAAAGTCGGGAGCTGCAGGGTCAGTTGGAGAGCCTGGACCGCGGCATGGTGGTTCCGGTGTTCTCGAGCGACATCAGCAAGCACCGCCTTTACGAGAACTACCAGGCCATTTGCCGCATCGTGGCGCGGGGCGACTTCGACGAATCGCGGATCGACTTCCTTCTGAACCGCTGCGAGGTCGTCTGCTTTGCGCTCGGCGACATGGCCGAGGCGTTCCAGTTCTTCGACTCGCAGAATGCGCGCGGTCGCGATCTGGAACCGCATGACCTGCTGAAGGCGTACCACCTGCGCGAGTTCGACAGCCGGGATGAGGCGCTGAAGATGCGGACGGTGGAGCGCTGGGAGGCCAGCGAAACCCGGGCGCTGGCATCGCTGTTCGCCAATTACCTCTATCGCGTGCGCAACTGGCTCAAGGGCGAGTCTGCACGCTACTTCGGCAAGGACGACACGGCGCTGTTCAAGGGCGTGAACCCGGCGTCACGGCCGCCCACGCCGCGCTATCCGTATGCGGAACACCTGCGCATCGTCGATCGCTGCGTTGATGGCTGTGCTGCCGAGCGGCTGCCGCGAATGGAGGGGCAGGACGCGGCGTTCCCGTTCCAGCTCGACCAGCTCGTCATCAACGGGCGGCGCTTCTTCGAGATGACGGACCACTACCAGCGAAAGGTCGCGCAGATCCGCGGCGATGGCCTGCCCGGTCCCCTGCTGGGTAGTGCCGCGCTCGATGATCTCGCTGGGCGGATCCTGTCGACGATCAACAGGTATGAAGGCAGGCACCGCACCGGCGATGGCTATGTGCGATCGATGTTCGATTGCCTGCTGCTCTACTACATGGATAAGTTCGGAGAGGCGGAATTGTCCCGCGCCATCCACCGGATTTTCATCTGGGCTTATCGCTTGCGTCTGGAGCAGCAGGCCGTGCAACTGGCGACGATGGACAACTATGTGCTGGAGAACAACGCGTTCCGCGTGATGCGGGCGGCCATCCAGCCGGCCGATTTCTTCAACCACAGCCTGCCGGCGGTCGGCACGATCCGGTCGACCCGGACCGAATTGATCGAGGGTCTGTTCCGGGAGATGCGCTTCCATGGATAAGCGGATCGTTCAGCTTTCGATAGGCGAGCTGCTGGCGGGCAGTGCGCGCTACGTCATCCCGATGTATCAGCGCAACTACGCCTGGGACGAAGGCGAGATCACCCAGCTCATCGTGGATGTGATCGACGCCATGGCCGCCGACGGCGCCGACAAAGTCCGTGACTACTACATCGGCTCGCTGGTGGTCTTCCCGCGCGGCGGGGCAGGGCGGCCGGCCTTCGAGGTCATCGACGGCCAGCAGCGGCTGACCACGCTGTCGCTACTGGCGAGCTGGCTGCGGAAGAAGCTGCCCGGCGAGCTGGAGGGGCTGGATGGCGCATGGATCGATTTCGAGAGTCGCCCGCGCTCGCAACGGGCGCTTGCGGCCATCTGGGCGGCAACCGGCGCGGATGATGATCCGATCAAGGACCAGGATGCCCGGGCCGCCGCCAGCACTGCGATCCTGAATGGTTATCGCCTGATCCAGAAGATCGTTCCGCTCAAGTTCGAGGAACGGGGCATCACGCTCGATCGCTTCGCAACGTTCCTGCGCCGGCATGTGCAGATCATGCGGGTGGAGGTTCCCGCCGAAACCGATCTCAACCACTACTTCGAGGTCATGAACAACCGCGGCGAGCAGCTCGAGAAGCACGAGGTGCTGAAGGCCAGGCTGCTGAAGGTGTTGCAGGACATTGCCGACGAGACCGAGCGGCGGCAAAGCCAGGCCTGCCTGCACCGGGTTTGGGAAGCCTGTGCCAACATGGAGAAGTACGTCCAGACGGCCTTCTCATCCGAACGACGAACGCAGCTCTTCGGCGACGATTGGGACGCCTTTCAGGTGGGGAATTTCGACGAACTGGCGGCGGCGCTGGCCGGGTCGGTGGCGTCCGACCAGGGGCATGACGAGCAGAGCCTCAACCAGATCATTTCATCGAGGCCGCCCGTGCCGGATCGCTCGGATGCAACGGGCGGCGACGAATCGCCGGAGCGTTTCAACTCGGTCATCGACTTCCCGAACTTTCTGCTGCACGTGCTGCGCGTGAGCTTGGGAGCGGACATTCCGCTCGACGACAAGCGCCTGCTGGACACGTTTAGAAAGCATGTGCTCAAGCCCACGGCCCCCGCGGACCCGATCGGGCGGGTGAAGCAGTTCGCGTTCGATCTGCTGCGCTGCAAGTACCTGTACGACCACTACGTCATCAAGCGCGAGTTTGCGAGGGGAACGGATGGCTGGAGCCTCAAGCGGCTCAAGTGCGGCCACGACGGGACGGCCAACCGCGCCGCGCGTAGCCGGTACGTCAACACG
This sequence comes from Rhodanobacteraceae bacterium, assembly GCA_009996615.1. Classification (GTDB taxonomy): domain Bacteria; phylum Pseudomonadota; class Gammaproteobacteria; order Xanthomonadales; family Rhodanobacteraceae; genus Dokdonella_A. The sequence goes on along the minus strand of JAACZU010000001.1, from coordinate 271,779 downwards.
TTTGGCGAGGACGGGGCGGACGAGGGCGGCAATCGGCGGATTCTGATGCTGCTCGCGGCGTTCCATGTATCGACCCCGACGCTGGCCTACAAGCACTGGCTCGGCGCAGCGCTGCACTATCTGTTCACCGCGGAGCGCATCGAGGCGCGGGCCTACCTCGCGCACCTCGAATCGGTCGCCAAGGCGTTTTTCTTTGACCGCTTCGTGGCCGAGGAGCCGGCCGAATACGAGGAGATCGTGTTTGTCCGCAAGGGAGCATGCCAGGCGCGCAGGGACAACGTCGACGTCGAGCGGCTGCGCCACTGGCTGTCGTTCCCGAATATCCGCAACAACTTCGTTTTCAACTACCTGGATTACCTGCTCTGGTGCAAGGCGAGTGACGGGAAAACAAAGCGACACGAATTCACGTTTCGCAGCTCCGTCGAGCACCACTATCCGCAGACTCCGCTGCCCGGCATCGCGCCACTGGATCGGCCGACGCTGGATACTTTCGGCAACTTGTGCCTGATCAGCCACAGCAAGAACTCCCGCCTCAGCAACTTCACGCCGACAGCGAAGAAGGAACTCAAGCAAGGCGATTTCGACAGCATCAAGGAGTATCTGATGATGCAGCATGCCCCCTGGAATGCCGATAGCATCGCCGCGCACGAGCAGCAGATGCTGGACGTCTTGTTGTCCAGTCTGGACGAAGACTGACTCCGGGGCAGCCGCCATGACCGAAGACGAATTGCTGCGACGATTGGCTCGCGGCGAAGACAGCCGCCAGCAGTTCAAGCGCGATGTCACCAACGTGGACGGTCTGGCTGCGGAATTGGCGGCATTCTCCAACAGCGGCGGCGGCACGTTGTTTCTCGGCGTGGCCGATGACGGCTCGGTGGCCGGGCTGGATGCCGGGGCGGTAAGGCGCTTGAATCAGTTGCTGGGTAATGCCGCCTCGCAGCATGTGCGCCCGCCGGTTCATCCGCTGACCGAAAACGTGCAGACGGCCCACGGAATCGTGATCGTCGTGAGCGTGCCGGATGGGCTTGCCAAGCCGTATGTCGACCATCAGGGCCGCATCTGGGTCAAGCAGGGGGCGGACAAGCGCCATGTGACGGCACGCGAGGAGATGCAGCGGATGTTCCAGCGCGCCGGGCTGGTCTATGCCGACGTGGTGCCGGTGGCCGGCACGTCGGTGGCGGACGTCGACGACAAGGCTTTTCATGCCTATCTCAGTCGCCGCTTTGGCCAAGGCAACGAGTTTGCCGGCCAGCCGCTGGGGCAGGTGCTGCAGAACCTCGGCCTCGGTGACGGGCGCGAGTTGAATCTGGCCGGGCTGATGCTGTTCGGGCGCCAGCCGCAGCGCTGGCGGCCGGCTTTCGCGGTCAAGGCCGTGACCTTTCCCGGCACGGCCCTGCACGACAGCCGCTATCTGGACAGCGAGGACATCGATGGCACGTTACTGGAGCAGTATCAACGAAGCTTCGCCTTCATCCGCCGCAACCTGCACCATGTGCAGGCGGGACGAGGTTTCAACACCCCGGGGCAACTGGAGATTCCGGAACAAGCGTTGGAGGAACTGCTCGTCAATGCGCTGATTCACCGTGACTACTTCACCAGCGCTTCGATACGCATCATGGTGTTTGCGGATCGTGTGGAGATCATCAGTCCCGGCCATCTGCCCGACAGCCTGACGACGAAAGAGATTCGGCGCGGGGCCACCAACCGGCGCAATCCCACGTTGACCGAGCACGCGGTGCACATCCTGCCGTATCGCGGCCTTGGGACCGGCATTCCGCGCGCCCTGCAGGCCTGGCCCGAGGTCGAGCTGCTCGACGATGTCGCAGCCAACCAGTTCGCGGTGGTCATCGCCAGGCCGCAGCCGCATACCCAAGTCGTGGCCCCTCCCAGGATCGGTTCAGTCACCCCCCAAGTCACCCCCCAAGTCACCCCCCAAGTCACCCCCCAAGTCACCGCGGAGGTTCGGCGGCTGCTGGCGACGATTCGAGGGGAAATGAAACGATCCGAACTTCAGGCGGCGCTGGGTCTGAACGACAGGAAGCATTTTCGCGACAGCTATCTCCGACCGGCTCTGGATCGCGGCCTCGTCGAAATGACCATTCCCCATAAACCCTTGAGCAGCCAGCAGCGGTACCGCCTGACGGCTGCCGGACGCGCGCTGTTGGACACCTTGGACAAGGACCTACTGAACCCATGACCGATGCGGCTCCCCGCTCCGAACGCCACACCCAGAACCGCGTGGTCGCGCTGTTCCGCGACACGCTCGGCTACCGCCACCTCGGCGACTGGAGCGAGCGGGCGGGCAATCGCCACATCGAGACGGCGCTGCTGCGCGGCAATCTCTCCACGCGCGGCTACAGCGACGCGCAGATTGCCGCCGCGCTGCAGAAACTGGAGACCGCGGCCGACGTCACTGGCATCACGCTCTACCAGGCCAACCTGCGCACCTACCAACTGCTGCGCTACGGCGTGCCGGTGCAGACCGCGGCCGGGCAGGTGCACCAGACGGTGCATCTGGTGGACTGGGAGCATCCGGAAGCGAACGACTTCGCTCTGGCCGAGGAAGTCACGCTCAAGGGCCGCCACGAGCGGCGGCCGGACCTGGTGCTGTACCTCAACGGCCTTGCGGTCGGCGTGATCGAGTTGAAGCGCAGCTCGGTCGAGGTGGCCGATGGCGTTCGCCAGCTCATCACGAACCAGGAAGAGATCTTCCACCGGCCGTTCTTCGCCACGGTGCAGCTCGTGTTCGCCGGCAGCGACGCGCAGGGGCTGCGCTACGGCACCGCCGGCACGCCGGAGAAGTTCTTCGTCGAGTGGAAGGATGAGAGCGCCACAGCCTCCAGCGAGCCCGGCAGCCTGCTCGACCGGCCGCTGGCGCAGATGTGCGGCAAGGCGCGGCTGCTGGACCTGATCCGCAACTTCATCATCTTCGACGCCGGCCAGAAGAAGGTGCCGCGCCCGCACCAGTACGCGGGCGTGAAGGCCGCGCAGGAGCGCATCCGCCGCCGCGAGGGCGGCGTGATCTGGCACACCCAGGGCAGCGGCAAGAGCATCCTGATGGTGCTGATCGCCAAGTGGTTGCTGGAGCACGATCCCGCGGCGCGCGTGCTGATCGTCACCGACCGCGACGAGCTGGACCGGCAGATCGAAGGCGTGATGAAGAACGCCGGTGTGATCGGGCCGGAGGCGAAGTCGCCGCGCATCGCCTCGCGCGCGGAACTGGTGGAGACGCTTCGCGCCACCATGCCGCGCCTGGCGTGCGCGCTGGTGCACAAGTTCGACCCCTCCGACTTCGAAGGTGATCCGCCGACGGTGCACGGGCGCTTCCATGTGTTCGTCGACGAGTGCCACCGCACGCAGGGCGGCGACATGAACCGGCAGATGAAGCGCTGGCTCGCCGGCGCGCTGTTCATCGGCTTTACCGGCACGCCGCTGTTGCGCAGGGACAAGCAGACCACACGCGAGGTGTTCGGTACCTACATCCACACGTACAAGTTCCACCAGGCGGTGGCCGACAAGGTGGTGCTGGACCTGAAGTACGAGGCGCGCGACGTGCCGCAGCGGCTCGGCAGCCGCGCGGCCATCGACGCCTGGTTCGAGCAGAAGACCAAACACCTCAACAACTTCCAGAAGGCGGTGCTGCGCAGGCGCTGGGCCACGCTGGAGGAACTGATGAGCGCACAGGAGCGCAAGCAGCGCATTGTCGCCAGCATCATCGAGGACTTCGGCCTCAAACCACGGCTCAACAACGACCGCGGCACGGCGATCCTGGTGGCGGCCGACATCTACGACGCCTGCCACTACTTCAGGTTATTCCAGAACACCTCGTTCGGGCCGCACGTCGGCATCGTGACTTCGTTCGAGCCGAACCACAACGCGATCTCGCGCGAGCCGCCCAACGGCGACGAGCGCTACAAGTACGACACCTACACCCGGCACGTCCTGAACGGGTTCAAGTCCACCGAGAAGTACGAGAGCGAGATCAAGCGCCGCTTCATCGAGGAGCCGGCGAACACCAAGCTCCTGATCGTGGTGTCGAAGCTGTTGACCGGTTTCGATGCGCCGAGCTGCACCTACATCTATCTCGACAACGCGCTGCGCGACCACAACCTGTTCCAGGCGATCTGCCGCACCAACCGGCTCGACGGCGACGACAAGGACTACGGGCACATCGTCGACTTCAAGGAGCTGTTCAAGGACGTGCAGGAAGCGATCGCCGTCTACAGCTCTGACGAACTGGACATCGACGGGGATGGCACCGACAACAACGTCGAGTTGAAGGACTGGATCAAGGAAGGGCGCAAGCAGCTCGACCTGACGCGCGAGGCGCTGCGCCATCTGTGCGAGCCGGTGCCGCCGCCGCGCGAGGTCGAGCAATACCTGCTCTATTTCTGCGGCGACGCCGCCAACCCGCGGGCGCTCGGCGATACCGAGCCGCTGCGCATCGCGTTCTACAAGGCAGTCGCCGCGTTCGTGCGGGCCTGGTCGGAGATGGCCGGCGAACTGGCCAAGGCCGGCTACACCGAGGCCGAGGCGCAGGCCATCGAGAACGAGGTGAAGGGGTACAGCGACCTGCGCGCCGCCATCAAGAAGCATTCCGGCGAGGAGTTGGACATCAAGCCCTACGAGGCGGACATGCGCCACCTGCTCAATACCTACGTGCAGGCCGACTCCGCCGCGCCGCAGGGGGATCTTGGTGACCTGTCGCTGGTCGAACTGATCGTCCAGACCGGCATCCACGATGCAATCGCGCGCAAGCTCAACGAGAAGGGCAAGCTGTCGCGCAACGCCATCGCCGAGGGAATCATCAACAACGTCCGCAAGACGATCATCCGCGAGCAGCTCACCGACCCGCGCTTCTACTCGGAAATGTCGAAGCTGCTGGACGATCTGATCAAGCAAAGCCGGGCCGACGCGGCCGCCTACGACGAGTTCCTGCGCAGGGCGGAGGCGCTGGTCAGGAAGCTGGCGGCGAAACAACCCGACGCCGACGTTCCGGCGCTGCTGCACGGCAACCGCGAGGCGGCGCTGATTTATCGCAACCTGCCGCAGGTCCTCGCCGCCGGGCGTGGTGCCAAGGTAGACGCTGTCGATGCGCGTGCCGACTACATGGACAGGCTGGCGAACCTGGCGCTGGCGATCGACCGCGTGATGCGCGAGCAGGCGCCGGCGGGCTGGAAGGGCGATCATGCGCGTGAAGCGCAGGTATTGAACGCACTGTTTCCGTTGCTCGACCGCAATCGCGTGGCGACGCAGGCGCTGTTCGAGCTGGTCAGGAATCAGGCCGTATACGGATGACCGAGATCCTGCAACTCGGCGAGATCGCCATCGAGCTGATCCGCAAGTCGGTCAAGCACGTCCATCTGTCCGTGCACCCGCCGGAAGGCCGCGTGAGCCTGGTCGCGCCCGCTGGCACGCGGACCGAAGTGGCACGCGCTTACGCCATTTCCAGGCTGGCCTGGATCCGGGAACAACAGGCCCGGTTTGCATTGCAGGCGCGCGAAGCGCCGCGCCGGTTCGTCGGGCGGGAAACCCACTACGTGTGGGGACGACGCCATTTGCTGGCGGTCGAACATCAGGACGCGAAGCCGCGCGTGAAGCTTGATCATCGGCGTATCACGCTCATTGTGCGGCCAGGCAGCACCGAGGCGGTTCGCGCGACGGTGATGCACGAATGGCACAAGTCCCTGCTGCACCAGACGGTGCCTCCGCTTATCGCCAAGTGGGAGTCACGCCTTGGCGTGCGCGTGGCAGGCTATTTCCTGCAACGCATGAAGACCAAGTGGGGCAGCGCCAATCCACGCGCCCGCCACATCCGGCTGAATACCGAACTCGTGAAGAAGCCGAAGGATCTTCTCGAGTATGTGATCGTCCACGAGATGCTTCACCTGATCGAGCCGACGCACAGCGAGCGATTCGTGGCCCTGCTGGACGAGCACTATCCGACCTGGCGCGAGGCAAGGGCGGAACTGAACGACTTGCCGCTGGGGGCGGAGCGTTGGGCAGAGTAGAGCGGACGGACCTGGCATTCCTGCACGGTCTCCGGGCGGACACGCGCTTGTTCAGCTGCTTCCTTCTCCCTCAGGGAGAAAGTGGCCCGACTGCGGCCGACTGGATCGGCCGCGTACGGCATCAGCCGAGTGCCATGGATGGCGCGAGTCACGGCCGGATGAGGGTTCGGGCGAAGCGACGAACCACCGGCACACCGGGAACTGGATGTCGCGCGTCGCCCGAACCCTCTCCCCAACCCCTCTCCCGAGGGGAGAGGGGCTAAAACAGGCGGGTGCGTGTCTCAGGGCAGCGCGTCCAGCGCCGCCGCCAGCGCGCGTTCGAGGCGCGCGTCGAGCGCGCTGTGCGGCGCGGCGCCGAGTTCGCTCCAGCGCACGAGCAATGCGGCGAGATCCTGCGCGGTGTCGCTGGCGGCGCCGCCGCCCAGGCGCGCGGACAGGCGTTCGAGCTGGCGCGCGCGGCGGCGCTCGCGATCCTCCACGGGCGATTCGAGGCCGGCCAGCGTTTCCAGTTCGACCAGCACGTCGCGACAGGCGTCGTCGGACGCCGGCACGACGGCCGCATCGGCGGCACTCGCGCCGTCGAAGCGGCGGGCCAGCGCATCGGCGGCGATGTCGCTCGGCGGCGTGTCCTGCCACTGCGCGCGCAGTACGTCGGCCGGCTGCGCCGCCGTCTCGGCTGCGCGGCACACGCGATAGCGGGCCTGCCAGGCGGTGAAGCGTGCCTGGCGCCGCGCGCGTTCGGCGCGCTCGGCGGCTTCACGCAGGCGGGCCTGTGCGTTCTCGAATCGACGCAGCAGCGCTGGTTCGGCGACGCGCAGGGCGTCGAATGCGGCGCGCAGGCGTGCCGGCGCACCGCGGTCGGCCGGTTCCGGCGCGGCGGCGAGCGCTTCCAGTTCCGCGCACAGCGCCTCGGCCTGTTCGCGCACCGAGGCATCCTGGGCGACGCGCTCGGCGCGCGCGGCGTCGAGGCGCGCGAATGCCGCGTCGATCGCACCGCGGAATGCCTGCCACTGCGCCTGGTCGCGACTGCGCCGGCCGTTGCCAGCCTGTTGCCAGCGTTGCTGCAGCTCGCGCGCGATGGCGGCAGTGCCGCGCTGCAGCTCACCCTGCGACAGCGCCTCGGCCTCGGCGATCAGGCGTGCCTTGGCGTTCTCCACCTCGCCGTCGAGCTGCGCGATGCGTGCGTCGAACGCGCTCAAGTGGTCACGCAGGCGCTGCGCGAGCGGCTTGCGCTCACGCGGCTCGACGCGATCGAGGCCGCGCAGCGCTTCGGCGACCTCGCGCCGCGCGGCCGCCGCTGCGCTGCGCGTCGGCGCGGCGGCCAGCGTGGCCTCGGCGCGTTCGAGCAGGCTCGCGAGTTCTTGCGCGTGCGTTTCGCGCAGCTCCTGGCGCTTGCGGAAATACGCCTGCGTCGGCGCCAGCGCGTTGCGACAGGCGGCGTGGAAGCGGCGCGCGGCGCCGCCGCCGGCAGGGCGGTTCTCGGCGGCGTCGAGCCGCGCCCATTCGGCGCGGGCGTCGCGCACGCGCGTGGCGAGCGCATCGGGGTGCAGGCCGGAGGCGGGCAGCGCCTCGATCTCCTCGCACAACTGGTGGCGGCGCTGGTTGTCGGCCCAGTGCTGCCAGCGGCTGAGTTCGGCGTAGCGGGATTCGGCCTCGCCGATGCGCTGCGCCAGCGCGCGCGGCAGCGGCGCGTCGAGGCGCTTGCGCAGCTCGTCCAGGCGCGCCTTGGCGGCGTGTGCATCGGCGCTGTGGCCGGCTTCGACGGCGGCGACGAACGCATCCGTCGCCGGCTCCAGTTCGGCCTGCAGTGCGCGTTGTTGCTCGCGCTCCAGCTTGCGTTGCGCATTCGCCTCGTCGAGCGAGGCGGCGAAGCGCACCTGCGCGAGCAGTGGCGCGATGACCGCGTCCGGTGGAACGACCGGTGCCGGCGCGTCGTCCGCCTCGGACGGCGCCTCCTCGGCCGCAGGCGCCGGGCTTTCGCCCTGCGCCTCGGCGGCGTCGACCGCGTCTTCTGCCGCTGTGGGCTCCGCGGGCGTTGCCGGGATGACCGGCTCGGCCGGCGCTGCGGGCGGCTCGCGGCTGGCGACGAGCAGGCGCTGTGCGGTCGCGTAGCGCGCGCGCAACGGCTCGCTAAGTCGCGCCTCGATCTCGCCCCAGCGCGCGGCGATCTCGGCCTCGGCGTCGGCGTGCGCCGGCTCGCGCAGCAACTGTTCGAGCTGCTCGCACAAGGCGCGTGCGCGCGCCTCCAGCGTGGCCGCGTCGCCGCGCGCGATGCGCAGCGCTTCGATGCGTTCGCGCGCGGCGCGATTGAGCGCCTTGTCCGATTTGCGCGCACGCTCGGCGATGCGCGCGAGCTGCGTTTCGTCGTCGATGCGACCGAGCAGCGCGAGGCGGATGCCGGGATCGGCATCCTCGAGCGCGCGTTCGAGCAGCAGCGACGGCCGCGTGACGCGCTCGAGCGCGTCACGACGCAGCTCCGCTTCCGGCGCGCGGCGCGCGACATGTTCTAGCAGGTCGCTCTCGTCGACGGCCTTGAGCAGGCGCCGGCGCTCCGCCAGCGGCGGCGCCGCCGCGTGCGTGCCGGTCAGCAGCTCGATCCACAGTGCCCGCGCCTGCGCGCGCACGCCGGCGTCGCCGTCGTCGCGTGCCATGCGCTGGGCCATGCCGGGATCGGCAATGCGGCGCAGCGCGGCAAGGCGTACGCCCGGGTCGGCGTCCTCGCGCGCGAGGGCGGGCAGTTGGGCCAGCAGCTCGCTCTCGCGATCGTGCTCGACGGCGACGCGCCGCGTGGCGGCGTCCTTGGAAAGCCAGCGGGGCTTGCGCAGGAAGGCGGGCAATCTCATGGCGTCAGAACAGGTTCCTGATGATGTGGATGCCGGCGGCGTATTCGCCGATCAGCGTGCCGAGGGTCACGAACATGAAGTTGAGCAGCGTGCGCGCAATGCGATTCTTCCACCAGCCCGACCAGTGCGCGACGTCGTCGCGCAGCGTGTCGAAGTCGGCCACGCGCGGACGACGCAGCCAGGTTTCGACGCCGGCGCTGATCGCCGAGGCCGGCACGCCGGGGCGGAATGGCTTGAGCGGCGCGGCGATGAAGGCCGCGATCACGCTGAGCGGGTGTGCCGCGGCGGCAATCGCGCCGAGCGCGGCGAAACCGCCGGTGAACAGCACCCACGCCTGCAGCGCCTCGGTGCCGGCACGTGCACCACGCGTGAAGGCGAAGCCGATCGCGGCGGCGATCAGCGCGAACACGCCGAACGCGATCCATTTCGGCCAGCGCGCCGGCGGCGGCGTCTGCGAAAGCCTGTCGAGCAGCGGGCGCGGCATCTCGTTCTGCTGCGCCAGCTCGCGCTGCAGGCCGGCCAGGTGGCCGGCACCGATCACCACCAGCACGCGCCGCGGCGTGCCGTCGCCGGCCTGCTCGCGCAGGCGCGCGGCCATGTAACGGTCGCGCTCGGCGATCAGCGCCTCGTACAGCGGCGGCGATTCGCGCGCGAACTCGTTGAACATGCTGCCGAGCAGGTCGCCCTGCTTGAGCTTCTCGATCTCGTCCTCGCCGACGTCCTCGCGCGTGAGCAGGCTCGCGCCGAGGCCGCCGACGATCGACAGGCGGTCGAGGAAGCCGACGCTGCGGTAGGCGCGCTTGAGCGTGGTGCCGATCTCGCGGTCGATCATCCAGACCGGCAGGCGGCGCGCCTCGGCGCCGTCGATTGCCGCCTTCATCTCCGCGCCCGGCTCGATGCCGAACTGCTCGGCCAGGCGGCGCTGGAACGCCGACAGCGCGAGGTTGGCGGCGATCAGGCCGACCTTGCCGTCGCGGATCACCTGGAACAGGTCGAGCTTGCGGAACGCTTCGGGATCACGCATCGACTGGAAGCGCGAGTCGCACAGCTCGACCGCGACCGCGTCGAACGGCTCGCGCTCGAGCAGCGCGCGCACCGCCTCGGCGCTGACGCGCGAGACGTGCGCGGTGCCGAGGATCACGTACTCGGTGTCGCCGCGGCGCACGCGCGCGACCGGCTGGCCGGCCAGCGCATCGGCCGGCACGTCGGCAGGGGCAGGGAAGTCACTCATCGGCGGGAGTTCCGCAACAGGCGTGTTCAATCGCGGAACCGCTTCAGGATGTCGTGGTAGGCGTCGATGCGGCGGTCGCGCAGGAACGGCCAGATGCGGCGCACGTTCTCGCTGCGCGCCATGTCGATGTCGACGACCAGCAGTTCGCGGCGATCGGTCGAGGCCTGGGCGAGGAATTCGCCCTGCGGGCCGGCGACGAAGCTCGTGCCCCAGAACTGCGCGCCGCGGCCGCCGTCCGGCGACGGCTCGAAGCCGGTGCGGTTGCAGGCCAGCAGCGGCAGGCCGTTGGCGACCGCGTGGCCGCGCTGCACGGTGATCCAGGCTTCGCGCTGGCGGTCCTTCTCGTCCTGCGCGTCGGCCGGGTCCCAGCCGATCGCGGTCGGGTAGAGCAGCAGGTCCGCATCGGCCAGCGCCATCAGGCGCGCCGCTTCCGGGTACCACTGGTCCCAGCACACCAGCACGCCGAGCTTGCCGACCGAGGTGCGGATCGGCTCGAAGCCGAGGTCGCCGGGCGTGAAGTAGAACTTCTCGTAGTAGGCCGGATCGTCGGGGATGTGCATCTTGCGGTACGTGCCCGCGATCGCGCGCGAACGATCGAACACCACCGCGGTGTTGTGGTAGAGCCCGGCGGCGCGGCGCTCGAACAGCGAGGCGACGACGACGAGCCGGAGCTCCTCGGCGAGCGCGCCGATGCGCGCCGTGCTCGGCCCCGGGATCGGTTCGGCACGGTCGAATTCGTCGACGCTCTCGTGCTGGCAGAAATACGGGCCGTTGTGCAGCTCCTGCAGCAGCACCAGCTGCGCGCCGGCCGCGGCGGCTTCGCGCAGGCCGGCCTCGATCGCGTCGAGGTTCGCCTCGACGCTGCCGCGGTCGGATTCCTGCAGCAGCGCGACGCGGAGAAGTCGGTGGGTCATGTCGTTCCGGTTGTGGATCTCAAGCCGGCTATGGTAGCGCGGATCATCGGCCGGTTCCGTCCCGCAGCGCAGCAGTTGTGGAAACCTCGCCGGCAGTGTAGGAAGGGCATGCCATGAGTGTCGGTATCCCGCCCACCAACGCCGGTTTCGTCGTCACGATAGTGGGTGTCGGCGCCGCAGCGGTGGACGTGCGCAAAATGATCCTCGGCAGCGGCGTCGCCGGCGCCATCACGGTACGTGAGTCCGTTCCCCATTCGGCGGTCGAGGCGGCGTGCGACGTGCTCGTGCACGCAGCGGCCGATGCCGCTGCCGCCGACGCATTGGCGCGCCTGCGCCGCGATGCGCCGGATCTGGCGCTGGTCGCGCTGACCGGACGCGATGACGCCGCGTTGCGCGGGCAGCTGCTCGCCGGCAGCGTGCACGAATGCCTTGCCCTGCCGGACCTGCGTGCCGACGTGCTCGGCTATGCGCTGCGCTGCGCCGTGTTGCAGGTCCGCGGCGAACGCGAGCGCCGCGGCCATGCCGCCGAGCTGCGCGCGCTGTTCGATCTGGGCGCGCATCCGATGTGGATCTGCGAGCCGGGCAGCCTGCGCCTGCTGGCGGCGAACCGCGCCGCGGTCGAGGCCTATGGTTACTCCGAGGCGGAAGCGCGTGCGCTGTCGCTGGCGGACCTGCGCTGGCGCTCGCTCGACATCGAGGGAGAGGACGACCTGCCGCGTGCGGGCACGACGCGTCTCGAGCGCCACCGACGCAAGGACGGCAGCGCGATCGAGGTGGAGCTGTTCACGCAGGTACTGCCGTTGCGCGGCCGCCGCGCGCGCATCCTGCAGGCGCGCGACGTGACCGATGAACGCCGCGCGGTGCGCGCGCTCGAGGCGAGCGAAGGCCGCTTCCGCGACTTCTTCGAGCACAGCACCGGTTACATCTGCATCCACGACCTCGACGGCACGCTGCTGTCGGTCAACCCGGCCGCCGCGACCGCACTCGGCCGCAGCACCGGCGAGCTGCTCGGCATGCCCTTGCGCGAACTGGCCGCACCGCACCTGCGCTTCCTAGTCGACATGTACCTGCACCGCATCGCGCGCAGCGGCGAGGATGACGGTTACCTGCGCGTGCGCGGGCGCGATGGCGCGGACCTGGTCTGGCAGTACCACAACCGCCTCTATACCGATGCCGACGGCTCCTCGTACGTGATGGGCTACGCGCAGGACATCACCGCGATGCGCGCGGCCGAGCGCGCGTTCCGGCTCAGCGAGCGGCGCCTGCGCACGATCGCCGACACGTTGCCGCTGATGATCGCGTACTTCGACGCGCAGCAGCGTGTTGTGTTCGCCAACGGCGCCTGGCATCGCACGCTCGCACCGGATGGGACCAGTGCGATAGGTCGTCCACTGTGCGAAGTGCTCGGCGAGGAGCGCTACGCACAGCGACAGCCGTATCTGGACAACGCCTTCGCCGGCCAGCGCGTCGTGTTCGAGGTCGAGGAAGGCGAAGGCGACGCCTGGCACTGCCTGGAAATCACCTTCATCCCGGAACTCTCGGAGAACGGCGACGAGGTCATCGGCGTGCACTCGATGTTGCAGGACGTGACTGCGAAGAAGCGCGAGGAGCGGCGCCTGACGCGGCTGGCGCGCGTCGACCCGCTGACCGGCTTGCTCAACCGCGCCGGCTTCTACGACCGGCTCGACAACGCATTGGCGCGTTCGCGCGACCAGGACGCGCTGCTGGCGCTGTTCTACCTCGACGTCGACCGTTTCAAGCCGGTCAACGACAGCCATGGCCACGCCGCCGGCGATGCGCTGCTGCGCGCGTTCGCCGCGCGCCTGGCCGGTGCCGTGCGCAGTTCGGACGTGGTCGCGCGGCTCGGCGGCGACGAGTTCACGGTCGTGATGGAAGGCGTGCCCGACACGGCATGGCTCGAACGTACCGCGGCGATGCTGGTGGCCACGATGCGGCGGCCGTTCGAGTTGCGCGACGAGGGCCTGTCGCTGGTGCTCGGCACCAGCATCGGCATCGCGGTCGGCCGGGCGGTGACGCTGCCGGCCGCCAGCTTCGTCGCGCGTGCCGACGCGATGCTGTATGCGGCCAAGCAGGCCGGGCGCGGGGCGTACCGGCTGGCGCTGGTCGAGCCGGAGCCGGCGCAGCCCGACCCGCGCTGAGGTCCTTCAGGTCCGCGCTTCCATCTCGTGCGCCTGTGCCCGCGTCAGCGCACGGCCAAGGTCGCGCATGCATTCGCCGAGCGCACCGAAGATGTCGTCGGCCGCGACGATGCCGGCCAGTCCGCCCTTGGCGTTGAGCACCGGCAGGCGGCGCACGCCGCGCTCGCGCATGATCTCGATCGCCTCGAACATGTCCTGGTCTTCCATGCAGGTGGCCACGCGCCGGCTCATCACGTCGGCGACCGTGAGCGAGCCCGGATCGACGCCCTCGGCGACCACCGCGACGACGAGGTCGCGGTCGGTCACGATGCCGATCGGCACGCGCTCGCCGTTCGGCTGGTCGACCACCACGACCGTGCCGACGTGGCGGGTACGCATGGTCTCGGCGGCTTCGCGCAGCGACGCGGTGGCGCCGATGTGGACGACGTGGCGGGTGCAGATGTCGGCAATGCGCATGGCAGCCTCGCGAGCGGATGGGTGCCTACGATGCGCCCCCGTCGCAGCGGCGGAGTTGATGGCGATCAACAACACGGCGGATCGCCGACACCCGGCGAGCCTTCACGCGTCGCGTCGCATCGTCCCCGCGAGCCGGCGGCGCAGCTCGGCCAGCGGCAGCGTGTTGACGACGTCGCTCCTCCGCAGCCAGCCGCGCCGCGCCTGGCCGACGCCGAAGCGCAGCGCGGCGAAGCCGTTGACGTCGTGCGAATCGCTCGAGATCGCCAGCGGCACGCCGGCATCGCGCGCCATGCGGCAGCCGACGTCGTCGAGGTCGAGCCGGTCCGGGTGCGCGTTGACTTCGAGGAAGCAGCCGCGCTCGCGCGCCGCACGCACCACCCGCTCCAGGTCCACCTCGTAGGCGCCGCGCTTGCCGAGCAGGCGGCCGGTCGGATGCGCCAGCACGCTGAAGCATGGGTGGGCCATCGCGCGCAGGATGCGCTCGGTCTGGCGTGTGCGCGAAAGCTGGAAGTGGCTGTGCACGGCGCCGACGACGAGGTCCAGGCGCGCCAGCAGCGCGTCGGGCAGGTCGAGGCGGCCGTCCTCGAGGATCTCGACCTCGATGCCCTTGAGCAGCACGATGCCGGAATGCCCGGCGTTGAAGCGGTCGATCGCCTCGATCTGCCGCGCCAGCCGCGCCGCGTCGAGGCCGCGGGTGACGGCCAGGCCGTGCGAATGGTCGGTGATCGCGAGGTAGGCCAGGCCCGCGGCCTGCGCCGCGGCCGCCATCTGCGCGAGGCCTGCGTGGCCGTCGGTGGCGTCGGTGTGCGCATGCAGGTCGCCGCGCAGGTCGGCCAGCTCGATCAGCTGCGGCAGGCCGTCGCCGCTGGCCGCCTCGATCTCGCCTCGGTTCTCGCGCAGTTCCGGCGGAATCGCGGCCAGCCCGATCGCGGCATACACGGACGCCTCGGTCTCGCCGGCGACGCGGCGCGTGCCGCGGAATACGCCGTACTCGTTGATCTTCAGCCCTTGGCGCTGGGCCAGCCGACGCAGCGCGACGTTGTGCGCCTTGGAGCCGGTGAAGTAGACCAGCGCGGCGCCGAACGCCTGCGGCTCGACCACGCGCAGGTCGACCTGCAGGCCGCTGCGCAGCAGCACGCTGCTGCGCGTGCGGCCGTGCGCGAGCACGCGCTGCACTTCGGTGTAGGCGAGGAAGCGTTCGGTCGCGGCGGCGGCCTCGCGCGTGGCGACCAGCACGTCGAGGTCGCCGACCGTCTCGCGCATGCGCCGGTAGCTGCCGGCCACGGCGAGTTCGGTGATGCCGGGCGCCGCTTGCAGCCAGGCGCAGAGCGCATCGGCGTGCTGCGCGGCGACCGCCAGCTTCCAGCGCCGATCGCGGCCGACGTGCGCGCTGGCTGCTTCGAGCAGGCTGGCTTCGCTGCGCGCGCCGAAGCCGGACAGGGTGCGGATGCGGCCCGTGCGCGCGGCCTGCACGAGCTGCTGCGGCGTGCGGATGCCAAGCTCGTGGTGCAGCCGCGCGACGCGCTTCGGGCCGATGCCGGGAATCCGCAGCAGTTCGGTCAGGCCGCGCGGATGGTTGTGGCGCAATTGGCGCAGCAGCGCGCAACTGCCGCTGGCCAGGATCTCGCCGATCTTCGCGGCCAGGTCCTCGCCGATGCCGGGCAGGTCCGCCAGCGTGTGCTCGCCGCGCTGCCATTCGGCGAGCGGTTCGGGCCAGGCCGACACGGTCCGCGCCGCGCTGCGGTAGGCGCGGACGCGGAACGGGTTGGCGCCGTCGAGTTCGAGCCAGTCGGCGATCTCGTCGAACACGGCGGCGATCTCGGCGTTGGTCGCGCTCATGCGGGACTCCTGCGGCACGGCACGATGCTCGTCCACGCGCGGCGGTGGCTTGATGCAGGTCAACGCACGCGCAGAGCAGGGCATCGCGGCTTCCGCCGCTCCCACCAACAGCCGTGATTCGCTGCTCCTGTGGGAGCGCCGGCAGGCGCGATGCTCTTTTGGTCCGAAGCTGAAAGGATCGGCCGATGTTACGGCACCAGCGTGACCGCGATGTGCGCGCGATCGACGACCGTACGCGACACCGAGCCGATCAACAGGCGCTGCACCATGCCCTTGCCGGTGCGCCCGAGCACGATGTGGTCGGCGCCGTGCAGGCGCGCCTGATCGAGCAGCGCCTCCGCCGGCGGCCCCCAGGCGAGGTCCGTCTCGATCTGGCAGGCGCCCTCGTGCAGGTCGCGCGTCAGTTCGGCCAGGCTGCCGGTCGCCCACGCCTGCTCGTGCTCGAGCGCGAGCGTGGCGCCGGTTTCCAGGTGCATCGCCGGCGCCGCGATCACGCTGACTACGCGCACCTGCCCGCCGAATGCACGCGCCAGCTCGACCGCGGCCGCGAACGCGCGCGCCGCCGCCTCGGAGCCGTCGTATCCGACCAGGATGTTGCGGAACATTGCCGGTCCTCCATCGCTGAGGCCGCCAAGCCTGACAGGCGCCGCTGCGGCGGACTTGACCAGGATCAGCATCGGCGCTCCCGGCACGGCTAGCGTGAATGCCCCGGCACACGCCGACAGGAGATCGTGTCATGCCGATGGTCCGCATCCGCCTCAATGGCAGCGAAGACGACGCAAGCGCGCTGATGACCGCGATCCACGCGCTCGACGACATCGAACACGTCGAGGAGATCGACGACGAGATGATCGCGGCGGAGGACCTGGACTCCAGCTCGGCCGGCCTGAGCGATGACTTCGTGACCGGCGTGCACGAGATCGAAATCGAGGCGCCGCATGTGTTCGCCGCCGAGCGCGTGCGCAAGGTCGCCGAAGCGGTCGCCGACCAGCTCGGCGTGCCGATCGAGATCGTCGACGAGTTCTGAGTGCGCGGTACGACTCACTCCGGCGACGGACGCCGCGCATGCGTCTTCACGTCGCCGCGGCGGCGTCGCACCTGGTCCTCGATGCGGCGGCGCAGGGCTTCGAACGCGTCGTTCACTGCGACATACGGGTCTTCGTAGCGCCCGTCCACGAGCGGGCCGCTGCTCGCCTCGATCTCGTGGCCACGCATGGTCAGCCGCACCTGCACGCTGAAGCGGTTGCCTTGGTGGTGGCGGTGCTCGTCGAGCGAGATGACGGTGCGGCAAGTCAGGATGTCCGCGGCGAGGCGCTCCAGGCGCGCGACGTGCTCGAGCACGCAGGCTTCCAGCGCGTCGGACTTGGCAAGGCCGTCGAATGTCACGGTGGTCGGGATGGCCATGGCTGCCTCCGCTTGCGCCGGCGATCGGCGCTCGGTCGGCAAACAGTGGCTGCGCGGCGATGATGGGGTGTTGATCCATGTCAACGAGGGGCGACGGTTCGAGTTGATGCCGATCAAGCCGCGGGGCGATGGCGTGCCTAGAGTGCGAACGGCGCAGGGTCGTTCGCGCAAGGCCGATTCCATCGCGAGGGCACACGTCATGAGCAACGTCGCCAAGATCATCGAAATCAGCTCGTCATCGCCGAAAAGCGTCGAGGACGCGGTCAAGGGCGGACTGGAGAAGGTCGCGCGCACCGTCGGCAACATCCGCGGCGCATGGGTCAGCGAGGTCAAGGTGCGCACCTCGCCGGACGGCGAGATCAAGGAATGGCGCGTCTGCCTGCGCGTCAGCTTCGTGGTCGAATGAACCACGACGCCAGCAGGCAGCGGCGATGAGCCATGCGCAGGTACCGCTGCTGTTCGCGCTCGGCGCGAGCCGCGAATTCGGCACGCGCATCGCGCAGGTGCTCGGTGCGGCACTGGCACGCCACGAGGAGCGCGAGTTCGAGGACGGCGAGCACAAGGCGCGGCCGCTCGACGCGGTCGAGGGCCGCGACGTCTGCGTCGTGCACGCGCTGTACGGCGACGCCACGCAGGGCGCCAACGACAAGCTGTGCCGCCTGCTGTTCTTCCTCGGCGCGCTGCGCGACGCCGGCGCGGAACGCGTGACCGCGCTGGTGCCGTACCTGTGCTATGCGCGCAAGGACCGGCGCACGCAGCCGCACGATCCGCTGCCGACGCGCTACGTCGCGGCGTTGTTCGAGGCGGTCGGCGTCGCACGCATGGTCGCACTGGACGTGCACAACCCGGCCGCGTTCGAGAACGCGTTCCGCTGCACGACCGTGCACCTCGAGGCGCGCCCGCTGTTCGTCGCGCACCTGTCCGATGCGTTGCGCGGCCAGGCGCTGGGCGTGCTGTCGCCGGACGAGGGCGGAGCCAAGCGCGCCGATGCGTTCCGCCAGGCGCTGGCCGAGGCCTGCGGCGACGACGACATCGCGTTCGGCTTCATGGAGAAGCGCCGCGCCGGCGGGGCCGTCGCCGGCGAGCACCTGTACGCCGACGTGGCCGGGCGCAGCGTGGTCGTCGTCGACGATCTCGTCAGCACCGGCGGCACGCTGCTGCGCGCCGCGCGCGCGGCGCGCAGCGCCGGCGCGCGCGCCGTGATCGCCGTCGCCACGCACGGCCTGTTCGTCGGGGACGCGAACCGCGCGCTGGCCGATCCGGCGATCGACCGCATCGTGATCGCCAACAGCGTCCCACCGCTCCGCCTCGCGCGCGAGCTGGCCGAGCGCAAGCTCGTGGTCGTCGACGTGGCGCCGCTGTTTGCGGCGGCGCTGCGTGGCGGCGCAACACCATCCCCCTCCAACCTCCCCGTTGAAGGGGGAGGCTAGGGCGCGCTGCTCGGCCCTCCCGATCAAGGGAGGCTGGAGGGTGTTGGTTCTCGGTCACGCGTTACCGCACCGGCACGACCGGCCGCGAATCCGGCGCCACCGTCGCGGTCAGTCCGGCAGCGGTCTGTGCGACGTGCACGTGCTTCTCCGCCAGCGCGAGGTAGTGGTGCGCGCGCAGGCGCCAGTGCGCCGGATCGGCGCTGGGGCTGTCGAGGTGCCACAGCGCGAGCTTGGCGCGCAGGAACGCGCGGCTGGCGGCGTAGAACGCGGTCAGCGCCGGCGCCACGGCGTCGCCGCTGACCTCGCGGTAGACCGCGAACAGCCACGGGCCGACCGCGGCCCCGCCGAGGCGTTCGCATTCCATCGCGAGGAAGGCCAACTCGTCGGCCGGGTCGAGTTCGCGCAGGCTGCGGTCGAATTCGAGGCAGTCCATGACCAGCGGTTCGTCGCCGAGGTAGACGTGCTCCGGACGCAGGTCGCCGTGGCCTTCGACGACATGGCCGGCGCGCGCGCCGAATGCGGCGGCCTGCGCGGCGAGGAAGCCGAGTTGCGCATCGGCGAGCTGCTGCAGGCGCTCGCGCGACAGCTCGAACACCTGCCGCTGCAGCGCGTGGTGTGTGTCGCGGATCAGCGTCTCGAAGCGGGCGCGGTAGGCATCGGGCGTGAGCGGGATGGGCCGCGCGGCGCGGAAGAACAGCGCCAGGCAGCGCGCCGCGCCGCGAACGGCGGCTTCATCGAGGCGGTGTTCGAGGATCGCCTGCTCGAGCGTGTGTTCCTGCGGCAGCCGGCGCATCTGCACCAGCCAGTCGACCGCGCGACCGCCGCCGCCCAGGTGCAGGCGCGCGTCGGCGTCGATGCGCAGCGCGACCGTGCCGAGGTAGACCGACGGCGCGAGGCGCCGGTTCAGCACGACCTCGCGCCGCGCGTTCAGGCGGCGCGCGGCGAGCGAGGCGTAGTCGAGCGGTCCGCGCCGGATCGGCTTCTTCAGCTTGTAGGCGTGCTCGCGCGTCAGGAACACCCACGACATGTGGGTTTCCTTGGCCTCGACGAAGCCCGGACGGTCGGCGTAGGCGTCGGGCTGCCGCAGGAAGGCGACCTTCCTTTCGAGCGACACTTCCGCCTCGTCCCGGTCCGCCTCGTGCGACACGCGCTGGCCTCCGCTGGCTGGCGCCAGTATAGGTCCGAGCGCCGGCGCGGCCGTGGCCCGGCGTTGATCCAGGTCAACGCAGTGCGCGCCCGTGCCCGCAGCATGGGTGCGGTCTTCCGCGGCAGTCGCGCAGATGAAGGCATTCGACTATTTCGCGCACGATGCCGACATCGGCATCGTCGGCCGCGGCGCGACGACCGAGAAGGCATTCGAGGCGGCGGCCGAGGCGATGTTCGCCATCATGGCGCCGCCGCCTGCGGAGCCGGCGACGATGCGCGTGCACGTCGGCTTCGTCGAGGCCGATGCGGAACTGGCGCTGGTCACCTGGCTCAACCGCCTGCTCGCCGAGGCGCAGCTGCGGCACCTGCGGCTGTCGGCGTTCCAGCTCGTGCGCGAAGGCGACCGGTGGACGGGCGAGGCTGCCGGTACGGACTGGGCGCGCACGAGCGAGCCCGGCGTCGAGGTCAAGGGCGCGACGCTGACCGGTCTCGCCGTGCGCGCCGGCGCGGACGGCGTCGAGGCGCGCTGCGTGGTCGACGTGTGAGGCGACGATGGACATCCATGCGCTGCATCCCGAAGGCGAGTTCCGCTGGGTGCTGCCGCGGCGGCCCGGCGAGGTGCGCGGCGATGTCGTGCTGTACGGCGACGAGGAGCTGCTCGCGACGATGGACGACAAGGTGCTCGAGCAGATCGGCAACGTCGCGCGCCTGCCGGGCCTGGTCGGCGCGGCGATGACGATGCCGGACGCGCACTGGGGCTACGGTTTTCCGATCGGTGGCGTGGCCGCGTTCGATCCGGAGCAGGGCGGCATCGTGTCGGCCGGCGGCGTCGGTTTCGACATCTCCTGCGGCATCCGCTGCCTGCGCACCGGCATCGCGCTCTCGGCGATCGCGCCGCATTTGCGCGCGCTGGCCGACTCGCTCTTCCGCAACATCCCGGCCGGGCTCGGGCGCGAGGGGCGGATCATGCTGGATGCGGAAGAGCTTGAGCGCGTGCTCGCCGGCGGCGCGCAATGGGCGGTCGAGCAGGGTTATGGCGAGGCCGCCGACCTCGACTTCATCGAGGACCACGGCCGCGTCGAGGGCGCGCGTCCGCAGCACGTGTCGACGGTCGCCAAGGCGCGCCAGCTCGGCGAGATGGGCACGCTCGGCTCGGGCAACCACTACCTCGAGGTGCAGGTCGTCGAACGAGTGTTCGATGCCGCCACGGCACAGGCGTTCGGCCTGCGCGAGGGCGAGCTGCTGGTATCGATCCACTGCGGCTCGCGCGGGCTCGGCCACCAGATCGGCACCGACTACCTCGTTGCGCTGGCCAAGGCGGCGGTGCGGCTCGGCGTCGCGCTGCCCGACCGCGAACTGGCCTGCGCGCCGATCGAGTCGCCGGAGGGGCGCGAATACCTCGGCGCGATGCGTGCCGGCATCAACTGCGCACTGGCGAACCGGCAGATACTGGCGCACCTGACGCGGCGCGTGTTCGCGCATTTCATGCCGGACGCGCACCTGCAGACGCTGTTCGACGTCTCGCACAACACCTGCAAGGAGGAACGCCATCGCGTCGACGGTCGCGAGCTGCGCCTGTTCGTGCACCGCAAGGGCGCCACGCGCGCGTTCGGACCAGGCCATCCGGCGATCCCGGAGCGCTACCGCGCGTTCGGCCAGCCGGTCATCATCGGCGGCAGCATGGGCACCGGCTCGTGGGTGCTGGCCGGCATGGCGCAGGGCGAGCAGCGCGCGTGGTCGTCGGCCAGCCACGGCGCCGGCCGCGCGATGAGCCGCCACGCGGCGCTGCAGCGCTGGCGCGGCCGCGCGCTGATCGACGAACTGGCCGGACGCGGCATCCTGATCCGCACCGGCTCGATGCGCGGCGCCGCCGAGGAGGCGCCCGGCGCCTACAAGGACGTCGACCGCGTCGCCGCCGCGACCGAAGGCGCGGGGCTGGCGCGCCGCGTCGCGTTCCTGCGACCGAAGGTCTGCATCAAGGGGTGAGGGGAAACCGGCGGCGGCCCCCGGAATCGGCCGCCACCTCATGCCCCGGGTGCGCTTCGCTTACCCGGGCTATGTTGCTGCATCGGGGAACGCGGGAAAGTAGCCCGGGTAAGGCCGCAGGCCGCACCCGGGTCGAGACCCGCTCAGCCGCCGGCGAGTGCGCCGGCCGGCACCTGCATGGTCAGGCAGTGCACGCTGCCGTTCTGCCAGATCAGCGCGCGTGCATCGACCGGCACGACCTCGCGGCCCGGATGCGCGGCCGCGATGACCTGCGCGGCGTGCTCGTCGGCGGGGTCGCCGTAGGCCGGCATCAGCACGGCGCCGTTGACGATCAGGTAGTTCGCGTACGAGGCGGCGAGGCGGCGGCCGTCGTCGACGATCGCGCGCGCCCACGGCAGCGGATGCAGCCGGTACGGGCGTCCGTCGGCCGTGCGCAGCGCGGCGATTTCCTCGTGCATGCGCGCCAGCTCGTCGTAGTGCGGATCGGCCGGGTCGTCGCAGGTCTGGAACACGATCGCATCGTCCGGTGCGAAGCGCGCCAGCGTGTCGATATGCGCGTCGGTGTCGTCGCCTTCGAGGTAGCCGCGGTCGAGCCACAGCACGCGGCTGGCACCCAGCGAGCGCGCCAGCAGGTCGGACATCTCCGCGCGGCTCATCTGCGGATGGCGCTGGTGCAGGCAGCGCCAGGTGGTCAGGATCGTGCCGTTGCCGTCGGATTCGATCGCGCCGCCTTCGAGCGCCCAGTCGATGCGCTGGTGTTCGGCCACGCCGAACACGCCCTGCGCGACCAGCGTCTCGATCAGGCGGTCATCGCGGCCGCCTTCGAACTTGCCGCCCCAGCCGGTGAAGCGGAAGTCGACCAGGCGGAACGCGTGGCCGTCGCCGAGCGTGATCGGGCCGGAGTCACGCAGCCAGGTGTCGTCGTAGGCGGCCTCGATGAAGCGCACGTGCGCCATGTCGACGCCGGCGGCGCCGAGCAGCTCGGCCGCGCGGGCGCGCACCGCCGCATCGGCGACGCAGACCAGCAGCGGTTCGAAGCGCGCGATCGCGGCGGCGAGCGCCGTATAGGCGGTTTCGATCCGCGCCAGGCGTGGCGCCCAGTCGGTGCCGGCATGCGGCCAGGCGATGATCACGCCGGCCTGCGGTTCCCACTCGGCGGGCAGGCGGAAGTCGTTGTGTGTCATGGGCTCACGATTGCGGCACGGCGCCGTCGGGCACGCTGTGGATGACCCGGTTGCGCTCGAAGTAGACGGTATAGCCGGCGTAGCGCCAGCGGTGGATCGGCGGATGGCGCGGCGCGTCGCCGCCGGCGCTCGGCAGCTTCTCCTGCGGCGCGCCGTAGCGGCGCTCGACCTGCGCCATGCTGAGGCCGCGCTGCGGCAGCTCGCCGGCGGTCGCGCGCGGCTGGGCGGGCGGGGCGAGCGTGTCGGCCTGTGCCGCCGGAGCGGTCATGACTGCAGCGGCCAGCACGGTCGCCGTGGCGAGAAGATACTTCACGTTCATGGCCCAACTCCTTGTTCTCAGGGGGAAGTTGTCGACGAAAACGTCGGCGCTGCTTTGTAGCAGAAAGCCATCCGGCGGTTCCATGACCACCGGCGCGAAACGCGCAAAACAGAAAGGGCCGCAGCGCGGCCCTTTCGATCGAACTGCGAAAGCAGTGTACCGCTCAGCGCTGGCGCGCCTTGAAACGCGGATTGCTCTTGCAGATCACGAACACCTTGCCGCGGCGACGGACGACCTTGCAGTCGCGATGACGCGTCTTGGCGGACTTGAGGGACGACAGCACTTTCATTGGACGCCTCGCAACAATTTACAGGCACGGAAAACGCGCGAGTATAGAGGGGTTTACGCGCCATTGCAAAGCATCGCGCCGCCCTCATGCGCGGCCGGCGATGATTGCATCGCGCCGGGGTGTTGTCGATGATCGAGCGTACCCTTGGGAGTGCCGTCATGATCGAACTCGTCATCCCGCAGCGCCGCCGCGACCTCGGCGGCTTCGAGGTCGGCCGCGTGCTGCCGGTCGCCGCGCGCCGCATGGTCGGCCCGTTCGTGTTCTTCGACCACATGGGCCCGATCGACTTCCCGGCCGGCATCCCGCGCAGCGTCGACGTGCGGCCGCATCCGCACATCGGCCTGTCCACCGTGACCTACCTGTTCGCCGGCGAGATCATGCACCGCGACAGCCTCGGCACCGAGCAGGCGATCCGTCCCGGCGAGGTGAACTGGATGACCGCCGGGCGCGGCATCACGCACTCCGAGCGCTTCGAGCGGGCGCGCCGCGAGGGCGGTCCGATGCACGGCATCCAGGCCTGGGTCGCGCTGCCGCTGGAGCACGAGGAGACCGATCCGGCCTTCGCGCACCATGCCGGCGCCGACCTGCCCAGCGGCGAGGAGGCCGGCGTGTGGTCGCGCCTGGTGGCCGGCCGCGCGTTCGGTGCGACGGCCGCGGTGCGCACGCATTCGCCGCTGTTCTACGTGCACTGGGAACTCGCCGCCGGCGCGCGGGCGCAATTGCCGGCCGAGTATCCGGAGCGCGCCGCCTATGTTGCGCGCGGTGCGGTCGAGATTGCCGGCCGCGTCGTCGAGGCCGGCGACATGGTCGTGTTCGCGCCGGGCCAGCCGGTGCCGTTCAAGGCGATCGAGCCGTCCACCGTCATGCTGCTGGGCGGCGAACCGGTGGGGCCGCGCTTCATCGAGTGGAACTTCGTCGCCTCGTCGCAGGACCGCATCGAGCAGGCCAAGGCCGACTGGCGCGCCGGCCGCATGAAGCTGCCCAACCTCGACAACGCCGAGTTCATTCCGCTGCCCGGCGAGGCGGCAGCGCCGGCCAATCCGATGTCGTAGGCTGGGCGGCCGCAGGCCGGCCGGCACCGCTTGCCGACCGCGCTGCGCGCGCCTAGCCTGCCTTGGAACCAGCCTGCCTCACGCCAGGTCCAGCGTGTGGATCACCAGGCTCGGGTTGTCGAAGTCGGTGCGGCGGCGGAAGCCGAGGAAGGCGGCGAGGTCGCGCATTTCGGCGTTGTCGGCCGCGTCGATCGACACCATCGTGCGCACGCCACGCGAGCGTGCCATGTCGATCAGGTGGCGCATCAGCAGCGTGCCAAGGCCCTTCTTCTGCCATTCGTCGCTGACCGCGACGGCGCATTCGCTCGATTGCCCGTCGGCGCTGGTGCTGTAGCGGCTGATGCCGATCGCGTGCTCCTCGCCTTCCTGCCGCATGAGTGCCACGAACGCCATGTCGCGCCGGTAATCGATGTCGGTCAGCTGCCTGACGAACGCGTCGCTCGGCTCCTTCAGTTGGCCGAGGAAGCGCAGCCGGCGCGAACGCGGCGACAGGTGGGCGATGAACGCGCGTTCGAGCGCGGCGTCCTGTTTGCCGAGCGGGCGGATCGTGATGTGCGTGCCGTCGGCGAGCGTCTCGCTCCAGCTCGGCGCCTCGGCCGACGGCGCTGCAGTCACCAGTTCGTGGTGCCCGGCCACGCGCTTGCGCGCGGCCGTTGGCGCCGCCGCCGGTGTGCGGGTCGCGGCCGCCTTCGCCGGCGCGGCCTTGCGGGCCGGCGCCTTGGCGGCGGCATGGCCGCTCTTGCGGGCGGGCGGACCTCCACGCGTGGTCGTTGCGCCGCCTGCGCCGCGGCGCGCGGATGCGGAGGGGGTTCTGCTCATGGCCGGTCTCCTCGCTGTCTGGGCGGCCACTATCCGCCGCCGGTCGCCGCCGGCTTTGATCTGGATCATCTGGCGTGCGACCACGTCGTCGATGCGCGCAGGTGATCGGGATCAAATCGGCGCCGGGGCCGAACCGCTAGGCTGGGATCGACCGCGCCGCGCAGGTGGGCGCGCAGCAGCCATCCGAGGAGACGAGCGATGCGCGACATCCTGGTACACGCAGCCAATTTCCGCGCCTGGAGCGGCGGCGTCGAGTTCGCGGCGCGCTTGGCCGCGTCGCTCGATGCGCTGCTGACCGGCGCCTACATCTATCCCTCGCCGCTCTACACGATGCCGCCATACGGATCCCCCGGGCTGCTTGCGGCGATCCTGGAAAACGCGCGCGAGCTGGAGGAGAGTGCACGCGCGGCCGAGAAATCGTTCGCGTCGTGGACGGCGGCATTCGGCGCGACGCGCTCGGCGTGGCAAGTGGCGGAGGGCTACCTGCCCGACACGCTCGCGCACATCGCCAACTGGAACGACCTGGTCGTGCTGCAGCGCGACCCGGCCGAGCCATGGGGCGGCCCGATCGACCTCGGCACACTGGTCCTGCACGTCGATGCGCCGTGCATCGTCGTGCCGCCGAAGGTGACGCAGCCGCGCCTGGGTTGCATCGCGCTGGCGTGGAACGGCTCGCCCGAGGCGATCCGCGCGATCCACGCCGCGCTGCCGCTGCTGCAGCGGGCCCAACGGGTCGTGCTGTTCAGCGGCGAGCGCCGCGAACCGTTCGTCGAGATCGGCTGGAAGCCGCCGTTCGACATCGCCGTACACCTGGCGCGCCACGCGATCGAGGTGGAGCGGAACGAGATTTTCGCGCGCGACGAGCGCGCCGGCGAGGCGCTGCTCGAGGCGGCCGCGAAGGTCGGCGCGGACCTGCTGGTGATGGGGGCGTACGGCCGCACACGCTTCAGCGAATGGATCTTCGGTGGTGCCACGCGGCACGTGCTGCACGAGGCCACGCTGCCGGTTCTGCTGCGGCATTGAGGCGGCCCCGGCGGCGGGGCAGGGGCTGGCTGTTACATAAGGTTACGCGCCGTTACCGCGGCGTCATCGTCGCGCGCGCCGCTGCGGCTACCTTGGGGCTCCCCTCGAGGAGTCCGGTCATGAACGCAGCGACTGCTTTCGCCCCGACCGTGCCGATGCCCGCACCGGCGTCGTTCTTCGAGGCCATCGGGGATATCGGTATCGCGCAGATGCGCGAACACGTGCCGGTGCTGCGCCACAAGCTGGAGGGCGGCGAGTCGCTGTATCGCGCCGGCCAGCCGTTCCGCGCGCTGTTCCTGGTCAACGTCGGCTGCCTGAAGACGTGCGAGCTGGCCGACGACGGACGCGAGCAGGTGACGGGTTTCCACATGCGCGGCGACCTGGTCGGGGTCGAGTCGATTGGCTTGGCAGCGTACGCCTGTGACGTGGTCGCACTCGAGAGCAGCGAGGCGTGGGAGTTGCCGTATCCGCCGATGCTGGCTGCGTGCCGGCGCGTGCCGGAGCTGCAGGCGCGCCTGACCTCGGCGCTGGCCGGCGAGATCCGGCGCGACCGCCTGTGGATGCTGGCGCTCGGCACGCTGTCGGCCGAGCAACGCGTCGCCGCGTTCCTGCTCGACCTTGCCGAGCGGCATGCGCGACTCGGCTTCAGCCCGCGCCATTTCATCCTGCGCATGGGCCGACTGGACATGGCCAGCTTCCTCGCGCTCAAGCACGAAACCGTCAGCCGCACGCTGTCGCGACTGGTCGAACTGGGGCTGGTGTCGGTGCAGCGGCGCGAGGTCAATCTCGTCGACGTCGCCGGTTTGCGCCGGCTCGCCGGCGGCGAGCCGGTGCACTGAAGGGCCTACTCGCCCTGTTGCAGCGGCGCGGCGAACAGGTAGCCGACGCCGCGCACGGACTTGATGATCTGCGGCCGCGCCGGATCGACCTCGATCTTGCGCCGCAGGCGGCCGATCTGCACGTCGATCGTGCGGTCATACGGACCGCTGTCGCGGCCATGCGTGGACGTCATCAGGTCATCGCGCGACAACACGCGCTGCGGCTGGTCGAGGAACGCGCGCAGCAGCGCGTACTCGCCGGCGGTGAGCGGCACGCTGCTGCCGTCGTCGCGCCTGAGCTGGCGCGCGCCGGTGTCGAGGCTGAACCCGGCAAAGCGCAGCACGCCGGCGTGGTCGATGCGCTGTCCGTGCGTCCGCCGCAGCAGGTTGCGCACGCGCGCGAGCAGTTCGCGCAGCTCGAACGGCTTGGTGACGTAGTCGTCGGCGCCCAGTTCGAGGCCGACGATGCGGTCGACCGCGCCGCCGCGGCCGGTGAGGATGATGAACGGGCCGCCCCAGCGCTCGCGCAGGTAGCGCGCCAGCTCCAGGCCATCCTCGCCGGGCAGGCCGAGGTCGAGCAGAACCAGGTCGACGTCACCCTCGGCCAGCGCGCGCCGCATGGCCGTGCCGTCGCCGGCGCCACGGACGTGGAAGCCGTGCGCATGGAAATACTGCTGCGCGACCGCGCGGATATCCGCCTCGTCGTCGACGATGAGCAGATGCGCTGGCCGGCCGTGGGACTGCCCTGTGGCCGATTCCGGCATATCCAAGACTCCCGGATGAGCGTACCCGCCCATCCTACTCGCCGGGCGCGGCCGGTTGAAGGAAGATGCCCTTGCGGCAAGGCACGCCGCATCGCTTGATTTGCATCAAGGCCGCTGGCGGTCGGCGCGCTATGGTTTCCATACCCCACGCAACGGCAAGGCGGGCGATGTTCAAGCACATCCTGATTCCGACCGACGGCTCCGAGCTTTCTGAAGACGCCGTGCGGCAGGGCATTCGCCTGGCGGCCGCGCTGAAGGCGAAGGTCACCGGCTTCCACGTGGTGCCGAAGTTCCACACCTCGGACGTGATCATGCAGTTGCTGGAAGCCAGCCAGAGCGACTATGCCAAGGCCGCGCAGGCGTATGCCGAGCGCTATCTCGGCCTCGTCTCCGGCGCGGCGGCCGCCGCCGGCGTGCCGTGCGAAGTCGCCTGGACGACCAGCGACGATCCGGCCGGCGAAATCGTGGCCGCGGCCGTCGCGCGGGGGTGCGACCTGATCCTGATGGCCTCGCACGGCCGTCGCGGCATGCAGGCCGTGCTGCTCGGCAGCGAGACGCAGAAGGTGCTGACCCACAGCCACATCCCGGTGCTGGTCTATCGCTAGCAGCGGCACGGCCAGCCGATCCACCCGTCCGGCGGCACCGGGCGCCGCCGGCCTCCATCGTGGAGGACGCAAGATGAAAACCTGGATCCTGGTAGCCGACCGCGCCCGCGCCCGGCTGTTTTCGACCTCCGGCGACGCGGCGCTGCAGGAGGTCGAAACCTGGCTCAACCCGGAAGGGCGTGCGCTCGGCCACGAGCTCGAAACCGATCGCGCGCCAACCACCTACGAGAGCGTCGGCAGTGCGCGGCATGCGATCGAGCCGCACACCACGCTGGAGGAAAAGACCACCGGCCGCTTCGCCCACCTGCTGGGCGAGGCGCTCGAACGCGGGCGCGTCGAGCACGCCTACGAACGCCTCGTGCTGGTCGCCGAGCCGCATTTCCTCGGCGCGCTGCATGCCGCGCTCGGCAAGCAGGTGCGTCGCCACGTGGTCGCCGAGGTGCCCAAGGAGCTGACCGAGCTGGCGCCGGCCGAGCTGCGCCAGCACCTGCCGGAGCATTTTGCCGGCGCCGCCCCCTGAGGCGCCGCGCCGCCGGACACCTGCCGAGGTGAGCCATGCGCAATCCGTACTACATCGATCGCGAGGATGCGGCGCACCAGTTGGCCGCCGCGCTCGCACACCACAAGGGACGCCATCCGCTGGTGCTGGCGATCCCGCGCGGCGGCGTGCCGGTCGGCCGCGTCGTCGCCGATGCACTGGCCGGCGAACTGGACATCGTGCTCGTGCACAAGCTCGGCGCGCCGGGCAACCCGGAGTTCGCGATCGGCGCGGTCGACGAAGGCGGCAACGTGCACATGCGCGAGTCCGCCGTCGGCGCCGATGCGGACTGGCTGCGCTCCGAGACAGCCGCGCAGCTTGCGCAGATCCGCGCCCGCCGCGCCGCCTACGGCGCCGGCCATGCGCCGCTCGATCCGGCCGGGCGCGTGGTGATCGTGGTCGACGACGGCCTGGCTACCGGCGCGACGATGGCCGCCGCGCTGAAGGCATTGCGCACGCTGCGGCCGGCGCATCTGGTCTGCGCCGTGCCGGTCGCATCGCCGGACAGCCTGCGCCGCATCGCCCCGCTCGCCGACGAACTGGTCTGCCTGGCGGCGCCCCCCGAGTTCGCGGCGGTCGGCCAGTTCTACGAGCAGTTCAGGGCGGTCGACGACGAGGAGGTCATGCGCCTGTTGCAGCGCATGCCGCGCACGGCCGGCGCCGACCCGCCGCTCGTGCGCAGCGTCGCGGTCGCCGCCGGCGATGCGACGCTGGAAGGCGAGTTGTGCCTGCCGCCCGATGCGCGCGGCTTGGTGCTGTTCGCGCACGGCAGCGGCAGCAGCCGGCACAGCCCGCGCAACCGTTTCGTCGCGGCCGAGCTCAACCGCGCGCACCTGGCGACGCTGCTGTTCGACCTGCTGGTGCCGGCCGAGGACCGCGATCCGGCCGTGCGTTTCGACATCGCGCTGCTGGCGCGGCGGCTGGAAGCGGCGGTCGACTGGGTCGGCCGCGACCCGTTGCTGTGCCGGCTGCCGCTCGGGCTGTTCGGCGCCAGCACCGGCGCCGCCGCCGCCCTGCGGGTCGCGCAGTCGCGGCCGCAGCGCATCGCCGCGGTGGTGTCGCGCGGCGGGCGGCCGGACCTCGTCGACAAGGCGCAACTGGCCACCGTGCAGGCGCCGGTATTGCTGATCGTCGGCGGCGCGGACCGCGAGGTGCTCGAACTCAACCGCCGCGCCTGGAGCCATCTGCCGGACTCGGCCGACCTGACCGTGGTGCCGGGCGCGACGCACCTGTTCGAGGAGCCGCTCGCGCTCGAGCAGGTGGCCCAGCTCGCCACCGACTGGTTCGCACGCTGGCTGCCGGTCGCAGGAGCCACCGCCTGCGCGATGCCGCAACCGGGCCCGTGCTCGCCGCGCGCGCCGGGGCGCGAGGAGTTCGAGCTGCCGACGCGGCCGCTGCGCGATCGTTCGCGTGAAGGTTGACCTCGATCAACAGCCTCCCTGCGCACGCGCGTAACGTGCTCAAGGATGCCGGCAGGCATCCGTCCCTTTGGATCCGTGCAGGAGACATCCCATGGCAATGCTGACCCGCTGGAATCCGCTCAGGCAGGCGACACGACTCGGCCCGATGGCCGACTTCGACGACCTGTTCCGCGGCTTCGGAATGCGCCCGTGGCGCGAGATGGAGAGCGCGCCGGAGATCTGCATCGACGTGAGCGAGAACGACAAAAGCTACATCGTCCACGCCGAGCTGCCCGGCGTGAAGAAGGAGGACATCGAGGTGTCCGTCGACGGCGGCCAGGTCTCGATCAGCGCCGAGCTCAAGCGCGAGACGAAGAAGAAGGAGGGCGAGGCCGAGCTGTTCTCCGAGCGCTTCTACGGCAAGACCTTCCGCTCGTTCACGCTGCCCTCGGAAGTGGAAAGCGCCAAGGCCGACGCTCACTACGAGAATGGCGTGCTCACGCTGACCCTGCCCAAGGCGCACAACGGCCGTGCGCAGAAGATCTCGGTGAGCTGAAGGCATGCGCCGGGGACGGCGCCAACACCTCGTGGGAGCGCCGGCCGGCGCGATGCCTTGGTCGCGAGAAGCAACGGCATCGCGGCTTCCGCCGCTCCCACCCAAAGCTCGCTCCCTCGTCGCATGGCGCGCGGTTTGCTCAGTCGCGTGCCCGCGCGCGCGCCAGCGCATCGCGCAGGGCGACGGCGAGCTGGGCGCGCGAATACGGTTTGCGCAACAGCTCGACGTCGTCGGGCGGCCGATCGTGCCGCTCGAACACCGGCCGCGCATAGCCGGAGGTCAGGATCACCGGCAGGCCGGGGCGCGTGGCGTGCAGGTGTCCGGCCAGTTGCAGGCCGGTTTCGTCGCGTCCGAGCAGCACGTCGCTGAACACCAGCGCGACGTCGTCGGCATCGGCCAGCGCGGCCTTCGCCTCGGCCACGTTCGCCACGGCCCGCACGCGATAGCCGAGGCCGTCGATCAGCAGCGCGGCCGTCTCGCGCACCGCCGGATCATCCTCGACCAGCAGGACCGTCTCGCCGGCGCCGGTCGGCAACGCGGTCCGCGCGGCGACGTCGCCGGCGGGTTCGCGCAGCGGGAAGTACAAGGTGACCGTGGTGCCGGCGCCGGGCGCGCTGTCCAGCGCGACATGGCCGCCGGCCTGCTGCATCAGGGTCTGCACGAGGCTGAGGCCGAGACCAGTGCCCTTGCCGATGTCCTTGGTCGTGTAGAACGGCTCGAACGCGCGCTGCGCGACCGCCTCGTCCATGCCGCAACCGCTGTCGGCGACGGCCAGCGCGATCCAGCGCTGCGCCGTCGTCGCGGAGGCCGCGGGCGGCGTGGCGGCCAGCCCGACGCGCAGCCGCAGCGTGCCGCCGGCCGGCATCGCATCGCGCGCGTTGGTCGCGAGGTTGATCACGCAGGCGTCCAGTACCGATGGATCGATCGACACCTCGGGCAGGCGCTCGGGCGCGTCCACCTGCACCTGGATGCCGTCACCGACCACGCGCGCGATCATGTCGGCGAGGCCGGCCAGGGTGTCGTCGAGGCGCTGCGGAACCGGCTGCAGCGTGCGCTTGCGCGCGAACAACAGCAATCGCTGGGTCAGTTCGCCGCCGCGGCGCGCCGCGCGCAGGCCGGCCTGCACGAGCTTTTCGAGCGGCTCGCGCGCGTGCACGTGCGCCTGCACCAGCTCGAGGTTGCCGGCGATGATGCTGAGCAGGTTGTTGAAGTCGTGCGCGATGCCGCCGCTGATCTGGCCCAGCGTTTCCATCCGCGCCGCGGACAGCAGCAACTGGTCGGAGTATGCGCGCGCCAGCACGCCGGCGAGCAGGTGCGCCACGCTCTGCACGAAGTAGAGGTCCTCGCTGGCGAAGACGCGCTCGCGCGGCATCACGACCAGCATCGCGCCGAGTAGCCGCGACTGCGCGCGCAGCGACAGCGCGAGCACGTTCTCGACCGCGTTGCTGCGCAACTGCATGGCCACCGCCGGCGGGTCGTCGCCGTTGGTCGCGGCGTCCTCGCCGATCAGTGCGGCGACGTGCGGCGCCCCCGCCAGCGCCTTCCACGCGAACGGCGGCGTGCCGGCGGTATCGCGCAGCACGCGCAGCTGCGGCGGCCGGCGCTCCGCCGCGAGCTCGTACAGCACGATGCGTTTCGCGGCCAGTACCGCCTGCAGGGCGTCGACCGCGCTGTGCAGGCATTCGTCGACGGCGCCGCTGCGCAGGGCCAGTTCCCACAGCGCGATCAGCGTGTCCTGCCGCTGCAGGCGCTGGCGGTCCTCCTCGGCGCGGCGCGTCGGTCCCATGTCGCGCACCGAGGCGACCACGCACGCGGCGCCGCCGATCGTGACCGGACTCAGGCTGACTTCGACCGGCACCTCGCTGCCGTCGCGACGCAAGCCGCGCAGTTCCATGCCGATGCCCATCGGTCGCCGCCGCGGCGCCCGGGCATAGGCCGCGCGGTGCGCGCGATGCGAGGCGACGAAACGCTGCGGGATGACCAACTCGATCGGCTGGCCGCAGACGGCAGCCGCGGGATAGCCGAACAGGGTCTCGGCCTGGCTGTTCCAGTGCCGGATGATGCCGTCCGCATCGATGACGAGCATCGCATCCGGTACCGCCTCCAGCGCCGTGCGCAGGACGTCGATGTCGTCGAACGCGGGCATCGCCGCCGCGGGGCGCTGCGTGTTCATCGACGGACGCACCGGAGCGGCGCCGCCAAGGCGCCGCGCTGGGCGACGTTGGAGGCCTGTGGATTCATCGCGGTACCGCACGGGCCGGGGAGGTGGATGATCGCACCCGCCGCGCCCACGCGCCATGCGAGGCCAGGGCGGTCGGCGCGGCCCGGGCAGCACCGGTTCAGCTGACGAGCACGGGCACCCGCGCGTGCAGCAGGATCGAGGCGGCGTCATGGCCGAGCAGCATCGGCTCGGTGCCGGCCGGGCCGCGTGCGCCGAGCACGATCAGATCGCAGTCGGTGCCGCGGGCATGGTCGAGGAGGGCGCGCTGTGCGTCGCTGGCGAAGCGGAACACCGCATCGCACTCGATGCCGCGCGTGCGTGCCGCCTCGAGCGGCGCGGCCAGTGCCTGCTGCGCCGAGGCGAGCGCGCGCGACTCGTACAGCTCGCGCGTCGGCGCGTGCGGCTGCACGTACGGCGACGCGAACGCGCTCTCGTAGCTCGGCAGGATCTGCATGACGGTGAGGTGGCTGCCGAGCACGGTCGACATCTCGACGGCGGTCGCGAAGGCATCACGCGCGTGCGCCGAGCCATCGAAGCCGATCAGGATGTGCTTGAACATGGTCGCGCCACGCCGGACGGATGGTCCGACTCTAGGCCTGCCGCCGACGCCGGTGTTGATGCGCGTCAATCCATGTCGTTTTCCCGCATCATCTGCGGGCGCGCCGATCCGGCGCGTACACTGATCCGCCCGACCGTCCACAGCGAGGTGCCCATTGCCTGTCGTGCTGCATCGCCTGAGCGCGTTCGTGCTCGCCATCGCCTGCGGCATTGCCGCCGCCGCTGTGCCGCCGCTGCCGGACCCGGCCACGCTGCGCCCGGGCCAGTTCATCTGGCGGCCGCAGATCGCACCGGAGGGGCCGGTCGTGGTCGTCATCGGCCTCGACGAGCAGCGCGCCTGGGTCTACCGCAACGGCATCGCGATCGGCGTCAGCACGATCAGCTCAGGCCGCGAGGGCTACCGCACGCCGACCGGCGTGTTCACAATCCTGCAGAAGGCACGCGAACACCGCTCCAACCTCTATGACGACGCGCCGATGCCGTTCATGCAGCGGCTGACCTGGGACGGCATCGCGCTGCACGCCGGCACCACGCCGGGGCACCCGGCCTCGCACGGCTGCGTGCGCCTGCCGCGCGGCTTCGCCGAGGACCTGTACGAAGTGACCACGCGCGGCATGACCGTCGTCGTCGCCGACCGCGAGAGCTTTCCGCACGGCGTCGCCTATCCGGCCGTGCTTGCGCCGGTCACGACCACGGGCGGCATGATCGCCGCGGCCGCGCTGGCGGACGGTTACCACTGGGACGACGCCGCGCCGGCGGAAGGGCCGCTGAGCGTGCTCGTCAGCCTGCGCGACCGCAGCGTGCACGTGCTGCGCAACGGCATCGTGATCGGTTCCGCCGAGCTCGCGGTCGCGCCGGACTTCCGCTTCGGCGGCAGCCAGTTGTTCGTGATGGGCGAGGGCGTGGAGTCCGCGCCGAGCCCGCTCGATCCGCAGCAGCCGCGGCATCGCTGGACCGCCTACACGCTGGCGCGCAGCGGCGACGCCGAGCTGCCGGCGCCGGAGCAGCTCGCGGCGCACCTGAGCGTGCCGCAGGCGTTCGCGCGCAAGCTCTACGCGGCGCTGGCGCCGGGCACGACGCTGCTGGTGACCGACCTGCCGGCCGTGCGCGATCCCGGTGAGGCACAGCCGCGCACCGTGTTGGAAGCCGGCGACGGCACCGCTAAGCTGCGCCCCTGACCTCCATACCCGACCCGGAGTCACCTTTGGAACAGATACTTGCGTGCATACGCACGGCCCGCCGCGGCACGCGGCAGGCGCTTGCCGGCGGCCTGCTCGCCGTGTCCCTGTCGCTCGCGCCGGTGCACGCCGCCTCGCTCGCCGACGAACTTGCCGGGCAGGCGCCGGCCGCCGATGCCGGCGTGATCGCGCTGGCGGTGCAGGCGCTGGCCTGCGAGCGCGACGCCGGCACGCTGGCGCGGCCGGCCACGCTGAGCCTGATCGACTATTCGCGGCCGTCAACGCAGCCACGGCTGTGGGTGTTCGACCTCGAACGCAAGCGCCTGCTGTTCGAGGAGCGCGTCGCGCACGGCCGCAACTCCGGTGACAACCTCGCCGCGCGCTTCTCCAATGCACCCGGCAGCCTGATGTCGAGCCTTGGCGCGTTCGTTACCGCCGACACCTACGTCGGCCACAACGGTTACTCGCTGCGCCTGCACGGCCTGGAACCCGGCTTCAACGACAAGGCGTACGAGCGTGCGATCGTGATTCACGGCGCGCCCTACGTCAGCGACGAACTGATCCGCAGCCAGGGCCGGCTCGGCCGCAGCTTCGGCTGCCCGGCGGTGCGCACCGCGGTCGCGCGGCGCCTGATCGACACGATCCGCGACGGCTCGTTCGTGTTCGCCTACTACCCCGATCAGGCTTGGCTGCAGCGCTCGCCGCTCTTGGGCGGCTGCGCCGGCGCGAAACTCGCCGCCGGCGCGATGCAGGACGCGCGTCCGTCCGGCACCCAGATGGCGCCGGCCGCCGCCCCGTAGCGAGCGGACGCGGCATCGACGCGGAGGTACGAGGCATGCACGCGATGGTGGCCACGGCGGTCGGCGCGGCGCTGGTGCCCGAGCGCCGCGAACTGCCGGTGCCCGGCACAGGCCAGGTGCGCCTGCGCGTGGAGGCCTGCGGCGTGTGCCGCACCGACCTGCACCTCGTCGACGGCGAGCTGCCGCAGGCGCGCCTGCCGGTGATTCCCGGCCACGAGATCGTCGGCGTCGTCGAGGCGGTCGGCGGAGGCGTCACCGCGCCGGCGCCGGGCGAGCGCGTCGGCGTGCCTTGGCTCGGCCACAGTTGCGGCCACTGCGACTACTGCCGCAGCGGGCGCGAGAACCTGTGCGACACACCGCAGTTCACCGGCTGCACGCGCGACGGCGGCTACGCCACGCACGTCATCGCCGAGGCCGCGTTCTGCCTGCCGCTGCCAGCGGCGCAATTCCCCGATCCGGCCGCGGCCGCACCGCTGCTGTGCGCCGGCCTGATCGGCTGGCGCGCGCTGCAGGCGGCCGGGCCGGGCGAGCGGCTCGGCCTGTACGGCTTCGGCGCCGCCGCACACCTGCTGGCGCAGGTCGCGCGCTGGCAGGGCCGGCGCGTGTTCGCGTTCACGCGCCCGGGCGACCGCGCCAGCCAGGATTTCGCGCGCACGCTCGGCGCCGACTGGGCCGGCGACTCGACGCAGGCGCCGCCGCAGCCGCTCGACGCCGCGATCCTGTTCGCACCGGCCGGCGAACTCGTGCCACGCGCGCTGGCGGCAGTGCGCAAAGGCGGCCGCGTGGTCTGCGGCGGCATCCACATGTCCGACATCCCGTCGTTCCCGTACCGGTTGTTGTGGGAAGAGCGCCAGCTCCTCTCGGTCGCCAACCTGACCCGCGCCGACGGCCACGGCTTCCTCGCCGCCGCCGCCGCGGCCGGCGTCGCCAGCCACGTCACGCGCTACCGCCTGGAGCAGGCCAACGAAGCGCTCGCCGACCTGCGCGCCGGGCGCCTGCAGGGCGCGGCGGTGCTGGTGCCGGGGGCGGGCTGAGGGCCGACAAGCAGGGCGCAGAACCCATCGCCCTCGTAGGGTGGGCCGCAGCCGCGCAGCGGCGAGTCCCACCGCTTCCACGCCAGCGGCGCGGCCGCGAACCGGCGCGCCAGCGTCACCCCTCAGGCGGCCGCCTCGGTGATCGCGTGGTAGATCTCGTCCTCCTGCGCGAAGTGCAATCGCAGGATCGCGTCGAGGCCGTACAGCGCGCGCTGCAGATCCTGGATGCCGGTCGCGGGCAGGTGGCCGTCGAGCAGGTTGTCGGTGGCCTTCTGCAGCTGGTGGCCGAGCCGGAAGATCTCGCGATGCGTCCGGCTCATCGCGGCCAGCGGGTCGTCGCCGCCGATGAGAGGCTCCAGCTTCGGATAGAGCGTCCTTTCGTCCTCCTGCTCGTGCGCGAGCAGCCGGCTGCGCACGAGCGCGTTCAGTTCGACCAGCTCGGCCCGGACCGCGTCGCTGGACAGGGTCGGCAGCCGGTCGGCGCAGGCGCGGATGCGGTCGAGCACCGGCGCCAACTGCAGGTGGTCCTGCCGCAGGCGGTCGGTCTCCGACGGATTGAGCCGCAGCGCAGTGCCGTGCGGCGCGCGCACGCGCAGGGCGCGCAGCGCGTTGAGGATCGCCGCGACATCGATGCCTTCCTGCAGGATGGCGCCGGCGATCGGCGGCAGGTAGCCGAGCGCGGCGACGGCCATCGCGACCAGCGACAGGCTCATGCCGACGATCACGCTCTCGATCGCGATCCGGCGCGTGCGGCGGGCGATCGCCAGCGCTTCCGCCAGGCGGTCGAGCCGGTCGACGAGCAGCACGATCCCGGCCGCTTCCGACGACGCCGCGGCGCCGCGCGCGCCCATCGCGACGCCGACGTCGGCCGCGGCCAGCGCGGGCGCGTCGTTGATGCCATCGCCGACCATGATCGTCGTGCCGGAATTCCTGGCGGCCTCGATCGCGCGCAGCTTGTCGGCCGGCGTCTGCCCGGCCAGCACCTCGTCGACGCCGAGCGCGTCGCCGATGGCCTCGGCGATGTCGCGATGATCGCCGGTCAGCATCACGATGCGCCCGATCTTCGCCCGGCGCAGCAGCCGCAGCGCGCGCGGCGTGTCGAGCCGGATTTCGTCTCCCAGCAGCAACGCGCCCGCGATCGCGCCGTCGACGGCCACGAACACCCCGGTGGCCGCCTCGTCACGCACGCGCCGGTGCAGCGCGTCGGCCCAGTCGGCCGGTGACGCCATGCGCGAGACGAAGGCATGGCTGCCGACCACCACGGTTCGACCATCCACCGAGCCGGTGAGGCCGGCTCCATGCTCCTCGTGCACGGCGGAGGGGCGCGACAGGCGCAGCCCGCGCTGCCTGGCGAACGACACGATGGCCTCGGCCAGTACGTGCTGCGAGGCCTGCTCCAGCGAGGCCGCGGTACGCAGCAGTTCGTCCGTATCCAGCGCACCGGCCGCCTCGATGGCGGTCAGTCGCGCGTGACCTGCGGTCAACGTGCCGGTCTTGTCGAAGAACAGGACGTGGCCCCGCGCCAGCTGCTCGAGGACGCCCCCGCGCTTGATCAGCACGCCGCGCGAGGCGCACCGCGACATGCCCGAAACGATCGCGATCGGCACCGCCAGGATCATCGGGCAGGGGGTTGCCACCACCAGCACCGCGAGGGCCCGCACCGGATCGCCGGAGATCGCCCAAGCGACCGCCGCGACGATGATCGACAGCGGTATGAAGACCAGCCCGTAGCGGTCGGCCAGCCGCGTAGAGGGCGCCTTGCTGCACCGGGCCTCTTCGACCAGCCTGACGATGCCGGTAAACGTGCTGTCCGCGGCCGAGGTCGTGGCGAGCAGGTCGAACGGAGCCGCCGCGTTGAGGACACCGCTGCGCACCAGCTCGCCGCGAGCGCGCCTGAGCGGGAGCGGCTCGCCCGTCAGTGCGGACTCGTCGAGCACTGCCATCGCGGAATCGACCAGGCCGTCGACCGGAACGACCTCGCCGCTGCGCACCAGCAGGCGGTCGCCCGGCACCACGGAGTCTATCGGGACCTGGACGAGCTCCTCGCCGTCGTAGCGGCGGGCGGTGCGTGGCACCCGCCCCAGCAGCGCCGACATCGCCCTCATCGCCCTGCCTTCGGCGTAATCCTCCAGCGCCTTGCCGGTCGAAAACATGAGGCCGATGACGCTGGCCGTGAGGTATTCGCCCAGCGCCAGCGCACCGCCGATCGCCAGCAGCGCAATCACGTCGACGCCCATGTCGCGCCGAAGCAGGCGTATCACGATCGATGCCAGGATCGCGATCGCCAGCGGGACGGAGCCGGCCAGGAACGAGACGTCGGCGAGCGCCTTCCTGCCGGCCAGCAGGGCCAGCAGGCCCAGCGCCAGCGTCAGCGCGCTGAGGATCGTCAGCAGGCGATTGGTCGTGCGCGCGGTCTCGATGGTGTTCATTGCGTTGGGGGGTGATGGATCGCTCTGACGGGGTTCTATGCTTTCCACAAGTGGTTCATCCCGCCATAGAGGCCTGCCGACGCCAGCACCACAAGCATGACGCCTGCCACGGCTACCGCCAGACCGAGCCAGATGGCAATACCGTCGCGTTCGAGCATGCCCAGGGAGCACAGCGGGATCGCCGTGCCCGGCACCACATGCCCCAACGGAATGGGCAGGGTGATGATGATGGCCAGCACCAGGCACGCGATGCCGACCGGTACCCTCATCCAGTCGGGCGCCATCCAGCGTTTCCTCGGGCGAACTGCTTTCTCGAGCCGTCTGAGCGCTACGGCAGCGCCTGCATCTCGACCACCTGCGAGGCGCGCACGCTGAAGCGTGGTTCGCCTTCCAGCGGCACGAAACGGCCATTGCGGTAGTTCGCGCACAGCGTGATCGTCGCGTCGACGACGCCTTCCTCGTCCGCATCGCGGTCGAGCTCGGGTTCGTCGACCACGGTCGCGAACAGTTCCTCGGTGTCGCCGGATTCGGCTTCCTCCGGCGCGCGCAGCACCAGACGGCCGCGCCAGCCCGGCCGCAAGGTCTCGATGCGGCGCGCCAGCCAGTCGTCGTCGTTGAACGGGGACATCGCGATTCCTCCGCAGATTGGGACCATTCTTCGGCAAGGCCTGCCGGAGCACCTTGACACAAGTCATGCGCCCCGGACAGCCCGCGCTTGATGTGGATCAAGTGATGGCTTGGGCGTTGCCTTCACGCTGCCGTCCAACGCGCCAGGAGGACATGCCGTGTCCCGCTCGCCGCTGTGCATGCTGGTGTGGGTGTGCGTCGCGATCCTTGGCTGGAGCACCAGCGCGCGCGCGCTACCGGCCTATGCGCGCCAGACCGGGCAGGCCTGCGTCGCCTGCCACGTCAGCTTTCCCGAGCTGACGCCGTATGGCCGCCTGTTCAAGCTCAGCGGCTACACGATCGGCCGGCGCCAGGCGGTGCCGCTCGCGTTCATGGCGCAGGCCGGCGACTCCGGCGTGCGCCACAACCGCGACGACCAGGGCAACGAGATCGTGCCCAAGACCGACTCGCTGCAATTGTCGGGGGCAAGCCTGTTCCTCGCCGGCAAGGTCACCGACAACATCGGCGGCTGGGTGCAGTGGACCTACGACAACCTGTACGTGAACGCGGACGGCAAGACGGTCGGCCACAGCGGCATCGACAACACCGACCTGCGCGTCGTCGGCCGCAAGGTCAACGCGGAGGACACCGCGTTGCGCTGGCTGTACGGCCTGACCCTGCACAACAACCCGACCGTGCAGGACGTGTGGAACAGCACGCCGGCGTTCGGCTTTCCGTTCACGCTGCCGCCGAACGCGATCGGCCCGGCCGCGGCCACGATGCTCGACGGCACGCTCGCGCAGCAGGTCGCCGGACTCGGCGGCTACGTGTTCTGGAACCGCATGCTGTACGCCGAAGTCACCGGCTACCGCACCGCCGACGGCTTCTTCGCGCCGCTGCGCGCGGGCCAAGACGTGCATACGCCGGGCGGCGTGAACCGCCTGTCCGGCATCAACTCGTACTGGCGGCTGGCCTGGAACCGTGAATGGGAAGCGCACTCGCTGATGCTCGGCGCCTACGGCCTGCGCGTGAAGCTGTATCCCGACAACACGATGCCCTATACGCCGACCGACCGCTACACCGACACCGCGATCGACGCGCAGTACCAGTACATCACCGACCCGCACACGTTCACGCTGCAGGCCACGCGCATCCATGAGCGGCAGGACTACCGCGCCAGCTTCCCGGCCACCGCCGCCGGCGAGCCGATCGGCGCCGGGCCGACCCCGGCCAACCCGCGCGATACGCTGAACACGACCAAGCTCAAGGCGAGCTACTACTACCAGCGCCGCTACGGCGCGACGCTGGCCTGGTTCTCGACCACCGGCTCGACCGACGCCGGCCTGCACGCGCCCGGCTCGGTCGACGGCAGCGCCAGCGGCCGGCCGGACACGCGCGGCTACGTCCTCGAGCTGGATTACCTGCCGATCCAGAACCTGCGCCTGATGCTGCAGTACTACGACTACGCCAGGTTCAACGGCGGCCGCTCGAACTACGACGGCGCCGGGCGTTCGGCGAAGGACAACAACACCTGGTTCGTGAACGCGTGGTTCGTCTACTGAGCCGCGCGTGCGGAGGAGGCTGGTACATGGGCAAGAATGCAGCGGTCGGGCTCGTCGTGCTTGTGCTGGCAGCCGTCGGCACCGGTGCGGCCGTGTCGACCGAGGACGATGCGACGGCGGCCAAGCTCGCCACCCAGGTCTGCTCGAGCTGCCACGGCCCCGGCGGCGACAGCACCTCGCCGACGTTCCCCAAGCTCGCCGCGCAGCAGCAGGCCTACCTCGCGATGCAGATCCGCACGTTCAAGTCCGCGCGCGGACGCAATGAGCCGGAGGCGCACGACTACATGCTCGGGATGGCCGCGCTGATCGACGACGCCACCGTCGACGCGCTGGCGCGCTACTACGCGCACCAGCCGCCGCCGGCCGGCAAGAAGGGGCCGCCGGTGCTGATCGAGCGCGGCCGCCACCTGTTCGAGCAGGGTTCGCCCGAGCGCGGCATTGCGGCCTGTGCGAGCTGCCACGGCAAGGACGCGGCCGGCAACGGCATCTTCCCGCGCCTGGCCGGCCAGCACGCGCCGTACGTCGTGCACCAGCTCAAGGCGATCCAGCAGCGCCTGCGCGATTCGCCGGTCATGCACGGCATCGTCAAGGACCTCACGCCGGACGAGATCGACGCGGTCGCGGCCTACGTGCAGTCGCTGTAGCGCGGCGGGCAGGGCAGCCATGCGCCTGGAGGTCAACGGCACCGTGCACGAGCTGGCGGTGGCCGATGGCAAGCGTCTGCTCGACCTGCTGCGCGACGACCTCGGCCTGACCGGCGCACGCTTCGGCTGCGGCCACGGCATCTGCGGCGCCTGCTTCGTGCTCGTCGACGGGCAGCCCGTCGCGGCGTGCACGACGGGCGCCGACGAGGTCGCCGGCAAGCGCATCGTCACGATCGAGGGACTCGCGCAGGACGGCGAGCTGCACCGCGTCCAGCGCGCCTTCATCGACGAGGACGCGATGCAGTGCGGCGCCTGCACCAGCGGCATGATCCTCTCGGCGGTGTCGCTGCTCGCGCGCACGCCGGCGCCGACCGAGGCGCAGATCCGCGCCGCGCTGGCGCCGCACCTGTGCCGCTGCGGCGTCTACCTGCGCGCGATCCGCGCGGTGCAGCGGGCGGCGGCGACGCCATGAACGACGTGGGCGAATGGGGCCGGCCGCCGCAGCGGCTCGAGCAGCGCCTGGCGATCGAGCCGGACGGCACCGTCGTGGCGCGCTCGGGCAAGGTCGAGTACGGCCAGGGCATCCGCGCCGGCTTCGCGCGCACCGTCGCTGCCGAACTGGCCGTGCCGATCGAACGCGTGCGCATCGAACTCGGCGAGACCGAGCGCGTGCCGTGGGACATGGGCACGTTCGGCTCGCTGTCCACGGCCACCGACGGCGAGGTGCTGCGCGTCGCCGCGGCGCTCGCGCGGCGCCAGCTGCTCGAACGCGCCGGCGCGCGCTGGCGGCTTCCGGTGGACAGCCTGCATGTACGCGATGGCGCGGTACTCGCGCCGGACGGGCGCGTGCTGAGCTATGCGGAGCTGGTCGCCGCCGAGCCGCTGGCCGGCCCGTTGCCCGAGCCGTCCACCCTCGTCGCCGCGTCGATACCGGAGGCGAAGCCGTTCCGGCCGGAGGCGCGCGCGATCGTCACCGGCGCGGCCCGCTACGCCGCCGACGTGCGCCTGCCTGGCCTGCTGCACGGCCACGTGCTGCATCCGCCGCGCCCGGGCAGCCGCCTGCGCATGCTCGATGCCACCGCCGCGCGCGCGCTGCCGGGCGTGCTGGCCGTGGTCGTCGACGGCGATTTCGTCGGCGTGGTCGCGCAGCACGATGCGCAGGCACTCGCCGCGGCGCAGATGATGACGGCGCAATGGGACGCGCCGCCGATTGCGGGCGCGCCTTTCGAGGCCGTGCTGCGCGACGACGCCGGCACCGATGCCGCGCTCGCAGCGGCGGCGCGGCGTGTGACCGCGCACTATCACATGCCGCCGATCGCGCACGCGACGATCTGCCCGGGCGCCGCGGTCGCCGACGTGCGCGCCGATCGCACCGACCTGTACGTCGCCACGCAGCGGCCATTCGGCCTGCGCGACGAGGTCGCCGGCCTGCTCGGGCTGAGTCCGGCGCGGGTGCACGTGCATCCGCAACTGATGAGCGGCCAGTTCGGCCGCGGCAACGTCGGCGATGCCGCGCTCGATGCGGTACGACTGTCGCGCGCAGTCGCGCGTCCCGTGCGCGTGCGGTGGACGCGCGCCGAGGAGTTCGCGCTCAGCCCGTACCGGCCGCCGCTCGAGGCCTGGTTCGAGGCCGCGCTCGATGCCGACGGCACGATCGCCGCCTGGCGCCAGCGCGTGCGCACGCAGCCGCACACCTACGGCGGCGCGGACGTGCCGGCCGAGTTCCTGCTGATGACCGCCGGCCGCAACGCGCTGCCGCCATACCGGCTCGGCCGGGCGCGGGTGCAGCTGGAGGTGGCGCCTGCACAGGGGCGCTCGGGCGCGTTCCGCTCGCTCGCCGCGGCACCGAACGTGTTCGCGATCGAGTCGTTCGTCGACGAACTCGCGCTGGCCGCGCGCGAGGACCCGCTGCAGTTCCGCCTGCGCCGGCTCGACGACACGCGCCTGCGCCGCGTGCTTGAAACCGTGCGCCGGCGCAGCGACTGGGATGCGCGCCGGCACGCGGCCGGTCACGGCTTCGGCGTCGCCTGCGCCGACTACGGCGGCACGCG
This sequence comes from Rhodanobacteraceae bacterium, assembly GCA_009996615.1. Classification (GTDB taxonomy): domain Bacteria; phylum Pseudomonadota; class Gammaproteobacteria; order Xanthomonadales; family Rhodanobacteraceae; genus Dokdonella_A. The sequence goes on along the minus strand of JAACZU010000001.1, from coordinate 227,910 downwards.
CATCGCGCAGGTTGCCGAGGTCGTGCTGGAGGGCGAACGCATCCGCCTCGAGCGCGTCTGGTGCGCGGTCGACGCCGGCCGCCTCGTGCATCCGGACGGCGCGCGCAACCAGATCGAGGGTGGCATCCAGCAGGCGGCGAGCTGGGCCGTGCTCGAGGAACTGCCGCTGCACGAGGGCATCGTCGGCGCCGCGACCTGGCACGACTACCCGATCGCACGCTGCCCCGACGCACCGCACGCGATCGACGTCGTGTTCACCGGCGATGCGACACAAGCACCGACCGGCATCGGCGAACCCGGCTCGGTCCCGACCGCGGCCGCAATCGCGAACGCAGTGTGCGACGCCGGCGGCGGCAGGCGCCGCCGGCTGCCGCTGATGGCGACGGTTCGAGACCGGGAACAGGCCCCGTCACCGTGATGGGGCGCGCCTGCGCTCCTTACGGCGTGTGTTCCACCGGCGGCGGAGCAGGCGCCGGTGTCGTTTCGGCGGGGACGCTGCCCAGCAGCGCGGCGAGTTCGGCGCCGGTCAGGGTTTCCTTCCGCAACAGCTCCGCGGCGGCGCGTTCGAGCGCGACGCGGCGGGCGGCGAGGATGCCGCGGGCGCGCGTGAACGCGGCGTCGACGAGGGCGCGCACGGCCTGGTCGCCGAGCGCGGCGGTCGATTCGCTGTAGCGGCGCGGCTGCCAGGATTCGATGCCCGGGCCGAGCATCGGCGCGGTGTCGCCCTCGTAGCTGACCTGGCCGAGCTCGGCCACCATGCCGTAGCGCAGCACCATGCTGCGCGCGATGGCGGTGGCCTTGGCGAGGTCGTCGGCGGCGCCGGTGGAGATGTCCTCGAGCACCAGCGATTCGGCCGCGCGGCCGCCGAGCAGCACGGTCATCTTGTTCGCCAGTTCCGTGCGCGACATCAGGAAGCGGTCCTCGGTCGGGCGCTGGATCGTGTAGCCGAGCGCGGCGATGCCGCGCGGGATGATCGAGACCTTCTGCACCGGGTCCGAGCCCGGCACGCTCATCGCGACCAGCGCGTGGCCGATCTCGTGGCAGGCGACCGCGCGCCGTTCGCTCGCGCCGAGCACGCGCGTCTTCTTCTCGAGCCCGGCGACGATGCGTTCGATCGCGTCGTTGAGGTCCTGCTGGCGCACCGCCGGCGCGCCGCGGCGGGTCGCCAGCAGCGCCGCCTCGTTGACGAGGTTGGCCAGGTCCGCGCCGGTGAAGCCGGTGGTCAGCGCCGCGATTTCCTCGATCGCGACCTGCGGATCGAGCTGCACCTTGCGCAGGTGCACCTTCAGGATCGCGATGCGGCCGGGCTTGTCGGGGCGATCGACCAGGATCTGGCGATCGAAGCGGCCGGCGCGCAGCAGCGCCGGGTCGAGGATCTCCGGGCGGTTCGTCGCCGCCAGAAGCACGACGCCGCTGCTGACGTCGAAGCCGTCCAGCTCGGTCAGCAGCTGGTTCAGCGTCTGCTCCTTCTCGTCCTGGCCGCCGCTGACCGGCGAGATGCCGCGCGCGCGGCCGAGCGCGTCGAGTTCGTCGATGAAGATGATGCACGGCGCCTGTCCGCGCGCCTGCTCGAACAGGTCGCGCACGCGCGCCGCGCCGACGCCGACGAACAGCTCGACGAATTCCGAGCCGCTGATCGACAGGAACGGCACGCCGGCCTCGCCGGCGACCGCGCGCGCGAGCAGCGTCTTGCCGGTACCGGGCGGGCCGACCAGCAGCACGCCCTTGGGCACGTGCGCGCCGAGGCGGCCGTAGCCTTTCGGGTCCTTCAGGAACGCGATGATCTCGCGCAGTTCCTCCTTTGCCTCGTCGACGCCGGCGACATCGTCGAACGTGGTCGCGATCGACTTCTCCATGAACAGCTTCGCCTTGCTCTTGCCGATCGCCATCACACCACCGCGCCCCTGCAGCATCCGTTGCGACAGGTACATCCACAGGCCGAGGAACAGCGCGACCGGCAGCAGCCAGCCGAGCATGCGCTCGAACAGGCCCGGCGCCGGCTCGCCGCTGAACGTCACCTTCGCATCGGACAGGTTTTTCGCGAGATCGGGCGAAACGCGCACGGTGGTGAAGCGGCGCGACTGGCCGTTGGCGCCGGGCTTCTTGTAGGTGCCTTCGATGCGGGTGTCCGACACGGTGACATCGGCGATCTCGCCGGCCTTCAGCGCGCTTTCGAACTGGCTGTACGGGATCGTCTCGACGCCGGCGCGCGCGGCCAGGTAATCCTGGATCGCGAGCACGGCCGCGATCGCGATAAGCGCGTACCAGAGGTTGAAATGCAGCTCGCGGCTCATCGCTGCGCCATCGCCGGGTGCCCGGCGCATGCGCCGCTACACATGGTCGACCAGGCCGCCCACGCCGGCGCGCCGCGCGCACTGCGCCGAGCAGTAGATGCGCTCCTCGTGCTGCACGCCATGGCCGATGACGCGGCAGTCGCAGGCCGCGCAATGCGGTGCGAGGGCGTGGATCGCGCATTCGAACGAGTCGAACACGTGATGGGTTCCGCGCATCACCACCGCGAAGCTGTCCTGGTAGTTGTTTCCACACACTTCACAGACCGGCATGGCAGGCTCCTTCGGGAACGGTTCGCATCAGCGCATGCAGGCGCGTCCGCACGCTTGATGCAGATCAATGCCGCGGCACCTCGGCCGACGCGCCTATTGCCCGCGCATGGCGCCGCTGCCCGTGCGCCAGAGCAGCTCCGGCGGCCGCCGTGGCGACGGCGCCGGCATCACGGCCGGGTAGCCGATCACGATCGGCGCGACGGCGACTTGCGAGGCCGGCAGCTCGAGCGCGGCGCGCCCCTCGGGCGAGTTCGCCCACGGCCGCGACAGCCCGATCCAGCACGTGCCCAGCCCGCTGCCGTGCGCGGCCAGCATCAGCACCATCGCCGCCAGGCAGCAGTCCTCGATCGCCTGCGGCTCGTCGTGCTCGGCGCAGACCAGCACCAGTGCCGGCGCGCCGTGGAAGATCTCCACGCCCGCATCGGCCAGGTGCTGCGCGAGCGGCGATTCCGGCGGCAGGTGCGCGCGCGCATGGCGCGCCGCGAGAATACCCAGCTCGCGCAGGTACGGCGCGCCGCGCACGACGACGAAGCGCCACGGCTGGTGGTTCATCGCGCTGGGCGCCTGCACGGCGATGTGCACCAGCTCGTTCAGGGTCGCCGCATCGACCGGCTCGGCGGTGTAGCTGCGCACGGCGCGCCGCGACTCGATGGCGTCGAGCAGTTCCATGACCCACCTCCTGCGGCTGTCCCGCCTCGCCGAATCCCGGCGCGAGCAGCGCGTCGATGCAACGAACCAGTCGCTACAGGTAGCGGGAGAGCTGCGCGGCCATGTTGATGCAGATCAACGCGGCCGCGCGCGGCTCCGCGCATCGGCATTGACGAGGATCAACTGGCGCCTGCCGCCACGGAACTAGCGTTCGCCCATGCTTCGTTCTCCCGGCCGATGGCGACGTCGACGGCGCAAGCCCGGTGAGCGCCACGCATTCCGGGAGACGGGCGTGTCATCGCCGCAAGGCCGCGGGCGCCGGACACCATGACGCCGACCCGACACTCCGGCCGCCGCGCCGCCGTCGCGGCGATCGCCGCCCTGGCAGCGCTGGCCGCCGGCGTCGCCGTATGGCGTGTGGCGCATCGCACCGACGCCGCCGCGGCGTACCGGATCGAGGCGAGCGCCATCGCCGACATCACACAGACCATCTCCGCGAACGGCACGCTCAATCCGGTCACGCTGGTAAACGTGGGCACGCAGGTGTCCGGCACGGTGCAGACGCTGCACGCCGACTTCAACGACCACGTCGTGGCCGGCCAGGTGTTGCTGGAACTCGATCCGGCGATCCTGCGCGCCCTCGTCGAGCAGAGCGAGGGCAACCTCGCGAACGCGCGCGCGGTGCTGGAGCTGGCCACGGCGAACGAGGCGCGCGCCCGCGCGATCTACGCGCGCTCGTTCATCTCGCGCCAGGACTACCAGCAGACGCTCGAGGCGTTGCACGTGGCGCAGGCGCAGGTGCGCATCGCGCAGGCGCAGCTCGACCAGAACCGCGCCAACCTGCGCTACGCGGTGATCCGCTCGCCGGTCTCCGGCGTCGTCGTGGAGCGTACCGTCGACATCGGCCAGACGGTCGCGGCGAGCTTCCAGACACCGACCCTGTTCCGCATCGCCAAGGACCTGAAGGACATGCAGATCGACTCGAGCTTCGCCGAAGCCGACATCGGCCAGATCCGTCCCGGGCAGGCGGTCACCTTCACCGTCGACGCCTTTCCCGGGCGCGTCTTCCATGCCGCGGTGCGACAGGTGCGCCTGAATCCGACCTCGCAGCAGAACGTCGTCACCTACGATGTCGTGGTCGGCGTGCAGAACCCGGACGAGGCGCTGATGCCCGGCATGACGGCCTATGTGAACGTCGCCGTCGCGCACCGCGAGAAGGTCCTGGCGGTGCCGGTGTCCGCGCTCCGCTTCAAGCCGCGCGAGGAGGCGGCCGCGACGTCCGGCGCCGCGCCGGCGGGGGGCGGCAGCGTGATCTACGTCGTGAGCGGCGGGCAACTCCAGAAGCGGACCATCGTGGTTGGCATCAGCGACGGGCGCCGGGTCGAGGTGGTTTCCGGCGACCTGGTGGCGGGCGAGCGCGTGGTGGTCGGCGAGGCCGCGCCGGCCTCGCCCGGGCAGGGCCAGGGCACGCTGCGGGTGAGGATGTTCTGATGGCCGGCCCACCGCTCATCGTGCTGGAGCATCTGGGCAAGGACTACGAGACCGACGCGGGCACGGTGACGGTGCTGGGCGACATCGACCTCGCGGTGGAAGCCGGCGCGTCGGTCGCGATCATGGGCCCGTCGGGGTCGGGCAAGTCGACCCTGATGAACATCCTCGGCTGCCTGGACGTCCCCAGCCGCGGCCGCTACGTGCTCGACGGGCAGGACGTCGCCGGGCTGGACGACGATGCGCGCGCGCACCTGCGCAACCGCGTCGTCGGCTTCGTGTTCCAGGGATTCAACCTGCTGCCGCGCGTCGATCTGGCCGAGAACGTCGCGCTGCCGCTGCTCTATGCCGGCGTCGCCGCCGCGGAACGGCGGCGCACGGCGATCGCGACCCTTGCGCGCGTCGGCCTGCAGGGGTTCGAGACCTATCTGCCCTCGCGCGTGTCGGGCGGGCAGCAGCAGCGCGTGGCAATCGCGCGCGCGCTGGTCACCCGGCCGCGCCTGATCCTGGCGGACGAGCCGACCGGCAACCTGGACAGCCGCACCAGCCACGAGATCATGCGGCTGTTCACCGGTCTCAACGCGTCCGATGGCATCACGCTCGTGCTGGTCACCCACGAGGAGGACATCGCCGCGTATGCGCGCCGCCTGGTACAGCTGGTGGACGGACGCATCCTCTCGGATCGCAGCACGCCCGGACCGGCGGGCGGAGCCACGCCATGATCGCATCGCTGCTCGCCGAAGCCTGGCAGTCGATGAAGGCGAACCGGATGCGCAGCATGCTGACCATGCTCGGCATGGTGATCGGCGTCGCCGCGGTGATCCTGATGGTCGCGATCGGGAACGGCGCGCAACAGTCGGTGGACGAATCGATCGCCTCGATGGGCAGCAACCTGTTCATCGTGCTGTCGGGGTCGACGACCTCCGGTGGCGTGCGCATGGGCACCGGCGCGGCGCCGACGCTGACCACCGCGGACGCCGACGCGATCGCCGAGCTGCCCGAGGTCGCCGCGGTCGCGCCGATGCTGCCCGGCACCGCGCAGGTCATCTACGGACCCAACAACTGGAGCACCGTGGTCGCCGGTACGACGGCGAGCATGCTGGTCGTGCGCGACTGGCCGCTGGTGTCGGGCAGCGCGTTCTCCGACGCCGACGTGCGCTCGGCGGCGCGGACTGCCGTGCTCGGTCGGACGGTGGCGACCAACCTGTTCGGCGACGAGGATCCGGTCGGCAAGACGATCCGCGTCAAGCAGACACCGTTCGTCGTGGTCGGGCTGCTCGCGACGAAAGGACAGAGCCTGACCGGCCAGGACCAGGACGACACGATCCTGGTGCCGGTGACCACCGCGCAGCGCAAGCTGTTCGGCACGCAGTTTCCCGGCACGGTGCGCCAGATCATGGTGCAGGCGCGGTCGGCCGAGGTGATGGCCGCCGCCGAGGCCGACATGACCGGACTGCTGCGGCAACGTCATCATCTACCCGAACGCGCCGACAACGACTTCGACATCCGCAACCTCACCGCGCTCGCCAACACGGCGGCACAGACCACGCGGGTGATGTCGATCATGCTCGGCGCGATCGCGTCGGTGTCGCTGGTCGTCGGCGGCATCGGCATCATGAACATCATGCTCGTGTCGGTGACCGAGCGGACGCGGGAGATCGGCATCCGCATCGCCATCGGCGCGCGCCGCCGCGACATCCTGCTGCAGTTCCTGCTCGAGGCGGTGATCCTCTCCCTGATCGGCTGTTTCGCCGGCGCGCTGTGCGGCATCGGCGGCGCCGTGGCTACCCACCTCATCGCCAACACCATGATCGTGATCACGCTAGGCTCGGTCGTCGGCGCCTTCGCGCTCGCCTCGGCGGTCGGGGTGTTCTTCGGCTACTACCCGGCGCGCCGCGCCGCTTCCCTGCAGCCGGTCGACGCACTGCGCTACCAGTGACGATGCGCGGCCGCGATCGCCGCCGTTGACATGGCTCAACACAGCGCGAACCCGCCGGCGTAGCCTCGTGCGATGCGCTGTTCCGGCGGCTGTCCCTGTCACGAACCACGATGACGCGACCACGACTCCTGATCGCACTCGCCGTGCTGGCCGGCCTCGGCGGAGCGGTGGCGCTGGTGTCCGGCAGCGGCGCCTTGCGCGACCTGCTCGGCCGGCACGGGCCGTCCGACACGCTGCGCGTGTCGGGCAACATCGAGGCGCACGAGAGCGTGCTGAGCCTGAAGAACGTGCAGTCGCGCATCGTCGAGCTGCCGTTCGACGAAGGCGCGTGGGTGCGGCGCGGCACGCTGATCGCGCGCGTGGATGATGCCGACTACCGCCAGCAGGTCGCGATCGCGCAGGCTGCGGTGGCGGTGCAGGAACAGCAACTGCAGACCGCGAAGAGCACGCTCGAGGCGGCCACGCGCACGCTCGCCAGCGACGCGGCGGACCTGCGCTACAAGACGCTCGACGACGAGCGCATACGCCAGCTGGCGACGCGGGGCTTCCAGTCCGCTGCGGCACGCGACCTGGCCGACGCGGCGCTGGCCGAGTCGCGCGCCGCGCTCGAACGCGACCGCGCGCTGCAGCGCACCGCGCAGAGCAACGTCGCGCTGGCCGAGGCGAACGTGCGCAGCGCGCGCGAGGCGCTGCAACTGGCGCAGATCAACGAGGGCTACACGACGCTGACCGCGCCGATCGACGGCGTGATCCTCGTGCGCCAGGCCGAGCTCGGCGAGGTCGTCGCGCCCGGCACGCCGATCGTGACGCTGGCCGACCTCGACCACGTCTGGCTGCGCGCCTACGTCAACGAACCGGACATCGGCCGCGTGCACTTCGGCCAGTCCGTGGTCGTGACCACCGACAATCGCCCGGGCCAGCGCTATGCCGGGCGCATCGGCTTCATCAGCGAGCAGGCCGAGTTCACGCCCAAGAGCGTGGAAACCTACGCCGAGCGCGTGACGCTGGTCTACCGCATCCGCATCGACATCGACAACCCGCAGCACGAGCTCGTGCCCGGCATGCCGGCCGACGCCGAGATCGCGCTGGGACCGGCGCGGTGAGCGCGATGGACGCGGTCGTGCGCGCCTCGGGCCTGGCCAAGCGCTTCGGCGGCGTGGTCGCCGTCGACGGGATCGGCTTCGAGGTTTCGCACGGCGAGATCTTCGGCCTGGTCGGCCCGGACGGCGCCGGCAAGACCACGCTGCTGCGCATGCTCGCCGGCGTGATGGCGCCGGACGCGGGCGCCGCGAGCATCGACGGCATCGACGTCGTCGCCGCGCCCGAGCGCCTGCGCGAACGGATCAGCTACATGCCGCAGCGCTTCGGCCTGTACGAGGACCTGACCGTCGACGAGAACATCCGCTTCTACGCCGAGCTGTTCGAGGTGCCGCCGGCGCAGCGCCGCGAGCGCGCGGCGCGCCTGCTCGCCGCCTCGGCGATGGAGCCGTTCCGGCGCCGCCTCGCCGGGCAGCTGTCGGGCGGCATGAAGCAGAAGCTCGGCCTGACCTGCGCGCTCGTGCACGCGCCGCGGGTGGTGCTGCTGGACGAGCCGACCACCGGCGTCGATCCGCTGTCACGGCGCGAGTTCTGGCGCATCCTGTACGCGCTGCGCAGCGAGGGCGTGACGCTGCTGATCTCGACCGCGTACCTCGACGAGGCCGAGCGCTGCGATCGCCTGGCGCTGCTGCAGGACGGCCACCTGCGCTTCTGCGAGAGCCCGGCGGAGCTGCGCGCGCGCATGCCGGGCGCGCTGGTCGAGGTGGCATCCACCTCGCCGCGCGAGGTGCGCGCCGCGCTGGCGCCACTGGCCGGCGTGCGCAGCGTGCTGCTGGTCGGCGACGGCGTGCACGTGCACGTCGACAACGCCGCGCGCGTGCCGCAGCTCGAGGCCGCGCTGAGCGAGCGCGCGATCGCGTTCGACGCGGCGCGCGTGGTCATGCCGACGATCGAGGACCTGTTCGTCGCGCTGCTCGGTCCGGGCGCGCAGGCGGCCGCATGAACGCGCCGGCCGCCGCGGAGATCGTCGTCGAGCGGCTGCAGAAGCGCTTCGGCCGCTTCGTCGCGGTCGACGAGGTCAGCTTCGAGGTCGGCCGCGGCCAGATACTCGGCTTCCTCGGTCCGAACGGCGCCGGCAAGTCGACCATCATCCGCATCCTGTGCGGCCTGCTGCGCCCGAGCGCCGGGTCCGTGCGCGTCGACGGCATCGACGTGAGCCGCGATCCAGAGGCGGTGCGCCAGCGCATCGGCTACATGTCGCAGAAGTTCTCGCTGTACGCGGACCTCACGGTCGCGGAAAACCTGCGCTTCTATGGCGGCATCTACGGCGTACGCGGGGCGGCGCTCGGCGCGCGCCTGCGCCATGCGCTCGACATCGCCGGCCTGGCCGGGCGCGAGCAGCAGCTTGCCGGCACGCTGGCCGGCGGCTGGAAGCAGCGCCTCGCGCTCGGCTGCGCGATCCTGCATGCGCCGCACATCCTGTTCCTCGACGAGCCGACCTCCGGCGTGGACCCGCTGTCGCGGCGACGCTTCTGGGACCTGATCCACGACCTCGCCGCCGGCGGCGTCAGCGTGATCGTGTCGACCCACCACATGGACGAGGCCGAGTACTGCAACCGCATCGCGCTGATCAGCCAGGGCCGGCTGATCGCGCTCGGCAGCCCCGGCGAGCTGCGCCGCCACGCGCTCGGCGGCGTGCTGATGCGCGTCGAAGGCCACCCGCTCGAGCGCCTGCTCGAGCGCCTGCGGGGCTTTCCCGCCACGCGCGACGTGGCCGTGTTCGGCAACGCGGTGCACGTGCTGCTCGACGCCGCCGCCGCCGACGACGAGGCGGCGCTGCGCGCGTTCCTGGCCGGGCAGGGCGTGGCCGACGTGCATGTCGACCGCGCCGAGCCGAGCCTGGAGGACGTGTTCGTGCAACTGGTCGGCGCGCAGCCGCGCGAGCGTGAGGCCGTGCGATGAAACTGCGCCGCGTCCGCGCGATCGCGCTGAAGGAACTGCTGCAGACCTGGCGCGACCCGCGCAGCCTGATGATGGCGCTGCTGGTGCCGGTGATGCAGATGCTGCTGCTCGGCTACGGCGTGAACCTGGACATCCAGCACGTTCCGGTGTGCACGCTGGACGAGGAGGGCAGCTTCTTCAGCCAGGCCTTGCTGAAGCGCTTCCAGGCGTCGCGCTATTTCGAACTGGTCGAGGCGCTGAAGCGCCCCGGCGACATCGCCGGCGCGATGGACCAGGGCCGCTGCCGGCTCGCGCTGGTGGTGCCGGCCGACTTCTCGCGCACGATCGCGCAGACCAGCCACGGCACGCTGCAGGCGATCGTCGATGCGACCGACGACAACTCGGCCGCGCTCGCGACCGCCTATGCGAACGCCGTGATCGCCGGCTTCTCCGCCAACGTGCAGGCGGTGGCGATGCAGCGGCAGGGCCTGCCGGTGCAGCCGCCCGCGCTCGTGGTGCAGTCGCGCGTGTGGTTCAACGAGGACCTGGAAAGCCGCAACTTCATCATCCCCGGCGTCGTCGCGCTGGTGCTCGCGCTGGTCGGCGCGCAACTGACCTCGCTGACGATCGCGCGCGAATGGGAGCGCGGCACGATGGAGCTGCTGGTGTCGACGCCGGTGACGCCGATGGAACTGCTGGTCGGCAAGCTGGCGCCGTATTTCGTGATCGGCCTGCTCGATGCCGGCATCTGCCTCGCGTTCGCGCTGGTCTGGTTCGAGGTGCCGTTCCGCGGCGCGTTCACGACCTTGCTGGTGACGACCTCGCTGTTCCTCGTCGTCGTGCTCAGCATGGGCTACCTCGTCTCGGTGACGATCCGCAGCCAGGTCGGCGCGAGCCAGATCGCGCTGCTGCTGACCGTGATGCCGATCTCGCTGCTGTCCGGCTACGCGTTCCCTATCGACCAGATGCCGGCGCCGATCCAGGCGATCACCTACGCGATCTACGCTCGCTACTACGTGACGATCCTGAAGGCGGTGTTCCTCAAGGGTTCCGGCCTCGCCGCGCTCGCGCTGCCGGTGCTCGCGCTGGTGGCCTACGCGATCGCGCTCGCGTGGCTCGCCGCGCGGGCGTTCCGCAAGCGGATCGAGTGAGGGGGAAACGATGAGTCCCGACGGCTGTCGCGTTGGCTTGGGCTTCTGCGCGCAGGAGCGCGCGCGCTTCAGCCTCCCACTTCAAGGGGGAGGTTGGAGGGGGATGGTGTTGCCCAACACGCGCACCGCGTCACAGGTTGCGGTGGCGCGAACATCAAACACCATCGCCATCCAACCCTCCCCTTGAAGGGGAGGGCCAAAAAACTCCAAAGGCCCCACCATGTTCGGACGCATCCTGCACATCCTGGTCAAGGAGTTCCTGGAGCTGCGCCGCGACCGCTGGGCGCGCTTCCGCCTGCTGGTGCCGCCGATCGTCCAGGTGCTGGTGTTCGGTTACGCCGCGACGTTCGAGGTGTTCGGCGTCTCGACCGCGGTGCTGGACCTCGACCACAGCCAGGAGAGCCGCAGCCTGCTGGCCGAGTTCGCCAACAGCAACCGCTTCAAGGTGGTGCGCGTCGCGGCGACGCAGCGGCAGGCGGAGGCGGCGATCGACCAGGGTGACGCGGCGGTCGCGATCATCGTGCATGCCGGCTTCGCGCAGGCCCTGCGCAAGGGCGAGCCGGCGCCGGTGCAGATCCTCGTCGACGGCACCAATTCGAACTCGGCGCTGATCGCGCTCGGCTATGCCGGCGCGATCGCCGGCACGTTCTCGCAGGCCTGGCAGACCGACTACCTGCAGCGAGCGCGCCCACAGGCGCTCATGCACGCGGTGCGGATCACGCTCGACGACCGCCCCTGGTACAACGTCAGCCTCAACAGCCGCTGGTTCTTCGTGCCGGGCGTGATCGCGACGATGACCCTGGTCATGGTGGTCAACCTGACCGCATTCGCGATCGTGCGCGAACGCGAGATGGGCACGCTGGAGCAGTTGATGGTGACGCCGATCCGGCCGATCGAGCTGATCCTCGGCAAGACGATTCCGTTCTTCCTGGTCGGGCTGGTGCTGGTCGGCGTGATCACGCTGGTCGGCACGCTCTGGTTCGACATTCCGCTGCGCGGCAATCCGCTGGTGCTGCTGCTTGGCACCTCGCTGTACCTGCTCAGCACGCTCGGGCTCGGGCTGGCGATCTCGACGGTCTGCAAGACGCAGCAGCAGGCGTTCGCGACCAACTTCTTCTTCGTCAACCCGATGTTCATCCTGTCCGGCTTCAGCTTCCCGATCACGAGCATGCCGCAGGTGCTGCAGTGGCTGACGTACCTGAACCCGGTGCGCTACTTCATCGTGGTGATCCGCGCGGTGTTCCTGAAGGGCGTCGGCGTGGCGGTGCTCGCGCCGCAACTGCTCGCGCTGGCGGCGATCGGCCTGGCCCTGCTTGGCGTGGCGGCGCTGCGGTTCCGCAAGTCGCTGGATTGAGGGGCGGTTCAAGGCGCCCGTCCGGGCGTTGGCACGCGCGGGCGGTGGGACTCGCCGCTGCGCGGCTGCGGCCCACCCTACGGAAAGCCGTGGTCATGGCGCGAAATTGATGCCGATCAAGCCGGGTGCCACGCGCCTGCCTAGAGTCAGGCGAGCCTTCCGGGCACATGTGCGGATGGAATGACTGGAGCGAAACGCCATGACCTCGAGAGTCGCGCTCGTCACCGGTGGCACGCGCGGGATCGGCCACGCGATCGCGGTCGCGCTGCGCGACCAGGGCTGCCGCGTCGCGGCGGTCTACCACGGCAACGACGAGGCGGCGCAGGCGTTCCACGCGCAGACCGGGATCGATGTGTTCAGGTGGGACGTCGGCGACTGCACGGCCTGCGCGGACGGCGTGGCGCGCGTCACGCGCGCGCTCGGGCCGGTCGACGTGCTGGTCAACAACGCCGGCATCGTGCGTGACGCACCGCTGCACAAGATGACGGCCGAGCAGTGGCACGCGGTGATCGCGACCAACCTCGATTCGATGTTCGCGATGTGCCGGCCGCTGATCGAGGGCATGCGCGAACGCCGCTTCGGACGCATCGTCAACATCGGTTCGATCAACGGCCAGAAGGGCCAGTACGGCCAGGCCAACTACGCCGCGGCCAAGGCCGGCGTGGTCGGCTTCACCAAGGCGCTGGCACTAGAGGGCGCGCGCTACGGCATCACGGTCAACTGCGTCGCCCCCGGCTACTGCGAAACCGAGATGGTTACCGGCGTGCGCGAGGACGTGTTGAAGGCGATCATCGCGTCGATCCCGGTCGGCCGCCTCGGTACGCCGCAGGACGTCGCGCGGATGGTCGCGTTCCTGGTCCGCGACGATGCGGACTTCATCACCGGCGCGACGTTCTCGCTCAACGGCGGGCAATACCTGGTCTGAGGCGGCGCGCGATCACGCGCCGGCGGTCGGCCGCGGCGCCGATTTCTTCACCAGGTCCAGACCGTGTTTGGACGCCTCGCCGAGCAGCGAGAACATCGTCTTGCTCTCGTTCATGTAGTCGGCGATCAGCTCGCCGACCAGCTGCGTCTGCAGCGACAGCACGTCCTCCGGTCGCTTGCATTGCGACAGGCGCCCGATCAGCTCCATGTCCTTGTGGAAGCGTTCGCCGAGGAAACGGACGGCCTCGCCCTGCATGCGGCTGGCGTCCTGCAGCCAGGTCGAAAACGCGCCGGACATCGTTGCCAACGACTGCCGTGCCGCCTCGGACATGCCTTCCAGCCCCGCGACGAATTCCGGCGTGGCATGCGCCTTCGTGGATTCTGCCTTGGTCATGGCCGGCCCCTCGTTCGAATGACGCCTTCACGCTAAGTCCGCCGTGCGGCCGTCGTGTTGATCGAGGTCAAGCACGGCGGGCAGGGCGGTCCCGCCGCGTACGGACCGCGTCGGCGGCCAACAACCCGTCAGGCCAGCTCCAGCTCGAAGGTCGTGACCAGCGGATCCTCCGGATCGGGTCGCGCGTGGAAGCCCAGCCGCTCGGCCAGCATGTGCGACGCGCTCGGACCCGTTGCCACCGCGGCCGCATACATGCGGCGGATGCCGCGGCTGCGCGCGACATCGATCAGGTGGCGCATCAGCGCGGTGCCGATACCGAGCTTCTGCCATGCCGGGTCGACCGTGACCGTGCAGTCGCAGCGGCTGCCATCCTCGCTCGCGCGATAGCATGCCGCGCCGATCTCGACCTCGCGGGCTCCGGGATGCGCGAACGCGGCCAGGGTGACTTCGCGGATCGGGTCGACGCTGGTCAGCTCCTCGGCGACATCGTCGCTGGCGTCCTTCACCAGGCCGATGAAGCGGTTCGCGCGCGACTCCGCCGACAACCGACCGAGAAACGCGCGTTCGCGCGTCTTGTCGGACGGGCAGATCGGGCGGATCTGCACGACGTCGCCGCTGCGCGCGTACTCCTCCCAGCGCATCCGGGCCATGAATTCGGTGCTCGCGGTGCGTGCCGTGGTCATGAGTGGCTCCTCCGTCGTCCAGGTGCACGTGCATAACGTCACGAAGCCTGCACAGTGTGCGCCGGTTGGGCGACCGCGGGAACATGCCGGCAAACTTCGACAGGTCGGAGGAGGGCGTGAGTTCCCGGGGCAGGGACGGGGCCTGTCGCCTCGGCGCGGAACGGACGTGCCCGATGTCAGGTGCGGTGGTCGTGCCCTGCCGCGGCGCGCTCGCGGAGCAGGGATGCCACGACGAGCGCCCCGATCATGCCGGCGAACTGGGCAAGCACGAATCCGCCCGCGTCGTCCGGCCGGATGCCCGCGAACGTCCGCGTCAGCGCGCGCGCCAGCGTCACCGCGGGATTGGCGAACGACGTGCTGGCCGTGAACCAGTACGCGGCGAAGATGTAGCTCGCCACGAGGGCGGGCAGGGCGACCGGCCGGAAGCGATCGCCGAGCAGGATCGTCAGCAGCAGGCCCCCCGTGGCCACCGCTTCGCTGAGCCATTGCGCGGCGCCCGTGCGCACGCGGATGCCCGGCTGCAGCAGCGGCAGGTCGAACATCGCATGCGCGAGCACGACTCCCGCGACCGCGGCCACGACCTGCACCACGACGTAGGCGAACGCTTCGGTCGTGCCAAGGCTGCCACGCAGCCGCATCGCGACGGTGACCGCGGGGTTGAAGTGGGCGCCCGAGATCGGCCCCAGCACGCTGATCAGGACATACAGCACGCCCGCCGTCGCCGCGGCATTGGCCAGCAGCGCGATCGCGTCGTTGCCGCCGGACAGCGCGACGCCCATGATGCCGGAGCCGACCACAGTGGCCAGCAACACGGCCGTGCCGATGAACTCGGCAAGCAGTCTGCGCGGCAACGGCATCACAGGCTTTCCAGCAGCTGCTTCACGCGCTCGCCAATCTCGTCGCGCACCGCGCGATACGCCGCGTCGTCCATGTGCCTCGGATCGGGCAGGGCCCAATCCTCGCGTCGCCGGGCCGGCACCCACGGGCAACGGTCGCCGCAGCCCATCGTGACGACCGCATCGAATTCGCCATCGATGTCGTCGAGCGACTTCGAGGCATGCGTGGCCAGGTCGTAGCCCAGCTCCCCCATGAAGCGGATCGCCTTCGGGTTGATCCGGCCGGACGGCGCGGAGCCGGCGCTCACCGCTTCGACCTCGGCGCCGCCGTACATGCGCGCGAACGCCTCGGCCATCTGGCTGCGGTTGGCGTTCTCCACGCAGACGAAGAGGATGCGTTTCATCGGATCAGCAGCAACCGGACTGCGGCGTGCAACAGGACGTGCCCTTGTCCACCTTCGGCTTCGTGGCGTACTTAGCCGGCGCGCAGGCGGCGCCGCTGGTGGCGCCACTGGTGGCGCAGGCGGCATCGGCGGCGTAATAGGTCGTCGCGTCGCCGAGCGTGTGGAACGTCTCCCAGCGCGTGCCCTGCGGATCCTCGGCCCACAGCTTGTCGGAACGGGCATAGCAGCAAACCGCCGCCTCCTCGGGCACGACCGTGCTGCCCGCGGCGTCGAGGCGATCGCCGAGCGTGGCGAGTTCCTCGGCAGAGTCGACCTGCAGGCCCAGGTGGTCGACGCCCGGCGGCCGCCCGGTACTGGAGATCGCGAAGTTGACGCGCGGATCCTCGAGCATCCACTTGGCGTAATCGGACTTCAGCACCGTGGGTTCGGCGGCGAACAGCTGCGTGTAGAAGCGGACGCTGGCCGCGAGGTTGGCGACGTTGAGATGCACGTGGAATCGGTTCATGGCTGAGCTCCGGATTTGCGAGGGGTACAGGAAGACGCCGGCCCGCAGTCGGCGACCCCGGCGCAGCAGTTCTCGGTCAGGTAGGCGAGCAGCGCGTTCATCTGCGCGTAGTTGGCGCGGACGCGGATCACGCGCCCCTCGCGCTGGTCATCGACCATGCCCGCCGCGCGCAACACGTTGAGATGGGCGCTCAGCGTCGCCGGCGGCAACTCGAGTCGCTCGCGCAGCTCGCCGACGGACATGCCATCCGGACCGGCCTGCACGAGCTGGCGGAAGGCGGACAGGCGCGATTCGTGGCTGAGGGCGCTGAGCGCGGACAGGGCGGTTTCGGTTTCCATGATTCCATCATTCATGAATTATGGAATCGATGCAACTCATGCCGCTGCCTCGATCCGGTTGGGCGTGCAGCGGTAGCGGCCTGGCGTGTGGGTGATGCCTCAGGTGTCGCTGTGTCATCCTTCGAACGGCGGACAACGTTCCATCTGGGGGATTCCGGGGTGAGCGAGCACAAGGAAGCGTGGATTATCGCCACAGCCATTCTTTCCGGAGCGCTGTTGATTGTTGCGGTTCCGGTCGTGCGCGATGCGGTCGAGAATTGGCGGGCTCAGCGTGCTCTGGCTGAGCTGTCGCAGCAACTGCAAGCGAACGTCAGGGAGGCGGAGCGCCAAGCGGCAATCGCGGCATACCGTCGATCGAGCGCGGCTTCTCCGGTGGTCTCGTTGTGACGAGTCGTGCGTTTCGGGTACGGTGGTTCGCCGTGTTACCGAGCCGTCCCCGGGGTTTGTGCAGTTGCTCGAAGGCCGCCGGCCGGTGCGTTGCGAGGGACGCCTCAGACGCTGAGGTGCGCCATCTTCGGTGCCGGTGTCGGATCTATAATTTTACATAATATGCATTGCGCATCTTATATGCCGAGGAGCGTCCCTGAAACCGCGTCGGCGGCGCGTGGATGGCGGATCGCAATCACAGAGACAATTAGGTGCTCCCGCCGCCAGACGACTTCGGCGCGGCGGCTCCGCCGGCGGCTGGAGCCTGCGCAATCCGCACCCGATCGCCATCGACAACGCCATCCGGCGGGCTCTCGATCACGCGGTCGTCGGCGGCGAGACCGGAGCCGAGTTCGATCACCTTGCCGAGGTCGCGGGCGATCGTGACCTTCTTCAGGACGACCTTGTCGTCGGCGCCGACGGTCGCGACGCGCAGTCCGGATTGGTCGAAGATCAGGGCGCTGGCCGGCACGCTCAGCGCGGCGGCGTTGCGTGGCAGGTCGAGGCTGACGTTGGCGAAGCCGCCGGGCAGCAGGTCGCCGTCGGCGTTGTCGACCTCCAGCTGCATCAGCGTGCTGCCCGAGTCCGAACTCACCGCTTGCGACGACGACTCCACGACAGCGTCAAACGTGCGGCCGGGGTGCTCGGGCACGCTGATCTTCGCGGGCGTGCCCGGCGGGATGCTCGGCACGTAGGTCTGCGGCACGCTGACGTAGAGACGCAGCTTCTTCGTGTCGGACACGACGAACAGTTCCTGCCCTGCTGCGCCGCCGGCGTTGATCAACGCGCCGACGTCGGTGCGCCGCGCGGTGACCACGCCGTCGAACGGCGCGACGATGCGCGCGAACGCCTTCATCGCGAGCATGCGGTCGACGTTGGCTTGCGCGGAGCGCACCAGCGCCTGCTTGGTCGCCGCGTCGCCGGCCTTCTCGTCGGCGGTCTGGCGCGAGGCGGCGCCGGTGGCGGCGATCGCCTGCCAGCGTTGCGCGGTCGTCGCCGCAAGATCCGCATTCGCCTTCGCGCTGGCCAGGTCCGCACGCGCCTGCAGCAGTTGCTGGTCGAGGTCCGGCGTTTCGATTTCGGCCAGCAGCTGGCCCGCCTTCACCGGCGCGCCGATGTCGACCTTCCAGCTCTTGAGGTAGCCGCTCACGCGCGCATGCAGCGACGCGCTTGCATGGGCCTGCAACCGGCCCGGCAGGTCGAGCGTGGCGCCGGCGCCCTGCCCGCCTGGCGTCACCACCGCGACCGTCGGTATCGCCTGCGCGTCGGTCCATTCGCGCAGTTGCGCGCTGCCGCGCGCACGCGTGACCAGGCCGGTGCCGACGATGCCGGCGGCGAGCAGCACGGCGAGGCCGCCGGCGACGCCGAGCTTGCGGCGGGAAATGCTCGGGGCGGAAGGATCATGCGACATGGAGCTCTCCGACTGCGGGGCGCGGCGCGGGTTTCTCGCCGTGGCGCCGGTGCACGATGCTGAAGACGACGGGGACGAAGATCAGGGTCGCGATGGTCGCGAACACGAGGCCACCGATCACCGCGCGGCCGAGCGGCGCGTTCTGCTCGCCGCCCTCGCCCAGGCCAAGCGCCATCGGCAGCATGCCGATGATCATTGCCAGCGCGGTCATCAGCACCGGGCGGAAGCGCACGAAGCCGGCCTCGATCGCCGCCTGGGTCGCGTCGCCGAGCGCCGCGAGCCGCTCGCGCGCGAAGCTGATCACCAGCACGCTGTTCGCGGTCGCCACGCCCATGCACATGATCGCGCCGGTCAGCGCCGGCACCGACAACGGCGTGTAGGTCGCGAACAGCATCCACACGATGCCGGCCAGTGCCGCGGGCAGCGCGGTGATGATCACGAACGGGTCGGCCCAGGACTGGAAGTTGACCACGATCAGGAAGTAGATCAGCACGATCGCGCCGAGCAGGCCGAAGCCGAGGCCGGTGAACGAACTTTCCATCGTGCGCACCTGGCCGAGCAAGGCAACCGTGGAGCCCTTCGGCACCTGGCCGGCGGTGTCGGCGAGCACGCGGCGCAGGTCGGCCGCGAGCGCGCCGAGGTCGCGCCCCTGCGTGGTCGCGTTGATCTGCACCATCGGCTGGATGTCGTACTGGCTGACCAGCGCATTGCCGGTCCGGCGCGTGAAGTTCGCCAGGCCGCCGAGCACTTGCGGCGTGCCGCCGGCGTTGCCGACCGGCAGGTTGGCCAGCGCGGCGAGCGAGTCGAGGCGGTATTGCGGCGTCTGCATCACGATCGGGTACGACACGCCGTTCTGCGGATTCAGCCAGAACGTCGGCGCGACCTGGCTGCTGCCGGCGAGGTTCACGACCAGGCTGTTGGTCACGTCGCGCGTGGTCACGCCGACCTGCTGCGCGCGCGTGCGGTCGATAGCGACGTCGAACACCGGCGCCTGGCGCGATTGCTGGATGCGCACGTCGGCGATGCCGGGGATCGCGCGGATCTTCGGCAGCAGCGTGTTGGCGTAGTCGAAGTTCGCATCGAGGTTGGCGCCGCGGATCTGCAGGTCGATCGGCGCGGGCGAGCCGAAGTTCAGGATCTGGCTGACGATGTCGGCCGGCGGGAACGAGAACGTCACGCCGGGAAATTCGCGCGGCAGTTGCTCGCGCAATGCGCGCACGTACTCGGCGGTCGGCCCGTGCCCTTCCTTTAGCGCGATCTGGATGTCGCCGTCCTGCGGGCCCATCACGCCGGTGTTGTTGTAGGTCAGGTTGATGCTGCTGGTGGGCAGACCGATGTTGTCGACCATCACGTCGATCTCGGCGGGCGGGATGATGCGGCGGATCGCCTTCTGGATCGCGGCGAACTGGTGCGCCGTCTCCTCCACGCGGGTGCCGACCGCGACGCGCGCGTGCATCAGGATCTGGCCGCTGTCGACCGCCGGGAAGAAGTTGCGGCCGAGGAACGGCATCAGCAGGAACGAGGCGAGCACGCACGCCATGAAGCTGGTGACGAAGCCGCGCCGGTGCGCCAGCGCGAGCACGAGCAGCTCGCGATAGCCGGCGCGCAGGCGCTCGAAGCGCGCCTCGAAGCGGCGCTGGACGCGCACCAGCGGGTTGCGCGACGGCGGCAGCGCTTCGTCATTGCCGTGCAGGTCGGTGTGTGGCGCGTGCGGACGCAGCAGGTATTTCGCCAGCGTCGGCACCAGCGTGCGCGACAGCAGGAACGAGCAGGCCATCGCGAACATGACCGCCTCGGCCATCGGCACGAACAGGAAGCGCGCGACGCCCTCCAGGAAGAACATCGGCACGAACACGATGCCGATGCACAGCAGCGAGACGAACGCGGGCGTGACGATCTGCGCTGCGCCGTCCATGATCGCCGCCTCGACGCGCTTGCCCTGCTCCAGGTGCCAGTTGATGTTCTCGATCGTCACGGTCGCATCGTCGACGAGGATGCCGACCGCGAGCGCGAGGCCGCCCAGGGTCATGATGTTGAGCGTCTCGCCGAGCGCGGCGAGGCACAGGATCGCGCCGAGGATCGACAGCGGGATCGACACCGCGATGATCAGGGTCGAGCGCCAGCTGCCGAGGAACAGCAGGATCATGAGGCTGGTCAGCGCGGCCGCGATCGCGCCCTCGATCGCAACGCCCTTGACCGCCGCGCGCACGAACAGCGACTGGTCGTTGATCGGCGCGACTTCGAGATTGTCCGGCAGGCCGGGCCGGATCTCGGCCAGCTTGGCCTTGATCCCGTCGACGATCGCCAGTGTCGAGGTCGCGCCGTTCTTCAGCACCGACATCAGCACCGAGCGCGCACCGTCGACGTGCACGATGTTGTTCTGCGGCGCGTTGCCGTCGCGCACCTGGGCGACGTCGCGGACGTAGATCGTGGTGCCGTTGACGACCTTGATCGGCAGGTTGCCGAGCTCCTCGATCGCCGATGGCGCGTTGTTCAGCTGCAGCGAATACTCGAACGCGCCGATCTTTTGCGTGCCGACCGGCGTGATCAGGTTCTGCGCGGCCAGCGCATTGGCGACGTCCTGCGCCGACAGCCCGCGCGCCTGCAGCGCGGACGGGTCGAGGTCGATCTGCACCTGCCGGCTCTTGCCGCCGAACGGGTACGGGATCGCCGCGCCCGGCACGGTCACCAGGCGCGTGCGGATCGAGTTCATGCCGAGGTCGGCGAGGTTCTGCTCGGACAAGCCCTTGCCCGACAGCGCCAGCTGCAGGATCGGCACGGTCGAGGCGTTGTAGTTCAGGATCAGCGGCGGCGTCGTGCCCGCCGGCATCTGCTTGACCACCGACTGCGACACGGCGGTCACCTGCGCGTTCGCGGTCGCCACGTCCACGCCGGGCTGGAAGAAGATCTTGACGATGCCGAAGCCCGGGTACGAATTCGCCTCGATGTGCTCGATGTTGTTGACCGTCGTGGTCAGCACGCGCTCGTACAGCGTGGTGATTCGACCGGCCATCTGGTCCGGCGGCAAGCCGGTGTACTGCCACGCGGCGGCGATGACCGGGATGCGGATCTCCGGAAAGATGTCGGTCGGCGTGCGCAGCGCGACCAGCGGCCCGATGATCAGGATCAGTAGCGCGAGCACGACGAACGTATACGGGCGCTGCAGCGCGATGCGGACGATTCCGATCATGCGTGGTTCCGGGAGGACGGCAGATGCAAGGGCAGGGGGCGAAGGCGGGCATCGCGCAGCGGCCTGCCCAAGGTCAATCCGATCAAACAAGGCGTCATGCTGCGGCGGAGGCCCACCAGGGCCTGGCCAGACGCCGCAAGCGGCGCGCATTATCGCTGCCTCTGCGCGAGCGGACCCCTGCCACAGGTCCTGCCCGGGGAGGCCCGGCCTCGACACGGCGATGAACGCCACGACCGTCGCGTACCGCCGCACTCGTCCTCGCCGGCGGCGCAGCGGCATCACCATCCCTTGACGGCCAAGTGCATGCTCGGCAATGAGTTTCCCCGGCTGCATGGCGCGCCGGTGCGCCGATGTGGCGGATTTTCGTAGACTGTCGCGCTGAAAGCTTCCCGCGCCGGCATGGAATCCCCCCAACGCACGCCCCCTTTGTTCGACCTGGTCCCGGATGGCCTGTTCGGACCGCTCGCCTCGCCGAACCGCCGTCACTACTGGCGCCTGCTGTGCCGCCTGTTCGAGGAATTCTTCGGCCCGGACGCGCCGATTCCGCCGAGCATCGGCTACCAGCGGCGTGAGATCACCGGCGCGCTCGAGCGCTACCTGCTGACCGACGATCCGTGGGAGGACGCCGAGGGCGAATCGCCCGACGCGCCGCTGGCGGTGCGCGCGCACGGCATCTACGAACGCTTCCGCGCGGCCGGCTGGCTGCGCCAGGAGCGCATCGGCGCGCGCGAGATGGCGTCGATGCCGCATGCGGTGACGCAGCTGCTGACCGCGCTGGTCGAGTTCTGCGAGCGCGGCCCGGGCTTCCTCGGCGCCAAGGTGCGCTCGATCGAGCTGCAGCTGCGCCAGGTCGTCGACGGCAAGGCCGGCGCCGACACGCTCGACGAGGCGGCCGACCAGGCGCGCCAGTTGCTGTCGTGGGTGTCCGCGATCGGCGTGCAGGTGCGCGACCTGATGCCGGAGCTGAGCCGCGCCGAGACCACCGCGCAGTTCGCGCGCAAGCTGTTCGAGCGCTACGTCGGCGAGCTGTTCGTCGGCGACTACGCGGAGCTGCACAACGCCGACCATCCGCTCGCGCGGCGCACCGCGATCCTGGCGATGGTGCGCGAGATCGAGCAGCCGCCGCTGCGCGAATCGCTGCTCGAGTGGCACCTGGGCCGCATCGCCGCCGGCGACCGCACCCGCGCCGAGCAGCGCCTGCAGCGCAGCCTGCGCCGCCTGCGCGAGCTCGACCGCATCGACGAATACCTGCAGCGGCTGGACGACGACATCCGCCAGGCGAACCGGCGCGCCCTCGCCTTCCTCGACTACCGCCTGCGCGCGCCGGACCATCTCGACGTGCTGCTGCGCCGCGCCTGCCGCGGCGCGCTGAACGCGCCCGAGGACGCGCTGCGGCTGCCGGTCGCGCCGGGTGGCCTGATGGACGAATCGCGCCTGCGCCCGCCGAAGGCGCGGCCGCGGCCGATCCCGCGCAGCGCGAACACCGCGCGCGAGCCGACGCCCGAGCAGCTGGCGCGCCTGAACCTGCTGCGGCGGATGAAGCGCGTGCGGCTGGTGCTGCCCGAGGACCTCGCGCGCTACGTCGCGCGCCATTTCGGCGAGGCCGACACGGTCGATTCGCAGGCGCTCGGGATTGCCTCGATCGAGGATTTCCGCGCCTACCAGACCCTGCTCACGCTGGCGCTGCGCAGCCATCGCCGCGGCGGCCTGCGCCGCGACGATCCGCTGCAGCGCCTGCTGCGCGGCTTCCGCCTCGAGCTCGTACCGGGCGAACACACCGACAACGACTACCTGCACTCCCCGCGCTTCGTCCTGCACCGGACAAGGAAGGCCGCATGAAACGTTCCTGGACCACGCTGAGCCAGCTCTCCGGCGGCACCTACACGCCGCAGGATTTCGAGCGCGCGGCGTACCGCCTCGTCACCGAACAGGTGCTCTACAGCGCCGATCGCAACACGCGCACGGCCTATCACCTGGTCGAGACCTACCTCGCCGACTTCGCCGCCGCGCTGGAGCCGCTCGGCATCCGCCTCGAGCGCAACGCGCACTACCGCTACGTGGTCGCCCTGCCGAGCCACGGCGAAGGCACGCCGGTCTCGATCGACGAGACGCTGCTGATCCTGGTGCTGCGCCAGCGCTACGACGAAGCGATGCGCCAGGGCCAGATCGAGGACCACGGCGAGGTGCTGGTCGAGCTGCCCGAACTGCAGGAAGCATGGCAGGCGCTGACCGGCCGGCCGCTGCCGGAGGTCGGCCCGCTGCGAGCGCTGGTGCGCGCGCTCAGGCGCTGGTCGGTGTGCAAGCCGATCGACAGCGAGCCGGATGATCCGCAGCCGTTCAAGATCCTGGTGCGCCCGGCGATCGTTGAGATCGTCGGCGCGCAATGGCTGCAGCGGCTGGACCAGCACAACCGCGACGACGCGGACGAAGCGCCTGCCACGGAGGCCGACGATGTATCTGCTTAAGCGCGCCCACCTGGTGCAGTTCTTCCTGTTCCAGGCCGAGACGCTGGAACTGGACCTGACCACCGCGATCATCGCGCCGAACGGCGCCGGCAAGAGCGCGCTGCTCGACGCGCTTCAGATCGTGATGCTCGGCGGCGACCGCAGCCAGATCCGCTTCAACGCGCAGGCCGGCGGCAGCCACCGCGCGCGCACGATCCGCGACTATTGCCTCGGCGTCTACCGCGCCGGCGAGGACGGCCGCACGCGCGAGACTGCCACGACCTACATCAGCCTCGTGTTCGAGGACCAGGCCAGCGGCGAGGTGCTGACCGCCGGCATCGCACTCGGCGCCTCGGCGCAGGAACCCGACCACCGCGTGCACGGCCTGTACCTGCTGCCGCGCGTGGCGCTCACGCTCGACGACCATCTCGAGATCGTCGACGGCGCCGAGCTGCCGCTGGACTGGACGCAGTTCCGCGAACTGATCGCGCAGCGCTGCAAGGCCGCCGGCGACAAGGCCGAACTGCATACCGGCAGCGATCGCTTCGTGCGCGACCTGCTGTTCCGCCTGCGCCCTGCCCCGACCGTGCACCTGGATGCGAACGCCTACCGCAAGGCATTCCAGAACGCGCTGAACCTGCAGCGCGTCGGCGACATCGACCTGTTCGTGCGCACGCTTGTGGCCGAGGAACGGCCGACCGAGATCGCGCGCTTCCGCGCGCTGCTCGACGGCTTCCGCCAGATCAAGGAGAAGATCGAGCAGGTCGCGCAGCGCATCGACGCGGCCGAGGTCGTCGGCCAGCAGTACCGGAAGGTCGCCAGCCAGGCGACGCGCGCGGCGAGCTGGCGCGCGCTCGGCGCCGAATACCAGCGCGATGCGCACAACGACAAGGTCGACGCGGCCGAGCAGGCGCTGCAGCAGGCGCAGAAGACGCGCCAGCACAAGCGCCTGGCGCTGCAGCAGGCACGCAGCGACCGCGACACGACGCGGCGCGAGGCCGAGGAAGCGACGCGGCGCCTGCACGGCACGCGCGGCTACAACGAGCAGGCCTCGTTCGACGAGATCGCCGGCCGCGACCGCGCCGAGATGGCGGCGCTGAAGAAGGAACTGATGCGCAGCGCCGGCTACGTGCGCGAGCAGCTCGCGGCGGCCGGCCGGCTTGGCCTGGCGACGGTCGACGCCGGCGTGCTGGCGCGCGCGATCGAGCCGTGGGACACGCTGCATCGGCAGCTCGCCGCGCTGGCCGCCGACGCCGCGATCGAGCTCGCGCCCGAGGCGCTGCACGCGCAATTGCAGCGCGCGATCGAACAGGCCGCGCCGGTGCTGGCGGCGGTCGGCGCGCATGCCTACGAGCAGCAGAACGCACTCGAGACGGCGCGCCAGAAAGCCCGCGCCGCGCGCCAGAACCAGGCGCGGCTCAGCGCCGGCCACGCCGAACTGCGGCCGGAGGTGATGCGCCTCATCGGCTACTTGCAGGACGAGGGCATCCCCGCGCGCCCGGTCTGCGACCTCGTGCGCGTGACCGATCCGGCCTGGCAGCGCGCGCTCGAAGGCTACCTGCGCAGCCACGTCGAGGCGCTGCTGATCCCGCTCGAACACGAGGAACAGGCGGTGCGCCTGTATCGCTCGCTGCAGGGCGGCCGCGCGGTGTACGGCGTCAAGCTCGCGCTGACCAGCCACGCGCGCCAAGCGCGCGACGCCACGCCGGCAGCCGACCAGGTCGCCGGCCTGCTCGACGGCGACAACGCCGACGCCCTCGCCTACCTGCGCCGCCAGCTCGGCGAGCTGCGCTGCGTCGACAGCGAGGCCGAGGTCGTGCGCGCGCGCCACGGCCTCAGCCGCGACGGCCTCGTCGCCAAGGGCGGCGGCGTCGAACGCCTGCGCCTGCCGGCCGCGACCGAGCTGAAGATCGGCGCCTCGAACAATCGCGAGCGGCAGAAGCTGCTGCGCGAGGAACTCGACGCGGCCGAGCGCGAGATCCGCACGCTCGAGGAACGCTGGAAGGCGGTCGATGCCTGCGCCACCGGCCTCGCACGCATCGGCAGCGCCGACGAGGTCAGCCAGAACGTGCACGCGCTGCTGCTGCGCCACCGCGAGGCGGAGGGCCGCTACCGCACGCTGAAGGAGTCGCACGCCGCGCTGGCCGATCCGGACCTGATCCGGCTCAGCGAGCAGGCCAGCGAACTCGAGGCGCGCATCAAGGCGCTGGAGGCGCTGGTCGAGAAGCTGGTCGGCGAGGAAGCCGTCGCAACCGGCAAGCTGGCCGAGGCCGAGGCGGCGCTGGCCGCGCTGAATGCGCAGAGCGATGCGGTCGCGCGCCGCGCCAGCGAAGCGTTCGCGCATGCCGACGTCGATCCGAACCGGGTCGAGGAGCTGCGCGCCGAACTCGAGGCCAAGCATCCGGAACTGGCCGAGCGCCTCGCGCGCTGCGAGGCGCGCGCCGCCGATGCGGACAAGGCGCTGAACGACCTGCTGCCGCAGGCCTGGGCCGGCCTGGCGCAGTACGCCAAGGACCACGGCCTCGCGCTCGACCTGCAGCCGCACGAGTGGCGCCCGGCGCATGCGCTGCTGCTGCGCGAGATCGCTTATCTCAAGGACACCGAACTGGTGCAGCACCAGGCCGCCGCCGACGCGGCCTACGGCACCGCGGTCGAGACGTTCCGCGCGAACGTCGCCTCGACGCTGTACGACAACTTCGTGCGGCTCAAGCACCAGATCCAGACGCTCAACCGCACGCTGCAGCGCAGCCCGGCGTTCTCCAACAACGAGCGCTACCAGTTCCGCTACGAGGTCGCGCCGGAGTTCAAGGAGCTGCACCGCTTCATCCACAAGGCGGCCGAGGTCGGCGCGGAGGACAACCTGTTCGGTAACGCTGGCGAGGTGCCGGCCGCGTTCCGCGACATCATCGAGGACAAGCTCGGCGGCAAGGGCGCGATGCCCTCGCCGCTGGACGACTACCGCCGCTTCTTCAGCTTCGAGGTCGTCATCAAGCAGGACGACACGGTGATCGGCACGCTGAGCGAGCGCATGCGCTCGGGCTCCGGCGGCGAGCACCGCGCGCCGCTGTACGTGATCGCCGGCGCCGCGCTGGCGGCGGCCTACGGCAAGGGCGACGGCCAGCACGGCGGGCTCGGCGTGATCATGCTCGACGAGTTCGGAGACAAGATCGACGCGCAGAACGCGCGCGCGACGACGAACTACCTGCGCTCGCTCGGCCTGCAGCTGATCCTGGCCGCGCCGGACACCGCGCAGGGCACGCTGACCGGCGTGCTCGACAGCTACATCGAGCTGTTCCGCGACGGTCCGCTGCTGCAGCTCGAACGCGTGGCGGTCAAGAACCGCGGCCGCGAGCTGCTCGAGAGCGACCAGTTCCTGCTGCATCCGGACCTGCTCGAGCAGGAGATCGCGCGCATCGAGGCCGCGCAGGCATCGACATGAGCCCCGCCCGCGCGGCGCTGGAAAAGCTGCTGCGCCGCGGCGAACGCGCGCGTGCGCGCGGCGCGTCCGAACGCGCCAGCCTCGCGCTGACGCCGGCGACATGCCCGGAATACGTTGCGCTCGCCACGCTCGCCGAGGTCGAGACGTTCCACGCCGAGATCGCGCTGGCCGAACGCGCCGGCGCCGTCACCGCCGAACGCGCACGGACCGGCGACGCGCTGCAGCGTCTGTGGCTGGCCGACCTCGACCGGCTCGGCCGGCATCTCGACATCGACCTGCTGAGCGATCGCGCGCAGGCCGCGGCCGACGCGCTGGCGCCGTGGAGCGCGAGCTATTCAGTCATCGCGCGGTTGACCGCGGCGTGGACCGAGGGCCGCAAGGTACGCGGCGCCGGCCCGGAGGCGGCGCCGGACGTGCTCGATGCGATCGCGGTCGTCGAAGCCCGGCGACGCGACGACGCCCAAGAGCGCATCCTGCGCCGCGAGAGCATCCGCCTGTTCGGCGACAGCAAGCGGCTGGAACGGCTGACGCCGTGGCTCGACCTGCTGACCGGCGACGAGCTGGCCGCCTCCGGCCTCGATGACGAGGACGTCTGGGCCATGCTAGGCCTGCGCCGCGAACCGCAGCCGATGCTGGTCGCCGGCCACGGCATCGTGCGGCTGCACGACGCCGCGCTGCCGCTGTGCCGTCCGTACTTGGGTCTGCCGGTCGACGCGGTTCGCACGATCGAGACGAGCGCGCGCTACCTGCTCACGATCGAGAACCTGGCGAGCTTCCATGATGCCGCACGTGCACTGCCGGATGCGGACGGCCTGCTGGTCTACACCGCCGGCATGCCCTCGCCGGCGTGGCGCGCGCTGTACGCCCGTGTGCTGACCGCCCTGCCCGCGCACGCGGCGGTCTGGCACTGGGGCGACATCGACGAAGGTGGCTTCCGCATCGCCGCGACGCTCGCCACCACTGCGATCGAGGCCGGCCGTCACCTGCGGCCATGGCTGATGTCGCCCAGCGCCTTGCCGGCAGGCATCGTTCAAGCCGCAACGCCGTCCCCGGCGCAGCTCGCGCAGATGCTCCGCTGGGCGCGCAAGACCGGCTGGGACGACGTCGCGGCCGAGCTGGAGCAGTCGCCGGTACGCATCGAACAGGAGGCGATCGATCCGCGCTTTCCAGGCGGCGACGTCGCCTGATGCCGCGATCAAATATCGCGACTTCTTCCGCGCACTGCGCTTTCCCCTGCCCAGCACACCCGGGGACACTCGATGCCCTCGATGCGGCCTGCGACCTTACCCGTACGCGCTGGGTGTTTGCGTAGGGGGGGCGCTGCCGCGCCAGCGGCGAGTCCCACCACCCGTGCGTGACGATGGTAGGACTCGCGCCTTCGGCGCTGCGGCCCACCCTACGCCGCCGGTGTATTTGGTAGCCCGGGCAAGCGAAGCGCAGCCGGGTAGTCCGCGCGGGGCGGACGAAGGTGCTGTGCTAGTGTTTGGCGATGAATGCGCCCAGCCCCGATACCGACTCATCGCAGCGCGATCGCCGCGTCTTCGCCATCCTGCTGGCGCTGTACGTGCTCGTGCTGTTTCCGATCCTGCGCGCGAACCGCTACTACAACGACGACCTGAAGCGTGCGTTGATCGGCCGCGCTGGCTGGGACTCGAACGGCCGGCCGCTGACGACGCTGCTGATGAAGCTGCTGCAGTGCTACGACCGCGCGCTGGTCGACATCTCGCCGCTGACGCAGATCGGTGCGATCGCGATCCTCGCCTGGGTCGGCGTGCTGGTCGCACGGCGCCATGCGATCCGTTCGCGGTGGATGGCCGCGCTGGCGGCGTTCCCGCTCGGCGCGCAACCGTTCTTCCTCGAAAACCTGTCCTACAAGTTCGATGCGCTGAGCATGAGCCTCGCGCTGCTGCTCGCCTTGCTGCCAGCGCTCGTGCTCGGCAACGACCGGCGCGGCTGGTGGCTCGGCGTGCTGGCGCTGTTTGCGAGCCTGAATTTCTACCAGTCGGCGATCAACGCGTGCCTGGTCTTCATCCTGCTCGACGTCGTCATGGCGCAGCTCGACGACAAGCCGCCGCGCGAGATAGCGAGGCGATTCATCTGGCGCGTGCTGCAGGTCGGCGTGGCGATGCTGCTCTACCAGCTCGTCGTCGGCCTGCACATCAGCGGCTGGGTCAAGCAGAACAGCGCGACGATCAATCCGCTGAGCGAACTGTCGGTGATCGGCAGCAACGTCGCCGCGTTCGCGCAGTTCATCGGCGGCAGTTTCAATCAGCAGTGGTGGCGCTACTTCGGCCCGCTGCTGGTGCTGCTCGGCCTGGTGCCGGTCGCGGTCGGCCTGCGCTACGTCGCGCGGCATCGGGACGCCTTGCCGGCCTGGGGCAGCGCGCTGCTGGCCGCGGGCAGCGTGCTGCTGCCGCTGGCCGCTCTCGCCGGCGTGCTCGGTCCCATGCTGGTGCTGGCCAATCCGCCGCTGGTGCCGCGCGTGCTGGTCGGCGTCGGCGCGCTGCTGGCGGCCGCGCTGATCGTGCTGCAGGCCGCCCTGCCGCAATGGCGTCGCTCGGAGCGCTGGAGTTTGGCCGCCGGCGGCATGCTCGCGCTCGGCATGTGCACGATCGCCAGCGCCTACGGCAACGCGCTCGGCGAGCAGCAAGCCTACGAGGACCGCATCGCCGCGCGGCTCGCCGACGACTTGGCCGAAGCCAATGCGCACGAACCGATCGAGGCCGTGCTGCTCGACGGCACGGCTGGCCATTCGCCATTGACGGCACACGTCGCCGAGCAGTTTCCGCTGATGAACGCGCTGGTGCTGCCGTATCTCGACGGCAGCAACACGTTCCTGACGCCGGGGTTCCTGCGCTACTACATGCCCGACGTCGTCGCGCGCCTGAACAGCGAGGCCGTGATCGCGCGAAAGGTCGCGCTGCTCGATGCGGCGTGCCGCACGCCGCCGCTGCGCACCACGGCAGCGTACAGCCTGCACGTGATCGAGCGGGTCGCGGTGGTCCGGCTCGGCGCGGCCGCGCAGCGGTGCGGCGCGGCCGCAGGCGACTGAGCGCCGGGAGAAGCGCGGACCGGCGGGATCGAGAGATGCAACGTCGTCCTTCGACCGGACCCTCTCCCAACCCCTCTCCCGGGGGCTCGAGCACCGCGGTTTCGCGGCGGGCGCGTGCTCAGCGGCGGCGACGGAAGAAGCCGGTCAACAACGCGCCGGCTTCCTCGGCGAGCACGCCGCCGTGCACGGCCAGGCGGTGGTTGTGGCGGTCGCTGAGCAGCACGTCGAATTGGCTGCCGGCCGCGCCGGTCTTCGGGTCGGTCGCGGCATACACCACGCGCGCGAGCCGCGCGTGGATCATCGCACCGGCGCACATCACGCACGGCTCCAGCGTCACGTACAGCGTCGCGCCGGTCAAGCGGTAGTTGCCGACGCGGCGGCCGGCGTCGCGCAGCGCGTCGATCTCGGCGTGCGCGCTCGGATCGTGCGCGCCGATCATGCGGTTGCGGCCCTCGCCGATGACCACGCCGTCGTGCACGATCACGGCGCCGACCGGCACCTCGCCGTCCTCCTCGGCGCGCCGCGCGAGCGCGAGCGCGTGCGCCATCCAGCCGCGGTCGATCTCGTCCTGCGCGGCGTCGCCTGCCGCAGGAGCCGGCTCGATCTTCACGTCACTCCCACTCGATCGTCGCCGGCGGCTTGCCACTGATGTCATAAACAACACGAGAAATATTCTGTATCTCGTTGATTATTCTGTTCGATACAGTGCCAAGGAAGTCATAGGGCAGATGTGCCCAGTGCGCCGTCATGAAGTCGATCGTCTCGACCGCGCGCAGCGCGATGACCCACTCGTAGGCGCGCGCGTCGCCGACCACGCCGACCGACTTGACCGGCAGGAACACCGCGAAGGCCTGGCTGGTGCGGTCGTACAGATCCGCCTTGCGCAGCTCTTCGATGAAGATCGCGTCGGCGCGGGCGAGGATCTCGGCGTACTCGCGCTTGACCTCGCCGAGGATGCGCACGCCCAGGCCCGGGCCCGGGAACGGATGGCGGTAGACCATCGCGCGCGGCAGGCCGAGTTCGACGCCGATGCGGCGCACCTCGTCCTTGAACAGCTCGCGCAGCGGCTCGAGCAGCTTCAGCTTCATCTGCTCGGGCAGGCCGCCGACGTTGTGGTGCGACTTGATCACGTGCGCCTTGCCGGTCTTGCTGCCGGCCGACTCGATCACGTCCGGGTAGATCGTGCCCTGCGCCAGCCACTTCACGCCTTCGAGCTTGTGCGCCTCCTCGTCGAACACCTCGACGAACAGACGGCCGATGATCTTGCGCTTGGCTTCCGGATCGGTCACGCCGGCGAGCGCGGCGTAGAAGCGGTCGGCCGCGTTCACGCGGATCACGTTCACGCCCATGTGCGCCGCGAACATGTCCATGACCTGGTCGCCTTCCTTCCAGCGCAGCAGGCCGGTGTCGACGAACACGCAGGTCAGGCGCTCGCCGATCGCGCGGTGCAGCAGCGCGGCGACGACCGAGGAATCGACGCCACCGGAGAGGCCGAGCAGCACGCGGTCGTCGCCAACCTGCGCGCGCACGCGCGCGATCTGGTCGTCGATGATGTGCGCGGCGGTCCACAGCGTCGCGCAGCCGCAGATCTCGGTGACGAAGCGCTCGAGCAGCGCGGTGCCCTGCTTCGTGTGCGTGACCTCGGGATGGAACTGCACGCCGTACCAGCACTTGGCCTCGTTCGCCATCGCGGCAACCGGGATGCGCTCGGTGCGCGCGGTCACGACGAAGCCGGGGGGCACGGCGGCGACGTGGTCGCCGTGGCTCATCCAGACGTCGAGCGCGTGCGCCGGCGCGTGGTCGGTCAGGCCGTGCAGCAGGCGATCCGGCGCGACGACCTCGACCTTGGCGTGGCCGAACTCGCGCGCATCGGCCGCTTCGGTCGTGCCGCCGAGCTGCGCGGCCAGCGTCTGCATGCCGTAGCAGATGCCGAGGATCGGCAGGCCCGAGTCGAACACCGCCTGCGGCGCCTTCGGCGCATCCGCCAGCGTGGTCGATTCCGGCCCGCCGGACAGGATGATGCCCTTGGCGCCGAACGCCGTGATCTCGGCCGGATCGTGGTCCCAGGCCCAGATCTCGCAGTACACGCCGATCTCGCGGATGCGCCGGGCGATCAGCTGCGTGTATTGCGCGCCGAAGTCGAGGATCAGGATCTTGTCGGTGTGGATGTTTTGCATGAGAGCCAGGTTTGGGGATTCGGGATTGGGGATTCGGGACGACAGGCCGATCAGGCCTCACGCGGGCCGGCGTCGGCGAGTGCGGCTTCGAGCAGCGGATGGCGCGTTGCGGCGAATGGATTGATCACCGTGACGCCACCCCAGGTGAAACCATCGTGCAGATCTTCGGAGAGCAACAGGCGACAGTCCGCGGCAGCGGCTGCGGCAACGACCAGCGCGTCCCATATGCGGAACTGGTGATCGACCGCAAGATCGCTGGCCGCGATCAGGATGGATGGCGTCGTATCGATGGTCGGTACCGTGTCGCGCCAAGCCAGTACCGCGTCGCGCGCCGCTTCCCTCGCCCACCCGGCCTTGCGGGTCAGGACATTGAACAGCTCGCCGAGCACCTGTACCGGAATGAAGATCGAGTCTTCAGGCAATGCATCCAGCACATCCAGTGCGATCCGCTTGCGTTGCGGATCATTGCCGCCTTCCGCATAGACGAGGATGTTGGTGTCGACCGCAACCCTCATGAGCGATCGTACAGTTCGTCGCGTGTCCAGGGTTCGACCTTGAACGTGGGCTGCTTGCGAAGCCGCTCAAGCAACACAGCCTTTGCCCGCGATGCGGTCCGCGCATCACGCGCGCCCGTTTCCACCGGCACGATCTTCGCAACCGGCCTGCCGTGCGAGGTCACGATGTAGGTCGCGCCCTCTTCGCGCACGCCGCGTAGGAGCTGCGAGAACTTGCGGTTCGCATCGGCAGCGGAAATAGATTCACTCATGGCAAGCTCCGCGAGTAGTGAATATCACTACTTTCTCACGCCGCAAACACCGAGGCAACCCGGCGTTGCCGAATCCCACTCCCGAGTCCCGCTTTCCTCAATCCAGCCGGTAATTCGGCGCTTCCTTCGTGATCGCCACGTCGTGCACGTGCGATTCGCGCATGCCGGCCGAGCTGATGCGGACGAACTGGGGCTTGGTGCGCATCTCCTCGATCGTCGCGCAGCCAACGTAGCCCATCGACGCGCGCAGGCCGCCGGCAAGCTGGTGCACGATGTTGCGCAGCGGGCCGCGGTACGGCACGCGGCCCTCGATGCCTTCGGGCACGAGCTTGTCGGTATCGGCCTCGTCCTGGAAGTAGCGGTCCTTGGAGCCCTTCTCCATCGCGCCGAGCGAACCCATGCCGCGGTAGCTCTTGTACGAGCGGCCCTGGTACAGCTCGACCTCGCCCGGACCTTCCTCGGTGCCGGCGAACATGCCGCCGATCATCACGCAGTCGGCGCCCGCGGCGATCGCCTTGGCGATGTCGCCGGAATAGCGGATGCCGCCGTCGGCGATCAGGCCGACGTCGCTGCCCTTGAGCGCCTCGGCGACCATGCCGACCGCGGTGATCTGCGGCACGCCGACGCCGGCGACGACACGCGTCGTGCAGATCGAGCCGGGCCCGACGCCAACCTTGACCGCGTCGGCGCCGGCATCGGCCAGCGCGCGCGCGGCGTCGCCGGTGACAATGTTGCCGGCGATCAGCGAGATCTCCGGGAAGTTCCTGCGCACCCAGCGCACGCGCTCGATCACGCCCTGCGAGTGGCCATGCGCGGTGTCGACGACCAGCGCATCGACGCCGGCCTCGACCAGCGCGGCGACACGCTCCTCGGTGTCGCCGGCTACGCCGACCGCCGCGCCGACGCGCAGGCGCTCATGATCGTCCTTGCACGAATTGGGGTTGTCGCGCGCCTTCTGAATGTCCTTGACCGTGATCAGGCCACGCAGGCGGAATTCGTCGTCGACCACCAGCACCTTCTCGATGCGGTACTTGTGCATCAACGCGAGGACTTCCTCGTCGCTGGCGCCTTCGTTGACCGTGATCAGGCGCTCCTTGCGCGTCATGATGTTGCGCACCGGATCGTCCGGCTTCTTCTCGAAGCGCAGGTCGCGGTTGGTGACGATGCCGACGAGCTGCTCGCCTTCGACCACCGGCACGCCGGAGATGTTGTGCGCGCGCGTGATGCGCATGACCTCGCGGATCGAGGTCTGTGGCGTCACGGTGAGCGGATCGCGGATCACGCCGGCCTCGAACTTCTTGACCAGGCGCACTTCGGCGGCCTGGCGTTCGATCGGCATGTTCTTGTGGATGATGCCGATGCCGCCGCACTGCGCCATCGTGATCGCCAGGCGCGCCTCGGTGACCGTGTCCATCGCCGCCGAGACGATCGGCAGGTTCAGGCGGATCTTGCGGGTCAGGCGGGTGGAGAGGGAAACGTCGCGCGGCAGGATGACCGAGTGGGCCGGCACCAGCAGGACGTCGTCGAACGTGAGGGCTTCAGTGAGGATGCGCATGTCTTATTTTACAGAGCCGCGCGCCGGGGGCAAATAGCATGCGACGCGACGCCGCCCGCCGCCTCTCCTGTCTGGTGTCGCAGGAGCGCGCCATGCGCGCGATCGACCGGAGACCGCGCCTGACCGGTCGCGGGCATGGCCCCTCCTACAGCGGCTGCGGCCAGCCGAAGGCGTCCAGCAGGCGCAGCCACTCGCGGTCGAGCGGCGCCTCCAGCCGCAGCGACGCGCCGGTGGCCGGATGCACGACCGCGATCCGCCGCGCGTGCAGCAACAGCCGATGCACGCCGAAGTGCTGGCGCAACAGGCGGTTGTGGTCACCACGGCCGTGGCTGGTGTCGCCGAGCAGGTGGTGCGAGATGTGGTGGAAGTGGCGCCGGATCTGCCGGTAGCGCCCGGTTTCCGGCGTTACTTCGAGCAGCGCATAGCGCTGCTGCGGATACTTCCCCTGCGCGATCGGCACCTCGACCGTGGCCAGACGCCGCCAGCGCGTAAGCGCCGGCTTGGCCTCGCCGCTCAGGCTCGCGCCGGACAGCGGGTAATCGATCTCGCCCTGCTCCGCCGGCCAGCCGCGCACGGCGGCGAGGTAGGTCTTGTCGACCGTGCGCGCCATCAGCTGGCGGCCGAGCTCGGCCGCGACCTCGGTCGAGCGCGCGACCAGCAGCACGCCACTGGTCGCGCGGTCGAGCCGGTGTACCAGGTGCAACGGCCCCTCGACCTGCAGGCGGAGGCGGTCGATCAGGTAGTCCTCGTCCGCACCGACCAGGCGGCTGCGGTGCACGGCGAGGCCAGCCGGCTTGTTGACGGCGAGCAGGTGGTCGTCCTGGTACAGCAGCTCGAGCGCCGGTGCGGCCGGCGCTGTCTGCGAGGGGGTGTGATCGTTCATGCAAGGAGACTCGGGATCGCCGGGATGCTGCGAACTCAAGAACGACGTCATTCCCGCGAAAGCGGGAATCCAGCGACTTCAAGCGACCTCGCGCGTGGAGTGCGGAGACACTGGATCCCCGCTTTCGCGGGGATGACGGCTTAGTTCGGTGCAATGCCTTGAAAGGAAGGGCTT
Source organism: Rhodanobacteraceae bacterium (assembly GCA_009996615.1). GTDB lineage: Bacteria > Pseudomonadota > Gammaproteobacteria > Xanthomonadales > Rhodanobacteraceae > Dokdonella_A. Next base: position 192,186 of record JAACZU010000001.1, on the reverse strand, counting down.
GGAAGCGCCGCACGCCGGCTACTAACGCACCAGCGCCAGCGACAGCTCCGGCCAGTAGGTGATCGCCAGCACCGCGGCGAGCAGGATCAGGAAGAACGGCGCGCTGGCGCGGACCAGGGTCAGCACCGGCTTGTCGAAGCGCATGCTGGCGATGAACAGGTTCATGCCGACCGGCGGCAGGAAGATGCCCAGCTGCAGGTTGGCCAGGAACACGATGCCCAGATGCACCGGGTCGACGCCGTAGTGCAGCGCCACCGGCAGCACCAGCGGCACCAGGATGATGATCGCCGGGAAGCCTTCGAGCAGCATGCCGAACACGAGCAGGAACGCGTTGAGCACGAGCAGGAACATGCCCTTGCTGGTGATGCTGCCCTGGATCGCGGCGAACAGCTTCTCCGGCACCTCGGCGTCGATCAGCCAGTTGGTCAGCGCGAGCGAGAAGCCGAGGATGACCAGCAGCGCACCGACCAGCAGCATCGCCTCGCGCGCGACCGCCGGCAGCTTGCGCAGCGGGATCTCGCGCCGCAGCAGCACGGTCACGATGAGCACGTACAGCGCGGTCGCGGCGGCCGCCTCGGACGCGGCGAGCTTGCCCGAGTAGATTCCGCCGAGGATCACGAACGGCAGCGGCAGCTCCCACGCGGCGCCGCGCAGCGCGGCCAGCAGCTCGCGGCCGCTGACCTTCTCGCGCACCACGCCGACCTTGCGCGCATGCCAGACGCTGTAGATGCCGAGCAGCACGACCATCAGCGCGCACGGCAGCACGCCGGCCTTGAACAGCGCATCGATGCTGACCGGCGGCGTGGTGTGGAACTGCTGCGCGACGACGCCGTACAGGATCAGCGGCATCGACGGCACCAGGATCAGGCCGAGGCTGCCCGAGGCGGTCAGCAGGCCGAGCGAGAACTTCTCGCCGTACTTCTGCTGCAGCAGCGCCGGATACAGCACCGCGCCGAGCGCGACGATCGTCACGCCGGTGGCGCCGGTGAACGCGGTGAACATCGCGCAGGCGAGCACGGCGACAATCGCGAGGCCGCCCGGCAGCCAGCCGAGCAGCGCGTTGGTCACGCGTACCAGCCGCTGCGGCGCCTGGCTCTCGGCCAGCAGGTAGCCGGCCAGCGTGAACAGCGGGATCGCGATCAGCGCCGGCATGTCGGCCAGGCGGTAGAACTCGACCGCGACCGCGACACCCTCCTGCCCGGATGCATTGAAGCCGAGCAGCGCGACCGCCGCGATCAGCGCGAACAGCGGCGCGCCGAGCGCGGCCAGCACCAGCAACCCGATGACGGCGAGCAGGATCATGGCAGCTCCGGCGCCAGTGCCGGCAGCGCGTTGCGCGGCGGCAGGAACGCGCGCAGCGCCAGGCGCAGCGCGAGCAGCGCGAAACCGACCGGGATGATCGCCTCGATGCACCAGTTCGGGATGCCGGCGGTCGCCGCGCCCGAGCCGTAATCGAGCTCGACCAGCCCCACGCCGTACCAGGCGACCGTCGCCGCCATCGCCGCGGCGAACAGCAGCGTGACCGCGCGCAGCACGCGGCGCGCTCGGCCGTGCACGAAATGCGTGACGAAGTCGATGCCGATGTGCTTGTCGTCGCGCGCGGCCGCGAGCGCGCCGAGCATGGCCGCCCACAGCACCATCGCGCGCAACAGCGGGTCGGCCCAGGCCAGGCCGGTCTCGAACAGGTTGCGCAACACGATCTGCGCGCCCGCGAGCAGCACCATCGCCAGCACCAGCAGCGCGATCAACCCGGTCTCGAGGCGGTCGAGCCAGCGCAACAGTCCGCGACCGCGCTCGCTCATTGCGCCTTCCCGTCGCGCACTTCGGCCAGTGCCGCGGTCAGCGCCTTGAGCATCTCCGGCGACAGTGCGTCCTGCGCCGACAGCTGCTTGAACACGTCGCTGCCGATCGCCTCGAAGCTCGTGCGCTCGGCCGGCGCCGGCTCGCTGATCGTCATGCCCTGCTGCTTGAGCGCCTCGCGTGCGGCGGCGTTGTCGTCGCGGTTGATCTTGTCGAGCTTGGCGAAGCCGGCCGCGAATTCCTGGTCGACGACCTTCTGGTCGGCGTCGTCGAGCTTGTCGAACGCCTTCTTGTCGATGACCAGCTCGCCGACCACGTAGCTGAGCGGCAGGTCGACCATGTGCTTCAGCTTGGTATGCCACTGGAACGCGATCGCGCCGGCCGGCGTGTTCGCGGCGGTGTCGATCAGGCCGGTCTGCAGGCTGGTGTAGACGTCCGACAGCGGCAGCGGAATCGGCGTCACGCCGGCGGTCTTGAACGCCAGTTCGGCGATCTTGTCGCTCTGCGGCACCCACACCTTGGCCGCCTTGAGGTCGTCGCGGTTCTTGATGTCGCGCGTGCTCATCAGGTAGGCGAAGCCGCCGCCGCTGACGCCGACCAGTTCGAAGCCGGCCTTGGCGAACTGCTGCTTGAGCAGCGGATCGAGCTTGGCGCGGACCTGGTCGATCTCGGCCTGGTTGCGGAACAGGAACGGCAGGCTGTAGACCTGCGCGTCCCTGGCGATGATCGAGGCCTCGCCGCCGGTGAACGCGCCGCCCTGCAGCTGGCCGATCTTGATCTTGCGCAGCACGGTCGCGTCGTCGCCCATGACGCCACCCGGGTAGTACTTGATCTCGACGCGGCCGTCGGTCTTGCTCTTGATCGCCTCGCCGACCGCGCGCATCTCGCGCATCCAGGCGGTGCCGTCGGGCGCGACGGTGGCGATCTTGATCGTGGCGGCCTGCACGGCGGTGGCGGCGAGGCCGATCGCGAGCGCGAGGAGGGTCTTGCTCAGCATGTTCATTTTCGTGGCTCCATCTATGTTTCGTTCGGGCCAAGGCCCGTGAACGTCCGCGCCGCAGCTGCGGCTCTGTCGCAGGAGCCCACCCTGTGGGCGACCCCAGCACGTCATGCTCACGCCACAGGCTGGTCGCGCACAGGGTGCGCTCCTGCAAAGAACGACCGCGCCGCGGCGGTGCCCTCGGGCCTAGAAATAATCCTTGCCGGTTTCCAGCAGTTTGCGCGCACGCTGCTGCGCCAGCACGTTGATCAGGGTCAGGCCCGGCGCGTGCGGATCGGCCGCGAGCGCTTCGTGCAGCAGGCGGTCGTGCAGCTCCTGGTCGAACACCAGCCGCGCATAGCGCTCGGCATAGAGCACGCGCACCATCTGGTTCCTGCCGCCGGACATTGCAAGCGCCTTCTCGAAGTAGGCCTTGCCCTGCTCCGGATGGCCGCCGAGCGAGGCCGGGCGCAGCGTCGCGAGCACGCCGAGGTACATGTACGGCTCGCCGCCGGCATAGGCCGGATCGAGCGCGACCACGCGCTCGAACAGCGCCTGCACCTTCGGGATGTCCGCGATCGCCTTCCAGTCGGCGCTGTTGGCCTGGATGCGGCCTGCCCACGCCGACGCCAGCGTGTTCAGCACCGGCACGTCCTTGCCGTCGGCCCGCGCGAGTTCGGCCTGGAACGCCTCGAACGGCGCATCGAGCTGGCGGCACAGCGCCGCCGCGTCGAGGCAGGTCGCGCGGCGCGCATAGTCGAAGCTGCGTGCCGACAGCCGCTCGCTGCGCTGCGCATCGTCCACGAAGCCGCCGGCATAGGCGCCGTAAAGGCGCGCGCCCGCCATCAGCATGCCGACGTTGCGCGGATCGCCTTCGACGAAGCCATCGACCAGCAGCAGCCAGGCCGGAATGCCGTCGCGTGCGAGGCCGGCATCGTCCTGGTTGAGGATGCCGGCAGTCAGGTTGTCGGCCATTTTCTGGCTGGCGCGGTTGACCAGGCCGGCGCAGCCACCGAGGGCGAGCGCCAGCACGCAGGCACCCAGGCGCAGGGTCGGTATCGAGAAGGATCGCAACATGGGGTCAGGTTCCGGCGCGACTCTTGATCACGCGTTGGGTTCGGATCGAAACGGCGGCCAGCGCGTTCAGTCGAAGAACGTCTCGGCCGCCTCCAGCGTGTTCTCCATCAGCGTCGCGACCGTCATCGGCCCGACCCCGCCCGGCACCGGCGTGATCCACGACGCGCGCTCGGCGGCCGGCTCGAACTCGACGTCGCCGACCAGGCGGCCGTCTTCGAGGCGGTTGATGCCGACGTCGATGACGACCGCGCCGGGCTTGATCCACTCGCCCCTGACCAGGCCGGGCCGGCCGACCGCGACGACCACGATGTCGGCGCGGCGCACCTCGCGCGCGAGGTCGGCGGTGAACTTGTGGCAGGCCGTGGTCGTGCAGCCGGCCAGCAGCAGCTCTAGGATCAGCGGCCGGCCGACGTGGTTGGACACGCCGACCACGACCGCATCGCGGCCGCGCACCGGGCGATCGGTGTGCGCGAGCAGCGTCATCACGCCCTTCGGCGTGCACGGCCGCAGGCCGCGCTGGCGCAGCGCGAGGCGACCGACGTTCTCGGCCTGGAAGCCGTCGACGTCCTTGCGCGCGTCGATGCGGTCGATCAGCGCGGTCGCGTTGATGCCGGGTGGCAGCGGCAATTGCAGCAGGATGCCGTGCACGTCCGGGTCGGTGTTCAGGCGGTCGATCAGCGCAACCAGCTCGGCCTCGCCGGTGGTCGCCGGCAGGTCGTAGTCGAACGAACGGAAGCCGACGTGCTTGCAGGCGCGGCGCTTGTTGCGCACGTACACGGCCGAGGCCGGATCGGCGCCGACCAGGATCACCGCCAGGCCCGGCACGCGCTGGCCGGCGGCCGCGCGCGCCCTGACCCGCGCGGCGACGCCATCGAGCACTTCATCGGCGATGCGGCGGCCATCGAGAAGTCGCGCGGTCATTGGGGATCCAGCCGAAAACGCGCATTATTCCACGGCCGCGTCGTGCCGCTCAAACCACGCCGCCCCATCGCACGCCCCTGGACACGCCCCATGACCTCGCCCGACACCGAACTGGAAGCCGCCGCGTTCCGCCGCCTGCTCACGCACCTGCGCACGCGCAGCGACGTGCAGAACATCGACCTGATGATCACCGCCGGCTTCTGCCGCAACTGCCTGGCCGACTGGTACCGCGAAGCGGCCGCCGAACGCGGCGTCGAACTCGACAAGGACGCCGCGCGCGAGCGCATCTACGGCGAGCCGTTCGCGGCGTGGAAGGCGAAGCACCAGAAGGACGCCACGCCCGAGCAACTGGCCGCGTTCGAAGCGGCGCAGAAGCGGCACGCGTAGGCTGGACGCGCATCGCGCGGCCGGCCCGATGGCGCCGGCCGGCCTGCGAGAGCCGGCGCGTCAGCCTACGCGCATGTCGCCGGTGTCGAGCCAGCGCTGGTGCCAGGACAGCGCCTCCTGCAGCAGGTGCGGCGTGTGCTTGCCGAAGCTGTCGCGGCAGGCGCGGTCGAAATAGTCCTGCAGCGCGTCACGGTAGTCCGGATGCACGCAGTGCGCGAGCAGCGTGCGCGCGCGCTGCTTGGGCGACAGCCCGCGCAGGTCGGCCAGGCCCTGTTCGGTGACGATCACCGACACGTCGTGCTCGGTGTGGTCGACGTGGCTGACCATCGGCACCAGCGCCGAGATCGTGCCGTGCTTGGCCGTGCTCGGGCTCAGGAACACCGACAGGAAGCCGTTGCGCGCAAAGTCGCCGGAGCCGCCGATGCCGTTCTGGATGCGGCTGCCCATGACGTGGGTCGAGTTGACGTTGCCGTACAGGTCGGCCTCGATCATGCCGTTCATCGCGATGCAGCCGAGCCGGCGCACGAGTTCGGGATGGTTCGAGATCTCCTGCGTGCGCATGATGATGCGCTCGCGGTAGAACTCGACGTTGCGCTTGAACTCCTCGCTGGCGGCCGGGCTCAGCGCGAAGCCGGTGCAGGAGGCGCTGGCCAGCACGCCCGAGCGCAACAGGTCGAGCATGCCGTCCTGGATCACCTCGGTGTAGGCGTTGAGGCCGCGCAGGCCGCTGTCGGCGAGGCCAGCCAGCACCGCGTTCGGGATGTTGCCCACGCCCGACTGCAGCGGCAACAGATTGCCCGGCAGGCGCCCCAGTGCGATCTCATGCTGCAGGAACTCGACCAGGTAGCCGGCGATGCGCCGGCTGGCCTCGTCGATCGGCGCGAACGGGCTGTTGCGGTCCGGTGCATTCGTGCGCACGACCGCCACGACCTTGTCCGGATCGCAGCGCAGGTAGCGCTCGCCGATGCGGTCGTCCGGGTTCACCAACGGGATAGGCTTGCGGTGCGGCGGCCGCGCGGTGCCGTAGTAGACATCGTGCATGCCGTCGATGCCTTCCGGCTGCCAGTCGTTGACCTCGAGGATGACCTTGCGCGCGAGGTCGAGCCAGGTCTTGTTGTTTCCGACCGAGGTCGACGGCACCAGCGTGCCGTCTTCGCGGATCGCGGTCACCTCGACCACGGCGGTGTCGATCTCGCCGAAGAAGCCGAACCAGGTCTGCTGCGCGACGTGACTGAGGTGCATGTCGATGTATTCCATGCGCCCGTGGTTGATGCGCGTGCGCGCCTCCGGATCGGACTGAAACGGCAGGCGCAGCGCCATGCCATCGACCTTGGCCAGCGCGCCGTCGAGTTCCGGCGCGGTCGAGGCGCCGGTCAGCACGCGCACCTGGAACGGCGTGCCGGCCGCCTTGACCTGCTCGATGCGCCGCGCCAGCGCCTGCGGCACCGCCTTCGGATAGCCCGAGCCGGTGAAGCCGCTCATCGCGACGGTTTCGCCGGGCTGGATCAGCGCGGCAGCTTCGTCGGCCGACATCAGGCGCTCGCGCAGGCGCGGATGGAAGATGCGTTCGGTAGGCATGGGCGGAAACGGGCGGTGGCAAAAGCGCGATTATCGCGCACGTACGCCGGCAGTGCGGTAACGGGCGGGTCAATCTGCCGCGCAGACCTGGGCGAGGTCCTCGTAGCCGACGAAGCGTGCGTCGGCGCCGCAGCCGGGGCAGCCCGGATCGCGCGGCAGGCGCAGCTCGCGGAACGAGCCGGCCAGCGCGTCGAAGCACAGCAGCCGGCCGACCAGCAGTTCGCCGATACCGAGCAGGAGTTTCAACGCCTCGGTCGCCTGCAGCAGGCCGATCACGCCGGGCAGCACACCGAGCACGCCGGCCTCGCTGCAGTTGGGCGCCTCGGCCGCCGATGGCGGCTGCGGGAACAGACAGCGGTAGCACGGCGAGTCGGCCCGGCGCGGATCGAACACGCTGACCTGGCCGCTGAAGCGGTGCACCGCGCCATAGACCAGCGGCAGCTTCAGTTGCTGGCAGGCGGCGTCGAGCAGGTAGCGCGTCGGGAAGTTGTCGGCGCCGTCGATGACGAGGTCGTGGTCGCCGATCAGCGCCTCTACGTTGGCTGCACACAGCCGTTCGGCGTGCGTCACGACGCGGACCGAGGGATTCAGCGCGTTCAGCGTCTGCCGCGCGGACTCGACCTTCAGCGCGCCGATGCGCGCGTCGGCATGGATCACCTGGCGCTGCAGGTTCGAGCGCTCGACGCGGTCGTCGTCGATCAGGGTCAGGCGGCCGACGCCAGCCGACGCCAGGTACAGCGCCGCCGGCGCGCCGAGGCCGCCGGCGCCGATCAGCGCGACGCGCGCGTTGCCGAGGCGCTGCTGGCCAGCAACGCCGACCTCCGGCAGCACGAGGTGGCGCGCATAGCGCTCGGCCGCGTCGGCGCCGAGCACGCCGGCCTCGACCGGCAAGCCATCGGCCTGCCAGCGCGCAAACCCGCCGCGCACCGAGGCGCACCGCGCGTAGCCGAGTTCGCGCAGCGTCTCGAGCGCGAGCAGCGAACGCCGGCCGCTGGCGCAGATCGTCAGGATCGGTCGTGTGCGATCCGGCGCGACCGCGGCGATGCGCGCAGCCAGCTCGCCGCGCGGCACACCGCTGGAACCGGCCGGGAAACCACCGGCACGTTCATCGTCCTCGCGCACGTCGAGCAACAGCGCGCCGGCACGCTGGCGTGCGAGCGCCTCGGCCGGATCGATCTCGGCCGGGCCGGTGTCGGTGGAAAGATTGTCGGTCACTGCATTCATCGGTTCGGAAAGCAACGTCTAAATCAGCCCGCGGGCGATATGGCCGCGGTCGTATCCGGCGGCTCTTCAGCCCCCCCCTTCAATTGGAGGGTTGGGTGGGGATGGTGTTCGGTCGTCGCATTCCCGCTTTACGTAAAACCACGACGTTTTTCAGCCCTCGGCCCAAATCAGCATAGGCCCGGCAGCGGCAGGATTTCCACGACCGCGCCGGCCGCGAGTTCATGCACGGTTTCCGGCACGACGATCAGCGCATCGGCCTCGGCGACGCCGCGCAACATGCCCGAGCCCTGCTGGCGCAACGGCGTCGCCCACAGCGCGCCGTCGTCGCGCGATTCGAGCGCGGCGCGCAGGAACTCGGCGCGGTCGTGCTTCTTCGCGATCGGCGCGGCCAGGCGCGCACGGCGCACATGCGCCTCGACGCGCGCGCCCTGCAGCGCGAGCAGCGCCGGTTGCACCAGCGCGAGGAACGTCGCGATCGTCGACACCGGGTTGCCGGGCAACGCAAACACCAGCGCCTGGCCGATCTCGCCGCACAGCAGCGGCATGCCCGGCTTCATGCGCACCTTCCAGAAATGCACGCGGCCGAGCGCGGCGACCAGGCCCGGCAGGAAGTCGGCCTCGCCGGCCGAGACGCCGCCGCTGCTGAGGATCAGGTCGCAGTGCGCACCGGCCTCGCGCAGCGCTGTGCGCAACGCGTCGGGATCGTCGCGCAGGTGCGCGACCTGCACCGGTTCGATGCCGGCAGCGCGCAGCAGGCCGCCGAGGCTGTAGCGGTTGCTGTCGTGGATCTGGCCGAAGCCGAGCGGCTGCGCCGGCGGCACCAGCTCGTCGCCAGTCACGAACAGCGCCACGCGCGGCCGCCGCGCGACGCTGGCCTGCGCGACGCCGGCGGCGGCGAGCACGCCGAGCCGCGCCGGCGTCAGCACGTCGCCGGCGCGCAGCACGACCTCGCCGCGACGCCAGTCCTCGCCGGCCGGGCGCACGTTCGCGCCGGCGCGCTCGCCGGCCGCGACGACCACCGCATCGCCTTCGCTGCGTACGTTTTCCTTGATCACGACCGTGTCGGCGCCCGGTGGCAGCGGCGCGCCGGTGGTGATGCGGATGCACTCGCCCGGGCCGCAGGCCGGCGCGGTGCGCGCACCGGCGAGCACGGCGCCGGCGAGGCGGAATGCACGCTCGCCGTGCGCCGGCAGCTCGACGCCACGCAGCGCATAGCCGTCCATCGCCGAGTTCGCGAACGGCGGCTGGTCGAGCGGCGCAACGAGGTCGGCGGCGAGCACGCGGCCGAGCGCGGCATCGAGCGCGACATCCTCGGCCGGCAGGCGCCGCTGCGCGCACAGTGCACGCACGCGCGCGCGCGCCTCGTCGACGGACAGGCGCTGCGGAAAGTCAGCGGTCGAGGTCGTGCTCTGCGGCATGGGCGGCGAAATCCTCGGGCGTATTGAGGTTGCGAAACTGCGCGCGGCGGTCGCCGAAATCAAGCTCGCGCGCACCGATCGCCTGCTGCCACTGCCACACGCCCTGCCCGGCCGCGACGCCGGCTGCCGCCGATGCGGCCAGCTCGCGCCGGTACAGCGCGAACAACGGCTGGCGGCGCTCGCCGTCGTGCGCGACGAAGGCATCGCCGTCGTGTATGCGCGCCGCGCCGAGCAGGCGCGCAGCCAGATCGGATGGCGGTGTCGGGCAATCGACCGGCACGGTCAGCAACCACGGCGTCGCGCAGGCGGCGAGCGCGGCGGCGATGCCGGCGAGCGGACCGCGGAAGCCGGGGGTTACATCGGGAATCGTGCGCGCGTACTTCGAATAGGCGTCGCGGTGACGGTTGGCGACGATCAGGAGCTCGCCTGCGGCAAGCGGGTCGTGCTGTGAATCAACACCATCCCCACCCAACCCTCCCCTTGAAGGGAGGGGCTTGAGCGCGAGCGCGTCGTCCATTTGACGGATCGCCTCGACGACCCAGGCGACTAGCGGGCGGCCGCCGAGGATCTCAAGGCCCTTGTCGCGGCCGCCGACCCGGCTCGCCGCGCCGCCGGCGAGGATCGCGACGGTGAGTGGCGGCGACGGCATGGCGGGACTCGCGTCAGCGCTGTCCGCGCTTCGCGTTGCGGATCATGCGCGTGCGCCGGCGCTGCTGGCCTTCGGTCAGCTCGTTGCGCTTGCCGGCGTACGGATTGTCGCTGTCGCGGAACTCGATGCGCACCGGCGTGCCTTCGAGGCGGTAGCGCTTGCGGAAGAAGTTCTCGAGGTAGCGGCGGTAGCTGTCGGCGATGTGCTTGGTGCGCGCGCCATGGATGACGATCGTCGGCGGATTGGTGCCGCCGGGATGGGCGAACTTCAGCTTCGGCGTGTGGCCGCGCACCAGCGGCGGCTGGTAGGCCTGGTAGGCGGCCTCGACCGCGCGCGTCAGCTCGGACGAGGTGAACTGGTGGTTGGCCGAAGCGTAGGCGCGGTTGACCGCCTTCATCAGTTCGCCGATGCCGCTGCCGTGCAGCGCCGAGATGTAGACCTGGCGCGCCCAGGCGGCGAAGTCGAGCTTGCGCGCCAGCGAGGTCACGCACTGCTCGCGCTGGTACTTGTCCAGGCCGTCCCACTTGTTGACCGCGATCACCAGCGCGCGGCCGGAGGCGAGCACGTGGCCGATCAGCGTGGCATCCTGCTCGGCCACGCCTTCGCGCGCGTCGAGCACCAGCACGGTCACGTGCGCCGCCTCGACCGACTGCAGCGACTTGATCACGCTGAACTTCTCGACCGCGTCCTCGACGCGCGCGCGGCGGCGGATGCCGGCGGTGTCGATCAGCGTGTAGCGCTTGCCGTCGCGCTCGAGCGCGATGCGGATGGAATCGCGCGTGGTGCCAGGCACGTCGGAGGCGATCACGCGCTCCTCGCCAAGCAGGCGGTTGACCAGGGTCGACTTGCCGACGTTCGGGCGGCCGACGATCGCGACGCGGATGCCGTCGTCGGGCGTCTCGGCGAGTGGATCGAGCGTCGGTTCGGGCAGCAGCGGCTCGATCGCCGCCAGCAGCGCGGTGACGCCGCGGCCGTGCGCGGCCGACAGCGGCAGCGCGGCGGCGAGGCCGAGCGCGGCGAACTCGGCCAGCGCGGCGTGCTCGTCGAGGCCGTCGACTTTGTTCACGCCCAGCAGCACCGGCTTGCCGGAGCGGCGCAGGCGGTCGAGGATCGCGCGGTCGCTCGGCAGCAGGCCGTCGCGCGCGTCGACGGTCAGCACGACGACGTCGGCCTCGTCCATCGCCAGTTCCGCCTGGCGCGCGGTGTGCGCGTCCAGGCCAGTCGCGTCGTCGACCAGGCCGCCGGTATCGACGATGACGAAGGGCTTGTCCGGCGCAAGGCGGCACACGCCGTAATGGCGGTCGCGCGTGACGCCGGGCATGTCGTGCACGAGCGCGTCGCGCGTGCGCGTGAGCACATTGAACAACGTCGACTTGCCGACGTTCGGGCGCCCGACCAGGGCAACTACGGGAAGCATCGCGGGCTCCGCAAACGGCCGCCCCGACGGGGCGGCCCACAAAGGGATGCGCGGCGACGCTGGCCGCCGCGCGGACCTGCCGGGATCTTCGACAGGCTCACGGGCGGCGGCGGTAGCCGCGCCTTACTGACGGGCGCGGTAGGCGCCGATGTGTCCTTTCACGTCCTCGACGTAGAGCACGTCGTCGACGACCAGCGGCGCGCCTTCGATCGCCTTGCGGCTGAGGCGCTCGCGCGCGGCGAACTTGCCCTCGTCCAGGCTCAGCCAGTGCACGTAGCCTTCGCTGTCGCCGACCGCGACGTACTTGCCCTGGATCGCCGGCGCGCTCAGCCAGCGGTACTTGAGCTGGTCCTGCTTCCACAGGTTGACGCCCGTTTCGCGATCGAATGCCCACACGTTGCCGTCGGCGTCGACGACCACGACCACGTTGCCGCTGACCGCAGCGCCGACGTAGCTGGAGAGGTCGCGTTGCCAAAGCGGCCGGCCGCTGTCGAGCGACAGCGCGGCGACCTGGCCGCGGTAGCCCGCGCCATACAGCGCGGCGCCATCGGTGACGAGGTTGCCGTCGACGTCGGACAGGCGCTCGACCTCGGTGCGGCCTTCGCCGGCGGACAGCGCCTGCACCCATTGCTCGGCACCGTCGTCGGCGCGGACCGCGACGACCTTGCCGTTGTCGAAGCCGTCGTAGACCACGCCATTGGCGATCAGCGGCGTCGAGTTGCCGCGCAGGCTGAGCGCCGGCACCGACTGGTCGAAGATCCACTTGCTGCTGCCGTCGGCCGCGTTGAGGCCGACGAGTCTCCCGTCATTGGTGCGCACGACGACGACCTCGTCGGTCAGCGCAGGCGCCGAGATGACCTCGGAGGTCAGCTGCACATGCCAGCGCTCGGCGCCGTCCTGCGCGGACAGCGCGTGGAGCTGGCCGTCGAGTCCGCCGACGACGAGCAGGTCGCCATGCACGGCCGGGCCGCCGGACCAGCGCAGCGAATTGCCGCCGCGGCGCAGCCAGCCGGAGCGTTCGCCGAGGCGCTTCTGCCACAGCGTGCGGCCGCTGGCCGCGTCGAGCGCGGCCACGCTGCCGTCGATGCCGGCGGCGTAGACACGGCCGTCGACCACGCCCGGCGCGAGGCGTGCGCCACTGTCGCCGGCGCCGCCGCCCACGTTCGCGGTCCACAGCCGCTCGACCTGCGTCAGCGGGGTGAACTCCGTCAGCGGCGTCGGCGGCGCGACATTGTCCTTCTTGCCGAGGCTCTTGAGCCAGGTGCAGCCGCTCAAGGCCGTCGCGAGTGCCGCGACCAGGATCAGCGAGCGTTTCATGAACCGAGCTTCTCCGCGGCCGGGGTGCCGTCCTTCGCCGGCGGCACGGTGACCTGCGCCGGTGCGGCGGCAAGGTCGTCGAGCTTCATCTGCACCAGGCTTCGGCCCGGCGCGGTCGGATCAAGATTCGACAGTGCGTCCTGGTAGGCCGTGCGGGCCGCATCGGTCCGGCCGAGCTTGGCCAGCGCGTCGCCGCGGACTTCGGCGGCGAGGCCGGCGTAGTCGCCCTTCGGTGCCGCGTCGAGCAGCTTGAGCGCACCGTCTGCGTCGCCCTGGGCGAGCTTGACGCGTGCCAGTTGCAGCCCCGCGAGCGACTTCAGACTGTCGGCAGCGGCATGCTGGCGCGCCCACTCGAGCGCCTCGGCAGCAGCGGAGAGATCGCCCTTGGCGGCAGCCTCGTCGGCCTGGCGCAGCGCGGCGAACACGGCGTAGACGCTGTCCGGGAAGTCCTTGCGCAGGGCCTGCGCGACCGTGGCAACCTCGTCCTTCTTGCCGGCGCTGGCCGCGGTCGTGAGCGCCTGGTACTGCACGGCCGCCTCGGTGGCCAGGCGCTCGCGGTGCGCCTTCCACTGCTGCCAGCCGAAGATCAGCACGAGGCCGAGCCCCACGCCGACCACGATCGACAGTGCGTTTTCACGCAGCCACTTGCGGACCAGTTCACCTTGCTCGTGTTCGTCGAGGACTTCGAAAGCCATGCATTCACCTGGAAGGACACAAAACCACGCGGCCGGCCGGGCTTGCGGCCGGCCGGAAAGCGCAAAGGGTAGCAGGAAACCGCGGCGGCGCGACCGCGCCAACGCGATGCGCCGCGAACACGTTCAGCAAGCGCCTTACTCGGCGCGGCCGTCGCTCGGACCGCTGCTGCCGAACAGCTTGACGTGCGCGACGTTGCCGCGCTGGAACGGAGCCAGGTCGAGCGCCGCGCCATCGGTGGCGAGCTGTGCGCCCTGCGCATTGCCCAGGCGCACCGACAGCGGACCGTCAGTGCGGTAGCTGCGCTCACTGCCGGCGCCGAGCATGCCGTACTCGAGCTTGCGACCGTCGGCGCCGATGACCTCGACCCAGCTCTGCTGCGCGAGCTTGAGGCTGAGCACATGCGCGCCGCTGCCGATGCTGGTGGCCGCGCCCGGCGTGGCGGGAGTCGGCGTCGGCGTGGACGGAAACGGCGCCATCGAGGCGATGACCGGCGTGGTCTCGGTGGTCGCCGCCGGAGCCGGCGGCGTGGCCTGCGCGATGCCGGCATCGGCCGGCATGTCCAGGCTGCCGGCACTGGAATCGACGGGATCGGCGACCGGGGACTCGGGTGCCGGCGTCGCCGCAACCATCTGTACCGGCGGATCCAGCGGCGTCGTGCGTGCCAGGTTCTGTTCCAGCCCGCCGTGCGTGGCGAGCCAGACGGCCGGCACCACGATGATCGCGGTCAGGATCAGGTAGGTCGCGCTGACCGAGTAGCGGTCGAACAGGTAGCGCGACCGCGAGATCGTGCCAGTCGCCACCAGCGGGGCGGCCTCAGTGTTCGCCGCGGCGACGCGGGCAGCCTGCTCGACCGGAATGCCGACGAGGCGCGCGTAGCTGCCGAGGTAGCCATGCAGGTAGACGCCTTGCGTCAGCCCCTCGTAATCGTCGGCTTCCAGCCGCGCGATCAGCCGGGCCGGCAGCTTCAGGCGCGCGCCAACGTCCGCATGGCTCCAGCCTTTGCGTTCGCGCGCAGCCGCGAGGCGATGCCCGAGAGGCACGTCGAGGCGATCACGAAGATCCAGTGGCGCGCCGTCGTCGACCTGGTTGGGTTCATTCACTTCGCTGGCCTGTTCGGCTCTCATCGTGTCGGTTCCTGTGGACAAAGGCAGCGCCGGCGGGCTGGCGCTGTCCGCATTCGCTTCGCCGGTCCCGCGCGCCCCTGTCGCGCGTTCCCTCGGGCCCGGCGTCACCCCTTCAGAGCCGTCGGCCCGCGGCCGCCGACCGTCGTTCTCGTTCACCTGCCTAACCTTGTGCGTTCAGCGAGCGCGCTTCCTGCGATTCCGGAAAACCCTGCAGCAGCTTGCGCGTGTAGTCGCCTGCCGCGCGCCCATTGCCGAGCCGCAGCTCGATGTTGCGGCCGAGCAGCAAGGCATCCGGCCGCGTCTCGGCCAGCGCCTCGAAGCGCTGCATGAACGCGCGCGCATTGAAGTACTCGCCCTTCGCGTACAACACGCCCGCCAGCTGGAGCAGCGCCTCGGCATCGTTGGGCTGGCGCTCCAGCGCCAGGCGCAGCATCTGTTCGGCCTCGTCGCGCTTGCCTGCCTTGAGCAGGCAGGTGCCACCGTTGGTCAGCGCCAAAGCCGGCGTCTGGTAGAACGGATCGGCGATGGCGCGCTCGAAATAGCCTTGCGCCTCGTCGTAGCGGCCGACCTTGCACAGGAACGTGCCGTAGTTGTTGAGCTCGGCGCCGCCCTTGGGCCTGAGCTGGGTCGCGCGCCGGTAGTGCTGCTCGGCCTTGGCCGAATCGCCGATGTGCTCATAAAGCACGGCGATCACGGTATGCGCATCGACATAACCCGAGTCGTAGGAAAGCGCCTTGTTGAGCTTCTCGAGCGCGAGTTCCAGCTTGCCCTGGCGCAAATACTGCTGGCCAAGGTCGGTGTGCACGCGCGCGGCTTCCTCGCGCTTGGTCGCCGCATCTTCCTTCTTGACCCCACCGGCATTCGCGCCACAACCGGCCAGCAATGCGATCGCCGCCATGAGCGCGATCGCCCTCACCCCATGCTCAAGCCGCATCCGCCACGTCCTCCCCCAGCTTGCGGCGGAATTCCGCCTGGCGACGCGTGCGGTCCACGACCTGGCCCTTGAGCTGGCCGCAGGCGGCGTCGATGTCGTCGCCGCGCGTGCGCCGAACCATGGTCAGCACGTCTGCGTCGAGCAGGATCTTCTGGAAAGCGCGGATCACGTCCTCGTCGGAGCGCTCGAAGCGCGTGCCGTGGAACGGGTTGAACGGGATCAGGTTGACCTTGGCCGGCAGGCGGCGCATCAGCTTGACCAACTGGCGCGCGTGTTCGGGCTGGTCGTTGACGCCCTTGAGCATCGTGTACTCGAACGTGATCGACGTGCGCGGGCGACGCGCGGCATAGCGCGCGCAGGCGTCGAGCAGTTCCTTGATCGGGTATTTCTTGTTCAGCGGCACCAGCTCGGTGCGCAGCTCGTCGTTCGGCGCATGCAGCGAGACGGCCAGCGAAACGTCGGCGACCTCGCCGAGCTTGTCGATCATCGGCACCAGGCCGGCGGTCGACAGCGTCACGCGCTTGTTGGCCAGGCCGAAGCCGAGGTCGTCGCGCATCACGCTCATCGCGGTGACGACGTTGTCGAAGTTCAGCAACGGCTCGCCCATGCCCATCATGACGACGTTGGTGAGCTTGCGCTGCTGGTGCGGCACGTTGCCAAGGTGCTTCGCGGCGACCCAGACCTGGCCGATGATCTCGGCCGCGGACAGGTTGCGGTTGAAGCCCTGCGTCGCGGTCGAGCAGAACTGGCAGTTCAGGCCGCAGCCGACCTGCGAGGACACGCACAGCGTGCCGCGCGAGGTTTCCGGGATGAACACGGTCTCGATCGCGTTGCCGCCGTCCATACCGAGCAGCCACTTGTGCGTGCCATCGCTGGCCTGCTTCTCGAACAGCGTGTTCGGCGGCACGATCTCGACCGCGTCGGCAAGCTTGTCGCGCAAGGCCTTGCCGACGTCGGTCATTTCCGCGAAATCGGTGACGTGGCGGTGGTAGACCCACTTCATCACCTGGTCGGCGCGATACGGCTTTTCGCCGAGGCGCGCGAACAGGTCGCGCAGGCCCTGGCGGTCGTAGTCGAACAGGTTGGTCTTGGCCGTCGTCACCTTTGCACCTTTAGCGCGGGCAGATCTCGGTGTCTGCGAAGAAGTACGCGATTTCCACCTTTGCCGTGTCGGCGCCGTCGGAACCATGCACCGCGTTGGCGTCGATCGACTCGGCGAAGTCGGCGCGGATCGTGCCCGGCGCCGCGTCCTTCGGATTGGTCGCGCCCATCAGCTCGCGGTTCTTGAGGATCGCGTTGTCGCCCTCGAGGGCCTGGATCATGACCGGGCCGGAAATCATGAACTCGACGAGCGCGTTGAAGAACGGACGCTCGCGGTGGACCGCGTAGAAACCCTCGGCCTCCTTGCGCGACAGGTGCTTCATCTTCGCCGCGACGACCTTCAGGCCGGCCTTCTCGAAACGGGAGTAGATCTCGCCGATGACGTTCTTCGCGACCGCGTCGGGCTTGATGATGGAAAGGGTGCGCTCCAGCGCCATATGCTGCAGGTCTCCGTGAATCGGGTTGAAAGGAACGGTGGGAGGGCCAAACCTGCGCCAAACCGCTGGCTTAGCACACGTTATCCATGGGAATTCTAGCCAGTTTCGCTACAGTTTGACACCGTGGTTTGACCGTTTCCGCGCACCGGCCTATATTCAAACGCTCGTTTGACTGCCGCCGCGAACCATGCGCAGTGCTCCCTCGGGCTTCTCCACCAAGGAACGCATCCTCGGCGTCGCCGAGACGCTGTTCGCGCGGCATGGGTTCGCCGGCGCGTCGCTGCGCCAGGTCACTGCCGCGGCCAAGGTCAACCTCGCCGCCGTCAACTACCACTTCGGCTCGAAGGAAAGCCTCATCGAGGAGGTGTTCCGGCGCCGCCTCGACGAGCTGAATCGGCACCGGCTCGCCGCGCTGGCCACGGTCGCCGCGCGCCCCGACCACACGCTCGAGGACGTGCTCGACGCGTTCATCCGCCCTGCCCTCGAGCAATCGATGGACAGCGCCGGCGGCACCGCGTTCGTGCGCGTGCTCGCACGTGCGTTTGCCGAGCATGACGAGCGCCTGCGCAAGTTCCTATCCGACAACTACGGCCACGTGCTGCGCGAGTTCGCGGCCGCTTTCGCGCGGCTCCTGCCGCAGCTGGACAAGCAGGAACTGTACTGGCGGCTCGACATCGTCGCCGGCGCGCTGACCTACGCGATGGCCGACTTCGGCATGATCAAGCGCAAGGGCGACGTCAGCGAGCGCAGCCATCGCGAGCAGACCATTCAGCACCTGATCCGTTTTTCGGCCGCAGGACTCAGGTCATGACGTTTGCGATCGTCCCTGATCGCTGCTTCGACGTGACGCGAACCACCCTTGGCACGCCATGTCTTCGTGACGTCCACCAGCGGCCATCCGTTGCCGCACTTCTCATCAACATCCTTTCGACCCGGAGTATTCGATGACCTTCCCTCCCCTCCGCATCCGCAAGGCCGCCGTGCTCGGCGCCGGTGTCATGGGCGCGCAGATCGCCGCCCACCTCGCCAACGCCGACGTCGAAACGCTGCTGTTCGACCTGCCGGCGAAGGAGGGCGACAAGAGCGGCATCGCGCAGAAGGCGATCGCGAACCTGGCCAAGCTGTCGCCGGCGCCGCTGGCCGACAAGGCCAAGGCCGCCGCGATCACGCCGGCCAACTACGACGAGCACCTGGACGCGCTGCGCGGCTGCGACCTGGTCATCGAGGCGATCGCCGAACGGCTCGACTGGAAGCTCGACCTCTACAAGAAGATTGTTCCGTATCTGTCTGAAGATGCGGTGGTTGCGAGCAATACGTCCGGCCTGTCGATCAATGCGCTGGCCGACGTGCTGCCGGTCGACCTGCGCACGCGCTTCAGCGGCATCCACTTCTTCAATCCACCGCGCTACATGCACCTGGTCGAGCTGATCCCGAGCCGCGAGACCGACCGCGACGTGCTCGCCGGCCTCGAGGCGTTCCTGACCACCACGCTCGGCAAGGGCGTGGTCTACGCCAGGGACACGCCGAACTTCATCGGCAACCGCATCGGCGTGTTCTCGATCCTCGCCACGATGCACCACACCGAGAAGTTCGGCCTGCCGTTCGACCTCGTCGACGCGCTGACCGGCCCGGCGATCGGCCGCCCGAAGAGCGCGACCTACCGCACCGCGGACGTGGTCGGCCTCG
Organism: Rhodanobacteraceae bacterium; assembly: GCA_009996615.1. Classification (GTDB taxonomy): domain Bacteria; phylum Pseudomonadota; class Gammaproteobacteria; order Xanthomonadales; family Rhodanobacteraceae; genus Dokdonella_A. Next base: position 173,441 of record JAACZU010000001.1, on the reverse strand, counting down.
ACACGATGGCGCACGTGATCAAGACGATGGCCGACACGCTGCCGAACGACCCGTGGCATGCGCATTTCGCCGCGCCGGCGTGGCTGTCGGCGCTGATCGCCAAGGGCGCGCTCGGCCAGAAGAGCGGCGCCGGCATCTACACCAAGCGCGGCAAGGACATCGTCGTGCTGGATCTCGCCAAGCAGGACTATGTACCCGCCGCGGCGAAGCCGTCCGACGAGGTCGCCGCGATCCTCGCGCTGAAGAACCCGGCGGAGAAATTCGCCAGGCTGCGCGCGTCGCAGGACCCGCAGGCGCAGTTCCTGTGGGCGGTGTTCCGCGACCTGTTCCACTACACCGCCTACCACCTCGCCGACATCGCCGAGACCGCGCGCGACGTCGACTTCGCGATCCGCTGGGGCTACGGCTGGAAGCTCGGCCCGTTCGAGAGCTGGCAATCGGCCGGCTGGGCCGAGGTCGCCCAGTGGATCGCCGAGGACATCGCCGCCGGCAAGGCGATGAGCAGCGCACCGCTGCCGGCCTGGGTCGGCCAGGTCGACGGCGTGCACCATGCAGCGGGCTCGTATTCGCCGTACAGCGGCAAGGACGAGCCGCGCTCGACGCATCCGGTCTACGCGCGCCAGCTGTTCCCCGACGCGCTGCTCGGCGAGAAGTTCGACACCGGCACCACGCTGTGGGAGAACGACGGCGTGCGGCTGTGGACGCGCGGCGACGACGGCGTCGGCATCGTTTCGTTCAAGACCAAGATGAACACGGTCAACGACGCCGTGCTCGACGGCCTGCAGCAGGCGATCGACTACGCCGAACGCCACCTCAAGGCACTCGTGATCTGGCAGGACAGCGACAAGGCGTTCTCGGCCGGCGCCGACCTCAAGGGCATGCTCGGCTTCGTGCAGGGCGGCCAGATCGAGCGCCTCGAGTCGATGATCGCGAACTTCCAGAAGACCAGCCAGCGCATCAAGTATTCGCTGGTGCCGGTCGTCGCGGCGGTGCGCGGCCTCGCGCTCGGCGGCGGCTGCGAGTTCCAGATGCACTGCGCGCGCACGGTCGCCGCGCTGGAAAGCTACATCGGCCTGGTCGAGGCCGGCGTCGGCCTGGTGCCGGCCGGCGGCGGCCTGAAGGAGATCGCGGTGCGCGCCGCGCAGCGCGCGGCCGACGGCGACGTGTTTCCGGAAATCAAGCGCATGTTCGAGGCGGTCGCGCAGGCGAAGATGTCCGGCAGCGCGCTGGAAGCCAAACAGCTCGGCTTGCTGCGCCCGGACGACGTGATCGTGTTCAACGGCTTCGAGCTGCTCCACGTGGCCAAGCAGGTCGCCGCGGCGATGGCCGAGAGCGGCTACCGCCCGCCGCTGCCGGCGAAGGCCGTGACGGTGGCCGGCGACGTCGGCCTGGCGACGTTGAAGATGGCGCTGGTCAACATGCTCGAGGGCCGCTTCATCTCCGCGCACGACAACGAGATCGCCACGCGCATCGGCGATGTGCTCTGCGGCGGCGCGATCGAGCGCGGCGCGCAGGTCGACGAGCAGTGGCTGCTCGACCTCGAGCGCAAGCACTTCTTCGAACTGGCGCAGATGCCGAAGACGCAGGAGCGCATCCAGCACACGCTGACCACCGGCAAGCCATTGAGGAACTAGTTGTCGCGCTTCGCGCGGGAGTGAGAAACGAGAGAAGTCGATCCCTCGTTTCCCACTCCTCTCTACTCGTTTCTCACTCCTCTCCACTCGTTCCTCGCTCCAGGGAGTTCCCATGACCCGCCAAATCCAGGACGCCTACATCGTCTCCGCCGTGCGCACGCCGGTCGGCAAGGCGCCGCGCGGCGTGTTCCGTAACACGCGCCCGGACGACCTGCTCGCGCACGTGCTGCGCGCCGCGCTGGCGCAGGCGCCCGGCATCGACCCGGCGCGCATCGCCGACGCGGTGATCGGCTGCGCGATGCCGGAAGCCGAGCAAGGCATGAACGTCGCGCGCATCGGCGTGCTGCTGGCCGGCCTGCCCGACACCGTGCCCGGCGTCACGATCAACCGCTTCTGCTCGTCCGGCGTGCAGGCGATCGCGATGGCGGCCGACCGCATCCGCCTCGGTGAGGCCGACCTGATGCTCGCCGGCGGCACCGAGTCGATGAGCATGGTGCCGATGATGGGCCACAAGATCGCGATGAACCCTGCCGCGTTCGCCGACGAGAACGTCGCGATCGCCTACGGCATGGGCATCACCGCCGAGAAGGTCGCCGAAAAGTGGAAGGTCAGCCGCGAGGACCAGGACGCGTTCGCGCTCGGCAGCCATCAGAAGGCGCTGGCCGCGATCGCCGCCGGCGAGTTCGTCGACGAGATCGCGCCATTCACGCTGGATGACCGCTATCCGGACCTCGCCACGCACGCGATCCGCCACGACACGCGCGTGGTCGCGATCGACGAAGGCCCGCGCAAGGACACCAGCCTCGAAGGCCTGGCCAGGCTGAAGCCGGTGTTCCGCATGGGCGGCAGCGTCACCGCCGGCAACGCCTCGCAGATGTCCGACGGCGCCGGCGCGCTGCTGCTGGCCAGCGAGCATGCGATCAAGGCCTACGGCCTGACCCCGCTGGCGCGCTTCGTCGGCTTCGCCGTCGCCGGCGTGCCGCCCGAGGTCATGGGCATTGGCCCGATCGCGGCGATCCCGAAGGCACTCGAACTGGCGGGCCTGAAGAAAGAGCAGCTCGACTGGATCGAGCTGAACGAGGCGTTCGCCGCGCAGGCGCTCGCGGTGATCCGCGACGTCGGCCTCGACCCGGCCAGGGTCAACCCGCTCGGCGGCGCGATCGCACTCGGCCACCCGCTCGGCGCGACCGGCGCGGTGCGCGCGGCCACGCTGATCCACGGTCTGCGCCGGCGCAAGCAGAAGTACGGCATGGTCACGATGTGCATCGGCACCGGCATGGGCGCGGCCGGGATCTTCGAGGCGGTCTGATCACGCGCATGCCAGGCGCGCGGGGTGCGGGAACGGCGATGACCACCTGCATCCCGCGCGGACGCCGAGTCGGGCACATGCCGTTTTCAGGCGCAGGGCACGCGTTCTAGAATCGCGCCCGCACTCTTGCCCTCTCCGTCCGATGCCCTGGATCCATCCGTGCCTGCGTTGCGGTGCCTGCTGCGCGACCTTCCGCGTGGCGTTCTACTGGGCCGAGGCAGAGCCGTTGATGGGCGGCAAGGTCCCGCGCGAACTCGCCGCCAAGCTCGATCCGCACCGCCTCGTCATGCGCGGCACGGAAACCGGTGAGGACCGCTGCGTGGCCTTGCAGGGCGATGTCGGCGGGCACACCGCGTGCGGCATCTACGAACGCCGGCCGAGCCCATGCCGTGAACTGGTCCCGGCCTGGGAGTCCGGCGAGGCCAGTCCGCAATGCGATCGCGCACGCCTGCGCCACGGGCTGCCACCGCTGACGCCGGAGGACTGGGAGTCGCCGGACGCCACCGCGGCGTGAGCCCGCTCAGGCCAGCCGCGTCCCGTTTGGCACCGGCCGCTCGATCGCGGTCACGACGACGCCCTCCCCGGTCGGGAAGCCGGTCAGCAGGAACTCCGAGCGGAACGGGCCGATCTGCTTTTCGGGAAAGTTGATCACGCCGACGATCTGGCGGCCGACCAGGTCCTCGGCCGCGTACAGCGCGGTGATCTGCGCACTGGTCTTCTTCTCGCCGTACGGCCCGAAGTCGGCCCAGACCTTCCACGCCGGCTTGCGCGCCTCGGGAAACGGCTCCACGCGCGTAACCGTGCCAGCGACGATCAGGACCTTCTCGAAATCGGACCAGGTGATGGTTTCCATGCGGTTTCTGTTGGTGATTGCCGAAAAAAGATTGAAACACGGAGCACGCAGCGCACACGGAGAACGATGCGGGATCGGCTCTGCCATCTGTGCAAAGTGACGACTTCAAGCACCGCACTCGCCAGCCGGCGAGGGTGGAATGCGCCAGCATTGACGCGTCGCTCCGCAGGCGTGGCTCCTCCTCGCTGCCGGCAGCGGAAAGCCACGCCGCATCCCGACGCCCATCCGATTCGCTTTTCTCCGTGTGCTCCGTGTGCTCCGTGTTTCAGGCGGTCCGCTTTGCTTCAAGTCTCGGTCCCGCTCAGCGCGCCGCCGCGGCCTCGCGTTCGAGGCCGACCTGCACCCAGCCGAGGCTGAGGCCGATCCGGCTCGCCTCCGGGTTCGCCCAGGCATAGGCAAGCGTGCTGCCGCTGCGGTCGTCAATCACCGACAACTTGAGTACCGGCACGTTGCCGTCGCGGTAGGTCAGACGCTCCATCACGAGCGAATAGCCTGACGGCTTGCCGTCGCGCCACTTCAGCGTAACGCGGCCGCCTTCGCTGCCCAGGCGCAGCGCGCGGTCCATGTGCCAGTCCTTGCTGTCGGCGGCGGCGTTCGGCCCGGCGCCGTTCAGCGCGGCCCAGCCGCCGAACACCTCGACCTTGCGCACGTCGGTGCGTGCGTCGGCCCCGCGAGCCTGGTCGGCGTACAGGCGCAGGCGCAGCCACTCGCCCTCGCGCTCGACCGCCAGCGGCAGCAGCGCCGCCGCCGGGCCGAGGCCGGGCACGAGCGCGGCGCAGGCGGGGCTATCGGCGGCGACGCGCAAGTCCGCCGCGGCCACGCTGCCGCGCAACGCGCAGGCCTCCAGCGGTGCCCACTGGCGCGCGTCGAATGCAGCGCCGTCGGCCGGATTCGCCAGCAGCGCGCGATGCGGCAGCAGCAGGCCTGCTCCATTCGCGCCACCGACGTGATGCATCGCCCAGGTCGCCTCGAGCGCAGGCGTCGCGTCGAGACGGATGCGCCAGAGCGACCAGTCCGCCTGCGGCGTCGGCTCGACCGTGACGACGACATGCGCCGGCGCGATCGCGGCGGCGCTCTCGCGTGCCGACCAGACCTGCGCGTGATTGTCGAACTGGCCGGCCAGAGGCACGGCTGCGACCGCCGGCGGCGCGACGGACGAGCGCGTCGCGCCGGGGCTCTGGCAAGCGGCCAACGGCAGCGTAAGGAAGAGGAACAAGGCGATTCGCTTCATTGCGCAAGCTTACCCTGCACCACACGCAGGCGGCGCAGCAGCAGGGCCGCGTAGGGTGGGCCGCAGCCGCACAGCGGCGAATCCCACCGAGGCGGTGTGGTGGGACTCGCGTCCGTTCCTGGTATTCCTTCCGGGCCGCGTCACGCGCTGCGTCCCACCCTACGCGATAGCGGTTGCGCTGGGCGCTACAGGCGCGCGAATGCGGCCTCGAGGTCGGCGATCAGCACCGCCGGTTCCTCCAGGCCGATCGACAGGCGTACGAGGCTGAGCGGCACGCCGGCCGGCGGATGCAGCGGCGCATTGGGCGGAAACACCGCGCAGACCGGGAACGCCAGCGACTCGTAGCCGCCCCACGACACGGTCATCAGGAAGCGCGTCAGGCCGTCGCAGAAGCGCTCGACCGCGGCGACGTCGGCCGCGTCGAGCTCGATCGTCAGCAGGCCGCTGGCACCGCGCAGTTGCTGTTCGGTCAGCGCGAGCTGCGGATTCGCGCTCGCGCGCGGCGAGTACACGTGCTTGACGCGCGGATGTGCCTCGAGGAACGCGAGCACCTGCGCGGTCGTCTGCGCGACGCGCTGCAGGCGGATCGGCAGTGTGCGCAGGCCGCGGATCAGCAGCCACGCGTCATGCGGCGCGAGGATCGCGCCGAGCGTCATGTAGGGGCCGCGGAACACCTCGCGCAGCAGCGCGGTGCTGCCGCACAGCGCGCCGGCGACGACGTCGCTGTGGCCGTTCAGGTACTTCGTCGCCGAATGCGCGACGAGGTCGATGCCGAGCGCGAGCGGCGACTGGTTCAGCGGCGTCGCGTAGCTGTTGTCGCACAGCGTGCGGATGCCGCGCGCCTGCGCCAGCGCAGCGACCGCGGCGAGGTCCTGCTGCTCGAACGTCATCGAGTTCGGGCTTTCCAGCACGATCAGGCGCGTGTGCGCGGTCAACGCCACCTCGAAATTCGCCGTATCGGTGCCGTCGACGAAGGTCGTGGTCACGCCGAAACGGCCGAGCAGGTCCTTCAGCACCGCGCGCGTCCAGCTGTACGGCCTGGCCACGCAGACCACATGGTCGCCGCCGGACACGCTGGCGATCACGCCGGCCGCCATCGCCGCCGCGCCGCTGCCGAACATCAGGCAATCCTCGGCGCCTTCGAGCGCGGCGACCTTCTTGCGCAGGATCTCGACGGTCGGGTTGTTGCCGCGCGTGTAGACGTGCTGGCCGAACTCGTCGCGGAAACCCGCACGCATCGCGTCCACGCTCGGGAACGCGAAGATCGACGACTGCACGATCGGCGGCGCGACCGCGCCGAAATAGCGTTCGCGGTCTTCGCCGAGTTGGTTGAGGATGTAGCTGAGATCCATCAATACCAAGAGATTCTTCTGATGAGAAAGACCGCCAGCGCAATGCCGCCGGCTGCCCATAGGGTACCGAAGAGGAACACAAGGTCCTTCTTCCTGACTGCATGAACGACCGCAACGAGCAACGCAACAAACGAGACAATTACCGAAGCGAGCGGCCCCAGCAGGACCATCGCACTTTCGGTATGGAGCATCACCCATGCCAGCACGTTTCGCCATCGCCGGCGCGGCGAAGACGAAAAAGGTTGCGCCTTCCGAGCGGCCGGTCGCGGGCATGGGCCTAGCACGCCACCTCGCGCATGAACCCGCGCGTCGCCTCGGCCAGCTGCGGATCCTCCAGCGCCATAGCCAGCGTCGCCTTGACCAGGCCGAGCTTGTTGCCGCAGTCGAAGCGCGTGCCCTCGAAGCGGTAGGCGAGCACGGACTGCTCGGCCAGCAGCGCCTCGATCGCGTCGGTCAGCTGGATCTCGCCGCCGGCGCCAGGTTTGGTGTTCTCCAGCAGCTCGAAGATGCGGCCAGGCAGCACGTAGCGGCCGACGATCGCGAGGTTCGACGGCGCGAGCTCGGGCCTGGGCTTCTCGACGACCAGGTTGATCTTCGCCGCGCGGTGCGACACCGGGGTGGCGTCGACGATGCCGTACTTGTGGGTCTGCTCGCGCGGCACTTCCTCGACCGCGATCACGCCGGCGTGCTCGTCCGCCGCCAGCTCGGCCATCTGGCGCAGCGCGCCGGGGCCCTTGCCATTCCAGATCAGGTCGTCCGGCAGCACCACGCCGAACGGCTCGTCGCCGACGACGGGCTTGGCGCACAGCACCGCGTGGCCGAGGCCGAGCGCCTCGGGCTGGGTCACGAACACGCAGCGCACATGGCGCGGCAAGGTGCCCTGCACCATCGCCAGCAGGTCGTTCTTGCCCGACTGCGCGAGCTTGCTCTCCAGCTCGTAGGCCTTGTCGAAATAGTCGGCGATCGCGTGCTTGTAGCGGTTGGTCACGAACACCAGCGTGTCGGCGCCGGCATCGACCGCCTCGTCGACGGCGTACTGGATCAGCGGCCGGTCCAGCACCGGCAGCATTTCCTTGGCAACGACCTTGGTCGCCGGCAGGAAACGCGTGCCGAGTCCGGCGACCGGGAAAACGACCTTGCGCAACCGCTTGCTCATGCAGTGTCCTTCTGGTTTGAAAGTGCGCCCATGGATGGCCGCTTTTCGATTCATGCGATCAAGGATCAAAAACTAGCGCGCTCCGAGCGCGATGACCACGCCGTCGGCCGGCGCGCCGCCGGCGGCGAACTCCGGCAGCAACTGGTCGAGGATGCGTCGCAACACGGGTTCGTCGAAGTCGCGCACAGCCAGCTCGCCCTGGCGCAACTGCGCGGTCAGCAGGCTCCAAGCCATGCTGCGCGGCTGGGCGAGGAAGATCTTCGCGTGCGCGGTATCGCTGTAGCATTCCTGCGGGTGAAACAATTCCTCGAACAGCTTCTCGCCGGGGCGCAGGCCGGTATAGACGATCGCGACCTCGTCGGCCTGCTTGCCGGCGAGGCGGATCATCTGCTCGGCGAGATCGCGGATCTTGACCGGCTCGCCCATGTCGAGCGCGAAGATCTCGCCGCCCTGCCCCAGCACCGACGCCTGCAGGATCAGCTGGCAGGCCTCCGGGATCGTCATGAAATAGCGCGTGATCTCCGGGTGCGTGACCGTGACCGGCCCGCCGGCGCGGATCTGCTCGCGGAACAGCGGCACGACCGAGCCGGCCGAATCGAGCACGTTGCCGAACCGCACCGTGATGAAGCGCGTGCGCGACCGCTGCGCGAAGTTCTGGCAGAACAGCTCGGCGACGCGCTTGCACGCGCCCATCACGCTGGTCGGGTTGACCGCCTTGTCGGTCGAGATCAGCACGAAGCAGTCGGTGCCGTGGCGGTCGGCCGCCTCGGCCATCGCGCGCGTGCCGAGCACGTTGTTGCGGAAAGCCTCGCGCACCTGCCCCTGCAGCAGCGGCACGTGCTTGTAGGCGGCAGCGTGGAACACGACTTCCGGGCGCGCGTCGGCGAACGCGCGCTCGCATGTCATCGCGTCGCCGCAGTCGCCCAGACGCGCGTTGAACAGCAGGTCCGGGTAGTCGCGGCGCAGTTCCTGCTCGATCGCGTAGAGGTTGTACTCGGACTGCTCGAGCACGGTCAGCGATTCGGCGCCCAGGCGCGCGACCTGTCGGCACAGTTCCGAACCGATCGAGCCGCCGCCGCCGCTGACCAGCACGCGCTTGCCGGCCAGGCGCGTGCGGATCGCGGTCCAGTCCAGCTGCACCGGCTCGCGCCCGAGGAGATCCTCGATCGCGACCTCCTTCAGCTCGTTGAAGCTGGAGCGGCCGGCGACCACGTCCTCGAGCCGCGGCACGGTGCGGAACGGCAGGTTGCAGGCCTCGCACAGGTCAACCGCGCGGCGCATCTGCGCCTTGTTCGCCGCCGGCATCGCGATGACGAGCATCTGCGCCGCGGTCTCGCGCGCGAGCTGCGGCAACTGGTCGAGCGTGCCGAGCACCGGCACGCCGTGCACGCGCGCGCCGCGCAGCTGCGTGTTGTCGTCGAGGAAGCCGACCGGCAGGTAGCGGTTCTCGCGGCGCAGATCGCGCACCAGCGCCTCGCCGGCCTTGCCGGCGCCGAGCACGAGGATGCGCTGGCTCGGCGCGCGCGCGATGAAGTCGATGCGGCTGTCCTTCCAGTAGCGGTAGGCCAGGCGCGGCGCGCCGAGCAGCACGGCGAGCACGAGCGGATACACCAGCAGCACCGTGCGCGGCACGGTGACCAGTCGGTTGTAGACGAACAGCGTGACCGCGACGGCGAGCGCACCGAGCAGGCAGGCGCGCGCGATGTTCCACATGTCCGGCATGCTGGCGAAGCGCCACAGGCCGCGGTACAGGCCGGTCCACCAGAAGATCAGGCCCTGCGCGGCGAGCACCAGCCAGACCTCGGCGCCGAACCACGACACCGGCGCCGGATTCGGCGCCAACGACCAGCGCAGCATGCTGACCGCGGTCCAGGCGAACCAGACCATGACCATGTCGTGCGCGACCACGGCCAGACGCGGATGGATGCCGGCGATCGCCTTACGCAGTTGCATGCAGCCCCCGCCCCCGCACCGCGCGCAGGCAGGCGCGCTTGCCGAGCCACCAGAGCGCACCGGCAAGCGCATAGGTCGCGATCGCGGCGCCGATCCCGAGCGAGCTGTCCATTTCCGGCATGCGGTTCATCCAGTAGACGACAGGCAGTGCGAGCAGCAGGTTCCAGCCCATGTAGAGCGCGACGACCTGCGCGTGCGTGAAACCGCAGCGCACCAGCCACTGGTAGAGGTGTTCGCGGTGCGCACTATACCAACGCCGACCACGCAGCATGCGCGAAAGCAGCGTGCAGCTCGCATCGGTGACGAACGCCGAACACAGCACGAGGCCGCTCGCCGGCGCGATGCCCGGCACGGCCAGTTGCCACAGCACGACCAGCGCGACCAGCAGGCCGAGCACGCCGCTGCCGACGTCACCCATGAAGATGCGCGCGTGCGGAAAATTGAACGGCAGGAAGCCCACCGTGGCCGCGGCGAATACGGCACAGGCGGCCACCGCGCCCGGCACCGTGCCGGCCTGATGGAACAGCCCGGCCAGCGCGACGAAGACGAAGATCGCCTGCGTCGCGAGCAAGCCGTTGATGCCGTCCATGAAGTTGTGCAGGTTGATGCTCCAGGCGATCGCCAGCCACAGCACGGCGGCGGTCGCCACGGCGAGCCAGGCCGCCGCGGCCACATGCAGCAATGGACCGGTATGGCCGGCGCCGAGCACGATCGCCGCGGCGATGCCATGCGCGGCGAAGCGCCAGCGCGCGGCCAGCCCGCGGTGGTCGTCGATCCAGCCGACCGCGGCGACCAGCGCCACGGCCGCGAGCAGCCCCGCCGCCAGCGCCAACGGCATCGCGACCGGCGAACCGACCAGGCGCAGGAGCAGCGTCGCCGCGACCGATGCGACGACCAGGCCGATGCCGCCGCCGCGCGGCGTCGGCATCGTGTGCGAGCGGCGCTGCCCGGGATGGTCGATCAGCGCGCGTCGGTGCGCGTAGTGGATCGCCAGCCAGGTCAGCATGGCGGACACGGCGCAGGCGACGAGCGCGGCCGCGCCCCCCTCGAGCCAGGCGCGGGAAGCCAGGTCGGCGCCCATGCGCGCGCTATTCGCCAACCACGCCGTGGATCGGGCGCACCGAGCCCCAGCTCTTGCAGCTCGGGCATTGCCAGTGATGCGCCTTGGCGCCGAAGCCGCACTGGTTGCAACGGTACATCGCCTTGCCCTCGACCAGCTTGCGCGTGAGGTCACGCAGCGTCAGCAGGTTCTCGCGCGCCTCGCCGTTGGCGGTGTGCAGGTTCACGTCGATCAGCGCCATCAGCGCGCGCACCGACGGCCGCTCGCGCAGGATGCGGTTGAGGAACTCGATCGCGGCGGTCTCGCCGCGCGTGCTCGCATACAGCTTGGCCAGCGCCAGCACCGGCGACACGCCGTGGTAGCGCTCGGTGATCGCGAGCAGGAACTCCTCGGCACGTTGCATGCGCTGCGCACGCGCATAGCAGTCGAGCAGCGGCGAGAGGATCTCCGGCACGTAGTCGACGTCCTGCTCGGCGACCCGCTCGAACGCGCGGATCGCCGCATCGAGGTCGCCGGCGGCGGATTCGAGGTGGCCTTCGATCATGCTCGCGCGGACGCAGTCGGCCTGCGCGGCGAATGCGGCGTCGATGTGGGCACGCGCGTCCTCGTGCGCGCCCTGCGCGCGCGCCTGCTCGGCCAGCTCGCAGTAGAACTGCGCGATGACCGCGCCCTGCGATTCGCCGGTCGCCTGCTCGAGCCGGCGCGCGTGCTCGATCGCCTTGTCCCAGTCACGCTCGTGCTGGTAGATGCCGATCAGGTGCTTGAGCGCCGGCGGCGCCAGCGCGTCCATCGCGACGAGGTCGGTGAACAGCGTCTCGGCGCGGTCGAGCAGGCCGGCGCGCATGTAGTCCTCGCCCAGTTCCAGCAGCGCGACGGTCTTCTCGTCCTGGTTGAGGTTGGGGCGCGCTATCAGGTGCTGGTGCACGCGGATCGCACGGTCGACCTCGCCGCGGCGGCGAAACAGGTTGCCGAGCGCGAGGTGCGTCTCGACCGTGTCGCGGTTGATCTCGGCGAGCTTGAGGAAGACCTCGATCGCCTTGTCCTGCTGCTCGTTGAGCAGGTAATTGAGTCCGCGGAAATAACTGGTGGACAGCTCGCTCACGCGTGCGCCGGAGCTGCGCTCGCTGCCGCGACGGCCGACGAACCAGCCGGACAGCGCGGCGACCGGCAGCAGCAGGAACAGCAAGGCGAACTCGTTCATGCCGCCTCGCGCGCCGCGTCCGCCGATGCCGCGCGCGCCTCGCGCAGCTCGCGCTGCGCCGCACGCAACTGGCGCCGCAGCCGCGGCACCTGGCCAAGCCACGCGGTCAGGCCGCCGAGCAGCCAGCCCGCAAGCAACGCGCACAGCAGCGCGACACCGAGCGGCACCTCGACCTCGGCGACGTAGAAACCGATCGGCACGCGCGCGCCGTTGAGGGCGCCGAACAGCGCGCCGGCGGCGATGACGAGCACGAGCAGGACGATCAGTAGCGGGCGCATGACGGGCGGTGGTGCAGGTTCGTGCCTGGGATGGCCCACCGTAGCACGAGCGCGGCGAAGCCAGTTCGTGCGGGCTGCGAGGAGCTCTGCGCCCGCGCTGCCATGGATGGTCGCCTCCGGCTCAGGCCGATTCCGGCGATGCCGCCTCGGCGGTCTGGTTCACGCGCTCGCGCAATTCCTTGCCGGGCTTGAAATGCGGCACGTGCTTGCCGGGCAGCGCGACCGATTCGCCGGTCTTCGGGTTGCGTCCCATGCGCGGCGGCCGGAAGTGCAGCGAGAAGCTGCCGAAGCCGCGGATTTCGATGCGCTCGCCGACCGAAAGCGAATGGCTCATCTGCTCGAGCACGCTCTTCACGGCGAGTTCGACGTCATTCGCGGCGAGATGCTTCTGCCGCTGGGCCAGGGCCTCGATCAGCTCGGACTTGGTCATCGCGATGGGATATGTGTTCTCGGTTGAAAAAAACGCGCACCGTTACCGGTGCGCGCAAGTGCGGAGCGGCGCGCGGCCTCGGGCCGCGCGCCGGGTATTGCATCAACGGTTCAGCTGTTCCTTGAGCAGCGCGCCGAGCTTGGTCGTGCCGCCCGTGGCGCTCTGGTATTCCTCCAGCGTGCTCTGCAGCTCGTCCTCGTCCTTCGCGCGGATCGACAGCTGCAGCGAACGGCCCTTGCGGTCCATGCCGACGAACTTCGCCTCGACCTTGTCGCCGACCTTCAGGTGCTGGGTCGCGTCTTCGATGCGCTCCTTGGCGATGTCGTTCGCGCGCAGGTAGCCCTCGACGCCGTCGCCGAGGTCGATCGTCGCGCCGCGCGCGTCGACTTCGCGCACCGTGCCGGTCAGGATGCTGCCGCGCGGATGCGTGGCCATGAACTGGCCGAACGGATCCTGCTCGAGCTGCTTGATGCCGAGCGAGATGCGCTCGCGCTCCGGATCGACCGCCAGCACGACCGCCTCGATCTCGTCGCCCTTCTTGAAGTTGCGCACGAGGTCTTCGCCGGTGGTCTGCCAGGAGATGTCCGACAGGTGCACGAGGCCGTCGATGCCGCCGTCCAGGCCGACGAAGATGCCGAAGTCGGTGATCGACTTGATCGTGCCGGAGACCTTGTCGCCCTTCTTGTGGATCGCGGCGAACGCTTCCCACGGATTGGCGCTGACCTGCTTCATGCCGAGCGAGATGCGGCGACGCTCCTCGTCGACGTCGAGCACCATGACCTCGACCTCGTCGCCGACCTGCACGACCTTGGCCGGGTTGACGTTCTTGTTGGTCCAGTCCATTTCCGACACGTGGACCAGGCCCTCGACGCCCGGCTCCAGCTCGACGAAGCAGCCGTAGTCAGTGACGTTGGAGACCTTGCCGAACAGGCGCGTGTTGCTCGGGTAGCGGCGCGAGATGTGCACCCACGGATCCTCGCCGAGCTGCTTGAGGCCCAGCGAAACGCGGTTGCGCTCGCGGTCGAACTTGAGCACGCGCACTTCCAGTTCGTCGCCGACATTGACGACTTCGGACGGATGACGCACGCGCTTCCACGCCATGTCGGTGATGTGCAGCAGGCCGTCGATGCCGCCGAGGTCGACGAACGCACCGTAGTCGGTGAGGTTCTTGACCACGCCCTTGACGACCGCGCCTTCCTGCAGGCGGTCGAGCAGCTGCTCGCGCTCGGCGCTGAACTCGCTCTCGACGACGGCGCGGCGCGACACCACGACGTTGTTGCGCTTGCGATCCAGCTTGATGATCTTGAACTCGAGTTCCTTGCCCTCGAGGTACGACGGGTCGCGCACCGGGCGCACGTCGACCAGGGAGCCCGGCAGGAACGCGCGGACGTCCTTGATGTCGACCGTGAAGCCGCCCTTGACCTTGCCGGAGATGCGGCCGGTGACGGCCTCGTTGGCAGCCTGCGCTTCCTCGAGCTCGTCCCACACCAGCGAGCGCTTGGCCTTCTCGCGCGAGAGCATGGTTTCGCCGAAACCATTCTCGATCGCGTCGAGCGCGACCTTGACGTCGTCGCCGACGTTGATCTCGAGTTCACCCTTTTCGTTCTTGAACTGCTCGATCGGGATGATGCCTTCGGACTTCAGGCCGGCGTTGACGACGACCACGTCGGAGCGGATCTCGACGACGCGGCCGAGGACGATGGCGCCCGAGCGCAGCTTGTTGAGGGACGCCTGGCTCTGTTCGAACAGTTCAGCGAAACTTTCAGTCATGTTGGTTCCAGTCAGCAAACAGGTCACCGCGACAGCGATGACCCACCTTCAGGGGATGCGAATACGCCGCATCATCGCGTTCCGGCGGACGGCGCCGGAGCCTTGCCCTTCACGGGCATTTCCTCGAACGGGATCAGTAACGGACGACAGCCAGCACGCGGGCCACGACGTCTTCGACCGGCATTCCGGTCGTATCGACGATCAGTGCTCCGACGGCCGGCTTCAGCGGAGCGACCTTGCGCGCCGCATCGCGTTGGTCCCGCGCCTCGATCTCGCTCAAAAGGGATGAGAGTTTAACAGCCAACCCCTTTGCCTTCAACTGCTTATAGCGCCGGCGCGCGCGCTCGTCGGCGCTGGCGGTCAGGAAGATCTTGTGCGGCGCATCGGTGAACACGACCGTGCCCATGTCGCGCCCGTCGGCGACCAGGCCCGGCGCCTTGCGGAACGCGCGCTGCAGGTCGAACAGCGCCGCGCGCACGGCCGGGATCGCGGCGATCGCCGAGGCGGCGGCGCCGGCGGTCTCGGTGCGGATCTCGTCGGTCGCATCATGGCCGTTGACGATCACGCGCGTCTCGCCACCGTCCTTCGGCGCGCGGAACACGATCTTCGTGGTCTCGGCGCAGCGCGTGACGGCGGCGGCATCCGACAGATCGATGCCGGCCATGCCGGCGGCATAGCCGACCGCGCGATACAGCGCGCCGGAATCGAGCAGGTGCCAGCCCAGCGCCTCGGCCACCGCGCGGCTGATCGTGCCCTTGCCGGCGCCGGACGGACCGTCGATGGTCAGCACGGGCACGGCGGTTTTTTCGGTCGGACTCATCGATGCGCTCCCTCGAAGGCGGCGCATTCTAGCCGGATGCGCGCCGCGGCACGCGATGCCGGCGCGCAGGTGCACCGTCAGGCCGGCGCAAGCCGGAAGCCGCAGCCGTTGGCCAGCTCGACGAAGCCCGGGAACGAGGTCGCCACGTTCGCGCAGTCGCCGATGCGCACCGCGCCGCGCGCGACCAACGCCGCGACCGCGAAACTCATCGCGATGCGATGGTCACCGTGGCTGGCGACCTCGCCGCCACGCAGTGCGCCGCCTTCGATCACGGCGCCGTCCGGCGTCTCCTCGACCGCGATGCCGAGCCGGCGCAGGCCGTCCGCCATCACCGCGATGCGGTCGGATTCCTTGACCCGCAGCTCGGCCGCGCCGCGTACCATGGTGATGCCCTCGGCCGCCGCCGCGGCGACGAAAAGAGCAGGAAACTCGTCGATCATGTCGGCAACGTGCTCGACCGGAACGTCGATGCCGCGCAGCCGCGCGTACCGCACAACAAGGTCGGCGACGAGCTCGCCGCCCTGCTCGCGCCGGTTCTGCTCGACGATGTCGGCGCCCATCCGCCGCAGTACCGCGAGCAGGCCGGTGCGGCGCGGGTTGAGCCCGACGCCGCGCAGGACCAGCGCCGAGCCCGGCACCAGCGTCGCCGCGACGAGGAAGAACGCGGCCGACGAGAAGTCGGCCGGGACCACGACGTCGGTCGCATGCAGGCGATGGCCGCCGGACAGGCGCGCCCAGCCCGGCGCGAACTCGATTGGCCAGCCGAACGCGGCCAGCATGCGCTCGGTGTAGTCGCGCGTCGGATGGACCTCGCGCACTTCGGTCACATCATCGGCATACAGGCCGGCCAGCAGGATCGCGGACTTCACCTGCGCGCTGGCGACCGGCGGCGTGCAGGCAATACCACTCAGGGCCGCACCGCCCGCGATGCGCAGCGGCGGCAGGCCGCCCGGCTCCGCCTCGATCCGCGCGCCCATCGCCGCCAGCGGTTCGATCACGCGCCGCATCGGCCGCTGCGACAGCGAGGCGTCGCCGACCAGCACCGAATCGAAGCGCTGCCCGGCGAGCAGCCCGGCGAGCAGGCGCATGCCGGTGCCGGAATTGCCGCAATCGAGCACACCGGCCGGCGCCGCCAGGCCATGCAGGCCGGCGCCATGCACGATGCGCCGCGATGCCGACGGCGTCTCGATGCGCACGCCCATCGCGCCGAAGATCGCCGCGGTCGCACGCGTGTCCTCGCCTTCGAGGAAACCGTCGATCCGCGACACGCCCTCGGCCAGCGCGGCGAGCATGATCGCGCGGTGCGAGATCGACTTGTCGCCGGGCACCGTGAGCTCGCCGTGCAGCGGGCCGGCGGGGTGGCTGATCCAGTCGATGCGTTCGGGCGTCATGTGTGTCCAGTTCGCTCACGCCCCTTCAGCGGAGCGGTCTTCAAGCCCTCCCCTTCAAGGGGAGGGTTGGGTGGGGATGGTGTTCGGTTTTCGCGTCACCGTTTCCGTGAACCGCATCCTTGCGTTTTCCGCTACGGCTTTTCGCTTTTCGTTCTTGTTGTTGCTTCTGCGCGCAGGAGCGCGTTGCTCTTTCGGGTCCCCTTTCAGCGGCGGTGGGCGCCGGACGGATCAGCCCGCAGGGGCGCGCGCACGATGCGCGCGCGTTCGCCGTCGGCACACGGATGTGCCGTCGGCGAACCCCGGCCGGCGAACACGCACCCAGAGGGCAGGATGCCCGGAGGGCGGCGCTGTTGGGGTGTCCTTTCTCTTGGTTACTTCTCTTTGGACAAGCAAAGAGAAGTAACCCGCTCGCACGGATGCGAGCGGAAAACGCACGGATGCGGGTCGGTTTTCACAAATACGGTGACGCAAAAACAACCCCATCCCCACCCAACCCTCCCCTTGAAGGGGAGGGCTTAAAGCTGCGCACCCGGCCAAGGTCGAAGCCACAACCCGACTACCCATCCAGCGCCCCCAGCAACCGCTCGTTGTCGGCGCGGTTGCCAACGCTGATGCGCAGGCACTGCGACAACCCATAGCCGCCCATCGGCCGCACGATCACGCCGCGCTCGAACAGGTGTCGTTCGAGCGAATCCGCATCGCGGCCGAGGTCGATCAGCAGGAAGTTCGTCTGCGACGGCAGGCTCTCGTAGCCGCGTGCGGCGAGCGCCTCGGCCAGCCAGGCGCGCTCGCTCGCATTGAATGCGCGCGCACGTTCGAGGTGCGCGCGGTCGGCGAGCGCGGCCTCGGCGGCGACCAGCGCGAGGCTGTTGACGTTGAACGACTCGCGCAGACGCTCGAGTACGGCGACCACGCTCGCGTGCGCGACCAGGTACCCGATGCGCAGGCCGGCCAGCGCGTAGGCCTTGGAGAACGTGCGTGCGACGATCAGGTTCGGATGGCGGTCGGCGTGGCGCAGCGCGGTCGTCACGCCCGGTGCGTCGACGTATTCGTGGTAGGCCTCGTCGACGACGACCAGCACGTCCGCCGGCACGCGCGCGAGGAAACGCTCCAGCGCCGCGTCGTCGAACCAGGTGCCGGTCGGGTTGTTCGGGTTGGCGAGATACACCAGGCGCGTGTCGGCGCGCACGGCCGCGGCGAGCGCCTCCAGGTCGTGCCCGAGCGGCGCCTGCGCATGCGAGCGCGGCAGCGCCGGCACGCGGATCGGCTGCGCGCCGGCCGCGGCGGTCGCGATCGGGAACACCGCGAAACCGTACTGCGAGAACACGACCGAATGGGCCGGATCGGCGAAGCACTGCGCCAGCATCATCAAAAGTTCGTGCGACCCGTTGCCGAGCGCGATGCGCGCCGCATCGACGCCCAGGTGCAGCGCCAGCGCCGCCTTCAGCGCCGCACCGCGCGGGTCGGGGTAGCGGAACGTGTCGGCCAGCGCCACGCGCATCGCCTCGAGCGCGTGCGGACTGGGGCCGAGCGGATTCTCGTTCGAGCCGAGTTCGGCGATCGTCGCGCCGAAGCGTCGGCGCAACGCCGGCAGGTCGTGGCCCGGGTCGTATGCCTGCAGCGCCGCGGTCGCGGCGTTGGCGAGGCGGGCGGCGTCGAACGGCGCGTCGCCGCGTCGAGGCTGCACGGTCATGGCACCGCCACCGGATACGAACCGAGCACCTTGATCGCGGCCGCGTGCGCGTCGAGCTCGGCCAGCGCGTCCTTCATCGCCGCATCCTCGACGTGGCCGGCCAGGTCGATGAAGAAGCCGTACTCCCACCTGGCCTGGTGCGACGGGCGCGATTCGATGCGGTTCATGCTGATGCCGTGCCGCGCGAACGGGCTGAGCACGTTGAACAGCGCGCCGGGCTGGTCCTTGACGAACACCAGCACCGAGGTGCGGTCGTGGCCGGACGGCGGGAACAGCTGGCGGCCGAGCACGAGGAAGCGCGTGGTGTTGTCGGCGCGGTCCTCGATCGAGTCGGTGACGACCTTCTTCAGGCCGTAGACGAGGCCGGCCGACTCGCCGGCGATCGCCGCCGCATCGTCGGCGTTGCGCGCGCGCCGCGCGCCCTCGGCGTTGCTGGAGACCGGGATCTTCTCGGCCCTGGGCAGGTTGCTGCGCAGCCAGCCCTGGGTCTGCGCGAACGACTGCGGGTGAGAGTAGATCCGCTCGATGTCCTCGATGCGGCCCGAGCGCGACATCAGGTACTGGCGCACGCGCAGCTCGACTTCGCCGCAGATCTTGAGGTTGGAGGTCAGGAACATGTCGAGCGTGACCTGGATCGTGCCCTCGCCCGAGTTCTCGACCGGCACCACGCCGAAGTCGGCATGGCCGGCCTCGACCTCCTGGAACACCTCCTCGATGCTGGCCATCGGCAGGCCGTGCGCCGAGCGACCGAAATGCTTCAGCACCGCCTGCTGGCTGAACGTGCCTTCGGGGCCGAGGTAGCCGATCTTCAGCGGCTCCTGCTGCGCCAGGCAGGCCGACATGATCTCGCGGAACACGTGCACGAGCAGTTCGTCGCTGAGCGGTCCCTCGTTGCGGTCCACCACCATGCGCAGCACCTGCGCCTCGCGCTCGGGCCGGTAGTAGTCGACCGCGGCGGCGAGTTTGCCCTTGGCCTTGCCGACCTGGTGCGCGAAGCGCGCGCGCTCGGCGATCAGCGCCTGGATCTGGCGGTCGATGGCGTCGATGCGGGCGCGCACCTCGGCGAGGTCCGGCTGCTGCACGACCGGGTCGGTCTTGTTGCTCATGCTGTCAGGTTCCGATGACCCGCACCGACAGGATGCCGTCGATCGCCGCGATCGCGGCGACCAGCGAATCGGGCACCGGCGAGTCGACGTCGATCAGGCTGTAGGCGAGCTCGCCGCGCGAGGCGTTGTGCATCTGCGCGATGTTGACGCCGGCCTGACCGAGCGCGTGGGAGAGCTGGCCGATCATGTTCGGCCGGTTGCTGTTGGCGATGCAGATGCGCGCGCGGCCGGCCCGCGCCATGCGCGTCTCCGGGAAATTCACCGAGTTGCGCGTGTTGCCATGCTCGAGGAAGTCGCGCAGCTGGTCGACGACCATCGCCGCGCAGTTCTCCTCGGCCTCGCCGGTCGAGGCGCCCAGGTGTGGCAGCGCGATCACGCGCGCATCGCCGAGCAGGTCGGCGTCCGGGAAGTCGCACACGTAGCGGCCGATGCGGCCCTCGTCCAGGCCCTTGCGCAGCGCGGCGGCGTCGACCACGCCCTCGCGCGCGAAGTTCAGCAGCACGACTCCGGGCCGCACCAGCTCGAGCGCCGGCAGGCCGAACGTGCCGCGTGTCTTGTCGTTGAGCGGCACGTGGAAGGAGATGTAGTCCGAAGCGGCGAACAGCTCGTTGAGCGAGCCGGCCTTGGCCACGTCCGCCGACAGCTGCCAGGCGCCGTCGACCGTCATGTACGGATCGAAGCCGATCACGCCCATGCCCAGCGCATGGGCCGCGTTCGCGACCTTGACGCCGATCGCGCCGAGGCCGACCACGCCGAGCGTCTTGCCGGCCAGCTCGGACCCGACGAAGCGCTTTTTCTCGGCCTCGACGCGGCGCTCCAGCTCGCCGTCCGGCGTCAGGCCGCGCACGAACGCGAGCGCATCGGCAAGGTTGCGCGCGGCCAGCAGCATGCCGGCGACGACCAGCTCCTTGACCGCGTTCGCGTTCGCGCCGGGCGCGTTGAACACCGGCACGCCGCGCGCCGACAGCGCCGCGACCGGGATGTTGTTGGTACCGGCACCGGCGCGTGCGACCGCTTTCACGCTGGCCGGGATCGGCACCGCGTGCAGGTCGGCCGAGCGCACCAGCACCGCGTCGGGCGCATCGACTTCGCTGGCGACGCGGTACAGGTTCGCCGGCAGGCGGTCGAGGCCACTGCGCGAGATGTTGTTGAGCGTCTGGATGGTGAACATGGAAAGCCGGGATTGGGGATTCGGGATTGGGGATGCGAAAAAGCCAACCATCTCGTCGTCCCGGCGAAGGCCGGGACCCAGTGTCTGTTCAACCGTTGCGCCGCGCGAAATCGCGCATGAAGTCGACCAGTGCCTGCACGCCTTCCAGTGGCATCGCGTTGTAGATCGACGCGCGCATGCCGCCGACCGCACGGTGTCCCTTCAACGCGAGCAGGCCGGCCGCTTCCGCTTCCTTCAGGAACGGCGCGTCGAGGTCTTCGCGCGGCAGCGTGAACGGCACGTTCATCCACGAGCGTGCGGACGGCTCGACCGGGTTGCGGTAGTAGCCCGAGCCGTCGATGTAGCCATACAGCAGCTCGGCCTTGGCGCGGTTGCGCGCGGCCATCGCGGCGACGCCCCCCTGCCGCTTGAGCCACTGGAACACCAGCCCGGCCAGGTACCAGCCCCAGGTGTTGGGCGTGTTCAGCATCGAATCCTGCGCGGCGTGTTCGGCGTAGTTGAAGATCTTCGGCAGGTCCTTCGGACAGCGTTCGAGCAGGTCCTCGCGCACGATCATCACGACCAGTCCGGACGGGCCGATGTTCTTCTGCGCGCCGGCGTAGAGCAGCGCGTACTTCGACACGTCGAGCGGGCGCGACAGGATCGTCGAGGACACGTCGCCGATCAGCGGCACCGCGCCGACGTCGGGGATGTCGTGGAACTCGACGCCGCGGATCGTCTCGTTCGGCGTCACGTGCACGTAGGCGGCGTTCGGGTCCAGGTCCCAGCCGTCGCGCGCCGGGATGCGGTCGTAGTTCGTGGCGGCCGAGCTCGCCGCGATGCGCACGTCGGCCAGCGGACCGGCTTCCCTGGCGGCCTTTTCGCTCCAGTCGCCGGTCAGCACGTAGTCGACCGCCTGGCCGCGCCGCGTGAAGTTCAGCGGGATCTGCGCGAAATGCTGGGTCGCCCCGCCCTGCAGGAACAACACCTTGTAGTTCGACGGCACCGCGAGCAGCTCGCGCAGGTCGCGCTCGGCCTGTTCGGCCAGCGCGATGAACGGCTTGCCACGGTGGCTGATCTCCATCACCGACGCGCGCACGCCGTCCCATTCGAGCAGTTCGGCCTGCGCCTGGCGCAACACCTCTTCCGGCAGCGCGGCAGGGCCGGCGCTGAAGTTGTATCCACGGCTCACGAAGGACTCCCGAGGTCGACCGATGCGGTCGCCCCGGAACATTATGCCGCGGCGCAACAACTGGCAACTGGCAAATGCGAGGTGTCCGCTTTCGCGCCCCGCACGCGCCCGGGAAAGTCAGATGCCGCGCTGGAGCAGGGCAACCAGGCCGAGCGCAATCAGCGCGGCCGCGCCGATCAGCCACCAGATCGCGCCATGCGCCGGCTCGGCGCCCGAGGACGGAGAGGCATCCGCCACGACGCCGGCAGCATCGCCGACCGCGCGCCCGGCCTCGCGGCGGTCCTCGCCGCGCAACGGCAGCCCCGGCGCCTCGACGACGAAATGGCTGCGCTCGAACGCGATCTGGTCGCCCGGGTGGATCACGGCGTTGCGCACGCGCACGCCATTGACGCGCACGCCGTTGGGCGAATCGACATCGCGCAGGTAGATCGCCTCGCCGGCCTGCTCGACCGTCGCATGCCGCGGCGCGACCTGCGCCTCGTCGATGACCAGGCCGCAGGCCGGGTCGCGCCCGACGACGATGCGCGGATTGACCGCGATCGCGCGGCCGAAATGGCTGCCGGACACGCCACGCAGGACCACGCGCGCGGGATGCGTGGCGTCTTCGATGCCTCCCGCAGGCGCCGGCACCCTGGTTTCGATCTCGTCATCGCGCGCGGCCTTGACCACGATCACGACCTTGCCGAGGCAGAGCACGTCGCCGCAGCGCAGCAGCGCCTTCTCGCGCACCGGGCGCGCGTTGACGTGCGTTCGCGCGGCCGGATCGAGCACTTCCAGCACGACGCCGCGTGCATCGACACTCAGGCGCGCATGGCGCGCCGCAACGTCCGCGCGCGGCAACACCACGGTGTTGCCGTCCGCGCTGCCGAGGGTGGCGACGCCGTCTTCCATGACGAAATCGGCGTGCTCGCCGTTGGCAAAACTCAGTCGCATCGCTCGGATTTCAGGGGGTTTCGGCGAACTCTAGCACAGGGGTTGCGGCGCGCCGGAGGCAGCGCGCGGCGCGTGTGCGGTCCCGTGCCGAGCCTGCTTCGGGCATCATGGCGCCCCTCCGCACGCCGTCCGAGTCCGCCATGCCCGTCATCGATATCCACCGCCCGCACGTGCACGGCATCGCCGCCGCCAAGGCAGCGGTCGAACGGGTCGCCGAAGCGATCGCCACCGAATACGGCCTCACCCGCCGCTGGCATGGCGACGAACTGCACTTCGACCGCCACGGTGTGAAGGGCCGCATCGCCGTCGCCGAGCACGACGTGCGCGTGCACATCGAGCTCGGCTTCCTGCTCGGCGCGCTGAAGCCGGTGATCGAGCGCGAGATCGAGCGGCAGCTCGATCGGCACGTCGCTTAGCGGCGCGATCCCACGTCCACGTTCGAACGCCTCATCCGAAGCATCGATGCAAACGGCGAAATGTGGCGAAATGCCCAAACGCCGTAGCGCCCGCCCCCGCGGTTTGACCAACGCGCGGCACGCTGTTGTAAGCTCGCCAGTTGCAGCGCGTGCCGCGACTGGTGAGCCTCCATGCCCGACCTGAAGTCCCGCTTCGAAAAAGCCGCCGCCGATGTCAAGAACCTGCCGGAACGTCCGGACAACGACACGCTGCTGAAGCTGTACGCGCTGTACAAGCAGGCGTCCGAGGGTGACGTGTCCGGCCCGAAGCCGGGCTTCTTCGACTTCGTCGGCACGGCCAAGTACGAGGCGTGGGCCAAGCTCAAGGGCACGCGCAGCGAGGACGCGATGCAGAAGTACGTCGACCTCGTCGAGAAGCTCGGCGCCTGAGGCGGTCGCGCAGTCTGCGGACGACCCGCGCGGCGCGGCGCCGACTGCAAATCTTCCCTGGTCTTGTGGCTCGATCCAGCACGCCGCCGGAGGT
The DNA here is from genome assembly GCA_009996615.1 of Rhodanobacteraceae bacterium. Lineage (GTDB taxonomy): Bacteria > Pseudomonadota > Gammaproteobacteria > Xanthomonadales > Rhodanobacteraceae > Dokdonella_A. The sequence continues at coordinate 149,990 of JAACZU010000001.1, read as the reverse complement.
GCATCGCGGCTGAAGCCGCTCCTGCGACACGTCTTGCCGGATATCCGGCGGCGACCCGGCGGGTGGCTTACCAGCCCGGCTTGATCTGGCTGCGTTCCTGCTGGCGGTCCCACGCGCGCAGCTCGTCGCGGATGTGCGCGATGCGCTGGCGGCCGAGCGCGTTGCGGCCCTCGTCGAGCACCTGCGCATCGAGCAGTTCGGCCAGCCGCTGCGCGGTCGGCAGCATCATCTCCCACGCGTCGAGCGCCGGCAGCGGCCCGGGCAGCGTCATGAACAGCGTCACGCCGAGCGTCTGCACCTCGTCCAGGCGCGCCATGTCGAAATGGCCGGGCTTGACCATGTTGGCCATGCTGAACACCGGTCCGTCGCCGGCCCTGCCGGCGAGGCGGTGGAAGATGCCCATGTCGCCGAATTCGAGGCCGGCCTTCTCGGCCGCGACGACGATGTCGGCGCCGGCCAGTGGCTCGCCACCGCGCGTGGCGACGAACAGCGTCACGATGCGCTCGATCGGCCGGTCGGCCGGGCGCACGCCGACGTTGGCGCGCGGCGGCGTGCGCGGCACGCCCGTCTGTTCCGCCACGGCCGCGCCGAGGCGCTCGAGCTCGCTGCGCAGCGACACGTCCAGCTCGCCCTGCTCGGGTTGCGCGAGCGCATCGGGGTCGCCGATCGACGGCTCGACGCGCTCGCCGCCGTCCGTGCGCCGCGGCGCGCGGCGCTCGCCCTGTTCGGGCCTCTTCGGCCGTCCGAACAGGTAGATCAGCGCGAGCACGAGCGCGCCGATGAGGATGAGTGGAATGCCGATGGCGGGGTTCCAGTCCATGACGATACCCTGGTGGTTCTGCGGAGCGATCAGGCGGCGCCGGCGAGCTTGGTCGCCTCGGCGAGGTCGACCTGCACCAGCCGCGACACGCCCGGTTCGCGCATGGTAACGCCGCAGAGCTGGCGCGCGGCTTCCATCGTGGCCTTGTTGTGGGTGACGAAGATGAACTGCACGTGCTCGCTCATCTCGGCCACCATCGCCGAGAAGCGGCCGACGTTGGCCTCGTCGAGTGGCGCGTCGACCTCGTCGAGCAGGCAGAACGGCGCCGGGTTGAGGCGGAAGATCGAGAACACCATCGCCACTGCGGTCATCGCCTTCTCGCCGCCGGAAAGCAGCGAGATCGAGCTGACGCGCTTGCCGGGCGGGCGCGCGAGGATCGACACGCCGGTCGAGAGCAGGTCCTCGCCGGTCAGTTCCAAGTGCGCGTGGCCGCCGCCGAACAGGCGCGGGAACAGTTCCTGGAAGCCGGCATTGACGCGGTCGAAGGTTTCCTTGAAGCGCGCACGCGTTTCCTTGTCGATCTTGCGGATCGCGCCTTCGAGCGTCTCCAGCGCGGTGCCGAGGTCGGCCAGCTGCGCATCGAGGTAGGTCTTGCGCTGCGACTGCTCCTCGTATTCCTGGATCGCGGCGAGGTTGACCGGCTCGAGGCGGCGGATCTTCTGCTCCAGCTCGGCCAGCTCGCCCTGCCACTGCGCCGCGTCGGCCTCGGCCGGCAGCGTTTCGAACAGCGCGGGCAGCTCGAAACCGGCCTCGGCGATCGCGGCCTCCAGCGCCTGCGCGCGCAGGCGATACTCCTGCTCGCGCAGGCGCAGGTTGGCGACCTGCTCGCGGTGGCCGTTGAGCGTCTGCTCGAAGCCGTGGCGCGCCTGTTCCAGCCGGCGCAGCTCGGTGTCCTGTTCCTGCAGCGCCTGGCGAGCCTCGACCAGCCGGCGGTCGACCAGCAGGCGCTGGTTCAGGTGCAGCTGGCGCTCGTCCTCGAGGCCGGCCAGCGGATCGCTGCTGGAGGCGAGCTGCGCGGCGATGTCGCTGCGGCGCTGTTCGAGCTGCGCGAGCTGGCCGTGCATGCGCTGCAGTGACTGCTCCAGCGAGGCGACCGCACTGCGCCGCGATTCGGTCGACAGCGCGAGCTGGTGCGCCGCGTCGCGCGCCTCGCGCGCGTTCATGCGCGCTTCCTCGCGCGCCTCGAGCAGGCCGCGCCGCTCGTTGTCCAGTTCCTGCCGGCGTTGCTCGAGGTCGCCCATGTGCGCGACCGCGGCTTCCAGCCGGCCGCGCGCCTCGCGCACCTGCTCGCGATCGGCGTCGAGCCGGGCGATGACATCCTCCAGCTCGCGCGCGACGCGCGCCAGGCGTTCCTGCGCGCTGTCGATGCGGCCGCGCTGGCTCTGCAGCTGCCCGGCGACCTCGGCCAGGCGGCGGTGCGCGGTGTACAGCTCGCGCTGCGCGTCGTCGCGCGCACGCTCGGCGTCGATGCGCTGCTGCTTGCCGCGTTCGAGGTCGTCGGCGTGGCCGTCGATCTCGGCTTCCAGCTGCCCGATGCGCGCGCCGAGCTCGCGGATCTCGCGCTCGCGCGCGAGCACACCGACCTGCGCGCCGGCACCACGCTGCACGCGCACGAAGCCGCGGCCAAGCCATTCGCCCTGCGGCGTGACCAGCGACTCGCCCGGAGCGAGCGCGGCCGTCTGCGCGCGGGCCGCCGCGAGCGAGTCGCATGCGCGCACGCGCGCGAGCAGCGCGCGCGCCGGCGCCGGGCCCTGCGTGCGCGCGGCGAGCGAGTCGGCCGGGATGTCGGCGCCCTGCCCGTCCGCGGCCATCAGCACGAGGTCGGCGTCGCCGAGCGTGCCGAGTTCGCCGGCGAGGCGCTCGGGCTCATCGACCAGCACCGCCTCGAGCCAGCCGTCCAGCACGGTCTCGACCGCGCGTTCCCAGCCCGGCTCGACCTGCAGCGCCTCGCCGAGGCGGCGCGCCGAGCGCAGGCCGAAGCGCTGCAGCCACGCCTGCACGGCGCCGTCGGCCTCGCCGAGCGCGGCGTGCTGCAGCGCCTCGAGCGAGCCGAGCCGGCCGCGCAGGCCCTCGAGGTCGCCGCGCTTGCGGCTGAGCGCCGCCTGCGTGGCGCGTTCGAGTTCCAGCGCCGCCTCGGCGGCGTGGCGACGCTCGTCGAGCGCGGCCGTGTGCAGCTCGACCTGCTCGCGCAGGCCGTCGTGTTCGTTGTCGAGCGCCTCCAGCGCGAGCGCGAGTTCGTCGACGTTGGCCGCGCCGCGCTCGGCCTCGAGCGCGCTGCGGCGCTGGTCGGCCTGCAGGCATTGCTTGTCGAGGTAGTCCAGGCGCGTGCGCTCGACCTCGGCCGCCTGCGCCGCCTGCGAGATCGCCTGCGCATGGCGGTCCCAGGTCGCCTGCCACTCGGCCAGGCGCGTCTCGGCGCTGCGCAGCGCCTCGCCGGCGGCGTCCTCGGCCTCGCGCAACGTCGCCAGTTGCGGTTCGGCATCGCCCAGCAGCGCGCCGAGTTCCTCGAAGCGCTGGCGGTCGACCTCGATGTGCTCGCTCAGCTCGGCGTGCGCGCGCTCGGTCTCGTGGCGCGTGCGCTCGAGCTGCTCGGACAACTGCTTGCTGTGCTGGATCTGCTGCTCGACGCGCGCGATCTCGGCGCCGACGCGGTAGACCTCGGACTGCACCGCATTGAGGTGCTCGCTCGCCGCCGCGTGCTTCTCGCGGCCGGCTTCCAGCTCGGCCTCGCAGCGGCGCTGCTCGGCCAGCACCTGCTCGATCGCCAGCTCGGCCTTGCGCAGCGCGCTGGAATGGCCTTCGAGTTCGCCCTGGGCGGCGCGCAGGTTCAGCGCCTTGAGCTCGGCTTCCTTCTTCTTCTGCTCGTCCTTCAGCCGCTGCCAGCGCTCGGCGGTGCGCGCCTGCCGGTTCAGGTGCTCGAGCTGCTTGTCGACCTCGTCGCGCACGTCGCGCACGCGGTCGAGGTTCTCGCGCGTGGCCTTGATGCGGCTCTCTGTCTCCTTGCGGCGCTCCTTGTACTTGGAGATGCCGGCCGCTTCCTCGAGGTGGTTGCGCAGCTGCTCCGGATCGGCCTCGACGATCTCGCTGATCATGCCCTGCTCGATGATCGAGTAGCTGCGCGGGCCGAGGCCGGTGCCGAGGAACAGGTCGGTGATGTCGCGGCGGCGGCAGCGCACGCCGTTGAGGAAGTACTGCGACTGGCCATCGCGGCTGACCAGGCGCTTGACCGAGATCTCGTTGTAGCTGGCGTACTCGCCGGCGATCGCGCCGTCGGAGTTGTCGAACAGTAGCTCGACCGTGGCCGCGCCGACCGGCTTGCGCCCGCTCGAACCGGAGAAGATCACGTCGGTCAGCGCGTCGCCGCGCAGGCGGCTGGCGGCGCTTTCGCCCATGACCCAGCGGATCGCGTCGATGATGTTGGACTTGCCGCAGCCGTTCGGACCGACAACGCCGGTCATGTTGGTCGGCAGGTGCAGCGTGGTCGGGTCGACGAACGACTTGAATCCGGCCAGCTTGATCGTGGTCAGGCGCATGCGGGCGGCTACCTCAGGGGCGCGAGGGACGGACGGCGCGGGACGACGGCACAACGGTGTTCACGCGACCTCCTCCGGCGCGCGGGCGTCGATCGCCAGCGCGTGGATGTCGGTCTGCATCAGCTCGCCCAGCGCGGCATACACCGCACGGTGGCGCGCCAGCGGCCGTTGGCCGCGGAACGCGGCGCTGACGATGTGCACGCGGAAATGGCCGCGGCCATCGCGCGCGCCGGCATGGCCGGCGTGGCGGTGGCTCTCGTCCTCGACCACCAGTTCCTGCGGCGCCAGCGCCGCGCTCAAACGGGCGCGGATCGCCTCGACGCGCGCGCTCACGGCAACACCTTGCGGAACGGCTGCACGCGCACGCCGGCATACACGCCGGCGGCGATGTACGGATCGGCGTCGGCCCAGGCCTGCGCGGCGGCGAGATCGGCAAACTCGGCCACGATCAGGCTGCCGCTGAAGCCGGCCGGCCCCGGGTCCTCCGCGTCGATCGCCGGAAACGGCCCGGCCAGCAGCAGCCGACCGTCGTCGCGCAGGCGCTGCAGGCGCTCCAGATGCGCCGGCCGCGCCGCCAGGCGCTGCGCCAGCGAATCAGGAATGTCGGTGCCGATGATCGCGTACCACATGCATAACCTCGAAAATCAGGGGGCGCCACGCCGGCGCAGCGTGCGGGCGGCGCGCGCGCCCGGCCGCCGGCGCAAAGGGCGTATGGTAACAGGCTCTAGACGGCGGGCCGCTTTGCGCTTAGGCTTAGCGCGAATCGAGAGGCCGGAATTCCCGCGAGGCGACGCGGCGACGATCCCTGCCGCGCCTCTTGAACCTTTTGAAGGTTTTTTGTCGACCTCCGGATCCTCCAGGAGCCGGGCGTCCTCCGTTGCTGGCGCCGCGCCGGATTTCAGGCGATTCCTGACCGCACGCCACGTCGCAACTCGCAATGATCTGTGCATGACCCGCGTCGTGAGGCGCCGGGCGTCACGGGATCGAGCATGAACACCGACAGCCTCCCACAGCCAACGCCCGAAACGCCGCCCGGCGTGTTTCCGCCGGTCCCGCAGCAGCAGGAAATCCCGCTGGCGGTCGTGCGCGGGCAACCGGTGCTGGAGATCCCGCAGGACCTGTATATCCCGCCGGACGCGCTCGAGGTGATCCTGGAGGCGTTCGAGGGCCCGCTCGACCTTCTGCTGTACCTGATCCGGCGGCAGAACCTCGACATCCTCGACATCCCGATCGCCGAGATCACGCGCCAGTACGTCGACTACATCGAGCTGATGCGCGAGATGAAGCTGGAGCTGGCGGCCGAGTACCTGGTCATGGCCGCGATCCTGGCCGAGATCAAGTCGCGCCTGCTGCTGCCGCGGCCGCCGGTCGAGGAAGGCGTCGAGCTCGATCCGCGCGCCGAACTGGTGCGCCGCCTGCAGGAATACGAGCGCTTCAAGAAGGCGGCCGAGGACATCGACGCGATGCCGCGCATGGAGCGCGACTTCGCGGTGGCGAACGTGGTCGTGACCGACCGCAACGTGGTGCGCCTGCCGCCGCCGGTCGAGCTGCGCGAGCTGCTGCTGGCTCTTAAAGACGTGATGAAGCGCGCCGAGCTGCACGGCCACCACGCGATCCAGCGCGAAGCGCTGAACGTGCGCAGCCGCATGACCGACGTGCTGCGCCTGCTCGGCGACGGCGGCTTCCACCGCTTCGAGAACCTGTTCGATTTCGAGGAGGGCCGGCGCGGCGTCGTCGTCACCTTCCTCGCGCTGCTCGAGCTGGCCAAGGAGCAACTGGTCGAGATCGTGCAGGAAGAGGCGCTCGCGCCGATCTACGTCAAGTCGCTGGCCACCGCCGACTGATCCAACCCTCCGATGCCCGAACCCAGCCAACTCAAACGCATCCTCGAAGCGGCGCTGCTCGCCTCGACGCACCCGCTCACGCTGCCGCAGCTGTCGGCGCTGTTCGACGAATTCGACATGCCGTCGCACGAGGACCTCGCGCGTGCGCTGGCCGAACTGCAGGAGGACTGCAGCGGACGCGGCGTCGAACTGGTCGAGGTCGCCTCCGGCTTCCGCTACCAGGTGCGCCAGGACGTGCACGCGTTCGTCTCGCGCCTGTGGGCCGAGCGCCCGACGCGCTACACGCGCGCGCTGCTCGAGACGCTGTCGCTGATCGCCTACCGCCAGCCGATCACGCGCGCCGAGATCGAGCAGATCCGCGGCGTGGCGGTGTCGACCAACATCGTGCGCACGCTGGAGGAGCGCGAGTGGATCCGCGTCGTCGGCCACCGCGACCTGCCCGGCAAGCCGGCGCTGTTCGGCACCACGCGCACGTTCCTCGACTACTTCAACCTCAAGTCGCTCGACGAGCTGCCGCCATTGAGCGAAATCCGCGAGATCGAGGATCTCGATCCGCAACTGGCGCTCGACGCCGACGACGCGGCGATCGCGGCCCGCATCGCTGCGTCCGCGCAAGATGCCGACATCGACACCGACGCCGCCGCCGACGACGACGCGGCCGGCGAACCCGCCGGAATCGCGCCGGCCGACGACGGCACCGACCTTCCCCCTGACCGCAACGCGGACGACCGCGCGCGCGCCCCCTCCCTCCACGACGCGCCGCTGGCCGGCGACGCCCAGGAAGACACCCCGGAAACCATCGCATGACCAGCCCCACCCGTTCCATTCTCAAACTCAAGCGCAACGCCCAGGGCGAGGCGCCGGCGATCGAGGAGCGCCTGCACAAGGTGCTCGCCAACGCCGGCCTCGGCTCGCGCCGCATGCTCGAACAACGCATCGAGGCCGGCGAGGTGCAGGTCAACGGCGCCGCCGCCACGCTCGGCCAGAGCGTGCGCACCGGCGACCGCGTCGAGGTCGACGGCAAGCGTTTCGTCGTCATCGCCGACAATGCCGAGCATGCGCAGGTCATCGTCTACAACAAGCCCGACGGCGTGGTCGCCACGCGCGACGATCCCGAGGGCCGCCCGACCGTGTTCGAGCAGCTACCGCAGATCAAGGGCGCGCGCTGGATCACGGTCGGCCGCCTCGACATCAACACCACCGGCCTGCTGCTGCTGACCACCGATGGCGACCTGGCCAACGCGCTGATGCATCCGCGTTCGGAGATTGAACGCGAATACATCTGCCGCGTGCACGGCGAGGTGCCCGACGAGGTGATCGAGCGCCTGCACACCGGCGTCGAGCTCGAGGACGGCCCGGCCCACTTCGACGAGATCGCCGTGATCAGCCGCGGCGCCAGCCACTCCTGGTTCCGCGTCGTGCTGCGCGAAGGGCGCAACCGCGAAGTCCGCCGCATGTGGGAATCGCAGGGCCTGATGGTCAGCCGCCTCAAGCGCATCCGCTACGGCATCGTCGAACTGCCGCGCGGCCTGCTGCGCGGCCAGTCGACCGAGCTCGATACGGCCACGATCGCCGCGCTGCGCGAACGCGCCGGCATGAAGGAGCCAACGCCGCGCCTGACCCTGGCGCCGGTGATCGGCCAGCGCCGCGCGGCGCCGACCGAGTTCCGCCCGAACCCGAAGGCGCAGCAGGCGTGGACCGGTGCGCGCAACGAGGAGGCGCGCGAATTCGCCGCGTTCGACCGCATGCGCGACGACGGCTGGCGCGGTGCCGCGGCCAAGCCCGGACGCAAGCCGGGCGGCGCGCGCAAGGGCGCTCCCGGCCAAGGCGCCAAGCGCGGTCGCGGTGCGCCCGCGCAGGCACAACCAGGCCAGGGACCACGCCAGGGGCAGCGCCGTGGCCCAGGACAAGGGCAAGGCCCGCGTCAGGGACAAGGACAACGCCAGGGACAGGGACAGGGACAGCCGCGTGGCCAGCATCCCGGAGCGGCATGGGCCGAGCCGGGCCTGAGTCCGGCCGTGCTGCGCAGCTGGTTCCCTGAAACCGCCGCGCAGCCGGGCGGCCGCAAGCGCCGCGGCGCACGCCCGGGCGAGGCGGTGACGTTCCAAGCCGGCCAGTTCCAGCCGCACGCACCGCAGGCCGAACGCGGCAACCGCCCGCCGCGCGGGCCGAAGAGCGCTCCGTCCGGCAACCGCGGCCCGCGCCCGGGCAATCGCGGCACGCCAGGCAACTCGATCTACGAGGGTGCCTCCGGCAATCGCCGTCCCGGTGGCGGTGGTGGCGGTGGTGGCGGCGGCCGTCGCGGCGGACCGCGCACGCGCTGACGCGCGTTAAGGCCTCGCCTTCAAACCTTGCGTCCTCCCGTTCACCGGGAGGACGGGATGCTGCTTCCAGGCTCCGATCCTCGCCGGCACGGCGAACGAAAAACGGCGGGTTTCCCCGCCGTTTTCTTTTCATCACCGGTCGCGCGGCGTCAGTCGAGCTTGAGCGACTTGCGGTTGCTGTCGCGGCGCTTGCGTTCCTTCGCGCTGAACTCGGCTTCGCAGCCGTCCTTGGCGACCATCACGCAATCGAGGTAGTCGGTGATCTCGACCAGCGCAGCACGGATCGCCTTGCCGGCCGGCGTGTTCTGCTCGTGCGCGAGGCTGCCGCCGAAGCCGCCGCGGAACACGCCGACGGACACGCCGCCGCCGGAGCTGCGCCCCTCGATCGTGCGCGAGTAGTCGACCTCGCCGGTCTCGGCGTTGACCACGCGCACGTCGACCGCGATGTAGGCCTCCGACTTCTTGCCGCCGAGCGAGATGCCGCGGAAGCTCAGTCCGCCGCCGGTGTCGGCCGTGTGCTCCTCGTAGGAGGTAACCGTGCCGAACACCAGGTAATCGGCGCCGGTCACCTGTCCCATCTTCGCACCGGTGCCGGCGCGCACGCGGCCGGACGCGGCGAGGTTCTGCTCCTCGAGCACGTTGCCGAGCTTGTTGCGCTCGAGCACGCGGAAATTGCCGGTGCTGGACAGCTCGTTCGACAGCATGCCGGACAGCTCCCAGCCGACGCCGCCGCGCCACCAGCCGGCACCGGACTCGTTCTTGAACTCGGCCACGCCGATCGCCGGCTTGCCGGCCGCAAAGGCGCTTCCCGCGCCGACGAGGCCGGCCAGCAGGACCGCAAGACAGGACTTCTTCATCGCATCACTCCCGTTGATGGATCTACGCATATACTCGTTCGGCGCGGACATTCCGCCCCGGGTCGCATGGGCGCCCCTGCATCGGCCCCGAATCCCCTGTAATCGCCGAAACGATCAAAAACATTCTAACAGGGCGGTTTGGACGCGGATTTGACTCGCTCGACGGGCACTGGCGGACCTGCGTCACAGTGGTCATGCGATCGCGGACACGTCCCATGGGCGAGCTGGCGGCGCGGGTCGGCAGCACGCCGAACCGCGCGCCACGCGCGCTGCAGGAGACCGCCATCCCGGTGACTGCCCGCCGGGGAAGTCGCGCAGGCCGGGATGACGGGGTGAAACCCATGCTGGAAAACCAACCACTTGCGAACGGCGGGACCGTCGCCGCAGCACTCGCCTCGAACGCCGCCGGGATGCCCGCGCCCCAGTCCGGGGCGGATTCCGCAAGCGGAGCCACCACGCCGGGCAGTATCGGCAACAGGGCGAGGCAGCCGAGTCGATGCAGCCGGCGGCGTGCGTTCGTATACTCCATGTCGTTTCCCTCCGTGGCGGAATGTCGGCGCGGCTACTGCGCCAAATTGCGCTGGAAGGCTCGGGTGTTTCGCCGATTTCACGAACGCTCATCCTCCAATACGGAAGGCGGCGGCAAATCCCATCATCGGGCTCGCGCCCGACGTGCGAAGCGGCCCATGACCCAGCCCGACAGTCCCGTCGAGACGCAAGCGCCCGCGCCGCGCGAGGTCACCCGGCTGCTGCGCGCCTGGAGCGGCGGCGACGAAGCGGCCGCCGAACGCTTGGCCGAACTCGTCTACGGCCAGGTCCGCGCGATCGCCGGCAAGCACCTGCGCCAGTTCGGCGGCGGCCCGCTCACGCTGCAGGCGACCGAACTCGCCAACGAGCTGTTCCTGCGCCTGCTCGATGCCGGCATCGACTGGCAGGACCGGCGCCATTTCTACGGCGTGGTCGGCGTGGCCATGCGGCGCATCCTGGTCGACACCGCGCGCGCGCGCGGCGCCGAGCGGCGTGGCGGCGGCCAGGTGCACGTCACGCTGTCGGCCGCCGAGGACGTGGGTGGCGACGAGGGCGAGGCGTTCGCGCTCGACGAGGCTCTGCAGGCGTTGCGCGCGCTCGATCCGCGCAAGGGCGAGGTGATCGAACTGACCTACCTGCTCGGCCTCAAGCGCGAGGAGATCGCCGAGGTCATCGGCGTGTCGGTGCCGACGGTCGACCGCGAGCTGCGCTTCGCGCGCGCCTGGCTGCGGCAGAAGCTCGCCCCGTGAGCGAGGCGCGCTGGCAACGCCTGCAGGAGCTGTTCGACGCCTTGCTGGCGATGCCGCCGGCCGCGCGCGAGGCCTGGCTCGCCGACCTCGACGAGGCCGACGACCTCAAGCGCGAGGCGCTCGCGCTGGTCGACGCCGATGACAGCAGCGACGACGCCCTGACCCGCCATGTCCGCGCCGCCGCGGCGCAGGTCCTCGCCGCGCCCCCACCCGCGCAGCGGCTCGGCCCGTATCGCCTGATCGGCGAGATCGGCAGCGGCGGCATGGGCACGGTGTTCCTGGCCGAGCGCGTCGACGAGCAGTACGACCAGCGCGTGGCGATCAAGCTGCTGCGCGGCCTGCCGACCCGCGAGTCGACCGAGCGCATGCGGCGCGAGCGGCAGATCCTGGCTGATCTCAGCCATCCGCACATCGCGCGGCTGCTCGACGGCGGCCGCACTCCGGACGGACAACCGTACCTCGTGATGGAATACGTCGACGGCGTGCCGCTCAACGCGTTCTGCCGCGCGCGACAGCTGCCGCTGCGCGAGCGCCTGCAGCTGCTGCGGAAGATCTGCGGCGCGGTCCAGTACGCGCACCAGCGCCTGGTCATCCATCGCGACCTGAAGCCGGCCAACGTGCTGGTGCGCGCCGACGGCGAGCCGGTCCTGCTCGACTTCGGCATCGCCAAGCTGCTCACCGATGCCGTGCAGGCGGACCGGCACACCGGCCTGCCGTGGCTCACGCCAGCCTACGCCAGCCCCGAGCAACGCCGCGGCGAGCCGGTCAGCACTGCCACCGACATCCACGGCCTGGGCTTGCTGCTGCACGAAATCCTGTGCGACGCCGCCCCCAACCCGGATGCGGGCAGCCGCCTGCCGCCACCCAGCCGCATCGCGCCGCGCCGCGTCCCGGCCGACCTCGACCTGATCGTCGCCAAGGCGACGCACGCGGAGCCGGAACGCCGCTATGTCTCGGCCGCCGCCCTCGCCGACGACCTCGAGCGCCACCTGCGCGGCCGGCCGGTCCATGCGGCACCGGACCGCGTGCACTACCGCATGGCCAAGTTCATCGGCCGCCACCGCGTCGCGACCGTGGCGAGCGTGCTCGTGCTGGCGATGGTCGCCGTCTTCACCTGGCGCCTGGCCAGCGAGCGCGACCGCGCGCTGCGCGCCGAAGCCGAGGCGCGCCAGCAGGGCGCGACCGCGCAGAGCGTGGTCGACTATCTCGTGGCGCTGTTCCGCCTGGCGTCGCCGGACGAGGCCGGTACGCGGCCGATCGCCCCGCGCGACCTGGTCGACCGCGGTCGCAGCGAGATCGACGCCCGGCTTGCCGGTGCACCGCTGCAGCGCGCGCGCCTGCTTGGCGCGCTCGGCAAGATCTACCTGGAACTCGGCCTGCCCGACGCTGCGGCGGAAAGCCTCGGCCAGGCGGCCGAGCTGGAGCGGCAGTACGGCACGCCGCGCCAGCGCGCCGCCTACCTGGCCGACCAGGGCTACGCGCTCAACGTGGCCGAGCGCCCCGGCGCCGCCGAGCCGGCGCTGCAGCAAGGGATCGCGCTGCTCGGCACGGTCGCCGCAGCCGACCACAAGCTCGCCGCCGACCTGCTCTCGACGCTCGGCCTGGCGCAGGCGCGCAACGGCGATACGCGCGCCGGCGTCGCCAGCATCCGGCGCGCGCTCGAGCACGCGCGCGCGGCCAGCGGCGCCGACAGCGTGCAGTACGCGCAATGCCTGTATGCACTGGCCGAAGTGGAGATGCGCGCCAGCCGCCTCGACGCCGCCGAGGCGGCCGCCCTGCGAAGCATCGCGATGATGCGCCGCCACCTGCCCGACGACGCGGCCGAGGTAGTGGCCGCGAGCGGCTTCCTGAGCCAGGTCTACGAGCAGCAGGCGCGCTACGCGGACGGCGAGCGGATCCTGCGCGGCATGCTCGAGGTGCGCCTGCGCACGCTCGACCCGGGCAGCGCCTGGGCGATCACCGCGCGCAACAACCTGGCGCAGGCGATCCAGTTGCAGGGCCGCATCGTCGAAGCGACCGCCCTGCTGCAGGAGAACGTCGACCGCATGCGCGCCGCGCACGCGGAACACACGCCCAGCTACGCGATCGGCCTCAACAACCTGGCCAGCCTGCGCGAGCAGGCCGGCGACGACGCCGGCGCGCTGGCCATGTTCGAGGAGGTGCTGCGCAACGCCCAGGCCGCGCAGGGCGAGGACCCGCGCCTGCCGACCTATCGCCAGAACCTCGGCCGCAGCCTGATGCTCAACGGCCGCCTCGACGCCGCGCTGCCGTTGCTGCAGACGCCGATCGAGGGCAGCAGCGATGCGCGCGACCTCAACCTCGAACGCGCCCGCCGCCTCGCCCACCTGGCCGAATGGATGCGCCGCAGCGGCCGCTTCGACGAGGCGCAAGCCTATGCCGACCAGGCCGCGGGCGCATTCGATGCGCTGTATCCGCTCGACCATCCGCGCCACGGCCAGGTCGCGCGCGTGCGCGGGCTGATCCTGCGCGACCGCCATCGCTTCGCCGAGGCCGAAGCGAGCCTGCGTCGCGCCGCAGACATCCTCGCCAAGGGCGTCGGCCCGGACGCGAACGTGACGCTCGATGCCGAGCTGCAACTGGCCGAGGTGCTGCTGGCACGCGGCCGGGTCGGCGAGGCCCGCGCGCTGCAGCGGCGCATCGGCCCATTGCTGCCGGCGCGCTTCGTCGACGACGCCCCGCTGCGCCGCCAGCATGCCGCCCTCGGGCGCCGCCTCGATGCCGCGGAGGCGCTCAGGAGTCCCTGAGCAGCGCGCGGTACAGGGGATGGCGGTCGATCCAGGCGGCGGCGTAGCCGCAGTTCGGCACCACGCGCCAGCCTTCCCGGCGTGCCGTGTCGAGTGCGGCCTGGGTCAACGCCGCGGCGATGCCGCGTCCGCCGACCGCGTCGGGCACGCCGACGTGGTCGATCGTGAGCACGCCGTGGGAGAGGCTGTAGTCGAGCACGCACAGCGCACCCTCGACCGTGGTCTCGAAGCGGTCCGCCGCCGCATTGCGAACGATGTCGAAGGCCATCACGCCCATCCTTCCCTGCTCAGGCCCGCACGGCGCTCACCCGCGGCGATGGCGCGCCTGGTCGAGCGCGACCAGCACCAGGCCGACCAGCAGGAACAGCACGCCGAGCGCGAGCGCGTTGCGCAACACCTCGCCGATCCCGAGTACGTCGACGTCGACGAACGGATACGGGTATTCGTGCAGCCAGGCGCCACGCGCGAGGGTCCAGCCGAGGAAGCCGAGCGGCAGCAGCAGCCAGCGCAGCGCATCGGCCCACGCCAGCCGGCCATGTGGCACGCAGGTGATCCACCAGGCCAGGTACAGCGGCGGCACGAGGTAGTGCAGCGCGACGTTGGCGAGCAGCTGCGCGCCGTGCGGCGCCCACGTCCGCGCCAGCACGAAGTAGTAGACGCCGCAGGTCACCGCGATGCACAGCGCCGCGGCGCCGCGCACGCGCGGGCTGGCCAGCCGCGACTGCGGCCACCCCACCGCCGCGCTCGTCGTCAGCGCGACCAGCAGGTTGCTCAGGATCGTGAAGAAGCTGAAGTAGCGCAGCGTCGCCAGCAGCGGGCCGCCGCCGTGCCGCGTCGAGCCGACCAGCAGGCCGTATTGCAGCACCAGCGCGCTCCACGCGAGCAGCGCGATCAGCGCGGCGAAGGAACGGGCGGACGACGATGATGGCGACATGACGGCACGGAGTGGCGACGGGCCGGACGGCATCGCATCATAGCGCCTTGCCATCACCGGAGCCGCGTCGTGCCGATCCCCGCAGCGCCTGCCGGCGACCTGTTCGCAGCGCCTGTGTCCAGCACGCCGCGCATCCGCGTCGGCATCGGCGGCTGGACCTACGCGCCGTGGCGCAACACCTTCTACCCGGACAAGCTCGTGCAGCGCCGCGAACTGGAGTTCGCCAGCCGCCACGTGACCACGATCGAGATCAACGGCACCTACTACGGCGCGCAGAAGCCGGCCACCTACGCGAAATGGCGCAGCGAGACGCCGGACGGCTTCGTGTTCTCGCTGAAGGCGCCGCGCTACGTCACCGAGCGCGGCGCGCTGGCCGGCGCCGGCAAGACCGCGCGCGACTTCATCGAGGGCGGCTTGGCCGAACTGGGCGACCGCCTCGGCCCGATCAACTGGCAGTTGCCGCCGTCGCGGCGCTTCGAACCGGACGACCTGGACGCCTTCCTCGCGCTGCTGCCGCGCGCGCTCGACGGCCGCCCGCTGCGCCACGTGCTGGAGGTGCGGCACGAGAGCTTCCGCTGTGCCGACTACGTCGCCCTCGCCCGCCGCCACGGCATGACCACCGTGTTCACCGACTCGCCGACGCATCCCTCGCTGGCCGACCTGACCGGCGACTTCGTCTACGCGCGGCTGATGCGCAGCGAGGCCACGCTGGCGACCGGCTACGCCGACGCGGCGCTCGCGGCCTGGGCTGAACGCGCGCGGCGCTGGGCGGGCGGCGGCGAACCGGACGACCTGCCGCGCGTGCCCGGCGCGGCGCCGGCCGCGGCGAAACCGCGCGACGTGTTCCTCTATTTCATCAGTGCGGCGAAGGAACGCAATCCGGCCGCGGCGATGGCGCTGCTGGCGCGGCTCTAGCGACCGAACGCGGCGCGCAGCGCGTCCTTGGCCGCTTCCAGCGTGCGCCGCCGCTCCTGCGGCAGGTTGCGGCCAGCGCGGTTGATGTAGAACACCAGCATCGACATCGCCGAGCGGAACGGCTCGGCCTTGCGTCGCTGGCTGCCTTCGGCCGAGCGCTTCAGCGACTGCGCGATGCGCACCGGATCGTCCCAGGTAAACACGCCCGGCTCGAGATCGAGCGCGCTGCTCGTCTCGGTGACGTGCTGCGACCAGCGCCGGGCACCCGCCGCCGTGCGCGTTGTTTTCCGCTCCGGCATCGCCGGGGCCTCCAGAACGCGGACCGCCTCGTGTTACACCCGCTGCGTCACCGGTGCAACCATGCTTGCGGCCCGCTCAGAGGCGCTGCCACGGCTGCGTGCCGATCGCGGCCGCCAGCAGCGCATCCAGCTCGGCATCGGCCGCGAACGGCACCGCGTCGATGCACGCGATCGGCATCGCGACACACGACGCGTTCGTGAAGAACGCGCTGCGGAAGCCGGCGATCTCGTCGAGGCCGATGCGCCGCGTCGACGACTCGACGCCGAGCGCGTGCAGGCCGGCCTTGAGCAACTGCATCGAGATGCCGTCGAGCGCCGGCGCATCCGGCCAGGTCACGCGCGTGCCGTCGAAGAAGCCGATGTTCCAGACCGAGCCTTCCGCGACCGCGCCGGTCGGATCGACGAACAGCGCGTCATCGAAGCCGTGCAGCTGTGCCTGGCGCTTCTGATGGAACAGGCCGAACGTGCCGACGTGCTTGATGTGCGGCAGCTCGCGCTGATAGCGCACGCTGCGCACGCGCAGCGGCGTTGGCACGAGTGCGCGCGCCGGACTGCGCGCTACCAGCACGTCCGGCGCGGCTGGCCGACCCGGGCGGTCGCGGTCCAGTGCGCGCGAGAACACGCTCACACGCAGCGTCAGCGGCGCCGGATCGGCGCCGACGATGCCGCACATCCAGCCGCGCGTCGCCGCGACGTCGAGCGCACAGCCGAACAGCTCCGGCGTCGCGCGCTCGAGCCGCGCCAAGTGCCGGTCCAGCCCGCGCACGCTGCCCTCGCGCACCTGCATCGAGGTGAAGTGGCCGTAGTTCAGCAGCGCCGGCACGCGCAAGCCGTCGATGTCGACCGGTTCGCCGTTGAGTTCGATGCGACTGTCGGTCATGCCGTGCCCTGCGCCAGTTGTCGAGGGCGCGATTGTCGCGGAAACCGGCGAAGGTGGAACCCCGTGGCTCTTTTGCAGGAGCGCACCCTGTGCGCGACCCGTGAAGGCCGTCATCGGACCGGGGCGCCGGTCGCGCACAGGGTGCGCTCCTACGAAGACAGGCGATGTCACGCGAGGTGGCGGACGCTGCGCTACGATGCGCGCCCGCCGTCCTCCCCCGCGGCCGTTCGTTGCCGGATTGCGTCCCATGAGCCTGTTGTCCCCCGCCGCCCGCGCGCAGCTGCAGATCCATTTCTGCGTGCTGCTGTGGGGTTTCACTGCGATCTTCGGCAAGCTGATCACGCTGGCCGCGCTGCCGCTGGTGTGGTGGCGCATGCTGCTGGTGGTCGCCGCGCTGGTGCTGATTCCGCGCACCTGGCGCGGGCTGCGCGCGATGCCGCCGCGGCTGGCGCTCGCCTACGCCGGTATCGGCGTGCTGGTGTCGCTGCACTGGCTGACCTTCTACGGCGCGATAAAGCTCGCCAACGCCTCGGTCGGCGCGACCTGCATGGCGCTGGCGACGCCGCTGACCGCGCTGATCGAGCCGAAGCTGGCGCGCCGGCGCTTCTCCGCGCGCGAGCTGTTCCTCGGCATCGCGGTGCTGCCGGGCGTCGCGCTGGTCGTCGGCGGCGTGCCGGCGTCGATGCGGCTCGGCATCGCGGTCGGCGCGCTGTCGGCGCTGCTGGTCGCGATCTTCGGCTCGCTCAACAAGCGCCTGGTCGAACATGCCGACCCGCTCGCGGTGACCGGACTGGAGCTCGGCGCCGGCACGCTGACGCTGACCGTGCTCGCGCCGCTGATGCCGCTGCTGTTTCCGGCCTTCGCCGGCAGCCCGTTCGTGCTGCCGGACACGCACGATGCGCTGCTGCTGCTCGGCCTGTCGCTCGCCTGCACGCTGCTGCCGTTCACGCTGTCGCTGGTCGCGCTGCGCCAAATGAGCGCGTTCGCGGCGCAGCTGGCGATCAACCTGGAGCCGGTCTACGCGATCGCGCTGGCGATCGTGCTGCTCGGCGAGCAGCGCGAGCTGACGCCGATGTTCTACCTCGGGGTCGCGATCATCCTCGGCGCGGTGCTGGTGCATCCGCTGATCAGCCGCGCGCGCCGCATCAGCCAGCCGGAAGTTCTCGGCACGGCCGAGGCGAAGCGCGCGGCGGAATAGCCTCGGAACCGCACCCGGCGGACGCACCACGCCCCGGGCCGGGCGAATGGCTCAGGCACACGGGGCGCGAACGCGCCGCCGCTTCCACCCGCGCGTCAGCGCAGCAACGCCACCAGCAGCGCCGCCACCGCGACCGCCAGCGAGGCCACGCTCAAGGCCAGGCTGAGCCGCCCGCGCGCGTCGCTCGCCCCCGGAGCCACAGGCGCCGGCTCGGCCACCGCGACCGGCACGTCCGGGGTGCTGCGCAGCAGGTCGAGCATGCCGGCAATGACCGGCTCGTCGAACGAGTAAGGATTGAATTCCCGTCGTCCGAAGCGCGCCATCAATGCCTTCACCTCGCCCGCGATCGAACCGTACTTCATCGCCCAGCCGGTGAAGGCCGGCGCCGAGATCGCCTGGCGCATCAGCACCTGCACGTCCTGATGGCGCGGGTCGGACGCAATGCGCGCATACACCGTGTCGACCGCCGCGACCTCGCCTTCCAGGCACTGGAAGAAGTAACCGTCGGCGTAATAGAGCGCGCCGACCAGGTTGTCGCGCGGATTGTTGCGCCGCGACTGCATCAGGATGCGCGCGATCTCGCGCTCGACGCCGCTCCCCTCGCGGGCGGATGCAAACGTGGCCCGGCTCGCGTAGACGAGCCGCACATAATGAGGCATATCCCCTCGCTTCATGCGTCAGATGGTGGCCGCGCATGGTGCCATGCATCGAGCGTCGCCGTCAGCACGCGCCGATGCATGCACCGAACCGGCCTGCAAGGCCGGCGTGGACGGCCCGCGGCCGTGCGGCATCGCTCGCTCCGTTCGCCGCCGATCTCAGCGCGCCGCCGCGCCGCCTGTGGCGAGATGCTCCGCGAGCCATGCCGCCGCGCCGGCCAGCGTCTCCAGTTGCGGGTAGTCGCGCTCGGGGATGTCCAGGCCGGTGAGGCGGTGCAATTCGACGACGTAGCGCAGGAAATCCATCGAATCGAAATCGAACTGGTCGCGAAAGCGGCGCGCGGGTTCGAGCGGTTCGCCCTCGAGCTCCGGCGCGACCGCGTACAGGGCCTCACGCACCAGCGCTTCGGCTGCCATCGTGTTCACAGTTGCTCCGGCGCGTGCAGCAGCGCATCGAGATGGTTCAGGAACTTCGCCGCGGTGCGGCCGTCGCTGACGCGGTGGTCGCCGCCGACCGTGATCGTCATGGTCCGGCGCACGCTGAGCGCGCCGTCGTGTGCCCACGCCCGCTCGACGAGGCGGCCGCAGCCGACGATCGCGACCTGCGGCGGGTAGATCACCGGCTGCAGCGTGTCGGCGGTGCCCTCGCCGAGGATCGACAAGGTCGCGGTCGCCGCGCTCATCTCCGAGCTGCGCAGGCGGCCGCCGCGCACGCGCGCGACGAGGTCGTCGAGGCGCCGCATCAGCTCGGCCAGCTCGAGCGTGTCGGCGTCGAGGATGGCCGGTGCGACCAGGCCGCCGCCGCGCAGCGCGACCGCGACGCCGAGGTGCACCTGCGCGGCCGGCTCGAAACCGCGCTCGCCATACTGGCCGTTCAGCGCCGGCACCGCCTTCAGCGCGAGCGCGGTCGCCTTGATCAGCGGCGCCGCGTAGTGCAGGCGCGCCGGCACCGGGCGCTGCGCGTTCTCGCGTTCGAGCCACGCCAGCAGCGGCGTCAGGTCGATCTGCGAGCCGACGAAGTAATGCGGGATCTCGCGCCACGAACGCGCCATCGCGACGGCGATCGCGCGGCGCATCTCGTCGAGGTCGAGGCCCGGCTTGGCCGGACGTGCCGGCGCCGGCGTTGGTGCAGGCGTGGATGTCGGCGATGGCACAGGTGCGGGTACGGGTGCCGGCGCCGTCTCGACCTCGCGCAGGCCGATCACGCCATCGGCGCCGGGCGCGAGCGTCGCCGGATCGAGGTCGCGCTGCCGCGCGCGCTGCCAGGCCGCCGGCGTGATTCGCGGCCGCGGCGCGGCGGCGGCTGCGGGCGCAGCGCGTGCGGGCGGAACCGCCGCGGCGACGGTCGGAACCGGAACACTCGGCACGGCGGCCGGCGCGGCCACGGCACCCGCCGGCGCCGACGCCACCCCGTGCGCGATCTCGGCATCGGTGCGGATGTACGCCAGCACCGTGCCGACCGGCACGCGTTCGCCGATCCGCACGCGCAGGTCGTCCAGCACGCCGTTCTCGAACGCCTCGATCTCGATCGTGCCCTTCTGCGTCTCGACCGCGGCGATCGCGTCGCCGCGGCGCACGCGCTCGCCGGGGCGGCGCATCCATTCGACCAGCGTGCCGGCCTCCATGTCCGCGCCGAGCGAGGGCATGCGGAACTCGCTCATCGCCGCAGCACGCGGTGGGCCGCGGCGACGATGTCCTCGACCTGCGGCGTCGCGGCCCGTTCGAGGTGGCGCGGATACGGGATCGGTACCTCGGCGCTGCACACGCGCGCGACCGGCGCGTCGAGGTCGTAGAACGCCTGCTCGGCGAGCTGCGCGGCGATCTCGCCGGCGAGGCTGCCAGTGCGCCAGCCCTCGTCGACGATCACCGCGCGGTGCGTGCGCCGCACCGAGCCGAGCAACGTCGGCAGGTCCAGCGGGCGCAGCGTGCGCAGGTCGATCACCTCGGCGTCGATGCCCTGTCCGGCCAGCACCTCGGCCGCCGCGAGCGCCTTCTTCAGGCTGCCGCCGTAGGTGATCAGGCTGACGTCGCGGCCGGGCCGGCGGATCGCGGCGTGGTCGATGTCGACCTCCGGCGCGGCCAGCGGCAGTTCGTCCTCGTCGTTGTAGAGCGTGGCGTGCTCGAACATCACGACCGGGTTCGGCTCGGCCAGCGCGGCGCGCAGCATGCCGCGCGCGTCGGCGACGGTCGCCGGCGCCACCGCGCGGATGCCGGGCACGTGCGCGTACCAGGCTTCCAGGCTGTGCGAGTGCTGCGCGGCAAGCTGGCGGCCGGCGCCGGTGGCCATGCGGATCACCAGCGGCAGCGCGACCTGGCCGCCGGACATGTGGCGCAGCGTGGCCGCGTTGTTGACGATCTGGTCCAGCGCCAGCAGGCTGAAATTGATCGTCATCACCTCGACGATCGGATGCATGCCGCCGAGCGCGGCGCCGATGCCGGCGCCGACGAAGCCGGACTCGCACAGCGGCGTGTCACGGATGCGTTCCTCGCCGAACTCGGCCAGCAGGCCCTTCGAGCAGGCGTAGGAACCGCCGTAGCGGCCGACGTCCTCGCCCATCAGGAACACGCGCGCGTCGCGCCGCAGCGCCTCGCGCAAGGCCTCACGCACGGCGTCGCGGTAGCTCAGGCGGCGCCGTCCCATCGCCGCATCCGGCGCGGCCGGTTCCGCGGCGACGGCGGCGGCCGCGGGCGCATACACGTCGCGCAGCAGCGACTCGACCGGCTCCCACGGCGACTGCTCGGCAAACGCGACCGCCGCGTCGATCGCGACGGCGACCTCGGCCTCGATCGCGTCGAGGTCGTCCGGATGCAGCGTGCCGCTGGCGAGCGCCCATTCGCGGAAGCGCACGATCGGCCCGCGCCGCTTCCACGCCTCGACCTCGGCCTTGTCGCGGTACAGCTCCGCATCGAACATCGAATGCGCGCGGAAGCGGTAGGTGCGGTTCTCGAGGAAGCGCGGCCCGCCGCCGGCGCGCACCGCCTCGGCGGCGCGGCGCGCGGCCGCCTCGACGTCGACCACGTTCATGCCGTCGACGACCTCGGCCGCGATGCCATACGACGCGGCGTGGCGGCACAGGTCGGTCACCGACTCGGAGCGCTCCAGCGCGGTGCCCATCGCGTAGAGGTTGTTCTCGCACACGAACAGCACCGGCAGCTTCCACAGCGCGGCCAGGTTCATCGACTCGTGGAACTCGCCCTCGGCGACCGCGCCGTCGCCGAAGATGCAGCAGGTCACGCGCGCGCGGCCCTGCAGCTTGTCCGCCAGCGCCAGCCCGACCGCCAGCGGCAGGCCGCCGCCGACGATCGCGTTGCCGCCGTAGAAGCGGTGCGCGGCGTCGAACAGGTGCATCGAGCCGCCGTGGCCGTGGCTGCAGCCGGTCGCCTTGCCGTACATCTCGGCCATCACCGCGGTCAGCGGCAGGCCGCGCGCGAGCGCATGGCCGTGCTCGCGGTAGGTCGCCACGATCGCATCGTCCGGTGTCAGCGCCTGCATCACGCCGACCGCGTTCGCCTCCTCGCCGTCGTACAGGTGCAGGAAGCCGCGGATCTTCTCCTGCCCGTACAGCTCGGCGCACTTCGCCTCGAAGCGGCGGATCAGCACCATCTGCCGCATCAGTTCGCGCGCGTGCTCGCGGCTGACGCGCACCTTGGCGGCGGCCGGTGCGTTCATGCGCCGCCCTCCAGCGTCGACAGGTCGCCTTCGGGCAGGCCCAGCTCGCGCGCCTTCAGCAGGCGGCGCATGATCTTGCCCGAGCGCGTGCGCGGCAGGCTGTCGCGGAACGCGATCTCGCGCGGCGCGACCGCCGGCCCGAGCCGGCGCCGCGCATGCGCGAGCAGCTCGCGCCGCAGCGCCTCGTCCGGCGCATGGCCCGGCCGCAGCACGACGAACGCCTTGACCGCTTCGAGCGCGATCGGATCGGGCACGCCGATCACGCCGGCCTCGACCACCGCCGGATGCTCCATCAGCGCGCTCTCGACCTCGAACGGCCCGATCAGGTGGCCGGCCGACTTGATCACGTCGTCGGCGCGGCCGACGAACCAGTAGTAGCCGTCGGCGTCGGAGCGCGCGAGGTCGCCGCTCAGGTACCAGCCGTCGACGAAGCAGCGCGCGTAGCGCTCGTCTTCCTTGAGATAACCGCGGAACATCGACGGCCAGCCGGCCTTCAGCGCGAGCTCGCCCTGCTCGCCGGTCGCGACCGTTTCCAGGCCCTGCCCGGCGCGACGAACGATGCGCGCCTCCACGCCCGGCAGCGGCTTGCCCATCGAGCCGGGCTTGATGTCCATCGCGGCGTAGTTGGCCAGCATGATCCCGCCGGTTTCGGTCTGCCACCAGTTGTCGTGGATCGGCAGGCCGAGCGCGTCCTGGCCCCAGATCACCGCCTCGGGATTGAGCGGCTCGCCGACGCTGGCGATGAAGCGCAGCGCGGACAGGTCGTGCCCGCGCGCGAGCGCATCGCCGGCCTTCATCAGCATGCGCAGCGCGGTCGGCGCGGTGTACCAGACGCCGACCCTGTGCGCGGCCAGCGTGCGGTACCAGCGTTCGGCGTCGAACTCCTCCTCGTCGGCGAGCAGCGTGCAGCCGACCGCGAGCGGCCCGATGATGCCGTACGAGGTGCCGGTGACCCAGCCCGGATCGGCCGTGCACCAGAACACGTCGTCGGGACGCAGGTCCAGCGCCAGCACCGCGGTCGCGCGGTGCGCGACGACCGCCGCGTGCACGTGCATCGCCGCCTTCGGCTGGCCGGTGGTGCCGCTGGTGAAATGCAGCGTCGCCAGCGTCTCCGGAGCGGTCGGCGCGATCGCGTAGTCCGGCGCGCAGGCATCGAGCAGTTCCTCGAACGCGGCGATGCGGCAATGCCCGGCCGCCGGCGCCGCGTCGCCGGCCGGCACGTCGACGAGGATCGCATGGCGCAGGAACGGCAGGCGCTCGAGGATCGGCACGATGCGGTGCGCGAACAGGCGCGCGCTGGTGACCAGCACGGCCGGCTCGGCAATCGCCATGCGCGCGGCGATCGGCTCCGGGCCGAACGCGGCGAACAGCGGGCTCAGCACCGCGGCGCGCTTCCAGCTGCCGAGCGCGGCGACATACAGCGCCGGCACGCGCCCGAGCAGCGTGAACACGCACTCGCCGGCCTGCACGCCGAGCTCGGCTAGCGCGTTGGCGAAGCGGTTGCTGAGCGCGGCGAGGTCGGCGTAGGTGAAGTCGCCGACGCCGCCCTCCTTCGACAGCCAGCGCAGCGCGACGCGTTCGCCGCGGCCCTCGCGCACATGGCGGTCGACCGCCTCGTCGGCGATGTTCAGCCCGCCCTGCGGCAGCCCGGCCAGTTGCGCGCGTGCCTGCTCCCACGAGAACGCCGCGCAGGCTTGCGCGTAGTCGGCCAGGTTCGGCGCCGGCATGCCCGCGCGCGGTATCTTGTGGAGGATCGGCCAGTCCATGCGCGCTCCTGTCACCGGCCGGAACGAACCGCCGGCTTCCTGGCGATCCGATCGCAATCGCTGGCAGTCACGACCACACCCGCGCAGCAACGCCGATGTGGCCATGGTGGTGGAGTCGGCGCGATCGGCGTTGATGTGGATCAACTGCGCCGGCTGCGTCTCGTCGAACGGCACCAGCACGTGGCCCCCCACCGGCGTGACCCGCGCGCGCCTCCCATACATTCACCCGGATCAGGCCGCGCTGCTCGACCTGCCGCGGTCGCCGACGCGCTCGCCACGGCCGGCGCACCGCTCGACGAAGCCGCGCTGGCCGGCGCGTTCACCACCCGCGGCCGCTGGCGCGAGCGCCTGCCGACGATCCTCGACGCGCTGGTCGCGATCGGCCGCGCACGCCGCGACGGCGCCGGGCGCTACAGCGCGGTCTGATGTCGATCAAGGAATGCCTGGACACGTGAAACCTCGTCGTTCCGGCGAAAGCCGGAACCCGGCGTCTTCAACGGGTTGCAAAGGCACTGGGTCCCGGCTTTCGCCGGGACGACGAGGTTGACCAGACCTTGGAAAATCCGTCGGCGAAGGTGAGCACAAGGCGCGTGTCGGGCAGCACGCGCAGCGCGGCGATGGTGTGCTGCGGATCGTGGATCACGGGTTGCATTCCTCGAACATGCGTCGCGCCGTTTTGCCGTTGGCGGCGATTCATGCCAACGCGTCGGCGATGTCGTGGCACACGCAAGGTCGCGCGCGGACATCACGCATGGATGCCATCCCGGCCAGCTCAGGCAGCGGCGGCCCCGGGCCACGGCTTGATCTTAGCCAGTTCCCCGAGCAGCTCTTCCCGGGCCATTTCCGTGTCGTAACGCGCCTGCCCGCGCAGCCAGTAGCCATCGGAAAGGCCGAAGAAGCGGCACAGGCGCAGGTCGGTATCGGCCGTGATGGCGCGCCGTCCGGCGACGATCTCGCCGATGCGCTGCGCCGGCACGCCGATCTCCTTGGCCAGCCGGTAGTTGCTGATACCCAGCGGCACGAGGAACTCCTCGCGCAGGATTTCGCCGGGGTGGATGGGCTTGAGCTTGCGAGCCATGGGTCTGGCCTCCTCAATGGTAGTCCACGATCTCGACCGATTCGGCGTCCGTGCCTGTCCAGACGAAGCACACGCGCCATTGATCGTTGATGCGGATGCTGTACTGGCCCTTGCGATCGCCTTTGAGCGCCTCCAGCCGGTTGTTGGGCGGAATGCGCAGATCGTCCAGCCGGCCGGCCATGTGCAACTGCTCCAGCTTTCGCCGCGCCACTGTCTCGATGTTGCCGAAGCGCCGGCAGCGCTGGCGCTCGAACAGCGCCTGGGTGTCGGGGCAGCGGAAGGACTGGATCGACATGGACGCCATAATAACGCTCGGCGTTATTAACGGCAAACGAGATCATGGTGCGCGACTTGATCGGGTGTACCTCGGATCGTGCGCCACACTTCGCCCGAACCCTCTCCCCAACCCCTCTCCCGATGGGAAAGGGGCTTCAGGTCGCGCTTCGCCTGCCCCGCTCTCCTGCCGGAGCGGGGCTTGAAGCGGCGTTCAATCCGCCGGCTTCGCCTGCGCCACCTGCTCGCGCTTCCAGCCACTATCGGGGTTGAACTCGGTCACCGCCTGCGCGGTGGCCTGGGTGTCGGCGCCGAAATCCCGGGCGTAGATCGTGCCGTCGTCGCTGGCGATGAACGTGGTCAGGCCGGACGCGCCCCAGCGCGCCGGATAGGCGAGCACGGCGAAGCCGCCGATCAGCTTGCCCTTGACCAGGTAGTCGCGCGCACCGCCGGCCGCGTCCTGCCCCTGCCGGGTGAGGATGCGGTAGTAGTAGCCGTGGTACGGCTCGCGCCGCAGCGCGCCCTGCTCGACGTAGCCCTCGTCGGCGGCGGCCGCGAGCAGTGCGCCGAGCGGGCTGCTCGGGCCTTGGGCGACCGGCCAGTACAGGCCGTCGTGGTGGCCGGGCCGGCTGACGAAGCGCGCCGCGTAGACCGGCACGCCGTCGTGGTCGAGGTGGTGCGCGGCGTACTCGCGTTGCGCCTCGACGATCGCCAGGCAGACCTTCATCGCATCGAGCTCGTTGCGGCCGATGCGGCGCTTGAGGATCTCGTCCTCGCCCGCGCGCGTGTCGAACGTCCAGCGATCGCCCTGCCGCACCAGCGGGATCGGCAGCGGCCACTCGTCCTTGCCGACCACCAGCGTGACGCGCGCATCGCCGGCGCGCACCAGCTTGTTCGCTTCGTCCCAAGCCTTGGCGAACGCCTCGCGGCCGTGCGCATCGGCGACCGGATCGCCCGAATCCAGCAGCTTGCTGCCGTCGGGACCGAACATCGCCGACAGGGCCGCCTGGTCGTTCGCCTTCACCGCCTGCACCAGCGCCGTGGCGGCGGCCTCGGCGCTCGGGAACGCGCGCTGCTGCGAGGGCGCATCGGCCGCCGCGGCGATGACGACGTACAGCCCGCCGAGCGCACCAAGCGTGATCGACAAAGCATGAGCGAACCAGCGTTGGCCTGTCATGAGAGGGTCCTCGTCGAGTCGATTCATGCGCAACGACGCGCGCGCGTGCGAGCCGATCAGCGACGCGGCGGCGGGGCGCTGCGCGCCGGCGCGTTCTGGAAGCTCTGATGGCCGCGCGCGCTGAAGTCGCGCACCTCGGGGCCGCGTCCGATGCCCTCGAACGCGTGGCCGCGTGGCGCGGCGAACTGCGGCTGCGCCTCGACGCCACGCTGCGGCGCCATGCGCGGCGGTGCAGCCATCTGCGGCGTGCGCAGCGTGGGGATTCCCTCGCGCGGCGGCTGCGGCGCTCGGATCGGCGGCACCGCCCCGCGCTGCGGCCGCGGCGCACGGATCGTCGGCACCGCCCCGCGCTGCGGCTGCGGCGCACGCACCGGCGGCGTCGGCTCGGGGCGCGGCGTCGCCCAGCCACGGTAGGCGTCGAACGCGCGGCGCGAGGCGCCAGCGCGACCGAACTGCCGGTTCAGCGCCGGCGTGCGATACGGCACGCCGAGGCGGTGCGCGGCGTTGTGCTCCCACTCGTGGCGCTCGGGCGGCTCGTGCGCGAACCAGTGGCGGCGGTCGTCGATGAACACGCGGTGGTAGGGCCAATCGCAGCGGCCAAAGAAGAAGTCCAGGCCAATGCCGATGCCCACGCCCCAGGCGAAATCGCCATACCAGGCGTAGCCGGGCCACGGCGCCCAGAACACCGGCGGTTCGGGCCACCACCAGTCGCCGTAGACGAGGGACGGATCGTAGTACGGCACGTAGACGACCAACGGATCCGTCGGCACGATGTCGATGTTGCCGCCTTCCTGCTGCACCTCGATCCGCCCGCTGCTCTGCAGGTTGCCGGCGGCCTCGGCCCTGCGGCGCAGTTCCTGCGCCGTGTCCATGACCTGCGCCTGCTGCGACAGGAACGCATCGCCGAGACGCTCGGTCCAGTCGAGCTTCTCGTCCATCGTCTGCAGCAGTTGCGGGAACGCGAGCAGCGATTTCACGCTCGGGTCCCAGGCCTGGTCGGCGACCGCCTGCACGGCCGCATCGCCGCTGAGGTCCGGATGCGCGCGCGACCAGCGCGCCGCTTCCACCACCTCGAGCGGATAAGTCGCGGCCATCAGCACCTGCGACAGCAGTGCGTCCGGATACAGCGCAATCGGCGCCAGCATCTGGTCCAGTTCCTGCTGCGTGAAGGCCGGATTGCCGTCCGTCGCCGCGGGTGCCGGCGGTACGTCCTGCGCAGCTGCGCCCAGCGTCACCCACAACGCCAGCACCATCAGGATTCTTGCGGCCCGTTTCATGGCAGCACCCGGCGCGGAACAGTGTCCACGCATCATCCCGCCACCGCCGCGGCGCCGGTTGAGCCAGATCAAGCGGCGTGTGATCGGCCCAGTAGGCTGGACGGCCGCAGGCCGGCCGGCAAAAAGGCGCCGGTCGCGCTGCGCGCGCCCAGCCTGCGGTGGCGCTGCGGGTGAGGCCGTCACGCATGTTTCTGCCGCCCACGCCCCCTATCGCGCCAGCGCCGGATACAGCCGCGCCGCGATCGCCACGAACAGCACGAACACAAGCCCGAGCACGAGCAGGTCGACGAGGAAGCCGTGGGTGGCCGTGCCGGTCACGATCATCTGCGTGCGCAACGCGTCGACCAGGTAGGTCAGCGGGTTGACCAGCGCGATCGCGTGCAGCCACGGCGGCATCAGGTCGAGCGGATAGATCGCGTTGCTGGCGAAGAACAAGGGCATCGTCAGCACCTGGCCGATGCCCATGAAGCGCTCGCGCGTCTTCACGATGCAGGCCATGATCAGCGAGAACGTCGCGAACGTGGCGGCGCCGAGCAGCACGCCGCACAGCACGCCGAGGATTGCCAGCGGCTCCCAGCGCAGCGCGATGTGCAGCAGCGAGGCGATCGCGTAGACGATCACCGCCTGCACCACGCCGCGCAACCCGGCCGAGGCGGCCTTGCCGAGCACCAGCGCGGCGCGGCTGGCTGGCGAGACGAGCAGCTTGTGCACGATGCCGAGGTCGCGCTCCCAGATCACCGCGATGCCGTAGAAGATCGCGCTGAACAGCACGCTCTGGGCGAGGATGCCCGGCGCCATGAAGTCGAGGTAAGGCACGCCGCCGGTCGGGATGCCGTGCACACCGGCGAACACCTGGCCGAACACGGTGAGCCACAGCACCGGCTGGATCGCGCGCGAGAACATCTCGGTCGGATCGCGCAGCAGCTTGCGCAGCTCCGCCGTGGCGACCGCCGCGCTCTGGCCGAGGAACGCGAGCATCGTCAGCCCAGCCGCTTCGCGGTCGAACGCGCCTGGCGCACGTCGCGGTAGTGGCCGCCCTCCTCCAGGTGCGCGCCGCTGTACTGGATGAACACGTCGTCCAGCGTCGCCTGCGGGCCGAGCGCGGCCTTCAGCTCGGCGGGCTTGCCGACCACGCCGACGCTGCCCAGGTGCAGGATCGCCAGTTCGTCGCAGAGCTGGTCGGCCTCCTCCATGTCGTGCGTGGTCAGCAAGACGCTCATGCCGTAGCTGGCGCGCATCTCGCGCAGGCGGTCCCACACCGTGCGCCGCGCGACCGGGTCGAGGCCGATCGTCGGCTCGTCGAGGAACAGCACCTGCGGCCGGTGCAGCATCGCCTGCGCCAGTTCGAGGCGGCGGATCATGCCGCCCGAGTAGGTGCGCACGAGGCGGTCGGCGGCCTCGCTCAGGCCCATGAACGCGAGTGCCTCGGCGATGCGCGCGTTGCGTTCGGCGCGCGCGATGCCGTACAGGCCAGCCGACAGCCGCAGGTTCTCGCGCGCGGTCAGCGCACCGTCGGCCGACAGCATCTGCGGCACGTAGCCGATCGCGCGGCGCACCGCGGCCGCCTCGCGCAGGATGTCGTGGCCGGCGACGCGCGCGCTGCCGGAGGTCGGGCGCAGCAGCGTCGCCAGCATCTTCACCAGCGTGGTCTTGCCGGCGCCGTTCGGGCCGAGCAGGCCGAATAGCGCGCCGCGCGCGATGCGCAGGTCCACGCGGTCGACCGCGACGAGATCGCCGAACCGGCGCGTCAGCCGCTCGGTCTCGATCGCCCAAGGCCCGGATGGTTCCTGCACGCTGCACTCCGCGACGGCGCCAGCCGACTATCGCCGCGCCCGCCGCGGACGGGTTGACCTGCATCAAGCCGGCCGAAGGGAAAGCTCCCGGGTGCGCTTCGCTTACCCGGGCTACACGGCTGTGCGGACCGCGTAGGCTGGACGGCCGCAGGCCGGCCGGCAAACGGCGCCGGTCGCGAGCCTACGAAAGCTCTGCGGCGCCGCGACGGGTCAGCCCACCGCCGCGCGAAGCATCGCGGCGACGACGCACCAGGCGACCACTGCGAGCGCGGGCCATCGCGCCGCGACCAGCAGCGTGAACGCGACCAGCGCGATCGCGAAGTCGGCGCCGTCGTGGACCGCGCTGGTCCAGACCGGGTCGTACAGGGCCGCCGCGAGCAGGCCGACCACGCTTGCGTTGACACCGGCGAGCACGCGCGCGGCGCCGGCGCGCGTGGCCAGTGCGCGCCAGAACGGCAGCGCGCCGGCGACCAGCAGCAGGCCCGGCGCGAACACCGCGAGCAGGCCGACCAGCGCGCCGGCGACGCCGCCGTGGCCGCCCTGCAGGCGTTCGCCGAGGAATGCGGCGAACGTGAACATCGGCCCGGGCACCGCCTGCGCGGCGCCGTAGCCGGCGAGGAACGTGTCGCGATCGACCCAGCCCGGCGCGACCACCGCCTGTTCGAGCAGCGGCAGCACGACGTGGCCGCCGCCGAACACGAGCGCGCCGGCGCGGTAGAACGCACCCGCGACCGCGCCGAGCGGCGGCCACGCCAGCGGTGCCAGCGCGAGCGCGAGCAGCGCGGCGAACACGCCGAGCAGGACGGCGCCGGTGCGCCGGCCGTAGTGCAACGCGAACGTGCCGCCCGGCTGCGCGCCGATGCCGCGGCACAGCCACGGCCCGAGCGCGGCGCCGGCGGCGACGACGACGAGTTGCAGCCACGCCTGGCCGAAGGCCGCGATCACGCCGGCGGCGAGCGCGGCCAGCAGCGCGCGCGGTGCGTCCGGCGTGAGGCTGCGCGCCATGCCGAGCACGCCCTGTGCGACCACCGCGACCGCGACGAGCTTGAGGCCGTGGATGGCGCCCTGCCCCCACGGTCCGCCGAGGCGGTCGCTGAGCGCGGCGAACACGAACAGCAGCAACGCCGACGGCAGCGTGAAGCCGACGAACGCGGCCAGCGCGCCGGCCCAGCCGGCACGCAGCAGGCCGATCGAAAAGCCGAGCTGGCTGCTCGCCGGCCCCGGCAGGAACTGGCACAGCGCGAGCAGTTGCGCGAAGTGCGCCTCGTCGAGCCACGCGCGGCGCTGCACGAACTCGCGGTGGAAGTAGCCCAGATGCGCGATTGGGCCACCGAACGAGGTCAGGCCCAGGCGCAGGAACGCCAGGCCGACCTCGATCGCGCGACCCGGCGGGCGCGAGATCGCGGCCGTCATGCGCACTCGAACAGCGCCATGAAACCGAAGTCCATGTGCAACTGCATGTGGCAGTGGAACAGCGACAGGCCCGGCTGGTCGGCGGTGAAGTCGACCTCCATCGACTGGTAGCCGCCGAGCATCGCGACGTCCTTGCGCAGGCCGCCGACCGGCTGTCCGGCGATGCGCTGGAGCTCGAACGTGTGGCGGTGCAGGTGCATCGGATGGATGTCGTCGCTGGCGTTGTGCAGGCGCAGCCGGTAGCGGCGCCCGTGGTGCAGCCGGAACCGCGGCTGCATCGCGCGCATGTCGAACGCGACGCCGTTGATGGTCCAGCGGTTGAAGCCGTGTTCGGCGGCGTTCTGCTTGGCGAAGGTCATCTCGATCACGTCATCCACGTCGGCCACGGCGACGTCGCCCTTGGCGAAGCGCCGGTAGTCCCAGCCGAACGGTGCGGGTTTGTCCCAGCGCGGCTTGCCATGCTGGCCGGCGTATTCGACCACGATACCCATGCCGCGTGCACGGTCGTCGTCGTCGAGGTCGCCGAGGATCCACACGCCCGGATGCCTCATCTCGACGATCGCGCTGATGCGTTCGGCGGTGCCCAGCCACAGCACCGGCACCTCGACCGGCCGCGGCACCGGGTTGCCGTCGAGCGCCACGACCTGGAACACGTGGCCCGGCAGGGCGAGGCTGCGGATCTCGGTCGCGCTGCCATTGACGACATGCAACAGCACGCGCTCGCCCGCCTTCACGCGAATCGGCTCGCCGTGGCCGAGCATGCGCCCGTTGATCGCGAACGCCTGGTAGCCGACCTCGTAGCCGTGTGGCGCGCCGGCGGCGAGCGAGGCGTGCATCGCCGCCTCGCCACGCTGTTCCAGCTGCGCGTCGCGCTCGCGCGGTTGCAGCACGTCCATCGCCATGTCGCCGCCCTGGCTGAAGAACGGATCGAACTCCTTCAGCACGAGGAACACCTCGCGGTCGTACGCGCCCGGCTCGTGGCGCGGCTCGATGTAGACCGGCCCGACCTGGCCGCTGTACTGGCCCCGCGTGAGGTCGCTGCCAGCCAGCACGTGCGTGTGGTAGAAGCGCAGGCCGGCCGGGCCCGGCGTGAACGCGAGCCGGCGCATGCCGCGCGGCGGGATGAACGGCGTGCCCTCCTCGCCGGCGCCGTCAACGTCGACCGGCACGGTCTGGCCGTGCCAGTGCAGCTGCTCGGGCACGTCGGTGTCGTTGTGGACGTCGACGAGGACGCGCCGGCCTTCGCGCAGGCGCAGCAGCGGCCCGGGGAATTGGCCGTTGTAGGTGGTGGTCGAGACGATGTGGTCCGGCGCGAGCTCGACCAGGCTGCGCGCGATCCGCAGCGTGTAGTCGGCCGGCGGTGCGGCCGCCGCGACCGCGCGCGGATTTGCAGCGGCGAGCGCGGCCAGCCCGGCCAGGCCGAGGAATTCGCGCCGATCGAGTGGCATGCGTACCTCCGCGCGTCGACTGCATCTGCGCCGTGGGCCGATCCGGCGGCATCATACGCCGCGCGTGTTGCGGTGGATTTGCAGGCTCTCCGGCCGGCGCGGCGCGGGACCGGGCGGAAACCGGAGCGATGCAGATCGGTCCCGCGACGAGGGACGGTGCACCGTCGCGCACATCGCTGCACGCGCAAGCCCGATCCCCCGGGAGAGGGCCAGGCGCCTCACCCCACCGGCGCCCGATGCGGCCAGCGCCACTCGCTGACCTCGGGCAGGTCCTGGCCGTGGGCGAGGATGTATTCGCGGTGCTCGACCAGCTTGTCGCGCAGGGCCTGGCGCGCGTAGGCGGCGATGTCGGCGAGCTTGGGCACGCGGTCGATCACGTCGCCGGCGAGGTGGAAGCGGTCGAGGTCGTTGCGCACGACCATGTCGAACGGCGTGGTCGTGGTGCCCTCCTCCTTGTAGCCGCGCACGTGCAGGTTCGGATGATTCGTGCGGCGGTAGGCGAGCCGGTGGATCAGCCACGGATAGCCGTGGTAGGCGAAGATGATCGGCTTGTCGGTCGTGAACAGCGTGTCGAACTCGCGCGCGGACAGGCCGTGCGGATGCTCCTCGGCCGGCTGCAGCGTCATCAGGTCGACCACGTTGACGACGCGGATGCGCAACTGCGGCACGTGCCGGCGCAGCAGGTCGACCGCGGCCAGCGTCTCCAGCGTCGGCACGTCGCCGGCGCAGGCCATGACCACGTCCGGCTCGACGCCGCGGTCGTTGCTGGCCCATTCCCAGATGCCGATGCCGCTGGCGCAGTGCTTGACCGCCGCGTCCATGTCCAGCCACTGCGGCGCCGGCTGCTTGCCGGCAACGATCACGTTGACCAGATGCCGGCTGCGCAGGCACTGGTCGGCCACGCACAGCAGCGTGTTCGCGTCCGGCGGCAGGTAGACGCGGACGATGTCGGCCTTCTTGTTGACGACGTGGTCGATGAAGCCGGGGTCCTGGTGCGAGAAGCCGTTGTGGTCCTGGCGCCAGACGTGCGAGCTGAGCAGGTAGTTGAGCGATGCGATCGGCCGCCGCCATGGCACTTCGCGGCTGACCTTCAGCCACTTCGCGTGCTGGTTGAACATCGAGTCGACGATGTGGATGAACGCCTCGTAGCAATTGAACAGGCCGTGCCGGCCGGTCAGCAGGTAGCCTTCCAGCCAGCCCTGGCAGGTGTGCTCGCTCAGGATCTCCATCACGCGGCCGTCCGCGGCCAGGTGCGCGCCGTCGTCGTCGCGGCGCTCGGCGTACCAAGTGCGCCCGGTCGCCTCGAACAGCGCATCGAGCCGGTTCGAGGCGGTCTCGTCCGGGCCGACCACGCGGAAGTCGCGCCGCGCCGCATTCGCGCGCATCACGTCGCGCAGCCACACGCCGAGCACGCGCGTGGCCTCGGCATCGGTCGCGCCCGGATGCGGCACCTCGACCGCGTAGTCGCGGAAGTCCGGCAGCTCCAGGTCCTGCAGCAGCAGGCCGCCGTTCGCGTGCGGGTTCGCGCCGAGGCGACGGTTGCCGCGCGGTGCCAGCGCGGCGATGTCCGTGCGCAGCGCGCCATCGGCGTCGAACAGCTCCTGCGGCCGGTAGCTGCGCAACCATGCCTCCAGCAGCGGCAGGTGCTGCGGTTGTTTGGGCGACACGTCGAACGGCACCTGGTGCGCGCGCCAGCTGCCCTCGACACGGCGGCCGTCGACCGTGTGCGGCGCAGTCCAGCCCTTCGGCGTGGCCAGCACGATCATCGGCCAGCGCGGCCGCTCGATCACGCCCTGTTCGCGCGCGGCGCGCTGGATCGCGGCGATCTCGTCGAGCACGGTGTCGAGCGTCATCGCCATCTGCCGGTGCAGGCACGCCGGATCGTCGCCCTCGACCCAGTGCGGCCGGTAGCCGTAGCCGGTCAGCAGGCTGTCGAGTTCGTCGCGGCCGATGCGCGCGAGGATCGCCGGATTGGCGATCTTGAAGCCGTTCAGGTGCAGGATCGGCAGCACCGCGCCGTCATGCGCCGGGTTCAGGAACTTGTTCGAGTGCCAGGCGGCCGCGGCCGGCCCGGTCTCGGCCTCGCCGTCGCCGACCACGCAGCAGGCGATCAGGCCCGGGTTGTCGAACACCGCGCCGAACGCATGCGCGAGCGAATAGCCGAGCTCGCCGCCTTCGTGGATCGAGCCAGGCGTCTCCGGCGCGGCGTGGCTCGGCACGCCGCCGGGCGTCGAGAACTGGCGGAACAGCCGCGCCATGCCGGCCGCGTCGCGCCCGATGTGTGGATACAGCTCGCTGTAGCTGCCCTCGAGCCAGGTGTTGGCGAGCAGCGCCGGCCCGCCGTGACCGGGGCCGGTGATCAGGATCATGTCGAGATCGCGCGCCGCGATGACGCGGTTCAGGTGCGCGTAGACGAAGTTCAGGCCCGGCGTCGTGCCCCAGTGGCCGAGCAGGCGCGGCTTGATGTCATCCAGGCTCAGCGGACGCTGCAGCAACGGATTGTCGCGCAGGTAGATCTGCCCGACCGACAGGTAGTTCGCCGCGCGCCACCATGCATCCAACCGGCGCAGCGTGTGCTCGTCGGGTGCCGTGGCCAATCGCTCGGCGGCGTGCGTTTCCCGGATCATCTGCGTTCCTCGTCGAAGACGGGCGATGGCCGACTTTATAAACGCTTTCGCACGCGCGGTTGATCCCGGTCAAGCGGCGCCGCGATCGGCGCGCTAGCGTTCGTGGCTCCGTTCCACGAGGCATGCAGCAATGAGCAAGACCCTGGTGGCGTACTACAGCCGGTCCGGACACACCCAGCGCATCGCCGAAATGCTGGCCAAGCGCCTGGGCGCCGACGTCGAGGCGATCCAGGACGGCAGCCAGCGCCGCGGCCCCGGCGGCTTCCTGCGCTCGGCCGTCGAGGCGCTGTTCGGTATGGAGCCCGAGCTGCAGCCGATCCAGCATCCGCCGAAGGACTACGACCTCGTGCTGGTCGGCACGCCGGTCTGGTTCGGCCACGTGTCGAGCCCGGTGCGGCGCTACCTGCGCGACCACCGCGACGAGATCCGCCGCGCGGCGTTCTTCTGCACGCAGGGCGGGCGCAGCGCGCAGCATGCGTTCACCGACATGGGCCAGGTGCTCGCCCGGCAGCCCGAAGGCACGCTGTCGCTGGGCGACTGGGACATCGAACACGACGGCTGCGGGCCGGCGCTGGACGGGTTTGCGCAGAAGCTTGACCTGCATTGATGCCGGCGGTGCAGGAGCGCCGTGGGCGCGTTCGTCATGGCCCGCCTGGTGGGAGCGCCGGCAGGCGCGACGCGCGCCTTCCGCAAAAGCATCGCGGCTCCCGCCGCTCCCACCGAAAGCCATGCTTCGTTGCTCCTGTGGGAGCGGCGGAAGCCGCGATGCTTTTTGGGCCGAAGCCGAAACGGAGCCAGTAGCCAGTAGACCGGGTAAGCGAAGCGCAGCCGGCCGCGCTGCGCGCGCCCAGCCTGCTCGGCACCACGGGATGGCGGGCATCACCGCCGCAGCAACGTCGACACGCGCCGCTTGGCCCACTCCACCAGCGCCAGGTAGGTCAGCGTCGCGACCAGCAGGAACACGAAGAACCGCCCCGGCAGCGGCACGAAGCCGAGCAGTGGCGCCAGCGGCGTGGCCGGCAGCAGGCAGCCGAACGCGACCACCGCCAGCGTGGTCAGCACCAGCGGCAGGCTGGGGCGGCTGCGCCATGGCACGTCGCCGGTGCGGATCACGAACAACACCAGCGTCTGCGTCGCCAGCGACTCGACGAACCAGCCGGTGTGGAACAGCGCTTCGGACGCGTCGAACAGGCGCAGCAACACCCAGAACGTGAGGAAGTCGTAGAGCGAGCTGATCGGCCCGATCAGCAGCATGAAGTTGCGGATCTGGCGCACGTTCCAGCGCTGCGGCCGGCGCACCCACG
This sequence comes from Rhodanobacteraceae bacterium, assembly GCA_009996615.1. GTDB lineage: Bacteria > Pseudomonadota > Gammaproteobacteria > Xanthomonadales > Rhodanobacteraceae > Dokdonella_A. Next base: position 113,862 of record JAACZU010000001.1, on the reverse strand, counting down.
CGGCATCGACGTTGTCGGTCGGAATCGTGACCTGGGCCAGGTCGTAGAGGAAGTTGTTGAGCAGGATCTGCATCGACAGCATCGGCAGGAACGGCAGGAACAGCACGCCGCCGGCCATGCTGAACATGTTGCCGAAGTTGCTGCTGGTGCCCATCAGCAGGTACTTCATGACGTTCGCGAACGCCTTGCGCCCCTCGATCACGCCGTCGTGCAGCACGCGCAGGTCGCGTTCACGCAGGATGATGTCGGCCGCGTCCTTGGCCACGTCGACCGCGTTCATGACCGAGATGCCGACGTCGGCCGCGTGCAGCGACGGCGCATCGTTGATGCCGTCGCCGAGGAAGCCGACGACGTGGCCGCGCCGCTTCAGCGCCAGCACGATGCGGTGCTTCTGCGCCGGCGACACGCGCGCGAACACCGTGGTGCGCTCGGCCAGCACGCCGAGCGCGGCATCACCGAGCGGCTCCAGCTGCGCGCCGAGCACGAGCCGGTGCACGTCCAGGCCGACCTCGGCGCAGACGTGGCGCACCACGCGCTCGTTGTCGCCGCTGAGGATCTTCAGGTGCAGGCCGTCGCGGCGCAGCGCGCGCAGCGTCTCGGCCACGCCGGCGATGACCGGATCGGCGAACACGAGGAAGCCGGCCAGCACCAGGCCGGCCTCGTCGGCGGCGCCGTAGCGCGCCTGCACCGGCACCTCGCGCCAGGCGAGCGCGAGCACGCGCGAGCCGCGGTTGCCGGCCGCCTCGACCAGCTCCAGCGCGCGCGCCTGCGCGACCGCGTCGAGTTCGCCCACCCCTGCCCCGCTGTCGCAGTGCCGGCACACGGCCAGCACCGATTCCGGCGCGCCCTTGACGACCAGCAGGCGCCGACGCCCATCTTCGACCACGACCGACAGCCGGCGCCGCTCGAAGTCGAACGGCACTTCGTCGACCTTGCGCCACGTGGCATCGGCATCGGCATCCGGCTGCGCCAGGATGGCATCGTCGAGCGGGCTGCGCAGGCCGGTCTGGAAGCGGCTGTTCAGGCGGGCCAGGCGCAGCGGTTCTGGACCGGCCGCGCCGTCGGGCCGCAACGCCGCTTCGAGCACGGTCTGCGCGGTGGTCAGCGTGCCGGTCTTGTCGCTGAGCAGCACGTTCATGCTGCCGAAGTCCTCGATCGCGGCGAGGTGCTTGACGATGACGCGGCGCCGCGCCATGCGCACCGCGCCCTGCGCGAGCGTGACCGTCGTGATCATCGGCAGGAACTCCGGCGTCAGCCCGACAGCGAGCGCGACCGCGAACAGCAGCGACTCGAGCGGATTGCGCCCGAGCACGACGCTGGCCAGCAGCGTGAACAGCACGAGGAACACGACCGTGCGCATGATCAGCTGCGCGAAGCCGGCCAGGCCGCGCTCGAACTCGGTCTCCGGCGGGCGCTCGCGCAAGGACGCGGCGATGTCGCCGAACGCGGTGGCGCGGCCGGTCGCCAGCACCACCGCGGTCGCGGTACCGGCCACGACCGAGGTGCCGAGGAACACCAGGTGCTCGGCGCCGGCGAGCTCGGCCTGCGGCCCGGGCTGCGCGACCGCCTGCTTCTCGGCCGGTGCCGACTCGCCGGTCAGCGCGGCCTGCTGCACGTGCAGGTCATGGCTTTCGAGCAGGCGCGCATCGGCCGGCACCTGGTCGCCGGTGGACAGGCGGATCACGTCGCCGGGCACCAGCGTGCGCCGCGCGACCTCGCTCCAGTGGCCGTCGCGCAAGGCCGTCGCGGTCGGCGCGACCTCCTCGCGCAGGCGGTCGGCGGCGCGCTGCGAGCGGTAGCTCTGCAGGAAGTTCACGACCACGCTGAGCAGCACGATCACGACGATGATGGTCGAACCAACGACGTCGTGCAGGAACGCCGACACGCCCGCCGACAGCAGCAGTATCAGCACCAGCGGATTGGCGAAGAACGACAGCAGCGCGACGATGCCGGCGCCACGCTGGCGTGGCGCCGGCTGGTTCGGCCCATACACGCCGAGCCGGCGCGCCGCCTCGGCGCCAGTCAGCCCGTCCGGCGTGCTGGCCAGCGCGGCGAGCAGCGCCTCGACCGGCGCATGCGCGAGCGACCACGGCGCAGCGGACGCCGCCTCCCCCGCAACCGCCTCCTGCTGGCCCGGCATCGTTTGCACCGCGCGAGCATCGCCGGTGTCGGGCGCGTGCGCATGATCTGGATCAAGCCGGCGCCGCCGCGGCACGAGCGGAAAGGCGCATCATGCGGGTGCCTGAGCCGTCCAAACTGTCGACGCTGGGCCGTGGTCGCTGTGGCTATGGCTTCTGCGCGCAGGAGCGCGCTGCTCTTCCGGGTCCCCTTTCAGCGGCGGTGGGCGCCGGACGGATCAGCCCGAAGGAGCGCGCGCACGATGCGCGCGCGTTCGCCGTCGGCACACGGAGGTGCCGTCGGCGAACCCCGGCCGGCGACCACGTACCCGCAGGGCAGGATGCCCGGAGGGCGCCGCTGTTGGGGTGTCCTTTCTCTTGGTTACTTCTCTTTGGACACGCACTGCGCCGCAGGAGCGGCGCGAACGGCGGAGCCGGCCCCGAAGGGGCGGAGGGCAGGATGCCCGGAGTCAAGAGAAGTAACCCGCTCGCAGGGATGCGAGCGGAAAACGCAGGGATGCGGGTCGGTTTTCGCGACGACGCTTGGCACAAGAACCATCACCATCCCCACCCAACCCTCCCCTTGAAGGGGAGGGCTAAATGCGCAGGACTGCACGCGTATTGATTTCGCGGCCCCGGGGGCCACGAGCGGACCGAGGCAAACCATGGCGCAACCGTCCCGTCCGGACGCAGCAGGCGATGCTCCCGAGCAGATGCTGCTCGCCGAGATCGCGCGCCTGCTGGCGGAGCTGCATCCTGATGCGCCGCCCACGGCGGTGCGGCTCGATGCGCGCCTCGGCCGCGACCTCGGCCTCGACAGCCTGACCCGCATCGAGCTGCTGGCGCGGCTGGAGAACCGCTTCCACGCGCTGCTGCCCGAGCAGCAAGGTCTGGCAGCGGAGACGCCGGCCGACCTGCTGCGCGCATTCACGCAAGCGCGCCCGCGCGAGGCGCCGATCACGCTCGCGCCGCCCGCCGTACCCGGCCCCATGACGCTCGATCCGCCGCTCGAAGCGCACACGCTCGCCGACGTGCTGGCCTGGCATGCAACACGCCGGCCGGCGCAATTGCACGTGCGCTTCGAGGGTGGCGAGGCCGACGGCCACGAACTCACGTTCGGCGCGCTGCGGGCCGCCGCGCTGGCGATCGCCGGCGGCCTGCAGCGGCTCGGAATCACGCCCGGTGCGCCGGTCGCGCTGATGCAGCCGACGCATCCGGACTTCCTCGCCGCGTTCTTTGGCGTGCTGCTCGGCGGCGGCGTGCCGGTGCCGCTGTATCCGCCGCTGCGGCCGGGCGAGCTGGGCGAGTTCTGGCGCCGCCAGGCCGGCATCCTGCGCAATTGCGAGGCGCGCGTGCTGGTCACCAGCCCGGCGGTGCACGCGCACCGCCACCTCGTGCGTGGCCTGACCGGCCCGGTCGAGCACGTCGTCACCGTGGCCGAACTCACGCATGGCGGCGACGCGCTCGCCGAGCCGGCCGTGCTCGCCGCCGACGCGCTTGCGCTGCTGCAGTACACCTCCGGCAGCACCGCGGATCCGAAAGGCGTGATGCTGACGCATGCGCACCTCTTGGCAAACATCCGCGCGATGGGCGCGGCGGTGCGCATCGAGGCCGGCGACCGCTTCGTCAGCTGGCTGCCGCTGTACCACGACATGGGCTTGATCGGCGCCTGGCTCGGCAGCCTGTATTTCGGCACGCCGCTGGTGCTGATGCCGCCGCAGACGTTCCTGCTGCGCCCGCAGCGCTGGCTGTGGGCGATCCACCGCTACGAGGCGACGATGTCGGCGGCGCCGAACTTCGCGTTCGAGCTGTGCACGCACCGCATCGCCGACGCCGACCTCGACGGCCTGCGGCTGGATCGCCTGCGGCTCGCGTTCTGTGGCGCGGAGCCGATCTTTGCGCAGACGCTGGTGGGCTTCCACGCCCGCATGGCGCGGTACGGCCTGCGCCGCGAGGCGCTGTTCCCGGTCTACGGGCTGGCCGAATCCGCGCTTGCGCTGACGTTCCCGCCGCTCGACCGCGGCCCGCGCGTGCTGGCGGTCGCGCGCGACCGCTTCCTCGAGCGCGGCGAGGCCGCACCGGCTAGCGGCACGCAGGCCGCACTCGAATTCGTCTCTTGCGGCGCCCCGCTGCCCGGCTACCAGGTGCGCATCGTCGACGCCGGCGACCACGAGCTGCCGGACGGTCGCCAGGGCGGCGTGCAGTTCCAGGGGCCGTCGGCGTGCCTGGGCTACTACCACGCCGACGCGGCCAGCGCGCGGCTGCGCCACGGCGCCTGGCTCGACACCGGCGACCTCGGCTTCGTGCACGCCGGCGAGCTGTACCTGACCGGCCGCGTCAAGGACCTGATCATCCGCGCCGGCCGCCACATCCACCCGCAGGCCATCGAGGCCGCAGTCGGCGACCTCGCCGGCGTGCGCCGCGGCCGCGTCGCGGTGTTCGGCAGCCACGCGCCGCGCGAAGGCACCGAGCGGCTGGTCGTGGTCGCCGAGACGCGCCTGGCCGATGCGGCCGCGCGCGCCGCGCTGGCCGCGCGCATCAACGCGGTCTGCGACGCCAGCGCCGGCGCGCCGGCCGACGAGGTCGTGCTGGCCGCGCCGGGCACCGTGCTGAAGACCTCCAGCGGCAAGCTGCGCCGCGCCGCCTGCCGCGAGGCGTGGGAAGGCGGCCGCCTCGGCGCGCCGGACCGCTACCACCTGCCGCGCGTGCTGCTGCGCGGCGCACTCGAGAACGCGCGGCACCGGCTGCAGCGGCTGCGCGCGGCCGCGTTCGCCGGCTGGGCGTGGACGCTGCTCGGCCTGCTCGCGCTGCCGGCCGCGCTCGCGGTGCTGGGGCTGCCCACGCTTGGCGCGCGCTGGCGCGCGGTGCGCGGCCTGCTCGAACTGCTGCGCCGTGGCCTGGCGGTGCCGCTGGCGATCGAACGCGCCGCGTTGCCGGCCGGCCCGTGCATCTTCGTCGCCAATCACGCCAGCTACCTCGACGCGCTGCTGCTGGTGCGCGTGCTGCCGCGCCCGGTCGCGTTCATGGCCAAGGCGGAACTCGCGCGATTCGCGCTGCTCGGCCTGCTGCTGCGCCGGCTCGGCGCGGTGTTCGTCGACCGCTTCGACAGCGAACGCGCGATCGCGGCGGTGCAGCGCGCGGCCGCCGGCGGCGACGTGCTGTTCTTCCCCGAAGGAACGCTACGGCGCATGCCGGGTCTGCTGCCGTTCCATCTCGGCGCGTTCATGGCCGCGCACCAGGCCGGCCGGGCGGTGGTGCCGGTCGCGCTGCGCGGCACACGCGCGGCGCTGCGCGACGGCGACTGGTTCCCGCGCCACGTGCCGCTCGCGGCCACGTTCGGCCCGGCGATACCGACACACGCCGACCTCGACACCTGGCACGACGCGCTGCGCCTGTCCGCCGACGCGCGCGCGTTCCTGCTCGAGCACAGCGGCGAGCCGGATGCGCGCGAAGCGGGTTTCGTGCTTTCCGAAGGCTGAGGGACAAGCTGGACAATCGCCATGGGAGAACTGTCCCGCGCAGCCTCGATCCGCCTCTTTGGGCTTCGGCCCAAAAGCATCGCGCCTTCCGGCGCTCCCACAGGAGAAACTATGCGTCGCTTTCGGTGGGAGCGGCGGAAGCCGCGATGCTGTTGCGTCTCGCCGGCAAAGGCATCTCGCCGGCCGGCGCTTGTACGCAGGCTTGATGCAGGTCAACCCGCTCATTGCGCGGCGCTGGTTTGATCGGCCCATCCGTTCATCTGAGCCGCCTTTGCGCCTGCCACCCCGCTCCGTCTGGATCACGCTGGCGATCGCCGTGATGGTCGCCGCCGCCGTCGGTGCATGGCTGTGGCTGCCGCCGGCGGTCGAGGTCGTGCATCCGGTGCGTGGCCCGGCCGTCGAGGCGGTCTACGCGACCGGCACGGTCGAACCGTCGGTGATGCTGCCGATCGCCGCGCGCCTGCCCGGGCGGCTGGTCGAACTGGACGCCGACGAGGGGCAGCGCGTGCACAAGGGGCAGCAACTTGGCCGGCTCGAGGACACCGACCTCGTTAACGCGCTGGCGCAACTGCGCTCGCAGGAGGCGTTCGCGAAGAGCGACTACGAGCGCGACGCCGCGCTGCTCAAGCGCGGCCTGATCGCGCGCGCGATCCACGACAAGGCGCGCACGGACTGGCAGGCGGCCGCCGCGGCCAGCGCGAAGGCGGCGGCCGAGCTGGGTTACGCGCGCCTGCTCGCGCCGGCCGACGGCACCGTGATCCACCGCGACGGCGAGGTCGGCGAGCTGATCGCGGTGAACCAGGTCGTGTTCTGGGTTGCGGTCGATTCGCCGCCGCGGATCTCGGCCGAGGTCGACGAGGAGGACATCGCGCGCGTCGCGCCGGGCCAGCCCGTGCTGATCCGTGCCGACGCGTTTCCCGGCCGCGTCTTCCACGGCCGCGTGCAGAGCATCACGCCGAAGGGCGATCCGACCGCGCGCAGCTATCGCGTGCGCATCGGCTTCAGCGAGCCGGTGCCGCTGCTGACCGGCATGACGGCCGAGACGAACATCGTGACGCGCGAGAACCCCGACGCGCTGCTGCTGCCGGCCAGCGCGGTCGTCGCGGGCCGCGTCTGGTGCGTGCGCGATGGCCGGCTTGCAGCGCAGCCAGTCGAGATCGGCGCGCACGGCGACCTGCGCGTGGAGATCGTGCACGGCGTCGGCGCCGACGACAGCGTCGTCGCCGAACCGCCGGACTGGGCGCAGGCCGGCCGGCGCGTGCGTGCGCAGCTGGTGCCATTTCCGACCGGAGCCTCGCCATGATCGGCCTGCTCGCCGCGGTCGCCTCGCGCCACCTGCGCGCGCGCCGGCGCCAGAGCATCGTGTCGCTGCTCGGCATCGTGCTCGGCGTGTCGTTCTTCCTGTCGATCTCGGCCATGATGCAGGGCTCGGAGAACGACTTCATCCGGCGCCTGGTCGACAATTCGCCGCACATCACGATCGTCGACGAGTTCCGCAACCCGACCGTGCAGCCGGCGCGCCAGGCGTATCCGGGCGGGGCGGTCGAGATCCGCCACGTCAAGCCGGAAACCGAGACGCGCGGCATCCGCGGCTACGCGCAGATCCTGCAGTACCTGCGCACGCTGCCCGGCCTGCGCGCCTCCGCGGTGCTGGCCGGCCAGGCGCTGGTGAGCTTCGCCGGCAAGGACCGCGCGATCACGCTGAACGGCGTGGTCGCGGCCGAATACGCGACAGTGTCGACGATCGACAACTACATGGTGGCCGGCTCGCTCGCAGACCTGATCGCCAACCCGAACGGCATCATCATCGGCGACGAGATCGCGCGCGTGATGAGCCTGTCGCTGTCGCGCAACGTGACCGTGGCCGGCACCGCCGGGAAGACCCGCGTGTTCAAGATCGTCGGCCTGTTCCACACCGGCCGCGCCAGCGTGGATACCGGGCAGGCGTTCGTCGCGCTCAAGCGCGTGCAGGCGCTGCTCGACCGCCCCAATCGCGCCAACAGCATCTTGATCAAGCTCGACGATCCGGACCTCGCGCGCAGCGTGGCGGCCGTGATCGAACGCCACATCGGCTACAAGACGATCTCTTGGCAGGAGCAGTCCGAGGACCTGATGAGCGCGCTGCTGCTGCGGCGGATCATCATGTACGCGGTGGTCGGCGCGGTGCTGGTGGTGGCCGCGTTCGGCATCTACAACGTGATCTCGACCGTGGTGATGGAGAAGCAGCGCGACATCGCGATCCTGAAGTCGATGGGCTTCCACGCGCGCGACGTCGAGCGCATCTTCGTGCTGCAGGGCGCGCTGATGGGGCTGCTCGGCGACCTGTTCGGGCTGGCGCTCGGCAGCGGGCTGATGGTGCTGCTCGGGCGATTGCGCTTCCGCCTGCCCGGCAGCACCGACCTCACCTCGCTCGCGATCGACTGGGGCTGGCCGCAGTTCGCGCTGGCCGCCGGCGTGGCGATGGCCGCCTCGGTGTTCGCGGCGCTGCTGCCGGCGCGGCGCGCCGCGCGCGTCGAGCCCGTCGACGTGCTGCGGGGAGGCGCCTGATGGTCGCGGCGGTGCGCGCCGAGCACCTCACGCGCCGGCTCGCGGCGGAAGTTCCGGTGACGCTGGTCGACGACGTCAGCCTGGAGATCGCGCGCGGCGAATGCGTCGCGATCACCGGCCCGTCGGGCTCGGGCAAGTCCTCGCTGTTGTACCTGCTCGGCCTGCTCGACATCCCGACCGGCGGCACGGTGTGGCTGGACGAGCTCGACACCGCCGGCTTCGGCGAACGCGAACGCGCCGACGCGCGGCTGCAGCGGATCGGCTTCGTGTTCCAGTCGCATTTCCTGCTGCCCGAGTTCAGCGCGCGCGAGAACGTGATGCTGCCGATGCGGCGCCTCGGGCGCTGGAGCGAGGCCGAGATGAAGCAGCGCGCCGATGCGCTGCTCGCCGCGCTCGGCATCGCCGACCAGCGCGACAAGTTGCCGCGCCAGCTCTCCGGTGGCCAGAGCCAGCGCGTGGCAATCGCGCGTGCGCTCGCCAACGACCCGCCGCTGATCCTCGCCGACGAGCCGACCGGCAACCTCGACAGCGCATCGAGCCGCAACGTGCAGGCGATCATCCTGGGGCTGGCGCACGAACACGGCCGCGCGGTCGCGGTCGTCACGCACGACGCGCAGTTCGCGGCCAGCACCGACCGCCTGATCCGCCTCGTCGACGGCCGCATCGTCGCGCCGGCGGCCGCGGCCGCGGTTTGACCGGACTCAAGCGCGGCGGCCGCCGCCAACGCGATACTGGGGGGCAGCTTTCGTGAAGCGGTGGCAGCGCGAGAACCAAACACCATCCCCACCCAACCCTCCCCTTGAAGGGGAGGGCTGAACAGCGCGATTGCGCGCAGGAGCCGATCATGCAACGACTCAAGGACAAGGTAGCCATCATCACCGGCGCGGCGCTTGGCATCGGCCGCGCGTGTGCGCCCCGAATGGCCGAGGAAGGCGCGCGCGTGGCATCGCCGACGTGCTCGATGCCGACGGCGAGGCGCACCTCGTCATCGATGGCGGCTACACCTGTCGTTGAGGGCGTCCGGGCTGCGCGCATGCGCGGCAGGCATGTCGCTCACGGCTTGGCGCGCGCGACCAGCACCGGCTGGTCGCGGTAGCGCTGCGGGAACAGGCGGCGCAGGTTGGCGATCTTCGGCAGGTCGTTGATGACGATGTAGGCGTCGCTCGGGTTGTGCGCGAGATAGTCCTGGTGCCAGTCCTCGGCCGGATGGAAATGCGCTCCCGTTTCGATGCGCGTCGCGATCGGCGCGCCGAACGCGTGGGCGCGCTCGAGCTGCGCGACGTAGGCGGCGGCGATGTTCTGCTGCGTCGCGTCGCGCGGAAAGATCGCCGAGCGGTATTGCGTGCCCCAATCCGGCCCCTGCCGGTTCACCTGGGTCGGATCGTGCGCGACCGAAAAGTAGATCTGCAGCAGGCCGCCGTAGGTGATCTGCCGCGGGTCGTAGGTGATCTGCACCGACTCGGCATTGCCGGTCGTGCCGGTGCTGACCACGTCGTAGGTCACCGCGTCGTCGGCGCCGCCGGCGTAGCCGGACACCACGCGCAGCACGCCGCGGACGTGCTCGAACACGCCCTGCATGCCCCAGAAGCAGCCGCCGGCGAGCACCGCGGTCTCGCTTGGCGCGCTCGTGGGCGGCTCGTCAAGCGCGGGCGCCGGAACCATCGTCGCCGGCTCGGCCGCCGGCAGCGGCCCCTGCAGCGTGAACACCGCCGCCAGCGGCAAGGCCAGCAGCGCGCCGCCCAGCGCGGCGGCCTTGCAGATCAGGCTCGCGTACATGGCGGTATTCACCTCGGCGTGAATTCGAGTGCCAGGCCATTCATGCAATAGCGCAGCCCGGTCGGCGGCGGGCCGTCGTCGAAGACATGGCCAAGATGCCCGCCACAGCGCCGGCAGTGGACTTCGGTGCGCTGCATGCCGAGCGAGGCATCGGTCGACTCCGCCACCGCGTTCGGCAGCGGTTGCCAGAAGCTCGGCCAACCGGTGCCGCTGTCGAACTTCGTCGCCGAACTGAACAGCGGCAGCGCGCAGCCGGCGCAGGCGTAGATGCCGGCGCGCTGCTCGTGATCGAGCGGACTGCTGAACGGCGGCTCGGTCGCCTGCTCGCGCAGCACCGCATAGCGCTGCGGGCCAAGCCGCGCCCGCCATTCGGCCTCGCTGTGCTCGACCTCGAATGCGCGGCCGCCGACCGCGTGCGCGCGACGCGGCCGTGCCCAGTACAGGCCCGCCCACGCGAGCGCCGCGCCGCCCGCCAGCAACGCCGCCAGCACGCCACGACGGCCGGGATCGATCGGATCGAGGTACTTCATCGCACCAGCCCTCTGCCCGCCCAACGGCAATGCCGTTCGGCATCGATTATGGACCTCGCACGGGCCGGGAGATTGCGCAGCCCTGCGACGTGCGTTCAGGATCCGGAGCGGACCAACCGGACGAGCGAACGCGTCGCGCCGATCAGGCCGGCAGCGGATTCGGCTTGATCACCATCCACGACAGGCCGAAGCGGTCGACCAGCATGCCGAAGCTCGACGCGAAGAACGTCGGCGCGAGTGGCTGATGCGCCTGTCCGCCCTCGGCGAGGCGATCGAACAGGCGCTTGGCCTCGGCATCGTCCTGGGCCGTCAGCGACAGCGTGATGCCCTTGAACTCGGGCTGGCCGCCGCTGAAGCCGTCGGACGCGAACACCTGCGTGTCGCCGATCTGCAGGCACGCGTGCATCACCTTGTCGGCCGGCGGGATCGAGCCGTCCGGGCACTGCGCCGCGCCGCCCGGCGCGTCGCCGTAGCGCATCAGCATCAGCGTCTGGGCACCGACCGCGTGGCGATAGAACGCGATGGCCTCCTCGCAGCGGCCATCGAAGAACAGGTAGGGCTGGACGTGCATGGACATCCTCCTCGGATCGGTCGTCGGGAACGCGGAGCCGACAGCGGCTTGCAGGAACACGACGAACGCGGGACGACGGGATCGACACCCCGTCCACGAACGCTCCGGGCAGCCAGCCAGGCTTGCGCGCCGGGAGTCCGCCTGCGCCATAGTATTCCCCTGCCCCGGTCGATGCGTCCCTCCGTGCACCCAAAGCGCGCGGACGCCACGATGCGCTGATCCGGACGGCCACGCCGCCCCGGTGTTGCCGGGTTCCTTCCCCTTGCCGGAAACCACGCCATGCGCGAGCTGTACCCCGAGATCGAGCCCTACCGCACCCATCGCCTCGCCGTCGACGAGCGGCATACGCTGTACATAGAGGAGTGCGGCAATCCGGACGGGCTGCCGGTGGTCTTCCTGCATGGCGGCCCGGGGGCCGGCCTGTCGCCGTACCACCGCCGCTTCTTCGATCCGCAGCGCTACCGCATCGTGCTGTTCGACCAGCGCGGTGCCGGCCGTTCCACGCCAGCGGCCGAACTGCGCGACAACACCACCTGGCACCTCGTCGCCGACATCGAGGCGATCCGCACGCACTTCGGCATCGAGCGCTGGGTCGTGTTCGGCGGCTCGTGGGGCTCGACGCTGGCGCTGGCCTATGCGCAGCGCCATCCGCAGCGCGTGCTCGGCCTCGTGCTGCGCGGCATCTTCCTCGGCCGGCCGGGCGAACTGCGCTGGTTCAACGAACTCGACGGCGGCGCCTCGTGGATCTTCCCCGAGCGTTGGCGCCGCTACCTCGAACACATCCCCGAGGACGAACGCGGCGACATGGTCGAGGCTTACTGGCGCCGGCTCGACAGCGACGACGAGCGTGTGCGGCTCGCCGCCGCGCAGGCGTGGGGCTGGTGGGAAGGCGGCAGCACCACGCTCGTGCACGACCCGCACGAGCCCGGCAGCTTCGAGGAGCCGCAAACCGCGATCAACGTCGCACGCGCCGAAGCGCACTACTTCCGGCACCGCATCTTCCTCGAACCCGACCAGCTGCTGCGCGACATCGACCGCATCCGCCACATCCCCGCGACCATCGTGCACGGTCGCTACGACATCATCTGTCCGGTGAAGAGCGCCTGCGATCTCGCCGAGGCCTGGCCGGAAGCGGCGCTGCACATCGTGCTGGCCGGGCACAGCGCGGCCGATCCGGCGATCGTCAACGCGCTGGTCGGCGCGACCGACACGCTGGCCGAACGCCATGCCGGAGGCGCGTCCGGCGGCATCGGCGGCTCCTGACCGCTGCGCCCGCCACCGAGCGCCTATGACTTTCGGCCCGCAGCACCGCACCGGCACCGACGCTATCGTGCTGCAAGCATCGCGTCCCGACTCCCGCACTGGCAGCGTTGCGCGCGTCAGCTGCCGTCCTCGAACTCCGCAAGGGTAAGCATCATGTCGCTTCGTCCGCTCGTGTTGTCGCTGGCCGCCTTCCTCGCCATTCCCGCGTTCGCCGCGCATCCGGCCGGCCCGTCGCGCGTGCTGACCGGCGCCGACCTGTTCAACCTCGAAGTCGCCAGTGACCCGCAGATCGCGCCGGACGGCAAGACCGTCGTCTATACGCGGCGCACCGGCGACATCATGAGCGACCGCATGCGCGCATCGATCTGGTCGATCGACGTCGCCAGCGGCGCGCAGACGCCGCTGGTCAGCGGGCCCGGCTCGCACAGCCAGCCGCGCTGGTCGCCCGACGGCAGCAAGCTCGCCTACATCTCCAGCGCCGACGAAAAGGCCGGTGCGCAGCTCTACGTGCGCTGGATGAAGACCGGCGCGACCGCGCGGATCACCGGCCTGCCCGACACGCCGCACTCGATCGCCTGGTCGCCCGACGGCCAGCGCATCGCCTACTCGGTGTTCATGCCCGACGAGGCGGCCCGCCTCGGCAAGGCGCCCGACAGGCCCGACGGCGCGAAGTGGGCCGAACCGCTGCAGGTGATCGACAAGGTCGTCTACCGCACCGACGAGGGCGGCTACGAGAAGCCCGGCTACGAGCAGATCTTCTGGGTGCCGGCCGATGGCGGCGCGCCGACGCAACTGACGTTCGGCGCACGCGATGTCGGCGGTCGCCTGGCGTGGTCGCACGACGGCCGCTCGCTGCTGTTCAGCGCGAACCTGGCGCCGGACTGGCAGCGCGACCTCGTCAACAGCGAAGTGCACGAGGTCACGCTCGACACGCGCGAGGTGCGCACGCTGACCCGGCGCGACGGCCCGGACAACGCGCCGGCGGTGTCGCCCGACGGCCAATGGATCGCCTACGTCGGCTTCGACGACAAGCGCGTGGGCTACCAGAACCAGCAGTTGTCGATCATGAAGCGCGACGGCAGCGCCACGCGCGTGCTGACCACGAACCTCGACCGCAGCGTCGGCGTGCCGGTGTGGGCCGCCGACGGGCGCGCGATCTACGTCAGCTACGACGACCACGGCAGCGTGCGCGTGGCGCGCGTCGGCCTGGACGGTTCGACCCGCACGGTCGCCGAGAACCTGACCGGCAGCGAACTCGACCGCCCGTACAGCGGCGGCCAGTTCAGCGTCGCGCGCGACGGCACCGTCGCCTACACCGGCGGCACGCCGCAGCGGCCGTCGGACGTGTGGATCGCGCGCGGCGGCAAGACGCAACGACTGACCCAGCTCAACGAGGCGCTGTTCGCGTCCAAGCAGCTCGGCGAGGTGCACAAGCTCGCCGTCACCGCATTCGACGGCCTGCCGATCGACGCCTGGCTGGTCACGCCGCCGGACTTCGATGCGGCGTGCAAATACCCGCTGATCCTGGAGATCCACGGCGGCCCGTTCGCCGCCTACGGCCCGGCGTTCTCGACCGACGCCCAGCTCTACGCCGCCGCCGGCTACGTCGTGCTCTACGTCAACCCGCGCGGCTCGACCAGCTACGGCGAGGCGTTCGCGAACAAGATCGACAAGGCCTACCCCGGCCACGACTACGACGACCTGATGAGCGCGGTCGACGCCGCGCTGGCCAAGGGCTTCGTCGACCAGGACAACCTGTTCGTGACCGGCGGCTCGGGCGGCGGCGTGCTGACCGCGTGGATCGTCGGCAAGACCGACCGCTTCCGCGCGGCCGCGTCGCAGAAGCCGGTCATCAACTGGTCCAGCTTCGTGCTGACCGCCGACATGACGCCGTACTTCGCGCGCTACTGGTTCGGCCAGTATCCGTGGGAAGATCCGGCCGGCTACTGGGCGCGCTCGCCGCTGTCGCTGGTCGGCAACGTCAAGACGCCGACCCTCGTCGTGGTCGGCTCGGACGACTACCGCACGCCGGCCAGCGAAGCCGAGCAGTATTACGAAGCGCTGCAGCTGCGCGGCATTCCGACCGCGCTGGTCAAGGTGCCCGGCGCGAACCACGGCGGCCTCGCCGACCGCCCGTCGCAGTCGGCGGCGAAGGCCTCGGCGATCCTGGCGTGGTTCGAGCGCCATCGCGCGAAGGGCCCTAACAACAAGTAGTCAGCCGCCTTCGATCACCGCTGCCGTCATTGTGGCGATCGCAGTACCGAGAATGCCCAAAGCCCCTCTCCCACCGGGAGAGGGGTTGGGGTGAGGGTCCGGGCGAAGTTCGAGACCCACGTCTTGAGTCGCAGGTGGCACCTCGCTCCGATCGAACCCTCATCCGCCCCTGAGGGGCACCTTCTCCCGAGGGGAGAAGGGAAAAGCCAAGGAGCCACCTCGCATGAGCTACGTCGTCATCTCCAGCTTCGAAAACATCGCCAGCGGCGACCTGCAGGCGGAAGGCGAAGCGATCACGATCTTCCCGTCCGAAGCGCCCGCGCGCGCTCACTTCGCGAGCCGCGCGTCGGCCCTCGCCGCCGCCGTCCGCAATGCCCGCGCCAGTGACGCCGACGCGACCTTCATCACCTGGCTGATGATCCTGCACATGCCGCTCGAGGTCGGCAGCGTCGAGGAAGCGCTGGAAGACCTGGAACTGGTCATCGAGGAAACCGACTCGGTCGACGACCCATTCGGCGAGCTGCTCGTTGCCTACGAGGGGCACCGGCATGAACCGGCCGGTGACACCGACTACCCGCAGAAGGAGGCATTGCAGGCGCTGGAGGCGTGGCTGACCTGAGAGGCCGTGAACCTGTCGCCGCATGTAGGGTGGGCCGCAGCCGCGGAGCGGCGAGTCCCACCGCCGGCACGCCGGGCGACTGACCGATTGGATACGAGGAGCACCGCACGATGTCCATGTGGTCGAGTTTGGGAATCATCGTCCTGATACCGTTCGTGGCGCTCACCATCCCCCACTCGATATCGAGTCACCGGGAGTTGCTCGGCCTCTGGAGATATCTGCGGGAACGCCATTTCCGCACATGGGTCGCCCTCGGGGGCTCGGACGCGTGGAGCGAACTCCAGACCACGCGTGGTGTCGGGAGCATGCGAAAGATCTACGCCACACTGGAATCCATCGACGACCCCGAGCTGCAGGAATTCGTCAATCGGCTCAAACAGCACGAGCGATTCGCCGAGCGGGTTCTCGTCCCGATGTTCCTCATCGCCACTCTCGCGTTTGCTGCCGGCGCGCTTACCTGAGCGCATCGACGAGATCGGCAGGGGGCTGCGAAGCAATCCGTCGTGGTGCAGCGCGTAGGTTGGGCTGAGCGCAGCGATGCCCAACATTGCGCATGGCTCCGGTCGACGGCCTGATCCTGAACGTGACGCCGTGTTGGGCTTTGCGTTGCTCAGCTCAACCTACGAGCTCTTGCCTGCCTCTATCGGGGCGGTCGGCGGTAGACGTAGTCGACAGTCACCCGGGCCACGCACGATCGCGTCATTCCAGAATCGCGCGCACTGCGTCCAGTGCCTCCTGGACCACGGCATCAGGTGCTTTCTCGATCCGCTTGAACGTGCGTGCGCGGGCATCCACGGTGCGGGTCTGGTCGCACAGGACCACGCCTTGGGTTTCGGTCCCCGAGCCCATGAGGCTCACACTGAACCCGGTCTCGCGCGAAGCTGCACCGCCCTGCGTGATCGGAGCGACCAACAGGAGGCCAGAGGCGCGGTTGAACGCGTCGGCGGAGAGCACCAGTACCGGGCGGGTGCCGCGGATCTCGTGGCCTTGGGTCGGGTCCAGGCTCAGAGCGAGGATATCGCCACGCGCCGGAATGCCGCGGCTCACAGCAGCTCACGCCCGACCGGACCATCCTCCAGCGAGGCATCGCGCTGCCACTGCGACGGCGACTTCGGGCTGGCCGCCAAGCGGTCGGCCAAGGTCTTGCGGGCTGGCGTCACCGACAGCGTGCGGCCCTGCACTTCCAGCTCCACCACCGAACCGGCGTCCACTGCCAGTGCCTGAGCCACCGCCTTTGGGATGGACAGCGTGATTGAGCCGCCGGTGCGGCGCAGGGTTGCGGCGAGGGACATCGGACGCTCCTGGAATATTTTATTGCAGGAAAATATAGAGCCACCGGCCGATAACAGCAAGTTCCCGGCAAGCCGTCCCGGCGGTTCGGGTTCGCGCAGGCTGCGTGCTGCCGACTGCACGCCAAGACTCGTGCTCCGCGCTTCGCCCGCACCCACTCCCGCGGGGACAGTGGCTTGAGCGGGCGCGTGTCAGCCCATCGGCAGCTTCAACCCCTGCTCCCGCGCGCACTTCGCCGCGATCTCATACCCCGCATCCGCGTGCCGCATCACGCCCGTACCCGGGTCGTTCCACAGGACGCGCGCGAGGCGCTTGTCGGCATCCTCGGAGCCGTCGCAGACGATCACGACGCCGGAGTGCTGCGAGTAGCCCATGCCGACGCCGCCGCCGTGGTGCAGTGACACCCAAGTCGCGCCGCCGGCGACGTTGAGCATCGCGTTGAGCAGCGGCCAGTCGCTGACCGCATCGCTGCCGTCCTTCATCGCTTCGGTTTCGCGGTTCGGGCTGGCGACCGAGCCGGAGTCGAGGTGGTCGCGGCCGATCACGATCGGCGCCTTCAGTTCGCCGTTGCGCACCATCTCGTTGAACGCGAGGCCGAGCTTGTGGCGGAGGCCCAGGCCGACCCAGCAGATGCGCGCCGGCAGGCCCTGGAAGCTGATGCGGTCCTTGGCCATGTCGAGCCAGTTGTGCAGGTGCGCATCGTCCGGAATCAGTTCCTTGACCTTGGCGTCGGTCTTGTAGATGTCTTCCGGGTCGCCCGAGAGCGCGACCCAGCGGAACGGGCCGATGCCGCGGCAGAACAGCGGCCGCACGTAGGCCGGCACGAAGCCGGGGAAGTCGAACGCGTTGGCGCAGCCTTCATCCTTGGCCATCTGGCGGATGTTGTTGCCGTAGTCGAACGTCGGCACGCCCATCTGCTGGAACGCGAGCATCGCCTCGACGTGCACGCGCATCGACTGCTTGGCCGCCTTGGCGGTGCCGGCCGGATCGCTGACGCGGCGCTCGAACCATTGTTCGACGGTCCAGCCGAGCGGCAGGTAGCCGTTGACCGGGTCGTGCGCGCTGGTCTGGTCGGTGACCGCGTCGGGGCGCACGCCGCGGCGCACGAGTTCGGGCAGGATCTCGGCCGCGTTGCCGAGCAGCGCGATCGACTTCGCTTCGCCGGCCTGCGTGTAGCGCGCGAGGCGCGCGAGCGCGTCGTCGAGGTCCGTCGCCTGCTCGTCGACGTAGCGCGTGCGCAGGCGCATGTCGATGCGGTCCTGCTGGCATTCGATGTTGAGGCTGCACGCGCCGGCGAGCGAGGCCGCCAGCGGCTGCGCGCCGCCCATGCCGCCGAGGCCCGCGGTCAGGATCCACTTGCCCTTGAGGTGGCCGTCGTAGTGCTGGCGGCCCATCTCGACGAAGGTCTCGTAGGTGCCCTGCACGATGCCCTGGCTGCCGATGTAGATCCACGAGCCGGCCGTCATCTGGCCGTACATCATCAGGCCCTTGCGGTCGAGTTCGTTGAAGTGCTCCCAGGTCGCCCAGTGCGGCACCAGGTTCGAGTTCGCCAGCAGCACGCGCGGCGCGTCCTTGTGCGTCGGAAACACGCCGACCGGCTTGCCGGACTGGATCAGCAGCGTCTCGTCGTCGTTGAGCTCGCGCAAGCTGCGAAGGATCGCGTCGAAGCACTCCCAGTTGCGCGCGGCGCGGCCGATGCCGCCGTAGACGACCAGCTCGCTCGGCTTCTCGGCCACGTCCGGATCCAGGTTGTTCTGGAGCATGCGGAACGCGGCTTCGGTCAGCCAGCTCTTGCAGGAAAGCTCGCTGCCGCGCGGGGCGCGGATCGTGCGGGTGGTGTCGATGCGGGTCGGGGCGTTCATCGCAAACTCCGGAAGGGCAAGCGGCGATTATAGGTCGGCCCCTGCGGCCACAGGACGCGCGCGGCGGTGCAACGACTCGGCCGGCTGACGATGGCGGCGTAGCGACGCGCACTCGCCGGCGCCGCCGGCGTCAGCCCAGGCAGGCTTCGAGCAGGCGCCGGATCAATGCCTGCGTCGGCGCGGCGCGCTCGGGCAGGTACTCGAACGTGGCCTCGTCCATGTAGTTCGACTGCGCCAGCTCGAGCTGGATCGCATCGATGCCGTCGGCCGGGCGGCCGTAGTGGCGCGTGATGTAACCGCCCTTGAAGCGGCCGTTGACGACGTGGCTGTAGTCACGCTGGACGTCGAGGATCGCCGCCAGCCGCGCCTGCAGGGCCGCCGCGCAGCTCGCGCCGCCGGCGGTGCCGAGGTTGAAGTCCGGCAGCCGGCCGTCGAACAGGAACGGCACCACGCCGCGGATCGAATGGCCTTCCCACAGCACCACGCGGCCGTGCACCGCGCGCAACCGCGCAAGCTCGTCCGCCAGCGCGACGTGGTACGGCTGCCAGTAGCGTTCGACGCGGTCGGCAATCTCGTCGGCACTCGGCTCCTGCCCGGGCAGGTAGACCGGCGCGCCGCTGAACTGCACGACCGGGCACAGGCCGGTCGTGTTCTGCCCCGGGTACAGCGAGGTATCGTCCGACGGCCGGTTCAGGTCGACCACGTAGCGCGAGCAGGCCGGCACCAGTATCGACGCGCCTAGTTCGCGCGCGAATGCGTACAGGCGCGACACGTGCCAGTCGGTATCGGGCACGCGGCGCGCCTCCGGCGTCAGGCGCGCGGCGATGTCGTCCGGCACGAAGGTGCCGTCGTGCGGCAGGCTGACCAGCAGCGGTGCGCTGCCTCGATGCAGGGTGTAGATATCCATCCGGCGAGTGTACGGAAAACACCGTCGTGCCGAAGGTCCGCCCGAAGGCATCGCTGCGTTGCCGCCGACGCGGCATCGACAGCAGCGCCACGGACCCTCCGCTCGGCGCACCGCAACCACCGCTCCGGCCGATGTGTCCGGGCACCGCCTACGCGAGCCTGCGCCCAGCGCGTAACATCGCAGGTCTGCCCCGCCAACGACTACCGTCATGCCCACGACCGTGCGTCTCCTGCGTCTACCCTGCCTGCTCCTGCTCGCGGCGATCGCCACCGCGACCCACGCGCGCCAGGGCGAGCCGCCCTACAGCATCTCGCACCGCGCCAAGGCCGGCGTCGAGGTGCCGATCGAGGACGTCAAGGCGATCGACGCGATCGCGCGCCGTGCGCAAGCCGACATCGAAAGGCGCTCGGCCACCCTGCAGGTCAAGCGCGAGCAGGTCGCCGACGACAACAGTGTGGAGATCGTGCCCGCGCATGCCGGCCGCTGGGACACGCTCGACGACGGTTCGCGCCTGTGGCGCGTGCGCGTGCGCGCGGCAGGCGCGACCGACCTGCGCCTCGGCTTCGATCGCTTCGCCTTGCCGCCCGGCACGACGCTGCACGTGATCGGCGCCGACGACTATTACCAGGGCCCCTACACAGCCGACGACGCGACGGCCGGCGGCTTTAATTCGCCGATCGTGCCGGGCGACATCGCGACGGTCGAGCTGCGCCTGCCCGCCGGCGCCGTGCTGGCGGACGACGCGTTCGAGCTCACCAGCGTCGGCGCCGGTTTCCGTGATCTTTTCGGCCGTACCAAGGTCGGCGGCGGCCTGGGCGCCTCCGGCGCCTGCAACGTCGACGTCGCCTGTCCGCTCGGCCAGTCGTATCCGGACCAGATCCGCGCGGTCGGCCACTACGAGTTCCGGGCTGCCGACAGCCAGTACTACATCTGCACCGGCACGCTCCTCGCCGACGTGCCGAAGACGCGCAAGAGCTGGTTCCTGACCGCCGCGCACTGCATCTCCAGCGCGACCGAAGCCGCCTCGATCGTGGTCTACTGGAACTACCAGTCGACCCAGTGCGGCCGGCTCGTCGCGCCGGCCGGCGGCTACTTCAACGACAACCAGACCGGTGCCGCGCTGCGCGCGACGCGCGCCGACGTCGACTTCACGCTGCTCGAACTCAGCGCCACGCCGCAGGCTGCCTGGCACGTCTATTACGCCGGCTGGGACGCCAACGGCGGCAACGCTTATGGCACGATCGGCCTGCATCACCCGTCCGGCGACGTCAAGAAAATCACGGCGGGCCCGGCCACCAGCGTCATGTACAACTGCGCGCCCGGCGCCCCGAGCACGGTCGATACGCACTGGCATGCCGGGCCGTACTCGCAAGGCACCACCGAAGGCGGCTCATCAGGTTCCGGCCTGTTCGTCGTCGCCGGCAATGGCGGCGGGCGCGATCGCCGGCTTATCGGCACGCTGACGGCAGGCAGCGCCCAATGCAGCGACGTATCGCCCAACCAGCCCAACAACGGCTATGACTGCTACGGCCGCCTCGCGGTCGCCTGGAACGGCCCGTCCGCCGCCTCGCGCCTGCGCGACTGGCTCGATCCGGCCGGCACCGGCACGACCTCCATCGCCGGCATCGACAGCCAGGCCACGCCGACCTCGCAAGAGCCGGCCCACTCCACGCGCCCGACGCCGAGCGTGCTGCTGTTCGATCGCAGTCGCCGCTGAGCCCTCGCGCTGCGATGCTGGTCGATTCGCACTGCCACCTCGACGTCGCCGCCTTCGATGCGGACCGCGCCGCCGTGCTCGCGCGCGCCGCGGCGGCCGGCGTCGAGGCGCAGGTGATCCCGGCGATCTCGCGGGCCGGCTTTGCGAACCTGCGCGCGCTGTGCGCGACGCACGCGGGCCTGCATGCGGCCTACGGCCTGCACCCGATGTACCTGGCCGAGCACCGGCCCGCGCACCTGCACGAGCTGCGCGAATGGATCGAGCGCGAGCGGCCGGTCGCGCTCGGCGAATGCGGGCTGGACTACTTCGTCGACGGGCTCGATGCGGACCTGCAGCGCACCTACTTCGTGCGCCAGCTCGAGCTCGCGCGCGAGTTCGACCTGCCGGTGATCCTGCACGCGCGCCGCGCGGTCGACGAGGTCATCGCCACGCTGCGCCGCATCGGCGGGCTGCGTGGCGTCGTGCACAGCTACTCGGGCAGCGCCGAGCAGGCGCGGCAGCTGGGGCAACTCGGCTTCCTGCTCGGCATCGGCGGCCCGGTCACCTACGAGCGTGCGCGCCGCCTGCGCGAGCTCGTCGCGCACATGCCGCTCGAGTTCCTGCTGCTGGAGACCGACGCGCCGGACCAGCCGCTGGCCACGCACCGCGGCGAGCGCAACGAGCCGGCGCGGCTGGCCGAGGTGCTCGATGCGGTCGCCGCGCTGCGCGGCGAACCGCGCGAGGCGATCGCCGGCGCGACCACGCGCAACGCGAAGGCGCTGTTCGGCTTGCCGTAGGGATCTGCCCCGTCGAACGATGGGACGGCGCGCGACTTTTCAGCCCGGGCTCACGCCAGGCCGGGCGCGTCCACGCACTGGAAATACACCAGCCCCGCATCGCCGGACTGGTGCGCCTGGCCGAGGCTGATCGTGCCGCTGCGGCGCAGATGCGTCTCGTCGCGGTGCACGAGCAGCTCGTCGTCGTCGCCTATTCTCAGCCAGGTACCGTTGGTGGAGCGGTCGGCCAGCATGAAGTAGCCGCGCTTCCACTCGATCAGGGCGTGATGGCGCGAAACCCACTCGGTCTCGACGATCAGGCTGCTGGCCGGATCGCGCCCGATCGAGAACGACGCGCCTTCGTCGACCTCGAACACCTGGCTGCGCATGCGCAGGAGCAGTCGCGCGCCCTGCACGGGAGCGGCTCCCGGCACCACGCGCTGCACGGTCGTCACGTCGGCGACGTCTTCCTGCCACAGCACGTCGACGATCTCGATCGGCGCCACCTTGCCGAGCACGCGCACGCTGCCGAGCGAGCGCACGCGCAAGCCGGCCGTGTCGCTGATGCCGGCCACCGTGCTGGCGGTCGTGACGATCTGATCGCGCCGTGCGAGCGTCTTGTCGGCCATGCGCGCGGCCGTGTTGACCGCATCGCCGAACACGTCGCCGTTCTCGAGCAGCGCCTCGCCGTGGTGCAGGCCGACGCGGATCGCGAGGTTGTCGCGCTGGAACGCCGGATCGGTCTTGATGCGGCGCTGCATGTCGGTCGCGGCAAGCAGCCCGTGCAGCGGTCCCGGGAACGTGCACATGATCTCGTCGCCGATGGTCTTGACCACGTGGCCGCCGTGGCGCGCCGCCACCTCGGCCAGCGCGACCAGCACGGCGCCAACCAGGCGCCGCGCCTCGACGTCACCACGCGTCTCGAACAGGCGCGTACTGCCGGAGACATCGGCGAACAGGATCGTGAGGGCGCGGCGATCGGTCATGGCGTCGCGATCATAGGTCAATCGCCTGCGGCCGTGTAGCTGCGGCGTCGCGCCGCCACCCCACTCTGCCTTGTCCGGAGGCGACGGCAACGAAAGCCCGGAGGGCGTCCCGCCGCCTCTCGGCGTACCTGACGCGAACGCACATTTCCGCAATGCGCCGCAAGCTCCTGCTTCTATACTTTGCGCGCCGCGCTGCCTTTGCGCGGCAGCCGTTCTTCCCCAGGAGGACCACATGACTACCCGTTTGGCCGCGCTGGTCGCGGCAACCCTCGCCTGTGCGCAGCTCGCGCACGCGGCAACCGACCCGCGCTCGGCGCGCCCCGGCTTCGTCGCCGATACCGCACCGCCGCAAGCGAACCCCACGCTTGCGGCCCCGCCTGCACCGTTCGCGACGAGCCTGGACGAAGGCTTCGACGACATCACGCTACTCGCGGGCAATGGCTGGTTCCTGCAGAACAATAGCAGCCCGGTCGGCCTCACCAACTGGTTCCAGGGCACGAACGTCGCCGCCGGCGGCCCGTTCGATGCGTTCGATGGCGCGCCCAACAGCTACATCGGCGCGAACTTCAACAACACGACCGGCGGCAACGGCATCATCAGCAGTTGGCTGGTCACGCCGGTGCTCGAGTTCGGCGCCAATGCGACAGTGACGTTTTACACGCGCAAGCCCGCGACTCCGGCCGGCGGAACCGACTACCCCGATCGTCTCGAAGTGCGCCTGAGCACCAACGGCGCCAGTACCAACATCGGCGCGCCCGGCAACAACGTCGGCGACTACACGACGCTGCTGCTGTCGATCAACCCGACCCTGGTCGCAGGCGGCTATCCTTACACGTGGACGCAGTACACGGTCACGGGCCTGCCGCACAACGGCCAGGGCCGCGTCGCGTTCCGCTACTTCGTGACCGGCGCGGGTCCCTCCGGCAGCAACTCCGACTACATCGGCATCGACCGCGTCCAGTACAGCACCGGCGCGCCGGAATACCAGGTCGGCGGCACGGTCAATGGCCTCGCCGGCAGCGGCCTGGTGCTGCGCCTGAACGGCGTCACCGACCTGCCGGTCAACGCCAACGGCAGCTTCCTCTTCCCGCCCTACATCACCAACGGCGGCAGCTACGCCGTCACGGTCGCGACGCAGCCGACGTCGCCGCGCCAGACCTGCACCGTGACCAATGGCAGCGGAACCATCAGCGGCACCGTCAACGACGTGCAGGTCGCCTGCACGACGAACACGTACGCCGTGGGCGGCAGCGTCTCCGGCCTGGCCGGCTCGGGCCTCGTCCTGCACCTGGACAACGGCGACGATCTCGCGGTCGCCGCGAACGGCGGCTTCACCTTCCCCACCGCGGTCGCCGACGGTGCCGGCTACGTCGTCTCGATCGGCACGCAGCCGTCGACGCCAAGCCAGACCTGCAGCATCCAGAACAGCGCCGGCACTATCGACGGCGCGGACATCTCGAACGTGCAGGTGACCTGCACGACCAACAGCTACCTCATCGGCGGTACCGTGTCGGGCCTGAGCGGCTCCGGCCTGGTCCTCAAGCTGGACAACGGTGACACGCTGCCGGTCGCCGCGAATGGCGCCTTCCTGTTCCCGAATCCGCGACTGGACGGCAGCACCTTCGCGGTAACGGTCGCCAGCCAGCCGTCCTCGCCGCGACAAACCTGCTCGGTCACCAATGGCAGCGGCACGCTGAGCGGACAGGACGTCACCACGGTGATGGTCAGCTGCGTGACGAACACCTATTCGATCGGCGGCCATGTCACGGGCCTGGTCGGCAGCGGCCTGACCCTGCAGCTCAACGGCGGCCAGGACCTCGCCATCGCCAACGATGGCCCGTTCACGTTCGCCACGCCACTGGCGGATGGCAGCGCGTGGACGGTCACGGTCTCGACGCAACCGAGCGGCGGATCGAGCACGCTGTGCCGCGTGCGCAACGGCCAGGGCGTCGTGAAGGGCATGTCGGTCGCCGACGTCGAAGTCACCTGCGACTACATCTTCCTCAACGGCTTCGAACTGCCGTAACGCACTGCGCTTGAAGCCGAAGGGCACCGCGTGCGGTGCCCTTCGGCGATCAGTCCCGGGGACCACGTCCCCCTGGCCCCTGTGCAGCCGGGCTCAACCCGCCGCGAGGTCGTCCGCCGCATCCGCAGACGGGTCGCTGGAGCGGAAGCGAGCGGCGTGACCACCTTCATGGCATCTGCCGCGAGCGCACAATTCCGTGATGTGACGCACACTCCTGCTCTTATACTTTGCGTGCCGCGCTACCTTTGCGCGGCAGCCGTTCTCAGGAGAACCACATGACTACCCGTTTGGCCGCGCTGGTCGCGGCAACCCTCGCCTGTGCGCAGTTCGCGCACGCGGCGACCGACCCGCGCTCGGCGCGCCCCGGCTTCGTCGCCGATACCGCGCCGCCGCAAGCGAACGCCACGCTTGCGGCCCCATCCGCACCGTTCGTGACGAGCCTGAACGAAGGCTTCGACGACATCACCACGCTCGGGCCCAATGGCTGGTTCATGCAGAACAGCAGTGTGCCGGTCGGGCTGATGGCGAACTGGTTCCAGGGGACATCGGTGGCGGGCGGTGGCCCGTTCGACGCGTTCGATGGCGCCGCGAACGGGTACATCGCGGCCAACTACAACTTCACGTCCGGCAACAACACGATCAGCGGCTGGCTGCTGACGCCCCCGCTCGATTACGGCGCCGGCGCGACGCTGACGTTCTATACGCGCAAGCCCACCGGAACCGACTACCCTGATCGTCTCGAGGTGCGTTACAGCACGACCGGCGCCAGCACCAATGTCGGTACCGGCTCGACCGCGGTCGGCGACTTCACGGCGCTTGCGCTGTCGATCAACCCGACCCTGGTCGCGGGCGGCTATCCTTACACGTGGACGCAGTACACGGTCACCGGCCTGCCGCACAACGGCCAGGGGCGCATCGCGTTCCGCTACTACGTGACCAGCGGTGGCCCGACGGGCAGCAACTCCGACTACATCGGCATCGACCGCGTCCAGTACAGCACCGGCGCGCCGGAGTACCAGGTCGGCGGCACGGTCAATGGCCTCGCCGGCAGCGGCCTGGTGCTGCGCCTGAACGGCGTCACCGACCTGCCGGTCAACGCCAACGGCAGCTTCCTCTTCCCGCCCTACATCACCAACGGCGGCAGCTACGCCGTCACGGTCGCGACGCAGCCGACGTCGCCGCGCCAGACCTGCACCGTGACCAATGGCAGCGGAACCATCAGCGGCACCGTCAACGACGTGCAGGTCGCCTGCACGACGAACACGTACGCCGTGGGCGGCAGCGTCTCCGGCCTGGCCGGCTCGGGCCTCGTCCTGCACCTGGACAACGGCGACGATCTCGCGGTCGCCGCGAACGGCGGCTTCACCTTCCCCACCGCGGTCGCCGACGGTGCCGGCTACGTCGTCTCGATCGGCACGCAGCCGTCGACGCCAAGCCAGACCTGCAGCATCCAGAACAGCGCCGGCACTATCGACGGCGCGGACATCTCGAACGTGCAGGTGACCTGCACGACCAACAGCTACCTCATCGGCGGTACCGTGTCGGGCCTGAGCGGCTCCGGCCTGGTCCTCAAGCTGGACAACGGTGACACGCTGCCGGTCGCCGCGAATGGCGCCTTCCTGTTCCCGAATCCGCGACTGGACGGCAGCACCTTCGCGGTAACGGTCGCCAGCCAGCCGTCCTCGCCGCGACAAACCTGCTCGGTCACCAATGGCAGCGGCACGCTGAGCGGACAGGACGTCACCACGGTGATGGTCAGCTGCGTGACGAACACCTATTCGATCGGCGGCCATGTCACGGGCCTGGTCGGCAGCGGCCTGACCCTGCAGCTCAACGGCGGCCAGGACCTCGCCATCGCCAACGATGGCCCGTTCACGTTCGCCACGCCACTGGCGGATGGCAGCGCGTGGACGGTCACGGTCTCGACGCAACCGAGCGGCGGATCGAGCACGCTGTGCCGCGTGCGCAACGGCCAGGGCGTCGTGAAGGGCATGTCGGTCGCCGACGTCGAAGTCACCTGCGACTACATCTTCCTCAACGGCTTCGAACTGCCGTAACGCACCGAGCTTGAAGCCGAAGGGCACCGCATGCGGTGCCCTTCGGTCATCGCCGGACTCCTCGCGGCCGGCTCAACCGGCCGCGAGTTCGTCCGCCGCCGCGACGATGTCGGCATCGCCCGGCAGCACGAGGAACGCCGCGCCCGCGAGCGGCGTGTAGGTGTCGGCGCCGACCACGCGGCGCAGCGGCGTCGCGCCGCAGCCGCCCTCGACGATCGCGGTGATCACGCCCTCGCCGACGCCGGCCGAATGGCGGCCCTCGTCGACGACGAGGATGCGCTTCGCGTCCTTCGCCTGCGCGGCGATGAACGGCTCGTTGAGCGGCACCAGCCAGCGCAGGTCGACCGTGCGCACTTTCCAGCCGTGCTTCTTCTCGATCGCGCGCGCGGCACGCAGGCTCATCGGCACGCCGTTGCCGTAGGTGAAGATCACCAGGTCGTCGGCGTCTTCCTCGTAGATGCGGCCCTCGCCGAGCGGCATCGCCTGGTCCGGCGCCGGATAACTGGTCAGCCACTGGCCGTCACCGGCCTCGTACAGGTCCTTGGTCATGTACAGCGCGATCGGCTCGAGGAATACCGACACGCGGCCGTCGACCTTGGCCAGCGCGGCCAGCGTGCGCAGCATCGTCGCCGCATCGTCGCCGCGGCTCGGGCAGCCGACCACGAGGCCGGGGATGTCGCGCAGCGCGGTGATCGAGTTGTCGTTGTGGAAATGACCGCCGAAGCCGCGCTGGTAACCGAGGCCGGCGATGCGCACGACCATCGGGTTCTTGTACTGGTTGTTCGAGAAGAACTGAAGGCTCGCCGCCTCGCCGCGGATCTGGTCGCAGGCGTTGTGGAAGTACGCGAGGTACTGGATCTCCGGAATCGGCAGCATGCCCATGTTCGCGTAGCCCTGGGCGAGGCCGAGGATCATCGTCTCGTCGAGCAGCGTGTTGAACACTCGCGCGTTCTTGAACGCCTTGTGCAGGCCCTTGGTGACCGTGTAGACGCCGCCCTTCTGCGCGACGTCCTCGCCGAACAAGAGCGTCTCGGGGTACTTGCAGAACAGGTCGTGCAGCGCGTTGTTGATCTGGATCGCCAGATGCCGCGGCGGCAGCTTCTCCGGCAGCTTGTCCGCGCCGCCGAACACGGCCATGCGCTTGTCGGCATAGTCGGCGCGCACGGCCTCGGCGGCGACCTTGTCCGGCGTGTACGGCGCCAGCGGCTCCATCACATGCGCGAGCGTCTCGATCTTCGGCCGGCGGTCGGCCTCCTCGGCCGCGGCGAAGCACTTGCCGCGGATCTGCTCGTACTGCGCGAGCAGCGATTCCTTCGTGTACAGGCCCGATTCCAGCGCGATCGCGGCCGAGCGCAGCAGCGGATCGGTCGCCTCGACCGCCATCAGCTCCTCGACGCTGCGCCATTCGATCTCGAAGTCGGTGCCGGCGTGGCCCATGATGCGCGTCGTGCGCAGGTGCAGGAAGGTCGGCCGGCGCGTCGTGCGCACGTGGTGCACCGCGCGCGCGACCTGCTCGTAGCCCTCGGCGAGGTCGAGGCCGTCGGCGTAGAAGTAGTCGAGGCCATCGCGGTGGCGGAACGCGTTCGCGATCCAGCCGCCCGGCGTCTTCACCGAGATGCCGATGCCGTTGTCCTCGCACACGAACAGGACCGGCGCCGGCAGCTTCTGGTAGGCGGTCCACTGCGCCGCGTTGAACGCGGTCTGCGCGGTCGCGTGGTTCGACGAGGCATCGCCGAACGAGCAGATCGCGATCGAATCCTCCGGCACCGGCAGCGTGTGGCCGATGCGCCGCGCCTGCTCGATCGCGACCGCGGTGCCGAGCGCTTTCGGCAGGTGCGAGGCGATCGTCGAGGTCTGCGGCAACACCCACAACGGCTTGCTGCCCCAGACCTTGTGACGGCCGCCGCTGGCCGGGTCCTCCGCGCTGGCCGCGAACGACAGCGCCGAATCCATGATCGGATCCATGCCCGGCAGCTTGCGGAAGCGCTCGGCCATGAACGCGCCGCTGCGGTAATGCAGGAACGCCGGATCGGTATGCCGCGTCAGCCGCGCGACCATCGCGTTGCCCTCGTGGCCGGACGAGCCGATCGTGTAGAACACCTTGTTCTTCACGCGCAGCACGCGCGCCATCAGGTCGAGGTGGCGCGAGACCAGTTGCGACTCGAACAGGTCGAGGAAGTCCTGCGCGCTGCACAGGCTGCCGGGCAATACGGGCTCTTCCGCGCGCGGCGCGCGCTGCGGCGTGCCGGACCAGTTCTGCACGAACTCGGCGAAGTTCTGGTCGCAGACTTCGGCGCGGTTGACGTTCTTGTGGCGGGCGGGGATCGGGGTCTGGATCGCGGTCATGGTTCGTTAGAGATATCTGCGAAATTCAGTACGCGAGCAATCCTGCGCGGGCTGCTCTTGGCCCTCCCCTTCAAGGGGAGGGTTGGGTGGGGATGGTGTTGCACTTGCGGTATCCCTTGTCGCGAAAACCGGCCTTACTGGCATCCAGCTCTACGATGAAGTGAGAAGACGCTGGGTCCCGGCCTTCGCCGGGACGACGAAGTGCTATGAAGTGCCGGCGTGGCGCGACTGCGCGAGCAACGCCGCATTCTCGTCCGCAATCGGCGGCATCGGCACGAAGCCGGCCTGCGCGCGTACGCGCTCGAGCCAGTCGACGATCGCCGGATACGCGGCCAGGTCGAAGCCGCCGTCGCCCGCACAATGCGTATAGCCGAACAGCGCGATGTCGGCGATGCCGTAGCCGGTACTGCTGAACCACGGGCTCGCGGCGAGGTGCCGCTCCATCACCGCGAACGCCTGGTAGCCGCGCTCGCGCAGGCGTGGCAGGTCGGCGCGGCGCGGCGAATCGAGCGGCGTCCAGCCGCAGATGAAGCGCGCGACCGCGATGTACGGCTCGTGGCTGTACTGCTCGAAGAACATCCACGACAGCGTCTGCGCGCGCTGCCAGGCGTCGCCGCCGAAGTACGGCGTGCCGTCGGCGAGCCAGGCCAGGATCGCGTTCGATTCGACCATCACGCGGCCGTCGTCCGTTTCGATCATCGGCACCTTGCCGTTCGGATTTTTCGCCAGGTACTCCGGCGTGCGCGTCGCACCGTGCGCGCTGTCGGTCTCGATCCAGCGAAAATCCTGATCGAGCCGGCGCCCGAGGTGGCCGAGCAGCATGCGCAGCTTGTGGCAATTGCCGGACGGCGAATAGCCATACACGGTGATCATGCGGAACCTCCCTGCGCGCGGCGCGCGAACCATTCCTCGCGCGACTGGCCCCAGATGTCGATCGGCACGCTGTCGAACGGCGGCGGCAAGCGGCCCGGCCGCAGGTTGCGCGAACCGAGCTTGCGCGCGACCGCCTGCGAGGCGAGGTTGTCCGGCGCGATCGTGTGGATCACTTCGGTCCAGCCCAGGTGTTCGAACGCCCAGTCGATCGCCGCCACCGCGCCTTCGGTCGCATAGCCCCTGCCCCAGGCCTCGCGCACGATGCTCCAGCCGACTTCGGTGCCGGGCCAGCCTTCCGGCATCCACGGGCCGAGCCGGCCGACCCAGCGGCCACTGGCCTTCTCGATCACCGAGAACATCGCAAAGCCCTGGATCGTCCACGAACCGGCCATCGCGACGAAGCCGCGCCAGGCCACCGCACGCGCCTGCACACCACCGATGAAGCGCACCGCTTCCTCATCGGCCATGAACGCGGCCCAGGCCTCGAAGTCCTCGGCCGCGGTCGGGCGCAGGATCAGGCGATCGGTTTCGATGCGGATGTCGGGCAGTGCCATCGGTTCTGTCTGGCCGCTTTGAAGCCCTCCCCTTCAAGGGGAGGGTTGGGTGGGGATGGTGTTGCGGCCACAGCGACTCGCACGCGATACGGACCACTCGGCCCGCGTCTGCGCCCAGATCTCGGTCGGTGAATCCTGGTACGGCGGCGGCAACCGGCCCGGGCCTCGGTTGCGCGAACCCAGCCGCGCGGCCAGCGCCTGCGAGGCGCGGTTGTCCGGATGGATCGAATGGATCACCTCGTCCCAGCCGAGCCGCTCGAACGCCCAGTCGAGCGCGGCGAGGCCCGCCTCGGTCGCGTAGCCGTTGCCCCAGGCCGATGGATGAAACGCCCAGCCGATCTCGGTACCGGGCCAACCGTCGGGCTGCCACGGGCCGAGCTGGCCGAGCCAGCGACCGCTCGATTTCTCGAGCACCGAGAACATCGCAAAGCCCTGCACCATCCACGCGCCCGGCATCTGCAGGAACTTGCGCCAAGCCGCCGCGCGCGTCAGCGCGCCACCGATGTAGCGCGCGGCCTCGTCGTCCGCATGCATCTCGGCGTACGGCTCGAAGTCCTCGCGGCACGGCAGACGCAGGATCAGGCGTTCGGTTTCGAGGTGGATGTCGGAAGGATTCACGCGGAAGCCCTGCTCGTGACGACGGCGAACGCCTCGCTCTTCGTCGTCCCGGCGTACGCCGGGACCCCGTGACTTTCTTCGCCTGGACGAAAGACGCTGGGCCCCGGCATCAGCCGGGGCGACGGATGTCGATCAGAACGCGTTGATGCCGGTGACCTCGCGCCCGACCACGAGCTGGTGCACGGTCTCGGTGCCCTCGTAGGTGATCACCGATTCGAGGTTCAGCGCGTGGCGGATCGGGCAGTGCTCGGTCGTGATGCCGGCGCCGCCGAGGATGTCGCGGCATTCGCGCGCGATGTCGATCGCCATGCGCACGTTGTTCCACTTCGCCAGCGACACCTGCGTCGGCTGCATCGTGCCGGCGTCCTTGAGGCGGCCGAGCTGCAGCGACAGCAGCTGCGCCAGCGTGATGCGGCGTGCCATGTCGGCCAGCTTGATCTGCACCGCCTGCGTCGCCGCGATCGGGCGGTTGAACAGCGTGCGGTTCTTGGCGTACTCGGTCGTCTCGGTGAAGCAGGCGATCGCCGCGCCGATCGGGCCCCAGGTGATGCCGTAGCGCGCCTGGGTCAGGCAGCCGAGCGGACCCTTCAGGCCTTTCACGTTCGGCAGGCGGTTCGCCTCCGGCACGCGCACGTTGTCGAAGAACAGCGCGGACGTCACCGACGCGCGCAGGCTCATCTTCTTGTGCACTTCCTGCGCGGTGAAGCCGGGCATGCCCTTCTCGACGATGAAGCCCTGGATGCCGTCCTCGGTCTGTGCCCACACGATCGCGATGTGCGCGAGGTTGCCGTTGGTGATCCACATCTTGGCGCCGTTCAAGATCCAGTCGGCGCCGTCCTTCTTCGCGTTCGTCTTCATGTTGGCCGGATCGGAGCCGCCGTGCGGCTCGGTCAGGCCGAAGCAGCCGATCACCTTGCCGGCGGCCATCTGCGGCAGCCAGCGCTGGCGCTGCTCCTCGCTGCCGTAGGCGTAGATCGGGTACATGCACAGCGACGACTGCACTGAGGCGAAGCTGCGGATGCCCGAGTCGCCGCGTTCGAGTTCCTGGCAGACCAGGCCGTAGCTGACGCCGTTCATGCCGGCGCAGCCGTACTCGACCGGCAGCGACGAACCGAGCAGGCCGAGCTCGGCCATTTCCGGGATCAGCTCGGTCGGAAAGCGCCCCTTGTCGAAGCAGTCGCCGATGATCGGCAGCACGCGCTCGTCGGTGAAGCGCGCGACGGTGTCCTGCACCATGCGCTCCTCGTCGGAGAGCAGCGAGCGGATGTCGTAGAGGTCGGTCGGGTTCAGCGGCGTGGCGGGCATGATGAGGCTCGGATCCGGGCGTTGGATAAAGGGTGGCATTGTAGCGATCCGGCGATCCGCGAGCCATGCCGCACGCGCCGCCCGCCTGCCCTATGCTTGGCGGCCGAAATCCGCGACCGACCATGCGCGTTCCCGTCCTCACCTACCACTCGATCAACATCCACGGCAACGACTACGCCGGCAACGACCACGTCGCGCTGGCCGCGGACCTGCGCCTGCTCCATCGCCTGGGCCGGCGCATCGTGCCGCTGGCGACGGTCGTCGACGTGCTGCTCGGCGCGGCGCCCACAGCGGCGGTCGAAAATGCAGTCGCGCTCAGCTTCGACGATGGTTCGTGGTTCGACTGGCACGACCTCGAGCATCCGAGCTGGGGTCCGCAGCGCGGCTTCGCCGGCATCCTGCGCGACTTCGCCGCGGAAACCGGCGCCGCCGTGCACGCGACCAGCTTCGTGATCGTCTCGCCCGAAGCGCGCGCGATCCTCGACCGTACCTGCATGGTCGGCCGCGGCTGGTGGGGCGACGAGTGGTGGCCGACCGCGCAACGCGAAGGCCTGATCGCGATCGAGAGCCACAGCTGGGACCACAATCACGACACCCTGCCGGCCACCGTGCAGCACGCGCAACGCAAGGGCACGTTCCGCACGATCGACTGCTGGGCCGACGCCGACGCCGAGCTGCGCCAGGCAGCCGACTGGCTCGACGCCCGCCTCGCCCCGCATCGCGCCAGCCTGTTCGCCTACCCGTACGGCGAGACCAGCGACTACCTCGTGCGCGAGTACCTGCCGCGGCATGCGCACGAACACCGCCTGCGCGCCGCATTCGGCACCGCGCCGGCGCCGGTCGAGGCCACCGCCGATCGCTGGCACCTGCCGCGCTATGTCTGCGGCGCGCACTGGAACGATCCGGCCGGGCTCGAGCGCCTGCTGCGCTGAGAGGACCACTCCCGCCGGAAGGCGCGATGCTGCCCAGGCACTTTCCGGAACGACGCCGCAGGCTGGAACCACCCACCCGAGAGGATGAAACGCGGCTCGGCTGCCGCCGCTCCCGCCGGATTGAGCGCGAGGCCGGACCTAGGCCCCGCGCGCTCCCGGCAGCACGACTACGTCCAGGTTCGCCTGGATCCCGTTCAGTTCGATGCGCCACCGCGCCGCCTTGTCCGGCGCGCAGGCGTCGCAGCGGTAGACGAACGAACTGCCGTCCTCGCCGCGCAAGGCCGCCGGCTGGCCCGCGGCTTCGATCCGCTCGACCCGCATCGGCGCGGCGTTGGGCATGCGATTGGTCAGCACGACGGCATCCCCGCCGTCCGTCTCGAATTCGAGCACCGCCGTCGTGGCCGGGCCGCTGCCGCTGTCCATGTCGACCTGCAGGCGCCGCATCGGCGCGGCCACGGCGCCGGCCGCCGGCGCGATCGCGCGCACCGGTTCGTACAGCGCCATGCGTGCGACGACACGCGTGGGCGGGATGCCCGATGCGGTCGCCATGTGCGGCAACAGGCCCGCGACGTGCACGCCACTGCCTTCGACGCCGCCGTAGCGCAGTTGCGGCCAGTGACCACAGGCATTGCGCAACGGCGTCGCGAACGACGCCTCGATCACGCCGGCCAGGCGCCCGTGCAGCACCGCTGGCGCGCACAGGGCCTTCGCGAGCCGATCGATGCGCCGCGCCGGATAGAACGGCACCGCGACGTCGACGTAGCGGTCGCTGTGCTCGATCACATCCATGAACGGGTTGACGTCCTGCATCACGCGCACGCTGCGCAAGTCGCGCAGGTGGATGGAAAACGGCGCCAGCGACAACGCGACATAGACGACCAGCGCAGCGATGGCGGCGACGCGGACCGCCGGACGCGGCGCGCGAAGCCATCCGTACCAGCCCGCCGCAATCAGCAGCGCCAGCGGCGGCAGGCACGCCGGCACCATCCACATCGTCGTGATCGGCCGCACGAGCACGACGAAGGCGACCTCGACCAGGAACAGCGTCCCCGCCCCGAGCGCGATCCGGAACATGCGCCGGTCGTCGCGACGCAGGCGAACCAGGCCGAACGCGACCAGCACCAGGCTGGCACACAGCGTCCACCAGGCGAGTCGCGCAACCGCAGCCTGCCACGGCACCATCAGCAGCAGCCCCCACCATGCGCCGCCGACGACGAGGCTGCGCACGAGCGCGGGGAACCGCGTGAGCGGACTCACCGCGACATCGCCGTCCAGCCACGCCGGCATGGTCTTCAGCGCGCCCGCGGCCAAGTCGCCACGGTCGAGCCACGGCGGCAGCAGCGCGAGGACCACCACGCCGGCCGCAAGTGCCATCCATCCGATCGACGCGAGCGAGCGATGCCGCCACAGCACCAGCAGGCCAAGGACGATGACATAGCCCAGCGTGGTCGGATGCGCATGCAGGCAGGCGGCACTGGCCAGCCCGAACCACAACGCCTGGCGCGGCGAAAATTCGTCCATGCAGCGCCAGGCGACCCATGCCAGCAGCAGCAGCGCCGTCTCGACCAGGGCAGTGTGCGTCGGGAACAGCAGCGGCACGATCGACCAGCCGGCGATCGCCAGGCTCACCGCGAACGCGAACGCGAAGCGGGCGTCGGCGATACGCAGGCCGAGCCGCCAGGCGAGGACATACTTGAACGCGGCCAGCGTCTGCACGAAGGCGCTCGTCAGCGCGACGCTGCCGGTGAGGCCCATCGGCACGGCCAGCAGGTAGAACCACCACGGCCCGAGCTCGAGCATCTGGTGGATCGGCGGACCAGCCAGCGGAAAGCGCTCGCCGTGCGCGATCACGGAGGCCCAGTACATGTCGCGCCAGGAGTCGGCGACCCCCGCGCTGTTCATGCCCGCCACGACGTGTACGCCGAGCATCAGCACGCAGAACGCCAGCCCGGCGAACCACCAGCCGTCGCGCACGTGGACGTCGCTCACGGCGGATGGCGCAGGCGCGAAGGGGCGAGGTGACATGGCGGCAGCGAGGCGGAAAGCCGCGCAGCCTACCCGAAAGCGTCCCGAGTGCGCACGGTGCGCGCGGCCGACGCCCGGCGTTCCTGCGAGGGCCGCGGCTTGCCGCTAGAACGGCCCGACCGCGTGCGCCTGCGCGATCAGCGCATCGCGCGCCCCGGACGGTAGTTCGCGCGTCCAGTAGACCAGGAGGTGCTGGTGCGCCGTGCGCTCGAAGCCGACTGCCAGGTCGATGCGCTCGGCCAGCGCATCGCCGCAGTAGCCGAACACCGCCGCGTAGCGCGGCGCGAAGTGGCGTACCGCCCATGCCAGCGTCATGCGATAGAGGCCGCCGCCGGCGTGGATCGCCGCCCGCGCCGCCGGCGGCAACGCGCGCATCGCGCGGTTGTCGACGCAGGCGCCGCCGCCGAGCAGCAGCTCGCCGAGTGCGGTGAAATGCACGTAGCACAACGGCACCTCGCCGCCCGCCGCCGTCCGATGCACGGCGAGGACATGGTGCGGGAAATCCGGCGGATCGCCGCCGAAGCGGCGGCGGAACAGCGCGCGCGCGATGTCGGCGCCGTCGACGGCCTCGCGGATCTCGATCGCCGGGCTCATGTCGCCGCGCGGGTCGAACGCCGCGGCACGTGCCCGGTGGCGACGTGCTGGCGCGCCGATTCGACGTTGACGGTGGAGTCGTCGAAGAAGATGTCGGCGCCGAACGCTTCCAGGAACGGACCC
The DNA here is from genome assembly GCA_009996615.1 of Rhodanobacteraceae bacterium. GTDB lineage: Bacteria > Pseudomonadota > Gammaproteobacteria > Xanthomonadales > Rhodanobacteraceae > Dokdonella_A. Next base: position 77,776 of record JAACZU010000001.1, on the reverse strand, counting down.
TTGGGCCGGCCGCCGAGGAACAGCGCCTCGTCGATGCGCACGCCCCAGTCGCGCAGGGTCAGGATCACGCGCTTGTGCGCCGGCGCCGAGCGCGCGGTGACCAGCGCGGTGCGGATCGGCGAGGCCTCGCTCGGGAACGCGTCCTGCAGCCGGTGCAGCGCGTCGAGGAAGCTGCGGAACGGGCCGCCCGACAACGGTTCCTGCGCGCGTTCGGATTCGTTGCGGTGGAACGCGGCGATGCCGGCTTCCTCGGAAATCCGCTCCGATTCGTCGCCGAACAGCACCGCATCGCCGTCGAACGCGATGCGCAGCTGGTCCGACTGCCGCTGCGGCGCCTTCGACGGCAGGATCGTCGCCGCGGCGATGCCGGCGGCGAGCGCCTGCGCGACGCTGTCGGGATTGGCCGACAGGAACAGGTCGGCGCCGAACGCATGCACGTACGGCGTGGTCGGCGCGCCGCGTGTGAACGCGGCGCGCGCGATGTCCAGGCCGTAGTGCTCGATCGAGTTGAAGATGCGCAGGCCGGTGTCGGCCGAGTTGCGCGAGAGCAAGATCACTTCCACGCGCGGCGCCTGCGGCGCGGCGCGGTTCAGGTGCAGCAGCTTCTGCACCAGCGGGAACGCGATGCCGGGCGCGAGCAGTTCGTCCTCGCGCGCGATCTGGTAGCGCGCGAATGCGTCGATGCCGTCGCGCTCGAACAGTTCGTGGCTCTCGCCGAGGTCGAACAGCGCGCGCGAGGAGATCGCGACGACGAGCGTGTCGCGCTCGCCGGCGTCGCCGGGGTTGATGTCAGGGCGTTGGGGTTCCATCGAAGCCATCCGTGAATACCCGGTCATTGTCCGGATTGCCGAGACCGGCGGCCAGCGCGGCGGCGTAGACGTCGATGCGGCCGTGGCCGGCATGGTAGTTCGGCCAGTTGGCCAGGGTCAGGCCGCCGCAACTCGTGCTGCCGCCGGTGACCTGGTGCACCGCGGTGTCGCGCAGCAGCGCGGCGACCTGCTCCGGATGCCCCTTCAACGCCGGCTTTACCGACATCAGCAGCGCGGCCGCGCCGGCGACGTGCGGCGTGGCCATGCTGGTGCCGCTCATGATGCCGTAGCCATTGCCCGGCACACTCGAGCGCACGCTCGATCCAGGCGCGACGACGTCCGGGCGGATCAGCGCGGAGCCGGCGACCGGACCGCGGCTGGAGAAACTCGACATGCTGTCGCTGCTGGTGGTCGAACCAACCACGAAGCTCGCATCGTAGATCGCCGGCGGATCGAGGATCGTGCCGCACCCCGGGCCATCGTTGCCGGCCGCGGCGACGAACAAGATGCCGGCATCGACGAGATTATTGACCGCCTCGGCGATCTCGTCGCCCACGGTGCAGCCCTCTGACGGAATGCAGCCCCAGGAGTTGCTGATCACGTCGGGGGCGAGGTCTGTATTGGGGTTATTCCCAGCATGGTCGGTCGGCTCGAGAAACCATTGCATGCACTCGATGTAGCGTGCCGGCGTGCCGTCGCCCCCAGCCATGTTGCGGCAGCCGATCCATTGCGCGCCCGGCGCGACACCGACCCTGTTCACGCCACCGTCGTCGCCGGCGAACGTGCCGGCGGTATGCGTGCCATGACCATGATCGTCACACGGCGCCGGAGCATCGCCGCCGCACGGATTGCCAGCAACGTCGTCATCGCCGGCGTGGATCGCATCGTGCCAGTTGTAGTCGTGGCTCGCTGCGCTGCCATTCCATCCGCGGTACTGCGCCTTCAGCGCCGGATGGTCCCACTGGTAGCCGGTGTCCTGGCCGCCGATGACGACACCCTGGCCGGTGAAACCCGCCGCCCAGACGTCCGGTGCGCGGATCTTGCCGACGCCCCACTCGATCGCATCGGGTGCGGTCACGGCGGCCAGCTCGGCCGGCACCGGTGGCTCGCGCAACGCGACGGCGGGATTGGTCGTCACCCGCGCGACATCGCTGCGTCCGGCCAGTGCGGCGAGGTCGGCGGCCGACACGCGCGCCCAGACCAGGTTCGCGATCCAGTACGGCCGGTATTCGATGCCGCGCGCGTCCAGCCAGGCGCGCAGGTCGGCCTGCTGCGCATCGGCGCGGGTGCGCAGTGCCTCTACGAGCGCGCGCCGGCGCAGCTTGTAGTCGGCGTCGATCGCCAGCGGCGCGAGCGCCGGCCGCACCTGGTCGGGCAGCACGATCAGCGCCTCGACGCGCCCGCCCTGCGCCTCGGACAGCAGCTTCGGCGCGATGTCGGCCGCCAGTACGGAGCCGCCGCCGGTCGCCAGCGCCGCGAGTGCAAGGCCGCGCGCGGCCGGTCGTATCGTCGTCATGGAACCATTCCCCGAGGGTGCAGTCGCGCCCCGCCAAACGGGGCAGGCGCCAACACTACACCACTCGGGTAGGGTCGAACTCAGCTCGTCTTCATGTGCTCGGAAATCTTGCCGAGCATGATCGCCAGCGCCGCGCTGCCGAGCGTCTTCACCAGCCCGGGATGCTGCGCATAAAAGCCGCTGAGGCTGTCGACGATGCCGGGGTTGTGCTGCTGCGCCTGCGTGACCACGGCCTGGATCTGCTGCGGATCGACCCGCGCGGCCTGCTCCGGCGTGATCGTCGGCGCCGCGCCAGTCGTCGCGGCCCCCGGCCCGAACAGGCTGCCGAGGATCGTCGCGCCCGCCGGGCCGAGCGCGCCGCCGAGCTGGTTCAGCATCGCCGCGCGCTGCTCCGGCGAGGAGGCGCCGAACATCTGCGACACCATCTGCCCGACCTCCGGCGTCTGGTCGGAACCGAACGCGGCGGCGAGGCCCTTGCCGAGCACGTCGGTCGGGACGTTCTGCGCGACCTGGTGGAAGTCGTCGGCAAGCTGGCCGGTGTCGGCACCGGCGCCACTGCCCAGATAGCGGTTGAGCAGATCGGTCAGGATCGGCATGACGTCCTCCTTATCAAGCGGTGGGCGCGCGCCCCTTGATGATCAGGTGGTAGATCGCCAGCAGCACGAGTGCGCCGATGAACGCGCCGACGAAGCCGGCCGACTGCCCGGCCGCGTACCAGTGCAGCGCGCGGCCGATGAAGGTGGCGATGAGCGAGCCGGCGATGCCGAGTGCGGCAGTCATGAAGAAGCCGTGCGGCCCCGGACCGTGCGTGACGAACTTGGCCAGCACGCCGACGATGAAGCCGATGAGGATGGTCCAGAGGATGCCCATGCGCATCTCCCATGGCCGTGGAGTGGGCGATGCCGACCAGGAGTTTGCCGCCCGGCCGGTCGCCGCAGTGTATGCCCGCGAGCGCGCCGATCGGCCGGGCGGCCAGCGTCGGTTGGCCGCGCGTTCAGGAACTCAGCGGCTGCGCCCATCGAACGGCTGGATCTGCAGCGCGTGCGGATCGATGCCGTCGAGGCAGCGCACGTTGATCGCGAACGTCTCGTTGCCATGCAGGTCCTTGCCGCGGCCGAACGGCGCGACGCCACAGACCGGGCAGAACTGATGCCGGATCACGTGCTTGTTGAACGTGTAGGTCGACAGGTCGCTCTCGGGCGTGCGCAGGCGCACGTGGGTCGCCGGCGCGAACGCGAGCAGGTAGCCGCGCTTGCTGCAGATCGAGCAGTTGCACTCCATCGCCTGCGCGATGGCGCCCTCGGTGTCCACCTCGAACGCGATCCGCCCGCAATGGCAGCCGCCGGTGTAGGTCGTCATGCAGCTCTCCTGGACTGTGGAATGGGTCCTACGACGGAACGGCCGCCGGGGCGTTGGCTCAAGCGCCGCGCAGGCTGGCGATGTCGATCACGAAACGATAGCGCACGTCGCCGGCGAGCATGCGCTCGTAGGCCTCGTTGACCTGCGCCATGCCGATCACCTCGACGTCGGCGGCGATGCCGTGCTCGGCGCAGAAGTCGAGCATGTCCTGCGTGGCGCGAATGCCGCCGATCAGCGAGCCGGTGATGCTGCGGCGGCGCATGACCAGCGGGCCGGCATCCAGCGGCGACGGCTCGGGCAGGCCGAGCAGGACCAGCGTGCCGTCGCGGCGCAGCAGCTGCAGGTAGGCGTTGTAGTCGTGCTGCGCCGAGGCGGTGTCGAGGATCAGGTCGAAGCGTTCGGCGTGGGCCTTGAACGCGGTCCGGTTGCTGGTCACGACGAAGTCGTCGGCGCCCAGGCGCCGCGCGTCGGCCTCCTTGCCCGCCGAACCGCTCAGCACGGTCACGTCCGCGCCCATCGCCTTGGCCAGCTTGACGGCCACGTGGCCGAGCCCGCCGAGGCCGAGCACGGCGACCTCGCTGCCGGGGCCGACGCCGAAGCGGCGCAGCGGCGACCAGGTCGTGATGCCGGCGCATAGCAGTGGCGCGGCGCGCTCGAGCGGGATGCCGGGCGGGATGCGCAGCACGTATTTCTCGTCGACCGTGATGCGCGTCGAATAGCCGCCGTAGGTCGGCCGGTCGGGGTCGAGCTGCGGGCCGCTGCGCTCGTAGCCGTTGTAGGTCGCGCTCATGCCGTGCTCGCAGTACTGCTCCTCGCCGTCCGTGCAGGCGGCGCAGGTGCGGCAGGAATCGACGAAGCAGCCGACGCCGACGATGTCGCCGACCTTGAACGAGCCGACCGACAGCCCGGCCTCGACGACGCGGCCGACGATCTCGTGGCCGGGCACCATCGGGAAGATCGAATCACCCCACTCGTCGCGCACCTGGTGGATGTCCGAGTGGCACACGCCGCAATACAGGATGTCGATCAGCACATCGCGCGGACCGGGCTTGCGGCGGTCGATCGTGTACGGCGCGAGCGGGGAAACCGCGGACACCGCGGCATAGGCGGACGTCTTCAACATGGTCGCCTCCATCGAACGGAAGCCGCGCGTGGCGGCGGTTGTCTTTTCTGGATCTTGAGGGTGCGGCGCAGCGACAAGCTTACGCCGCAAACCCCGGCTGCAGCAGCCGGCCGAAGAACGTGGAGAGCACGCGTGGCTCCATCAGGATCGTGAACAGCACGCCGTAGATCGCGCCCCACAGATGCGCGCTGTGGTTGATGTGGTCGCTGCGCTGGCGATCCATGTAGATCGTGTAGCCGAGGTAGAGCACCGCATAGATGATCGCCGGCACCGGCACGACGAACACGTAGATCGTCGCCCACGGCTGCAGCAGGATGAACGCGAACAGCACGGCCGACACCGCGCCCGAGGCGCCGAGGCTGCGGTAGCCGTTGTCGTTGCGGTGCTGCCACCAGCTCGGCAGGCTCGACACGACCAGGCCACCGACATAGAACAGCAGGTAGCCGCCTCCGCCGAGGTAGGAAACGTAGAACCGTTCCATCGCGGTGCCGAAGAAGTACAGCGTGATCATGTTGAACAGCAGGTGCGGCACGTCGGCATGGATCAGGCCGCAGCTCGCCAGGCGCCAGTATTCCTTCCCGCGCGTGAGCGCCGGCGACCACAGGATCAGGCGGTCGATCAGGCGCGGATTGGAGAACCCCGCGAACGAGACCACGCAGGTGACGGCGATGATGAACAAGGTGACGGGCATGCGGCGACTTCCTCGGGACGCGAAGCCCCGCACCATATGACGCGCGGGCGGCGTCGAACAAGCGGTTTCACCGGCCTTCGTCGCAGCAGCGGAAGTCGCGATGCTCCTTCACGCCGCACCAACAGCATCGCGCCTGCCGGCGCTCCCACAGCAACAACGAAGCGCAGCTTCCGGTGGGAGCGGCGGAAGCCACGATGCTCTTCGGCCCGCGCTCCCGGCCCAGCCATCAAGGCATCGGGACTGAAAGTCCCTCCCACACCAGAATCCCCCTGTGTGAGCGGCTTCAGCCGCGATGTTCTCCTTCCTTCTGCCAGCGCCTCCTCAGGAAAGCAGCTGAACCGCACCTGCCGACGCCGCAGCCGTTCCGCTGCGGCGCAGCCACACACGGGTATCATCGCGCCCCCTTTGCTCCCCGCCCTGCCATGCCCGCCCGTTCGCGCTACCTGCAACTCGACGTCTTCCCCGCACACCCGGGCGGCGGCAATCCGCTCGGCGTCGTCGTTGACGCGCGCGGCTGGAGCGATGCCGAGATGCAGCGCTTCGCGGCCTGGACGGACCTGGTCGAGACCACCTTCGTGCTGCCGCCGAGCACGCCCGAGGCGAGCTACCGCCTGCGCATCTTCACGCCGAGCCGCGAGATTCCGTTCGCCGGTCACCCGACCATCGGCAGCGCGCACGCGGTGCTCGACACCGGCTTCGCCACGCCGCGCGACGGCCGCCTGGTACAGGAATGCGGCGCCGGCCTGCTGCCGATCCGCGTCGAGGGCAGCGGCGCCGAGCGCGCGCTGTTCGTGCAGGCGCCGCGTGCGCGCGTGCTGCACGAGGGCAGCGACGGCCAGCCGCTGCTGCAGGCCCTGCTCGGTGACGTCGCGCTCGGCGCGCTGCCGCCAGCCTTCGTCGAGGGCGGCCGCCGCTGGTGGGTCGCCGAGTTCGCCGACGAGGCCGCGCTGCGCGCCTGGCGCCCCGACCACGCGACGATCGCGCGGCTCGCCGCTGCGAGCGACAGCCTCGGCCTGTGCGTGTTCGCGCGCAGCCGCGAGGCGGAGCATGAGCTCGTCGTGCGTGCGTTCCCGGCCGGCGCCGGCATCGTCGAGGACCCCGCCTCGGGCGCCGCGAACGGCCTGATCGGCGCGTGGATCGCGCTGCGCGAACCGCACGGCGCGCTTGCACGCGGCTACCGGGTCAGCCAGGGCCGCGAGATCGGCCGCGACGCGGCGATCACGTTGCACATCGAGCACGGCAACGGCGCCGCCGGCGGCCTCGCGGTGTGGGTCGGCGGACGCACGCAGACGGTCGTCGACGGCACGCTCGCCTGGTCCGCGCGCGCCTGAGCTTCGCGCCGGCGCACGGCGCGATGCTGCGGTGCAGCTATACTTGCGCGCCCTCGCCCCTGCCCTGCGCCCATGTCCGCGACGCCCGCCGAAGAACTGCTCTCCCTGCTCCAGCTCGAACGCCTCGAGGACAACTTCTTCCGCGGTGAAAGCCGCGACATCGGCACGCGCTTCGTGTTCGGCGGCCAGGTGCTCGGGCAGGCACTGTCGGCGGCGCAGCAGACGGTCGACCCGAGCCGCAGCGCGCATTCGCTGCACGCCTACTTCCTGCGCGCCGGCGACATCGACCAGCCGATCCTCTACCACGTCGAGCGCACGCGCGACGGCGGCAGCTTCTCGGTGCGCCGCGTGACGGCGATCCAGCACGGCCAGCCGATCTTCAACTTCTCCGCCTCGTTCCAGGTCGAGGAAACCGGCGTCGAGCACCAATTGCCGATGCCGGCGGTACCCAAGCCCGAGGACGTCGAGCCGACGCCGGCGCTGCCGGCCGAGGAACTGGCCAAGCTGCCGGTCAAGCTGCAGCGCTGGTTCGGCCGTTCCGGCCCGTTCGAGTTCCGCCCGATCTATCCGCGCGACGAGCTCAATCCGCCCAAGCGGCCGCCGTTCCAGCAGGTGTGGTTCCGCCTGAGCGAGCGCGTGCCGGACAGCCCGGTGCTGCACCGCGCGCTGCTTGCCTACGCGTCGGACTTCCACCTGATCGGCACGACGATGTTCCCGCACGGCATCTCGTTCCTGCAGCGCCACGTGCAGGTCGCCAGCCTCGATCACGCGATGTGGTTCCACCGCCCGTTCCGCGCCGACGAATGGCTGCTGTACTCCTGCGACAGCCCGACCGCGCAGGGCGGCCGCGGCCTCGCGCGCGGCATGATCTACAGCGAAGACGGCCGCCTGATCGCCTCGACCGCGCAGGAAGGGTTGATCCGCCTGCGCGCGGAGTAAGGCGCCGACCGCTTGGTTGCTTCTCTTTGGGCATGCAAAGAGAAGTAACCCGCTCGCAGGGATGCGAGCGGAAAATGCAGGGATGCGGGTCGGTTCTCGCAAACACGGTGACGATATCAACACCATCCCCACCCAACCCTCCCCTTGAAGGGGAGGGCTTGAAGGCATCACGCGATGGAGATGCGCCCAAGGCAAAGCGGAACCGGACAAAAGCGATCCGCCCGCAGACCATTGGACTAGAATGGCCGCATGCGCCAGATCTACACCTCCCCCCGGATGGAAAACATCCAACGCGTGGTCGCCTTGATGACCGAACAGGGCATCGAGACCTCGATCGCGAATCGCCGCGCCTACCAGGGCGCGGACTGGAAACGCTTCAGTTACAGCGCGAAGGGCGACCGCGATTCGTGGCCGCAGGTGTGGGTGGTGCGCGCGGAGGACCAGACCGCGGCGCGGCGCATCCTGCGTGACGCCGGGCTGGAGCCGGCCACGCGCTTTGCCGACGAGCTGGCCGCCTCGCGCGGCCTGGGCGATGCGGCCGAGCGCCGGCGGCACCTGACGATGCGCATCAAGATCATCATGCTGACGCTGATCGCGGCCGTCGCAGGCCTGATCGCGTGGTCGCAACTGGGTGGCCACTGAGGCGGCACAGCGCGCCGGGATGATCCCATGCGTTCGGAAGTCGTCCGCCTGTTCCAGACCCTGCCGCATCCGTGCGGCTATTTTGACGAACGCACCGCACAGAACCTCGTCATCGACCCGGCCGCGCCGCAACTGCCGCAGATCTACGACGCGGCGATGCAGCGCGGCTACCGGCGCGCCGGCGGCCATGTCTACTACCCGCAATGCCAGGGCTGCCGCGCCTGCGTCGCCTGCCGCGTGCCGGTCGCGCGCTTCCGCCCGGACCGCAGCCAGCGCCGCTGCCTGGCGCGCAACGCCGACCTCGCCGTGCGCATCGCGCCGGCGGCGTATACCGACGAGTACTTCGCGCTGTATCAGCGCTACCTGCACGCGCGCCATCGCGACGGCGGCATGGACGACGCGCGGCCGGACGACTTCGCGCGCTTCCTCTACACCGTCTGGAGCCCGACCCGCTTCATCGAGTTCCGCCGCGGCGACCACCTGCTCGGCCTCGCCGTGACCGATTTCTGTCCCTCCGGCCTGTCCGCGGTCTACACGTTCTTCGACCCGGACGAAACGGCGCGCGGCCTCGGCACGTTCGCGATCCTCAGCCAGATCCGCCTCGCACACGAGCGCGGCCTGCCGCACGTCTACCTCGGCTTCTGGATCGAGGGGCATCCGAAGATGCACTACAAGGCGCGCTACCGCCCACTGGAAGTGCTGCGCGACGGCGGCTGGCACGAACTGTGACAGCGCCGCCGCGACGCGCCCCGAAGTCCGGATTCGTGTGACAATCGGCGTTCCGGACGGGGACATCGCCACCACGCCGATCCGCCCCGCCGGCCCGCATGCACGGTGGGACGCGAACGCGTCAGCGCACGATGAGCGCATCCTCGCTCTTCTCCGAACTCAAGCGCCGCAACGTCTTTCGCGCCGGCGCGTTCTATGCCGCCGCCGGCTGGCTGCTGGTGCAGATCGCGACCCAGGTCTTTCCGTTCTTCGAGGTTCCCAACTGGGCCGTGCGGCTGGTCGTCGTCGCGGTCATCGTCGGCCTGCCGTTCGCGCTGGCGTTCGCGTGGTTCTACGAACTCACGCCCGAAGGCCTCAAGCGCGAAAGCGAGATCGAGCGCAGCAAGTCGATCCGGCGCGCTACCGGGCGGCGGATCGACCGCTGGATCATCGCCGTGCTGGGCCTGGCCGTGGTGCTGTTGCTGGCGAACACGTTCGTGCTGCACCGGGACACCGGATCAACGGCCACGGACAAGTCGATCGCGGTGCTGCCGTTCGAGAACCTGTCCGAGGACAAGGCCAACGGCTACTTCACCGATGGCATCCAGGACGAGATCCTGGCGCGGCTGGCGAAGATCGGTGCGCTCCGGGTGATCTCGCGCACCTCCACCCAGCAGTATGCGGCGCGGCCGGAAAACCTGCCCGAGATCGGGCGCCAGCTCGGTGTGGCGAACATCCTGGAGGGCAGCGTGCAGAAGGCCGGCGGCACCGTGCGCATCACCGTGCAGCTGATCCGCGCCGCGACCGACGAGCACATCTGGGCCGAAAGCTACGATCGCCGGCTCGATGACGTGTTCGGGGTCGAAAGCGAGGTGGCCCAGACGATCGCCAACGCGCTCGAGGTCAGGCTCAGCGGCCACGAGCGGGCCCTGCTCGAAGCCCGTCCGACCGACCATCCCGACGCCTACGACGCCTACCTGCGCGGCCTCGCGCTGGAGACGCGCAGCCTGGAGTCGTCGCACGACGCGCCGACGCAGGCCGCGCAGCTGTACGCCGAGGCGGTCCGGCTCGATCCACGCTTCGCGCTGGCGTGGGCACGCCTGGCCATCGTCAAGAGCTTCATGTACTCGAACTCGATCGACCGCACGCCGACCCTGCCCGCCGAGGTCAAGCAGGCGGCCGACACCGCACTGCACCTACAGCCGGACCTGGGCGAGGCGCACCTGGCGATCGGCTACTACCGCTACCGCTGCCTGCGCGACTTCGACGGCGGCCTGCGCGATTTCGAACAGGCGCGCCAGCGCCTGCCCAACAACGCGCACGTGCTCGCCGCAATCGCCTACATCGAGCGCCGCCAGGGCCGCTGGCAGGACTCGATCGCGCACCTGGAGCAGGCCACCCTGCTCGATCCGCGCGAGGTCGTGATGTTCCTCGAGCTGGCCTCGAACCATGCCGCGCTGCGCCAGTACGCCAAGGCGCGCGCCACGCTCGACCATGCGCTCGAGGTCCAGCCCGACGCGACCAGCCTGGTCACCGCCAAGGCCTGGGCCTGGCTGGCGGAGGGCAACCTCGAGCAGGCCGGCACGCTGCTCGACAGCGTGCCGCTGCGCGCCGACGACACCGAAACGTTCATGGTGCGGATGAGCTGGCTGTGGTACCGGCGCAACTTCACGGCAATGGTCGCCGCGCTGGCGCAGGCGCTCGCGCAGAGCGGCGGCGCGCTCGGCTCCTGGCGCGTGCAGTACCAGCTGTGGCTGGGCATGGGCCAGTTGCGCGCCGGCGACGAGGCGGCCGCCCGCACGAGCCTGGCGAAGACGATCGAGCTGGCGCAGCAGTACCGCAAGGCCGCGCCGGACGACGCCAAGCTGGTCGAGTCGCTCGCGCTCGCGCATGCGAACCTCGGCGACAAGGCCGCCGCGCTGCGCGAGGCGCAGCAGGCGATCGACCTGGCCGCCGGCGATGCGTTGCTGCAGCCCGGCCTGGAGCAGACCCGCGCGGAGATCCAGGCCGGCCTCGGCGACACCGACGCCGCGATCGGGGCGCTGCCGCATCTGCTGGCCATGCCCAATGGCACCACCATCGCCGACCTGCGGCTCAACCCGCTATGGGATCCGTTGCGCAAGGATGCGCGCTTCCAGAAGCTGATCACGACCGATCCGGCGCCGCCGGACACGCCCCGGTAGGAGACCCTGCCCTGTGGGAGCGGCGGAAGCCGCGATGCTCTTCCGGAGTGTGCCACCGCGCCAGGAGCATCGCGCCTGCCGGCGCTCCCACTGACCGCCAGCGGCGCTCTCCGAACTCGTGCGGTTACGCTTCCACGCGCAGCAGCGCCGCGGCGCGCACCGCCTTGGCGATCGCGGCTTCGACGTCGACGTCGCGCGCCAGCGTCACCGCCATGCGGCGCTGGCCGTGCACCTCCGGCTTGCCGAACAGGCGCAGCATCGTGTCCGGCTCGGCCAGCGCTTCGGCGACGCCGTGGTAGCGCGGCCGCGCGCCGTCGCCACTGGCCAGCACCGCGCACGAGGCCGACGGGCCGAGCTGGCGGATCAGCGGGATCGGCAGGCCGAGGATCGCGCGCGCGTGCAGCGCGAACTCGGACAGGTCCTGCGAGATCAGCGTGACCAGGCCGGTGTCGTGCGGGCGCGGGCTGACCTCGGAGAAGATCACCGCATCGCCCTTGACGAAGAATTCGACGCCGAACACGCCGCGGCCGCCGAGCGCGCCGGTGATCGCCGCAGCCTGGCGCTGCGCCTCGGCCAGCGCCGTTTCGCTCATCGGCTGCGGCTGCCACGACTCGCGGTAGTCGCCGTGTTCCTGGCGATGGCCGATCGGCGCGCAGAAGCTGGTTCCGCCGACGTGGCGCACGGTCAGCTGGGTGATCTCGTAGTCGAAGTCGACGAAGCCCTCGACGATGCAGCGGCCCTTGCCGGCGCGGCCGCCGGACTGTGCGTAGTCCCACGCGGCGTCGATCTGGTCGTCGCGGCGCACCGTGCTCTGGCCCTTGCCCGAGCTCGACATGACCGGCTTGATCACGAACGGCAGGCCGATCTGCGCAATCGCGGCGAGGTACTCCTCGCGCGTGTCGACGAAGCGGTACGGCGAAGTCGGCAGACCGAGCTCCTCGGCGGCGAGGCGGCGGATGCCCTCGCGGTCCATCGTCAGCCACGCCGCGCGTGCGGTCGGGATCACGGTCAGGCCGCGCTGCTCCAACTCGACCAGCGTCGGCGTGTGGATCGCCTCGATCTCCGGCACGACGTAGTCGGGCTCTTCCAGTTCGATGATCCGGCGCAGTTCGGCGCCATCGAGCATGTTGATCACGTGCGAACGGTGCGCGACCTGCATCGCCGGCGCGTTCGCGTAGCGGTCGACCGCGATCACCTCGACCGCGAGCCGCTGCAGCTCGATCGCGACCTCCTTGCCGAGCTCGCCCGAGCCGAGCAGCAGGACGCGGATCGCGGTGTCGGTATGCGGGGTGCCGAAGGGCTTCATGCGCGCGGTCGTCCGGATGAGGGAGCGCAATTCTATGCGATCGGGTGTGCGCCACGAGGAGCCGAAGCCTTCGACGCGGATCTACACGGATCAATGCGGACAAGGGCAGGGATCAGTTGCCCGCGTTCGCGACGGCGAAAAGGGCCGCGTCGATCCTTGTCGAAAGTCATTCCGGTGAAGAAGCGGGCACACTACGCCGACTCATCTCCAAGGAACCACCGATGCGCCGCTACCTGCTCGCCCTGCTCCTGCTGCCGCCGTTCGCGCACGCCGCGCCACCGGAGCAGCAGTGGTTCACGGTGCTGCTCGACGGCCGCAAGATCGGTTCGTTCGAATCGCGTCGCGACGTGCGCGGCGGCGAGGTCGTGACGACGCAGAAGCTGGACATGGTGCTCGACCGTGCCGGCTCGCGCGTCGCGATGAGCAGCAGCGAGACCACGACCGAGACGAGTGCGGGCCAGCCGCTCGCATTCCGCAGCGTGACGCAGTTGTCCGGCAACCAGACCGTGATCGACGGCCGCCTGCGCGACGGCACGCTCGAGGTCAGCGTGCGCAACGGCGGCGATGCCGCGCAGCGGCGCCTGCCGTGGCCGAAAGGCGCGCTGCTCGCCGAAGGCCAGCGCCTGGCCGGCCTGCGCGCCGGCCTCGCCGCCGGCACGCGCTGGAGCGTGCTGACGTTCCAGCCGTCCAGCCTCGACACCGCCGAGGTGCGCAACACCGTGCAGGCACCCGAGGATGTCGACCTGCCCGGCGGCCGCCTGCGCCTGTCGCCGGTCGAGCAGACCACGCTGTTCGGCCAGACGCCGATGCGCAGCCGCGTCTGGGTCGATGCGGAGCAGACGATCCACAAGCTGACCATGCCGATCATGGGCGTCGAACTGACGCTGCTCGCCTGCGACCATGCCTGCGCAACCGCGCCGAACCAGGGCAGCGACGTGTTCGAACGCACGCTGATGCCGTCGCCGCGCCCGCTCGACCGCACGGAACTGACCGGCACGATGCGCTACACGCTCGCGCTGCGCGGCGGCGATGCGACGCTGGCATTGCCGCGCACCGACGAGCAGACCGTCACGCGCCGCGGCGACCGCTGGGTCGTCACGATCCGGCGCCACGCCGCCGCCAGCAGCGAGGCCAAGCCAACGCCGGACGACTACCGCCCGAACGACTGGCTGCAGAGCGCCGCGCCGGAGATCGTGCAGCTCGCGCGCCAAGCGGTCGGCGACGCGACGAGATCCGACGAGCGCATGCAGCGCATCGAGGCGTTCGTGCGCCGCTTCATCCAGACCAAGAGCCTCGACGTCGGCTATGCCTCGGCGCTGGAGGTCGCGAAGAATCCCGAGGGCGACTGCACCGAGCACGCCGTGCTGGTCGCCGCGCTCGGCCGCGCGCTGGGCATTGCCACGCGCGTCGTCGACGGCCTCGCCTATGCGCCGGGCTTCGCCGGCAAGGACCAGGTGTTCGTGCCACACGCATGGGCGCAGGCCTGGGTCGACGGCCGCTGGCAAAGCTACGACGCCGCCCTGCCCGGCTTCGACGCCGGCCATATCGCGCTGTCGGTCGGCAACGGCGATCCGTGGCGCTTCTATGCGGGCCTCGACGCGCTCGGCCGCCTGCAGCTGGAACAGGCCGAAGCAATCGAAGTCACACACTGATTGCTGTTCACGCGCTGATTGCTGTTGTAGGAGCCCACCTTGTGGGCGACCCGCGATAGCGCGGCGGTGGTCGCGCACAGGGCGCGCTCCTGCAAGAAGCGCGACATGCGACAATCCGCCGCGTGCACCAAATCACGCAGCAGGCGCATCTTCCGTCATGCCACCAACCCGCGAGGCCATCATGTCCACCGTCCGCTACGCCGCTGGATTGCGCCACCTGCACTGGTTGATTGCGTTGCTGATCGTCGTCGCGCTCGTGCTGATCGAACTCAAGGGCTGGCTGCCGCGCGGCTCGGCCGAACGCGCCGCGGTCAAGTGGGCCCATACGCAGTTCGGCCTCGCGGTACTGCTGCTAATGCTGCCGCGCATGCTCGTGCGCCTGCGTGCGAGCGTTCCACCCATCAGCCCGGCGCCGCCGCGCTGGCAGGACGGCCTCGGCAAGCTGATCCACCTCGCGCTGTACCTGCTCGCGTTCGCGGTGCCGCTGCTCGGCGTGGCGATGATGGTCGCCGCCGGCAAACCGTGGGACCTGCTCGGCCTGCCGCTGCCGACCCTGGCAACGCCGGACGAAGGGCTCGTCAAGAACCTCGAAGAGCTGCACGAAACCACCGGCAACGTACTGATGTGGCTCGCGATCGCGCATGCCGCCGCGGCCCTGTACCACCACTTCGTGCAGCGCGACGACACGCTGCGGCGCATGTTGCCGCCCGATCGCGCCACGACGACCGATTGACAGTAGATATCTAAAAGATATCATCCTCCCCAACACCTTTGGGGAGGATGCCATGAATGAACGCAACGCCTTTTCGCTGCCGGGCATTCCGACGGCGCTGGTCCTGATCGCCTGCGCGCTGCTGAATGGCGGGTGGCTGTACGCCACGCTCAGCGCGCCGCCGGCCGCGCCGACGCAGGTCGTGCCGATCGTGCTGGTGTTCGCGCTGATCACGTTCCTCGCCAAGGGCTTCTTCCAGGTCCAGCCGAACCAGGGCCAGGTCGTGCAGCTGTTCGGCCGCTACGCCGGCACCGTGCGCGAGGCGGGCCTGCGCTGGACCAATCCGTTCTACGCCACGCGCGCGATCAGCCTGCGCGTGCGCAACTTCGAATCGGGGAAGCTCAAGGTCAACGACGCCGACGGCAACCCGATCGAGATCGCCGCGGTCGTGGTCTGGCAGGTGGTCGACACCGCCGAAGCCGTGTTCTGCGTCGACGACTACGAGAACTTCGTGCAGATCCAGTCCGAGTCGGCGCTGCGCCAGATGGCGCAGAGCTACGCCTACGACGCGCACGATACCGGCAAGCCGTCGCTGCGCAGCCACGGCGAAGAGGTCAACGCGCACCTGCGCAACGAGATCCAGACCCGCCTCGGCAAGGCCGGCGTCAAGGTCATCGAGGCGCGCATCAGCCACCTCGCCTATGCGCAGGAGATCGCACAGGCGATGCTGCAGCGCCAGCAGGCCGGCGCGATCGTCGCCGCACGCGAGCGCATCGTCGAAGGCGCGGTCAGCATGGTCGAGATGGCGCTGGGCGAGCTCGGCAAGCGCGGCGTCGTCGACCTCGACAACGAACGCCGCGCCGCGATGGTCAGCAACCTGCTGGTCGTGCTGTGCGGCGAGCGCGGGACGCAGCCGGTCGTCAACACCGGGACGTTGTACACCGGCTGATGCGGAGTTTGAACCCACCCAAACTCGGCCAGCGCGCGCTTAGCCTCCCCCTTCAAGGGGGAGGTTGGAGGGGGATGGTGTTGCTCGCATGAGCACCGCGTCACGTTGACGTAACCCAATGGCCTGTGATTTTCGATGCCGGTCGGATTTCGTGAAGCGGCGATGCGAGAACCAAGCACCATCCCCACCCAACCCTCCCCTCGAAGGGGAGGGCTGAAGATCAGCCAGGCCAAGACTGACAGCGGATTTCGCCCACACCCACCAAGAGCCATGGCCGAAAAGAAAGCCTACCCGCTGCGCATCAGCGCGCCGGTGCTCGACGCGATGCAGCGCTGGGCCGACGACGAACTGCGCTCGGTCAATGCGCAGATCGAGTACGTGCTGCGCGAGGCATTGCGCAAGGCCGGCCGCCTGAGACCCGCGTCGACCGAACCCGTGGAGGACGATTCCGCATGAACGCCTCGCTGCCGCAACTGCGCATTGCCCTGCTGCTCGGTGTCGCTTCCGTCCTCGCCACGCTGGCACTGTTTCCGTACATGCTCGCGCTGAAGCCCGGCGCACTCGAACTGGTCAGCGCGATGCTCGGCGTGCCGCCGATCGCGCTGATCGCATTCCAGGCGCTGCAGAACGGCCTGCTCTATTTCCTGCTCGCCTGGGCCGGCCTCAAGCTCGGCGCGCCACTCGGCCTCGGTGCACCGTGGCTGGGCGCGTGGCTGTATCGGCGGCCGCGGCCTTCGACGGCAAGCTGGTGGCAGGCCGCGGCGCTCGGCGCGCTCGCCGCCGGCGCGATCCTTGGCGCGATCGCGCTGTTCGGCACTCCGCTCGGCGAATCTACTCCCGCGCAGACGCCGGCAGCCTGGAAAGGTCTGCTCGCCTCGTCCTATGGCGGCATCGTCGAGGAGGTCGGCCTGCGCGTATTCGTGATGGGCGGCCTCGCCTGGCTGCTCGCGCGCACGACCGATGGCGCGCCGCGCACCTGGGTGATGATCGCGGCGATCATTGCCGCCGCGCTGCTGTTCGGCCTGGGCCACTTGCCGGCGGCGGCGCAGCTCGGTCCGCTGACCGCCGCGATCGTCACGCGCGTGATCGCCTACAACGCGCTCGCCGGCCTCGTGTTCGGCGCGCTGTACTGGAAGCGCGGCCTCGAACACGCCGTGCTCGCGCACTTCTGCGCCGACCTCGTGTTGCACGTCGCGGCGCCACTGGCGCAGGCGTGACGCGCGGTTCAGCACGCAGACGGGGACACTCGTGCTAGCGTGCGCGGCCAACGCATTTCCCGGAGACCGCCTCATGCCCGTGCGTCGACTCGTGTGGATCCTGCTCGTTGCCGCAGCCTGCGCGCAGGCCGCGCCGCCGCCGAAGAAGAAGGCTGCGCCGCCCGCGGCCGCACCGGTCGCAGCGGCCGATATCGACGTCGACGCGATGGCGCGCGCCAAGGACGTCGGCGCGCAGGTGGAAACCGCCAGCGGCACGACCGCCGCCACGCCGCCGGCGCCAGCTGCCGGCGGCGAGGCCACGCTGCCCTCCGCCGAGCCGGGCGCACCGCCGACGGAAACCACGGCGCCGGAAACCCCGACCGCCTCGGCCAGCGGCGCCACGTCTCCACCCGCCAACGCCGCGGCGGCACCGAAGGCGAGCGCGCCCGGGGAGGCGGAGCGCCTGCGCGCCGCCGGCTGCGAGGCACGCGCGACGCGCCTGCTCGATGCCGCCGAGAAGGGCGACTACGCGACCGCCACGCGCGACTTCGACGCGACCATGCGCGCCGCACTGCCGCCGGAGAAGTTCCGCCAGGCGTGGGAATCCCTGGCACAGTTCGGCAAGCTGCAAGCGCGCGGCCAGTCGCACCTGAGCAAGATGGAAGGCTATATCGCGGTCACGATCCCGCTGGTGTTCGAGAAGGCGAACCTGTACGCGCAGGTCGCCTGCGGCGAGAGCGGCCGCATCGCCGGGTTCTACATCAAGCCGCTGGAAACGCCCAACCCGTGAACGCCGTGCAGGCCCGGGGCGCGTGAGCACAAACATTTCCGCTCCGCCGTCCCGCTGCGACACGCGCCAGCGGCAGGCGATCGTGCGTGAGGCGCACGCGCTCGGCGTACCGGCCGACTACGGCCGCGCACGCGGCCTGCGCCTCGTGCGCGAACCGCGCGAACTCGCCTTCATCGGCCACGACGTCCACATGCGCCCTCAATGGCTCGCGCCACGCGCCGCGCGCGCGTTCGCACGCCTGCAGGCCGCCGCGGCGCGCGACGCGATCGCCCTGCAGGTCGTGTCCGCCTTCCGCTCCGCCGACTACCAACTCGGCATCCTCAAGCGCAAGCTCGAGCGCGGCCAGTCGATCGCACAGATCCTCGCGGTCAGCGCCGCGCCCGGCTACAGCGAACACCACAGCGGCCGCGCGCTCGACCTGACCTGCCCCGGATACGCCGCGCTGGAAGAGGAATTCGAAGGCTCGCCGGCGTTCGCGTGGCTGAGTGCGCACGCACACTGCTTCGGCTTCGCGCTCTCGTTCCCACGCGGCAACCCGCACGGCATCGCCTACGAGCCGTGGCATTGGTGTTGGCGCGCGGGAGACGGGAAACGGGAGATGGAAGACGGCAAAGCCGCGTAGGCTGGGCGCGCGCAGCGCGACCGGCTCGATCGCGCACGCCGGCCGACCTGCGGTCGTCCAGCCTACTGGCGGGCCGCGCCCACGGCGCGGCCCGCCAAACAACGCGATACCCTCACCGCGACCCTCACCGCGGCGTGAACGTCACCGTCATCCCGCCCTGCGCGACCGCCGCGGATACGCTGATCGGCAGCGGGTGGTAGTCGTTGACCAGCCAGAACGGCAGCTGGTCGGCGTAGAACGGGCTGCCGAGCACGGTCGAGTTGCCGCCGGGGATGACCTCGACCGCGTGGATCACCGGGCCGATCTCGCCGACGAAGCGCCGCGCGGGGCCCGATCCGAACATGAAATCGTTCGGACCGGTGCCGAGCAGGTTGTAGTTGGCGACGTTGACGGTCTCCCAGCCGCCGGCGCGCGCGATGCCGGGCAGACCCGGCGCGAGGTCGGTGAAGCCGTACGGGCTGGTCGCGCCGTTCTGGCCCGGGATGCTGAACGGGCCGCCGAGCGGATGCGCGAACACGATGCGGTGCAGGCGGCCCCAGCGGTAGTCGGCGAGGTTGGTCGAACCACCGAATGCCGGCGCGAGCGCGGGACTGGCGAGCTGGCCGAGCGCTTGGCCCAGGCTGGCGAGCAGCACATAGTCGCGCGCGGCAGCCGGGTTCGGCGCACCGGCCGGCACGCTGGCCGGCGCAAAGAACGCGAGGCCGGACGCGCCCTTGCCCTGCAGCGTGTCGAAGTTGTCGAGCAGGTACTTGAAGCCGTTGAACGCCAGGCTCGTATCGGGCAGGTAGCCGCCGAGGCCGACCTTGGCCAGGCTCGCGTTGATCGTGTTCTGCAGCGCGTAGCTGCGCCACGTCGCCCACAGCGTCGCGGCCACGCTCGCATCGGCCTCGGCCTGGCTCGGTGCCGGCAGCGCGAACGGATCGTCGCCCGGATCGTAGCCCGGCGCGATGCCGGTCGGCGTCGAGTAGTCCCACGCGCCGAGGCGGGCGATCGCCGCGGTGACGCCGGGGTCGGCGGCCAGCGTGGCCAGCGGCGACCATGAACTGCCGCTGGCGTTCGTGTACGCATCGAGCAGGTACGGCAGCACCAGCTCGGCATCGAGCGCCTGCGTGTTCGCCTGCAGCGCGCGCATGTCCTCGAACGTGATCTTGTGGCCGCTGGCGATGTAGTCCTGGATGACGCGGTCGATGCGGCCCATGCGCAGCGACGAGGCGCCGCCCCAGTCGAGGTAGTAGATGCCGCCGCCCTGGCGCATCAGGCCGAGCGGATTGTTGTTGAGCGAGAAGCCGATCGGATCGTTGTTCGCGTTGGCGAAATAGCCGCTGGCCGGATTGATCACGAACGGCATCTCGTTCGCGCGCAGGATCTCGTACGGGATCGCCTGATGCGGCTGCGGGTTCTGCACCGGCAGCCAGTCGTGCTTGAGCGCGCCGCTGCCGTCGCGGATCAGCCACGGCGGAATGCCGCCGCCGGGCGCGCCGAGCGTCTGCAGGTCGGTGCGGATCGGCGCCTCGGCGCTGGTGAAGTAGGCGATGTTGCCGTCGACGTCGGCGTAGGCGAAGTTCTGCGAACCGAAATCGAAGTACGCCAGCGCCTCGCGGAACTCGGCCAGGTTGGCGGCGCGGTTGATGCGGCGGAAGCTCTCGATCTCGCGCGTGGCGCCCCAGCCGGTGTAGGCGATCGACAGGCCGGTGCCGCTGGCGGCATCGATCTGCACCAGCGGGCCGTCGTTGCGGCGCGGCACGATCACGGTCAGCGCGCCGTTCGCGTAGCCGATCGAGTTGTCGCGCACGACGTGGTCGGGCGTGCCGTCGAGCTGGTTCACGTAGAAGCTCTGGAATTCCCAGCGAACCGGCTCCTCGACACCGTTGTGCACGATCGCGACCGGCAGGCCGTAGCTGTCGAAGCTCAGCGTCTCCTGGAACACGTCGGTGACGTCGAGCGAGTTCGTCGTCGTGCCCCAGCACAGGCGCTGATTGCAGCCCTGGATCACGCCGGGCGCGCCGGGCACGGTCACGCCGGTCACGTCCATCGGCGCGGCGAAGCGCGCATCGGTCGAGTACAGGTGCTGCTCGGTGAACACCGGCGGCAGCGCCAGGCTCAGGTGTGGATCATTGGACAGGATCGGCCGGCCCGACGCGGTCAGCGCCCCGCCGACGACCCACTCGTTGCTGCCGACCGGCGTGGCGCGCCCCTCGACGGCACGGGACAAGAGCGGATTGCCGCGCACGCGTTCGAGGTAGTCATGCGCGAGTTTCACGGTCTGCGCATCGATGCGCGGCAGGCCGACCGCCTGCGCGCTCTTCGCCGCGATGCCGGCCGGTGTCGGCGGCGGCGGCCCCGGCCGGAAGCCCGGCACCGTCACGCGGTCGTCGGCTGGCGCCGAGCGGTGCAGGTCGTCGAAGAACAGCGCGGTGCCGTTGAAGCCGGCGGCACTGCCGGCCTGCTGGTAGGCGGCCAGCTGCAGGGTCGGATCGATGTCGAGATCGAACGAGAGCTGGAACGCGAGCCCCTTGCCGACCGCGACCGAGTCGACCGGCGTCCACGGATCGGCGTGCGTGATGTCGAGCACCGTGTACTCGGGCGGCAGCGGATTCGTCGCCAGCCAGTAGTTCACGCCGGCCGCATAGGCGGCCAGCCAGCCGCGCATGTCGTCGGACATCGCCAGCCAGGTCTTCTCGGCCGCGCGGCGCAGGCCCAGCGTGCGCGCCTGCACGTCGTTGGCGAGCTGCGAAGGACCGACCAGCGCGGCCAGCGTGCCGCTGACCTGGCGCCGCGTCAGGTCCATCTCGAAGAAGCGGTACTGCGCGTGCGCATAGCCCTGCAGGAACGCCACGTCGTTGTCGCTCGACGCCTGGATCGTCGGCATGCCGCGCGCGTCGTAGGTGATCGAGCCGGATGCGCCGAGACCGGGCGCGACGAGCGTCTGCGCCATCACCGGCGCGACCGGACAAAAGGCGAGCGAAAGGAACAGCGAGAGCGCGGCGCCACGGCGGCGCGCGAAGGCGGCATGCGACATGACTTCCTCCCGAAAGGGGCTACGTTTCACAACGCAAGGAACGTCCCGCACAAGCCGCCCGATTATGCGACCACGCCGCCAAGTGCCTGAAGGGAACGCCGTTGCGCCATTGCGGCGGCGTTCAGCCGGCGAGGTCACGCCCGTCTTCGCAGGGTGGGACGCAGCGCCAAAGGCGCGAGTCCCGCCGTCGTCAAGCGCGTGCGGTGGGACTCGCCGCTGCGCGGCTGCGGCCCACCCTACGGGCCGCCTACCGGACTTGCGCCATCGCTACTCCTGTGAGAGCGCCGGCAGCGTTCAACCGGCGGACTCACGCCCCCTTCGCAGGGTGGGACGCAGCGCCGCAGGCGCGAGTCCCACCGCCAGCACAGGGCGGACTTCACCAGCTCCAACGATGCATCAACCGCGCCCGCAAGGCATCATGGGGCAATTTCGTCCCTGCTCGCCATCGCATGCGCCTGCTGCTCGTCGAAGATTCCGCCGCCCTGCGTGACAGCCTGAGCGCCGCCCTCGCGGCCGAGGGCTATGCGGTCGACACCGCCGCCGACGGCCACGCCGCGCTCGCGTTCCTCGCCCACTACGCCTACGACCTCGTCGTGCTCGACCTGATGCTGCCCGGCGTCGACGGCCTCGAGGTGCTGCGCGAGCTGCGCCGGAAAAAGCAGCCGGCGCGCGTGCTGGTGCTGTCGGCGCGCGACCAGGTCGGCGACCGCGTCGGGGCACTCGATCTCGGTGCCGACGACTACCTGGTCAAGCCGTTCGCGTTCGACGAACTGCTGGCGCGCCTGAAGGCGCTGGCGCGGCGCCGCTTCGACGACGGCTCGCCGCGCCTGACCGTCGGCGCGCTGACGCTCGACACCGCCGCGCGCCTGGCCAGCGGCCCGGACGGGCCGATGGCGCTGTCGCCGAAGGAATACGCGCTGCTCGAACTGCTGCTGCGCGAGCGCGGCCGCGTGCACACGCGTGCGGCCCTGTTCGAGCGCCTGTACGCCGGCAGCAGCACCGCCTCGGACAAGGTCATCGAGGTGCTGCTCAGCACGCTGCGCGGCAAGCTCGCGCGCGCCGGCGTCGACGGGCTGATCGAGACGCGGCGCGGATTTGGTTATGTGGTCGGCTGAGCGCGCACCGCTGCGCTCGATCCGGCGGCGCCTGATCGTCGCGTTGGTCGGCGGCCTCGGCAGCCTGCTGACGCTCGTGTTCGTGCTGCTCGACCACACGCTCGATCACCACCTGTACGCCCGCCTCGATGCGCAACTGCTCGACCGCGCGCGCGCGGTCAGCGCGCTGCTCGGCAGTGGTCGTCACGTCGATGCGCTGATGCCCGAGTTCCGCGCGCGCGGCCACACCGACTTCTTCACGATCTGGGACGAGCACGGCGCGGTGCTGCTGCGCTCGGCCTCCAGCGGCGAGCGCACGCTCGCAGCGCCGCCGCAGGCGCCGACCACCGCGCCGCTGTACTACGACCTCGCCCTGCCCGACGGCCACCGTGGCCGCGCGGTCGCGCTGCGCAGCGCGCTCGACGCCAGCGGCGGCGTGCGACCTGTCACCGTGGCGGTCGCGATCGAGCGCGAAGACGTCGATGCGCTCGAACGCCGCGTGCACCTGTCGCTGCTGGTCGCGATCGTGCTCGCCTCGCTGGGCGCGGCCGCGCTCGCGATCGTCGTCGTGAACCGGGGCCTGCGCCCGCTGCTGCGCCTCGGCACGCGCGTCGCCTTGCTGTCGCCCGAGCAGGCGCACGCGCCGCTACTCGACGCCACCCTGCCGCCGGAACTCGCGCCGCTCGCCGGCGCGCTCGATCGCGCGTTCGAACGCCTCTACGGTGCGATCGAACGCGAACGCCGCTTCGCCTGCGACGTCGCACACGAACTGCGCACGCCGCTCGCCGAGATCCGCACCAGCGTCGAACTCGCCCGCCGCAGCGGCGACGATGCACGCGCCGCCTGCGCGCTGACGATCTCGCTCAGCGCGGTCGAACGCATGCAACGCAGCGTCGACGGCCTGCTCGCGCTGACGCGCTACGAATCCGGGCAGGCCGAGCCACAAGTTGAACCGCTCGAACTCGGCGCACTGCTCGACGCGCAACGCGACGCACTCGCACACCTCGCCGCGACGCGCGCGGTCCGCATCGAGCAGCCGAGCGCGCCCGAATGGTGGACGCAAAGCGACCCGGCCCTGCTCGAACGCATCCTCGCCAACCTGCTGCAGAACGCGGTCGAATACGCCCCACCCGGCAGCCGCGTCGCCTGCGGCCTCGCCGCCGACGCGCACGCGGCGTGGATCGAAGTCCGCAACCCGGCGCCTGATCTCACTGTCGCCGACCTGCCGCGCCTCGGCGAACGCTTCTGGCGCAAGCGCCCCGAGCACGACCCGACCGAACACGGCGGCCTCGGCCTCGCGCTCGCACGCACGCTCGCGCGCGTGCTCGGCCTCGACCTGCAATTCCACCTCGACCGCGGCGAACTCGTCGCGCGCCTGGGGCCGTTTGCGGCATTGCCCGAAGGCTGAAGTTAGCGCTGTCCTAGGCGGGCGCGCGCAGGGCGAGCCGTTGCCAACCAAACGCGCTGGCGATGCTGCGCTTTCAGCCCTCCCCTTCAAGGGGAGGGTTGGGTGGGGATGGTGTTGATTTCGCATCATCCCCTCTCGCTACCAGGACAACCGGCACGCCCGACCGGACGGTGTTGTGAACCTCCGCCACGGCATCCGTCTGCCGCAGCAGTTCGGCGATCTCGGCAGGAGCAGCCGGCGACGACACCTTGGCCCGATATCGGATATCCGTGGCCGCAAGCCCCACGCCAGGGAAATTCGCGCTGGCCTCGACCTCCACTGCATCCAGCGTGATGCCAATGCGCGCAGCTTCGCGATAGAGATCGTTGCAGTAGCACGTCGCCAAGGCCAGCATCAAAAACTCGCCGCCATTGACGCCGGAGCCCTGCCCGGAGCGTTTGCGCGGAATCGACACCGCTTGCACGGCGCCGTCGGTGCGGACGGTCACGATGTGATCCGCCCCCGCGTTCTTGACCGTTGCCGAGATCTCCATGCCCCCTCTCCCGATAAGTGGACGCGCGAATCGAATACCGAGGCGATGAACGCGACGAAGGCCAAGTCGCCTCCATCGTAGGCTGGGCGCGCGCAGCGCGACCGGCGCACTGGTAATCCCCGCGATCCGTGCGGTAATTATGCGCTGCATTCCCCGCGTGCAAAGTGGCGGGCCCTGTCGATGTCCATCGTCAGCATGCGATCGCTATCGCGTGAAGTATTGCTGAGCGTCGTTCGGTGCGACGACCTGCCATCGGAGACGTGCGGCAAACGCAACCGATTCCCACTCCCGCCCCTTAAGCCTCGCCAAAGGTTCCCCCGGCAGACTCGTCGGCATCTCCCGCCACCGAGGCCGAACCGATGCCCTGCCGTCTCCGCTCCCGCCTGCGCGTGCCGCTCACTGCCGCGCTGCTCGTCGCCGGTGCGTGTGCCGCGCCGGCGTTTGCAACTGACGCGACGATTCCGCTCGCCGCCGAGCAGGCGCAACTGCTCGGCATCCGCACCGAGGCGGCGACGGCCGCGCGCGGAATTCCGCTCGAACACCTGCCCGGTACGCTGGAGCCGGCGCTGGAGCGCAGCGCGGTCGTGACCGCGCCGTATGCCGGCACGGTCACGCGTGTGCTGGCGGTCGAGGGCAGCGAGGTCGCGGCCGGGGCGGCGCTGGCGCGCGTGCAGAGCCGCGAGCGGCTGATGCTGGAGGCCGACGCCGCGCGCACGGCGAGCGAGGCGCGCCTGGCGGCGAGCCAGGCCGCGCGCGATGCGGCGCTGCTGGCCGAGGGGATCGTGCCGGCATCGCGCGCCGAGGCGAGCCGCGCGCAGCAGGTGCAGGCCGCGGCGGCGCAGGCGCAGGCGGCGCGTGCGCTGGCGCTGGCGCCGAAGTCCGCCGACGGTGCGCCCGGCGAATACGAACTGCGCGCGCCGCTGGCCGGGCGCGTGCTGGAACGCAAGGTCGTGCCGGGCCAGGCGCTGGAGGCGCTGGCGCCAGCATTCGTGGTCGCCGATGCGAGCGTGCTCGATGTGGCGATCCGCGCTCCGGCGAACCTGCGCGAGCGTCTCGCGCCGGGCTTGGCGGTGACGCTCGACGGCGCCGACGCGCGCGGCCGCGTGCTGTCGGTCGGCAGCGCGGTCGATGCGGCGAGCCAGACGATTCCGGTGCGCGCGCGCTTCGACGCGGCGCCTTCGCTGGCGCCGGGCCAGCCGGTCGCGGTGACGCTGGAACTGCCGGCGCCGAAGGGCAGCCTCGCGCTGCCGCGCGCCGCGGTGGTGCGCCACGGCGGCGGCAACGTCGTGTTCGTCGCCGAGGGCAACGGCTACCGCGTGGTCACCGTGGAACTGCTCGGCGAATCGACCACGCATGCGATCGTGCGCGGCGCGCTCGCGGCCGGCACGCCGGTCGCGGTCAGCGGCACCAGCGCGCTGAAGGCGCTGCTGGCCGGCGCGGAGTAGTGCGATGCTGAGCCGCCTCGTCGAATTCTCGCTGACCCAGCGCGTGCTGGTGCTGGTGGCCGCCGCCGGCCTCGCGCTGGCCGGTGCGCTGGCGTTCCTGCGTCTGCCGATCGATGCCTACCCGAACATCGCGCCGACCCAGGTCAAGCTGATCCTGAAGGCCCCCGGCATGACGCCGGAGGAAGTCGAAAGCCGCGTGATCGTGCCGCTGGAGCTGGAGCTGCTCGGCCTGCCGCACGGTACGATGCTGCGCTCGACCGCGAAGTACGCGATCGCCGACCTCACGCTCGACTTCGCCGAAGGTACCGACATCTACTGGGCACGCCAGCAGGTCGCCGAGCGCTACGGCAACGTGACGCTGCCGGACGGCGTCAGCGGCGGCCTCGCGCCGATCGCGACGCCGTTGTCGGACCTGTACATGTTCACGCTCGAAGGTGGCGAGATCGACCTCGCCGAGCGGCGCGCGCTGCTCGACTGGGTGATCCGCCCGGCGCTGCGCACGATCCCCGGCGTCGCCGACGTCAACGCGCTCGGCGGCCACGTCAAGAGCTTCACCGTGATCCCGGACCGCGCCGCGCTGTCGGCGGCCGGGCTGCATTTCCGCGACCTCGCCGACGCGCTCGAGAAGAACAACCGCAACGACGGCTCCGGACGGCTGGGCGACGGCGAGGAGGCGCTGATCGTGCGCGCCGAGGGCGCCGTGCAATCGCTCGACGACCTGCGCCGCGTCGTGCTGCGCGTGCAGGACGGCATCCCGCTGCGCGTCGGCGACGTGGCCGAGGTGCGCACCGACAGCCTGACCCGCTACGGCGCGGTCACGCGCGACGGCGTCGGCGAGGCGGTCGAGGGCATCGTGGTCGGCCTGCGCGGCGCCGACGCCGGCGCGGTGGTCGGCGCGGTGCGCGCGCGCCTGGCCGAACTGGCGCCGCAACTGCCACCCGGCGTACAGGTGCACACGTTCTACGACCGCAGCGCGCTGATCGACCGCGCAGTCGGCACGGTCACGCGCGCGCTGATCGAGGCGACCGTGCTGGTGGTCGTGCTGCTGTTGCTGTTCCTCGGCGAGCTGCGCGCCGCGCTGGTGGTCGCGCTGACGCTGCCGTTCGCGGCGCTGCTGACGTTCCTGCTGATGCGCGCGTTCGGCATGAGCGCGAACCTGATGAGCCTGGGCGGCCTTGCGATCGCGATCGGCATGCTGGTCGACGCCGCCGTGGTGGTGGTCGAGAACACCGTCAGCCGGCTCGATCCGACCGCGCCGGGCGCGCGTTTGCCGCGCCTGCACCGCGTGTTCCGCGCGGTGCACGAGGTCGCCACGCCGGTCGGCTCGGGCATCCTCATCATCTGCCTCGTGTTCCTGCCGCTGCTGACGCTGGAGGGACTCGAAGGCAAGCTGTTCGGCCCGGTCGCGCTGACCATCGTGTTCGCGCTGGCCGGCTCCCTGCTGCTGTCGCTGACCGTGATCCCGGTGCTCGCCTCGCTGCTGCTGCGCGAACGCGCGCACGCCGAGCCGTGGCTGATGCGCCAGCTCGACCGCCTGTACACGCCGCTGCTCGATGCCGCGCTGGCGCGACCCGGCCGCGTCGCGCTCGCCGCCGGCCTCGCGCTGCTGCTCGGCGTCGGCGCCTGGTTCGGCGTCGGCAAGACGTTCCTGCCGACGATGGACGAGGGCGACGTGCTGGTGCAATTGGTCAAGCTGCCGTCGGTCGGCATCGAGCGTAGCGCCGAGCAGGATCTCGCGCTCGAGCGCGCGCTGAAGGCACGCGTGCCGGAGATCGAGCACGTCGTCGCGCGGCTCGGCTCGGACGAGCTCGGCCTCGACCCGATGGGGCTGAACGAGAGCGACGTGTTCCTGCAGTTGAAGCCGAAGGCGCAATGGCGCCGCGCCGACAAGGACTGGCTGATCGGCGAGATCCGCACCGTGCTGCAGGACTTCCCCGGCCTCGACTTCGGCTTCACGCAGCCGATCGAGATGCGCGTCAGCGAGATGCTGACCGGCAGCCGCGGCGACGTCGCGGTCAAGCTGTTCGGCCCCGACCTCGCTACGATCAACCAGCTCGGTTCGCGCATCGCGCAGACGCTGGAGGGCATCCGCGGCGCCGAGGACGTGATCGCGCAGACCGGCGAGGGCGTGGAATACCTCAAGCTCGCGATCGACGCGCAGGCTGCCGGCCGCGCCGGCCTCGCCGTGGCCGAGGTGCAGGACGAGCTGCGCGCGCAGCTCGAGGGCCTGCCGGCCGGCATGGTGATCGAACCGGACCGGCGCACGCCGGTGCTGGTGCGCGGCGCGCGCGGCGTGCAGCAGGACCCGGCGCGCTTCGAGCGCCTCTCGCTCGCGCGCGGCGACGGTGCCGGCGAGGTGCCGCTCGCTTCGCTCGCGCGCATCGAACGCAGCACCGGCCCGGTCGCGGTGCATCGCGAGAACGGCTCGCGCTTCGCCTTGATCCAGGCCAACGTCGGCGGCCGCGACCTGGTCGGCTTCGTGGAGGAGGCGCGCGCCAAGGTGGCGCAGGACGTCGCGCTGCCGGCAGGCTACCGCATCGTCTGGGGCGGCCAGTTCGAGAACCAGCAGCGCGCCGCCGCGCGCCTGGGCCTCGTCATCCCGATCGCGCTCGGGCTGATCTTCCTCGTGCTGTTCTCGACCTTCGGCTCGCTGCGCCAGGCGCTGCTGGTGCTCGGCAACGTGCCGTTCGCGCTGGTCGGCGGCGTGCTCGCGCTGTGGCTGACCGGACAATACCTGTCGGTGCCGGCCTCGATCGGCTTCATCGCGCTGCTCGGCATCGCCGTGCTGAACGGGCTGGTGCTGGTCGAACACTTCAACCAGCTCGCCGCGACCGGCCTTGCCAGTGACACGGTCGTGCGCGAAGGCGCGCGCCGGCGCCTGCGCCCGGTGCTGATGACCGCCAGCATCACCGCGTTCGGCTTGGTGCCGCTGCTGTTCGCCAGCGGCCCGGGTTCGGAGATCCAGCGTCCGCTGGCGATCGTCGTGATTGGCGGCCTCGTCAGCTCGACCGCGCTGACCCTGTTGCTGCTGCCGGTGTTGTTCCGCCGCTTCGGAGGCCGTTGATGGAACTGCGTCGCTTGAACCTGATCTTTCCGCCCACGCTGGAGGACGCCGTGGTCGCCGCGCTGCTCGACCGCACGCCTGCCCTGCCCGGCTTCACCACGCTGCGCGCCGAGGGCCACGGCAGCGACTTCGCCCGCGCCAGCGTGCGCGAGCAGGTGCGCGGCCACGTCGCGCGCCGCGTGCTGTGGATGGTGCTGCCGCGCGAAGAGGTCGAGACGGTGCTGGCGGAGCTGCGCCAGCGCCTGCCTTCGCGCGAGATCACCTGGTGGACCGAGATCGTCGAAGGGTTCGGGAGGTTGGCGTGAGCATTCGTGAAACGATCAAGAACTTCGCGCGGCCTTCCGCGGTTCCTTCCCTGCCTCGTAGGCTGGACGCGCTTGCGCAGCCGGCGCCTGTGCCGGCCGACCTGCGGTCGTCCAGCCTACTAACGGTGGAAGGCACCGCCAGCCGCACGGCATTCTTCAAGGCTCCGCGATACCTGGCCGCTTCCCTGCTGCTGGCCGCTGCCGGCGCGAACGCCGCGACGGATCTGTCGTTCCTGCCGCCGGAGGACATCGCGCTGCGTGCGATCGCCGCCTATCCGGAAGTCGTCGCCGCCACGGCCGGCACGCGCCGTGCCGATGCCGAGTCGCGCGCGCTGGCGGCCGGCCCGCACGAACTGACCCTGAGCGTGATCCCGCAGCAGCGGCGCGTGCGCAACGGCCCGGACTACCGCGAGTTCGAGGGCCAGTTGACGCGCGGCGTGCGCCTGCCCGGCAAGGCGCGGCTCGACCGCGAGATCGGCCGCCTCGGCAGCGAGGTCGCCGAGCTGCAACTGGCCGACACCGAGCACCAGGCCGCGCGCACGCTACTGACGCTGTGGATGGACTGGCTGCGCGCCGAAGGCGCGCTCGCGCAGGCCACGGCGCAACGCACCCTGCTGCAACAGGACCGCGACGCGATCGCGCGCCGCGTGCGCGCCGGCGATGCCGCCGCACGCGACCTCGACAGCGCCGACGCCGCGCTGGCGCAGGCCGACGCGGCCGCGACCGCGGCCGGCGCACGGCGCGAGGCCGCACGCATCGCGCTCGCCGGCACGTTCCCGCTGATCCCGCTGCCCGAGCGCGCGCCGCCGCTGCCCGAGCCGGCTCCGGACGCCGACAGCGCCGCCACGCACATCGCGCACATCATCGAGCGCAGCCACGAGATCGGCGCCGCCGAGCGCGAAGCCGAACGGCAGGACCGTAGTGCCGAGCGCGCGCGCGCCGATCGCATCGCCGATCCGCAGGTCGGCCTGCGCTGGCTCGACGAGCGCGGCGGCGAGGAGCGCGTGCTCGGCGTCGTCGTCAGCATCCCGTTCGGCGGCGCCCACCGCTCGGCCATCGCCGACGCGCAGCGCGCCAGCGCCGACGCCAGCGCGGCGCAAGCCGCCGGCATGCGCCGCACGATCGCGATCGAGGCCGAGCAGACCGTGCGCCATGCCGACGCCGCCTGGCGCCTGTGGCGGGACAGCCAGCGCGCGCTCGAGGCGACCCGCGCCAGCACCGCGAAGTCACGCCGCGCCTACGCACTCGGCGAAGCCGGAATCGCCGAACTGATCGCCGCGCAGCGCCTCGAACAGGAAAGCGCACTGGCCGAACTGACCGCCCGCGCCGACGCGCTCGAAGCCGCCCTGCGCATCCGCGTCGACGCGCACGAGATGTGGCATGAGGGTGGCGTCGAAGGCGGCGGCTGACCACCGGCGGCAATCCGGCGGCGATCCGTGTACGCGAACGCCGCATGAAGGCGGCCATCAGCCTGTAGGGTGGGACGCAGCCGCGCAGCGGCGAGTCCCACCGCCTGCACGCGACGACGGTAGGACGCGCGCCATCGGCGCTGCGGCCCACCCCGCGTGCCGAGATCAGTTCAATGCCTCGGAGTGCTGAAAAGCAGCGCGGCTGAAGCGCCCTACAGCAGGTTTTCTGAAACTTTTCCCGCAAGACCCGGTCACGCAGTCCACTGTCTGCTTGACAGAACATCCCTCCAGCGCAAGGGGCGCTCGATGTTCCAGGGAAAGCTCCGGCATCTCCAGCGGTACGGAAAACACATCATCCTGTCGGCCGCCATCATCTCGGGTCTGGCCGGACTCGCCCATTTCAGGCCGGCGGCTGATCTGCGTACTTCGACAGGCAGCACCTCCAGTTCGCATGAGGAGACTGGAAAGGCAGCCTCCATCTCCGCCTCCGCGCCGGACACAAGGACCCGGCAATCCACGACTGCACGGGAAGCGGACTACACGATGGGCAATCTGGGTACGGATTTCGACCGCTTTCTTGCCATGAGCAAGGCGGGAGACACTCGCGCCGCCAAGGCCCTGCTCGAAGCCTTGACCAGATGCCGGAATTCCAGCGTGTCGCAGCGCAATCTGCTCAATGCCAGGCACCGACTGGAGAAGGAAACCGATAGCCGGCAAAGAGACGCCCTGGCGCAGCAAATCGAATTCCACCAAACCATCCTTTCCTGGTGCGGGGAAGCGGAATGGTCGCCCGGACGTAGGGACGCACTCCGGCTCGTGGCCAGGCAACTGGCCGAGTCCGGTGACTCCGAGGCGCGACTCCGGTATCCGTCGATCGGCCAACCCGAATACGACGGCGCGCCGGATTTCGATGAGAGAAGAGCCGAGTTCGTCAGCGACGCCACGCGATACCTCGCCGAGGAGATTTCCGCCGGCAACAGCAATGCACTGAACGCGATGGCTCAAGCCCACATGCCACCTCCAGTCGAAGGAATGACGACCCCATTCACCGTCGATCCGGGCAAGGCGTATACCTACTACTACGCATTTGCGCTGACATCACCCGAGAGAAACGGCTCCATGGAATCCATCCTGGCCCAGCTCGAGGGCAAGTTGTCACCCGAAGAAATCCAGACGTATCGGCGGGAAGCGGCGCGGATCGCGGCCTGCTGCGGCAAGTAGGTCCAAGGAATCGCGCCCACGCCTCCTGACGCTCAGGCCGCGCATCGGCGCGGCATCCACCGCGATCGCGGCGCTCGAGCCTTTCGCACCGTTCGCGCGCAGCGGGGTCAGCGCCGCGCAACGTGCACGCCGAGCGCGAGCCAGCCGGTGATGAAGGCGACGCCGCCGAGCGGCGTGATCGCACCGAACCCTCGCGGTGCGCCGAGGGCGAGTGCGTAGAGGCTGCCGCAGAACAGCAGCAGGCCGGTCACGAACGCGATCGTCGCGACGGACAGCGCGCGGCTCGATCGCGCCTGTGCAAGCAGGCCGACGCCGAGCAGCGCGAGCGCGTGCCAGAACTGGTAGTCGACCGCGGTGCGCCAAGTCGCGAGCGCGTGCTCGTCAAGCAGGCCGCGCAGCGCGTGCGCGCCGAAGGCGCCGAGCAGGACGGCGGTGGCGCCGGCGAAGGCGGCGGCGAGCAGAGGGAACGTTGGTGTGGGTTTCAGCATGAGGTGGATGCTCGCACAGGGCACACCTGATTGCGTGGCCGCTCGGCGAGTCCTAGCGCGCTTTGTCTCCTCCCCCTTCAAGGGGGAGGCTGGGAGGGGGATGGGTTTGCAGTGGCGGTCGCGTCACCAGCAGCACCATCCCCACCCAAACCCTCCCCTTGAAGGGGAGGGCTTAAGAGCCTGCGCAGCGCGGGGAGGCTTCGGACTTCGGCGCGCTTACTTGCCCGGCTTCTTCGCCGCCGCCTTCTTCTCCTCGACCGGCTTCAGCAGGTCTTCGAGCGGCTTGTCGATGTTGGCGTACTTGTACGCCGGCAGCACGAAGGTCCAGCCGTGGAAGCGCGCGTTGAGGGCGGCGACTTCCTGGTTCAGCTTGGCGAGGCGGTCGTCGCGGTCCTTGGCCGGATCGCTGACCGCGAGCGGCTTGATCGCCTCGGCGGCGTCGGGTTCCTTCGTGCCGGCCTGCTCCTTCGCCGCGGCGGCTTCGAACTCGGCCTTCGCCTTCGCCTGCGCGGCGGTGATGCCCTTGTCGGCCTGCGCGGCATCGAGGGAGGCGCTGAGCTGGGCGTAGTCCTTGCCCTCGTGCGGCCACGCGGTCACCTCGACGACGAGGCCGTCGAACGTCGCGTAGCGCGCCTTCAGCGCCTTGTCGTCCGGCGCCGCGTCCGCCGCCGGCAGCACGTCGTCGAAACGCAGGCCGGCGAGCGTCGAGGCGAGGCCGTTGACGGTGAACTCGGAGGCGACCTCGCGGCCCTTCGGCACGTCGGCCAGCGTGAAGTTCGCATCACTCTCTGCGGCCTTCGCCGCGCGCACGACCTTGCCGTCCGCATGCGTGATCGCGACCGACTCGATGCGACTGGCGGCGATGTCGGCGAGGTCCTTGCCGAGCCAGTCGGACGTGTTCTTGTCGACCGTCAGCGTCGCCGAGGTCAGCCAGCTCTGCGCCTCGCCGGCGCGGCGCACGAAGGTGCCACCGCGCGGGTTGGTGTTGCCGACGATCAACTTGAGCGGCTGCGCGAGGCCGTCGAGTTCGAGCTGGACGCCCTTGGCGTCCTTGCCCGCCACGTCCTCGACGCCGAGCGTGGCGTACTTGTCCGCGTTCGCGGTCTTCTGCTCGATGAGCTTCGCGTCGGCGAGCTTGAGCAGCAGTTCGCGCAGCTTGCCGGTGTCGACCGCGTAGCCGCCCTTCTCGGCCAGGCTCCAGCCGTTTGCGCCGCGCTCGAGCGTCGCCACGACCTTGCCCTCGGCACCGGTGACGACGACCTTGCCGACGTCGTTGAGGTGCTCGCGCAGGCCCGGCGCGAGCCAGCCGGTGGCGGCCTCGCCGCTCTCGCTGCGCGGCGCGTTCGCGCGGTTCAGCACGATCGCCGCGACGATCGCGAACAGTGCGGCGAGCGCGAGTCCAATCAGGGTCTTCTGGTTCATGCGTGGGCTCCCTGCGCACGGCGGCGGCGCTGGATGCGCCACCAGGCGAACGCCAGCGCGGCGATCGTGACCAGCAGCGGCATCAGAACGATGTTG
Source organism: Rhodanobacteraceae bacterium (assembly GCA_009996615.1). GTDB lineage: Bacteria > Pseudomonadota > Gammaproteobacteria > Xanthomonadales > Rhodanobacteraceae > Dokdonella_A. The sequence continues at coordinate 43,745 of JAACZU010000001.1, read as the reverse complement.
ATGACCTTCAGGCGCGTGCCGAGCGATTCGATCTCGGCGTCGAGCTGGCGGCGCACCTGGCGCAGCTCCTTGCGGATCTCGAGCTTGCGCTTGAGGAAGTTGTCGAGCTCGGCCTTCTGCTCGGGCGACAGGATCTGCGCCTGGTCCTTGCTCTTGGCGCTCTGCAGCTCGGTCAGCTTGCGCTCGGTGTCGGACAGCTCCTGCTGCAGTTCCTGTTCCTTGTCGCGGAAGCGGCCCTCGGCAATGCGCTTGATTGCATCGACCGTGGTGAACGGACGCTGCGAGGTGGCGCGGCCGCGGATCGAGATCAGGTCGCTGGAACCGGCCAGGTTGTCGAGCGCGTTGACCGCGAAGTCGCCGTTGTTGGCGAACGCGTTCATGATCTTCTGGCCGAAGAAGGGCCGGATCTGCACCCACAGGCGATCGCTGAGCAGGTCGGTGTCGGCGACCAGCACGATCTGGCCGTTGGCGTCCTTCGATTCCTTCAGCGCGCCGGCGTCGTTGCGTTCCGGAAACGCGCTGTGAAACTTGCCGGTCAGGCGCGCGGCGATCACGAACGGCGTGCCGGCCGGCTTGTAGCCCTGCAGCAGCGTGCTCGGGTCGCCCAGCATGCGCAGGCGCTCGCCCGGCACGGCCATCGAGTCGGAGGTGGTCTGGATCAGCGGCGTCAGCTTGACGTCTTTGGCGTCCTTGGCCAGCTCGATGAAGCCGGCCGAGGACACGTTGATGCTGTCGAGCTTGGCGGTGACGACGTCGTCCTGGTTGAGGTCGGCGCCGGTCAGGCCGAGGATGGCCGCATGGCGCACCGGCGCCATGCCCTCGCCGATGCTGATCGGCAACGCGCGCGCGCGGTCGAGCACGACCTGGTGCGGGTCGTACTCGATGCCCCAGGCCTTGAACAGCTTGGGCAGGTCGGAGGACTTGTCGGCCATCATCGCCGCCATCGGGTTGTTCGGGTCGGCGCCGGGCTGGTCCATCTCGGCGTCCGGATCGACGAACACGAGCAGATGGCCGCCGCGCAGCACGAACTGGTCGATCGCGTACTGCGCGTCGTCGCTGAGGTTCTTCGGCTGCACGACCACGAGTTCGTCGATGTCCTTGTCGATCGCCTTCAGCGTGGCCGCATCGAGGCTGCGCATCTCGAACAGCTGCGTCCACTGCTGGTCGATCGCCCACGGCTCGCGCATCTGGCGCGTGGCCGGGTCGAAGCCGGCCGCCAGCGGCAGGCTCGAGAGCAGGCCGACGACCGGCTTCTTCGGCGTCTCCAGCTCGTGGATCAGCTTGGCCACGTCGTACTCGAGGAACGTCTCCTTGTCCGGCTGCAGGAACGGGATCGCCGCCTGGCCGTTGGTCGAGTTGGTGCCGGCCAGGCCGAAGAACACCTTGTCGCCGGCGGCGGACACCGGCACCGACTGCAGGCCGAAGCTGGCGGCGCGGTCCTCGTCCTCGGAGAACGGCAGCGGGTCGATCACCTCGAGCCTGAGCTTGCCGCCCGAGCGCGAGGCCATCTCCTCGAGCATCTCGCGCACGCGCGTGAAGTACGTGCGCAGCTGCGGCAGGTCCTGCGTGGCCTTGTCGGAGAAGAACAGGTACAGGTTGATCGGCTCGTCGATCGATTTCAGGATGTTCTTCGTGCCGTCCGACAGCGTGTACAGGTGGTTGTGCGTCAGGTCCACGCGCGCGCCGCGGAAGGCGACGTTGACCAGTAGCATGACCGCCACGAACAGTACGGCGAGCACGCCCAGCGCGGTGCCGGAGAGCGCCTTTCGATTGAGATTCATCGTCGGTGCCCTCCCTCAGGCCGCTTTCTTCATGTCGATGACGACCGCGGTGGCGTACAGCCACACGCCGATCATCAGCACGAAATAGATCAGGTCACGCAGGTCGATCACGCCCTTGCTGATCGAGGCGAAGTGGGTCAGGAAGCTCAGGCCCGCGATCGCATCGACCACCGCCTGCGGCGCGATGGCGTGGAAGAAGTCCAGCACCAGCGGAAAGCCGGCCAGCAGCAGCAGGAAGCAGGTCACCACGGTCAGGATGAACGCGACGACCTGGTTGCGCGTGGACGCCGACAGGCACGAGCCGATCGCCAGGAACGCGCCGGCCATCATCAGCGAGCCGAGGTAGCTGGCGAAGATCACGCCGTTGTCCGGGCTGCCGAGGTAGTTCACGGTCAGCCAGATCGGGAACGTCAGCGCCAGCGCGATGCCGATGAACGCCCACGCGGCGATGAACTTGCCGAGTACCGCCTGCCACATCGTGACCGGCAGCGTCAGCAGCAGCTCGATCGTGCCGCTTTTCCTCTCCTCCGCCCACAGGCGCATCGACACCGCCGGCACCAGGAAGAGGTACAGCCACGGGTGGAAGTTAAAGAACGGCTGCAGGTCGGCCTGGCCGCGCTCGTAGAAGTTGCCCAGATAAAACGTGAACGCACCCGACAGCAGCAGGAAGATCACGATGAACACGTACGCGACCGGCGTGGCGAAATAGCTGTGCAGCTCGCGCTTGAAGATCGTCATGGTGCCGTTCATGTGCGTGCCTCCTGGCCGGCCGCGCCCTGGGTGATCGTGCGGAACACTTCGTCCAGGCGCCCCGCCTCGAGCGCGAGTTCGCGCACGACCACGCCCTGCGCCTTCAGCGCGTCGCCGACCGCGGCGAAGATCGCGCGGCCCGGCTTCGGGAACGCGGTGATGCGGTTGTCCTGCGGATCGACCTCGATCGCGGCGATGTCGGCCACGCGCGCGAGCGCCTCCTTGGCCTGCTGCAGGTTGGTCGCGGTCAAGGACACCGCCTGGTGGTAGCGCGAGCGCGCCTCCAGCTCGGCCGGCGTCGCGTCAGCGAGGATGCGCCCGGCCGCGATGATGATCGCGCGGCTGCACACCGCGTGGACCTCTTCCAGCAGGTGCGTGGAGATGATGATGGTCTTGTCGCGCGCCATCGAGTTGATCAGCGTGCGCACTTCCTGCTTCTGGTTCGGATCGAGACCGTCGGTCGGCTCGTCCAGGATCAGCACCTTCGGATCATGCAGGATCGCGCCGGCGAGGCCGACGCGGCGCTTGAAGCCCTTCGACAGCGTGTCGATCGGCTGCTCCAGCACGCGCTCCAGGTGCAGGCGGCCGACCGCGTCGTCGATGCGCTGGTAGCGCTGCTCGCCGCGCAGGCCGCGCACGTCGGCGATGAAGCCGAGGAACTCGCGTACCGCCATTTCGCCGTAGCTCGGCGCGCCTTCCGGCAGGTAGCCGAGCGCACGCTTGGCCTCGAGCGGATGCGTCTGCACGTCGTAGCCGGCCACGCTCGCACTGCCGGAGGTCGGCGCGAGGAAGCCGGCCACCATCTTCATCGTGGTCGACTTGCCGGCGCCGTTCGGGCCGAGGAAGCCGAGCACCTGGCCCGGCTCGACCTTGAAGCTGATCGCGTCCACGGCGGTGAAGCTGCCGTAGCGCTTGGTGATCTGTCGGGTTTCGATCATCGTCGTCTATGCACCTTGTCCAAAATGCATGGTTCCCGCCGCCAACTGGCCGCGGGTGGATGTCTGCGTCGGGAAGCGCTTCGGCGCTCCTGCACCGGGCCGCCGGATGGGCCGGCAGCGCAATCGGCAGGAAATGCGAAGCGCCGGCAAAGATACCGCAGGCTCGACGAAAAGTTCCCCGCATCCGGGACCGACGCTTCCGGCGCCTCCATTCCTGGCAAGCCGGGCTACTCAGCCCGGCCCTCTTCCGCCCGGAGGCCGTGCCGACCATTTCGCGCTATTGCAGCGCCAGACGCCGCGCTCGCGGCGCCAGCCGGTGACGAACTGCACGACGGCACCATGGCCGGGGATCCAGCGCCCGGACGCATCGGCCACCCGCGCCTCGAAACGGGCCGTGGCGCGGTCACCGGACAGCTCGAGGTCGATGCGTCCCGCTCTCGCCGTGACGCCGCGCGCGGCGACGAGCCGCAGGCGCAAGAAGTTCTCCAGCTGCTGGCGGTCGAATTCGCCGTCGTTGCCGATGAAATCATCGGTGATGTGTTCGAGCATGCCCTTGCCGTCGTGCGCCTCGGCGGCCCGGGCGATCGCCTCGATCGCGCCGCGGATCGACGCCTCGTCCGGCGGGCGCGCGCAGCCGGCGAGCAGTACGAGGCCGAGCAGGATCGGCATGAACAGGCGCATGATTCGTCTCCCTCCCTTCATCGAGCGCCGACGCTGCAGTGCGGCTTGCCGCTCGTCGAGGCGCTGTGCTGCAATCGTGCCAAACGCCCCAAGGGCGCAGCGTGGCCGATGCCGGCTACAGTACACCGACAAACGATGCGACCGGTGGTCGCCTACCACGTGGAGGAAGCATGACGACGGAACAGCGGCCCTGGCTGGCAAGCTACCCCAACGGCGTTCCCGCGCAGATCGATCCGGGCCAGTACCGCTCCATCACCGCACTGCTGGAAGAGTGCTGCGACCGCTTCCGCCATCGGCCCGCATTCACGAACATGGGCCGCACGCTGAGCTACGACGACCTCGACCGGCTCAGCGCGGGCTTTGCGGCGTTCCTGCGCAACGACCTCAAGCTCGCCAAGGGCGAGCGGGTCATGATCATGATGCCGAACCTGCTGCAGTACCCGGTCGCCGTCATGGGCGTGTTGCGGGCCGGCCTGACGGTCGTCAACACCAACCCGCTTTATACCGCACGCGAACTGCGGCATCAGCTGGACGACTCCGGCGCCAGCGCGATCGTGATCCTCGAGAACTTCGGCCACGTGCTCGCCGAAGTGATCGAGGGAACGTCCTGCCGGCACGTCATCCGTGCCAGCATCGGCGACCTGCTCGGTTTCCCGAAGGGCGCGATCACGAACTTCGTCGTGCGCCACGTCAGGAAGATGGTGAAGCCCCATTCACTGCCGAACGCGATCGGCTTCAACGAGGCCATCGCGCGGGGCGAGCGGACGCCGCTGGAGCGCGAGGACGTGGATCCGGGGGACGTCGCGTTCCTTCAGTACACGGGGGGCACTACCGGCGTGGCCAAGGGCGCGATGCTGACCCATCGCAACATGGTCGCGAACATGCTGCAGGCCTACGCCTGGATCGGGCCGCTGGTGCGCGAAGGCGAAGAGGTCACGGTGACCGCGCTGCCGCTGTACCACATCTTCGCGCTGACCGCGAACTTCCTCGTGTTCGCGCGGATCGGCGCGCACAACTACCTCATCACGAACCCGCGCGACATGCCCGGCTTCGTCAAGGAGATCCGCAATATCGGCTTCACCGCGATCACCGGCGTCAACACGCTGTTCAACGGCCTGCTCAACACGCCAGGCTTCGACAAGGTGGACTTCTCTCGCCTGCGCCTGACCCTCGGCGGCGGCATGGCGGTGCAACGCGCGGTGGCCGAGCGCTGGAAGCTGGTCACCGGCTGCACGCTGGCCGAGGCCTACGGCCTGACCGAGACCTGCCCGGCGGTGTGCATCAACCCGCTCGACCTGGCCGCCTACAACGGCTCGATCGGCCTGCCGATCCCGTCCACCGACGTGACCATCCAGGACGACGCCGGCAACATGCTGCCGCTCGGCGAGGTCGGCGAGCTGTGCGTGCGCGGGCCGCAGGTCATGAAAGGCTACTGGAACCGCCCGGACGAGACCGCCAAGGTGCTGTCCGCCGAAGGCTGGCTGCGCACCGGTGACATCGCGCGCATCGACGACAAGGGATTCGTCTACATCGTCGACCGCAAGAAGGACATGATCCTGGTGTCCGGCTTCAACGTCTATCCGAACGAGGTCGAGGACGTCGTCGCCGAAATGCCGGGCGTGCTGGAGGTCGCGGCGGTTGGCATTCCCGACGGCAAGTCCGGCGAGGTGGTGAAGCTGGTCGTGGTCAGGAAGGATCCGGGCCTTACGGCGGAGGCGATCCTTGCCCATTGCAAGGTGAACCTGACGGGCTACAAGCGCCCGCATGTAATCGAGTTCCGCGACGCGCTGCCGAAGACGAACGTCGGCAAGATCCTGCGCCGCGAGCTGCGCGACGCACCCGCCGCATCGTCCTGACCATTGTCGGGAACCGGTCGGCGCGTCACGCGGCGACTCGTGGCGCGCGCGGCGCGCCACCCGGGCCGTGGCGCCGCGTCATTGGCGTCATGCCCGCCAGCGACGGGCATCCGTGGAATACAGGTCATCCGGAAGGCCAGCCGGCGGCTGCTCGAGGGCGCTTCCCGTTTTCGCGGGAATGACGGGCTTCTCAGCGTGCCCCCTCAGATCGAATACGGCTCGAGCCGGTCCGCGTAGCCACCGAGAAGATTCCACAACGGCGCCTCGCGGTCCTCCGGGATGCGCTCGTAGGCGAAGCCGAGCTGGCTGTCGGTCACGCGCGCGAGCCTCGCTTCGACGTGGATGTCGAGCGAATCACAGACGAGCATGTCCAGCGCGAAGACTTCGCCGACCGCGCCGTGCCACCCGTCCGGCTTGGCGACCAGCACGCCCGTCGCCGAGATGTCCTCGATCTCGCTGGTCCAGGCGTTGTGACCGCTGCTTATCAACACCGCGGAATTCAGCGCCAACCGAGCCGGGCGGAGCCCCCTGTTCCCTGTTCCTTTCGTCATGATGCCCCAAGAGCCGATTTCGTCATCGAGGATTTCCCGACCCCGACGCTGCAGATAGTCACATCACGGGTAAATTGTCAATATTTCATGAGGTTTACGATAAACTGCCGTGGATCGTCCCATTCCGGGGCACTGGGGTGCAGAGCGTCCGCCGCTCCGCTTGCGATCGATGAGCGGCTTTCCGTACCAAGGGGTAAGCCATGACCGCCGTCGAATTGCTGCATCGTGACATTTCCTATCGTCTGCTGCGTGCCGAGGAGGATCCGGAAGCCAACGCATTCTGGTTCTTCATGCACAAGAAGCGCGCCTTCCTCGAGGGCACGTACCGCCCCTGCTTCTCGGTGCTGCTGATGAAGGAGATGCAGCAATTCCTGCATCGCGCGAAGGACCGCCTGGCCCTGCCCGGCGGCAACGCCGACAGCCGCCTCGCCCACATGATCATCGCCTCGGATGCGAATGTCTTCAACCTCGGTGGCGACCTGGACCTGTTCTCGCGCCTGATCCGCGAGCGCAACCGCGAGCACCTGCAGGCCTATGCGCGCCTGTGCGTGCAGAGCATGTTCGACTGCTACGAACTCGCCTCGCGCAGCCGCGTGCATACCGTCGCGCTGGTGCAGGGGGACGCGCTGGGCGGCGGTTTCGAACTGGCCCTGTCGTGCCAGACGATCGTCGCAGAGAGCGGCGTCGGCATGGGCTTCCCGGAGGTACTGTTCGACCTGTTCCCGGGCATGGGCGCGTTCTCGTTCCTGTGCCAGCGCATCAGCCCGCGCGCCGCGGAAGAGATGATGCTCAACGGCACGATCTATTCGAGCGACGAACTGCACCGCATGGGCCTGGTCGACGTGCTCGTCCCCAAAGGCGAGGGCATCCAGGCCGTCAACGACCTGATCCGTCGCAACCAGCGCAGCCCGCATGCGCGCGCCGCCCTGAACCGGGTCCGCTACGCGGCACGCCCGGTCACGCTGAAGGAGTTGCTCGACATCACCGACATCTGGGTCGACACCGCGATGCAACTTGGCGACAAGCCGCTGCGCACGATGGAACGCCTGGTGCGCGCCCAGCAGAAGCGTCCGGCCAAGGCGCAAGCGGCGGAGAGCCCGCTGCCGACCGCGACCAAGGCCGTCGCGCTCTGAGAGCGCGCTGTCCGGCGAACCGAAGCCGGACATCCCGGATGGGGACCGGACCCTCCCAATCGACAACCGTTCTTCCAGGCTCTTGCCTGTGCCGTAAAGCGGAGCGCGCTTTCCGGCATCGAGCATGCGCCTGGGCGTCGATATGGCGCGCCGATGACCACGCGGGGGCAGGCGCGCCCACCGTCTCACGGAATCCGGCCGGGACCGGTTTCGCCGGAAGGCACTGCCATCGAGGACTTCAACGCGGAACGCGCCAGCTCCAGTTGCTCGCGTAACTGGCGCGCCTGCTGCGCCCATTCGCCGGGCAACTGCCAGTTGCCAAGCCTCATCGCCTCGGATGCCGCCATTGCGAGGCGCACCGCGCCCATGTTGCCGGCCACGCCTTTGAGTGCATGGCACTGATCGCGGAACAGGTCCCACTGCGCCTGCGCGCCGGCGCGCTCGAGATCGCCGATCGTCTTCAGCGCATCGCGCAGGCATTCGTCGACGAACAGGCCGACGAAGTCCGGGCCGAGCTGAAGCTCGGCCAGTTCCTCCAGCACCGCACGGGAGATCACTGCGTCCCCTTCCCCGGCCCGACCAGCCGCGCCAGCCTGCGCGGCCAGCGGCGTGCGGCCGTCGGTGCGCGCACACGCGACCTCGGCCAGCGTCTCGAGCAGCCGGTTCAGCGCGATCGGCTTGGTCAGGAACGCCCGAGCGCCGGCCCGCTCGCAGTCGCGCACGGTGGTCGGCGTGGCGTCGGCACTCAGGACGATGAACGGCGTCGGATCGCCTCCAGCCTGCATCACGCGCGCCTGCTTGAGCACGTCCAGCCCGCTGATGCCGGGCATGTGAAGATCGATGACTACCGCGTCGAACGACTGGCTTTCGAGGGCGCCAAGCACCTCCTCGCCGTTGCGCGCCGCAGTCACGCGATGCCCGGCCTTCTCCAGCAGGCGGCTCAACACGGTGATGTTGGTCGGCTGGTCGTCGGCGATCAGCACCTGCAGCGGGCGCACGCGTGCGCGATGCCGCACGAACGGATCGTCGAACGCGATCACGTTGGCACCGGCGCGCGGCGCACGCACGGCTTCGGCCAGGACCGTATTCACGCGGAACGGGATATCCACCCAGAAGTGCGAGCCTTCGCCTTCCGTGCTCTCGAAGGCGATCCTGCCGCCCATCAGCTCGGTCAGCGATTTGGCGATCGTCGTACCGAGGCCGGTGCCGCCGAAGCGCCGGCTCTGGCCGGCGTCGGCCTGCTCGAAGGCCTGGAAGATGCGCTGCTGCGCCTCCGGCGCGATGCCGACGCCGGTGTCGCGCACGGAAAAGCGCAGCAAGGCAGTGCCGGCGCCGAGCGTAGGCAAGCGCTCGACGGATACGCTGACGCAGCCCTCCTCGGTGAACTTGATTGCGTTCGAAACCAGATTCACCAGGATCTGGTGCAGGTGGCTGCCATCGCCATGCAGGTCGTCCGGGACGTCATCGGCAACCTTGACCTGGAACGTGACGCCTTTGTGCCGGGCTGCCGGCTGCAGCATGCGCTGGATGCCGTCGAGGAGCGCGTCAAGCCGGAAATCCGCCTCGACGCAACGCAGCTTGCCGGCCTCGATCGCCGAGATGTCCAGCACGTCCTCGACCAGCGCCAGCAGCGCCTTTGCCGAGGCCTGGATAACCTCCGCGCACTCGCGCTGCTCCTTGGTCAGGCGGGTGGTCGAGAGCAGGTCCGACATGCCGACCACGCCGTTCAGCGGCGTGCGGAACTCGTGGCTCATGTTGGCCAGGAAGCGGCTCTTGGCCTCGTTGGCCCGGCGTGCCTCCTCGGTGGCACGGGTCAGGGCGCGCAGCAGCGAGGTCAGGTAGGCCGGGATCGCCACCAGGCCCAACAGTAGGCCCCAGGCGAGCGGCGCATTCTGCTGCCAGTAGTCGGTGGTCAGGATGACCGCGGCAAAGGAGGTCGCCGCCAGGCACACGGCCGCGTACAGGAAACGCGGGCCGTAGCGCAGGCCATTGCCGATCGTGACCCACAGGTAGACGACGTAGAGCGGTGCGATCGGCGCACCGATCAGGTGCAGCGCGGCGCCCATCGCGCCGTAGTCGGCCAGCATGCCGATAACGCGCCGGACCGTGGAAATGCCGGGACGCAAGGCGATGTGGACGACGATGCCGAAGCCGATGATGAATTCCGTCAGCGCGATGACCAGCGCGCTGTCCATCGGCGTGGCATGGAAGCCGCCGAGGAGGTTCATTCCGTACAGATACGCCAGCCCGAGGCCAAGAATGACAAGGCGCACCAAGGCCTGCTGGTGCTCGCTGTCGGGCCGGTTGGCGTAGCGCTGGCCGAGTATGGACAGGAACTCTTTCACCGCGCCTCCTCCATGGGTTGCCGACGCAGGTCAAAGCCCCAGGGCGGGCAGCGCCAGCTTGGCGTGCAGGATGTCGAGGATACGAACCTGATTGTCGAGCAAAATGCCCACGCAAGCAGGATCAAAAAGCGTGCCAGCGTTCTCCTGCATGTACTCGAGCGCCTCGTCCGGACTCCAGGCCCGCTTGTACGGGCGTTCCGACGTCAGCGCGTCGAACACGTCGGCGACGGCGACGATGCGAGCCGGCAGCGGGATGTCCTCGCCGCTCAGCCTGTCCGGATAGCCGCTGCCGTCCCAGCGCTCGTGGTGGCGCAGCGCGATCAGCGCTCCCATCTGCACGAAGCGGCTCGGGCTGTCGCGCAGGATCTCGTGGCCGACGAGCGGGTGCTGGCGCATGACCGCGAACTCGTCCTCGGTCAGGCGGCCGCGCTTGAGCAGCACAGAGTCGGGCACGCCGATCTTGCCGATATCGTGCAGCGGCGCGGCGGCGGTCAGGATCCCGACCTCATCCTCGGACATGCCGAATCCCTCTGCCAGCACCTCCGTGTAGTGCGCCATGCGCAACAGGTGGACGCCGGTGCCGAGATCGCGGTACTCGATCGCCTTGGCCAGCCGGTACAGGGTCTCGCGTTCGCGCTGCTCGACCTCGCGCAGGCCGGCCAGCACGCGCGCCTCGAGCGAGCGGGCGCGCTCCTTGACCGACTCGCCTTGCTGGCGAAGCTGCAGCAGGTTGCGGCAGCGCGTGCGGAACTCGCGCGGACGGATCGGCTTGGTCACGAAATCGATGACCCCGGCCTCGAGCGCAGCCTGGCGCACCGGTTCGTCCCCGACGATGCTGATCAGCACGATCGGCACGTCGCGACGCGACAGCGTGCGCCGGAAACGGCGTGCGAACTCGAGGCCGTCCATTTCCGGCATGCGGTAATCGAGCAGTACGAGATCGGGAACGTTGCCGTCGGACCACTGCAGCGCCTCGACTGGGTTACCGAAGTCCGCCGCATGCACCCCCGGGCCGATGGCCTCAACCACATGACGCAACATGGTGCGCTGGGAAGGCTGGTCGTCGACGATCAAAACATTCAAGCAAGGTTCCCCGCGATCATTGGCAGGCAGCGCGATCCATCATGTGAATCCGTGCATGCCGGCGGTCGCATGCGCAACCGGCCAACCCACGGCTGGGTCCCCTTTCGTAGGCTAGCACAAGCATTCCGTCGCATTCGTTCCCGCCGACGCCGCCGAGTCACGTTTCCGGTCGCATGTACGGGAACAGCAGCACGTCGCGGATCGACGGCACGTCGGCAAACAGCATGACCAGGCGGTCGATGCCGACGCCGAGGCCGGCCGCCGGCGGCATGCCGTACTCCAGCGCACGGATGTAGTCGGCGTCGTAGTGCATCGCCTCGTCGTCGCCGGCGTCCTTCTCGCGCACCTGGGCGAGGAAGCGCTGCGCCTGGTCCTCCGGGTCGTTCAGCTCGGAAAAACCGTTCGCCAGTTCCTTCGCGCCGACGAACAACTCGAAGCGGTCGGTGACGGTCGGATCCGTGTCGCTCGCGCGCGCCAGCGGCGAGACCTCGACCGGGTACTGCGTGATGAAGGTCGGCTGCACCAGCGTCGGCTCGACGGTGCGCTCGAAGATCTCCAGCAGCAGCTTGCCGGCGCCGTAGCCGGGCTTGACCGCGATGCCGAGCCGCGCGCAGTGGCGCGCCAGCGCCTCGCGGTCGCCGATCTCGTGCGCGGCGATGTCCGGATTGTGGTGGCGCACCGCATCGGCCATCGTCCAGCGCCGGAACGGCGCGCCGACGTCGATCTCGCGCCCTTCCCACGTCAGGTTCGTGCGGCCGAGCGTGGCCTGCGCGGTGGCGCGGATCATCGCCTCGGTCAGGTCCATGATCTCGGTGTAGCCGGCATAGGCCTGGTACAGCTCGAGCATCGTGAACTCGGGGTTGTGCCGCGTCGACACGCCCTCGTTGCGGAAGTTGCGGTTGATCTCGTAGACGCGCTCGAAGCCGCCGACGACCAGGCGCTTCAGGTACAGCTCCGGCGCCACGCGCAGGTACATGTCCAGGTCCAGCGCGTTGTGGTGCGTCACGAACGGCCGCGCGGTCGCGCCGCCCGGGATCGGATGCATCATCGGCGTCTCGACTTCCATGAAGCGCCGCTCGGGCGCTTCCAGCCACTGGCGGATGAAGCGGATCATCGCCGAGCGCAGTTCGAACACGCGCCGCGATTCGGGCGTCACGATCAGGTCGACGTAGCGCTGGCGGTAGCGCTGCTCGACGTCGGCCAGGCCGTGGAACTTGTCCGGCAGCGGCCGCAGCGATTTCACCAGCAGGCGCAGCCGCTCGACCTTGACCGACAGCTCGCCGGTCTTGGTGCGCATCAGGACGCCCTCGGCGCCGACGATGTCGCCGACGTCCCATCCCTTGAACGCCTCGTAGACCTCGGCGCCGACCGTGCCCTGGTGGATGAACAGCTGGATGCGGCCGCTGCGGTCCTGCATCTGCGCGAAGCTGACCTTGCCCTGCACGCGCTTCAACATGATGCGGCCGGCGACGACGACGCGGCGCGCGGCCGCCTCGATCGCTTCCGCGCTCCAGCGCTCGGCGTCGGCGTACTCGGCCTGCAGGTCGCCGGCGAAGGCGTCGACACGGAAATCGTTCGGATAGGCGACGCCCTGCGCGCGCAGGCCGCGCAGTTTCTCGCGGCGCTCGGCGATCAGCTTGTTCTCGTCGGGCGGAAGCACCGCCGCCTCCACGCCCGCCGTCACCTCGGCACCCAGTTCAGCCGTCTTGCCATTCATGATGTCTTCCCGGAATTGCAGGGGCGCGGGATGCCAGGCACGCGCCCGGCATCGACCGCCAACGTTCCATTATGCGTCGCTGCGCTTGGCGCCGGCCTCGAGGCCCGCCTTCAGGCTCGCCTCGACGAACTCGTCGAGGTCGCCGTCGAGCACCTTCTGCGTGTCGCTGCGCTCGATGCCGGTGCGCAGGTCCTTGATGCGCGACTGGTCCAGCACATAGTTGCGGATCTGGCTGCCCCAGCCGATGTCGGACTTGGTCGCCTCCAGCGCGTCCTTCTCGGCATTGCGCTTCTGGATCTCGACCTCGTACAGCTTCGCCTTCAGCATCTTCATCGCGCGGTCGCGGTTGGCATGCTGCGAGCGTTCGGTCTGGCAGGCCACCACGATGCCGCTCGGCACGTGCGTGATGCGCACCGCCGACTCGGTCTTGTTGACGTGCTGGCCGCCGGCGCCGGACGAGCGGTAGACGTCGGTCTTCAGGTCGGCCGGATTGATCTCGATGTCGATGTTGTCGTCGACTTCCGGCGACACGAACACCGAGGTGAAGCTGGTGTGGCGGCGGTTGTCCGAGTCGAACGGCGACTTGCGCACGAGGCGGTGCACGCCGATCTCGGTCTTCAGCCAGCCGTAGGCATGGTCGCCCTCGACGCGGAACGTCGCGCTCTTGATGCCGGCGACTTCGCCCGCGCTGACCTCGAGCAGTTCGGTCTTCCAGCCACGCGTCTCGGCCCAGCGCAGGTACATGCGCAGCAGCATCTCGGCCCAGTCCTGCGCCTCGGTGCCGCCGGCGCCGGCCTGGATGTCGACGAACGCGTTGGCGCCGTCCATCTCGCCGGAGAACATGCGCTGGAATTCGAGCTTCCCGACGCGCTGCTCGAGCGTGTCGACGTCGCTCGCCACCGCGATCGCGGTGCCTTCGTCGTTCTCGGCGATGGCCAGGTCGAGCAGGTCGCCGGCCTCGGCCAGGTCCGCGGTCAAGCTGCGGATGCCGCCGACGATGCGTTCGAGCGTCGCGCGTTCCTTGCCCAGGTCCTGCGCACGCTGCGGGTTGTCCCACACGTCGGGGCTTTCGAGTTCGCGGGTGACTTCTTCCAGGCGCTCGGCCTTGGCATCGAAGTCAAAGATACCCCCTAAGCGACGCAACCCGACCGCTGAGGTCGGCGATGCGCGCATGGATCGGATTGGTTTCGATCATGACGGCAGACAGGTAATCGGAAGGGCGCGCATCCTAGCAAAATGCGGGACGCGAGGCTGAATGCAAGGCGTGCGGCAGCCCCGCGGTCAGGCCGGTTCGATATGCCGCACCAGAAGTTGCAGCCGCTCGCGCCCGTTCCATTCGTTGAGGTCGAGCTGGTACACCGCGCGCAGCCGCGGCGGTGGCGGCATGACCTCGAGCGCATTGAACAGGATCGCCTCGAACGTGCCGGCGTAGCCGGTCGGGCGCAGCATCAGGCGCAGGTGGCGCTCGCCGACCGCGCGCCAGCTCTCGACCTCGAACACGTTGTCGAACGCCGGCTCGGCGAATGCCTGCCCCCACGGCCCGGCGTAGCGCAGCGCGTGTGCGGCCTCGGCCGTAAACGCCTCCGGATCGAGCTCGCCATCGCTCCAGATGTACGGCTCGAGCAGTTGCGCATCCAGACGTCGACGCACGACCGCATCGAATTCGGCGGCGAAGCGCGCGAGGTGATCGGCCGGGATCGTCAATCCGGCCGCCATCGCATGGCCACCGAAGCGCGTGAGCAGGCCAGGGCACGCCGCGTCGACCTCGGCCAGCGCATCGCGCAGGTGGAAGCCGGGGATCGAACGCGCCGATCCTTTCAGTTCGGAGCTGCCCGGTTCGGCGCCGGCGCAGGCGACTACCGGGCGGTGCAGGCGCTCCTTCAGCTTCGAGGCGACCAGCCCGACCACGCCCGGATGCCAGTCCGGCTCGTGCAGCACGACGCCGTGCGGCAGCGCGTCGTCCTGATAGCGGCCGATGAAGCGCGCGATCATCGCCTCGCCCTGCTCGACCATCGTCGCCTGCAGCTCCTGGCGCTGCGCGTTGATCGAGGACAGTTCCTCGACCAGCTGCAGCGCCCGCGCCGGATCGTCGGTCAGCAGGCACTCGATGCCCAGGCTCATGTCCTCGAGCCGGCCGGCCGCGTTGATGCGCGGGCCGAGCGCGAAGCCGAGGTCGCTCGCGACCGCGCGGGCCGGATCGCGTCCGGACGCCTTGAACAGCGCGGCGATGCCGGCGCAGCAGCGGCCGGCGCGGATCCGCTTCAGGCCGGCCTCGACCAGGATGCGGTTGTTCGCATCGAGCGGCACGAGGTCGGCGACGGTGCCGAGCGCGACGAGGTCGAGCAACGACGAAAGGTCGGGCCGATCCTGCCGGGCACGATCGTCCCCATCGTTCGGAAACAATCGCGCCCGCAGCGCGAGCAGCAGGTAGAACACGACGCCGACGCCGGCCAGATTGCGCAGATCGGGATTGGCCGCTGTTGTTGAAGAGTGCGGCGAGGGATCGCCGCTTTTTGATTCTCGCGCGCAGGACGCGCGCATCAATTGCGGATTCACGATCGCATCGGCGTCGGGCAGCGTCTCGCCTGGCAGATGATGATCGGTGACGACGACGCGCATGCCGCGCGCGCGCGCCGCGGCGACGCCGGCATGGCTGGCGATGCCATTGTCGACCGTGAGGATGAGGTCCGGCGCGGCGTCGGCCAGCGACTCGACCACGCCGGGACTGAGGCCATAGCCGTCGCGGATGCGGTTCGGCACGCGGTAGTGCACGCGCCGCGCGCCGAGCAGGCGCAGGCCGCGCACGGCGACCGCGCTGCCGGTGGCGCCGTCGGCATCGAAGTCGCCGACCACGCAGATCGACAGGTCGCGCTCGATCGCCTCGGCCAGCAGCGCGCAGGCCGCGTCGAGGCCGCCGAGCGACGAGGGCGCAACGAGGTCGGCGAGGCGCCGCGCGAGATCACGCGGCGTGAGCCCGCGCGCGGCGTAGACGCGCGCGAGCAGCGGATGCAGGTCGGCCGGCCAGCCCGCGATGGACACCGGCTCGCGGCGGCGAATGGCGATCGGCTTCATGCGCGGCGGGCTCGTGCGGGAGAGTTCGCGGGAACGAACGCAGGAGCGGCTTCAGCCGTGATGCTTCTTTAGCCCTCCCCTTCAAGGGGAGGGTTGGGTGGGGATGGTGTTCGACACACGCGCCCCGAGAAGAAGGATCACGGCTGAAGCCGCTCCTACAGCAGCGATCAGCCCTCGTAGCGCACGCCGGTGATTTCGTAGTAGCGCGTGCCGTTCGGCGCCTGGAACTCGAAGCTCTCGCCTTCACTCTTGCCGATCAGCGCGCGCGCGAACGGCGAGGACACCGAGATCAGGCGCTGCTTGATGTCGGCTTCGAGGTCGCCGACGATCTGGTAGCTGATTTCCTCGCCCGAGTCCTCGTCGGCCAGCTCGACGATCGCGCCGAACACGATGCGCGTGCCGGCATTCAGGCGCGTCACGTCGATGATCTCGGCGTGCGACAGCGCCGCTTCCAGTTCGTTGATGCGGCCCTCGATGAAGCCCTGCATCTCGCGCGCCGCGTGGTATTCGGCGTTCTCCTTCAGGTCGCCGTGCGCGCGCGCCTCGGCGATCGCCGCGATGATGCGCGGGCGCTCCTCGGACTTGAGGCGCTCCAGTTCGCTGCGCAGGCGCTGCGCCCCCTTTTGGGTCATCGGCGGTCGCTTCATGCCAGTTCCTCGTGCAGTTCCTGCAGGCTGTGGACGTCCGTGCTGTCGCGGAAGTCGAGCGAATGCAGCAGCGCGCGCGCGCCGCTGACGGTGGTCGAATAGGTGACGCGCTGCTGCAGCGCCTCGCGCCGGATCGAGAACGAATCGGCGATCGCCTGCTTGCCCTCGGTGGTGTTGACGATGAACGCGATCTCGCCGTTCTTGATCAGGTCGACGATGTGCGGGCGGCCTTCGAGCACCTTGTTGATGCGCTCGCAGGCGATGCCGTGCGCGGCCAGGAACGCGTGCGTGCCGCCAGTCGCGACGATGCCGAAGCCGCGTCGCAGCAGGTCGCGCGCGACCTCGAGCAGGCGCTCCTTGTCGGCGTCGCGCACGGACAGGAACGCCTTGCCGGCGGTCGGCGCGGCGATGCCGGCGGCCTCGTGCGCACGCGCGAATGCGGCGCCGAACGTGCGGCCGACGCCCATGACCTCGCCAGTCGAGCGCATCTCGGGGCCGAGGATCGGGTCGACGTTCTGGAACTTCAGGAACGGGAAGATCGCTTCCTTGACCGAGTAGTAGTCCGGCACAACCTCGCGCGTGGCGCCCTGCGCGGCCAGCGACTGGCCGACCATGCAGCGCGCGGCGATCTTGGCCAGCGCCATGCCGGTCGCCTTGGCGACGAACGGCACCGTGCGCGAGGCGCGCGGGTTCACCTCGAGGATGTAGATCGTCTCGCCCTGCACCGCGAACTGCGTGTTCATCAGGCCGACGACGTTCAGCTCGCGCGCCAGCAGCGTCACCTGGCGGCGCAGCTCGTCCTGCACCGCCGGCGAGAGCGAATACGGCGGCAGCGAGCAGGACGAATCGCCCGAGTGCACGCCGGCCTCCTCGATGTGCTCCATTACGCCGCCGATCAGCACGTTGCCGTCGGCATCGGCGACGATGTCGACGTCGACCTCGCCGGCATGGTCGAGGAAGCGGTCGAGCAGCACTGGCGACGCATCGGAGACGCGCACGGCTTCGCGGATGTAGCGCGACAGGTCGGCGTCGTCGTGCACGATCTCCATCGCGCGGCCGCCGAGCACGTAGCTCGGACGCACGACCAGCGGATAGCCGATCTCGCGCGCCAGCGCGAGCGCCTCGTCGGCGTTGCGCGCGGTGCGGTTCGGCGGCTGGCGCAGGCCGAGCTTCTCGATCAGCTTCTGGAAGCGCTCGCGGTCCTCGGCGAGGTCGATGCTGTCCGGGCTGGTACCGATGATCGGCACGCCGGCCGCCTCGAGCGCGCGCGCGAGCTTGAGCGGCGTCTGGCCGCCGTACTGCACGATCACGCCCTTCGGTTTTTCCTTGTCGACGATCTCGAGCACGTCCTCGAGCGTGAGCGACTCGAAGTACAGGCGGTCGGAGGTGTCGTAGTCGGTCGAGACGGTCTCCGGGTTGCAGTTGACCATGATCGTCTCGAAGCCGTCCTCGCGCAGCGCGAGCGCGGCGTGCACGCAGCAGTAGTCGAACTCGATGCCCTGGCCGATGCGGTTCGGGCCGCCGCCGAGCACGATGACCTTGTCGCGCGTGGTCGGCGCCGCCTCGCACTCTTCCTCGTAGGTCGAGTACAGGTAGGCGGTGGTGGTCGCGAACTCGGCCGCGCACGAATCGACGCGCTTGTATACCGGGCGCACGTTGAACGCGCGGCGCAGGTGGCGGATCGCGTTCTCGTCGGTGCCGACCAGCTCCGCCAGGCGCGCGTCGGAGAAACCCTTGCGCTTGAGCTGGAACAGGCGCGCGCCGTCGAGCGCGGCGAGGTTGCCGGCCTTGATCTCGCCTTCGAGGCGCACGAGATCCTCGATCTGCACGAGGAACCACGGATCGATGTGGGTCAGCGCGTACACGTCCGCGCGCGTGAGGCCGGCGCGGAACGCGTCGGCGACGTAGAACACGCGGTCCGGCCCCGGCTCCTTCAGCTCGCGCTTGAGCGTGAGAAGGCCTTCCGGCGTGCTCGTGTCGAGCTTGCTCGGATTGAGGCCGTTCTTGCCGGTCTCCAGGCCGCGCAGCGCCTTCTGCAGCGATTCCTGGAACGTGCGCCCGATCGCCATCACCTCGCCGACCGACTTCATCTGCGTGGTCAGGCGCGCGTCGGTGGCCGGGAACTTCTCGAACGCGAAGCGCGGGATCTTCGTGACGACGTAATCGATCGTCGGCTCGAACGAGGCCGGCGTCTTGCCGCCGGTGATCTCGTTCTTCAGCTCGTCGAGCGTGTAGCCGACGGCGAGCTTGGCCGCGACCTTGGCGATCGGGAAGCCGGTCGCCTTCGAGGCCAGCGCGGACGAGCGCGACACGCGCGGGTTCATCTCGATCACGACGACGCGGCCGTTCTCGGCGTTGACGCCGAACTGCACGTTGGAGCCGCCGGTGTCGACGCCGATCTTGCGCAGCACCGCGATCGAGGCGTCGCGCAGGCGCTGGTATTCCTTGTCGGTCAGCGTCTGCGCCGGCGCGACCGTGATCGAGTCGCCGGTGTGCACGCCCATCGGATCGAGGTTCTCGATCGAGCAGACGATGATGCAGTTGTCCGCGGTGTCGCGGACGACCTCCATCTCGAACTCCTTCCAGCCGAGCACCGATTCCTCGACCAGCACCTCGTGCACCGGCGACAGGTCGAGGCCGCGCTTGACGATCTCCTCGAACTCCTCGCGGTTGTAGGCGATGCCGCCGCCGGAGCCGCCGAGCGTGAAGCTCGGCCGGATGATGGTCGGGTAGCCGACCTTGGCCTGGATCTCCAGCGCCTGCTCGAACGAGCGCGCGACCTCGGCCTTCGGGCACTCCAGCCCGATCTCGGCCATCGCGACGCGGAACAGCTCGCGGTCCTCGGCCATGCGGATCGCCTCGCGCGAAGCGCCGATCAGCTCGACGCCGTACTTCTCGAGCACGCCGTGGTCGGCGAGGTCGAGCGCGCAGTTCAGCGCGGTCTGGCCGCCCATCGTCGGCAGCAGCGCGTCGGGCTTCTCCTTGGCGATGATCTTCTCGACCGTGCGCCAGTTGATCGGCTCGATGTAGACCGCGTCGGCCGTATCGGGGTCGGTCATGATCGTCGCCGGGTTCGAATTGACCAGGACGACGCGGTAACCCTCCTGCTTGAGCGCCTTGCAGGCCTGCGCGCCCGAGTAATCGAACTCGCACGCCTGGCCGATGACGATCGGGCCGGCGCCGATGATGAGGATGGTGCGAAGATCGGTTCTTTTCGGCACTGCTCTACCCTACTCCGCTTGGGCGGTCTTCGCGGGCGCGAGGATGCGCACGCTGCGCACGCTTTCGCGCGGCACGGACAATTCGATGGAACCGGCCTCGGGGCCGAGCTGCAAGGTCAGCGCCGGACCGGTGTACTTGATGAGCCAGCCGCGACGCACGGTGTTCAGCGTCGTCTCGACCGCGATCTGCGCGCCGAGCTGGTGCTCCAGCTCGGCGTATTCGACCAGCCGGCCGGCTGGCGAGGCCGCCGCGGCGGCCTCGGCCTTCGGCGCCGGCTTGGCGGCGAATGCCGGCGCCGCAGCCATGAGCGCGGCGCAGGCGATGGCAAGGGCCATGGACTTGCGAGGGAACGGTCGGTTCACGTCGATTACGCCGCGGCAGCCGCGCGCGCCTCCATCTGCTGGATGAATCGGTCGAACAGGCCTGCCACGTCGTTCGGGCCGGGACTCGCCTCGGGGTGCCCCTGGAAACCGAACACCGGCGCGTCGGTCAGGGCAATGCCCTGCAGCGAGCCGTCGAACAGCGAGCGGTGCGTGGCGCGCACGTTCGCCGGCAGCGTCGCTTCGTCGACCGCGAAGCCGTGGTTCTGGCTGGAAATCATCACGCGCCCGGTATCGAGGTCGATCACCGGATGGTTCGCGCCGTGGTGGCCGAACTTCATCTTCAGCGTGCGCGCGCCGACCGCCAGCCCGAGCAGCTGGTGGCCCAGGCAGATGCCGAAGGTCGGCAGCTTCGCGCGGATGAACTCGCGCAGCGCATCGATCGCGTAGTCGCACGGTTCCGGATCGCCCGGGCCGTTGGACATCAGCACGCCGTCCGGCTGCAGCGCGAACACCTCGCTGGCCGGCGTCTGCGCCGGCACCACGGTGACATCGCAACCGCGGTCGGCAAGCATGCGCAGGATGTTCAGCTTGACGCCGAAGTCGTAGGCGACCACGCGCAGGCGCAGCGCCGGCTGCGTGAACGCGGCGGCATCGAGGTCGTAGCTGCCCTCGCGCCAGGCGTAGCGTTCGCGCACGGACACGACCTTGGCAAGGTCGGCGCCCTTCAGTCCGGCAAAGCCGCGCGCCGCCGCCAGTGCGGCGTCCTCGGAAACCGCCTCGCCGGCGAGGATGCAGCCGTTCTGCGCGCCACTGTCGCGCAGAATGCGCGTCAGCCGGCGCGTGTCGATTTCGGCGATCGCGACGATGCCGTTGCGCTTGAGGTAGGCATCGAGCGGTTCCTGCGAGCGCCAGTTGCTGGCGAGCAGCGGCAGGTCGCGAATCACCAGGCCGGCGGCGTGCACGCGGTCCGATTCGGCGTCGGCGGCGTTGCAGCCGGTGTTGCCGATGTGCGGATAGGTCAGCGTGACGATCTGCTGCGCGTAGGACGGATCGGTCAGGATCTCCTGATAGCCCGTCATCGCGGTGTTGAATACGACCTCGCCGACCGTCAGCCCGGGCGCGCCGATGGAAACGCCGCGGAACAGGCTGCCGTCGGCGAGTGCGAGAAGGGCGGGAATGGTCATGCGTTCGCCTATGTCGTTCAGGAAGGACACCCGGAAGCCACGTCGACACCGGATGCGACAGAACCCACGGCCTGGCAGCGGCCAGTCCGGGGTGAAATGGGATTCGAGGCGAGCGCCAATTTTAGGGACGCATCGCCGGGCTGTCCACCGCAGACTACACTGTGGCCTCTCCAGTTCCGGGCGAAACATGAGCACAGCCGCCGACGTCCCGACCCGCGAGGGCACGCTGCCGCGCCTGCTCGATCCGGCGCACCTCGCGCGCGCCGACACCCTGGTGCGCGAGCGGCCGTTCGCGTTCCTGATCGCGCGCGAGCAGTTGCCCGATGCGGCGCGGGCCGAACTCGCGCGCGACTTCCCGCGCTACGCGAGCGCCGGGTTCTTCCCGCACGACCCAGTCGACTGCGGCCCGGCGGTCAACCGCTTGGTCGAGGAACTGACCTCGCGCGCGTTCGCCGATGCGATCGGCGCGCGGCTGGGCGTGCCGAACCTCGGCGAATATCCGCATCTGGTCACGATCTGCCGCGCGCTGAACAAGCGCCACGGCACGATCCACACCGACAGCCGCTCGAAGATCGTCACCGCGCTGGTCTACCTCAACGAGGACTGGCCGGACACCAGCGAAGGCTGCCTGCGCTTCCTGAACCACATCGACGACATCGACGACCTGGTCGTGCCCGAAGTGCGCCCGCTGTACGGCCATCTCGTCGCGTTCCGCCGCGCCGACAACTCGTTCCACGGCCACCTGCCGCACGAGGGCGAGCGCCGCGTGATCCAGGTCGCGTGGCTGACCAGCGAGGAGGAGAAGCTGCGCAAGACCCGCCGCGGCAAGCTGTCGCGCCTGTTCAAGAAGCTGTTCGGCGCCCTCGACCGCAAGCTCGGCGCCGGCCGCGACCGCAACGCCGCGCATCGCGATTGAGCCCTGCGCGAAGAGAAGACCAGCAGGAGCGGCCTCAGCCGCGATGTCGCTTGAGCCCTCCCCTTCAAGGGGAGGGTTGGGTGGGGATGGTGTTTCGAGAAAGCACCGCCGCTGAAGCTGCTCCTGCACACGAACTTGCACCCGACGGAGCCCCCATGACTCGCCAGATCCCGCCGACCGCCGCGCTCGAGGACTACGTCTGGACGCACACGCGCGAAAGCGCCCTCGCCCGCCGCTTGCGCGAGGAGACCGCGCGCCTGCCACAGGCCGGCATGCAGATCGGTCCCGACCAGGCCGCGTTCCTTGCCCTGCTCGCGCGCAGCATCGGCTCGCGCCGCGCGCTCGAGATCGGCACGTTTACCGGCTACAGCGCGCTCGCGGTAGCCGCGGCGCTGCCGCCCGATGGCCGCCTGGTCTGCTGCGACGTCAACGCAGAATGGACCCGCATCGCGCGCCGCTACTGGACCGAGGCCGGCCTGGCCGAGCGCATCGAGTTGCGCCTGGCGCCGGCGCTCGACACGCTGGCCGCGCTGCGTGCCGAGCACGCCGAACCGTTCGATTTCGCCTTCATTGACGCCGACAAGGGCAGTTACGACGCCTACTACGAAGCCTGCCTGGCGTTGCTGCGCCCGGGTGGCTTGATCGCGCTCGACAACATGCTGTGGTCCGGCCGCGTCGCCGATCCGGCGCAGACTGACGCCGATACGGTGGCGCTGCGCGCGCTCAACGCGAAGATCCGCGACGACGCGCGCGTCGACGCCTCGCTGCTGAGCCTCGGCGACGGCGTGATGCTGGTGCGCAAGCGGCCGGCGCAGGAGCACGCATTTTCGTAGGAGCGCACCCTGTGCGCGACCGAGGCGCCGCAACGGATCGAATGCTGGTCGCGCACAGGGTGCGCTCCTGCAAAATCAGGTCTTCGCGCGCGGCCGGAACACCAACGGCTGCGCCTCGACCACAGCCGGCTTCGCCGTGCCGCAGCCACCGCAGCTCGAACAGCCGTCGGCGCAACTGCCGCCACTGCTGCTGGTCGGCTGCAGGCGCCGGGCGAGACCGCGCAGCGCGGCCGGCAGCGCCGGTCGATCGAACCAGCCGGCCAGGCGCGCCTGTGCGCGGCGGCTCGTGACCGGCAGCAGGCGGCGCAGCGCGAACAGCGCGCTCCAGCCGACGACCAGCGCGATCACCACACCCTGCACGAGCATCGGCGTGCTCATGTGAACGCCCTTGCGATCTGGTAGGTCGCCAGCGAGGCCAGGTAGGCCAGCGCGAACAGATAGCCGGCGGTGATCCAGACGTTGCGCCACGAGTTCGTCTCGCGCCGGATCACGGCGAGCGTCGACATGCACTGCGGCGCGAACACGTACCAGGCCAGCAGCGACAGCGCGGTCGCCAGCGACCATTCGTTCGCGATGATCGCGCCGAGCTGCGCCGCGGCGACGTCCTCGCCGCCCGACAGCGCGTAGACCGTGGCCAGCGACGACACCGCGACCTCGCGTGCGGCCAGGCCCGGGATCAGCGCGATGCAGATCTGCCAGTTGAAGCCGATCGGCGCGAACACGTGCGTCATCCAGCGGCCGATGCGGCCGGCGAAGCTGTAGTCGATCGCCGGCAGCGTCGCGTCCGCCGGCGGCGCCGGGAACGAGGACAGGAACCACAGCAGCACGGTCAGCGCGAGGATGATGCCGCCGACGCGCTTGAGGAAGATCTTGGCACGCTCCCACAGGCCCAGCGCGATGTCGCGCGGATTGGGCAGGCGATACGAGGGCAGTTCCATCAGCAGCGCATGCTCGCTCTTGTCGCGGCGCAGGCGCTTCATGACCCATGCCACCGCCAGCGCGCTGAGGATGCCGGCGACGTACAGCGTGAACAGCACCACGCCCTGCAGGTTGAACAGGCCGAGCACGTCATGGCGCGGGATGAACGCAGCGATCAGCAAGGTGTAGACCGGCAACCGCGCCGAGCAGGTCATCAGCGGCGCGACCAGGATCGTGGTCAGGCGGTCGCGCTGATCGGTGATGCTGCGCGTGGCCATGATGCCGGGGATCGCGCAGGCGAAGCTCGACAGCAGCGGGATGAACGCGCGCCCGGTCAGGCCGGCGCGGAACATCAGCCGGTCGAGCAGGAATGCCGCGCGCGGCAGGTAGCCCGATTCCTCGAGCATCAGGATGAACAGGAACAGGATCAGGATCTGCGGCAGGAACTCGAGCACCGTGCCCAAGCCCGCGAACACGCCGTCGGTGACGAGGCTGTGCAGCAGCGGCATCGGTTCGAGCAGGCCGCCGATCGCCGCGCCGACCGCCTCGACGCCGGCGCGCACCGCGTCCTGCAGCGGCGCGGCCCACGAGAACACAGCCTGGAACACGAGGAACATGACCACCGCGAGGATCGCCAGGCCGGCGGCCGGGTGCAGCACGACGCGGTCGATCGCATCGTCCACCGCCGCGGTCGCGCGCGGCATCGTCACCGCGGCGGCGAGGATCGCGCGCACCTGCGCGTGCAGGTCGGCCTGCTCCGGGATGGCTGCCGGCGCGGCGACGGCGACACCGGCGGCGAGGTCGGCGTACATCGCATCGACGCGCTCGACCAGCGCCGCGGCGCCGCCGCGGCGGATCGCGACGGTGCCGACGACCGGAATGCCGAGCGCATGCTCGAGCGCGGCCGGGTCGATCACGATGCCGCGCCGGTTTGCCGCATCGATCATGTTCAGCGCCAGCAGCATCGGCCGGCCGAGCCGCTTGAGCTCGAGCACGAAGCGCAGGTGCAGGCGCAGGTTGGTCGCGTCGGCCACGCACACGATCAGGTCCGGTGCCGGCTCGTCCGGATGGCGGCCTTCGCAGACGTCGCGCGTGATCGCCTCGTCCGGGCTGGTCGCGTCGAGGCTGTACGCGCCGGGCAGGTCGAGCAGGTGCAGCACGCGTCCGGACGGCGCGACGAAGCGGCCTTCCTTGCGCTCGACCGTCACGCCGGCATAGTTGGCGACCTTCTGGCGGCTGCCGGTCAGGCGGTTGAACAGCGCGGTCTTGCCGCAATTCGGGTTGCCGACGAGGGCGACCCGCAGCGAACCGGCCAGCGCGTTCATGCGGCCCCCAGCGTGGTCAGGCGCACGCGCGCCGCCTCGCTCCTGCGCAGCGCGAAGCGCGTGAAGCCGACCTGCACCAGCAGCGGATCGCCGCCGAACGGCGCGTGCGCCACGATGCGCACCGGCTCGCCGGCGACGAAGCCGAGCTCGCGCAGGCGCCGCGCGATCGTGTCGGCGTCATGGGCATCTTCGACTTCGCGAACCACGGCCGTGACACCCTGTTTCAATTCGGATAGCCGCACGTCGACCACTGCGCGCAAATAAGAATGGTTCGCATTATGCCAGATTCGCGCCAAAACCGAAGGCCGGCCGCCCGCGGCGGCAAGTCGCAGCGCCTGCTCGGCTATCATCGCCGCCTCGAAAACCCTGGGGATGAAGCCGCATGAGTGAGACCGTGCTGGTCGTCGTCGACGCCGGCGTCGCCACGATCACGCTGAACCGCGCGAACGTGCACAACGCGTTCGACGACGCGCTGATCGCCGACCTGACCGCCGCGTTGGCCGACTGCGAGCGCAACCCGGCCGTGCGCGCGGTCGTGCTGACCGGCGCCGGCGCCTCGTTCTCGGCCGGCGCCGACCTCAACTGGATGCGCGGCATGGCGCAGGCGAGCGAGGCCGACAACCGCGCCGACTCGCTGCGCCTGGCCGCGCTGATGCGCACGCTGAACTTCCTCGCCAAGCCGACGATCGCGCGCGTCAACGGCTCGGCCTACGGCGGCGGCGTCGGCCTGGTCGCCTGCTGCGACCTCGCGATCGGCGTCGAGGGCGCCAAGTTCTCGCTGTCCGAGGTCAAGCTCGGCCTGGTGCCGGCGGTGATCTCGCCGTACGTGATCGCCGCGATCGGCGGCCGCCATGCACGCCGCCTGTTCGTCAGCGGCGAGGTGTTCGACGCCGCGCACGCTGCGCGCATCGGCCTGGTGCACGAAGTCGTCGCGCCCGACCAGCTCGACGCCGCGGTCGAGCGCGCGCTGCATTTCCTCGCCAAGGGCGGCCCGCTGGCACAGGCCGAAGCCAAACGATTGGCATTGCGCATCGCCGGCATGACGGTCGAATCCGCCGAACACACCGACACGCAGAACGCCGAGCTGATCGCGCGCCTGCGGGTCTCCGCGGAAGGCCAGGCCGGCCTCGCCGCGTTCCTCGACAAACGCGCGCCCGCCTGGGTGAAGGAGTAGCCATGCTCGACCACATCGGCATCGCCGTATCCGACTACGCACGCAGCAAGGCGTTCTACGAACGCGCGCTGGCGCCGCTCGGCATCACGCTGATCCTGGAAGTCGACCCCTCCTCCGGCGCGGACGACCACCACGCCGGCTTCGGCGAGCACGCCAAGCCGTACTTCTGGATCGGCCCGGGCGCCGCCACCGGCACGCATGTCGCCTTCAATGCGCCGACGCGTGCCGCGGTGCGCGCGTTCTACGACGCCGCGCTCGCCGCCGGCGGCCGCGACAACGGCCCGCCGGGCCTGCGCACGCACTACCATCCGGACTACTTCGGCGCGTTCGTGCTCGACCCCGATGGCCATAACATCGAGGCGGTGTGCCACGCGCCGGAAGGCTGAGGGCCTGTGATTCTTTCGTAGGGTGGGACGCAGCCGCGCAGCGGCGAGTCCCACCGCCCGTACACAACAACGGTGGGACTCGCGCCTTCGGCGCTGCGGCCCACCCTACGAAAAGCTGCCCCTCGCTTCGCCCCCACCCCGCCGCGCCCCCATCAAACGCCGCGTCTACGGACAATCCATGAACACTCCGCGCCCATCCGCGTCCATCCGTGTCCACAACGATGTTTAAAAAAGTCCTCATCGCCAACCGCGGCGAAATCGCCTGCCGCGTGATCCGCACCTGCCGCCGGCTCGGCATCGAGACTGTCGCGGTCTATTCGGACGCCGACGCGGGCGCGCAGCACGTGCGCCAAGCCGACGTCGCGTATCCGATCGGCGGGCCGCGCCCGGCCGACTCCTACCTGCGCGGCGACGCGATCATCGAGGCCGCGCTCGCAAGCGGCGCCGAGGCGATCCATCCCGGCTACGGCTTCCTGTCCGAGAACGCCGACTTCGCCGACGCGGTCGCGCGCGCCGGGCTCGTGTTCATCGGCCCGTCGGCCGATTCGATGCGGCGCATGGGCTCGAAGGCTGGCGCGAAGGAGCTGATGGCCGCGCGCGGCGTGCCGGTCGTGCCCGGCTACACCGGCGAGGACCAGGACCCTGCCCTGCTCGCGCGCGAAGCCGAACGGATCGGCTTTCCGCTGATGATCAAGGCCGCGCACGGCGGCGGCGGCAAGGGCATGCGCATCGTGCGCGCGGCGAGCGAGTTCGCCGCGAACCTCGAAAGCTGCCAGCGCGAGGCGAAGAACGCGTTCGGCCGCGAGCGCGTGCTGCTGGAGCGCTACATCGAGCAGCCGCGCCACATCGAGTTCCAGGTGTTCGGCGACACGCACGGCACGATCGCGCACCTGAACGAGCGCGAGTGCTCGGCGCAGCGGCGCTACCAGAAGGTGCTGGAGGAGACGCCCTCGCCGTTCGTCACGCCGGAGCTGCGCGCGGCGATGGGCGAGGCGGCGGTCGCGGCCGCGCGCGCGCTCGACTACGTCAACGCCGGTACGGTCGAGTTCATCGTCGGCCCGGCCGGCGACTTCTATTTCATGGAGATCAACACGCGCCTGCAGGTCGAGCATCCGGTCACGGAGATGGTGCTCGGCCTCGACCTGGTCGAGCTGCAGTTGCGCGTCGCCGCCGGCGAGGCGCTGCCCGGCTCGGTCGTACGCAACAAGGCGCTGCCACAGCACGGCCACGCAATCGAACTGCGCCTGTACGCCGAGGATCCCGAGCAGGGCTTCCTGCCCGGTTCCGGCACGCTCGAGCGGCTGCGCCTGCCGGCGCCGTCGGCGCACGTGCGCATCGACTCGGGCGTGGTCGAAGGCGACACGGTCACGATCTTCTACGACCCGATGATCGCCAAGCTGATCGTCTGGGACGCGACGCGCGAGGCCGCGCTGGTGCGCATGCGCGAGGCGCTGGCCGCCTGCGACGTGGTCGGGCCGAAGTCGAATGTCGAGTTCCTCGAACGGCTCGTGCGCCATCCGGCGATCGTCGAGGGCCGCATCGACACCGGCTATCTCGACCGCCACCTCGACGAGTTCGTCGCCGGCACCGGCGCGGACGATGCGGCCGCGCTGCTCGCCGCCGCGACCGCCTGGCTGCTGCACGAGGAAGCCGACGCGCCGCGCCGCGCGCAGGCCTCGGCCGATCCGCACTCGCCGTGGGCGCAGGCCGACGGCTGGCGCCTCGGCCATCCGGGCCGGCGCATCGTCGCGCTGGCCGGCCGCGACGGCCGCGTCGAGGTGTCCGCGCATGGCGCGCACGGCCGCTACCGGCTCGAACTCGGCGAACAGGCCCACGACGTCGCGCAGGCCGTGCTGCGCGACGGCTGGCTCGTCGCCGCCGTCGACGGCGTCACGCGGCGCTGGCAGGCGCACATCGACCGCGACCGCATCGTCGTGCACGACGGCGCGCGCCGCCACATGTTCACGCACGCGCCAGCGTTCGCATGGGAAGGCGACGCCGGCGGCGGCAGCGACCGCATCGTCGCGCCGATGCCGGGCCGCATCGTGCTGGTCAAGACCGGCGTCGGCGACGAGGTGGCCGAAGGCCAGGAGTTGCTGGTGATGGAGGCGATGAAGATGGAACTGAGCCTGAAGGCGCCGCGCGCCGGCACGGTCGACAGCGTGCAGGCCGCCGCCGGCGACTTCGTCGAGGCCGACGCGGTGCTGGTGCGGCTGGTCGAGGCGTGAGGTCGAAGCGGCCCTCAGGCCGCTGAGGGGGAGGCATGGATGCCGACCGGAGAGCGCTCCATGGATGGATGCTTGGTTGAGGGCCAGAGCATCGCGGCTGCCGCCGCTCCCACCGAGAACGGCGCCGCGCTGCTTCTGTAGGAGCGCCGGAAGGCGCGATGCTTCTCCTCTTCGCGTCCACGCCAGAGCATCGCGGCTAAAGCCGCTCCTACCGAGAGCGGCGCTGCGCGCCTAGCCATCACGCATGCGTGGACGGGACGGCGGCGTGCGATCATCGGCCATTGCCGCGCCGGCCATCGGCGCGGGCGTCCCACAGGAATCGACATGTCCGACACCTCCCTCCCCGTCGCCGTCCGCATCGTCGAGGTCGGTCCGCGCGACGGCCTGCAGAACGAGAAGACGATCATCCCGGCCGCGACCAAGATCGAGCTGATCGACCGCCTGTCGGCGACCGGCCTGCGCACGATCGAAGCGACCAGCTTCGTCAGCCCGAAATGGGTGCCGCAGCTGGCCGACGCGGCCGAGGTGTTCGCCGGCATCGCGAAGAAGCCCGGCGTCGCCTACCCGGTGCTGGTGCCGAACCTGCAGGGCTACGAGCGCGCGCGCGCGGTCGGCGCGCGCGAGGTCGCGATCTTCACCGCGGCAAGCGAGGCGTTCAACCGCAAGAACATCAACGCCTCGATCGACGAGTCGATCGAGCGCTTCGTGCCGGTGCTCGAACAGGCGCGCGCCGACGGCGTGAGCGTGCGCGGCTATGTCTCCACCGTGCTCGGCTGCCCGTACCAGGGCGAAGTGCCGGTCGCCGACGTCGTGCGCGTCGCGCGGCGCCTGCACGAGCTGGGCTGCTACGAGGTCTCGCTCGGCGACACGATCGGCATCGGTACGCCGGGCAAGGCGCGCGCGATGCTGCGCGCGGTCACGGCCGAGGTGCCGATGGACGCGCTGGCCGTGCACTTCCACGACACGCGCGGGCAGGCGCTGGCGAACATCCTCGCCTGCCTGGAGGAAGGCGTGAGCGTGGTCGACAGCGCGGTTTCCGGCACCGGCGGCTGCCCGTACGCGAAGGGTGCCACCGGCAACGTCGCCACGGAGGACGTCGTCTACATGCTCGAAGGCCTGGGCATCGCGACCGGCATCGACCTGCCGGCGCTGGTAGAGACCGGACTGTGGCTGAGCGCGCAGCTCGGCCGCGAAACCGGCAGCCGCGTGGCACGGGCCGGCATCTAGCACGGACCTGCGCCGCGCGGCGCCCGCGCCCCTTGTCGCGACTGCGACAAGCGACAGCCGGATTCCCTGCGCACGCGACTTTTCCATCTTTCGCCGCCGCGATGTAAAGTTGCCGGCACACGCACGCGAAGTGGGGACGCGATGCACTCTCAGGGGTTGGCGCCGACGACCGTCGAATCCGTCGCGCACGACGAAAATGCTGTGCCAGCAGCCGATGGCGTCGGCGGCGCCGTCGCAGCACTCACCACGCTGCTGGCGACCGGCGCCGGCCTCGGCCCCGGCCTGCGCAGCACGCTGCACCGGGCGATCGAGGAATTGCGCGAACGGCGCGACATGGCGCAGGCCTCGCCGGACCCGCAACCCCTCGCGGGCGCCCATCACGAGGTGGTCACGCACGAGCACGCCCTGCTGGATGCGATGGACACCGGCGTCCTCGTGCGCAATG
Organism: Rhodanobacteraceae bacterium; assembly: GCA_009996615.1. Taxonomy (GTDB): domain Bacteria; phylum Pseudomonadota; class Gammaproteobacteria; order Xanthomonadales; family Rhodanobacteraceae; genus Dokdonella_A. The sequence goes on along the minus strand of JAACZU010000001.1, from coordinate 13,010 downwards.
CGACCGGGCGCGTCATCTACGCCAACCCGGCGGCGCTGCGGATCTTCAGGGTCGATTCCGGCGAGCTGTCGCGGCTGGAAGCCGCCGGCTTCCCTGGCTGGCGCTTCTCCGACAACGACGGGAACATGCTCTCGCCGCGCAACTTCCCCGGCCTGCGCGCGCTCGCCAACGGCCATGCCGTGGAAGCCGAGCTGATCTGTTTCTGGCTGCCGAAGGCCGATGCGCCGCTGTGGATGCAGGTCAGTGCGACACCACTGCGGCGCCCGGGCGAGGCGCGGCCGTACGGGGTCGTTTCCACGTTCAACGATGTCACTGAAGTCAAGCGCACGCAGGAGCTGCTCGAACAGACGCAGGCGCTCGGCCACATCGGCGGCTTCGAGCTGCTGTTCGGCCGCGACGAGCCGGTCTGGACGAGCGGCATGTACCGCCTGTTCGACCTCTCTCCGGAGTTTCCGGTCACGCTCGAGCGCGTGCTGTCCCTGTTCGCGCCGCGCAGCCGCGAGCGGGCGCAACGCGACCTGCGGGAGGTCATGGCCGGTCAGCAGGGGAAACGGCAGGAATACGAGATCGTCACGGCGCTCGGCCGGCGGCGCTGGATCAGCGCGGTGTCGCGCCCGCTCGTGCGCGGCAACGACATCTACGGCCTGATCGGCACCTGCCAGGACATCACCGAGCGCAGGCAGATGGAACTGGAGTTGCGGCGCAAGGCGGTCACCGATCCGGTCACCGGCCTGGCCAACCGCGAGAGCATCCTCGACGAGCTCAACCGCCAGATCGGCGAAGCGCGCAACGCGGACGGGCCTGCCCTGCTGTACATCGACCTCGACCGCTTCAAGGTCATCAATGACATCCTCGGCGCCGACGCCGGCGACCGCCTGCTCGGCAGTGCCGCACTGCGGTTGCAGGAGTGCCTACCCGAGGGGGCGCGCTGCGGCCGCTTCGCCGGCGACGAGTTCCTCGTCGTCCTGCCGCGTTCGCTGCGCGAGGAGGCGCCGGGCGAGATCGCCGCAGCGATCAACGCGGCGTTCCGCTGCCCGTTCGAGCACGGCGGCGAGGAATTCGTGATCAGCGCCTCGATCGGCGTCGCGCGCTACCCCGACGGTGGCCGGACCGCGCAACAACTGCTCAAGCACGCCGACGCCGCGATGAGCGAAGCCAAGCATCGCGGGCGCAACACCTGGCAGATGTTCTCGCCGGCGCTTGCGCGCCGCGTCGAGAACAGCCTCGCCATCGAGAACCAGTTGCGCCATGCGCTCGGCCACGGCGAACTGCACCTGCTGTACCAGCCGCAGGTCGAGCTCGCCAGCGGCCGCGTCGTCGCCGCCGAGGCGCTGCTGCGCTGGCGCCATCCGCAACGCGGCGAGCTGCAGCCGCTCGAGTTCGTGCAGCACGCCGAGAGCACCGGCGACATCGTCGCGATCGGCGCCTGGGCGATCGACGAGGCCTGCCGCCAGCTGCGCGAATGGCGCGATGCCGGCGTGTCGCTCGACCGCGTCGCGGTGAATGTTTCCTACCGGCAGCTGCTGAGCGAATCGTTCCTCGACACGGTTCTCACCGCGCTTCGCCGCCACGGCCTGCCCGGCGACGCGCTCGAGCTGGAACTGATCGAGCGCATGCTGATCGACGACACGCCCGACACGCTGCAGACGTTCAATACCCTGCGCGAGGTCGGCGTGACCATCACGATCGACGACTTCGGCGAGGGCTATTCGGCGCTCAACTACCTGCGCCAGCTGCCGATCGACGGCTTCAAGATCAGCTACGACTTCATGCGCCGCGTGCCCGCCAGCCACGCCGACGCGGCCATTTGCGAAGCGATCATCCGCGTCGGCCACGCGCTGGGCCTGACGATGATCGCCGAAGGGGTCGAGACCGAGGCCCAGCGCACGTTCCTGCTGCGCCACGGCATGATGCTCGGCCAGGGCCACCTGTTCAGCCCGGCGCTCGATCCCGCGGCGTTCGCCACGCACATCCGCGCCCTGCGCTGAGCGCTCGGCCTATACTTGGAATCCCGCCCGCGCATCCGCCATGCCCGCGAAACTCGCTCCCGACCGCCAGCGCGGCCTGATCGTCGCCAGTGGCGACCTCGGCACGAACGAACGCGACGCGCGCCTGCTCGGCCAGTTGCTCGCCCTGCTCGATCCGCATCCGCGCGTCGTCGTGATCGGCGCGCTCGAACCGCGCGGGGACGACGACCTCGAGCGCGCGCTGTTCGATGCCGGCGCCGGCGAGGTACATCGGCACCTGCTGCAGGCGCGTGCCGACAGCGAGCGGCCGGCGCTGCTCGACGCGCTCGAGCGCGCCCAGCTCGCCCTGCTGCTGTCCGACCAGCCGCTGCGCCTGTCGACGCTGATCGGCGGAACCGCGCTCGCGCGCGTGCTGCGCCGGCGCAACGCCGAAGGACTGGCGGTGGCCGGCTGTGGTGCCGGCGCGGCGGCGCTGTGCGAACACATGCTGGCGCACGGCAGCGAGGGCGCGACGCCACGCAGCGGCGGCGCGAACCTGGCGCCGGGCCTGGGCCTGACCAACCGCGTCGTGATCGATCAGGGCGGCGCCGCCAGCGATCGGCTCGGCCGCCTGCTGGCGGCGCTGGCGCTAAACCCGTTCGCGCTCGGCCTCGGCGTCGACGCCGCCACCGCCGCCGTGATCGGGCCGGACAACGTGCTCGAGGTCATCGGCAGCGGCGGCATCACGCTAATCGACCCGGCCGAGATGGTCGAGTCGAACATCGCCGACCTCGCCCCCGGCGCGCCGATCCGCATCACCAACCTGCGCCTGCATGCACTCACCGGCGGCGCCCGCTACGACCTGGACTTCCGCCGCACGATCGGCTGAGGCGGCGCGTTGGGGACGCCTGCCGCGGCGGCGTGATCGCGCCCGCTCCGACGCCCGCCTCTGGCACGCCGTTTGCCTCGTGCCGACGCCGTTTCGCGTCCGTTGACGCCCCTCGGGAACCGGAGGAAATTGGGCGCGCCAACCCGGCCCCAGTGATCGAAATCCGATCGGGAGGATGTCATGTGTACCGTGCGTCTGTTCCATCGATCCGCGCTCGTCGGCATGGCCGTGACGCTCGCGCTGAGCGCCTGGGCCGCAGACAAGCCGCCTACCCACGAAGCGATGCAGGGCATGGGCGGCAAGCACGCCGCCGGTGCGATGCCGGGCGACGCCAAGCTGATCGCCAGCGCGATGCGCGCCGCGCCAGTCAACGTGGGCAAGCACGCCAGCGTCGTCGTGATGGACGAAGCCGGCAAGATGCGCACGCTGCGCCAGGGCAGCAACGGCTTCACCTGCATGCCGGACAACCCGGCCACACCGGGCCCCGACCCGATGTGCATGGATGCCAATGCGATGGAGTGGGTGAACGCCTGGACCACGCACCAGACGCCCACGCCCGGCAAGGTCGGCTTCATGTACATGCTCGAAGGCGGCACCGACGCGAGCAATACCGATCCGTACGCGACCAAGCCCGAGGCGGGCAACCACTGGGTCAAGACCGGCCCGCACGTGATGGTCGTCGGCGCGGATCCCGGCTTCTACGACGCCTATCCGAAGAAGCCCGATCCGGACACGACGCAGCCCTACGTGATGTGGGCCGGCACGCCGTACCAGCACCTGATGGCACCGGTCCGCTGACACGGCGGTGGCCGCCGCAATTGCCCTCCGGCGCGTCGCCGGCGCGCCGGGGTGGCTGCTAGAATCCGCGCCCTCGAAACAGAGGGCTTCCCATGCAACTCGATCAGGTCAAGGCCGTCGTCACCGGCGGCGCTTCCGGGCTCGGCTTCGCCGTCGCGCAGCACCTCGTCGCGCACGGCGCGCAGGTCGCGCTGCTCGACGTCAACGACGACAAGGGCCACGCCGCCGCGCAGCAGCTCGGCGCCGCCGCGCGCTACTTCCGCACCGACGTGACGAACGAGGACGGCGTCGCCGCCACCCTGAAGGACGCGCAGGCCGCGCTCGGCGGCCTCAACGTCGTCGTCAACTGCGCCGGCATCCTCGGCGCCGGCCGCGTGCTCGGCAAGGAAGGCCCGATGCCGCTGGCGACGTTCGCGACCACGGTGATGGTCAACCTGGTCGGCAGCTTCAATGTCGCCAAGGCCGCCGCCGCGCTGATGCAGCACAACGCGCCGGGCGAGGACGGCGAGCGCGGCGTCATCATCAACACCGCCTCGATCGCCGCGTTCGAAGGCCAGATCGGCCAGGCCGCGTACTCGGCCTCGAAGGGCGGCGTGGTCGGCATGACGCTGCCGATGGCACGCGAGTTCGCGCGCATCGGCGTGCGCGTGATGACGATCGCGCCGGGCGTGTTCCACACGCCGATGGTCGACGGCATGCCCGAGCAGGTGTACGCCTCGCTGTGCGCGCAGGTGCCCTACCCCTCGCGCCTGGGCAAGCCGGAGGAATACGCCGACACGGTCGCGTTCATCCTCCAGAACCGCTACCTCAACGGCGAGACGATCCGCATCGACGGCGCGATCCGGTTGGCGCCGAAGTAGCCGGGAATCGGGAATGGGGAATCGGGAATCGAAAGAGCAGCGTGTCGTTCCCGGTTCCGCCCCACCCGACCACAGCCGGCCCGCTTCAACGATTCCCCATTCCCGACTCCCCATTCCCGGCTCTCCAATGAAAGCTTCCGAGATCAAGAAAGGCAACGTCGTCGAGCACGACGGCAAGGTCTGGCAAATCCGCGACATCGAGCGCAGCTCGCCGCAGGGCCGCGGCGGCAACGTCACGTTCCGCTTCATCATGTACAGCGTGCCGGGCGGGCAGAAGCTCGACATCTCGCTGCGCGCCGAGGACGACCTGAAGGAAACCGAGCTGCTCCGCCGTCCGGTCGCCTACTCCTACAAGGACGGCGACGCCTACGTGTTCATGGACAACGAGGACTACACGCAGTACACGCTCGATGCGAGCGCGATCGGCGACGCCGCCGGCTACCTCGCCGACGGCATCGAGGGCTGCTACATCCAGTTGATCGACGACGCGCCGGTCGGCCTGCAGCTGCCGCAGTCGGTCACGCTGGAAGTCGTCGACACCGCGCCGGAACTGAAGGGCGCCAGCGCGACCAAGCGCACCAAGCCGGCCAAGCTGTCGACCGGCATCGAGATCCAGGTGCCCGAGTACATCACCACCGGCACGCGCGTGGTGGTCAACACCACCACCGGCGAGTTCTCCGGCCGCGCCTGAGCGCCTGCGATGCCGCGTGCCCGGGCTGCGCGCCCGGGCGCGCGGCGAGCCGCATCAGAACGCGTCGAAGCCGTTCGAGAACACCGTGTCGCCGATGACGCGCACGACTTCGAACTCCGGAGACCCCGTGCTCGTGCGGCTCGTTCCGGCCAGGATGATCCTGCCGTCAGGCTGGATCGCCAGTCCGCTGGCCAGATTGTCGCGCTCAGTCACGCCCGAGCCAGGCAGGCTGTCGAACGTCGCCAACCCGCCGTTGCCGAACGTGGTGTCGAGCGCACCATCGGGCATGAGGCGGACCAGCGCAAAATCGTAGTTGCCCGAGACGCCCTCGGCGAATCCCGCGACGACGAAGCGTCCCCGCGGATCGAGTTCGATGCGCAAGGGCGCGTCCGAGAACTGCCCACCGAAATCGAACGGCACGAGCACCGGCGAGAAGGCCGGATCGGGTACGCCACTGGCGAGAAAGCGCATGCAGCCGAAATCGTAGTTCGCGGGCGCATTCACCTCCACCTGGCCGCAAACCATCAGCTTGCCGTCCGGCAGCTCGACGAAATCGGTCGCGATGTCGGCCTTGCCGCCACCAAGGTCGAAGCCATAAGTGACCTTGCCACCCACGCCGAAGGTGGAATCCAGGGAGCCGTCGGCGTTGAGCCGCGCCAGCGCGAAGTCGGAATTGATGCTGCCGGGCGCAGTGTTGGCGCCGCCGACGACCACGAGATGGGCCGCATCCGCGAGCTGCTTGATCCTGAAGGCGCGCGCCTGATCGCCCGCCCCGAACGTCATCGTCACGCGACCGTCGATATCGAACGTCGAATCGCGCACGCCGCTGGTCGTCAAGCGCACGATCGCGAACGTGCTCGAATACGTCGAAGCAACCTGATTGCTGCTCGCCTGCCCCGCAACGAGGATCTTGCCGTCGCCTTGCAGGTTGACGCGCAGGCCCTGGTCCACGCATCCGTTCGCGCTGCAGTTGCCGAGGTTGAACTGCACGATGGCCACGCCGTTGGCGCCGAATGCGGTGTCGATCGAGCCATTGGCATTCAAGCGCACGACGGCCATGTCCTGGCCCGTCAAGTTGTCGCCGTCGGCAAATCCGGCCAGCACGATCTTCTGGTCGGGCTGCAATGCGATGCCGACGACGTGATCACCCTTTTCGCTGCCGACCCGGTCGATCGCGAAGAACGCCTGTCCGCCGGTACCGAACGTCGTATCGATGCTGCCATTCGGCAGCAGGCGCAGCACACCGAAATCGTAGTCCGGGTCGGCGACGTTGCGCGACGAGGCGAGCAGCAGCTTGCCGTCCGGCTGCAGCGCGGCGTCCACGTTGTAGGAATCGATGAAGGACCCGTCCGGATACTTCATGAAGACCTTGCCGATCGTTCCTAAGCTCCGATCGAGATCGCCATCGCGCGCGATGGCGCTCCCCGCACCGATGGCGCCAAGCGCCGGCAGGACCAAGCGCCCAACGTCCGCCTTGCCCATACCCCCTCCCGGTCATCCAGCAAAACGCGCGCAGTATACGTCGGTCCCCCGACGGCGGAATCAGGTACGGATCAACCAGCGCCGCGCCATGCGGCGCAGCGATTCGTCGCTTGCGGCGTCGTCCGCCAGCGCGGCGATGTCGCGCCACGCCAGGTCGAGCGACTCCTCGCCGACGACGAAGTCCTCGCCGGCCGTCGCGCGCACGACGTAGCGCACGTCGTAGTGCCAGTGCGCCGGCTCGGCGCCGCGCGCCGGGATCAGGTGGCGGTCGAGGTCGAAGATCGCCGGCTCGACAGCGAGGCCCGCGAGACCCGACTCCTCCTCCGCCTCGCGCAGCGCGACGCGCGCGAGATCGGCATCGCCGTCGGCGTGGCCACCGAGCTGCAGCCAGCGGCCGAGCTTGCGGTGGTGCGTCAGCAGCACGCGCGCGCCATCGGCGCTGACCAGCCAGGCCGAACCGGTAAAGTGGCCGATTGCATGGCGGCGCTCGAACACGTCCGCGTGCGAGTCGAGGAAGTCGATGAAGCACGCGACCGGCGCATCCGGGTCGCGCTCGCCGTGACCTTGCAGCGCAGCGTGCAGCGCGCGCCGATTGTCGTCGTGCATCGATGAAGCGCCCTGTGAAAAGGCCGTGCAGCGTGCCGCAGCGCGTCGCACGGCACAAGCTGCGATGCTGCATTGCGCCACGCGGACCGCGGCCCGCACGCCCATGACTGTCGGCGCTTGTGCTCGCATCGGCGCTTTGGCAAGGTACTGTGCCGCCCGTCGCCGTGCGGTGTCGCGACCCACCGTGCACCACAGAACGCGCGGGTGTCGCGGCCAGTGCCAGTGCCGAAAAATTCCCGCATCACCACGCATGATCGGGTCACGCCTCCGAGGGGAGTCTTCGATGTCCAACAGTTTGTTCATTACCAAACCGGTGCAGGCCGCGCCGCATGTCGACGCGGGCGAGCCGGTCCACGGATCGCTGCAGGGGGAGGTCACGCTCAAGCGCACGCTGACGGCGCGCCAGCTGGTCGCGCTCGGCGTCGGCGCGGTGATCGGCGCCGGCATCTTCGTGCTGTCCGGCCAGGCGGCCGCGGCGCATGCGGGCCCGGCGATCATGCTCAGCTTCGTCATCGCCGGCATCGCCTGCGCATTCGCCGGCCTGTGCTACGCCGAGTTCGCCGCGATGCTGCCTGTCTCGGGCAGCGCGTACTCGTATTCCTACGCCACGCTGGGCGAGATCGTCGCCTGGTTCATCGGCTGGAACCTGGTACTCGAATACCTGTTCGCCGCCTCGACCGTCGCGGTCGGCTGGTCCGGCTACCTCAACAGCCTGCTGCATGACTTCGGGCTCGCACTGCCGAACTCGCTCGCGGCGGCGCCGTTCGACGTCGTCAACGGCAAGCTGACCCCGACCGGCGGCTACGTCAACCTGCCGGCCGTCGCCATCATCGGCGCGATCAGCGCGCTGTGCTACGTCGGCATCCGCCAGTCGGCGATCGTCAACTCGGTCATCGTCGCGATCAAGCTGATCGTGATCTTCATGTTCGTCGCGTTCGGCGCGAAGTACGTCGATCCGGCCAACTGGCATCCGTTCATCCCGGAAAACCAGGGCCCGGGCAAGTTCGGCATGGAAGGCGTCGTGCGCGGCGCGGCGATCGTGTTCTTCGCCTACATCGGCTTCGACGCGGTCTCCACCGCCGCCGGCGAGGCGAAGAACCCGCAGCGCGACATGCCGATCGGCATCCTCGGCTCGCTGTTCTTCTGCACCATCATCTACATCATCGTCGCCGCCGTGCTGACCGGCATGCTGCCGTACACCGAGCTGGGCACGCCCAAGCCAGTCGCGACCGCGCTGGCCGCGTACCCGAGCCTGCTGTGGCTGAAGACCATCGTCTCGATCGGCGCGATCGCCGGCCTGTCCTCGGTGATCCTGGTCATGCTGATGAGCCAGCCGCGCATCTTCTACTCGATGGCGCAGGACGGCCTGCTGCCGAAGATGTTCGCCAAGGTGCATCCGACATTCCAGACGCCGCACCGCGGCACGATCGTCGTCGGCGTGGTCGCCGCGGTGCTGGCCGGCCTGCTGCCGATCGGCTTCCTCGGCGACCTCGTCTCGATGGGCACCCTGCTCGCGTTCGCCACCGTCAGCGCCGGCGTGCTGATCCTGCGCCGCACGCGCCCGGACCTGCCGCGCCCGTTCCGCGTGCGCGCGCCGTGGCTGGTCTGCCCGCTCGGCGTGATCTTCTGCCTGTACCTGTTCTGGCAGCCGTTCGCGGAGAACTGGCACGTGATGATCAGCTGGACCGTGCTCGGCTTCCTGATCTACTTCGGCTACGGCTTCCGCCACAGCCGCCTGCGCAAGGGCGCCTGATTCCGCGGGGCCGGCGGCGAACCCGCCGGCCCTTCCCGTCCGGACACCTTCACTTTGCGCACGGCGCTGCCGCGGCGCCCGGGATTTTTCATGCTGAAACAGCTCCTCGCGATCAAGCACCCGCAGGCCGCCCAGGCCGATGCGGACAGCCTCCAGCTCAACCGCACGCTCGGGCCTTGGGGCCTGACCGCGCTCGGCATCGGCGCCGTGATCGGCGGCGGCATCTTCGTCATCACCGGCCAGGCCGCGGCCGAACACGCGGGCCCGGCGATCATCCTGTCGTTCGTGCTGGCGGCGATCTGCTGCACGTTCTGCGCGCTGTGCTACGCCGAGTTCGCCGCGATGGTGCCGGTCTCGGGCAGCGCGTACTCCTACACTTACGCCACGCTCGGCGAGCTCGCCGCGTGGTTCATCGGCTGGATGCTGGTGCTCGAATACGGCGTGTCCGCCTCGGCCGTCGCGGTCAGCTGGACCGGCTACTTCCTCAGCCTGCTCGACCACTTCGGCATCCACCTGCCGGCCGCGCTGGTCAACGCGCCGCTCGACGGCCAGCTCAAGCCGACCGGCGCGATCATGAACGTGCCGGCCGCCGCCATCGTGCTCGCGCTGACCTGGGTCTGCTACGTCGGCATCCGCGAATCGGCCTCGGCCAACGCGGCGATGGTCGCGCTGAAGATCGGCCTGATCGTGCTGGTCATCTTCGCCGGCTGGCAGTACGTGAATCCGGCGAACTGGGAGCCGTTCATCCCGGCCAACCAGGGCCCCGGCAAGTACGGGTGGGACGGCGTGCTGCGCGGCGCCTCGATGGTGTTCTTCGCCTACATCGGCTTCGAGGCGACCTCGGTCGCCGCGCAGGAATCGAAGAATCCGCAGCGCGACATGCCGATCGGCATGCTCGCCTCGCTCGCCGTCTGCACCGTGCTCTACATCGGCATGGCCGCGGTGATGACCGGCCTGACCCCGTACAACCTGCTCGGCACCAACGAGCCGGTCGTGACCGCGGTCGCCAGCCACCCGGAACTGTCCTGGCTGCGCGTGGTGGTCGAGATCGGCGCGCTGATCGGCCTGTCCTCGGTCGTGCTGGTCATGATCATCGGCCAGCCGCGCATCTTCATGATCATGGGCCGCGACGGCCTGCTGCCGCCGGTGTTCACCTCGATCCACCCCAAGCACCGCACGCCGCACATCAACACGATCATCACCGGCGTCGGCATCGCGCTGCTCGCGGCGGTGTTCCCGCTCGACATCCTCGGCGAACTGACCTCGATGGGAACGCTGATCGCGTTCGCCGCCGTCTGCGGCGGCGTGTGGATCCTGCGCCGCACGCAGCCGAACCTGCCGCGCCCGTTCCGCATCAAGTTCGCCCCGCTGATCTGCCTCGCCGGCATCGTCAGCTGCATGATCCTGCTTTCGACGATGACCGCGCACAACTGGGCGCTGATGATCGGCTGGACGCTGTTCGGCCTGATCGTCTACTTCGGCTACGGCTATCGGCATAGCCGGCTGCGCCGGAGCTGACCGCTTGCGCCGGCTCGCCATTGCGCGGGCCGGCGCCTGGCCTGAATCGTCCAGGCGGTGCGCACATAATGCGTCAGTCAACCCAGCGGCCGGACCTCACCGTCTCGCAGCGGATCGCTGGCTCCATAGGCTTGGCGCGCCTATGGCTGCTTGCGCATGCGCGTCCGCAATTTCACTACGCGGCCGAAGTGCTGTTCCAAACCGCCTACTACGGCGCGGTACTCGGCCTTACCGTGCTCGTGCTCAACCTGTTCGGCTTGAACGTGACGATCAACCTGGATCTGGTCGCGCATCTGGTTGGCCCGCTCGGTGCCGGCGCACTGGCCGCAGGCATCGTCAGGAGCCTGTTCGATGCTCCTAGCACGATGCGCGGATGGTGCGTGGCGGCGACCTATGGCGGCGCGGCGGGATTGGTCTTTGCCATCCTCGTCGACTTTCGCTGGCACGGCCCCACCCTTTCAGCGACCGCTTGCGGCCTCCTGCTCGGCGCCGCGTTCTTCATGCTCCTGCACTGGCTGTACGAGTTGCAGGCACGCAAGCCATCCTGATTCGAGGCTGCACAAGACTCCACCCACCTCCTGTCACCCACGATCTGCGCCCGTAGCGGCCGTCTTCGTAACGCCTTGCGTCATATGACGCAAGACGTTATGGTGGCCACGTGATCCGAAAATTCGCCGACAAGGAAGCCGAGAAGATCTGGCGCGGCACGCCATCCAGGCGGTTGCCGGCAGACATCCAGCAAGCCGCCCGGCGCAAGCTGCGCATGCTCCACAACGCAGCCAACCTCGACGACTTGCGCGTGCCTCCGGCCAACCGGCTCGAAGCGCTCAAGGGCAACCGGGCAGGCCAGCACAGCATCCGGATCAACAACCAATGGCGCATCTGCTTCCGATGGGAGGACGGCGATGCGCATGACGTGGAAATCGTCGATTACCACTGACACGCGGAGTCGACCATGAAGACCTTGCCCAACATCCATCCCGGCGAAATCCTGCTCGAGGAATTCCTGCGCCCGCTCGGCATCAGCCAGAACGCGCTCGCCCGTGCCGCCGGCGTGCCGCCACGGCGCATTAACGAAATCGTGCTCGGCAAGCGCAGCGTAACCGCCGACACCGCCGTCCGCCTGGCCGCCGCGCTCGGCACCAGCGAGCGCTTCTGGCTCGGCTTGCAGGCCGACTACGACCTGGAAGAAGCCCACCGTGCCCTGCGCGACGTCGTCGCGCGCATCGAACGGATCGCCGCGTAAGCGTCTGCTCCCTGCCCCGCAAAGCCGCTGCGGGGCGGCATGGGCATGCCTCGACGTGCCCGACAGATGCCGAATCCGGGCGCAGGAAATCACGCGGTGTGCCGACGACCCAACCGGCACCCTGAACGCAGTCCGGGATTGTCAGGCCTCATTGCCGGGCGTGCGCCGCTGTTCCGAAGCCTGGCAAGGACTTCCTTGCCGAAAAAGATCAGGATGCCGCCCGGAATCGCATACTGAACCAGTAGCTGGATCAGCCAACGGACAGTGGACCGGATGTTCTCGCGCACCTCGTCCTGAGGAACCCATGGATCGAAATCGCGCCATCCGATCCACAGGCATGCAAGAAGGACACAAGTCAGAACGGCGTAGAGCCACCGCTTGCCTGGGCGCGACATATCAACGAACGTCATGATCGTTCCCCATGTCTACGGGTCCGGACATGCCGGCTGCAGCCGCCAGGCGCCTGGGTGCCTTGTTGCGCCAAGCAGCGCGCACAAGATGCTCGACGGCTTCCGCTTTGGCCCGAGAAAGATCGACCCGGACGCCGAGGATCCTCTGACCCCAATGCAGCGGCTCGACATCCTCGGGATACATGGCAAGAGCCAACAAGCGTTCCTGCTCATCCACGAACACATGGACGTGCCGTTCATCCGGCGGCACCGTGACGAAAATCTTGCCCTTGACGCGAAATGAGCGGTAGTCGAAGTGTGGCGCTTCTGTGACTTCCGGAAGAGCCAGGGCGATCTTGCGGACTGACTGCACGTTCATTGCAGCTCCTACAGCGGCGCGCCGCCGGGGCTAGGCGGCAGGCTTGCCAATGGCGAGTCCGTCGCTTGAGCGCCTTGTGGGGCACCTGTGCTCGGAACAACCCGAACCTTGATGCCTCCAAACTCCGATGCGGCCTTGAACACCCTGGCTCGCGGATGATGAGAGACAGTAACGGAGGAATCCTCGCCCCACATCACCCGAACCTCGGGACCGCCACCAAGGCCCGAGGGTGCCGCTCCATGATTCGTATCTGCGATGAAGATAGTGCCCGCTTCGTTGGGAAGCTCGGCACCAATCCTGAGCAACGACACTTGCGTACTGAAGTCAGTGGTGGCACCGCAACTACGCTCAAATACCACGGCCTGAAATGGGCTGCTGGTAGATTCAATGGCTCTCTCGCGTTTCCAGTGGTTGATTTTTACCCCGGCATCGGTTGAGCCGGGCGCAGCCAAG